>NZ_BJMN01000026.1 GCF_006539185.1 Streptomyces gardneri
AGGCTTCGTTCATGCGATACGACTTGGTCATCTTCGACAATGACGGTGTGCTCGTGGACAGCGAGCCGATTTCCAATACGCTCCTCGCCGGCTATCTGACGGAGCTCGGGCATCCGACCTCGTACGAGGAGTCCGTGCGCGACTACATGGGGTCCGCCATGCACCGCATTCACGAGCTGGTCGAGGAGCGGACCGGGGAGCGGTTGCCCGCGGACTTCGACGAGACGTTCCACGCACGGGTCTTCGCGGCTTTCGAGCGGGAGCTGGAGGCCGTGCGCGGGGCCGCGGAGGTGCTGAAGGGACTGGCCGAGGCGGGCGTTCCGTACTGTGTGGCCTCGTCGGGGAGCCATGAGCGGATTCGGGTGGGGCATCGGAAGACCCGGCTCGACGCGTGGTTCCGGGACGAGAACGTCTTCAGCGCCGAGGACGTCGGGCGGGGCAAGCCGGAGCCGGACCTGTTCCTGTACGCCGCCGCCCGGATGGGGGTCGCTCCGGAGCGGTGTGTGGTCGTCGAGGACAGCCGGCTCGGGGTCCAGGCCGCCGTCGCGGCCGGGATGGACGTGTACGGGTTCACGGCGATGACGCCCCAGGAGAAGCTCGCCGGGGCCACCGGGTTCTTCGGGGCGATGGGCGAGCTGCCTGCGACATTGGGTCTGTGATCCATCTACCCATCGGTAGGTCCCGGCCCTACGCTGTGCCGCCATGACAGATGCGCGGTTGCGGCGTGGGCGGGGATCCCTGGGGGTCAGCTTCTTCGTACAGGGGGTCACGTTCGCCCTGCTCGTGACCCGAATACCGGGGATCCAGGACCGGTACGGGATCTCGGACGCGCTGCTGCCGGCGTTCCTCGCCGCGGTGCCGATCCTGGCCGGTGTGGCGAGCGTGACGACCGAGAAGGTCGTCGCCCGGGTCGGGGCCGCGGTGGTGCTGCGGTGGGCGCAACCCGTGGTCCTGCTCGCGCTCCTGGGGGTGGGGGCCGGGACGGAGTTGTGGGAGGCGGCGGTCGCCCTCGGGCTCTTCGGGCTCGCGGTGGGTGCCTTGGACGCCTCCATGAACATGCTGGGGGTGAACCTTCAGCGGGCGTACGGGCGGAGCATCATGCTCGGTTTCCACGCCTCGTACAGCCTCGGTGGGATCGTGGGTGCCTCGCTGGCCTGGGTGGGGGCGCACTGGCACCTGTCGCTTTTCGTGTCGTACCTGCCGGTCGTCGTGGTGTTGCTGCCGGCGGCTCTCGTGGGCAGTCGGTGGTACGGGGCCGGGGAGCACCGGACGGTGAAGGGTGAGGCGGGCGAGAGCCGGGGGAGTGGGGTCGCCTTCGCGCTGCTGCTGCCGCTCTGTCTCGTCATGACCTTCGCGTACATAGGGGACTCCACCGTCTCCAACTGGAGTGCCAAGTACCTCCAGGACGTGCTCGGCAGTTCGGAGGAGGTGGCGACCGTGCCGTACAACGCGTACATGGTGACGACGCTCCTCGGGCGGGCCGTGGGCGATCTCGGGGTGCGGAGGCTCGGGGCGGTGGCGGTCGTCCGGTGCGGGGCGGTGCTCGCTGCACTGGGGTTCGCTGTGGTCGCGGTCGCGCCGGGTGCGTGGGTGGGGATCGCCGGGTTCACTGTGCTGGGGTTCGGGCTGAGCGTGATCGTGCCGCAGACGTTCGCCGCCGCGGGGCGGTTGTTCCCCGGGGCGAGCGACGCGGCGGTCGCGCGGCTCAACGTCTTCAACTACGTCGGGTTCCTGATCGGGTCGCCGTTGGTGGGGGCGCTGGGGGACGCGTTGAGTTACCGGGGGGCGATGCTGGTGCCGATGGTGCTGGTCCTGGTGACGGTGGTGTACGCCACGTCGTTCGGTTCGAGAGAGGCCCGATACGGTGGCGGTCATGAGCGGCCGCGCACTGTTGATGTGGGATGAAGCTGTCACGCAGTACGACTTCGGGTCCGAGCATCCGATGGATCCGGTACGGCTCGCGCTGACGATGTCGCTGGTGCGGGCCTTCGGGCTCGACCGGGCGGTGGACGTGGTGGCGGCGAAGCCGGCCGGGGAGTCGACGCTGCGTCTTGTGCACCGTGAGGACTATGTGGCGGCGGTACGGGCGGCGTCGGTGGACCCGCGCCATGCCGACCAGGCGTACGGGATCGGGACGGTCGACGATCCGGCGTTCGCCGGGATGCACGAGGTGTCGGCGCTGATCGCAGGGCAGTCGGTCGCCGCGGCGGAGGCGGTGTGGCGCGGGGAGGCCGCGCACGCGGTGAACTTCGCGGGCGGGCTGCACCACGCGATGCCGGGGAGTGCGTCGGGGTTCTGTATCTACAACGACGCGTCGCTGGCCATCGCCCGGCTCCTTGAGCTGGGGGCCGAGCGGGTCGCGTACGTGGATGTGGACGTGCACCACGGCGACGGGGTGCAGGCGGCGTTCTGGGAGGATCCGCGGGTCCTGACGATCTCGCTGCACGAGCATCCGCGGACGTTGTTCCCGCAGACCGGGTGGCCGGAGGAGACGGGTGCGGCCGGGCCGGGTGAGGGCGGGGCCGTGAACGTGGCGCTGCCGGCCGGTACGGGGGACGCGGGGTGGCTGCGGGCCTTCCACGCGGTGGTGCCGGAGCTGATCGCGGACTTCCGGCCGCAGGTGATCGTGACGCAGCACGGGGCGGACACGCACTTCGAGGATCCGTTGGCCCATCTGGCGGTGTCGCTGGACGCTCAGCGGGCCGTGCAGGAGGCCTGTCATCAGCTTGCGCACGAGTATGCCGAGGGGCGCTGGCTCGCGCTCGGCGGTGGCGGGTACGCGGTGGTCGACGTGGTGCCGCGGTCGTGGACGCATCTGGTGGGGATCGCCGCGCATGCCCCGGTGGAGCCGGAGTCCGTGATCCCGTCGTCCTGGCGGGACGAGGTGTACGCGCGGACCCGGCAGTTGGGGCCTGCGCGGATGACGGACGGGCGGTGGCCGGTGGAGTTCCGGGACTGGGCCGCGGGGTACGACCCGGCGGACCGGCTGGACCAGGCGGTGCTCGCGACCCGGAAGGCTGCCTTCCCGCTGCGGGGGCTGCTTCCCTAGGGGGTGGCTTGTCGTCGTTACGCCGACTGTGCGCTGTCCCGGGGGTTTCGGCTCCGGGGGCGGCGTGTTCCGGCAGCATCGGGAGGGTGTTGAGTACCGGGGCGCTGCGGGCGCATCTTTTGGCGGCGGGGTTGGCGGGGACGGTGGCGACGTCGCGGGAGGAGAGTCTGCGGAGCTATCGGCTCTTCGCCGCGCGTGATCCGCGGGTGCTGCTGGGGCTCGATCCCGCCTGGGGGTGGGACGAGGCCGATCTGCTGCGGTTGATGGCCGACAAGTGCGGGGTGTCGGGGGACCCGGAGCACCGGTCGGGGCCGGACGTCATCGATCCCGAGCGGACGCTGAGAGGGCTCGACGCCTTCGCGGCGAGGCTGGGGGCGGCGGCCGCGCGACGGGTTCCGGTGCTGCTCGGGACGGGGCATCCGCATCGTCTGCTCGGTTTCTACGTCGCGCTTGCAGACGCTTTGTCGGCGGCGGGATGTCTTGTCCTCACCCCGGCGCAGGGGCGATGTGTCGACATAACGACCCGGTTCGGCGTACGTACGTACCTCCTCGACTACGTACGGGGGGTCGCGCTGGTGCGTGAGCCCGGGCTGTCGGGGGATGGCCGTGAGCCGGGGGCGCACTCGCACTCCGCGCTGCCGGTTAGGGCCGCGCTCGAAAGCGCGGCCGAGGGCGGCGGACCGCTGCCCGAGCTGGTGGTCGGGGACCACGGATGGGTCTGCGGTGCAGGTCAGCTGGGTATCGAGGCCATCGGTCTTGCCGATACGGATGATCCGGCGCTGTTCGTCGGTGAGGCGGAGGGGCAGGTGTCGGTGGCCGTTCCGCTTGATGACGGCGTGCGCTCCGACTACTACCGTCCGCTCACACGCTATGTACTCAATCGAGCGTGTCTGTCACGGTAAACGGCCGATGGCAGCTCCTCTTCCCCACTCGTACCACCCGCCCCTAGTCTGGCGAGTGAGCGCTCGGCGACGAAGAGTCACCGGAGGGGAAGCCGGTGGGCGTCGCGGCGGAAGGTACAGGTGGGTCATGGCTGCTGGCGAGCGACCTCTCAACGAGGTCAAGTTTCTGACCGTGGCGGAAGTCGCCTCGGTGATGCGCGTGTCGAAGATGACCGTGTACCGCTTGGTGCACAGCGGTCATCTGCCGGCGATCCGGGTGGGCAGGTCCTTCCGGGTGCCGGAACAGGCGGTTCACGAGTACCTGAGGGAGTCCTTCGTGGGGGTGGGGACCGCGTAGCGAGCGCGCGGCCGGTATCGCCGGGAAAGTCGCGTACGGCCCTCGGATTACAAGCGTGGTGCTCGGGACGGTAGGCTAGGCCGACGTAGGTCGTGTGGGCCCAGACGCCCCGCACCGATCCCCGCCGGGAGGCGGGGATGTTCCGAGAAGTGAGCGAGGGTAGTCGTGGGCTCTGTTATCAAGAAGCGGCGCAAGCGGATGGCGAAGAAGAAGCACCGCAAGCTGCTTAAGCGCACGCGCGTTCAGCGTCGCAACAAGAAGTAAGGCGACAGCTGCATCGCAGCGTTCAGTGCGTCAGGCGTGGCCCTTCACCGTTCGCGGTGGAGGGCCACGCCTTATTCGCGCCGAAATCCGGAGGCGCTACGGTGGCGACCAACGGAAGACGGACGGAAGGCGCTGATCTTGGGCAGGGTCGTGCTCGTCACCGGTGCCGCCCGGCACCTCGGGGGCCGTTTCGTACGGCGGATCCAGCGGGACCCGGAAGTGGAGCGGGTGATCGCGGTGGACGCGGTCGACCCGGCGCACCAGCTCGGCGCGGCCGAGTTCGTCCGGGCGGACATCCGCCGGCCGGCCATCGCGAAGGTCCTCGCCGAGCACGAGGTCGACACGGTCGTCCACATGGACGTCACCGGTACGGCGCTCGGCGCCGGCGGCCGTACGTCGGTCAAGGAGACCAACGTCATCGGCACCATGCAGCTCCTGGGGGCCTGCCAGAAGTCGCCGCGGATCCAGCGGCTCGTGATCAAGTCGAGTACGAGCGTCTACGGCTCCGCACCGCGCGACCCGGCGGTCTTCACCGAGACCACGGCGGCGAAGTCGCTGCCCAGCGGGGGCTTCGCCAAGGACGCCGTCGAGGTCGAGGGGTACGTGCGGGGCTTTGCCCGGCGCCGGCCCGACGTGGCCGTGTGCGTGCTGCGCTTCGCGAACATCCTCGGGCCGCGGGTGGACTCGCCGCTGGCCGAGTACCTGTCGCTGCCGGTCATGCCGACCGTCCTCGGCTACGACCCGAGGCTTCAGTTCGTCCACGAGGACGACGTGATCGACGTCCTGCGCCTGGCGGCGCACGAGCCCCGCAGGGCCACCCTGAACAGCGGCACGTTCAACGTGGCCGGGGACGGGGTGCTGCTGCTCTCGCAGTGCGCTCGGCGGCTCGGACGGCCGACCGTCCCGGTGCTGCTGCCCGCGGTCACCTGGGTGGGGACGGCGCTGCGCACGGTCGGGATCACCGACTTCGCACCCGAGCAGATCCGGCTGCTCACCCACGGCCGGGTCGTCTCGACGGTGCAGATGCGCGAGGTCCTCGGGTTCTCGCCGCGCTACACGACAGCGGAGACCTTCGCGGACTTCGCGGGCAGCAGGGGGCCGGGCCTTCTGCCGCCGGAGATGCTGGCCGGGGCGGTGGACCGGCTCGCCGGCCGGCTCGCCCCGGCTGCCACCGACTCACTTCACCACGGCGCCTGAGGGGACCGGACAGCGATGGCGGACGCCAAGGTCATTCCGTTCGACGACGACCGTTCGCGGGCCCGTCGTCGGCCCAGCAGGGCCGACGGGGAGGCGGCGGCCGTAAGAGCCCTGCCCGGGGCGCAGCAGAGCCCTCAGGAGCCGGAGGGGGCCGGGGAGGGGCCGGCCGACACAGAGGCGGGGAGCGGACGCGTCGCCGAGACCGGTGCAGGTGTGGAGGCCGGGAGTCGTGCCGGGGCCGTGTCGGGTGCCGGGGGCTGGGAGCGGCGGCTCGCGGGCGGGCTCGCGTTCCTGCGGCGGCGGATCACCGGCGATTACGAGGTCGACGAGTTCGGCTACGACGAGGAGCTCACCGACCAGGTCCTGATGTCGCTGCTGCGCCCGCTGTACGAGAAGTACTTCCGGGTCGAGGTGAAGGGCATCGAGAACATCCCCGACAAGGGCGGGGCCCTGATCGTCGCCAACCACTCGGGGACCCTGCCGCTGGACGGGCTGATGATGCAGGTCGCCGTCCACGACCAGCACCCGGCGGGGCGGCACCTGCGGCTGCTCGCCGCGGATCTGGTCTTCGTCCTGCCGGTGGTCAACGAGCTCGCGCGGAAGGCGGGGCACACCCTGGCCTGCGCGGAGGACGCGGAGCGGCTGCTGCGGGCCGGCGAGATCGTCGGCGTGATGCCGGAGGGCTTCAAGGGCATCGGGAAGCCGTTCTCGGAGCGGTACAAGCTCCAGCGCTTCGGGCGGGGTGGTTTCGTCTCGACGGCGCTGCGGGCGGGGGTGCCGATCGTGCCCTGCTCGATCGTGGGGGCCGAGGAGATCTACCCGATGGTCGGGAACGCCAAGACGCTGGCGAGGGTGCTCGGCGTCCCGTACGTCCCGATCACCCCGACCTTCCCGTGGCTGGGGCCGCTCGGGGCGCTGCCGCTGCCGACGAAGTGGACCATCCAGTTCGGGGAGCCGATTCCGACGGACGGGTACGCGCCGGAGGCGGCGGAGGACCCGATGCTGATGTTCAACCTGACGGACCAGGTCAGGGAGCAGATACAGCACACGCTCTACAAGTTGCTGGTGCAGCGGCGGTCGGTGTTCTTCTGACGGTGCGGCCGGCCGCCGGGATCGCCCGCCCGACGGAAGGAGTCCGGAGCAGCCTTCCGAAGCCCGTGAGGCCCCCTGGGGCCGAGCGGTGCGAGGGAGGCGTGAGGAAGGAGAGAAGGGGCGCCCCCGTCCGTGGGGCGCCCCTTCTCCCTTGTTAGCGAGCGTCCTCGCTGTCGATGCCGAGGCCTGGAAGCAGGCCCGGCAGGAGTGGCGGAAGGGTCACGTCCTCCGGCACGTCGGGGGGTGCCGGGGTCGTGGGTGAGGGTGCCGTCGGCGGGCCGGTCGGGGAAGGCGGCTGGAGTAGCCCCCCGGTGTTGCCGCCGAGGAGACCGTCGTCCTCCGGGGAGGTGGTGCTGCCGCTGTCCGTGCTCGCGCTGGTGCTCGTACCGGTGCTCGGGGTGGGACCGGTCGGGCGGGGCGGGGCGGAGGAGCTGCCTGTGGGCGACGCCTCCTGGGTGGACGGCGGACGCTGGGCGTCCGGTTGCCGGGTGTCCTGCGGGGTGCTGGTCCGGCTGCTCGGGCGCTCGGTGGTGATGCTCTCCTTCTCCAGGGTGCGGGGAAGCACCGACTGGAGCGGCTCCACCTCTTCGTCCATGGCGTCGAAGACCCCGGTCACCTCGCTGCCGACGTCCGCGAGCTGCACGGGGAGTCGGTCGCGGAGGCCGTTCCAGGTGTCCCGGTGGGCCTGGGCGAAGGAGTTGAGCCGGGCCATCGGGCCGATCTCGCCGTCCTGTTCGTACGCCTCGCGGAGCAGGCGGTGGCCTTCGCTGGCGTCGTGCTTCATTCCGCCCAGGACACGGCGGATCTCGGTGAGCGACTCGTGGTCGAGGTCGCCCGAGCGGCCTCGCTCCATGAGTCTGCGGGCCTCGCTGAGCCGGGTGGACGCCTGGTCGAGGTAGATGCCGCCGCGGTCCGCGGCGTCGTCCGCCATGCCGAGCTTGATGTCCTCCATGCCCCGCTTGAGCCCGTACAGCGAGTCACCTGGGAGGGCGTCCGAGCTGGCTGCGGCCACTCCGCCGAAGGCTCCCGCGGCCACACCGACCGTGAGGCCGCCGGCCGCGAGGCCCTTGGACCAGCGGGAGCGTGGGCGGAGTTTGCGGAGCGGGGAGGCCCGGTGGGCTCCCTTGCCGCCCGGGGCCCGTTGCTCCGGGACCGTTGGTCCCGCTGCCGCGCTCCCTTCCATGAGCATCGCTTCCATGGCGGCGACGAGCTGCGCTCGCTGCACCACCTTGACCTCGGGGTCCAGCTGTGGCTTCGGCAGTTCGCCGAGGCCGTTCGCCAGGGCCAACAGCCGTCCATGCTCGGCCGGTTCGGCCGGAGCATCGGGCTGTTCGGCTGCCGCGCCCTCGGCCGCCCGGTCCTCCAGGGCCTGGGCGAAGGCGTTCGCCCGCCGGTGCGCCGATACGTTCGCGATCACTGGCGGCACCTCCTCTCGTCATGACGGTCGACTCCCCGGGGTGTCCGGAAGGTTGCACACCTTGAACGCATCCACACGAACGAGTGAGTGGCTGCGGGCATGGCGTGACCACAGGGAGCCTGCATTCCGCACAACGAGCGGCGCGGCACTTGGGTTACGCGCGAAAGATGATCGGACCAGTGCGTCACCGAGGCGTCACCGACTGTGAGTTGTGCGGGGGTCGTGGGATGTGGGGGAAGGTGCGGGGCATGGGGCGAGGACCGGTGGGACTCGGACCGGGATGCGGGGGCGCGTGTGGGGGGCGCGCACCGGTCAGCGGGCGTCGTCCGGGAGGAGGCGGGCCAGGGTGCGGACGGCCCGGTACTGGAGGGTCTTGATGGCGCCCTCGTTCTTCCCCATGACGCGGGCGGTCTCGGCGACCGAGAGGCCCTGGAGGAAGCGCAGGGTCACGCACTCCTGCTGCTGGGGGTTGAGGCGGCGTACCGCGTCGAGCAGTGCCGCGTTGGAGAGGGACTCCAGGACGGAGTCCTCGGGGCTGCGCTCCACCTCGTTGGCGTCGAGCATCTCGCCGGTCGTCACTTCGAGGCGGAAGCGGCTGGACTTGAAGTGGTCCGCGACGAGGTTGCGGGCGATGGTGACGAGCCAGGCGCCGAAGTCGCGGCCCTGCCAGGTGAAGGTGGAGATCCGGCGCAGGGCGCGCAGGAACGTCTCACTGGTCAGGTCCTCCGCGGTCGCCTTCCCGCCGACGCGGTAGTAGATGTAGCGGTAGACGGTGTCGCTGTACTGGTCGTACAGGCGGCCGAAGGCCTCGGCCTCGCCGGCCTGGGCCCGCTCGACGAGGTCCATCATGCGAGCGCTGTCGCTGTCGGCGGTGGGGCGGCGGGCGGCGGTCGAGGTTCCGGCGCCGCCGCGGGTTCCCCGTCTGCCCACGGCGGCGCTGCCGTCGGCCAGGGCATAGCAAGGGCCGGCGGGTGCCGGTGAGGCGAAGGCGAAGGCGGGGACAGGGCCGGCGTACGCGGTGGGGACGAAGCCGCGCAAGTGGTCGAGGACCGTTGCGCGCAGCGTAGCCAGGCCCGAGGTGTCAACCCCGACGTGTGGGTACACGGGACTCCCAGAGGCAGAGCTTCCATCACGTGCAGTACAGGACCGTTCACTCGTCGTGGCGACGGGAGGGGTCCTTTGTGCGTCTGAGGAGAATAACGCTTCGTACAGGCAGCGCTACACCCAGTTGCTCAAATCACCGATTACGTCGTTTCCGTTACTGCTTGCAGTCGTAACTGGCCACTGTTCGTGACCGGTTGTTGATCGAATTGCTTCCGAGTGTGACTGCGCGGGCGTTGCGTTGTGCTCAAGTGCAGAACGGGTGAGTGATCGGGGCCGCTGCTGGGTAAGGAGCCCGGAATGCCTGGGAGTCGACCTGTGCGGGGGTGTTCGACCACGGACGGGTGAGGGGGCCTGGTCCGGGGTTGTCGCAGATGATCGCAGCCGAAACGTATCGGCAGACCCGTGGCGCGCCGGGGTGAGGCCTCTGCTGCGGAGAGTGCCGAGGGTGCTGCCGGTGCGCGGTGGCCGGTCGGGTCAGCGGCGGCGGCGGTGCAGGGCGACCGCGGCGGCGGTGCCGCCGGCGAGCGCGCCGAGGCCCGCGGCGGCGGGGATGCCGACCTTGGCGGCCTTGCGGCCGGTCCGGTAGTCGCGCAGACGCCACTCCCGGGCCTTTGCGTGCTTGCGGAGCTTGGTGTCCGGGTTGATCGCGTACGGGTGTCCGACGAGCGAGAGCATCGGGATGTCGTTGTGCGAGTCGCTGTAGGCGGCGCAGCGGCTCAGGTCGAGGCCCTCGGCGGCGGCGAGGGCGCGTACGGCCTCGGCCTTGGCCGGTCCGTGCAGGGGTTCGCCGACCAACTTGCCCGTGTAGACGCCGTCGACGGACTCGGCGACCGTGCCGAGCGCGCCGGTCAGGCCGAGGCGCCGGGCGATGATCGTGGCGGTCTCGACCGGGGCGGCCGTGACGAGCCAGACCTTCTGGCCCGCGTCCAGGTGGGCCTGGGCGAGGCCGCGGGTGCCGGGCCAGATGCGGTCGGCCATGTACTCGTCGTAGATCTCCTCGCCGATCGACATCAGTTCGGAGACGCGGTGGCCCTGGACGATGGACAGGGCGCTGTCGCGGGCGTCCTGCATGTGCTCGGGGTCCTCGACGCCGGCGAGCCGGAACCAGGCCTGCTGCCAGGCGAAGCGGGCGAGCTCGCGGCGCTGGAAGAACTTCCGCTTGTACAGGCCGCGGCCGAAGTGGAAGATCGCGGCGCCCTGCATCACGGTGTTGTCGAGGTCGAAGAAGGCCGCTGCCTCTTCGTCGCCGACGACGGGGAACTCGGGTTCGGCGGGGGCGGCGGGTTCGGTGGCCGCGGTCTCGGCAGCCGCCTCCTCCCGCTCGCGTTCCAGCTGGAGCGAGGACTTCCGCGCTGCCTCGGCAGCGGCCTCGCCTGCGAGGACGCTGCGCGCGGTGGCGGAGCGCCTACGAGGGGTGAGCCATCCCAGAGCGGCCATGTCGTGAGCATAGCCAGTCTGTTCGGTACTTCCCGACTTGTGACGATGCCGGGGCGTGAACACTGCGGGGCTCCCCTGTTAATTGGACAGAATGGACGTCATGTTCGGACGGACGAAGAAGAAGGACGCCGCATCGCGCACCGTGACGCTGATCGGCAAGCCGGGTTGCCATCTCTGTGACGACGCCCGGGCGGTGATCGAGGCCGTGTGTGCTGAAACAGGGGCACGATGGGAGGAGAAGGACATCACGCTCGACGAGGAGCTCCACAGGGCGTACTGGGAGCAGATCCCCGTCGTTCTCGTCGACGGTGAACAGCACACCTTCTGGCGCGTGGATCCTCAGCGGCTCCGGCGCGAACTGGGTGCGTGACCGAAAGGCGGTTACCATCATGGACGTTTTGTTGGGTTTCGGGGGCGGCGTCGTGAGGAGTGTGTGCGGTTTTGCCCCCTTCGGGATCTCAACGCTCTGACCTGCTCCGCGGTTCCGCGACGATGGGAACCAGCCGCGTGACCCCGGTCACTTTGGCCGGACAAAACGGACACCATCTTTGTGCACGCGTTCACAAAGACATAGCCTGCATTCGACGGGGCGGTCTTGGGACATATGGCCGCCTGCAGCCCCGCTCATCCCGCAGGAGCACCGTGGCAACTGGCCGAACTCACCGACCGGCGACCCGTAGCCGAGGAATTCCCGAGGCCACCGTCGCCCGGCTTCCGCTGTATCTGCGCGCACTGACCGCGCTGTCGGAGCGCTCCGTACCCACGGTCTCCTCCGAGGAGCTCGCGGCCGCCGCGGGCGTCAACTCCGCGAAGCTGCGCAAGGACTTCAGCTACCTCGGCTCGTACGGCACCCGTGGTGTCGGCTACGACGTCGAGTACCTCGTCTACCAGATCTCCCGTGAGCTGGGGCTCACCCAGGACTGGCCCGTGGTCATCGTCGGCATCGGTAACCTCGGCGCCGCGCTCGCCGGCTACGGCGGCTTCGCCTCCCGTGGCTTCCGGGTCGCCGCGCTGATCGACGCCGACCCCGCCATGACCGGCAAGCCGGTCGCCGGGATCCCCGTCCAGCACAGCGACGACCTCGAGAAGATCATCAACGAGGACGGCGTCTCCATCGGCGTCATCGCGACACCGGCCGGCGTCGCCCAGCAGGTCTGCGACCGGCTCGTGGCCGCCGGAGTCACCTCCATCCTGAACTTCGCCCCGACCGTGCTCTCCGTGCCCGACGGCGTGGACGTGCGCAAGGTCGACCTCTCCATCGAGCTCCAGATCCTCGCCTTCCACGAGCAGCGGAAGGCCGGCGAGGAGGCGGGCGCCGAGGGCGGCCCGGACTCGGGCACGGACACCGGTGCGCCCACCGCGCCGCCCGCCGCCCGCACCGCGGGCGGCAGCCGTAAGGGACCCGACGGGGACGTCCCCGCCGTGATGCCGGCATGAGCCTCCTCGTCGTCGGGCTGAGCCACCGCAGCGCCCCGGTCTCCATCCTGGAGCGGGCCGCGCTGCCGCAGGACACCCAGATCAAGCTCCTCCAGGACACCCTCGCCGCCGAACCGGCCGCCGAGGCCACCGCCCTGGCCACCTGCAACCGCATCGAGCTCTACGCCGACGTGGACAAGTTCCACGCCGGTGTCGCCGAGCTGTCCACGCTGCTCGCGCAGCACAGCGGCGTCGGCCTGGACGAGCTCACTCCCTATCTCTACGTGCACTACGAGGACCGGGCCGTCCACCACCTCTTCTCGGTGGCCTGCGGGCTCGACTCCATGGTCGTCGGCGAGGGCCAGATCCTCGGCCAGATCAAGGACGCGCTCGCGCTCGGCCAGGAGCAGCACACCGCCGGACGCCTCCTCAACGACCTGTTCCAGCAGGCCCTGAGGGTCGGCAAGCGCGCCCACAGCGAGACCGGGATCGACCGGGCCGGGCAGTCGCTCGTCACCTTCGGCCTCGAGCAGATCGCCGGCGGCGAGGGCGAGGCCGACGTCGACACCTGGGCCAAGGGCAAGCGGGCGCTCGTCATCGGGGCCGGATCGATGTCCTCGCTGGCCGCGGCCACCCTCGCGCGCTCCGGCGTCTCCGAGGTCGTGATCGCCAACCGCACCCTGGCCCGCGCCGAGCGGCTCGCCCAGATCCTGAGCGAGCCCGGTGGTACGGGAGTGGCCGCACGCGCGGTCGAGATGGTTGCCGTCGGCGACGAACTGACACGTGCCGACGTCGTCGTCTCCTGCACCGGCGCCACCGGACTCGTCCTCACCGCCGAGGCCGTCGAGACCGCCGTACAGGGCCGCCGTGCCCCGCTCGCCCTGCTCGACCTCGCCATGCCCCGCGACATCGACGCCGCCGCGCACCGGATCCCCGGTGTCCGGCTCGTCGACATCGAGTCGCTCGCCGAGGCCTCCGCCGACGCGCCCATGGCCGCCGACGTCGACCAGGTCCGGGGCATCGTCTCCGACGAGGTCGCCGCCTTCGGCGCCGCCCAGCGCGCCGCGCACATCACCCCGACCGTCGTCGCCCTGCGCACGATGGCCGCCGATGTCGTGGCCAACGAGGTCGCCCGGCTGGAAGGCCGACTGCCCGACCTCGACGACAAGCAGCGCGCCGAGATCACCCAGACCGTGCGACGCGTGGTCGACAAGCTCCTGCACGCGCCGACCGTGCGGGTCAAGCAGCTGGCCAGCGAGCCCGGCGGTGCCGGGTACGCGGACGCGCTGCGGACACTCTTCGACCTCGACCCGGAGACGGTCGCATCCGTCAGCCGGGCCGACCTGAATGACGCCGACGTCAAGAACCGAGGGCGAGTATGACCGAGAGGGCACTGAGGCTCGGGACCAGGCGCAGCAAGCTCGCCATGGCCCAGTCCGGGCACGTGGCCGACGCCGTCCGGCAGCTGACCGGCCGGCCCGTCGAGCTCGTGGAGATCACGACGTACGGGGACACCTCCCGGGAGCACCTCGCGCAGATCGGCGGCACCGGCGTCTTCGTCGCCGCCCTGCGCGACGCGCTGCTCGCCGGTGAGGTGGACTTCGCCGTCCACTCGCTGAAGGACCTGCCGACCGCGCAGCACCCCGAGCTGGTGCTGGCCGCGATCCCGAAGCGCGAGGACCCGCGCGACGTACTGATCGCACGGGACGGCATCACGCTCGACCGGCTGCCCAAGGGTGCCCGTGTCGGCACCGGTTCGCCGCGGCGCATGGCCCAGCTCCACGCTTATGCGCGCAGCCACGGCCTGGAGATCACCTGTGTCCCGATCCGGGGGAACATCGACACCCGTGTCGGCTACGTACACAGCGGTGAACTGGACGCGGTGGTACTCGCCGCGGCCGGTCTCAACCGCATCGGCGGGACCGCGGAGCTGACCGGCTCCCTGTCGCTCGACCACCTGTCGGTCGACTCGGTCCTGCCCGCCCCCGGTCAGGGGGCCCTGGCGATCGAATGCCCGGCGTCCGACGCCGAGCTCGTCGCCACGCTCGCCGCTCTCGACGACCCGCACACGCGGGCCGCCGTGACCGCCGAGCGATCCCTGCTCGCCGCCCTGGAGGCCGGCTGCTCCGCACCCGTGGGTGCGCTGGCCGACCTGCTGGCCGACGACCCCGGTCACGGGCAGGTTGTCACCGAAATGCGCCTGCGCGGCGTCGTCGGCACCACCGACGGCTCGACGCTGGTGCAGCTGTCCACCACCGGTCCCGTACCCACCTCGCACGACGAGGCGATGGCGCTCGGACGCGAACTCGCGGACGAGATGCTCGCCAAGGGTGCGGCTGGTCTTATGGGGGAGCGAGCACTTTGAACCCCACCCGCCCGACCACCAGCCCTGTGTCCTCGGCCTTCACCGGCCACGGGCACGTCACGTTCCTCGGCGCAGGACCGGGAGACCCCGGACTGCTGACCCTCAGGGCCGTCGAGGCCCTCGCGGGCGCGGACGTCCTGATCGCCGAGCCGGAGGTGCTCGAGGTCGTTCGCGACCATGCGCGTGCGGGGGTGAGCACGCCTGAGCTGACGGTTGTTGACGAGGCGTCAACAGCCGCCGGAGTCCCCGTGTTGAGGGATGCCGCCAATCTTGTCATGGAGGCCGCGAGGGGCGGCAGGCGGGTCGTCCGTGCGGTGACCGGCGACCCCGGTCTCGACGGGAACGCGGGAGCCGAGATGCTCGCCTGCGCCGCCGAGGGCATCCCCTTCGAGGTCGTCCCCGGTGTCGCCACCGCCGTCGGCGTGCCCGCCTACGCCGGTGTCCCGCTGCGTGACGCGCAGGGCACGGACGTGCGGTTCGTCGACGCCAGGACCGCCGACGAGCGGTGCTGGGCCGAGGTCGGCGCCTCCGACGGCACCGTCGTCGTGTCCACCTCGCTCGACTCGGTGGCCGCGGCCGCCGGTGAACTGGTGGCGGCAGGCCGTAAGCCGGACACCCCGCTCACCGTCACGATCGCGGGCACGACCACCCGGCAGCGGACCTGGACCGCGACGCTCGGCACGATCGCCCAGGTCTTCAAGCAGGGCAAGATCCTCCCCTCGCCCGAGGGCCACCGACCCGTCATAGCCGTGGTCGGCGAGCGCAGCGCCCCGGCGCAGCGGGACCAGCTGTCGTGGTTCGAGTCGAAGCCGCTCTTCGGGTGGCGGGTGCTCGTGCCGCGCACCAAGGAGCAGGCCGCCTCGCTCTCCGACCAGCTGCGTTCGTACGGAGCGGTGCCGCACGAGGTGCCGACGATCGCCGTCGAGCCGCCGCGGACCCCGCAGCAGATGGAGCGGGCGGTCAAGGGGCTCGTCACCGGACGGTACGAGTGGATCGCCTTCACCTCGGTGAACGCGGTGAAGGCCGTACGGGAGAAGTTCGAGGAGTACGGGCTCGACGCGCGTGCCTTCGCCGGGATCAAGGTCGCGGCGGTGGGCGAGCAGACTGCCGCGGCGCTGGTCGACTTCGGTGTGAAGCCGGACCTGGTGCCGAGCGGTGAGCAGTCGGCGGCGGGGCTTCTCGAGGACTGGCCGCCCTACGACCCGGTCTTCGACCCGATCGACCGCGTCTTCCTGCCGCGGGCCGACATCGCGACCGAGACGCTGGTCGCCGGGCTCATCGAGCTCGGGTGGGAGGTCGACGACGTCACCGCCTACCGGACCGTACGGGCGTCGCCGCCGCCGGCGGACACGCGCGAGGCGATCAAGGGGGGCGGGTTCGACGCCGTTCTCTTCACGTCGTCGTCGACCGTGCGGAACCTGGTCGGTATCGCCGGGAAGCCGCACAACGTGACGGTGATCGCGTGCATCGGTCCCGCTACGGCCAAGACGGCCGAGGAGCACGGGCTGCGGGTGGACGTGCTGTCGCCCGAGCCGTCCGTGCACAAGCTGGCGGAGGCGCTGGCGGACTTCGGGCTGCGGCGGCGGGAGGCCGCGCTGGAGGCCGGGGATCCGGTGACGCGGCCGAGTGAGCGGCGGCCGGGGGCGCGGAGGCGGCGGACCACGTAGGTGGGTGTTTGCCCGGTCGGGGCGCGGGTTCCTTTTTGGGGCCCGCGCCCTGGTGCGTTTCGGGCGCACCATGCGTGCGGCGTTCTGGTCGGCGGCAGGTTCGGCGGCAACAAGGTGTCGGTAAGAGCACTGTTTGGGCGGGCGTAGCCTCGGGATTATGAACTCGTACGGATCCTTTCCCGGGGCGCGGCCGCGGCGGCTGCGGACGACGCCCGCCATGCGGCGCATGGTTGCCGAGACGCGGTTGCAGCCGGCCGATCTGATCCTTCCCGCGTTCGTGCGCGAGGGGATCACCGAGCCCGTGCCGATCGCGGCCATGCCCGGCGTAGTGCAGCACACGCGGGACACCCTGCGGAAGGCCGCCGTGGAGGCGCTGGAGGCCGGGGTCTCCGGGATCATGCTCTTCGGTGTTCCCGAGGACGCGAAGAAGGACGCCGCAGGGACGGCGGGCACCGACCCGGAGGGGATCCTGCAGGTCGCCATCCGGGACGTGAAGGCCGAGGTCGGCGACGACCTCGTCATCATGTCCGACCTGTGTCTCGACGAGTACACGGATCATGGGCACTGCGGTGTTCTCGACGGGGACGGGCGGGTCGACAACGACGCCACGCTCGAGCGGTACGCCGAGATGGCGCAGGTGCAGGCCGACGCGGGCGTTCACGTGGTCGGGCCCTCCGGGATGATGGACGGGCAGGTCGGGGTGGTCCGCGACGCCCTGGACACCATCGGCAAGGAGGACGTGTCGATCCTCGCGTACACCGCGAAGTACTCCTCCGCCTTCTACGGCCCCTTCCGCGAGGCCGTCGGCTCCTCCCTCCAGGGCGACCGCAAGACCTACCAGCAGGACCCGGCCAACCTCCGCGAGTCGATGCGCGAGCTCGCCCTCGACCTGGAGGAGGGCGCGGACATGGTGATGGTGAAGCCCGCCGGCCCCTACCTGGACGTGCTCGCGAAGGTCGCCGAGTCCGTGGACGTGCCGGTCGCCGCCTACCAGATCAGCGGTGAGTACGCGATGGTCGAGGCCGCCGCCGAGAAGGGCTGGATCGACCGCGACCGGGCGATCTTCGAGACCCTCACCGGCATCCGGCGGGCCGGCGCGCAGATGATCCTCACCTACTGGGCCACCGAGGTCGGGCAGAAGCTGTCCGCCGGACGCCGGTAGGTCCGGGTCTGCTTCTGGTGGGCTAGTCCCACCAGAAGCTCCACACCGGGGTGTCCAGGAGAGCCTTGCGGGCGTAGGCGCGGAGGTTGTCGTGGTGGCCCTGCGTGATGTTGTCCGGGCAGAACGCGAAGTGTTCCGCCGCCACCGCCTCGGCCTCCTCGACGGTCCGGGGCGGGGACGCCACCGAGACCACCAGCTGGTCGAAGGTGAGCGCGACGACGCGGGCCCCGAAACGGTCCTCCCAGGAGCGCAGCACCGCGGACAGACGAGCCACGTCGTTCTCGTGGTTCAGCGGCCCGGTCCAGCCGATGACCGCCGGGATGTCGGCGCTGCGCCGTGCCGGAACCAGGGCCGGGCGGGCGTCCTCCAGCCAGAAGCCCGGCTCCGTCAGCATCTCGGCGACCGTGGCCGCCGCCGCGTCGGGGTCCGTGTCGTACGGCTGCGCCGGGGCCAGGCCCGGCCAGCCGGCGCTCCCGGGTATCTCGTCGGACGCGTTCGCGTCCCAGAAGTCCGCGAGGACCTCGTCGGCCTCGTGGTCGGCCGGATCGCTCATCCGCTCCGGCATCAGCTCCCACCGGTCCAGGCCCCACTCGCCGCCCAGCAGCACCGGCAGCAGCCCCGCCGTGCGGGCCGCCGGGCGCAGCGCGGCCCAGGCGGCGGGCCCCGCCGCGCCGTGTCCCGACCAGAGGTACGGGGCGTCCGCCGGGCCGGTGACGGCGCCGGGCGGCAGGTCGAGACCGAGGGAACGGCCGGTCGGATCGGAGACGAGCTGGGGCAGCTGGTTCGGGATCATCGCCATGCCGAGAACGTACGGGGCGCCACTGACAACGGGGCGAGTGGTGCGGCGGCACCGGGCGGCGCACTCTGGAGAGGTAGCCGACAGGTCCTCGCTGGAGGTGGTCCTCATGATGCACACGCTTGTCGGATGGCACGTGGAGATGGAGTTCCAGGAGGAGGGCGACCGGACGAGGGCGGCGGCGATGGTCCGGCTCACGGACGGCACCGAGTTCCGTGCCCACGGCTCGGCCAACCGGCACCCCTCCGATCCGGACCAGCTGCGGGTCGGCGAGGAGATCGCGGGCGCCCGCGCGCTCATGGATCTCGCCTCCCAGCTGCTCCAGAAGGCCCACACGGAGATCGACGAGGTCTCGGGCAGGACCTCGCGCGCCATTCGTTGACGAGGAAGCCCCCGATACGGGGATCCGTATCGGGGGCTTCGCTTCGAGAGATGTCAGGTCAGAGGCGCTCGGGGGTGCGGATGCCCAGGAGAGCCATGCCCTGGTGGAGCGTGCGGGCCGTCAGGTCGCAGAGGAAGAGGCGGTTCTCCGCGACCTCCTGCGCCGGCGCCGGCTTGATGACCGGGCACTGGTCGTAGAACGTCGTGTAGAGCGACGCGAGCTGGTACAGGTACGCGGCGAGCTTGTGCGGGGCGTACTCCGAGGCCGTCTCGGCGATGACCTCGCCGAACTGGTCCAGGTGCAGGCCGAGCGCGCGCTCCGCCGGGGCCAGCTCCAGCTCCGGGTGGGCCAGCGGCGTGCGGTCGCCGGCCTTCCCGAAGATCGACCTGATCCGCGCGTACGCGTACTGCAGGTACACCGACGTGTCGCCGTTCAGCGACACCATCTGGTCCAGGTCGAACTTGTAGTCGCGCGCGGCGGACGTCGACAGGTCGGCGTACTTGACCGCGCCGATGCCCACGTACCGGCCGTTCTCGACGATCTCCGACTCGCTCAGGCCCACCTTCTCGGCCTTCTCGCGCACGACCGTCGTCGCCCGGTCCACGGCCTCGTCCAGCAGGTCCACCAGCCGGACCGTCTCGCCCTCACGGGTCTTGAACGGCTTGCCGTCCTTGCCGAGGACCGTGCCGAACGCCAGCTGGACGGCCTTCACGTCGTCGTTCAGCCAGCCGGCCCGCCGAGCCGTCTCGAAGACCATCTTGAAGTGCAGCGACTGACGGGCGTCCACCACGTACAACAGGGACGACGCCTTCAGGTTCTGGACGCGGTCGCGGATCGCGGACAGGTCCGTCGCCGCGTACCCGAAGCCGCCGTCGGACTTCTGGACGATCAGCGGGGTCGGGTTGCCGTCCGGGCCCTTCACGTCGTCGAAGAAGACGCACAGCGCGCCCTCGGAGCGGACGGCGACGCCCGACTCCTCGAGGATGCGGCAGGTCTCCGCCAGCATGTCGTTGTAGCCGGACTCGCCGACGATGTCGGGGTCGTCGATGTCCATGTCGAGCTTCTCGAAGACCGAGTAGAAGTAGATCTTCGACTCGTCCACGAACCGCTGCCACAGGGCCAGCGTCTCCGGCTCGCCCGCCTGGAGGTCGACGACCCGGGCACGCGCCCGCGTCTTGAACTCCTCGTCCGCGTCGAAGAGGGTGCGCGAGGCCTTGTACAGCCGGTTGAGGTTCGACATGGCCTCCTCACCGGAGACGTCGGCGCCCTTGTCCTCGGCCTTGTGGTCCAGCTCGTGCGGGTGCTCGATCAGGTACTGGATGAGCATGCCGAACTGGGTGCCCCAGTCGCCGATGTGGTGCCGGCGGACGACGCTCTCGCCCGTGAACTCCAGGATCTCCACCATCGCGGCGCCGATCACGGCGGAGCGCAGGTGGCCGACGTGCATCTCCTTCGCCACGTTCGGCTGGGCGTAGTCGATGACCGTCGTGCCGGCCGACTCGTTGAACGGCACGCCGAGCCGGGCGTCGGCGGCGCGCGCCGCGAGGGTCTCGACGATCGCCGAGTCCGTCACGGTGATGTTCAGGAAGCCGGGGCCGGAGACCTCGATCTCCTTCAGGACGTCGTTCGCCGGGATGGCGTCGACGACCTTCGTCGCCAGCTCACGCGGGTTGCCCTTGAGCTGCTTGGCCAGCGCCAGGATGCCGTTGGCCTGGAAATCGGCCCGGTCGCTTCGTCGCAGCAGCGGGTCGGCGGACGCGGCCTCCGGCAGGGCTGCCGAGAGTCCGTCCGCGAGGCGCTGCTGCACGGTCGAAGCGAGGGAAGGGACCGAGGCCATGAGCTTCCGTTCCTGTTGAGTTCGTCAGGTCTATTTCGCTTGTCAAGTGTCCCATGGGAGAGCAACGTGTTTTCTCCGCCTGTGGACAACCTCGGAGCGCGTCCTTCCGTCTGGGAGAATGGCTCGCGTAGGGCTGTCAGGCAGAACCCCTCAGGAAGAAGGACGTACCGACCGTGGCTCAGAGCAGCACCGAGACCGACTGGGTCTCCCGTTTCGCGGACGAGGTCATCGCCGAGTCGGAGCGACGTGCGCCTGGCAAACCGGTCGTCGTCGCCTCCGGCCTCTCCCCGTCCGGCCCCATCCACCTCGGAAACCTCCGCGAGGTCATGACCCCGCACCTGGTCGCCGACGAGATCCGCCGCCGCGGGCACGAGGTCAGGCACCTGATCTCCTGGGACGACTACGACCGCTACCGCAAGGTGCCGAACGGCATCGAGGGCATCGACGCGTCCTGGGCCGAGCACATCGGCAAGCCGCTGACCTCCGTCCCGGCGCCCGCCGGCTCGCCCCACCCGAACTGGGCCGAGCACTTCAAGGCCGCCATGGTCGAGTCGCTGGCCGAGCTGGGCGTCGAGTACGACCCGATCAGCCAGACCGAGCAGTACACCGCCGGCACCTATCGCGAGCAGATCCTGCACGCGATGAAGCACCGCGGTGCCATCGACGGCATCCTCGACCAGTACCGGACGAAGAAGGCCGCCAAGAAGCAGTCGCAGAAGCCTCTCGACGAGGCCGAGCTGGAGGCCGAGGAGGGCTCCGGCGCCGCCGCCGAGGACGACGGCTCCGGCGGCGCCTCCGGCTACTTCCCGTACAAGCCGTACTGCGGGCAGTGCGAGAAGGACCTCACCACGGTCACCTCGTACGACGACGAGACCACCGAGCTCGCCTACACCTGCACGAACTGCGGCTTCGCCGAGACTGTGAAGCTCAGCGAGTTCAACCGCGGCAAGCTGGTCTGGAAGGTCGACTGGCCGATGCGCTGGGCCTACGAGGGCGTCATCTTCGAGCCCTCCGGCGTCGACCACTCCTCGCCCGGCTCCTCCTTCGTCGTCGGCGGCCAGATCGTCCGCGAGATCTTCGACGGCGTCCAGCCCATCGGCCCCATGTACGCCTTCGTGGGCATCAGCGGCATGGCCAAGATGTCCTCCTCGCGCGGCGGTGTACCGACCGCCGCCGACGCGCTGAAGATCATGGAAGCGCCGCTGCTGCGCTGGCTGTACGCCCGCCGCAAGCCCAACCAGTCCTTCAAGATCGCCTTCGACCAGGAGATCCAGCGGCTCTACGACGAGTGGGACAAGCTGGAGGCCAAGGTCGCGGACGGCACCGTGCTCCCCGCCGACGCCGCGGCCCACACCCGCGCGGCCCGCACCGCCGCCGGCGAGCTGCCCCGCACGCCGCGCCCGCTGCCGTACCGCACGCTCGCCTCGGTCATGGACATCACGGCCGGCCACGACGAGCAGACCCTGCGGATCCTGACCGAGCTCGACCCGGAGAACCCGGTCACCTCCCTCGACGAGGTCCGGCCGCGCCTCGACCGCGCCGAGAACTGGATCACCAACCAGGTCCCGGCCGACCAGCGCACCATCGTCCGCGACGAGCCCGACACCGAGCTCCTCGGCACCCTGGACGACGAGGGCCGCGAGTCGCTGCGTCTCCTCCTGGAGGGCCTGGACACCCACTGGTCGCTCGACGGGCTCACCACGCTCGTCTACGGCGTCCCGAAGATCCAGGCCGGGCTCGACCCCGAGGCCAAGCCGACGCCCGAGCTGAAGCTCGCCCAGCGCGCCTTCTTCGCCCTGCTCTACAAGCTCCTCGTGAGCCGTGAGACCGGGCCGCGTCTGCCCACGCTGCTCCTCGCGGTGGGGGCGGAGCGGGTGCGGAAGCTGCTCGGCGCTTAAGCGTATGAGCGTGTGAGTGCGTGAAAGGGCCGCCATCCGGAATCCGGGTGGCGGCCCTTTCGTGTTCAGGTGGCCCGTGGCCCTACGGGATGTCGACGTCGGCCCGCGCCTGCTGGACCCGCTCCTGCGCCCTCGGTACCGCCTGCCGCAGCAGGTCGATGTCGGTGGCGGGGAACTCCTGGAGGCCGTACTGCTCGGCCACCAGCTGGGCCAGCTCGGCCTCGGCGGGGAGCCGCTCGTGCTCCATCACGTACGCCCCGAGGACCTTGTAGACGACGTCCTCGAACTCGTCGGCCTGCGGCTCCTGCCGCTCGACGTACTCCGGGTACTCGACGAACTGCTCGGGGCCCGGCGCGGGGACGTCCTCGGGTCCCTGCGGCACCGGGACCGGGGTGGGCTCAAGGCCCTCCACGATCTGCGGGTTGTAGGTGCCCTCGTACGACTCCGGGGAGACCTGCTGCGCGGCGAACCACTGGCTCTCGTGATTCGGCTCGCCGGCCTGACCGGGCTGACCCGGCTGTCCGGGCTGACCCGGCTGTCCGGCCGGACCCGGCTGACCCGGCACGCCCTGGAGCAGCTGGGGCTGCTGCGGGTGCTGGGGCTGGGGAAGCTGCTGGGGCACGGGCGCTCCGACCGCCACCGGGACCGCCGTCGGCTGCGGGGGCAGCACCGCGGGCTCGATGCCCGCCGCCGCGAGGCCCGCCGCCGCCGTCTCCGCCAGGGGCACCCCGTAGCGGGCCAGCCGCAGCGGCATCAGTGCCTCCACCGGAGCCTTGCGTCGCCAGCTACGGCCGTAACGGGCCTGGAGCCTGGCCTGGTAGATCAGGCGCTCCTGCTCCAGCTTGATGACCTGCTCGTACGAGCGGAGCTCCCAGAGCTTCATCCGGCGCCACAAGCGGAACGTCGGCACCGGGGAGAGCAGCCAGCGCGTGAGCCGCACGCCCTCCATGTGCTTGTCGGCCGTGATGTC
This sequence comes from Streptomyces gardneri, assembly GCF_006539185.1. GTDB lineage: Bacteria > Actinomycetota > Actinomycetes > Streptomycetales > Streptomycetaceae > Streptomyces > Streptomyces gardneri. The sequence continues at coordinate 23,293 of NZ_BJMN01000026.1, forward strand.
CGCGATGCGGCCCACCGCGTGACGCGCGGCCTCCACGGCCACCACGAAGAGGATCGGGATCACCGCGTGCATCCCGACGCCCAGCGGGTCCGGCCAGGCGGCCGCGCCGTTGAAGGCGATCGTCGCCGCCGTCAGGACCCAGGCGGTCTGACGCAGCAGCGGAAACGGAATCCGCAGCCAGGTCAGAAGCAGGTCCAGGGCGAGCAGGACACAGATGCCCGCGTCGATGCCGATCGGGAAGAAGTACGAGAAGGTGCCGAAGCCCTTGTCCAGCGCGAGCTCGCGGACCGCGGCGTACGAACCCGCGAATCCGATCCCCGCGATGATCAGCGCACCGCCGATGACGAGGCCGATGAGTATTCGGTGTGTGCGTGTCAGCTGCATCGCGGCCACCCGCGATCCCCTCCCCGTCAAACGACATCTCGCGCGCACAGAGTGGCACATGCACACGGAGCCCGGCCCTCGGGGGAGGGACGGGCTCCGCGCGGACGTGTCCGTCTGCGCAGGTTTGTGACTACTTGTTGGCTGCCGCGACGGCGGCCACGGCCTCCTTGGCCGCCTTCACCGCGCCGTCCATGATCTTCTTCTCGGACGGGGCGTCGGCGCCCGCGTAACCGGCGCCGTTGTACGAGAGGAGGACCAGGACGTTGCCCGTACGCGCGACGACCGAGGCGTAGACGAAGTCCTCGTCCGTCTTGCGCAGCTTGTACGCGACCGCCTTCGCCTCCTCGCCGATGCCCGAGGCCGTGGTGGTCTTGAGCTTCTTCGCGCCCGGCGTCTCCTGGACCTTGGCGAGCTCCTTCGTCAGGTTCTCCTGCGCGCGCTCCTCGCCGCTGCCGAGCGACACGTCCGAGGCGTACCGGTAGAACGACACGTCGAGCCAGCGGTACTGCGAGCCGTCCACACCGTTGTCGTCCAGGCCGTTCCAGGAGCAGCCGCCGCGGCTGGCCAGGTCGCTGGAGGCCGCGGGCGTGCCCTTCTTGGTCTTCGCCTTGGGCACCAGCGACGCGGTCGTCTTCGCCGAGATCGCCTTGCAGACCTCGGGCAGCTTCGCGAACTTCGCCGGCTCGACCGTCGGCGTCGGCGAGGGGGTGGGGGTGGCGGAGGCCGACGCGTTGGTCTTGTCCTGCGTCCCCTTCTTGCCGGAGTCGCCGCTGCTGCCCGAGTCCGAGGAGCAGCCGGCGACGACGAGCATCACCGGGACGGCTGCGCAGGCGAGTATGCGGGGGAGTCGCGAGGCTGATCGCTGCATGGTTCCTTCAGTCGCTTGTCGTACGGTCCGGCCGGCCGGTCGGCGGCCCCGGCCATCGGGCGGCCACGGGTACGCCGACACGTTACGTGGTCGCCGTCCGCTCACGGATCGGAGCGGAACGGCTACTCCTCCAGGCGCTCGGCGAGCATCCGGGCCAGATTCCGGGCCTTTTCCTGCAGTTCCTTGCTGTCGGGGGCCTCCACTGAACCGGTGGTCTGTTCCCGGTAGGAGACGGTCACGATGACGTTGGATGTGCGGAACACCACGCTGACGACGCGCTGATGGCCGTTCGCGCCGACGGTGCTCAGGGTGTCGTCGAGGTACGCGATCTCGCCGAGACCGTCGAGGACGCGGGGCTCCAGGCCGGTGGAGGTGGGCGTGGGGGTGGGCGTCGGCGTGCCGCCGGAAGGCGCTCCCGAGGTCGGGGCCGTGGAGGGCTTGCCCGTCGTCGCGGTGGGGCTCGGGGTGCTCGTGGTGTTCTCGGTGTTCTGGGTGTTCTCGGGGGCGGTCGCGCCCGTCGAGGGAGGCGTCGCCGTGCCGGAGGCGGTGCCCGTGGCCGTGCCGGTGGGGGTGGGCGGGGTCGTGGGGGGGACGGGGATGCCCACCGCGAGCTGCTTGCGGAGGTACACCTCCTGCGCCCGGGCGTCGTCGCTGACGGCGGGGTCGTACGACACGACCCGCTCGATGTCGAGGGCGAGCCGGTGGGAGGTCTCCGGGCTGTCGGCCTTCCAGGTGCAGCCCACGCGCCGGTCGGTGTCGTACGTGACGGCCGCGACGCCGCGGTACGCCTTGCCGCGCTCGGCGTCGGGCAGGGCGGCGGCTCCCGGGAGCAGGTCCTTGAGCGTGCTCTGCGGGACGGAGCCGCAGGGCTCGAAGAGCGTGCGGTAGCGGCCGGGGGGTGCGACGGGTGAGGCGGGGCCGGCCTTGGCGTCGACGGCGATGTCGTCGGTCGTGGGGCCTGCCGAACACCCGGTGAGACCGAGCCCGAGGCCCAGTCCGAGGACGCTGGTGAGGACGACGGCGGTGCGCGCCGTGGACCCGGTGCGACCAGGTGCGTACCTCTTTCGCTGCACGGTCCCAGGCTCCCTTCGCCCGAAGTCTTTCCCGAAAACTGTTTGCCGCGCGAACCCGGCCGGTGGACACAATGTCTATCGCACACGCAGCTGTTGATGCCGGTCCGCTGTCACCTGTACGGGCTTTGGCTCCGGTTTTTGCGTTATCAGACTTTTCGGGGGAATTGAGGAAGTATGTCGTACGTAGAGGTGCCGGGGGCGAAAGTACCCATCCGGATGTGGACCGATCCTTCCACGGTGGACGACGGCGCCATGCAGCAGCTGCGGAACACGGCGACGCTGCCGTGGATCAAGGGCCTGGCCGTGATGCCGGACGTGCACTTCGGCAAGGGCGCGACGGTCGGTTCGGTGATCGCGATGCAGGGGGCGGTGTGTCCGGCGGCGGTCGGTGTGGACATCGGCTGCGGCATGTCGGCGGTCAAGTCCTCGCTGACGGCGAACGACCTGCCGGGCGATCTGTCACGGCTGCGGTCGAAGATCGAGCAGGCGATCCCGGTGGGGCGGGGGCTGCACCGGGAGGCTGTGGACCCGGGGCGGCTGTACCGGTTCCCGACGGCCGGGTGGGACGACTTCTGGTCGCGGTTCGACGGGGTCGCGGATGCGGTCAAGTTCCGTCGAGAACGCGCTGCTTTGCAAATGGGAACCCTTGGAGCGGGAAACCATTTCGTGGAGCTTTGTGTCGATACGTCCGATTCAGTATGGCTCATGCTGCACTCGGGCTCGCGGAACATCGGCAAGGAACTCGCAGAGTTTCACATTGGTGAAGCCCAAAAGTTGCCCCATAACCAGGGTCTCATTGATCGTGACCTGGCGGTGTTCGTCGCGGACACGCCGCAGATGGCGGCCTACCGGCACGACCTCTTCTGGGCGCAGGAGTACGCCAAGTACAACCGCGCGATCATGATGGCGCTCTTCCAGGAGGTCGTCCGCCGGGAGTTCCGCAAGGCGCGGGTCACCTTCGACCAGGTCATCTCCTGCCACCACAACTACGTGGCGGAGGAGCAGTACGAGGGCATGGACATGCTGGTCACGCGGAAGGGCGCGATCCGGGCCGGCTCCGGGGAGTTCGGGATCATCCCGGGCTCGATGGGCACGGGCTCGTACATCGTGAAGGGTCTGGGGAACGCGGCGTCGTTCAACTCTGCCTCGCACGGTGCAGGCCGGAAGATGAGCCGGAGCGCGGCGAAGAAGCGCTTCACGGCGCGGGACCTGGAGGAGCAGACGCGGGGTGTGGAGTGCCGTAAGGACTCCGGCGTCGTGGACGAGATCCCGGGCGCGTACAAGCCGATCGAGAAGGTGATCGAGCAGCAGCGGGACCTGGTGGAGGTCGTCGCCAAGCTGAAGCAGGTCGTCTGCGTGAAGGGGTGACCTTCGCGGGGACTCGGGGCCGGTGCTGAGCACCGGCCCCTTTCCCGTGTCTCTACAGCTCGCGGTGGACCTTGGTGTTGGAGGCCTGGGCCCGGGGGCGGACGACGAGGAGGTCGATGTTGACGTGCGGGGGGCGGGTGCAGGCCCAGGTGATGGTGTCGGCCACGTCGTCCGCGGTCAGGGGCTCGGCCACGCCGGCGTAGACCTTGGCGGCCTTCTCGGTGTCGCCGCGGAAGCGGGTCGTGGCGAACTCGTCCGTCTTGACCATGCCGGGGGCGATCTCGATGACGCGGACCGGGGTGCCGACGATCTCCAGGCGGAGGGTCTCGGCGAGGACGCGGGCGCCGTTCTTGGCTGCGACGTAGCCGGCGCCGCCCTCGTAGGTGGAGTGGCCCGCGGTGGAGGAGAGGACGACGACGGTGCCGTCGCCGCTCGCGGTGAGGGCCGGGAGCAGGGCCTGGGTCATGTGGAGCGTGCCGAGGACGTTGACCTCGTACATCTGGCGCCAGTCCTCGGGGTCGCCGGTGGCGACGGATTCGGCGCCGAGTGCGCCGCCGGCGTTGTTGACGAGGACCGCGAGGGTGCGGAAGGCGGTGGCGAACTCGTCGACGGCGGCGCGGTCGGTGACGTCGAGGGCGTAGGCGGCGGCCTGGTGGCCGGCGTCGTTGATCTCGGCGGCGAGGGCTTCGATGCGGTCCTTGCGGCGGGCGGTGAGTACGACGCGGTAGCCGGCGGCGGCCAGCTGCTTCGCCGTGGCGGCGCCGATTCCGCTGCTCGCTCCGGTGATGACGGCGATGGGGGTACCGGGGGCGGTCATGGCGTGCTCCTCGCGCAGGTGGTCGATTACGTGGATCGCCCGGTCAGGATAGGTGGGGGCGGAGGTCGGCGGCCGTGTGGGGCGTACGTGATCACGGCCATGCCGGGGCGGGTTGCGCGGCGGCGGCCGGCGGGGGAGAGGGGTGCCATGGGACACGCTGACTGATGGGGTGTCAGGTGTTTTGGTGTGATGTAGGTATTTTGTGGTGATGCGCAGAATGCCGAAGGTTGTGCTTGGGGTTGTGCTCGCGGTCTCGGCGGTCATGGGTGCGGGTGCGAGTGCCGGTGCCGTGGGGGTCGAGGCGGATCTTGCCCATCACGGGCATGTCTCCCTGTGGGACGGGCGGGTCGGTGTCTGGCTGGTCAGTGAGAACCACGGGCCCTCCGATCTCTCCCAGGCGACGGTCCGGCTCGCCTTCTCCGAGCCGATGGCGGGCGGTCAGGAGCTGCCGACGGCCTGTCTGTGGAGCAGCGACCGGGTGGTGTCCTGCCGGACGGGCGAGCTCCGGGCCGCCGGGAACGTCGGCGAGCTGGCGCTCGACCTGCGGACCGCGGGCCTTCCGGACGAGCTGACCGTGGAGATCACCACGGCCTGGCGGGACGGGGCGGCCGACCGGAATCCGGGGAACGACCGGCATCGTGTGCTGGTGCTCGCCACCGGGGATCCGTACGTCTTCTGATTCCCGGGTGGTGGCTGGTTCGTACAATTTCTGCATGCCGCAGAAGAGTTCCGCCCGGCGCGACGCGCTGATGACCGAGCTGTACGGGGAAGCCCGCCGCTACATGGCCTCCTACGCCCTGTTCAACCAGGCCGTCGCCGATCATCTGGGGCTCCACCCGACCGATGTGCAGTGCCTGAACCTGCTCAGCCTGGAGGAGGGGGCGGTGACCACCGGCCGGGTGGCCGAGCTGACCGGGCTCACCACGGGCTCGGCGACCCGGCTCGTCGACCGGCTGGAGCGGGCCGGGTACGTGACGCGCGAGCGGGACACCGAGGACCGGCGCCGGGTCCTGGTGGCGCTCGTGCCCGAGCGGATGGCCGAGCTCGCCGCTCTGTGGCGGAAGCTCAACGGCACCTGGGGCACGATGTTCGACGTCTACAGCGACGCCGAGGTCGCCCTGCTCATCGCCCATATGCGGCGGACCGTCGAGGTCAGCGCCGTACAGATCGAGCGGCTGCGCGGCGGCGAACTCGACTGACCGCGGGGGGCGGCCTGCCCTCGGCGACGTCCCCTAGCGGGCCGTCGCGCCGCCGAACTCGCGGACCGCTTCGGAGACGATCGCCTCCAGGCGGGCGTGGTGGGCGCCGCGCCAGTAGACCCGGCCACACTCCACGCACTCCGCGAAGACGTCGTACGTCTTCTCCGTGCCCTGCTCCAGTCGCTCGCGGACCGCGTCCTTGTCGGCGTCGGACAGCTGTCCGTTGCACGCCGTGCAGCGGGTCCAGGGCGCCAGGGGCGGCGCGAACCGCTCCAGTACGTCACGGAGCTGCTCCTCCGGCCGGTCGCTGTAGACATAGGCGCCCGCCCACAGCTCCCGCCGGCGCAGCAGGCCGCGGTCGCGCGAGAGCATGACCCGCCGATCCCGCGCGGAGAGCGTGGCCAGCGCGGCGTCGCCGATGTCCTCGCTCTCGTACGCCGCGTCCACGCCGAGCAGGCGCAGCCGGCGGGCCAGCGTGCCGAGGTGCACGTCGAGAAGGAACCGGAGCGGCGCGCCCGGCACCGGCTGGGGGCGGGTGACCTCCTCCACCTCGATCGTCTCGCCCGCGGCCGGGACGTGCGCGGACGTCACGGTCCGGCCGTCGACGAGGAGTCGTCCCGCTTCAGTGAGAGGTACGCCGAGCGACTCCACCACGTGCCCGAGCGAGGAGGCGCCGTCGGTGGTCACGGAGGTGTGTCCCGAGCGCCGCTCCGCCGAGACGAAGAGCCGCAGGCCGGGGGCGAATCTGATGTGGATCTCCGGTCCGTTCACGGGGACAGGATCGCATCGGGGCTCGGCAGGGGGCCAGGGAATTCGTCCTGGGGCGGGGAGGGGGCCCGGAGGGGCGGGTGGTCAGGGGCGGAAGGCGTCCGCGTGGTCGGCGGCCCAGGTGGCGAAGGTGCGGGCGGGGTGGCCCGTCAGTTCCTCGACGGTGCGGGTCAGCGGTGTCGGCCGGCCGTCGTGCGAGGCCCAGTACGCGAGGAGGGCGTCGGCGAAGGTCTCCGGTATGAAGCCGGCGACCGAGGCCTTCCATTCCTCGGGGGTGGGCACGGTGTGGGGTGCGGGCCGGCCCGTCGCCTCGGCCAGGATCGCGAGCTGCTCGGTGAAGTCCAGTGACTCGGGGCCCGTCAGCAGGTACGAGGAGCCGCGCAGCCGGGGCTCGGTGAGCACGGCGAGGGCGGCCTCGGCGATGTCGCGCTCGTGGATCGGATCGCCGTACGCGTGCGGGTAGGGGAGGGCCGGCGCCTGCCCGCTCCGGAGGGACCGCGACCACTGGAGGGCGTTGGAGGCGAAGGCGCCGGGCTGGAGGTGCGTGGCCTCGAAGGCCCCGGTGTCCGCGGCGGTGGACAGGGCGCGCTCCGCGGCCAGGTGGGGCGCGGCGATCGCGCTCCGGGCGGCGTCCGGGGCGAGGACGGAGCTGGAGGAGAGAAGCACGACGTGGTCGACGCCGGCGGCCCGGGCCCGGTCCGCGAAGGTGTCGATGTGTGCGGCCTCGGCGTACAGGAAGACGGAGTCGACGCCCTTCAGGGCGGCGTCGAAGGTGGTCGGATCGGTGAGATCGCAGTGTGCGGTGCCGACGCCGGGGGGTGGGGACAGGTCCGCGGGGTTCTTGGAGGCTGCGGTGACCTCGACGCCCGCGGCGTCGAGGAGGCCGATCAGGGTGGAGGCGACGCGGCCGCGGCTGCCGGTGACGAGAACGGTCATGACGGTGTCCTTCCGGAGGGGGTGATGCTTTGCTGTGTCGAGAATAATCTGCGTGACGCAGATAAATATCCGGGGGAGTGGCCCATCCGTCAACCCTGAAAAAACCTGGGGTACCGTCCCCGCATGAAGATCATCGACCTTGAGCCGGGCGATCCCCGGCTGGAGAGCGACCTCCTGCCGGTCCTCTCCGAGCTCCGCCCCCACCTCACCCCGGAGCTCTTCCGCGAGGTGTACGAGGCGGGTCACGCCGAGGGGCTGCGGTTCAGTGCCGCCTACGACGACGCCGGGCGCTGCGTCGGCGCGGCCGGCTGGCGGATCATCAACAACACCAGCTCGCTGCGCAAGCTCTACGTCGACGACCTGGTGACCGCCGCCGCCGACCGCTCCACCGGCGTCGGCCACGAGCTCATCGCCCACCTGGAGGGCCACGCCCGCGCGGCCGGCTGCCACGAGCTCAACCTCGACTCAGGCACCCACCGCACCGGAGCCCACCGCTTCTACCTGCGCGAGCGCTTCGACATCGTGGCCTTCCACTTCAGCCGGCTCCTCGGCGGCCCGGCCGACGCCTCCTAGTCGAGGTCGAGCCGCAGGTCGAGCCGCCAGTCGTTGCAGCGCATCGGGCGGCCCGGCGGGTACTCGAAGGCGCGCTCCCCGAGCAGCTCGAAACCCGCCTTCCGGCACACCGCGTTCGACGCGGTGTTGTCCGACGACGGGAAGGCGTGCAGGTGGCGGCGGGTGCCCGCGGCCCGGGCCTCGGCCGCCACCGCGCGCGTGGCGGCCGTCGCGACGCCCCGGCCCTGGAAGCCCGGCAGTACGGTCCACCCCGTCTCGTACACCGGCTCGCCGTCCCAGGTCTGCGCCCAGAAGCCGATGCTGCCCACCACCACGTCCTCCGGCAGCAGCCGGATCCGGAACATCCGTCCCGCGCCAGTGCCGTCGCTGCTCAGCGCCACGTACCGCCGGTGGCGGCCGATGAGCTGCTCCTCCGTCTCCGGGCCGCCGAGGTGCTCCATCAGCTCCGGTGCGTTCAGTGCGCGCAGCAGCCCCGCGTCCTCTTCGGACCAGGGCTCCAGGCGTACGGGAGAGGTGCCTGCGGTGTCGTCGTCCATGCTCCGCACGGTAGGTCAGGGCACTGACACCGCGCGGGCGTACGCGGTCGGCGGCACCCCGATCGTGGCCGTGAAGTCCCGTACGAGATGCGCCTGGTCGCTGTAGCCGAGCTCGTCCGCGAGACGGGACCAGTCCGGGGCTCCCGCCGCTCCCGCGGACTCGGCGCGCTCCAGGGCCTCGTGGATGCGGTAGCGCAGGATGACCCATTTCGGCCCGACGCCGACGTGGCCGGCGAAGAGGCGCTGGAGCGAGCGCACCGACAGGCCGGAGGCCGCGGCCAGCCGGGTCACCCTGCGGAGCTCCCGGTCCGTGCGGATCAGGTCCACGAGCTCCATGGCCTGCTCGGCGGCCGGGTCGGGCGCGGGGCCGTGGGCCAGCAGGAACGCGTCGAGCGCCGCCACGCGCGCGTGGTCGCCGTCGGGGGACAGGACCGTGTCCTCGCTCGGCGCCGCCGGGAACACCTCGGTGAGGGGGACCCGGCGGCCCGTCCACGCCGAGACCGGCCACGCGGGCGCGAACGGCCGGAAGCCGCCGGGGCGGAACTGGATCCCGCAGACCCGGCCCAGGCCGGTCAGCTTCTGGGTGAACACGCCGAGCCCGACCCCGGAGACCTCGGCCGACGACCCGGCCGCTTCCGGCGGTCCTTCGAGCGGGCCGTACCGCTGGAAGACGACGTTCACCGACGGGTGCGGGACGACCTGGGTCACGTACGGCTCCGTCAGCTCCCAGTCGATCAGCCAGTAGTGCTCCAGATAGGGCCGCAGCTCCGGTGCCGGGGTGTGGCGGCGGAAGCGGACGCGGGTGAGCAGCTCGGCGGGGTCGACGATGCCCCGGGTGTCCCGGCGCGGGGACGGGGCGGCGGCGGACATGGTCCGCATGTTAGGGCCCCTCGGGGAGATCCCCTCGGGGAGATCCCCTCGGGGAGATCTCAGGGGTGAGGGGGAGAGTCGGCGCGTTTCTTCAAGACCGGGGCGGGCAGCTTCCCCTAGCGTCGACGCATGACGTACGAAGCCCCGCCCCGCATCGGTGATCTGCTCCGCTCCGCCGCCGCCCACGCCGAACCCCTGGTCGCCGCCACCATCGACGAATCGCTCGGCGCGCCCACGCCCTGCGCCGAGTACGACGTGCGCGCCCTGCTGAACCATCTCTTCGCCGTCGTCGTGAACTTCCAGGCCCTCGCGGCCAAGGAGTCGGCCGACTTCTCCGAGACCCCGGACCGGCTGGCGGAGGACGGCTGGCGCGAGCGGTTCTCGGTGGAGACCGGGAAGCTGGTCACCGCCTGGTCGGCGCCCGGCGCGGAGGAGGGGACCTCCGGGGCCATGGGGCTGCCGGCGCGGACGGTCGGTTCGATGGTCCTGCTCGATCTGACCGTGCACGCCTGGGACCTGGCGCGGGCCACCGGGCGTGGCTTCGAACCGGATCCGGCCGTGGTGGCCGGGCTTGCGGAGGAGGTGGAGAGCATGGCGCCGATGGCCCGGAAGATGAACGTCTTCGGGGAGAGCGTCGACCTGCCCGAGGGGGCGAGCGCGTTCGAGCGGCTCCTCGCCGTGACGGGGCGCGACCCGCGCGCCTGGGCGGTCTGAGGCCCGCGTGCCCGCGGCGGCCCCGGGTTCAGCGCAGGCGGCCCGGGGAGCCGAAGGAGAGGCGGGAGACGACCTGGCCGAAGGCGTGCTCCTCGGCGGGGGTCAGCTGCACCGACTCCTGCGGGTGCCAGACGCGCTCCAGCGGACCGACCGCCCGGTCGCGGCGCGCCCGGGCGCGGGCCCTCAGGCCCAGCGTCAGCCACACGGCCGTCGAGACGGCGAGCAGGCCGAAGAGCGTGAGGACACGGGGGTCGGAGAACTGGTCGGGCAACGACATGGCTCACTCCAGGACGTGAGGGCCGCCCGTGCGCGCCGCGCCCCGGCAGGTGGCGCGCGTGAACGGAGGTCGGCGATTCCTACTGCTTCCTCCCGACCCGTTCAGTTAACACCAACCTGGGGGACTTTCGGCAGGGGGTCCGGGACCAATGTCCCTGCCGGGCGGTGGCGGTCGTCCGGGGCCGCCGCAGGCCCTCTTGTGCGGGCCGGGGAACCGCTCCAAGGTGACGGAGCAGGCAGTCTCGGCCGGGGAGGGAGCAGCCGTATGTCCGGAGCGCAGCCATGGGGATTCACGGACGACAGGGGTACCGAGCGGGTGGCGGCCCGTGTGCCGGAGCGGGTCGTCGCGTACGTACGGGCCGGGGCGGCGCTGCTCGACCTGGGGGTGACGCCGGTCGCCGTCTACGGCTCCGGGCACGACGGCCCGGGGTACGACCCGGCCAAGGCGGGCGGCCTCGACGCGGCCGGGGTCCCGTACCTCGGCCCCGGCCGGGCCCTGGACGAGGGGCCGCTGCGGGAGCTGCGGCCGGACCTGATCGTCGACGTCACGTACGACGGGAAGAGCCCTTACGCGCTGGACGAGGCGGTCGCCGACCGGCTCGGGGTGCCGCTCGTCGCGCTCTCCGTCGGCAACGAGCTCACCCTTCCGGCGATCCTCGACCGCTTCGGGGAGCTGAGTACCTCGCTCCGTGCCGGGGTGCGGGAGTCGGGGGACCCGGCGGGCACGGGGGAGGCCGAGGCCGTCCTGCGGGAGGTCGCCGGGCGGACCGGGCGCACCGTCCTCGCGCTCTCCGGCGCCGGTCCCGACCAGGTCCATCTGGCCCGTCCGCAGGCCTGGCCCGAGCTGGCGCGGCTCGCGGCGCTCGGCGTCCGGCTGCTCGACCCGGGCCCGGGGCCCGGCGCCAACTGGCTCACCGCCGACTGGGACCGGGTCGCCGAGCTCCGTCCCGAGCTGATCCTCTTCGACAACCGGTTCCACGCCGTCCCGCCGTACGAGACCCCGCCCGGCACCCGCCTCGCCGCCTGGAACCCCGAGACGCCGCCCAGCCCCGCCGCCTACGCGCGGTTCTTCCGCGAGCTGGCCGAGGCCCTGGCGGCGTAGGGCGTGTCCCGTCGATCAGGCGGGATCAGGCCAGATCACGTCGCGGCACACAGAATCGCGCCGGTCACGCCGGGGTCGAGGACAGCCGGGTGCGGAGGGACGTGGCGAACTCCTCCGCTCGGGCCAGCTGGGTCCGCAGTTCGGTGACCCGCTCCGCGGCCGCCTGCTCGTAGCGGCGGACGCGGGTCACGAGCGTCGAGCGGTCCTCCGGCGCGAGCTCCGTGTCCGTGCCCGGGCGGTCCTCGGTCAGCCGGTCCACGGCCGTGAGCAGCTCGCGGGTCTCGTCGAGGGTGAAGCCGAGCGGCTTCATCCGGCGGATGACCATCAGCCGGGCGACGTCCGCGTCCGTGTAGAGGGGGAAGCCGCCGGGCGAGGCCGCGGACGGCACCACCAGGCCGTTGTCCTCGTACTGGCGGATCGTGCGCAGGGACAGTTCCGTCCGCGCGGCGACCTCGCCGATCTGCATGGGTTCGCCGGCCATCCGTACTCCGCTCCGTACTCCGCTCACGCGTGACGTCCTTCCTTGTAGGGGATCCGGCAGGGCGCGTCTTCGGCGCATTACATACCATTCGTCCTAACTTCAGCACTTATGAGAGCTGGAAGTGCGGCGAAACGCCTGCTCGTGGGACGTCCGTTGGACAGCGGACGGCTCGGTGACACCCTGCTGCCCAAGAAGCTCGCACTGCCGATCTTCTGCAGCGACCCGCTCTCCTCCGTCGCCTACGCGACCGAGGAGATCCTGCTGATCCTCGCTCTCGGCGGCCTCGCCGTGCTCCATCTGGCCTGGTACGCGGCGGTCGGCATCGTCGTCCTGCTGCTGGTCGTCGTCGCGTCCTACCGGCAGACCTGCTACGCCTACCCGGGCGGCGGCGGGGCCTATGTCGTCTCCGCCGAGAACCTCGGACAGACCGCCGCGCTCACCGCCGCCTCCGCCCTGCTCATCGACTACGTGATGACCGTCGCGGTGTCCGTCGTCTCCGGGGTCGCCGCGATCACCTCGGCCGTCCCCTCGCTCGACGGGCACGCCGTGGCCATGTCGGCGGGCTTCGTGGCGGTGCTGGCCTGGCTGAACCTGCGCGGGGTGCGGGAGTCGGGGCGCTGGTTCGCGATGCCCACCTATGCCTTCATCGCCGTCATCTACGTCATGTTCGCCGTGGCCGCGTGCGCATGGCGACCGGAGCGACGATCCGCGCCGAGTCCGCCGACCTGCCCGTGAACGCCGTCTCGACCTACTCGGGGATCGCGCTGCTCTTCCTCGCCCTGCGCGCCTTCGCCTCCGGCTGCACCGCGCTGACCGGTGTCGAGGCCGTCAGCAACGGCGTCCCGGCCTTCGCCGAGCCGAAGAGCCGCAACGCGGCCATGACCCTGGCGATCATGGGGGCGCTCTCGGTGACCATGTTCTTCGGGATCACCGTGCTGGCGATGGTCTACGAGGTCCATGTCGCCGAGGACCCCACCGAACTCGGGCTCGCCCCCGGCACCCCGATGTCCACGGCGCTGGCCCAGATCGGCCGGGCGACCTTCGGCGACTGGCACGTCCTCTTCTACGCGCTCCAGGCCGTCACCGCGGGCGTCCTGATCCTGGCGGCCAACACCGCCTTCAACGGCTTCCCGATGCTCGCCTCGGTCCTCGCGCGCGACCGCTACGCGCCCCGCCAGCTCTTCCACCGCGGGGACCGGCTCGTCCACTCCAACGGCATCGTCCTCCTCGCGCTCGCCGCCATCGCCCTGATCGTCGCCTTCGACGCGGAGCTGACCCGACTGATCCAGCTCTACATCATCGGCGTCTTCGTCTCCTTCACCCTTTCCCAGGCCGGCATGGTCAAGCACTGGCGGCGAGAACTCGCCAGGCCCGCCACGGCGAACAGCCCCGGAGGGGCCGCCGACCGCCACAGCATCCGGCGCCGCCTCGCGATCAACGCCTTCGGCGCCTGTCTGACCGCGGTCGTCCTCGTCATCGTCCTGATCACCAAGTTCACGCACGGCGCCTGGCTCGTCGTCATCGCGATGCCGGTGCTCTTCGCCGGGATGAAGGGGGTGCGCCGGCACTACGACGCCGTCGCCGCCGAGGTCGCGGTCGGCGCCGGCGCAAGGGCCCACGCCCTCGCCGCGAACCACGTCCTCGTCCTGGTCGCCTCGGTCAACGCGCCCAGCCTGCGCGCCCTGTCCTACGCGAAGACCCTGCGGCCCGCCTCCCTCACGGCCGTCACCGTCGCCGAGGACCCGGCGGAGGCGGAGGTGCTCCGCGCGACCTGGGAGGCCCACGGCATCGACGTACCCCTGCGGGTGCTCAGCTCCCCGTACCGCTCGCTCGTCCAGCCGATCCTGCGGTACGTCCGGGAGGCGCCCGAGCGGACGCCGGACTCGGTGGTCTCGGTGGTCATCCCCGAGTACGTGGTCGGGCACTGGTGGGAGCAGCCCCTGCACAACCAGAGCGCCCTGCGCCTCAAGACCCGGCTCCTGTTCATGAAGAACGTCGTCGTCATCGACGTGCCGTACCGGCTCGCCTCCGCCCGCGAGCTCGCCGAGCAGCGACGGGAACAGCGGGAACAGGGGGAACAGGGGGAGCAGCGGGAACGACAAGGTCCCTAGGGGCGCTCCACCTGTCAGGGGTAGCGTTCCCGCCGTGGGAACGGCGGGCGGGATGGGGGAACGGGACGTGCTTCCGGTACACAGGCCGACGACGAGTGGTGTCGCCGAGCGGCGAGGAGTCCGTAAGGCCCTCGTCATCGGTCTGATCGTGGTGGCGGTCCTGGCCGTGCCGGCCGCCGTCGTCGGTCTCTGGGCGGCCGTCGTGATCGGCATGTCCGACCCCGGCGGGCCCAGTCTCCTCGGGCTGCGGATCGACGGGGACACGGTCACGGTGAAGGCCGCCCAGTGCCCGTCGGAGCGGGTGCGGCGGGTGGAGCTCCGGGACGGTGACTCGGAGAAGCTCGTGTGGCGGGCCGACGGGCCGCTGACCGAGGAGGGGCGCGGCGGGCTGCTGAGGCTGTGGGCCGCGGAGGACTACCGGACGTCCCGTCCGGCCACCCGTCCGGCGGAGCTGCCGAAGCAGCTCGCCGTGTCGGTCGGCTACGGGCCGGAGGACGGGGCGGGCGCGGTCTTCGACACGGCGGCCGTACGGGCCGCCGCGCTGCCCGCCGGCTCGTACTGGACTCCCGAGGGGGTCAGGACGGGCCGGGAGCTCGACGAGCTCATCGACTGCGGTGGCGGCGAGAAGGCCCCGTAAGAGCGGGATAGCCCCGTAGGAGCGGGAAGGCCCCCTAGGAGCGGGCAGGACCCGAGGGCAGGCCCCGTAGAGAGCGGGAAAGCCGCCGGTGATCGTGCCGGCCGGCGGGCCTTCCCGTGCTGTCTCTTCGGGGTCAGGGCCAGACCAGGCAGTACGGCTGGTGGCCCGCTTCGTGGAGGCGGACCGAGAAGTCCTGCCATTCGTGGAGCAGCTGGTAGACGTCGAAGGCGTCGCGCGGGCCGCCGCGGTCGGGGACCGTGGACCAGATGAAGGCGGCGGCGCCGACCGACTCCTCGCCGATCCCGCGCAGCGGGTCGACCACGGTCATCTGCAGCTTCACTACGGCGTAGTCCGGGTGCAGCACGACGAGCTCCAGCGGGGGCACCTTGTGCAGGGGCATGCCCTGGATGCCCGTGAGGACCATCGCCGCTATCGTCTCCGGCTTGATCTTGGTGAACATGCCGCCCATGCCGAGCTCGTCGCCACCGAGCTCCTCCGGGCGCATCGAGATCGGGACGCGGGCCGCCGTGGCGCCGTCGGGCGCGCCGAAGTACTTGTACGTCACTCCCAACGACCGGCCACTCCCGCTTCCGGACGAGGAATCCGCCTCGGGTCCCTGGCCGCCGGGGCCTCCCGGAGTGCCGGGCGCGCCGGGAGTCGGCCCGTCCGCCCGCCGGCGCCGGTGCCTCCCCCGCCGGGCAGACTCCGGACCCAGGTCGTCCGTCCCCTCGCCCGGTCCGCCACCGCGATGCATATCTCCACCCGACTGCTTTTTCTCGGCAACACGACCCCGCCGCGCAACCCGATCATCGTGTCAGTGACCTCCCCCGCGTTCGTACGGTGAAACACCTGTCCGCAAGAACGCCGTGGCCTCTGACACCATGGATTCCGTGAGCCATCCCTATGACGCCCCAGTTTCGCAGACGCGGCCGACAGCCGCCCCGGCGTGATTCTCAGGGTGCCCACACCGTTCCTCTGTACTCGAAGCCGTACTCGCAGCCGTACTCGCAGGTCAGGATCACAGTGCCGTATTCATACGAAGCCCCAGTCTCACAGACGCTTTTCGACCGCGCGTCCCTCGTGACGCCCGGCGGCGTGAACTCACCGGTGCGTGCCTTCCGAGCCGTGGGCGGTACGCCCCGGTTCATGGTCTCCGGTACCGGTCCGTACCTCACCGACGCGGACGGTCGTGAGTACGTCGACCTGGTCTGCTCGTGGGGGCCGATGATTCTCGGCCACGCGCACCCCGAGGTCACCGCCGCGGTGCAGGCCGCCGTGGCCCGCGGCACGTCCTTCGGCACGCCGGGCGAGGGCGAGGTCGCGCTCGCGGAGGAGATCGTCGCGCGCGTCGAGCCCGTCGAGCAGGTCCGGCTCGTCTCCTCCGGTACGGAGGCCACGATGTCCGCGATCCGGCTCGCCCGCGGCTTCACGGGGCGCGCCAAGGTCGTCAAGTTCGCCGGCTGCTACCACGGTCACGTGGACGCGCTGCTTGCCGCGGCCGGTTCCGGGGTCGCGACCCTCGGCCTCCCGGACACGCCCGGTGTGACCGGCGCGCAGGCCGGGGACACGATCGTGCTGCCGTACAACGACCTCGAAGCGGTGCGGGCGGCCTTCGCCGCGCACCCGGGCGAGATCGCCTGTGTGATCACCGAGGCCTCGCCCGGCAACATGGGCGTCGTGCCGCCGGCGGAGGGCTTCAACCAGGGCCTGGCGGACGCGTGCCGGGAGAACGGCGCGCTGTACATCTCCGACGAGGTGATGACCGGTTTCCGTACCTCGAAGGCCGGCTGGTACGGCGTCGACGGCGTCAAGGCGGACCTGCTGACCTTCGGCAAGGTCATGGGCGGCGGCTTCCCGGCCGCCGCGTTCGGTGGCCGCGCCGACGTCATGGGCCACCTGGCCCCGGCCGGGCCGGTCTACCAGGCGGGCACGCTCTCCGGTAACCCGATCGCCACCGCCGCCGGGCTCGCGCAGCTGCGGCTGCTCGACGACGCCGCGTACGAGAAGGTGAACGCGGTGTCGAAGGAGATCCAGGGGCTCGTCACCGGCGCCCTGGCGAAGGAGGGCGTCGCGCACCGGCTGCAGACCGCCTCCAACATGTTCTCGGTCTTCTTCACGGCCGACGAGGTGCGGAACTACGACGAGGCGAAGCAGCAGGAGGCCTTCCGCTTCAACGCCTTCTTCCACTCGATGCTGGCCGACGGCGTCTACCTGCCGCCGTCCGCCTTCGAGTCCTGGTTCGTGTCGGCCGCGCACGACGAGCGGGCGATCGAGCGGATCGCCGCCGCGCTGCCGGCCGCCGCCCGCGCCGCCGCGGAGGCCACGGCATGAGCGACGTGACGAGCTCCCCGAAGAGCGACGAGGACGTCACCGTCGTCCACCTGATGCGGCACGGCGAGGTCCACAACCCGGACGGGGTCCTCTACGGCCGCCGCGCCGGCTACCACCTCTCCGAGCTCGGCCGGCAGATGGCGGACCGGGTCGCCGAGCACCTGGCCGACCGGGACGTCACGTATGTCGTCGCCTCCCCGCTGGAGCGGGCGCAGGAGACGGCGCAGCCGGTCGCCAAGGCTCACGGTCTGGACCTGGCGAGCGACGGGCGGCTCATCGAGGCGGCGAACGTCTTCGAGGGCAAGACCTTCGGGGTCGGGGACGGGGCCCTGCGCAAGCCGGGGAACTGGAAGCACCTGACCAATCCGTTCCAGCCGTCCTGGGGCGAGCCGTACGTCGAGCAGGTCGTCCGCATGATGGGCGCGCTGGACGCGGCGAAGGACGCGGCGCGCGGGCACGAGGCGGTCTGTGTCAGCCACCAGCTGCCGATCTGGATCGTCCGGAGCTTCGTGGAGAAGCGGCGGCTGTGGCACGACCCGCGGCGGCGGCAGTGCACGCTCGCCTCGCTGACCTCGTTCACGTACCGGGGCGACAAGATCGTCTCGGTCGGGTACAGCGAGCCGGCCCGGGACCTCGTCCCGGCGCACCTGCTGGCCGGGGCGAAGCCGGTCAAGGGGAAGTCGAAGGCCTTCGGGGCGTAGCGCTCTAGACGCCGTACCCCGTGAGGGGGTAGTCAGGGCGGTCAGGTGGTGTACATGCCATCGGGCCGCCCTGAGTCATGCCTGGACCTCTTCCTGAAATTTATGTGCGAATTTCCGGAACCTCCGTGTTCCGCCCGGCATCTCACTCATTGTCGGTTTGGATGACGGTGAGTTCATACGTCAGCGCGAATGGGGATGTCATGCGCGGGATCAGCGGTATCAGTCGAAGGGGGCTTCTCGGGGCGGGCGTCGGTGCCGCCGCGGCCGTGGGCATCGCCGGCTGCGGAAGCGGCAATGGCGACAAGCCGGGACGTTCCGGACCCGGCAAGGGTGGTGACGCCTCGGCGCAGCCGACCACACCCGCCCCGACCAAGGACGACGCCAAGCTCATCGGCGACGGTTCCACCGCCGACACCGGCAAGCAGCCGCACCAGCCCGACACCCCCGTGCCGCTCGAACCCGGCCAGACCCCGCCGCAGTTCGTGATCTTCTCCTGGGACGGCGCCGGAGAGGTCGGCAACGGCCTCTTCCCCCGCTTCCTCGAACTCGCCAAGAACCACGACGCGGCGATGACCTTCTTCCTCTCCGGGATCTACCTCCTCCCCGAGTCGAAGAAGAACCTCTACCGCCCGCCGAACAACCGCGTCGGCGCCTCCGACATCGGCTACCTCACCGACGACCACATCAAGGACACGCTGAAGTACGTCCGGCAGGCCTGGCTCGAGGGCCACGAGATCGGCACACACTTCAACGGGCACTTCTGCGGTGGCTCCGGCTCCGTCGGCAACTGGACCCCGGCCCAGTGGCAGAGCGAGATCGACCAGGCGATGAAGTTCGTCACCGAGTGGAAGACCAACAGCGGCTGGACGGACCTCGACCCGCTGCCCTTCGACTACTCGAAGGAGCTCGTCGGCGGCCGTACCCCCTGCCTCCTCGGCCAGGACAACCTGCTCCCCACCGCCAAGCGCCTCAACTGGCGCTACGACGCCAGCTCGCCCGGCGGCCGCCAGACCTGGCCGGTCAAGCGCCAGGGCATCTGGGACCTCCCGCTGCAGGCCGTGCCCTTCCCCGGGCACTCCTTCGAGGTCCTCTCGATGGACTACAACATGCTCGCCAACCAGTCGAAGAACACGACGAAGGGCATGCCGTCCCGCTACCCGGGCTGGCGCAAGCAGGCCACCGACGCCCTCCTGGGCGGCTTCGACCGCGCCTACGGCTCGAACCGTGCGCCCTTCTACATCGGCAACCACTTCGAGCAGTGGAACGGCGGCATCTACATGGACGCCGTCGAGGACGCGCTCAAGGGGATGGCCGGCAAGAAGGACGTCCGGCTCGTCTCCTTCAAGCAGTTCGTGGACTGGCTCGACGTCCAGGACCCGAAGATCCTGGCCAAGCTGCGTACCCTCGAAGTCGGCCAGAAGCCGGCCGGCGGCTGGAACAGTTTCCTGAAGGCTGTGTAGTCAGATCGCTTAGGCGATCTTGACAAGGGGCTTTACGGGCACGTAGGGGGGCGCCCAAGATCCCCCAAACGCCCATGCGAAACTTTTCACATGAGCCTTAGCCGTGCCCCACGACGCACCCTGCTCGCCGTCGGAGTGCTGTCCGCCGCCCTCGCGCTCTCGGCCTGCAGCGGCGACAGCAACGGCAAGTCCGGCGGCGGTGGCAACACCAACTTCGTGACCAACACGGGCGGTATCTCCACCGCCGCCAAGGGCGAGCGGGCGACCCCCGGGAAGCTCGCGGGCGAAACCCTCGACGGCAAGCAGCTCGACGTCGCCGGCCTCAAGGGCAACGTCGTCGTCCTCAACGCCTGGGGCTCCTGGTGCGCCCCCTGCCGCGCCGAGGCTCCCCACTTCGCGAAGGTCGCCAAGGACTTCGAGGGCAAGGGCGTCGAGTTCGTCGGGCTCAACACCCGCGACCCCAACAAGCAGCCGGCGCTCGCCTTCGAAGAGGACTACGGGGTGCCCTACCCCAGCCTCTACGACCCGCAGGGCAAGCTGATCCTCTTCGGCTTCCCCAAGGGCACCCTCAGCCTCCAGGGCATCCCCTCCACTGTCGTTCTCGACAAGGAGGGCAAGATCGCCGCCCGTTCCCTCATGGCGCTCGACGAGGAGAAGCTCCGGTCGATGATCGAGCCTCTCCTCAAGGAGAAGTGAGTCCGTGAACGAGACGGTCACCAGCGGAGCCCTGCTGCTCGCCGTGCCCCTCGCGGTCCTCGGCGGCCTGGTCTCCTTCTTCTCGCCGTGCGTGCTCCCGCTGGTCCCGGGCTACCTGTCGTACGTGACCGGGGTCACCGGCACCGACCTCGCCGAGAGCCGCCGCGGCCGGATGACCGCCGGCGCCCTCCTCTTCGTCCTCGGCTTCAGCGCCGTGTTCGTCTCCGGCGGCGCCCTCTTCGGCTACTTCGGGACGTACCTCCAGAAGTACAGCGAGACGCTCAACCTGGTCCTCGGCGCGCTCATGATCCTCATGGGCGTGTTCTTCCTCGGCCTGATGCCCTGGTTCACCCAGCGCGAGTTCCGCTTCCACAAGAAGCCCGTCGCCGGTCTGGTCGGCGCGCCGATCCTCGGCGCGCTCTTCGGCATCGGCTGGGCGCCGTGCATCGGCCCGACGCTCGCCTCGGTCAACGCCCTCGCCCTGGACCAGGCCAGCGCGGGACGCGGAGCGATACTCGCCTTCGCGTACTGCCTCGGGCTCGGCGTACCGTTCGTGCTCGCCGCCGTCGCCTTCCGCAAGGCGCTCGGCGCGTTCGGATGGGTCAAGAAGCACTACGCGTGGGTGATGCGGATCGGCGGCGGCATGATGATCGTCACCGGCGTCCTGCTCCTCACGGGCGCGTGGGACGACATGGTCGCCACGATGCAGGGCTGGTCCAGCGGTTTCACGGTGGGGATCTGAGTTCCATGAGCAAGACCGATACGACGGAGACCGAGCGCAGCCGCGACGAAGCGGCCGGCGCCCAGCTCTCCACCGCCCCCCAGGAGGAGACCGCCATCGGCGGACCCGTCCTCGGGGTCGTCGGCTGGATCCGCTGGTTCTGGCGGCAGCTGACCTCCATGCGGGTCGCGCTGATCCTGCTCTTCCTGCTCTCCCTGGGCGCCGTCCCCGGCTCCCTCATCCCGCAGACCAGCGCGGACGAGCTCAAGGTGCAGGCCTTCAAGGAGGCCCACGAGACGCTCACGCCGGTCTACGAGAAGCTCCAGTTCTTCGACGTCTACAGCTCGGTGTGGTTCTCCGCGATCTACATCCTGCTGTTCGTCTCCCTCATCGGCTGCATCGTGCCGCGCACCTGGCAGTTCGTCGGCCAGCTCCGCAGCCGCCCGCCGGGCGCCCCCCGGCGCCTCGACCGGCTCCCCGCGTACACCACCTGGCGCACCGAGGCCGAGCCCGAGCAGGTCCGCGAGGCCGCGCTCGCCGTCCTCAAGGGGCGCCGCTTCCGCGCCCACACCGCCGGGGACGCGATCGCCGCCGAGAAGGGCTACCTGCGCGAGGCGGGCAACCTCCTCTTCCACGTCGCCCTGATCGTGATCCTCGTCGCCTTCGCCTGGGGCCAGCTCTTCAAGTCCGAGGGCGGCAAGCTGATCGTCGAGGGCGACGGCTTCTCCAACACGCTCACGCAGTACGACGACTTCAAGTCCGGCTCGCAGTTCGGCCTCGACGAGCTGGAGCCGTTCGGCTTCACCCTCGACTCCTTCCACGGCACGTACGAGACGAAGGGCCCGCAGCGCGGCACCCCCCGCACCTTCGAGGCGGCCGTCAGGTACTCCGAGGGCGGCGGCACGGAGAAGAAGGCCGTCATCCGGGTCAACGAGCCGCTCAAGGTCGGCGGCTCCAAGGTCTATCTGATCGCCCACGGATACGCGCCCGTCGTCACGGTCAAGGACGGCCGCGGCAAGACCGTCTTCCACGGCGCCGTGCCGCTCCTGCCGATCGACAACAACATCACGTCCACCGGCGCGATCAAGGTGATGGACGGCTACCGCGACAAGAACGGCAAGAAGGACCAGCTGGGCTTCCAGGCCTTCTTCGTGCCGACCTTCGCCGGCGCCGGCCAGGGCACGATGTTCTCGCAGTTCCCGGCGCTCGTCTCCCCGGCCATGGCACTCACCGCCTACTACGGCAGCCTGGGCGTGGACTCCGGTCTGCCGCAGAACGTGTACCAGCTCGACAAGTCCAATTTGAAGCAGTTCACGGACGAGTCCGGCAACAAGCTCGCCAAGCGGCTCGCGCCCGGCCAGAGCATGACGCTCCCCGACGGTGCCGGCTCGATCACCTTCGAGAAGGACATCAAGGAGTGGGCGAGCTTCCAGATCTCGCAGCAGCCGGGCAACGGCCTCGCCCTCGCGGGCGCGATCGCGGCGATCGCCGGTCTGACCGGTTCGCTCTTCATCCAGCGGCGCCGGGTCTGGGTCCGGGCCGTACGGGGCGAGGACGGCGTGACCGTCGTCGAGATGGCGGGCCTCGGCCGGAGCGAGTCCGCCAAGCTTCCCGAGGAGCTGGGTGACCTCGCGGTCACGCTCGCGGCGCAGACGCCGCCCTCCGCCCCAGCACCGGAACCCGCGGAAGAACCCGCAGAAGACCCTGCCCCTTCGGAAGAGGCCGACAAGTGATCCTCGCCGCCACCACCAACGAGAGCCTGGCGAAGATGAGCGACCTGCTCATCTACTCCTCCATGGCCGTCTACACCCTGGCCTTCTTCGCGCACATCGCCGAGTGGGTCCTCGGCAGCCGCAGCAAGGTCGGCCGCACCGCCGCCGCCCTCACGCAGCAGGCGTCGACCCCTTCGGTGACCGTCCAGGTCAAGCAGGGCGGCACCACGTCCGTCCTCGACAAGCCGAAGATCGTCACCCGCTCCGCGGCCGGCACCCGGGACGTCCCGGACGGCCCCGGCGCGGCCGGCGGCACGGTCCAGGGCGACCTCTACGGCCGGATCGCCGTCTCCCTCACCGTCCTCGCCTTCGCGGTCGAGGCGGCGGGCGTGGTCAGCCGGGCCCTCGCCGTGCAGCGCGCCCCCTGGGGCAACATGTACGAGTTCTCCACCACCTTCTCCACGGTGGCGGTCGGCACGTACCTGGCCTTCCTCCTCGCGAAGAAGAACGTGCGCTGGATCGGCCTCCCGCTGGTCACGACGGTCCTGCTCGACCTGGGCCTGGCCACCACCTGGCTGAAGACCCCCAGCGACCAGCTGGTGCCGGCGCTCGACTCGTACTGGCTGTGGATCCACGTCTCCACCGCGATCTTCTGCGGCGCGGTCTTCTACCTCGCGGCCGTCGCCACCGCCCTGTACCTCTTCCGCGACTCGTACGAGAACAAGCTCGCGAGCGGCGGCACGCCGAGCGCCTTCGCCCGCTCCGTCCTGGAGCGGCTGCCCTCGGCGGCCTCCCTCGACAAGTTCTCGTACCGGGTCAACGCCGCCGTCTTCCCGCTGTGGACCTTCACGATCATCGCGGGCGCGATCTGGGCCGGCGACGCGTGGGGCCGCTACTGGGGCTGGGACGCCAAGGAGGTCTGGTCCTTCATCACGTGGGTCGGCTACGCGGCGTACCTGCACGCGCGCGCCACGGCCGGCTGGAAGGGGCGGAAGGCCGCGTACATCGCGCTCATCGCCTTCGGCTGCTTCCTCTTCAACTACTACGGCGTCAACATCTTCGTCACCAGCAAGCACTCCTACGCGGGCGTGGAGTAGCGGCGGGAGTGGAGTAGCGGGTGGGGGACCCCGGGGCCACGCTTGAGGTATGAGCGAGATACCCCGGGGCAGGTGCGAGACCCACGACGGCGACACGCATCTGCTGCGGTACGTGATGGAGCTCCCGCATCCGCCCGCGGAGGTCTGGGGAGCCGTCGCCACTGCCGAGGGCCTGCCGGGCTGGCTGTGCGCGGCGGATCCGCTGGAGCCCCGGCTCGGCGGCCGGGTCACGCTCCGCTGGCTCAACAGCGAGACGGAGGTCTCGGGGTCGGTGACCGCCTGGGACCCCGAATACGTCGCCGAGTACACGGTCGATCCGCCGCACGGCCGGATCCGGTTCCATCTGGAGCCGGGGTCCGGCGGCGGCGGGTCGACCGTGCTGCGTTTCACCAACGAGTTCCGGGGGACGCGGGAGTACCGCCTGGACTGCCTGGCGGGGTGGCACGACCACTTCGAGCGGCTCTCCGCCGCGTTGGACGGCCGCCGGACGGACTGGGCCGCGTGGTCGCCCGAGCGCTGGCGCGAACTGCGGGCGCTCTATGAACGCGACGAGGCGCCCTGGCCGAAGTGGGTGCCGTGACGGACGGTCCTCGTCAGCCCCGTTTCGGCGGCAGGCAGGACGTGCTCGGGGGGTTCTTCTCCGGCCAGGCGATCTGGACGAAGCGCTGCGAGCCGTCCGGGGCCAGCTCCACTATCGGGACCGCCTTGTTGTACGGGTTGCCGTAGTTGTCGAGGCAGATCCAGCCGCTCGCGCCCTGCACCCGCAGCGAGCCCTTCACCTGCGGCCACTGCGTGACCACGTCCGAGAGCTCCGGGTACTGGGCGTCGCGCGGGGTGGCCTGGCGGATCGCGTGGACCGCCGTCGCCATCGCGTCGTACGCGACGATGGCCTGCCCGTCCGCGAGCGCCACCGGCTTCTTCGAGGCGCGGGCGATGTCCGTCTCGAAGGTCGAGTACGCGACCACCGAACCGCCCGTCGCCGGGACGGGCCGCCCCGGCGCCGGCTTCCACGCGTCGGGGTGGGCGAGCGAGGCGTAGCGGACGGTCAGCTTCGTCCTGAGCGCGTCCCGGTCGAGCTTCTTGTCGGCGCCCAGGTACGAGCCCTCGTCGCCGGTCAGGATCGTGAAGGCGCGGTCGGTGCAGCCGCGCGACCCCAGCGCGTTGATGAACTGGCGGAGCTGGGTGTGGCGGCCCGCGAAGAAGACCGTCTCGGCGCGGGTGTCGCAGATCAGGTGGGTGATCTGGCGGAAGGTGTTGGCGGTGGTGCCCTCGTCGGTCGGGTCGGGCGGCGAGGTGAAGAGCTGCGGCTCGTAGGGCGCGCCCTTGAGGGAGGCGGCGAAGGCGGACTTGAGGGTGTCCGTGTAGTGGTCGCCGCTGCGGGTGTCCTGGACGAGGAGCGCCTTGGCTGCGTCGACCCGGCCGAAGTGGGCGAGGGCCTTGGCCTCGTCGCTGTTGGTGGGGGAGACGCGGGCGAGGCCGGGGTAGCGGTTCTTCCCGGCGCCGGGGCCGTTGGCGATGTCGTCGGCGGTGATGGTGGTGCCGACGACGGCGATCCCGGCTCCGGTGAGCGCGGTCACCGCCTCCCGCATCTCGGTCGAGGAGGTGGCGACGCCGGAGACGACCCGCAGGCGGTCGGGCGCGCCGGTCATCGAGGAGAGCTGCTGGGCGGTGGCCTTCCAGTGGGCGTTGCCCCGGCCGGTGTTGGCGAGGACGAGCCGGATCTTCGGGGTCTGGCTGTTGGACTCGTGGTTGGCGCGGTACTGGTAGGCGTAGGCGCCCTGGACCTCGTGGAGGACCTTGGTCCGCATGCCTCCGTCGGGGGAGGTCAGGGGCAGGAGCAGGGCGACGGTCGCGTACTCGCCGGGCTTGAGCGTGGCGTTCTCGCTGCCGATGGCCCCGGCGACCTCGGCGAGCTCGGGTATGCCGAAGGCGTGGCCGTCGCCGTTGACGCCGACGCACTCGGAGCTGCCCTCCGGGCGTTCGACGCCGGCGGCGCAGGAACGGTCCTCCGGGGTGGTGAGCCGGGCGATCCCGTATCCGCCGAGGCCGACGACGAGGACGGTCCCGAGCAGGCCGGTGACGAGTTTCTGGCGGGGCGTGCGGACGCGGCGGCGCAGCCGGTCGGTCAGACGGTCGGGCATGGCGTCAGACTCCGTCCTCGCGGCCCGGCGGCAGCGAGAGCTCCCGCCAGGCGCGGATGTCGCGCGGCCAGTGGGTGGCCGCGTCCCAGAGCGAACCGCTGCCCGTCAGATGGCGGCCGGAGAGCCTGCGCAGCTCGTGCGCGAGCCGGTCGGCCACGTCGTCGTCGGGCAGTGCGAGCGGATCGGTGAGCAGCCATACGGCGTGCAGCAACCGCCGTACGGAAAGGTGGAGTTCGGTGCCGTCCGCGTCGAGCCCGGCGGGCAGGTCGCCGGACGGGGCCTGCCCCAGGGCGATGGCCCGGCGCGGGTCGGGCCCCGGCCGGTTCCGCTCGCGCGGGTACGGGGCGGCGGCGACGAACCGCAGCCGCCCGAGCCAGCCGAGGACGTCCTGCTCGGGGAAGGTGGCCCGCAGGTGGGTGACGGCCTCCTCGGTGCGGCCGAGCGCGAGGTCGTGGTGCAGCCGGTACGGGCCCGGCTCGGGGCCGTAGTGCCGGTGCAGGGTCTCGTGGACCGCGCGCCAGGCCGCGTACCGCGGGTCGTCGTCGTCCTCGAAGCGGAGCCGGTGCAGGAGCAGGGTGCGCAGGAGGGGGTCGGCGACGAAGTGGCGCGGACCCTCCTGCCAGTCCTCGGAGCGGAGCGTGTCGCGGACGCGCAGCGCCACGTCCCCGTCCAGGGACTCGCCCTGGAGCCGGGCGTGGGCGAGCATCCGCGCGGACTCCTCGTCGTGGGCGGCGGCGAGCACCGCGTACGGGCCGGGGCGGCGCACCGGCAGCAGCTCGGCGAGGAGGGTGGGGGCGACGGGCACCGGCGGGGCGTCCTCGCGCAGCTCCACCGTCAGGTCGAGGAGCCCGCCCGGCGTGAGGCCGGCCCTGAGCTCCGCGGGGGCCTCGCCGGCGGCCCGGCCGAGGAGCGCCACGCCGAGCGGCCGTCCGCCGGTCAACCGGTGCACGGCGCGGGACAGTTCGGCGGGCGTGCGGCCGGCCGGGTCCTGGCGGTCGAAGGCGGTGCGGGTCTGGGCGGGGGAGAGCGGGGTGAGCTCGACGGCGAGGATGCCGGAGCCGACGCTCGTCCCGCGCGGACAGGGCGCGCGGTGCGCGGTCTCCGGCAGCCGGGTCCGGGTGGCGTGCCGCAGCCCCTCGTGCTCGCGCACCCGGGAGGCGGCGAGGACGACGACGCGGTCGCGGCGGCCGTCGGCGCGGGCGCGCAGGATCGGTTCGACGAGCTGCCGGCCGAGCTCCTCGTGGGCGTTGTCGAGGAGGAGCAGCGGTCTGCCGATCCGGGTGCCGCGCCGGAGGCCCGTATAGGCGTGGAGCAGGTCCTCGGTGAGGGCGCCGACGAGGAAGTCCTCGGCCTCGCGGCGGCGCCGGCCGCCCTGCTCGAAGTCGATCGCGAGCTGGCGGAGGCCGGCCTTGCCCCGGCCGCCGGCGTTGCGATAGCTGCCGTACCAGTTCTCGGAGGCGCGCTGGAAGCGGCCGAAGACCTCTTCGAGGACGGTCTCCACGGTCGCCTCGGCGAGCACCCCGGCCATCGGGGCGGTGGCCTCCGCGAAGTTGGCGGCCAGCTTGGAGAGGACCTTGGCGACCCAGTTCCCGGCGGCGCCCTTCGTCGCGTCGACGGTCGCGAGCAGAGGTCCGAGCCGGAGGAGGTCGTTCCTGGCCCGCTCGTCGTCCTCCTGGGACCAGCCGAGCGAGGCGACGGCGACGAGCCCGAGCGAGAGCCGCGGGAACTGCACGGGCTTCGCGGCGAGCACCTTCGGCGACAGCTGTACGGCGAGCTCGGTGAGCGCCCCGGTGACCTGGCTCCAGCCGGGGCCGTGGTCGGCGGGCGGCTCGACGTGCGCGCAGTCGAGCAGGGCCAGCGGTGTGTAGCCCCTGTACCGGTTGCGGACCTCCTTGAGCAGGGCGGTCTTCCCCATGCCGCGCCCGCCCGTGAACACCGTGACCGGCGGATCGTCGCCGTGCTCGTACGCGACCCGCGTGGCACCGTGCCGGGTGAGCCCGCTGAGCCGTGCGACGAGACCGCTGTCGTGCAGGACCGCCTCGCGGCCGTAGAGCTCCCTGTCCACCCGCCACCCCCCTGCTTCCCCCTGCTACCCCACGAGATGCGCCCCGTCACATCTCAAGTCCAGGATATCGACAGGGTGTTGGGAACACGCCAGCCTTTGCGAGGTTGCCGTGCGGGCCGCGCTTCAGGGTGCTCCCGCCAAGGATGTGCCCGGTGGAGTGCGGGTTCTCACCGGGGCGGGCGCATCAGGCGAGGCCGTCCCAGCCCCAGCGCGGGGTGGGGCCGGGGTCGCCGAGGTCGGTGCCCGGGGCCGAGGCCGAGACGTCCTTCGCGATCTTCGTGCCCCAGTCGAAGTACTCCACGACCCGGCGGCGCAGCAGGTCGTCGTCCGGCAGCTCCTTCTCCACGGCCGCCGTCATCAACTCCATCCAGCGCAGCCGCTGTTCCTCGGTGATGCCGAGCCCGAGGTGGGCGCGGAGCAGGGCCTGGTGCCCGCCGTGCTCGGCCGTGAAGCCGGCCGGCCCCGAGAAGACCTCCGCGAGCCACACGGCCACGTGCTCCACGTGGGTGGCGGTGAAGTCGGCGAAGACGGGTGCGAGGAGGGGGTCGGCGAGGACCGCCTCGTAGAACCTCTCGGAGAGCCGCCGCAGCGCGTCGGCGCCGCCGACGGCCTCGTACAGGGTGGTGGGGTGCTGTGCGGGATCGGTGCTCATGCGGACGACCTCCGGAATCCGGGACGCGGGACCTCAGCTTTCACCCAACTTGCCCTGAATCCAAGGATGTTCGCTCTCGGCGGGGCGGGTGTCCCTCCGCCCGGGGCGCCCCGACTGCCCCTCCGGACCGCCGGAGGGACGCGGTCCGCGACCGGCGGAAGCGCGGTTCGCGCGGCGGGCCGGCACCGAAGTGCGGCAAGGGCGACCGCGAGCAGCGGCACGCGGTCGAGGGTGGGATCTAGCGTCCGTTCCTTCGCGCGTCGCGTCGGAACTGCTCGATCCCCGCGCGCAGGTTGATGTAGTCGAGTGCGAGTCCCACGCCGCGAGCGGCCCACTTCAATGCCGTCATCAGGATCTCGTCCATCGAATCCTTCTTTCCTCGGCCTGCGTTTCCCCTTCAGACTTCGCTACGGCCCGGAAGGTTGAGCGGTGGTCGCACGGCAAGGTGGCCGAGGCTTTCGTGAGAGGCCCTAAGCCTCTTCCCCGATGTCCTCGTGCCAGAGGGCGGGGTACGCGGCGATGAAGTCCCGCATGAGGGCCGTGCACGCGGGATCGTCGAGCACGACCACCTCGACGCCGTGCGCCGCCAGCCAGTCGTGCCCGCCGTGGAAGGTCTCCGCCTCGCCGACGACGACCCGCGAGATCCCGAACTGCCGGACGAGACCGGAGCAGTACCAGCACGGGGACAGGGTGGTCACCATCGTCGTCCCCCGGTACGAGCGCTGCCGCCCGGCGGCCCGGAAGGCGGCGGTCTCGGCGTGCAGGGAGGGGTCCCCGTCCTGCACCCGCCGATTGTGCCCCCGCCCGAGGAGCACCCCGTCGGCCCCGTAGAGCGCGGCCCCGATGGGGATCCCGCCTTCGCCGAGCCCGGCCCGGGCTTCGTCGAGGGCGGTGGTCAGCCATTGCCGTGCCAGTTCCTGGTCCATGCGGGAACCCTTCCCCGCCGGTCGGGAGGCATCACGCCTGCTCGGCTCCGCGCATCGCGTCGCGCGGTCGGCGCGAGCGTCACGCTGCGGCTGGATACGCTGACCGGGGCACCCCTTGGAGGACATGGTGACGACACAGCCTGACCACACCGGAGAGCTCATCCCGCGCCCCGAGCAGACTCCCTCCGCTCTGCGGGCAGCCCTCGCGGTCGTCGCTCCCGAGCGGCTGCCGGAGATGGACGCCAGCCAGCGCGCCGCCGTGACGGAGGCCATAGAGCAGAGCGGCATCACGCCCCTGCGCATGTTCCTGATCCAGTGGGCCGCCGTCATCGAGATCGAGCGGTTCCCCGACACCGCGCGCGAACTGCGCCGCGCCGAATACCTGGCCCGGATCTCCGAGGACCCGGAGGAGAGCCGCCGGTACGTACGAACGGCCGGGGACATCATCCGTGCCGCGCACAAGGCGGTAGGCGGGTGAGCTGGAGGTGGGAGTACGACCCCGACGAGGAGTACGTGATCGGGGGAGCGCCGCCGGCCTTCGTCGCCGAAGTGGAGAAGAGCGCCGATGAGCTGGTCAGAGCCGCGGAAGCCCTCTACCTCGACGGCTCCTCGTTCCAGGGGGACAACCCGAGGAGCGAACACGTGCGCGTACCCGGCGGGATGTTCGTATTCCTTCTGGTCCCGCGCCACGAATGCGGATACGTCCTCCAGGTGACGTACGTCTGAGGCGCGCGCCCTCAGCCGCCGCTGGTGGGGGTGACGTAGGAGCCCTTGCCGCGCACGGTGATCACGAGCCCGCGATCCCGGAGCTCCTGAGTGGCGCGCCGCGCGGTGAGCCGGGCTACGCCGTACTCCTCGGCCAAGCGGTTCTCGGAGGGGATGGGGCGGTCGGGAGCGAGAGCGCCGGAGGCGATCTGCTTGGCGATGATCTCGGCCAGCTGGACGTAGAGCGGGGTGGCGCTCTGGGGGTCCAGGGGGCCGGTCGGCGCGGAGTTATCGCTCATGTGTCCAACCTAGAGCGATGTGCATCTACACGATCGGATGGATCTCTCTCTACTTGTCTACAGAGGGCTGTGAGGAAGCGCTAGGTTCCTCGGGCAAGCGAAGACCCCGGCGAGGTGGCTAGACCTCCCGGGGCATGGCCACCAACTACCAACGGAGTTGATGACGTGCGGAACCCTATCGCGCGCCTACTGGGCAGGGCGCTGATCCCCGTACTGCTCGGGCTGCTCATGCTCACCCTCCCGCCCACCGGCCGCCACCGGCCCCGCCCCGCGGCATCGGCGCGCGCACCCCGGCATCGTGCGTCCGCCCGGCGGTCTCCCTACGCCCAGGAGCAGACGCAGCTCCTCGACGGCTCCCGGTCGCCGCTGGAACGGCCCTACCTGCGGGCGGAGCAGCGCAGGCGGCGGCGTGCGTTGTGGCTGGCGACGGTCGGGGTGGACGTCGACCAGCGCAACATCCACGCCGGGAGCGCCCGATGAGCCGCTGCGGCGCACGGCGGTCCGTGTGCGACGTCGCCGAGGCGGTGCGGCCGGTGTGGGGCGGCTCCGTCTGCGTGCTCGCCGTGGGGCACGACGGTCCGCACCGCGACCGGGCGGGCGACGGCTGGTGGGTGACACCGGAGATTGTCGACGCGGTGACCGTGTCCCTGCTGGCCCGTGCCCTCGCGTCCCCGCCCGAGCCGGAGTTCCGGTCGCCCCGCTGCATCGTCGGCCGCCACGACCGCTGCGGGGACCACGAACCGCGCGACAGCGGCGTACAGGGAGTCCGATACCTCGTGTGCGGGTGTCTCTGCCATCCGGCGGCGCTCAACCGGCTGGAATAGGCTCGCCGCATGGTGCAGAGCAGTGCGGTGGACGTCGACGCGTATCTGGCCGAGGTGCCGGAGGGGCGCAGGGACGCGCTGGCCGGGTTGCGGCGGTTGTGCCGGGCCGAGCTCAAGGGGTTCGACGAGGTCATGGCGTACGGCATGCCCACGTACATGCGCGAGGGCGCCGCCGAGATCGCCTTCGCGAGCCAGAAGCAGTACATCTCCTTCTACCTCATGCGGAGCGACGTCCGGGAGGCGTTCGAGGAGCGGCTGGCCGGCCGGGACATGGGCAAGGGCTGTCTGCGCTTCCGTAAGCCGGAGGACGTCGATCTCGATCTGGTGCGGGACCTGCTGAGGGCCGTGGCGACGGCGCCGGGCGCCGTCTGCTGACCTCAGGGCCTCCCGGGGGAGTGAACCGGCGCGCGGGGGCGGTCAGGGGGCGCGTGGCGGGCGGCTCGGCGGGTGTGGGGCCCTTGGCGGGGCCGGGTGAGCACCCGGAGGTGTGACGGAGCGCTATCGTCCGGTGACTATGAGGATGGACGACCTGGCTCTGGCGGCCGCTTCGGCGGCCGTCCTCCTGTTAGCGGTCCCCGTGCCCGTCCACGCGGCTTCGGCCGCGGCCCCGCACCGGTGCGAGGGCGGCGAGGTCGACTCGCGTGGGCGGTCGTCCGTGGACGGCCGTGAGATCGCGTGGGACGACGAGTCGAAGTTCGACGACGCGCGCAAGCACGCGATCAAGGTCTGGACGGCGGGCACGCTCAAGCAGGTGACGGTCAAGCCCGACGGCGCGACGTCGTACGCCGACCTGGAGTGGCGGGACGCCAACAGCGTCACCGGCCAGTGGACCGATGTCTACGGCAAGTGGGCCGCGCGGCACGGGACGGATCACCTGACGCTCAACCGGGCCTACCTGGACGACGGGAAGCGGTACGGCAAGGCCGAGCACCGCAGGCGGGTCGCCGCCCATGAGCTCGGGCACGCGCTCGGCTTCTGCCACAAGGCCTACGGGTACGGGACGCACCACTCGGTGATGTGGGCGGACTACGGCCTCATCGAGGGCAAGCGGATCAACGGGCCGACCTCGCACGACATCACGGCGTATCACGCACTCTGGGGACGATCATGAGCATGAACAGGAAGAGGACGGCTCTTCTGGCAGGCGCGGTGGCTGCCGGGGTGTTGGTCGCGGGCGGCTGGTTCGGGTACCGGTATCTGGAGGAGCCGCTCGGGTCCGGAGAGGTCCTGCGGGGCTACGACGCCACCAGCCCGGCGGCCACCGCGCCGCACACCGAGAACGTGTTCGCCGGGCGCGTGGCGGCTTTCGAGGAGCAGCGCGAGATCGAGGGGTGGACGCAGGACGTCTACCGGGTCGAGGTCGCCTCCGTGCTGCGGGGGACCGTGCGCGGGACGGTCCGGGTGACGTACGGCCTGGACGAGGGCACCGCCGGCCGGCTGGAGGAAGGCAGCACATACCTCTTCGCCACCCACGCCTGGGCAGACACCGTGAAGGACGGTCACGCGCAGCTGTACCAGGGCGAGATGAAGCCCTTGGACGAGCGGCAGCTGGCCGCGTGGAAGGAAGCGGTCGCGCTGCCGATGGCGCCTCGGTAGGCAGGCGTGGACGTGAGGGGGAAGGCGGTGGGGCTCGCCGCGGGCGCGGTGGTCGCCGGAGCGTTGGTGGTGGGCGGCTGGTTCGGCTACCAGCAGCTGGAGGCGCAGGTCGCGGCGGGTGAGGTGCTGCGGGGGTACGACGCCTACACACCGGCGGGTACGGCGCCGCACTCCGAGAACGTCTTCACCGGACGCGTGAAGGCATTCGAGGAGCAGCGGGACATCGACGACTGGACGACGGACATCTACCGGGTCGACGTGGTCTCGGTGCTGCGAGGGAACGTGCGGGGCACGGTGCTCGTCCCCTTCGCCTCGGACAAGGAGCCTGCCCAGCGGCTGGTGGACGGCGAGACGTACGTGTTCGCGACCCAGGGGCAGGACGCCGACGGCTACTGGC
Organism: Streptomyces gardneri; assembly: GCF_006539185.1. Taxonomy (GTDB): domain Bacteria; phylum Actinomycetota; class Actinomycetes; order Streptomycetales; family Streptomycetaceae; genus Streptomyces; species Streptomyces gardneri. The sequence continues at coordinate 56,329 of NZ_BJMN01000026.1, forward strand.
TGATGTACCAGGGCGAGATGAAGCCCGTGGACGATGCGCAGCCGGCCGTGTGGAAGGAGGCGGCGGCGCTTCCGGTGGCACCGGAGTAGCCGGCCATTACCTGGGACGTCATCGACCTCCGGTGCGGGCCGGTGTCACGATCGTTTCCGTACCCAGCCCGGCCGATCGGAAGGACACCGGCACCATGACCGCCTACGCCATCGCGAAGCTGAACACCGAGGCCCCGCACGCCGACGTCGTCGAGTACATCGAGCGCATCCCCGCCACCTTCGCGCCGTACGGCGGCCGCTTCCTCGTGCACGGGACGGCGCACGAGGTGAAGGAGGGCGACTGGCCCGGTGCGGTCGTGATGATCGGGTTCCCCGGGATCGCCGAGGCGCGGGCCTGGTGGGACTCGCCGGCGTACCAGGAGATCGCGCCGCTGAGGTACCGGCACATGCCCGCCGACATCGTCCTGGTCGAGGGCGTCCCCGCCGGCTACGACCCGGCCGTCACCGCGAACGCCCTGCGGGAGTCCCTGCCTGCCGCCGGGTAGCCCCGGGGCCGCAGAGGAAACGGTTGGCGTGCGGGGTCCGCGGAAGCGGGTAACGTCTTTGGCATGTTCTTCCAGGCGTCGATTCACGAGTGAGAGCGGGATGGGCCTCTGCCGGCGTCTTCGACGTCGACGCCCATTTCCCCACCGCTGAATCCGTAGATCACTTCACCTCATGACCGGGAGAACCCGTGACCGACAGCAAGAACATCAACAACCCCGTGGGCCAGGGCGGCGGCCAGCGTAAGAGGCAGTCCCGCGCCGAGCGGCAGAACAACGGGCCGCACCGCAATCTCGACCGGCAGAGTGCGGCGGACAAGAAGGCGGAGCTGGTGCGCAAGATGCGTGAGAAGACCGGCGTGGCCGAGGGTGCCGGGCAGGCGGGCGACGGAGCCGCTGAGAGCTGACGCATCGCCGTCTCAGGGCCCGGACCGCTGCGTGCGGTCCGGGCCCTGTTGCGTGACGACCCTCAGCGGAAACGGGCGAGCGGGGTCTCGTTCCGGAAGAAGGTCTTGGCGCGGAGCATCGCCTGCTCGTCGGCGCGGACCCGGCCGGGTCGGGAGGCGGTTCCGGTCAGTACGCCGCCGAAGCGCATCCGCAGGTAGGCCGCCGAATGGTTCAGCGCGGTCACCAGGCCGTCCGCGACCGCGTGGTCGTCGTCCGACATGGCCGTCACGCCCCACAGCGTCCCGCCCGCCATCCGCTCCTTGAAGTCCGACGCGGGGACGTTCAGCCAGCCCGACCAGTAGTCGAGGTAGCGCTTGGTCTGTGCGGAGAGGGTGTACCAGTACAGGGGCGAGGCTATGACGATGTCGGTGGCCTCCACCGTCGCCCGGCGCAGCAGTTCCTCGGTCTCTCCGGCCGGCCACTCCGCGGTCTCGTGCCGGCCGTCCTGGAAGTCGGGCAGCGGCAGGTCGTTCAGGTCCAGCCAGCGCTGCGGGACGGAGGAGGGCAGTTGCGCGGCGGCGGCGCGGGCGAGGATCTCGGTGTTGCCGTCGGAGCGCGAGCTGCCGAGGACGAAGAGGAACGAGCGGTCCCGGAGGTCCGGGCCGTCCGCGTCGCCGCGTGCCGTGTCGAGGGTCATGTCTGCTCCGGTGGTGTGGGTGCCTCGGTGCCGTGTGTCGTGTGTCGTGGCCAACTTTCCTTGTTCCTGGGGTATTCCGGACGGCCTCATCGGCCCCGCCGATCGGTCCCATCGGGAGGACGGTCCACTGGCTCGTGGACCCGCTCCCGGGGCGCTCGTAGCGTCGTCCCCATGAGAAACGAGACCAGGGGAACCGTCGAACTCACCCTCGCCATGGTGCTCTCCGGCACGCTCGGCGTCTTCGTCGTCGAGTCCGGGGCGTCGCCCTTCGAGGTGGTGTTCTTCCGGTGCCTCTTCGGGGCCGCCGCGCTCGGGGCGTACAGCCTGGCCCGGGGGTTCTTCACCGGGCACGGGTTCACCGCGAAGAAGCTGGGGCTCGCCGCTCTCGGTGGCGTGTTCATCGTCTTCAACTGGGTGTTTCTCTTCGAGGCCTACGAGGCGACCTCGATCTCCCTCGCCACCGTCGTCTACCACACGCAGCCGTTCTTCCTCGTGCTGCTCGGGGCGGTCTTCGCGAAGGAGCGGATCCCGGGCGGGAAGCTGGGGTGGCTCGCCGTCGCCTTCGTCGGGCTCGTGCTCGTGTCCGGGGTGCGGCCCGGCGACACCGCGTCCCTGAAGGGGCTCGGCTTCGCGCTCGCCGCCGCCGTCCTCTACGCCCTCTCGGTCTTCGTCACCAAGCGGATCACCGGCATCCGGCCGCACCTCGTCGCGCTCGTCCAGGTCCTCGTCGGACTGCCGCTGCTGCTGCCCTTCGTCGACCTGTCCGCCACGGCGGGCCTCGGTGCCGGGTGGGCGTGGCTGGTCGGGCTCGGGCTGATCCACACCGGGCTGATGTACGTGCTCATGTACGCCGCCTACGCCAAGCTGCCGACCGCCAAGATCGCCGTCCTCGCTTTCACCTACCCCGCCGTCGCCATGGGCGTCGACTGGGCGGTGTACGGGCACCACATCGGGCTCGTCCAGGCGCTCGGCGTCCCACTCATCGTGCTCGCCAGCCTCAGGGTCACGCTGGCCGGCTCTGCTCGGACACGAGGCGCCGCGCCTGCTCCACGAACAGCCGGACGTGCGCCGGAAGCCGCTTCCCCCGTCGCCACGCGAGCTGCGTGAAGAGCGTGAAGGGGGCTTCCCAGTCCAGGGCGACGAGGGTGCCCGAGGCCAGCTCCTCCGCGACCGCCACGCGGGGGAGCAGGGCCACGCCCAGGCCCGAGGTCACGCCCCGCTTCGTCGCCTCGATCGTGCCGAACTCCATGAAGGGCGGCGCCCACTCCCGCAGCTCCGCCTCGAAGAGGTCGCGGTACGGGCAGCCCGGTTCGGTGCCCACGAGGTGCGCCGCCGCCAGGTCCGCGCTCGTCAGCCCCGTACGCCCCGACAGGGGGTGGCCCGGGCCGGCGACCAGGACCAGCGGCTCGGGTGCGAGGACCTCCGTCTCCAGGCCCTCGTGCTCCGTGTCCGGCTCCATCAGGAAGCCCACGTCGTACGTGCCCTGGCGCAGCGCCTGCCGGGTCGCGTCGCCGAGCGTCGGGCGCAGGGTGAGCCGGACCTTCGGGTAGCGGTGGTGGAAGTACTCCAGGAGCGGCGGCAGCCGGTAGGAGGTGAGCGACTCCATCGTGCCGACGGCGATCGTCCCCTCGGGGTCCCCCGCGCTCGCGACGGCCGCCCGGGCCTCCTCGGCCAGCTCGGTCATCCGGCGGGCGTAGGGGAGGAGGCGTTCCCCGGCCTCGGTGAGGCGGATCCGGGAGCCCAGCCGCTCGAAGAGGTCGACTCCCAGGGAGGTCTCCAGGGAGCGGATCTGTCCGGTGACGCTGGACTGGGCGTAGCCGAGGTCGGCGGCCGCCCGGGTGAAGGAGAGGACGTCGGCGACCTTCTCGAAGGTGACGAGGAGCCTGAGCTCCATCACTTGTCGGTGTCCTCGCCGCTCTCGCGCTTCTTCAGCTCTTCCTCGCGGCGGCGGAGGTCCGCCTCCCAGTCCTTGAGGACGGCCTCGTCGTCCGGGCCGTCCTGCTGCTTCAGGGACTTCAGGAACTCGGGGTTGTCGTCGGGGGCCACCCAGCCGCCCGCGCGGCCCCGCGCCGAGGCCGGGCGCCGCGCCTTGCCCGCGAAGAACCAGACGATCGGCCCGACGATCCAGAACAGCAGGATGATGATGACCCAGACCACCTTCGGCAGGTGCTTGGTCTCTTCCTCCGGGGTGTTCAGGCAGTCGATGAAGGCGTAGATCGTCAGCGCCAGCGGCAGGATGTACAACAGCGCCCTGAGCATGTGGGACAGCCCCCTGGAAGCGGTGGCGGAGGCGCGTTTCGGCGGCCCCGGTGACAGGTCCAGGGTAGCCGGTGACCGATACTGGCCCTTATGGCTTACGACGATCTCCGCTCGCTGCTCAGGGCCCTGGAGCGTGAAGGCGACCTCAAGCGCATCAAGGCCGAAGTCGACCCGTACCTGGAGGTCGGGGAGATCGTCGACCGGGTGAACAAGGCAGGAGGCCCGGCGCTTCTCTTCGAGAACGTCAAGGGCTCCTCGATGCCGCTCGCCATGAACGTCTTCGGGACCGACCGCCGGCTGCTCAAGGCCCTCGGCCTGAAGTCGTACGGCGAGATCAGCGAGAAGATCGGCGGGCTGCTCAAGCCCGAGCTTCCGCAGGGGTTCATCGGCATCCGCGAGGCCTTCGGCAAGCTCGGCTCGATGGTCCACGTGCCGCCGAAGAAGGTGAAGTCCGACGCCGCCCCCGTGCAGGAGGTGGTGCTCACCGGGGACGACGTCGATCTCGATCTCCTTCCGGCGCTCTTCACCTGGCCCAAGGACGGCGGCTCCTTCTTCAACCTCGGGCTCACCCACACCAAGCACCCAGAGACCGGCGTGCGGAACCTCGGGCTCTACCGGCTCCAGCGCCACGACAAGCGCACCATCGGCATGCACTGGCAGATCCACAAGGACAGCCGCAACCACTACGCCGTCGCCGCCGCGAAGGGCGAGCGGCTGCCCGTCGCCATCGCCTTCGGCTGCCCGCCCGCCGTCACGTACGCCTCGACGGCTCCGCTGCCGGGTGACATCGACGAGTACCTCTTCGCCGGCTTCGTCCAGGGCAAGCGCATCGAGATGGTCGACTGCAAGACCGTCCCGCTCCAGGTCCCGGCCAACGCCGAGGTCGTCGTCGAGGGCTGGCTGGAGCCCGGCGAGATGCTGCCCGAGGGGCCCTTCGGCGACCACACCGGGTTCTACACCCCGCAGGAACCGTTCCCTGCGCTGAAGATCGACTGCATCACCATGCGGAAGCGTCCGCTGCTCCAGTCGATCGTCGTCGGCCGGCCGCCGACCGAGGACGGGCCGCTCGGCCGGGCCACGGAGCGGTTCTTCCTGCCCCTGCTCAAGATCATCGTGCCGGACATCGTCGACTACCACCTGCCGGAGTCGGGCGGCTTCCACAACTGCGCGATCGTCTCGATCGACAAGAAGTACCCGAAGCACGCGCAGAAGGTCATGCACGCCATCTGGGGCGCGCACATGATGTCGCTGACCAAGCTGATCATCGTGGTCGACAAGGACTGCGACGTGCACGATCTGCACGAGGTGTCCTGGCGGGCCCTCGGAAACACCGACTACGCGCGTGACCTGACCGTCGTCGAAGGACCCGTCGATCATCTCGACCACGCCTCCTACCAGCAGTTCTGGGGCGGCAAGGCCGGTATCGACGCCACCAAGAAGCTGCCCGAGGAGGGCTACACCCGGGACGGCGGCTGGCCGGACATGGTGGAGTCGGACCCGGCGACGGCGGCCCTCGTGGACCGCCGCTGGAAGGAGTACGGGCTGTGACCACGGCCGCCGTACCGGGCGCTGATCCGGGGCGTACGAAGGCGTTCCTGCGCCTCGTGATGATCGAGCACTCGGTCTTCGCGCTGCCCTTCGCGTACACCGCCGCGCTCACCGCGATGTTCCAGCTCGACAAGGACATCCACTGGTGGACGCTCTTCCTCGTCACCGTCTGCATGGTGGGCCTGCGGACCTTCGCCATGGCCTGCAACCGGATCATCGACCGCGAGATCGACGCCCGTAACCCGCGGACCGCGGGGCGCGAGCTGGTGACCGGTGCGGTGTCCGTGCGGTCCGCGTGGACCGGGGCCGGGATCGCCGTCGTCGTCTTCCTCGGCGCGGCGGCCCTGCTCAACCCGCTCTGTCTGGCGCTCGCGCCGCTCGCCGTCATCCCGATGGTCGTCTACCCGTACGGCAAGCGGTTCACGAACTTCCCGCACGCCATCCTCGGGCTCGCCCAGGCCATAGGGCCGATCGGCGCCTGGCTCGCGGTCACCGGCGAGTGGTCCTGGGACGCGGTGATCCTCGGCCTCGCGGTCGGCGTCTGGATCGGCGGCTTCGACCTGATCTTCGCCTGCCAGGACGTCCAGGCGGACCGGGCCGGCGGCGTGATGTCGGTGCCCGCGCGGTTCGGCATCCCGGCCGCCCTGTGGGGGGCCCGCGCCTCGGCGGTCGTGACGACGGGGCTCCTCGTCTGGTACGCCCTGGTCACGGACGCGGGGCTCTTCTTCTGGACCGGTCTGGTGATCGTGGCGGCGGCCTTCTGCTACGAGCACTCGATCGTGAAGCCGACCGACCTGTCCCGGCTGAACCGGGCGTTCTTCACGGTCAACGGCTTCATCGGGATCGCGCTCTTCGTGTGCGCGCTGCTCGACCTGCTGGTCCGGGGGCTCACCCCGTAGCAGGGCCCGTCCCGGGGACGAAGCGGTCCAGGAGGGCGTCCAGGCCGGCGGCCAGGCCCTCCGGGGCGCCGGGCCGGGCGAGTGTCGGGGCGGCGGCGCGCAGGCAGGGGAGCTCGCGGGCCGGCATGCGGTGCAGGCCGAGACGGAACGCGGGCTCGGGCTCGTCGGGGTTGTCGACCATCGCCCGCAGGTCTCCGAGGACGTAGCCGAGGACCCAGCCCGTGACGGCCCGGAAGGCCATGACCGTGGCCTCCTCGTCCAGACCCGCCCGCTTCAGGAGCGCCAGGATCCGCTCGTGGTCCCTGAGGACGGCGAGCGGGCGGCGGGCCAGCGGGACCGCCAGCATGCGGGTGGCCAGGAGCGGGGCCACGTGGGGGTGGTCGAGGGCGACCCGGTAGGTCGCGGCGGCGATCCGATGGAGCTCGTCCCGCCAATCGGGTGCCTCGGCTGAGGCGGCCAGCTGTTCCTCCAGCTGCGTGTAGAGCGCCTCCACCAGACCGTCGAGCAGCGCGTCCTTACCCGCCGCGTACCGGTACAGCGCCATGGCCTCCACCCCGAGCTCCGCGCCGGTCCGGCGCATGCTCAGCGCGGACAGCCCCTCGCGGTCGACCAGCTCCAGGGCGGTGGCGAGCACGCGCTCGCGGCTCAGCCGGCCGTAGCGCCCGTGGTCACCGGCCCGCCGGCCCGGCGCGCGCCGCCCGGATGCGGGGGTTCCCGCCGCGGGGTCCTTCTTGATCGCCATGTGCCCGCCTTGACCGTGGGACAACCAGGGATAAAGTGTACATATACGTCGTAAACGTATGGTGCATCGGCAGGGAGAACCCTCCGATTGCCACGTTCCGGCGGACGGCCTCCGCAGCACGCCAGCACGACAGCACCACGCGACCGTGCACCGATTCGATCCGGAGCCATCATGACCACTCACCCGACCCTGCCGCGCAGCACAGACTCCCGGCCCGTCGACCACCCGCTCCGCCGCTCCACCGACCCGCCCCCGCACCCCATGCGGCGCGCCGAGGACAAGGCGCCGACCCGCCTCGCCGTGAGCCTGGTGATCCCGGCCCTGAACGAGGCGCGCAACATCCCCTGGGTCTTCGAACAGATCCCGGACTGCGTCGGCGAGGTCCTGCTGATCGACGGAGACTCCCACGACGCCACCGTCCGCGTGGCGACCCGGATCCTGCCCACGGTCCGCAGCATCCCGCAGAGCGGCAAGGGCAAGGGGAACGCCCTGCGCACCGGATTCCTCGCGGCGCGCGGCGACTACGTGGTGATGATGGACGCGGACGGCAGCATGTCCCCCGCCGAGATCCCGCACTTCGTGCACTTCCTGGAGAACGGCTACGACTTCGTCAAGGGCTCCCGCTTCGTCGAGGGCGGCGGCTCGCTCGACATCACCCGCTTCCGCAGCCTCGGCAACCACGCCCTGCTCGCCCTCGTGAACCGGCTCTACGACGCCACGCTGACCGACCTCTGCTACGGCTTCTGCGCGTTCCGGCGGAGCTTCCTCGACCAACTCGACCTGCACGCCACCGGTTTCGAGATCGAGGCCGAGATGATCGTGCACGCGCTGCGCTCCGGACTCCGGATCGCCGAGGTCCCGAGCCTCGAACTGCCCCGCCGCAACGGACGGTCCAACCTGCACGCGATCTCCGACGGACGCCGAGTGCTGCGCACGCTGCTGTCCGAGCGTCCCGGCGCCCAGACCGAGCAGGTGAACGGCCAGAAGGCGAACGGCCAGAAGGCGAACGGCCGGCCGGCGACCGCACCGCGGGAGCGGAGCACGCCGTGACCGGCGTGACCGTACGGCCGCTCGCGCTGTCGGGGCCGCTGCCGGTCGTGGACATCGACCTCGCCGAGCCCGGGGCGTTCCGGCGCCCGGGCGGCGGGGCCCGGATCAGGCCGACGGGCCGCGCGCTCGGTCTCGTACGGCTCCACGGGCGCCCGCTGGGGATGGCCGAGGCGTCCGGCGGCGGGCCCGAGGAGCTGTGGGAGGCCCTCGCGGCCTCGGCGCGACGGGAGTTCCCGCCCGACGAGAGGGTCCCAGGCTCGGCCCCCGGACTCGACCCGCCCGACGAGAACCCGAGGCGCGCGCCGGAGCTCGGCGAGGCGCCCGCGATCAGCGTCATCGTGGCCACGCGGAACCGCGCCCGGATGCTCCGCGACTGCCTGGACTCGCTGCTGGCCGTCGAGTACCCGCGGTTCGAGGTGATCGTCGTGGACAACGCCCCGGCGGACACCTCCACCGAGGAGCTGGTCCGAAGGGAGTACGGCAGGTCCCCGCCGGGTCACGGCCCCGCCGTCCGCTATCTGCGCGAGCCCGTGCCCGGTCTCGCCCGGGCCCACAACCGGGGGCTCACCGCCGCCCGCGGCGTCATCAGCGCCTTCACCGACGACGACACCCTCGTCGACCCGCTGTGGCTGACCGCGCTCGCCGCGCCCTTCCTCGCGGACCCCGGGACCGGCTGCGTCACCGGCCTCATCGTCCCCGCCGAGCTGGACACCGAGGCGCAGGTCGCGCTGGAACGGCACGGCGCGTTCGCGAAGGGGTACGCCCCCCGCACCTGGTCGCTGCGCGCCCCGCCCGCCGACCCGCTGTTCCCGTTCACCGCCGGCCGCTTCGGCTCCGGCGCGAACATGGCGTTCCGCACGGACCTGCTGCACGACCTCGGCGGCTTCGACCCCGCCACCGGCGTCGGTACCCCCGCGCACGGCGGCGACGACCTGCTCTCCTTCTTCCGGGTGCTGGCCCACGGCCGCTCCCTCGCCTACGAGCCCGCCGCGATCGTCTGGCACCGGCACCGGCGCACCCCCGAAGCCCTCGACGCACAGGCGTTCGGCTACGGCGCGGGGTTCGGCGCCTATCTGGCCGGGGCGCTCGTCCACGAACCCCGCATGCTGCCCGCGCTGCTGCGCCGGCTGCCCGGGGGCGTCCGGTACGTGATCGCCAGGAACCGCGAACGCGCGGGACCGAGCGCGGGGCCGACCAGGCTCGCCCGCCTGGAACTGCGCGGCCTGCTCTACGGCCCGTACGGCTACCTGCTCAGCCGGCGGATCGAGCGGCGGCTGCGACAGAGGACCGGGACCGGGCGCCGGCACGGTGATCCCGCGGACCCCGGGCCCCGGAGGCGGGGCGGAGCACGATGACCGAGCCGCGCACGGCACCCCCCACCCCCGTGGCCCTGGTGGCCGACCCCGAGGCCGAAGGCGACCGGGCTCCCCTCGACACGCGGCGCTCGCTCGGCGCGGTCGTCCGGTCCGGTGTCGCCGCGGTCTTCCCCCGGGACCCGCTGCTGCGCAACGGGCACCTCCTCGCGATCAGCTCCCTGGTCAGCTCCGCGCTGGGCTCGATCTTCTGGGTCCTGGCCACGCACTGGTACGACGACGAGGTCGTGGGCCTCAGCTACTCGGCGCTCTCCATGACCCTGCTGCTCGCCAGCATCGGACAGCTGAACCTCTCCGACTTCCTCGTCCGGTTCGTGCCCTCCGCCGGGCACCACACCCGCCGGCTGATTCTTCTCTGCTACGCCGTGAGCGCCGTCGTCAGCTCCCTGGTGGCCATCGGCTTCCTGCTGCTCGTCCCCAAGGTCGCGCCCGGCCTCGACTTCCTGCTGACCCCCGTGACCGCCGCCTGCTTCGTCGCCGCCACCGCCGGATACGCCGTCTTCGTCATGCAGGACGGCGCACTGACCGCCGTGCGGCGGCCCGGCTGGGTGGTGGGCGAGAACGTGATCTTCGCCTGCGTGAAGATCGGACTGCTCGGCATGGGCGCGGCGCTGGCGCTGTTCTCCGGCATCCTGCTCTCCTGGGTCGGGGCGCTCGCGGTCTCCCTCGTCGTCGCCAACTTCGTCCTGCTGCGGCGGGCCGTGCCCGAGCACGTACGGGTCTCGACGGAGGCGCAGCGACCGGCCGGGGCGCTGCGGTACGCGGCCGCCGACTACGTCGGCTCGCTCTTCCGGATGGCGGCGTACACCCTGGTCCCGCTGCTCGTCCTGAACAATCTGGGCGCCGAGCAGAGCGCCTACTTCTCCCTCGCCTGGATCGTCGGCTACGTGCTCTACCTGATCGCCCGCAACCTGGGCAGCTCCCTCGTCGTGGAGGCGGTGAGCAGTCCGGAGCGGCTGGTCGAGCACACGATGAGGATGCTGCGCCACACGGGTCTGCTCCTCGGCGCGGCCATCGTCCTCGTCGTCGCGCTCGCGCCGCAGATCCTCTCCCTCTTCGGCCCCGAGTACGCCGAGAACGGCACCACCCTGCTGCGGCTCCTCGCCCTGTCCGCCCTGCCGAACATCCTGGTCAGCCTCGCCATCGACGTGTGGCGGGCGCGCCGGCGGCTGCGCTGGGCGGTCGGTGTGCAGATCGTGATGTGCGTGCTGGTCCTGGGGCTCACCAAGCTGCTGCTGCCGACGCTGGGGCTCACCGGTGCGGGTGTCGCCTGGCTGGTGACCATGTGCCTGCTCGCCGCGCCGCTGATGATCTGGCGGGCGCGCTGGCTCACGACCGCATCACGGAGGTCCTCGTGAACACCGAGACCGAGACGGGCGCCGGGACCGGGACCGGTACCGTCGCGCCGAGCCTGACCGTCGTCGTCTGCGCCTACACCCTCGACCGCTGGGACGACCTGCGGACGGCCATCGGGTCGCTGCGGGACCAGCGGCACCCCGTGGAGGAGACCGTCCTGGTCGTCGACCACTGCCGTGAGCTGTACGAGCGGGCGTCCGCCGCCTTCCCCGAGGTGCGGGTGCTCGCGAACCGCGAGCGCCAGGGGCTGTCCGGGGCCCGCAACACCGGGGTGGCGGCCGCCCGTTGCGAGGTCGTCGCCTTCCTCGACGACGACGCGGCCGCCGATCCGGACTGGTCCGCGCGGCTCCTCGCCCGCTATGCCGACCGGGCCGTCGTGGGCGTCGGCGGCCTGGTCCGGCCCTGGTGGGTCACCCGGCGGCCGGTGTGGTTCCCGCGCGAGTTCGACTGGGTGGTCGGCTGCTCGTACCGGGGGCTTCCCGAACGGACCTCCCCCGTACGGAACTTCATCGGCGCCAACATGTCCTTCCGGCGGGCCGAGGTGATCGCCGCCGGAGGCTTCCGCACCGACCTGGGGCGGGTGGGCAAGCGCCCCCTCGGCTGCGAGGAGACCGAGCTGTGCCTCCGGGTCGCCGCCCGCCGCCCGGCCGCCGTCCTGCTCCACGAGCCGGCCGCCGCGGTCCGCCACCGGGTGCCCGCGGCCCGCGCCACCTGGGCGTACTTCGTCGCGCGGTGCTACGCCGAGGGCCTGTCCAAGGCGCGCGTCGCCCAGCTCGGCAGCACCCGCGCGGCCCTGTCCAGCGAGCGCGCCTATCTGCGGTCGACCGTTCCGCGGGCCTTCGTGCGGGCGCTGCGGCCCGGCCGCCCCGGCGGTCTGCGTACGGCCTCCGCGCTCGTCGGCGGGGTCGGGGTGACCGTCGCGGGTTACGTCGTGGGCCGGGCCCGGCGCCCGGCGGGAGGAGCGGACGGAGGACGGTCATGACCGCCGTGCCCGTCTTCCTCTACCACTCGGTGTCGACCGATCCGCCGTCCTGGATCGCGCCCTTCACAGTCGGCCCGCGCGTCTTCGCCGAGCAGCTGGAGACCATGGTCGACAGCGGTCTGCGGCTCGTGCCGCTGCGGATGCTGGTGGAGGCGCAGCGCGGCGGCCCGCCGCTCCCCGCCCGGTCCGCGGTGCTCACCTTCGACGACGGCTTCGCCGACTTCCACTCGACCGTGCTGCCCCTGCTCGTCCGCCTCGGCCTGCCCGCCACCCTGTACGTCACCACCGGCGCGCTGCGCGGCCGCGGTCCGGCGGACGACGTCTTCCCTCCGGAGTCCCGGATGCTCGGCTGGCGCCAGCTCGTCGGTCTCGACGAGTACGGCGTGGAGGTCGGCGGCCACACCCGCACCCACCCCCAGCTCGACACCCTGTCCGCCCGCCGGGTGTGGGACGAAGTGGCGGGGTGCGGGCGCGAGTTGGAGGACTTCCTCGGGCGCCGGGTCACCTCGTTCGCCTACCCGCACGGCTACTCCAGCCCGGCGGTGCGCGAGCAGGTGCGCGCGGCCGGGTGGACCTCGGCGACGGCGGTGCGCGACGCGTTCAGCTCGGCGGGCGACGATCCGCTGCGCATCGCCCGGCTGATGGTGCGCGCCGACACGGACCGGGACCGGTTCCGGCAGTGGACCCTGGGGGCCACGGCGCCGGTCGCGCCGTTTCCCGAAGGGCCCCGGACCAAGGGCTGGCGCGCCTACCGGCGGATGAGGGCCCGCCTGAACGTGCCGTACAAGGCGGTCTCCTAGGGGGGCAGGGAGGCTCAGCGCTGTTCCCACACCCGTACCCAGTCCACGTGCATCCGGGCCGTGTCGACCGATTCCGGGGGCGCCTTCGGCACCCCGACCGCGAGGTTGAGCAGGATCTCCATGGGCACGTCCGGGATCCGTTCGGTGTCCGTCACACGGAGGCGCTCGACGCCGTCCACGTACCAGACCAGCTCGTCGGCCTCCCACAGCAGGCCGAACACATGGAACTCGGCAGGGAAGTCGACCGGCCCGTACGTGCCGCGCTGCCGCTCCTCGTCGCCGTCCGCGTCGCGCCAGTGCACGTACATGCTGACCTGCCGGGTGGTGTCCAGGAACTCCATGACGTCGATCTCCGGCGGGGTGAAGCGCGAGGCGGGCATCAACCAGAACGCGGGGAACATGCCCTCCTCGGGCGGGATCCTGATCGCCGCCTCGAAGTAGCCGTACGTGAACGTGCGCCGGGGCTCGGCGTACCAGTCGTCCCGGCCGGTGGAGACCATTCCCGAGGTCCACGGATAGGAGTCGTCGTCGCTGCCGCGGGTCTCGCGCCGCTCGGCGGTGAGGGTCAGCTCGCCGTCCCCGACGGAGACCTGCTCCGGCAGGTACCACTGCAGTTCGTCGTTGCCGCTGTTGGTGCAGCCGTCCTTGTTCCAGTCGTAGCAGGTCGTCCACGTCCGGTCGTCGAGCTCCGTGCCGTCGAACTCGTCGTTCAGCACGAGCCGCCACTCGTCGGGCGGTGTCGGCCCGGTGGAGGCTTCCCCGGTGATCCCGGCCTCCCCGGTGATCCCGGCCGGCCGGGTGCCCTCGGCGGTGCCGGTGCAGGCGGCGGCCGTCAGCAGCAGGACGGACGACAGCGCCAGTGCCGCGGCCTGCCGGAGGGACCGGCGGCCGCCCGGCCCGTTCACCGCTCTCCGCCCCCGCCACCGCCCGCGACCGAGGCCGCGACGCGGGGCGCGGCGAACGTCGTGCCGTGGACGAACCGCAGGAGCGGGCCGAACGTGGGGGCCGCGGCCAGACCGGTGAAGTACAGGCCGGGCACCGAGGACTCGCACTCCGCCGAGAGCACCGGCGCGCCGCCGGGCCAGGTCCGCACCGACGTCCGCAGCGCCGGCTCCAGGACGGGGATCCGCTCCACGTCCACCCGGTAGCCGGTGGCCGCCAGGACGTGGTCGGTGTGCAGGACGTCCCGCCTCCCCGCCGTGTCCTCCGCCTCCAGGCGTACGGCACCGTCCTCCTGCCGGGCCCCCACCAGGCGGTGCGCGCACAGCACCGGGAAGCGGCCGTCGACCCGGTCGCGCAGCCACCAGGCGCCGGACGGCCCGAGCACGGTGCGCAGGAAGTGCGCGCGCACCGGGCGCGGCAGCCGGCGGTAGGCGGCGGGGCCGCGGCTGACCGCGAAGAGGGACCAGCCGGGGCCCAGCGCCGAGCCGGGCTTGAGCAGCCGGTCTGGCCAGGACCGGGCGGCCGGCCGGTCCGTCGGCGGCGGGTCGCCGAAGAGCAGGGCGCGGGTCCTGGCGATCACGACGGGCTCGGCGCCCGCCTCGTGCAGCAGGGCGGCGCTCTCCAGGGCCGACTGGCCGGCGCCGACGACGGCGACGCGCCGTCCGGCGAAGGCGGCCAGGTCCTGGTGGTCGCACGTGTGGGAGGCGAGGCCCGCCGCGGCGAGCGGTGTCAGTCCGGCCGGCCGGTGGGCGTAGGAGACGAGTCCGGTGGCGACCACCACGGCCCGCGCGGCGACCTCCTCGCCGGAGTCCAGGGAGACGGCGAAACCGCCGTCGGCGCGCCGCACCTCGCGTACCGCCGTACGCTCCACGTCCGGCACCAGGCGCTTCCGGAACCAGTGGCCGTACGCGACGAACTCCTCCACCGGGATCGGATAGGTGTCGCCCACCGGGGGGCGACCCCGCTCCGCCCGGAAGTCCGCGAACCGGTGCCCGTCCCCGGGGGCGGAGATCGAGGACGCCGCCGGGACGGACTTGAGGAACATGCCGTCGGGCATATGGGTCCGCCAGGTCTCCATCGGTTCGCCGAGGACGCGCGTGGTGGTCCCGCCCGCACCCAGCCAGGCGGCGGTGGCGAGCCCGAACGGACCGGCTCCGACGACCACCACGGGAAGCCGGCGGCGTCGGGAGTCCCGGGAGCCCTGGGAGTCCTGGGCCATCGCGCGTCTCCTCTCCGGCGATCCTGCGAGGAAGGGCCCTTCAACCAGCGTGCACCTCCGTGTCCCGGTTCCGCGCGCCGGGGTGGACGGGCAGCAGGGCCATGGCGGTGGTCAGGACGGCGAGCGCGAGCAGGGCCCGGGTGGCGGTGAAGACGCCGCCGAGGAAGAGCGCGACGGCCACGAGGGTCGTCAGGGCGAGGCCGAGCACGAGGGCGACGAGGGCGGTCTCCAGGAACACGGCCGGGTGCCCGCCCCGCCGCGCCCCGCCGGCCCGCCGCGCCCCGCCCGGCCGCAGCGCGAGCAGGGTCGCGAGACCCGGGCAGACGAGCAGGAAGGCGGTGACGGCGGCGACCCGCAGCGGGGCGGCGTCGGGCAGCGATATGGCGAGGAGCGCGAGCCACCCGGAGGCGGCGAGTCCCAGGCGCAGGAGTGTCATGGGGTGCCTCCTCAGTCGGGCGGCGGTGTCACGTAGCGGTAGACGATCGCGTCGCCGTTGTCGTAGACCTTCGTGAAGCCCGGCGCGTCCGACAACGCGGACTGCATCCGCTCCGGGAGGTCGGCCGGCAGTGCTCCGGTGACGTAGAGGTTCATGTCCTGGGCGCGGGAGAGCACGATGTACGCGGGGTGCTCCTCGGTGGCGCCGAAGACGAAGCCCTCCACCCCCTCCACCGGGTCGCGCACCAGCTCCCGCAACTCGTCCTTCTCCTGGTAGGCCAGCTTGACCCGGGGGTGTTTCTCGTAGTCCACGTCGAGGTCGGGCACGTCCTCGGTGAGCGTGACGAGCGTCGAGCCCGGTGGGGCGTGCTCGATCACGTACCGGGCGGCGGCGACCTCCTTGAGGGTGTACTGGTTCAGGGCCTCCTTGCCGTAGTAGCCGAAGACCAGCGCGCCGAACATGGTCAGGAGGAGGGGGTAGACGGCGAGCGTGCGCGCGACGGGCCGGCGGTCACCCGGTGGCAGCACGAGAGCCGCCACCAGGAACGCGGCGGCGGGCAGCGCGAAGAGATAGGCCCGGAAGAGCATCTCGCCGCCGTAGGCGTTGACGGCGAGCAGCGGCAGCGGGGCCGCGGCCAGCAGGGGCAGGCCCGTGCGCCGGGTCCACCGGCGGACCAGGAGACCGGCCAGGGCCAGGACGGCGACCGCCGCCGACAGCCCGCGGTCGACCCAGGACAGCAGGATCTGCCCCGGAGCGGCGTCGCCCAGGGCGGCCAGTCCGGAGGAGACGTTCTTGTCGGGCTCGGTGAGCGAATCGATGAGGTTGCTGATGTTCACGGAGATGTACGACCGGGCCACGGTGGCGTCCCAGGCGGCGGTGAGGACGACCGCGGCGATCAGTACCGGCAGCGCGAGCCGTCGGCTGCGGCGGGGCAGGGACAGCAGCGCCATGGCGCTGATCAGCATCAGGGGCGTCAGCGGGTGCGAGACCACGATCGTGGCCACGATCACCACGACCACCACGAGGAGCCCGGGGGGCCAGCCGTCCCGCCTGCGCGGATCCGGGCGGGGGAGCGCCGACGACCGCAGCTGCCGGAAGAGGAGGGCGACCACGGTCATGAAGAGCAGGAAGGCGAAGGACTGCGGCGCGAAGTAGTCCTGACCCACCCACGAGCAGCTGTAGAAGATCCAGACCGCGCCCCACACGAGCCGTCGGTCGCGGGTCACCGACCTGTACAGCAGGAGCAGCGGCGCGAGCAGCAGGGCGTTGGCGAACGGGGGTGTCCAGGCGGCGTACCCGACGCTCGAATCGAGCCCGGTGGTCTGCAGGAACAGCGCGTGGAGCTGGAAGAAGCCCGGCCAGTCGTTGTAGACGGAGAACTTGTCCGCGTTCGGCACCTCGCCGCCGTGCCGGATCATCGCGTCGATGACCGCCAGGTGTTTCCAGGCCCAGGAGTAGCGCAGGGTCGGGTAGAGGAGCGTGGGGGTGGCGTGGAGCAGGGCGACCAGCGCGAGTACGTAGCCGGTCAGCCAGGCGCTGTGGGTGCGGCGGTCGGCGAGGGCCAGGCAGAAGCCCAGCGTGAGCAGGGCGGCCGCCACCCAGAACAGCGGGGGCAGCACCTGGAGGAGTCCGAGGTCGCGCATCCGGTCGATCGGGACCGAGCGCAGCGATAGCAGCCAGAGGGCGACGGACAGGGGGAGGATCAGGCGGGACGCCCAGACGCGGGCGGCGGCGGACCGGGTCCGGGGGCGGTTCCGGGGCGGGTTTCGGGTGGTGTTGTCCTGCGTGGCGGCGGGCTTCTCGACAGCGTGACCGGGGCGACCCGGTGGGGCGGCGTCGTTCGTCATGACCTTCCCGCCCGTCGGACGGCCGCCCGACATGTGGGGCCGGCGGTGGTGCCCGCTCACCGGAACACGTCCGTGAGCTGTTCTGCGGGACCACACCTTCCGGCAAGCCGCAAAAAGGACATTATGGTGTGATTCTAGAACGCCCCCTGGTGTGAGGCCTGATGGGACATCGGGCCTCGGGGCACCCGAAGGGAGAGTCGTGTGAGCCCGCGCGCGCCGGACGACCCGCTCCTCGAACCGGCGGTGCCCGCGCTCGATCCGGCGGTGCCCGCGCTCCTCGCCAAGATCGGCGGATACCCCCAGCACCACGGCGGGCTCGGCGTGGTCCGCACCCTCGGCCGGGCCGGTGTCACCGTCCACGCCGTCGTCGAGGACCGGCTCACCCCGGTCGCGCTCTCCCGCCACCTGTCCCGCGCGTTCGTCCGGCCGACGACCGGCCTGGAGCGGCAGGACGCGCTCGTCGCGGCCATGCTCGACATCGGCCGGTCCGTCGGGGCGCCCTGCGTCCCCGTGCCGACCGACGACGAGGCCGCGATCCTCTTCGCCGAGCACTACGCGACCCTGTCCGAGTGCTTCCTGCTGCCCCGGGTGCCCCCGGCCCTTCCGCGACTGCTGGCCGGAAAGGCGAGCCTGCACGTGCTCTGCGAGGAGCTGGGGATCGCCTCGCCGCGCACCAGGGCGCCCGTCACCCGCGACGAACTCGTCGACGCGGGCCGCGAGCTGGGCTTCCCCGTCGTGCTGAAGAACCGCGACGCGTGGACCAGGCTGCGCGACCCGGCCGTGGGCGGCACCACCGCGGTCCGTGACGAGCGCGACCTCCTGGACCGGTTCGCGCCGGGCATCCTGCCCCCGCTCCTGGTCCAGGAGTACATCCCCAGGGAGTGGGCGGAGGACTGGATCACCCACCTGTACTGCGGCACCGGCGGCGAGACCCGGGTCGCGTTCACCGGACTGAAGCTGCGCTCCTGGCCGCCGCACGCCGGGGTGACGACCCGGGCCGTGGCGCTGAGCAACCCCACGCTCGTGAAGCTGGCCGCGGACCTGTGCCGCCGGATCGGCTACAGCGGTGCGGCGGACCTCGACTGGCGCTACGACCGCCGCGACGAGCGCTACAAACTGGTCGACTTCAATCCGCGGACCGGCGCGCAGTTCCGGCTGTTCGAGAACGTCTGCGGCGTGGACGTCGTACGGGCCATGCACCTCGACCTGACGGGTCGTGACGTGCCGCAGGGCCCGCAGGTCGACGGGCGGGTGTTCGTGGCGGGGCAGCTCGACCTGCCGTCGGTGCTGGCGTGGCTGCGCGAGGAGCACCGGCTCCCGCCCGCCCTGCTCCCGGGGCCGGAGGCCGAGCGCGCCTGGCTCAGCCGGGAGGACCCGCTGCCGGCGGCGGTCGAGGCGGTCCGGTTCCTCGGCACCGTCGCCCGCCGTGTCGGGCGGGACGTGCGCGCCAGGGCCGCGCGGGGGTCGCTATGGCCGCGTTAGAGTGAAATGTTCGCATTTCGATGCGTGGCCGGGAGGATCCGTGGACACCGCTCTCTCCCGGACCGTGCCGGGGGAGCGGCCCGGCCCCGGACGTTCGGGATGGAGCAGTCTCCTTCCGCTCGATCCGAACCCGCTGCTGACCCGCCCGTCCGACCTCGTGCGGGCCCACCGTCTCGCCGTACTGCTGCGCGGCGGGAGCGTCCGCTTCCGCGATCTGCACCGGCTGGAGCGGACCGTCTCCGACCTGCTGGTCTTCCGGCTGGAGGACCACGCGGCGGAACCCCTCGTGATCAAGCACCCGCGCAGCTCCCGCGCCGCCGGCTCCCTCACCCACGGCTGCGCGGCCCTGCGCGGACTGGCCGGGGACGACCGGGTCGGGGAGTGGCGACGACTGCTGCCGCAGGCCGAGGAGCTGCGGTACGAGGGCCGGCTGCTGCTCGTGGCCGAGCGCTGCCTGCCGGGCGTCGAGGGGGACGTACTCCTGCGGCGCACCCCCGGCCGGACCCTGCCGCTGGCCGTCGCGGCGCTCGGCACCGTCGCGGCCCTGCACCGAGCGACCGGCCGCCCGGAGCGCGCCGAGCGCAGGACCGCCGACTGGGTGGACACCCGCCTCGCGGTGCTGACCCGGGAGGTCCCCTGGTGCGGCGGGGCACACGGCGCGACCGCCGTACGGGCCCTGCGGGACCGGCTCCACGGCGGTCTGGCCGGGCGCACCCTCACCACGGCCTGGACCCACGGCGACTACCACCCCGGGAACATCCTGGTGAACGAGGAGAGCGGAGCGCTGTCCGGGGTGATCGACTGGGCGGACGCGCGCCCCGACGGCCCGTGCGCCGTCGACTCGTACCTCTTCGTCCTCACCCTGCGCCAGCAGCGCGAGCGGCGGGAGCTGGGGCGGATCGTGGCCGACGCCGTGCGCCGCGGCGGCCTGCTGCCCGAGGACCGCGACCTGCTCGCCCACTCCGACGTCCCGCCCCCGCGGCAGGAGACCGACGAGGCCCTGCTGCCGCTGCTCACCTGGCTGTGGCACGTGGCGGGGAACGCGGCCAAGTCCGCGCGCTACGGACGCAGCCGCCGCTGGGTGGCAGGAAACGTGGTGCCGGTCCTCACCGAGGTGGCGCGGCGGTGAGCGGGGAAGCGGTGAGCAGGGAGGCGGTGAGCACCGTGGAGGTCCTCGACCGGACCACCGAGGCGGGCCCGGTGCGGGTGACGACCCCCGCACCGCGCGAGGAGTGGTGGCGGCTGGCCGAGGAGGACCCGGCCACGCTCGTCACCCAGACGCCGACCTGGCTCGACTCCCTCTGCGCGGCCGGCCCCTTCGAGGACGCCAGCCGGCTGTACGTCTTCGAGGGCGGCCGCCGGCTCGTCGTCCCCCTCGCCCGGCGCCGCGGACTGCCCGGGTGGCTGAGCGCCGAGGAGTCCTGGCCGTCCGGCTGGGGGATCGGCGGACCGCTGGCGGCCCCGGGCGCGCCCGACGAGGAGGAGGCCGCGGTCGTCCTCCGCGATCTGGCCCGGCGCCCGGCGCTGCGGGTCGGCGTGCGGTTCGGGCCTGACGCCGACCCGGTGTGGCCGGCCGCAGCCCCTCCCGACTTCGCCACCGAGGCCCTGACGACATACGTGCTGGACCTGAGCGGGGGCTTCGACGAGGTCTGGGCGCACCGCTTCCACGGGCGGGTGAGGCGTGACGTGCGCAAGGCGGAGCGCTCGCCCGTCGAGGTGGAGGCCGACCGCGAGGGCCGGCTGGTGGGGGAGTTCTACGGCTTGTACGAGACGTCCATGGTGCGGTGGGCAGGGCAGCAGCACGAGCCCAGGGCGTTCGCCCGCCTGCGCCAGTCCCGGGCGTTTCCGCGGCGGTACCTGGAGGAGGTCGCCGACCGGTTCGGTGCCTCGTGCGCCGTCTACCTGGCCCGGGTGGACGGGGAGCCGGCCGCCGGCGTGGTGGTGCTGTCGTACGGCGGCCGGGCCAAGTACTGGCGCGGTGCGATGGACCGGGACCTGGCCCATCCGGTGCGGGCCAACTTCCTGCTGCAGCGGCTCGCGATCGAGGACGCGTGCACCGAGGGCCGGACGGCCTACGTCATGGGCGACTCCCGCCCGGGGTCCCCGCTCGCGCACTTCAAGGAGGGCTTCGGGGCCGAGGGGCTCCCCTCCCTCCGCTGCCGCCGGGAACGCCTTCCCCTCACCGAGACGGACCGCCTCCTGCGGACCACGGCGAAGCGGCTGCTGCGCTTCCGGGACGCCTGACCCGGACGGTGCCGCGCCCAGGCCCGCTTTTTCCTGGCCGGATAGGCTCTCTGTCGTGGAGTCGCAGGAATTGAAGAGTCGTCGGCCCTGGATCGTGGGGGTCTCCGGTGCGTCGGGCACCCCGTACGCCGCCGCCGTGCTGAGGGGACTGCTCGCCGCCGGGGAGAGTGTCGACCTCGTCGTGTCGCGGGCCTCGCGGCTCACGCTCCTCGACGAGACGGGCATCTCCTTCCGGGACGCGCACTGGCGCGAGGACCTGGCGACCTGGCTGGCGCGGGGCGCCGACGGGAAGCCCGGCACGTTCGACGTGTCCTCGGAGCTCGCGGACGTGCGGTACTGGGCGGCCGGGGACCTGGCCGCGGGGCCGTCCTCGGGCTCGTACCCGGCGAAGGGGATGCTGGTGGTGCCGGCCTCGACCGCCGCGGTGGCGGGAGTGGCGCTGGGGCTCTCGAAGGACCTGCTCCAGCGGGTCGCGAGTGTCACGCTGAAGGAGCGGCGGCCGCTGGTGGTCGCCGTGCGGGAGACCCCGCTGAACGGTCAGACGCTCAAGCACATGGTGACGCTGGACGAGGCGGGCGCCGTGGTGCTGCCCGCCTCTCCGGCGTTCTACGCGGGGGCGACGCACATCCAGGATCTGGTGGACTTCGTCGCCGGGCGGGTACTGGACGCGGCAGGTGTGCCGCACCAGCTGTACCGCCGGTGGGAGGGAGAGCTGGGTTCCGCTCTCCAGGCTGATTAGCGCTTCTTGGCGCGCTTCTTCGCGGCGCGCTTCGAGGCGGAGACCGACTGGTGGGCACGCGAGCGGTTGGCCAGGTCCTGCAGCTCGCGCATACGGGCGTAGGCCATCTCGATCGTGTACACGGTGAACACCACTCCTGAAAGATCGTCTTTGATCTACTGAAAGATTCACAGGGTGTCTTCCCTGTGTACCTTAGATTCTATACCCAAACTCGCGGTATCGCTGGACAATGGAAGGCTTCATACCTATGGACGCCGTGGACAGGCAGCTCATCCAGGCTCTGCGTGAGAACGGTCGCGCCTCGTACGCCGAGCTCGGCCGGCTCGTCGGGCTCTCCGGCCCCTCCGTCACCGACCGCATCAACCGTCTTGAGGCGGCCGGGGTCATCACGGGCTACCGCGCCACCGTCGACGCCGCCTCGCTCGGCCTCGGCGTCACCGCCCTCATCGGCATCTCCCTCTCCGACGCCGCCGACCACGAGGACGTGGCCCGCCGCCTCAAGGACCTCGCCGAGATCGAGGACTGCTGGTTCATCGCCGGCGACGACTCCTTCATGCTCAAGGTCCGCGTCAGCGACGTCGACGGCCTGGAGAAGACGATCCGCCGCCTCAGCGGCACGAAGGGCGTCTCCCGCACCCGTACGACGATCGTGCTCTCCACCAAGTGGGAGAACCGGGTCGGAGACCTGCCCGAAGAGGGCTGAGAGTACGGTGGTGGAGCCTGATTTCGGAGACAAAGGGAGGCGGCCGTACATGGACGCGGGACTCAAGCGCGAACTTGAGCAGAAGGTCCGGGACGGTGAGCGGCTGAGCCGTGAGGACGGCATCGCCCTGTACGAGTCCGACGACCTCGCCTGGCTCGGCGGGCTGGCCCACGAGGTCCGGACCCGCAAGAACGGCGACGTGGTGCACTTCAACGTCAACCGTCACCTCAACATGACGAACGTGTGCACCGCCTCCTGCGCCTACTGCTCCTTCCAGCGCAAGCCGGGTGAGAAGGACGCGTACACCATGCGCATCGAAGAGGCCGTGCGCCTCGCGAAGGCGATGGAGAACGAGAACCTCACCGAGCTGCACATCGTCAACGGGCTCCACCCCAACCTGCCCTGGCGGTACTACCCGCGCTCGCTCTCCGAGCTCAAGAAGGCCCTGCCGAACGTCTCCCTCAAGGCCTTCACCGCCACGGAGATCCACCACTTCGAGACGATCTCCGGGATGTCCGCCTCCGACATCCTCGACGAGCTGATCGAGGCCGGCCTGGAGTCCCTGACCGGCGGCGGCGCCGAGATCTTCGACTGGGAGGTCCGGCAGCACATCGTGGACCACCGCACCCACTGGGAGGACTGGTCCCGGATCCACCGCCTCGCGCACGAGAAGGGTCTCAAGACCCCGAGCACGATGCTGTACGGGCACATCGAGGAGCCCCGTCACCGCGTCGACCACGTGCTGCGGCTGCGCGAGCTCCAGGACGAGACCGGCGGCTTCCAGGTCTTCATCCCGCTGCGCTACCAGCACGACTTCGTCGACATGCAGGACGGCAAGGTCCGCAACAAGCTCCAGGCGCGCACGACGATGGCGACCGGCGCCGAGGCCCTGAAGACCTTCGCGGTCTCCCGGCTGCTCTTCGACAACGTCCCGCACGTCAAGGTCTTCTGGGTCATGCACGGCGTCCAGACCGCGCAGCTGGCGCTCCAGCACGGCGCCGACGACATGGACGGCTCGGTCGTCGAGTACAAGATCACGCACGACGCCGACAACTACGGCACGCCGAACAAGCTGGGCCGCGAGGACCTGCTCGAACTGATCCGTGACGCGGGCTTCCGCCCGGTGGAGCGGAACACGCGGTACGAGATCATCCGCGAGTACCCGGGTCCGGAGGCGGACCGGCGCGAGACGCCGCAGTCGATGCGGTTCTGACGTCTGACACGCGTGTGAAGGAAGGGCCGGCGGGATCTCCCGCCGGCCCTTCCTCGCGTCTCCGGGTTCTCGCCTCCCCGGGTTCTCGCGTCCCCGGTCAGTTCAGGGGCAGCAGCATGATGATGTCGTCGCGGTCGTCGCCGGGGGCGACCCGGATCGCGTCGGGGACGCGGCCGACCTCCTTGTAGCCGGACCGGGCGTAGAAGGCGTCGACCCCGGTGCCGCCCCGGCAGGTCAGGCGGATCGCCTCGATCGCCTCGAAGCCCGGGGCGGTACGGGCGGTGCGCTCGACCGCCGCCATGAGGTCGGCTCCGTACCCCTTGCCCTGGTGGCGGGGGTGGACCATCACCGTGTAGAGCCACACCCAGTGGGTCATCAGCGGGTGGGTGTTGAAGGTGAAGAAGGCTGTGGCGGCGACCTCGCCGTCCTCGTCGCGGCCGACCAGCAGGCGCGTACCGCCCTCGGTCATGGCGACGAGGTGCTTGAGCAGCGCGGGGCGGATCTCGTCGGGGGTCACGGGGGGAACGAAGCCGACGGCGCCGCCCGCGTTGGAGACGTCGGCCCAGAGGGAGAGCACGCCGTCGCGCAGGGTCCGGTCGACGGCCGGGTCCACCTCGAACGTAAGGGTCATGTGGTGAGCTTAGCCCTTACGGACAGGCGGGCTCAAGAGATGTCGGCCCCGCCCCCTCCAACCCCCCGCGCCGGTGATCACCAGTCTCCGTGCTTCACTGGAGGCGCGCTCGTCCCGTATGGGAACTTTTCGGAACGGAAGAGTGGACTGACTGACATGCTCCGCTACTCGCTGATGCGGCTCGGCATCTTCGCCGGGTGCTTCTTCGCCCTGTGGGGTCTCGTCTACGTCGGCGTGCTGCCGCGCGGCCTGGGCGACTCGAACCTGCTCTGGGTCCTCATCCTCGCCATCGTGGTCTCCGCCCCGCTCAGCTTCGTCCTCCTGCGCAAGGTGCGGGACGAGGCGAGCGCCGAGGTCGTGGCGAAGGTCGACCGCGCGAAGGACAAGCTGGCCTCGAACCGGTCCCAGGAGGACGCGCTCTAGGGCCGTAAAGGCTGCGTAAGCTTCCTCACAGACGTCCACCCCAGGTAGGGCCTTCCAAGGCTCCAGCCTGGGGTGTTCTGCGTTTCGGAGGCGGAACGGCGCTCTCGCGCCCCAAAGAATGGCTTTGAGGATCTCAAAGTTCAAGTGTTAACGTGTTCGACATGACGACAGCAGTGCGCCCCTCTCATGCCGCGAGCACCCCGCTCGTGGCGCGCCTGCACGTCGATCTGTGCCGCTGTATGTCCGCGGTCTGTTGCCGCGAGCTCTGACCCGGCATCATGCAGCGGCCCGCGTGAAAACGCGTGTGTGCCGCACCCCCGTCCCGTATTTCCCGATACGCACCTGTGGAGTGTGTCTGTGTCCGCGTCCGCGACCGCACCCGAGCAGAAGTCCCCGGCTTCCTCACGCATACCGAAGGTCCCCTTCTGGGCCCAGATCATCGCCGGCCTCGTCCTCGGCGCCCTGCTCGGCTGGATCGCCCGCAGCCAGGACGTCTCCTGGCTGAAGGAGACCCTCGGCCAGGTCGGCGACATCTTCGTCCAGCTGCTCAAGCTGGCCGTCGCCCCGCTCGTCTTCTTCGCGATCCTGGTGTCGATCACCAACCTGCGGAAGGTGAACAACGCCGCCAGGCTCGCCACCCGCACCCTGCTCTGGTTCATGATCACCTCGCTGATCGCGGTCGCCATCGGCCTCGCGATCGGCCTGATCACCAACCCGGGCTCCGGCACCGGCCTCACCCCGCAGGACGGCAAGCTGCCGAAGCGCGAGGGCTCCTGGATCGACTTCCTCACCGGCATCATCCCGACGGACGTCATCACGCCCTTCACCGAGCTGAACGTCCTCCAGATCGTCTTCATGGCCGCCGTCGCCGGCATCGCCGCCCTCAAGCTCGGCGACCGCGCCAAGCCGATCCTCACGCTCTCCGAGTCGATCCTGGAGCTCCTCCAGAAGGCGCTGTGGTGGGTCATCCGCCTCGCCCCGCTCGGCACCGTCGGCCTCATCGGCTTCGCCATCGCCGACTACGGCTGGGACCTGATCGGCAAGTACGCGACCTTCACCGCCGACGTCTACATCGGCTGCGCCCTGGTCCTCTTCGTCGTCTACCCGCTGCTGCTCGCGACGGTCGCCAAGGTCAACCCGATCCAGTTCTTCAAGGGCGCCTGGCCCGCGATCCAGCTGGCCTTCGTCTCCCGCTCCTCGGTCGGCACCATGCCGGTCACCCAGCGGGTCACCGAGCGCCTCGGCGTCCCGAAGGAGTACGCCTCCTTCGCCGTCCCGTTCGGCGCCACGACCAAGATGGACGGCTGCGCCGCGATCTACCCGGCGCTCGCCGCGATCTTCATCGCGCAGATCTTCGACGTGCAGCTCGGCATCGGCGACTACCTGCTGATCGCCTTCGTCTCGGTCATCGGCTCGGCGGCCACCGCCGGCCTGACGGGCGCCACGGTCATGCTGACCCTGACCCTCTCCACCCTGGGCCTCCCCCTGGAGGGCGTCGGCCTGCTCATGGCGATCGACCCGATCCTCGACATGATCCGCACGGCCACGAACGTCGCCGGGCAGGCGCTGGTCCCGGTCATCGTCTCCGCCCGCGAGAAGATCCTCGACCACACGGCGTACGCGAACGCCTCCTCGTCCCCGATCGACGAGCTGGTCGCGGTCGGCGGGACCGACGAGAAGGTCGCGGTCACGGCCGCCGCCTGACCCGGCCGGTCGTCCCGTACGGCCTGTCCTGAACGCCTACGTGCCCCCTGCCCCGTCCGGGCGGGGGGCACGTAGTCTTCTGCGGGGCAGCCGGCTGATCTTGGAAACAGGGGTGGGTGCCATGGAACACGCGGTGAAGGCGCGGCGGTTGCCGCGGGTCGTGCGGGAGCGGCAGATGGTGGACGCGGCCGTGCGGTGCTTCGCCCGGCACGGGTACCGGGCGGCGTCCATGGACGAGATCGCCGAGCTCGCGGGGGTGTCGAAGCCGCTCGTGTATCTGTATCTGGGCTCCAAGGAGGAGCTGTTCACCGCCTGCATCCGGCGTGAGGCGGGCGCGCTGCTCGGGGCCGTGGCCGCCGGGGCCGAGGGGGCGGGGCTGCCGCCCGACGAGCGGCTCTGGGCGGGGCTGCTCGCCTTCTTCACGTACGCCGCCGAGCACCCGGACTCATGGATGGTGCTGAGCCTGCGGGCACGGACGCAGGGGGAGCCGTTCGCCGGGGAGCTGGCCCGGCTGCGGGACGAGATCGTGGGCTTCGTCGCGGGGCTGATCGGGGAGGCCGCGAGGGAGGCGGACGGGGTCGTCACCGGCCGGGACGTGAACGCGCTCGCGCAGGCGCTGGCGGGGGCCGCGGAGTCCCTGGCCACATGGGCGAACGAGACCCCGGGGGTGACGGCGAAGGAGGCCGCCGCGACGCTGATGAACTTCGCGTGGGCCGGGCTCGGGAACCTCATGAAAAGCGAGCGCTGGTCTCCCCGTTGAGCCTTACCGCGCAGTAAGGTTACCGGCTAGTCAAAGGATCACAGGGCTCAACGTACCGACGCACGACCTCAGTTCATCGCGCAGACCGAGGAGCCGCACGTGTCCGTCGTCACCGTCGCATCCGAGATCGAGCCGGTCGAGCCGCGGAAGGTCCTGGTGGACGGGCGGGTGCGGGAGGTCTCCGTCCCCGCGCTCGTCCCCCGCGTGGCCCGCGGCTCCCTCGCCGACCTGCCGTACGACAACGCCCGCCAGGATCCCGAGGCCCCCCTCTTCTCCCGGAAGGACGCGGACGGGCAGTGGTACGACGTCAGCGCCGCCCGCTTCGCCGCCGACGTGCACGCCGTCGCCAAGGGGCTCATCGCCCACGGCCTGCGCCCCGGCGACCGGCTCGCCCTCATGGCCCGCACCACCTACGAGTGGACCCTGATCGACTTCGCCGCCTGGGCCGCCGGACTCGTCACCGTCCCCGTCTACCCCACGTCGTCCGCCTTCCAGACCCGCTGGATCCTCCAGGACTCCGGCGCCGCCGCCTGCGTCGTCGAGGACCCCGAGCAGGCCCGGCTCGTCTCCGCCGAGCGGCGGCAGCTCCCCGGCCTGGCCCACCTCTGGGCCCTCGACACCGGCGCCGTCGACCTGCTCCGCAGGGCCGGCGCCCGGGTCGCCGACGAGGCGGTCACCGCCCGGCGCGGACTCCTCACGCCCGAGACCCTCGCCACCCTCGTCTACACCTCCGGCACCACCGGCCGCCCGAAGGGCTGCGCCCTCACCCACTCCAACTTCTTCGCCGAGGTCGACAACGCCGTCCGGCTCCTCCACCCCGTCTTCGTCTCGGAGAGCAAGGAGCCCGCCGCCACCCTCCTCTTCCTGCCCCTCTCGCACGTCTTCGGCCGGATGGTCTCCGTCGGCTGCGTGCGGGCCCGGGTCCGCGTCGGCCACGCCCCCTCCGTCGAGGGCGACGAACTCCTCACCGACCTCGCCTCCTTCCGGCCCACCTTCCTCCTCGCCATCCCGTACGTCATGGAGAAGGTCTTCAACACCGCCCGCGCCACCGCCGAACGCGGAGGCAAGAGCGCCGCCTTCGACCGCGCCGCGGTCATCGCCCGCAAGTACGGCGGGAGTTCCGCGCCCTCGCTGGTGCTGCGGGCCGCGCGGGCGCTGTACGACCCGCTCGTCTACCGGCGGATCCGCACCGCGCTCGGCGGCCGGGTGAAGTACGTGATCTGCGGCGGCTCCGCGCTCGGAGCCCCGCTCGCCGAGTTCTTCGCGGGCGCGGGTGTCGCGGTCTTCGAGGGGTACGGCCTGACGGAGACCACGGCCGCCTCGACGGTCACCCCGCCGCGGCGGCCCCGCACCGGCACCGTCGGCTGGCCCCTGCCGGGCACGGCCGTCCGGATCGCC
Organism: Streptomyces gardneri; assembly: GCF_006539185.1. Taxonomy (GTDB): domain Bacteria; phylum Actinomycetota; class Actinomycetes; order Streptomycetales; family Streptomycetaceae; genus Streptomyces; species Streptomyces gardneri. Next base: position 84,695 of record NZ_BJMN01000026.1, read on the forward strand.
GACGACGGCGAGGTCTGGCTCAGGGGCGCCCACGTCTTCGCCGGGTACTGGGACGCCCAGCGCGGGGCGGCCGTGCCGTACACCGACGACGGCTGGTTCCCCACCGGCGACCTGGGCTCGCTCGACGAGGACGGCTATCTGCGGATCACCGGCCGCAAGAAGGACATCCTCATCACCTCGGCCGGCAAGAACGTGGCCCCCGCCCCGCTGGAGGACTGGCTGCGCGCCCACCCGCTGGTCTCCCAGTGCATGGTCGTGGGCGACGACCGCCCCTACGTCACGGCCCTGATCACCCTCGACCACGAGGGCCTCACGCACTGGCGGCGGATGCGGCACAAGGACCATCTGGCGCTCTGGGAGCTGACCCGGGACGAGGAGCTCCTCGGCGCGGTCCAGCGGGCGGTGGACGACGCCAACCGGCTGGTCTCGCGGGCGGAGTCGATCCGCGGCTTCCGGCTCCTGACGACCGAGTTCTCCGAGCGCTCGGGCCATCTGACCCCGTCGCTGAAGCTCAAACGGCGGGCCGTGCTGCGGGACTTCGCGCGCGAGATCGACGAGATGTACGGACCGGACGGGGCGGGGGGCGCCCTCTAGGGGGTGCCTTGCCGGTCAGGCCGGCCTCGCGGCGCCCCTTCCATGGTGCGCCGCCGTCACGGCCAGAGCAGCTCGCGGAGCCAGCCGGTGCCGGTCGCGGGGTCGCGGCGGTAGCGGAGGCGGAGGTGGCGGCGGCGGGCGTCGCCCTGGAAGAACTCGACCTCGGCCGGCTCGACCACGTAGAGGGTCCAGGTGGGGGAGGGGGCGTCCGGTTCCGTCTCGGCGCGGTGCCAGGCCGCCTCGCTCGCCTGAGCCAGGGTCTCGGGGGAGTCCAGGATCTCGCTCTGCCGGCCGACGAGCGCCGAGGCGAGGGCGCCGGTGGTGCGGGCGTGGAGGTCCTCGTACGCCTCCTCGGGGGTGCCGGTGGTGACGTGGCCCCGGATCCGGACCTGGCGGCCCTGGGCCGGCCAGTAGAAGCCGAGCGCGGCCTCGGGGCGGGCGGCGAGCTGGCGGCCCTTGGCGCTGGTGGCGTGCGAGGCGAAGTGCCAGCCGCGCTCGTCGGCGCCGTGCAGCATCACCGTTCGGACGTCGGGCCTGCCGTCCTCGTCCGCGGTGGCCAGGGAGAGGGTGTGCGGCTCGGTCTGGCCGGCCGCGACCGCGGCCGTGAACCAGTCGTGGAAGAGAGCGAGGGGCTCGGGCGGGGCGCCCGCCGGGTCGAAGGAGGGGAGCTCGGTGTCCCAGACCCGCAGCGAGCGGAGGGCGTGGTGGAAGTCGGTCATGCGGTCACCGTAGGGTGCGGGGCCGCCGGGGTGCCGGTGGGCGCGGTGTAGTCCTCGATCGGGACCGCGTTGGCCGCGGCCTGGATCCCGTCGCGGATCTTCTTCGCGATGAGGTTCTTCCAGGGGGTCTTCGGCAGGGTCCGCACCATGAACATGCGCAGGGCGATCTTCCACTTCGAGTCGACGGTCATCTCCTTGACGAAGCCCTCGGCCATCTTCTGGTTCTGCTCGACGCCCGGCCGCATCCGCTCCTCGTAGCGGGCGAAGGCCACCGTGTGGTCGCCGCCCGCCCTGGCCAGCTCGCCCGCCAGGACGTACGCGCCGGTGAGGGCGAGGCCGGTGCCCTGGCCGGAGGCGGGGGAGGAGCAGTGGGCGGCGTCGCCGAGGAGGACGACGCGCCCCCGGGACCAGCGGTCCATCTCGACGAGTGACATGGAGTCGAGGTAGAAGTCGTCGGCGTCGGCCGCGTGCTCCAGGAGGCGGGGGACCTCCCAGCCGTCGCCCGCGAAGGTGTCGGCGAGCAGCCGCTTCTGGTCGGCGACGTCCCGGAGGTCGTAGGGGACGTCCTCGGGCGCGGAGAAGATGAAGAGGTTCTTGGCGTCCGTCTCGCCGGAGGAGCTGTAGACGCAGAGCAGCTTCTTCGGGATGGCGTGGTACGTCTCCCAGCGGTCCAGGCCCAGGTGGTTGGGGGCCGTGAAGATGGAGATGTACGCGCCGAGGTGGCGCTTGAACCGCTCTTCCGGGCCGAAGGCGAGCTTCCGGGTGTTCGAGTGGAGTCCGTCTGCGCCGACGACGAGGTCGAAGCGGCGGACGGTGCCGCTGTCGAAGGTGACGGTCACTCCGTCGGCGTCCTCGGCGAGGGCGGCGATCGAGTCGTCGAAGAGGTACTCGACGTTGTCCCGGGTGCGCTCGTACAGGATGCGGGCGAGGTCGCCGCGCATGAGCTCGTCGTCCTCCTCGACGCGTCCGCCGAAGATGTCGGCGGGCAGCTCGCCGATGGTCCGGCCGGCGTCGTCGACGTACGAACCGCCGCGCATGTCGGTGGACTTGGCGCGGATCTCGTCGAGGATCCCCATCCGCCGGCAGACCTCGATCGCGGTGCCGCGGATGTCGACCTTGTAGCCGCCGGTGCGGAGCTCGGGGGCGCGCTCGACGACGGTGGGGGTGAAGCCGTAGCGGTGCAGCTGGAGGGCGAGGGCGGGGCCGGCGACCGAGGCTCCGGAGATGAGGACGGTCTTGGCGGGCTTCGCGGCGGTGTTCGCGGTGCTGTTCATGGCAGGACTCCTTGTCGGGTGTCTGCGGGCCGTTCCCCTGCCCGCAGACATGACTATACGGATGTCCTACACGACTGTCTATGACGCTTGTATAGATTCTTGGACGGCCGGGCCGAGGCCGCGACTGCCGGGTCAGTCGCGCCCCAGCACCACCGTCCCCGAGGAGCAGAACCAGCCCCCCGTCCCCGAGGCCACCGCCAGCCGCGGCAGCGAGCCGTCCGGCCGCCGCACCTGGAGTCCGGGCGCCTCGCCGCGCAACTGCCGTACCGCCTCCACCAGCAGGAACAGCCCGCGCATCCCGGGGTGGCAGGCCGAGAGCCCGCCACCGTCCGTGTTCACCGGCAGCCGGCCCTTCTCCCCGAAGAACGCGCCGCCCTCGCCCTTCGCGCAGAAGCCCAGGTCCTCCAGCGTCACCAGCGTCATATAGGTGAAGGCGTCGTAGATCTCGGCGAGATCGACATCGGCCGGGCGCACCCCCGCCCGCTCGAAGGCGAGCCGGCCGCTGACCGCCGCCGGGGAGACGGTGAAGTCCTCCCACTCCGACATCGTGGTGTGCGAGACGTGCTCGCCCGTGCCGAGGACCCAGACGGGGGACGTCCGGCAGTCCTTCACGTACTCCTCGGCGACGAGCAGCGCCGCGCAGCCGCCGTCGCTGCGCAGGCAGCAGTGCAGCTTGGTGAACGGGTCCGCGATCATCGGGCCGTCCAGGACGTCGTCGACGGTGATCGGGTCCCGGAACATCGCCTCGGGGTTGAGCGCCGCGTTCGCCCGCGCCTCCACCGCGACCTCGGCGAGCTGCTCCAGGGTCGTCCCGTACTCGTGCATGTGGCGGCGGGCGGCCATCGCGTACTTGGCGATCAGCGTGTGTCCGTACGGGACCTCGAACTGCAGCGGGCCGCGCGAGCCGAAGGAGAGGTTCGCGGTGCGGCGCCGGGCCCGGATGTCGGCGCGCGCGGTGGAGCCGTACACGAGCAGCACCGCGTTCGCGTGGCCGGCGGCGATGGCGTCGGCGGCATGCGCGGCCATGACCTCCCAGGTGGCGCCGCCGACGGCGGTCGAGTCCACCCAGCGGGGGCGGAGGCCCAGGTACTCGGCGACCTCGACCGGGGCGAGCGTGCCGAGCCCCGTCGAGGCGAGGCCGTCGATCAGCGAGCGGTCGAGGCCGCTGTCCGCGAGGGCGCGCCGGGCGGCCTGGGCGTGGAGTGCGTACGGAGTGGCCTCGTCGACGCGTCCGCAGTCGGAGAGGGAGACGCCGACGACGGCGACGCGGCGGGGGCTGCGTGGAGTGGCGACCATGAATCTGACGGTACATCAGATTTGCTGAATCGGGACCGGCGCTTCTCTGGGCAACCGGCACTGTACCGCCCTAGCATGACGGACCGTCAGATACGGAGGGAGCTCCATGGACGCCGCCGATACAGCAGCCGACGCCGCCACAGCGGCAGACGCCGACCCCGAAGCCTTCGCACCCGAAGCCGCGCTCGCGCTCACCGAGGAGCAGCGGAAGATCCGCCGCACCCTGCGGGACGTGCTCGCCGAACGGACCGGACCGGAGGAGAACCACGCCGCCACCGCCACCCCCGAGGGGTACGACCCCGAGCTCTGGGCCCGGCTGTCCGGCACCCTCGGCCTCGCCGGACTCGCCCTCCCCGCGGAGTACGGAGGCGGCGGCCACGGACCCGCCGCACTCGCCCTCGCCTGCGAGGAGACCGGCCGCACCCTCGCACCCTCCCCGCTCCTCGCCACCGCCGTGCTCGCCGCCCCGCTGATCGCGGCCCTCGGCACCCCCGCCCAGCGCGCCGAACTCCTCCCGCGCGTCATCGACGGGAGCCTGACCTGCGCCCTCGCCGTCCCGGGCGGCTCCCTCGCGCTAGCCCTCGGCCTGACCGGCGACAACACGGCGGAGGACTGGTCGGGCGGCGGCCGCGCCGGCGGGATCCAGGCGCGCGCCGTGGCCGACGGCGGGAGCGGGGGCAGGGACGAGGGCCCCGCCGGGAGCACGGCCGGGAGCGGGGGCAGGGACGAGAGCAAGGCCGGGAGCGGGGGAAGGGGCTGGCGGCTGTACGGCGAGGCCGCCCAGGTCCTCGACGGGCACAGCGCGGACCTGCTCATCGTCGCCGCCCACACCGGCGGCTTCGCCCGGAGCCGCACGCTGCTCTTCCTCGTGAGAGGGCGGGACGGCGGGATCCCCGGGCTCGTACGGACCCGGGGCGCCGCCCTCGACCTCACCCGCCCCCACGCCACCCTCGAACTCCGGGACGCCGAGGCCGAACTCCTCGGCGAGGAACCGGCCGACGTCCTCGGCGCGCTCGCCGCCACCGGCCGCACCGCCGCCGTGATGCTCGCCGCCGAGGCCGTCGGCGCGGCCGGCGCGGCGCTCGACCGGGCCATCGCCGGCCTCGGCCCGGGCGCCCGCCCCGGCCGGCCCGCCGGCTCCCTCCAGGCGGCCAGGAGCACCCTCGCCGACCTCTACGTCCGGGTCGAGGCCGCCCGCTCCCTGACGTACTGCGCGGCCCGGGAGCCCGGACCCGGACCCGAGGGCGGGCCGCTCGCGCTCGCCCAGGCCCTGGAGGCGCTGAGCGCCACGGCGGGCGAAAGCGTCCGGCTCCACGGCGGCGGCACCACCGGGGAGCGGGAGGCACGGCACTTCTACCGGCGGGCCGCCTCCGACGAACTGCTCTTCGGCCCCGCCCGGCGGCTGCGCGCCCGGGCGGCGGAGCGGACCGGACTCTTCGGAGAGGTGGCGGCGTAGATGCCCGTCGGCGTGAGACTGATGCAGAAGGTGTCCTCGACCCGGACGTTCGCCCGGATCGCCCCGCACGTCATCCCGGCGATGGACAAGGCCGTGCACCGGCTGACCGGGGGAAAGGTGCTGCTCAGCGCCCGGATGCTGCCGGGGGTGATCCTCACCGCGCGGGGTGCGAGGAGCGGGCTGCCGCGGGTGACGCCGCTCGCCTGCATGCCGGAGCCGGACGGCGGCTGGCTGCTCATCGGCTCCAACTTCGGCCGCCCGGGTCACCCCGCCTGGACGGCGAACCTCCTCGCCCACCCGGACGTCGAGGTCAACTGGCGGGGCGAGTCCATCCCCGTACGGGCGGAGCTCCTCGCGGGGGAGGAGCGGGCGGCGGCCTGGAAGGCGGCGCTGGAGTTCTGGCCGCCGTACGCCACGTACCAGCAGCGGGTGGAGCGCGAGATCAGACTCTTCCGGCTGACCCGGCGCTGACCGGGCGCCGACGGGCCGGCCGGACCCCCGGCCCGGGAAACGCCGACGCCGACGGCGGTCTCCGCTCCGTGGGGGCGGGGCGGGACCGCCGTCGGCGTCGACGACAGGACGGGTGGAGGAGGGAAGGGCTATCTGGTCGGCTTCTTGCCGGTGATGCCCAGGTGGACCAAGAGGGCGAGGTTCGGCTTGAGTTCGGCCTGCTTGACGCCCCAGGTCTGGAAGCCCTTCTGGTGGCCGGCGACCGAGGCCAGCATCGCCACCAGGGAGCCCGCCATGGCGGCCGGGTTGACCTCCTTGTCGACCTTGCCCTTGGCCTGGAGCTCCTTCACCGCGTCCGTGAGGGAGTTGGTGACCGAGTTCAGGATCTTCATGCGGATCTTGTAGAACCTCTTGTCGCCCTCGGCGGCACCGAGGTCCACGACACGGAGGATCGCGTCGTGTTTGCGCCAGAAGTCCAGGAAGCCTTCGACGAGTTCCTCGGAGGTCTGCCAGCCGGCCTTGCCGACCCAGGAGCGGCCGGAGACCAGCTCGGTCAACCCGGCGCCCTCCTTGGCCATTTCCTCCGCGATCTCGAGAACCGCACCCTCGACGTCCGGGAAGTACTGATAGAACGTCGCGGGTGAAGTACCCGCCTTCCGGGCCACATCGATGACCTTGACGTCCCGGTAGGGCGAGGAGCTGAGCATCTCACCGAGGCAGTCGAGCAGCTTCTGCCGCGTCGCCTGACCGCGTCGTCCGGCCACGCGGCCGTCGACGGTGCGTACTTGTCCTGTCATGCCGTCAGCTTACCGAGGGGGGATCGGCGCGCGATTCGGCCGACTGCAAATGGGGTGCGGCCCTGTTCCGGGGGCGTTCCACGAGGTCGGCGCGGTGCGCCGGCGGGGGCCCGCGGTCCGGGGTGGAGGGGCGGGTTCAAGCCACGGCGGCGGACGGGTCGCCGCGTTCGCCGGATCGGCCGGTGGAGGCCCTTGCCCGGATTGGCTTATGAACAGCCTGTGGACAACTTCGGTGGACAACTCAAGCGCCCCAAGGGTTCCCGGGGTATAAATCGCCTTTATGTTCGCATGTCAGGGCGTGCGGGAGGCCCCTCACCGTCCTAGCGTGGAGCCATGGCCGTACGCACTGAGGGCACCCCCTGCTGGGTGGACGCGCAGCTTCCCGATCTCGAAGCGGGCAAGCGCTTCTACGGCGAGCTCTTCGGCTGGACCTTCGACGCCGACCGCGACGAGGCCCTCCTCGACGGTCGCCGGGTCGCCGGGCTCCTCCCCAAGCGGGACGGCCGCATGCCCACCACCTGGACCGTCTACCTCGCCACCGAGAACGCGGGCACCCTCGCCCAGCGGATCAAGGACGCCGGCGGGCAGATGGTCATGGAGCCCTACCCGGTCGGCCCGTTCGGCGTCCTCGCGCTCGCGGCCGACCCCGGCGGCGCCGTCTTCGGTCTCCGCCAGGCCGGCGACGACGACGGCTTCGAGAAGACGAACGAGCCGGGCGCCTTCTGCTGGATGGAGGTGTACACACGCCGGCCGGACGCCGTCGACACCTTCTACGCCACCGTCTTCGGCTACCTCGGCCGCCAGGCCGACCCCGGCGACGAGGGCCGGGACCCCGGCTTCGACTACCGCGTCTGGTCGCCCCCCGGCTCCCGGCCCGGCGACGACAGCGCCTTCGGAGGGCGCGCGGTCATCTCCGACGACTTCCCCGTCGAGATGCCCGGCCACGTCCTCGTCTACTTCGTCGTCGTCGACTGCGACGAGGCCTGCGAGACCACCGTCCGGCTCGGCGGCCGGGTCGCCACCCCGCCCTTCGACACCCCGCACGGCCGCATCGCCGTCCTCCACGACAACCAGGGCGCCCGCTTCGCCGTCCTCTCGGAGCCGTCCGCCACACCGTGAGGCATCCGCTCCGGATGGCTCCGATATGAGGTGTGACACCCCGATCCGCCCCCGGGTTCGCAACCAGGCCCTCGGACAGGAAGAATCAGGGCCACGGGGCCGTACCCTCATGGCCCGTACGGGGAGGTGGCAGGCAAGTGGAACAGCTGACGCAGCACGACCCGAGACGTATCGGGCCCTTCGAAGTGCTGGGCCGGCTCGGCGCGGGCGGAATGGGCCTGGTCTATCTCGCTCGCTCGGCCTCGGGCCGGCGCGTGGCGATCAAGACCGTGCGTACGGAGCTCGCCGAGGACCAGCTGTTCCGGGTCCGCTTCACCCGGGAGGTGGAGGCCGCCCGGGCGGTCTCGGGTTTCTACACGGCCGCCGTGGTCGACGCCGACCCGCGTGCCGCCGTGCCGTGGCTGGCCACCGCCTACGTCCCCGCGCCCTCCCTCGAAGAGATAGTGAACGAGTGCGGGCCGCTCCCGGCCCAGGCCGTGCGCTGGCTCGCTGCCGGTGTCGCCGAGGCCCTCCAGTCCATCCACGGTGCGGGCCTGGTCCACCGCGACCTCAAGCCCTCCAACGTCCTCGTCGTCGAGGACGGTCCCCGGGTGATCGACTTCGGCATCGCGTCGGGCGTCTCCAACACGCGCCTGACCATGACCAATGTCGCCGTCGGCACCCCCGCCTACATGTCGCCCGAGCAGGCCCGCGACTCGCGCAGCGTCACCGGCGCGAGCGATGTGTTCTCGCTGGGCTCGATGCTGGTCTTCGCCGCCACCGGCCACGCGCCCTTCCACGGCGCCAACCCGGTCGAGACCGTCTTCATGCTGCTCCGGGAGGGGCCGGACCTGGAGGGCCTGCCGGACGAGCTCCGGCCCCTCATCGACTCCTGCATGCAGATGGACGTCACCCGGCGACCCAGCCCGGCCGACCTCCAGGCCCAGCTCGCCCCGCACCTCTTCGGTCCCGGCAGCGACGACAGCGGCACGGCCTCGGCCTGGCTGCCGCACCGCGCCACCGCCATGATCGAGGAGCGGCGCAACGGCGGCCGTCCGGTCCCCGGGCCGACCGCCCCGCCGATGCCGCCGCGCCCGCCCCGTGAGCCCGCCGACTGGTCCGGCGACCCGCGCTCCCCGGAGCCCGGCCCCGGACGGCCCGAGCCCTCCCACGTCGGCGGCAGGCAGCCCGAGCCCGCGCACCTCGGCGGCCGGCACGCCGGTCCCGCCGAGAGCGCCGGCGGTCCCGTCCGGCTGGGCGGCGCCACCGTGCCGATCGGCCCCGGTCCCCGGGTCTCCGACACCCGGGCCGCGCTCGCCGTCGGCCGGAGCGCCGACGCGGGCCCGGCGACCGGCTGGATCAGGCCGCCCGCCGGCGGCCCGCACGGCGCCGAGCCCGGCCCGCTGCCCGGCTCCCGCCCCGTCGCCGTACCCCCGCAGGGGGACGCCGCCCCGGCGCAGCCGCCGGAGCCCGGCCCCTGGCGGCCCTGGCGCTTCCGGATGTCGAACGACGTCTGGGGCACCCCGGTCGTCGACGGCGACCTGCTCTACGTGACCTCCTTCGAGGTGCACGCCCTGGACACCGGGAGCGGCCGGCGCCAGTTCAAGACCCGGGACGTGGCTTGGTCGATGGCCGTCTCCGCGGGCCGTATCCATGCCTCCGACGGGCCCACGCTGTACGCGCTCGACGCGACCGACGGCAGCGAGCGCTGGCGGCTGCACACGGACGCCTGGGTGTACTCCCTCCGGGTGGACCGGGGCACGGTCGTCACCGGGACGCGCGGTGGCGGGGTCCAGGGCTGGGAGGCCTCCAACGGCGCCAAGCTGTGGGAGGTCACCGGCGCCCAGACCGACTTCGAGACCCCGGAGGCGGGGCCCGCCGTGCACGGCGACACCGTGTACGTCTGGAAGGACGCCCGGCTCCAGGCCCTCGACGCCCGGACGGGTGTCGAGCGCTGGTCGTACCCCATCGGCGACGCCGCCTCCTGTGCCAACGTGCCCGTGCGGGTCGCGCCGGCCGAGGACGGCTGCGTGTATGTCTCGGCCGGCACCCGGGTCCTCTCGATCGACATCGCCGCCGGGCACGTCCGCTGGCACTTCGAGGCGCCCGCCGTCTTCCTCTCCCCGCCGGCCTTCGCGCCGGGCCCGGCCGTCACGGGCGGCGGGGTGTACCTCTCCGACCATCTCGGCACGGTGTACGCGCTCGACGCCACGACCGGCCAGGACCGGTGGCGGATCGCGACCGAGCCGCGCCAGTCGGCCGAGCCGGTGCTCGTCGCCGACGGGAACGTCCACGTGGGCAGCGGCAGCGCGCTCTACACGCTCGACGCGGTCACCGGCACCCCGAGGTGGCGGTTCGCGGCGGGCGGCGAGCTCGTCGGCTCCCCGGTCGTCGCCGACGGACGGGTGCACTTCGGCTCCGCCGACCACGTCCTCTACACGCTGGACGCGACCGGCGGCCAGCTGCGCTGGAAGCTCGCGACGGGCGGCGAGATCACCGGCTCCCCGGTGGCGAAGGGCGGGGTCGTGTACGCGTGCAGCAAGGACCGCTGCGTGTACGCGCTCGACGCGGTCAAGGGCACGGCCACGGGCAGGGGGTCCGCGCCCCGCTGACGGCGGCTTCCCGCCGGACGACGGCTCCCCGCTAGCGCTGCGGGGGCCCGTCGCGGTCCGGGTCCCAGGTCGGGACGTCGTAGGGCTGGGTCGGGGCGCCGTACGGGGTCGAGGCCTGCGGAGGGTGCCGGGGCTCGTCGGTGACGTCGTCGACGGGCGGCGGCCCGTCCAGCGTGGGATGCGTGGGCCGCGGCCCGTGGTCCACGCGGTCCACCCGGTGCGTGCGGGTCCGGCCCGACATGACGAGCGCGCCGAGGAGCAGCAGCACCCCGCCGCCGAAGGCGTTGGCGACCCCGTCGCCCAGGCCCGTACCGTCGCCGGAGATCACGAGGCTGCCCTCGGCCTGCCCGACGCGCACCATCCAGAAGATCGTGAAGCCGAGGACGACGAGCCCGGCGAGGGCGACGAGCAGCCGGGAGCGCAGGACGACCCCGAGGACCGCGACGAGGGCGGCGAAGGCGAAGGGCAGCAGGATCGAGCCGATGACCTCGGACTTCGCATCCGTGATGCCGGTGAACAGCTCGTCGATCGCGTAGTCGCGCCCGTGACGGCCGTCGTACCAGGCACGGAAGGGGCTCCAGACGGCGGCCGTCGCTCCGGTGAGGGCCAGGACCGAGCCGATGACATTGCGGATCATCGTTCGGCCTCCTAGACGGGGTCCGGCTCTCGTTCCCGACGCTACGCCGGGTGCGGGGGGCCCGCCATTTGCGGCCCGGAACATGCCCTAGGGTGGCGCGGACACGACAGGACGAGGAGGACCGATGGTGCGCACGCGCCTGAAGATGGCGGCGACGCTCACGGTGGTGGTGCTCGCGCTGACCGGTTTCCAGACCGGCCACGGCAGCAGCAGTGGTGGCGGGAGCGGGAAGAGCAAGAGCGGCAAGAGCCGCGGCGGCGACGACGACTCGGGCGGCGGTTGCTCCAGCGACGAGAAGGGCAACGACGACTACAGCGGCTCGGGCGGCTCCGGATCGCAGACGACGGCGCCCACCCCCACCGCGTCCCGCGCGGTGGCCGAGGTCGTGGTCGTCGACTGCGTGAAGCCCGCGCAGAAGAAGCGCAAGGGCAAGCCGGCCCGGAAGGCGGACACCTCGGCGACCCTGCGGATCACCTCGAAGAGCGCGTACACGGAGACGTTCGAGGTCACCCTGGAGTTCAAGGGCTCCACGGGGTCCGCGGTGGACTCGACCGAGGCCCTCGTCACCGTCGAGGGCGGCGGGACGAAGACCTTCGAGGTCGAGATGAAGACCCCGAAGGCCGTCGGCCGGGTGAAGGACTGCTGGGTGTACGACGTGCGCCGGAGCTCCGACACGACCGCTACGCCGTCCGAGGCCGCTACGCCCTCCGCGACCGCGACGCCGTCCGCTACCGCGTCCTGAACCCCGCCCCCCGCCGGGTGAACAGCGCCGCCTGACGTTCCGGTGGCAGGTTCCCCAGCGCCACCAGGTGCGGAGCGTGGGCGAGGGCCGGGGTGCGGGATGCCTCCGTGACCGACCAGAGCGCCCGGACCGTCCCCTGGACGGCCTCGGTCGGGTGCGCGGCGACGACGGCCGCGGCCCGCAGGGCGGCCTCCAGGGCCCCGCCGGCCGGGGTCAGCTCGGAGACGAGCCCCGTCTCGTACGCGCGCCGGGCCGAGACCCGTTCCGCGCTGCCCATCAGGGCCATCCGGGCGATCTCCCCGTAGGGCATCCGCTGCGCCATGTGGATGGTCTCGAAGGCGCTGACCATCCCGTAGGTGGTGTGCGGGTCGAAGAAGGTGGCGTCCTCTCCGGCGACCAGGAACTCGGCCTCGCCGAGCAGGTAGAACGCCCCGCCGCAGGCCATGCCCTCGACGGCGGCGATCACCGGCTTCCACAGGTCGTTCGCCTTGGGGCCGATCGTGAGGAGGGGGTCGTCGATCGTGTACGGGGACGAGGGCTGCGGGATGTTCCCGACGGCGTCCCGGTCGATCCCCGTGCAGAAGGCCCGCCCGCCGGCCCCGGTGACGACGATCGCGCGGATCTCGTCCTCGTACCGGAATCCCTTCCACACGGCGGCGAGTTCACGGGCCATGTCCAGGGTGATCGAGTTGTGCTTCTCCGGCCGGTCGAGGGTGACGACCGCGACCCCGGTCTCCTTGTCGCGTTCGACGCGGACGGTCATCTAGCCGCGCTCCAGGAGCCAGCGGGGGACGGTGACGCCGTCGACCTCGGCGAAGGCGACCTTCACCGGGGCGCCGATGCGCAGCCGGCCCGGGTCGAGCGAGTTCAGGGGGGCGTCGGGGGCGGTGACGACGTTGCCGGCGAGGCGGATGCGGGGGGCCTCGGCCAGTTCGACGAGGACCGCGTTGTACCCGGGCTGGGCGGCGTAGTCGGGCAGGAGCGGCGGGTGGGGCAGGACGTACGACCAGATGCGGCCGCGTCCGGACATGAGCCGCCACTCGCTGTCGAAGGAGTGGCAGTGCGGGCAGCAGGGGCGGGGCGGGAAGCGGAGCTCGCCGCAGTCGGGCGCCGCGCAGGCCTGGACACGGAGCTCGCCCCGGGCGGTGTACTCCCAGAAGGGGGCGCCGTCCTCGTCGGCGACGGGTGTCAGCATCGGCATGGTGTCTCGGCTCCTCAGGCTCGAAGGAGGATCGCGGAGGTGGGGACGCCCTCGCCGGCCGTGACCAGGCAGGTGGCGGCGTCGGGCACTTGGGCGGTGGAGCTGCCGCGGAGCTGCTTCACGCCCTCGTTGATGAGGTTGAAGCCGTGGACGTACGCCTCGCTCAGTCCGCCGCCGCCGGTGTTGAGGGGCAGCCGGCCGCCGATCTCCAGGGCGCCGCCCTCGGTGAATGCGGCGCCCTCGCCGCGCCCGCAGAAGCCGTAGCCCTCCAGGGAGAGCGGGACGAGCGGGGTGAAGGCGTCGTAGATCTGGGCGACGTCGACGTCCTCGGGGCCGAAGTCGGCCTGTTTCCAGAGGTGTCGGGCGGCGGTCCAGGCGGGTCCGGAGAGCGGGTCGTCGTTCCAGTAGTTGACCATGCCGTGGTGCTGGGCGGGCAGGCCCTGGGCGGCGGAGTGGACGTAGACCGGCTTCTGGCGGCAGTCGCGGGCCCGCTCGGCGGAGACGATGACGCAGGCGAGGGCGCCGTCGGTCTCCAGGCAGTTGTCGAAGAGGCAGAGGGGTTCGCTGATCCAGCGGGAGGTCATGTACATCTCGCGGGTCAGGGGCCGCTCGTACATGATCGCGGCGGGGTTCTGGTTGGCGCGGTTGCGGCAGGCGAGCGCGACGTTGAAGAGGTGGTCGCGGGTGGCGCCGTACTCGTGCATGTAGCGGCGGGCGAGCATGCCGATCTCGTCGGCGGGGCGGAGCAGCCCGAAGGGGCGGGTCCACTGGCCGGGGGTGGGCAGTTGGGCGGCGGTGTTCTTCCAGGGGCGGGGGCCGGAGCCGCGCTTCCGGGAGCGCCAGGCGACGCCGACGCTGGCCTGGCCGGTGGCGACGGCGGCGGCGAGGTGGCCGACGGTGGCGCAGGAGCCGCCGCCGCCGTAGCCGACCTTGGAGAAGAAGGTGACGTCGCCGGCGCCGATGGCCTTGGCGACCTCGACCTCGTCGGTCTCCTCCATCGTGTACGAGGCGAAGCCGTCGACCTCGGAGGGGTCGATCCCGGCGTCGTCGAGGGCCGCGAGGATCGCCCGGCAGGCGAGGGCCTTCTCGGACTCGGGCAGGTTCTTCGCGAAGGCGGTCTGTCCTATGCCGACGATGGCCGTGGCGTCCTTGAGCACCGTACCTCCTTCTGGGGCAGCACTACTGACAGCGCGTCAGGTTACAACTAATCTGACGGATAGTCAGCTACAGGGAGGGGTGGGTATGCGCGGCGACCTGGAGTGGGGCACGATCCCCGGGCTCGTACGGGCGGCGGCCGAGCGGTACGGGCAGCGGGAGGCCGTCGTCGACGGACGCGTCCGTGTCACCTACGCCGAACTCGGCGAGCGCGTCGAGCGGGCGGCGGCCGCCTGTATCGCCACCGGGGTACGGACGGGGGACCGGGTGGCGATCTGGGCACCCAACACCCTCGACTGGATCGTCTCGGCGCTCGGCGCCGTCACCGCCGGCGCCGTCCTCGTCCCCCTGAACACCCGCTTCAAGGGCACCGAGGCGGCCTACGTCCTCCAGCGCTCCCGGGCCCGCCTGCTCTTCGTCACCGGTACCTTCCTCGGCACCTCGTACGTGGCCTCCCTGCGCCGCTCGGGCATCGCGCTCCCGCACCTGGAGAAGGCCGTCGTCCTCGGCGACACCGCGCCCGACGACACGGGCTGGACGACCTGGAAGGCCTTCCTCGCGGAGGGCGACCGGGTCCCGGCCGCGCGGGTCCGCGCCCGGGTCGACGCGATCGCCCCCTCCGACCCCTCCGACATCATCTACACCTCGGGCACCACGGGCCGGCCCAAGGGGGCCGTCATCGGCCACGCCCAGAGCCTGCGCTGCTACGAGGTCTGGTCCGAGCTCGCCGGCCTCCGGGAGGGCGACCGCTATCTCGTCGTCAACCCGTTCTTCCACACCTTCGGCTACAAGGCGGGGATCCTCGCCTGCCTGATGCGCGGCGCGGTGATCGTCCCGCAGCCCGTCTTCACCGTGGACACCGTCCTCGCCAACATCGCCGCCGAGCGCATCACCGTCCTGCCCGGGCCGCCCACCCTCCACCAGTCGCTCCTGGATCACCCCGCCCGGGCGGCCCACGACCTCTCCTCGCTCCGCCTCGTCGTGACGGGTGCGGCGGTGGTCCCCCTGCGGCTCGTCGAACGCCTCCGCGAGGAGCTGGGGATCGGCACGGTCCTCACGGCGTACGGCCTCTCCGAGGCGAGCGGCATCGTCACCATGTGCCGCCGCGACGACCCGGCCGAGACCGTCGCCACCACCTCGGGCCGCCCGATCCCCGACACCGAGGTCAGGCTCTCGCCCACCGGCGAGGTCCTCGTCCGCGGCCACCACGTCATGCGCGGCTACTTCGAGGACGAGGAGGCGACGGCGGCGGCGATCGACGAGGACGGCTGGCTGCGCACCGGGGACGTCGGGGTCCTGGACGAGGCGGGGAACCTGCGGATCACGGACCGGCTGAAGGACATGTTCATCGTGGGCGGCTTCAACGCCTACCCGGCCGAGATCGAGCAACTTCTCGGCCTGCACCCCGACATAGCGGACGTCGCGGTCGTCGGCATCCCCGACCCGAGGCTCGGCGAGGTCGGCAAGGCCTTCGCGGTGCGCAGGGCGGGGGCGCGGGTGACGGCGGACGACCTGATCGCCTGGTCGCGGCGGGAGATGGCGAACTACAAGGTGCCGCGGGAGGTCGAGTTCGTGACGGAGCTGCCGAGGAACGCGAGCGGGAAGGTGGTGAAGGGGGAGCTGCGGGACCGCCAGGCCGTGTGATGTGGATCACTCGCGCGATGGTATGGTGACTGGTATGGCAACGAAGAAGTACACCGTGACCCTGCCTGAAGAGCTTGCCGAGGAGATCCGCCGCGAGGTGGGGCAGGGCGGCTTCAGCGCGTATGTCACGCAGGCCATACAGCGCCAGCGGGAGCAGGACCGGCTGGGGGAGCTGGTGGACTGGATGGAGACCGAATTCGGCCCCGTCACCAAGGAGGAGCTGGCGGCCGCCGAGGCCGAGCGGCAGGAGATCATCCGCTGGCACGAGGAACGGGTGGCGCGTGAGCGCGCGGAGTCCGACGTCCCGGAGGAGCGGCGGGCGGACGCCGCATGACCGAGATCTGTTACGTCCTGGACAGCGAGGGGCTTTCCAGGGCGGTGCTCGGCGACCCCGTGATGAAGGCTCGTCTCAAGGATGCGCGTGGCGTCGGCGTTCGCGTGGCGACCAGCTCCATGACGATGATCGAGGCCTACCACTCCAAGGTCCCGTACCCGGCCTGGAGGTGGCTCCTCTCCCGGATCAATGTCGAACCGGTCACGGAGGAGATCGCGGACTCGGCGATCAGCGTCCTGAAGAACGCCGGCCTTCATGGACACAAGTACGCGATCGACGCCGCGCTCGCGGTGATCGCGGGGCGGCAGAGGGGGCTCGTGACGGTGTTCACCTCCGACGAGGACGACATGACCAAGCTGTGTCCCCCGCACGTGCGGGTTCAGCGCGTCTGACCCCGCTGACGGACGAGGACGACGATCCCGGCCTCGTCCCGCACGACCCGCCACCCGCCGTCCCCCGCGGCCTGCCGCAGCACGCGCCCGACCGCTCCCGCGGGCCAGGCGTCCGTCCGGTCCGCCACGACCCACTCCACGGCGGGGCTCCGGCCGAGCACCCCGTCCGCGACCAGGTGCACGGTCGTCCGGTCGGTCAGGTGCGGGGCGAGACTGTTGCTCGCGGCGACCCGGGCCCCGTCGGGGACGAGGGCCAGGGCCTCGCGGGCCGCGGCCTCCCGGGGGCTCGTCCGCCAGAAGCCCGGCGTGGCCGGCGAGGCCAGGGGCTGCGTGGGCAGCAGCAGGAGCGCGACGGCCACGGGCACGGAGAGCGGCAGCCGTACGCCCCGGCGCAGGGCGTCGACGAGGGCGGCGAGCGCGATCGGCACGAGGACCGCCGAGTAGTGCAGGCCCGGCTCCCAGTGGGCCGGGTTGGCGGAGGTGAACCGCCAGGCCAGGGTCGGCAGGAGCAGCAGGGCGAGCGGGCTGCGCACGACGAGCCCGCCGGTCACGGCGAGCAGCAGCAGGACGGTCAGCACCTTCACGTGCCAGCCGTCGAGGAGCCCGTACGCACCGGTGACCTGGCCCGCGTACAGATACCGCCCGTCCGGCGCGAAGGCCGGGATCACCCCGTAGACGATCAGCACCGTGCCGAGCACGGACCCGGCCGTGAGGGCGAGTCCGGTGCGACGGTCCTGACGGGCGAGCAGCAGCCCGAAGACGGCGGCGGTCGCGCCCAGGTCCTCCTTCACCAGGAGCAGGGCGGCCGCCCAGCACGCGGCGGCGCGGGTCCGCCCGTCGAGGAGGGCGCGGCAGGCGAGGGCGAGCAGGGGCACGGCGAAGGCGACCTCGTGGAAGTCGAAGCCGATGAGCTGCTGCACTCCCCAGCCGAGCCCGCAGGCCGTCCCGACCGCCGGCGCGGCGAACCGTCGCTCCGGCAGGTGCTGCTGGGCGGTGCGGGCGAGGACGTACACGGCGAGGGCGACGAGCGCGGCCTGCGCGACGAGGAGCGTGCCGACGTGCGGGGCGATCCGGTAGAGCGGCGCGAGGAGGGCAAGGACCGGGTGGAAGTGGTCGCCGAGGAGCGGGTACGCGTCGGCGGCGAAGCCGGGCGGGGCGGTCGCGGCCCGTATCCCGGAGGCGGGCGCCCGCCCCTCCGCGTAGGCGCGCACGGCCTGCCCGAAGATCCCGAGGTCGTATCCGGTCGTCCGGAAGCGGGCGTGCTCGCGCAGCGCGAACACGGCGAACACGGCGAAGAAGGCGGCGGCGAGGAGCGCGGGGACGGTGCGGGGGAGGGAGGCGGGGCGAGATGTGCGGCGAGCGGGGGGAGAAGCGGTGATCAGGGCCATGCGGGGAGCCTCGGCGACGACCCCTGAGGTGCCGCTGAGGAGACCTGAGGATTTACTCAGCCCCGCTTCCGGCGGCCCGGCGATACTCGATCCCATGCGCGTACTGGTGATCGAGGACGAGGAGAGGATCGCCGCCTCCCTGCGGCGCGGACTCTCGGCCGTCGGCTACACGGTCGACGTCGCCCACGACGGCGTGACCGGCCTGTGCCTGGCCCGGGAGCACCGCTACGCCGCGGTCCTCCTCGACATCATGCTGCCCGGTCTCAACGGCTACCAGGTCTGCTCGCGGCTGCGCGCCGAGTCCAACGACGTGCCGGTCCTGATGCTGACGGCCAAGAACGGCGAGTACGACGAGGCCGAGGGCCTCGACACGGGCGCCGACGACTACCTTGCGAAGCCCTTCTCGTACGTCGTCCTGGAGGCCCGCCTCCGCGCCCTCCTCCGCCGCGGCGGCGCCCGCACCCGCACGCTCCTGGAGTGCGGCGACCTGTGGCTCGACCCGGCGCGCAGGACCTGCGGCCGGGGCACGACGCAGATCGCGCTCACCCCGAAGGAGTTCGCGGTGCTGCACTGCCTGCTGCTCCGCCAGGACGAGGTGGTGCCCACGCTCGACGTCCTCGACGAGGTCTGGTCGGCGGACTTCACGGGCGACCCGAACATCGTGCACGTCTACATCAGGGCCGTACGCAAGAAGATCGACGCGCCCTTCGGCCGCGAGACGATCGAGACGGTGCGCGGGGCGGGGTACCGGGTGACGGGTGGCGGCCGTGGCTGAGCAGCGGGGACGCCAGGGGCGGCGCGGCCCGCTCGCCGTCCTGCGGCACCACCGGTACTGGCCGGTGTGGGCGGCGGGCCTCGCGGCGGCGCTGGTCGTCGCGGCGGCGGTGATCTGGCTGCAGGCGGAGGACCTCGCCGTGGGGGCGCTCCCCTGGGTGATCCCCGAGGTGATCCACACCGACCGGGTGGGCCCGCAGATCGCGTTCCTCGCCTGGCCGGGCTTCCTGTGGGGCGCGGCGGCCGTCGGCGCGGCCGGCTGGCTCGCCGCCCACGGGCACGCGTGGGCGGTACGGCTCAGGGCGGCGGCGGTCGCCTTCCTGACGTCGGGCGCGCTGCTCTTCACGTACACGCGCTGGCTCGAACAGGAGAACCCGCTCAAGCCGTGGCTCGTCGCGAAGGAGGCGTACCGCTGGGGCCTGATGTTCATCGGCCCCTCGACGGGGCTGCTGACGGCGGCGGCCGTGTGGGCGGCGCTGGGCGGCGGGGCGACCCTCGCCGGTCGGGCAGGCCGAGGCGGCGGGGAGGACCGGCTGCCGTACCGCAGCCGGACGGCTCTGGTGGCTGGGGTCGCGACCGGGGCGCTGTTCGCGGCGGGCATCGAGGTCCTGCGGCGGGCGCAGCCGGACCACGCGCCGGGGCAGCCCTACTGGATCGCGCTCACCACCGGCGCGCCCCTCGTCGCCCTCCTCACGGGCGTCCTCGTCCACGTCACCGCGGCGCGGGCGCTGCGGCCCGTCGAGGCGATCCGGCGCGAACTCGCCGACATCACGGGCCAGTCCCTCGACCGCCGGGTCCCGGTCCCGCCGACGGGCGACGTGATCGCCCGGCTCGCCGTCACCACGAACGACACCCTCGACCGCCTGGAACAGGCCTCGTCCCGCCAGCAGCAGTTCGTCGCGGACGCGGCGCACGAACTCCGCAGCCCGCTCGCGGCCCTGCGGGCCCAGCTGGAGACTGCCCTGCGCCACCCGGACTCGGTGACGGACTGGCCGGAGGTGGTGGCGGAGGCCGCCGCCGACGTCGTACGGCTCCAGGCCCTCGCCGACGACCTGCTGCTCCTCGCGAGCCACCGGGCGACAGCGCCGGCGGGGGAGCCGGTCGACCTGGCGGCGCTCGCGGAGGACCTGGTCCGCGAACACCAGCACCTCCCGGACGCGACGGGCCTCCTCCTCACGTGCGAGGCCCCGGCGCCGGCGCTCGTCCACGGCAACGCGACCCGCCTGGAGCGCCTCGTCCGCAACCTCCTGGCGAACGCCTGCCGCCACGCGGAGACCGCGATCAGGGTGACCGTCGAAACGGACGGCCCCTCCGTGGTGCTCACCGTGCAGGACGACGGCCCGGGCATCCCGCCCGCCGACCGGTCCCGCGTCTTCGACCGCTTCACCCGCCTCGACGCCTCGCGCACCCGCACCTCGGGCGGCGCGGGCCTGGGCCTCCCCATCGCCCGCGACATCGCCACCCACCACGGCGGCACCCTCACGATCGAGGACTCGGCGCGCGGGGCGCGCCTGACGGCTCGCTTCCCGACGGGCGCTCGCCCGTCCGGATGACGCCTCGGTGTGACTATCCTCGTGGCGAATCGACCACGGGGGAGAACGGCATGGCAACCGACGCCAGGGAACACGCGCTGTCCTACGACACCACGGCGGCGACCTCGCCCTTCGGGCTCGGACTGCACCATGTGCAGCTCAGCCTGCCGCCGGGCGAGGAGGAGGTGTGCCGGCGGTTCTACGTGGACGTCCTCGGCATGACCGAGATCCGGAAGCCGCCGGTCCTCGCGGCCCGCGGCGGGCTGTGGGTGCGGTCGGACGCGCTGGAGATCCACCTGGGCGTCGAGGAGGACTTCCGCCCGGCCCGCAAGGGCCACCCCGGCATCCTCGTCGCCGACCTCGACGGGCTCGCCGCGCGGCTGACGGCCCTGGGCACCGAGGTCACCTGGGACGACAACTTCCCCGGCCACCGGCGCTTCTACGTCGCCGACTGCCACGGCAACCGGCTCGAATTCCTCCGCCCGGAGGCCTGACGGGACCCCGGCGAGATCGTCGCCGTACACACCGGAGGGGCCGGGCAGCTGCCCGGCCCCTCCTCGTGCGGTGGTCCGATCGCGTTGCGCACGGGCCCTGCCCGGACGGTTCCCCCTGGTTCCGTCGGGTGTCCCCCGAGCCCGTGTGCTCCCCCGTCGACCGGACCTCCCTGGGCCCCGGCGGCTCCCCCGAAGTCGCCGCCGCGGCCTTTCCCCGTCGGGAATGGTCTACTTGGCCGGCTCCGTGGTGACGTGGATGTTGCCGAGCGGAGCGGCGGTCTCGGCGGCAGCCGGCTCGCCGGTGACGTGGATGTTCTTGATGCCGATCTTCTCGGCGATGGCGTCCTCGGCCTCGCCGCCGGTGACGTGGATGTTCTTGGTCTCGATGTCGGCCTCGCCGCCGGTGACGTGAATGTTCGTCGGCTTGATGATCGATTCGTCGCTCATCGCAACCTCCCGTGGTTCTTCTTGAGACAGATGGGTCGTCGAGGCCCGCCCGGCTGTTCCCCCGTGGACTGCCGGGCGGGGTCTCTCTACAGGGCCGCTCACCCTAGTGCTCCGGTTGGACGGCCTCTTCGGCGACCCGTCTGCCCCCCGAGGCGACGGATCGATAAGAGAAGCATGGCCTCCGGCGATAAACGAACGATGAACGCCCAGCCCGGTCCCGTGATCCGGGCCGTCAGGCGGCCGCGGCGGGTGCGAGGAGAGTCCGGACCTCCGTGGCCTCGGGGGAGTGCAGCTCTTCGTAGATGGCCAGCGCGTCCCGCCAGCAGACCTCGGCCCGGCCGGACTGGCCGATGCCGGTGAGGGCGCGGCCCAGCACGGTGAGGACATTGCCGCGACGCCACTCGCCACCGATCCCGCGCAGCACGGTCAGTGCCATTTCCGCGCTGGAGGCCGCCTGCGCGTATCGGCGCCCCGCGACGTCCACTTCGGCCATGCGGAACAGCGTCATGCCCTCCCACAGCCGCTGCCGACTGTCCCGGAAGACGTCCAGAGCCGCCGCCAGGCTGGCGTAGGCGTCGGTGAGCTGGCCGCTCTGCGTCAGTGCGACTCCCATGGCGTACCGGCCGTTGGCGCCCTTCAGGGCATGGCCCATGCGGTCGTACATGGCCGTGCCCTGGCGGGCCAGGACGACGGCGCTGCTCGTGCGTCCGGTGAGCAGGTGGATCCGGGAGAGGTTGCACAGGGCGCTGGCCTCCCCCGGTTCGTCCTGGCAGTCCCGGAACTCCTCGATGGCCCGGTTGAGGAACTCCTCGCCCTCCTCGTACCGGTTGCGGTAGACCGCCATGACGCCGAGGGTGTTGGCCGCCCAGGAGCGAGGCATCCGGTCGTCGACCCGGTCGGCCAGGCCCATGGCCTCGCGGGCCTCCTGGTCGGCCTGGTCGAACCGTCCGGACACGTGGTGGACGTACGCCGACGTGATCGCCGCACGGCCCGCCGCCCGGGTGTCGTCGGTGCGGCCCGCGGCCTCCCGCAGCACCGTCGCCACCGCCTCGTACTCCTTGGAGTTCGCGCCCGACTCCGCCAGGTCCAGCGACGCCCACAGCAGGTCCACCGCGCGGCGGAGGGTGCCGGGGGCCGAGGCCGACTGGCGGACCGTGGCCAGGAGGCAGTTGGCCTCGGCGTACAGCCAGTCCTGGGCCTCGTGGCGGTCCGTGAAGGTCAGGCCCTCGTACGCCGTCGGTTCCAGGTGGTCCACCAGTCGGTCGCCGGGGCGTTCGATCGCGTAGACGCGCGCCGCCGTCGAGAGGTAGAAGTCCAGGAGGCGGGAGAGCGCCGCCTCCTTCTCCGTCGGGGGCTGTTCGTCCCGGTCCGCGCACGCACGCGCGTAGAGCCTGACCAGGTCGTGGTAGCGGTAGCGGCCCGGAGCCGCCGACTCCAGGAGCGAGGTGTCGACGAGGGCCTCCAGGAGGTCCTCCGTGTCCCAGAGCGGCAGGTCCAGGACCGCCGCCGCCGCCGCGAGGGAGATGTCCGGGCCGTCCGCCAGGCCCAGCAGGCGGAACGCGCGGGCCTGGGCCGGTTCCAGCTGGCCGTAGCCGAGTTCGAAGGTCGCCTTGACCGCGAGGTCGCCCGCCTGGAGTTCGTCGAGGCGCCGCCGCTCGTCCGCCAGCTTCGCCGCCAGGACCGAGACCGTCCACGTGCGGCGGGCCGCCAGCCGGGAGGCCGCGATACGGATCGCGAGGGGGAGGAAACCGCAGGCCGCGACCACGTCGAGGGCCGCTTCCCGCTCGGCCTGGACCCGCTCCTCGCCGACGATCCTCGTGAAGAGCTGGAGCGCCTCCTCCGGGGACATCACGTCCAGGTCCACCAGGTGCGCGCCCGCCAGGTCGACCATGCGGATGCGGCTCGTGACCAGGGCCGCGCAGCCGGCCGTGCCGGGAAGCAGCGGGCGGATCTGGGCCGCGTCCCGGGCGTTGTCCAGGAGGACCAGGACCCGCCGGCCGTCCAGGGTCGAGCGGTAGAGCGCGGCCCGGTCGTCGAGGGAGTCCGGGATGGCCGAGTCGGGCGTTCCGAGGGCCCGGAGGAAGGAGCCGAGGACGGTTTCCGGGGCGGCGGCGCGGTGGCCGGCGCCCTGGAGGTCCACGTACAGCTGCCCGTCCGGGAAGTGCCGCCGCGCCTCGTGGGCCACGTGCACCGCGAGCGTCGTCTTGCCGACCCCGCCGATGCCCGCGAGCGCCGAGACCGCCATGACGTGGCCCTCGGCGGTCGCGAGCCGGGCGCCCAGTTCGCGTACGAAGGAGGTCCGGCCCGTGAAGTCCGGGACGGTGGCGGGGAGCTGGGCGGGGCGTGCGACGGGTGCGGCGGCCGGGGCCGCCTCCTCGACCGGGCGGGCGAGTTCGGCGTCGCCCTGGAGGATGCGCTGCTGGAGCCGGGAGAGTTCGGGCGTCGGGTCGACCCCGAGCTCGTCGGCGAGGAGCCGGCGCGTGTCCGCGTACACGGCGAGCGCCTCCGCCTGCCGCCCGCCCCGGTAGAGGGCGAGCATCAGCAGCTCGCGGAGCCGCTCGCGCAGCGGGTGCGCGGCGGTCAGCGCGGTCAGCTCGGAGACGGCCTCCGCGTGCGCGCCGACCTCCAGGTCGATGTCGAGGCGGGTCTCCAGGAGCGTGAGCCGCCATTCCTCCAGGCGGGTCCGCTGCGTCTCGGCATACGGGCCGGGTACGGAGGCGAGCACCTCGCCGTCCCACAGCGCGAGGGCCTCGGCGAGCCGCGCCCGCGCGCCCGCCCGGTCTCCGGACGCCCGCAGCTTCTCGGCCCCGGCGGCCAGTTCCTGTGCGGTGAGGAGGTCCAGGGCCTTGGTGCGCAGGGCGTAGCCGCCGGACTCGCTGACGAGGACCTTCGGGTCGAGGGCCTTGCGGAGCCGGGAGGCGTACGTCCGTACCGCCGCGAGGGCCTGCGAGGGCGGTTCCTCGCCCCAGAGTGCGTCGATCAGCTCGGAGGCGGTGGCGGTGCGTCCGCCGCGCAGGAGCAGGGCGGCGAGCAGGGCGCGCTGCTGGGGCGAGCCGGTGGGCAGGGCTTCGCCGTCGCGCCAGGCGCGCACGGGGCCGAGCACGCCGAAGCGCAGCTCACCGCCGGTCGTGGTCTCGGTGCCGGCCGCACGTTCGGTGCCGGTGCCGGTCGCACGCTCGGTGCCGGTGCCGGTGCCGGTGCCGGTGCCGGTGCCGGTCGCGTGCTCCGTGCTCGTGCCGGTGCCGCTGCGGGCGCCTGCACCAGGGCGCGTAACCGCGCCTGCACCAGGGCGCGTAACCGCGCCCGCATCGGGGCCCGTACCCGCGCCCGCGTCAGGGCCCGTTCCCGTGCCCGTACCCGTGTTCGTTCTGCCTTCGGAACCCGTGCTCGCGCCCGCGTCGGCACCCGCGCTCGTCTTCGGAGCCCGCTGCACCGGAACTCGCGGCCCGTCTTCACGGTCCATAGCTCCCCCTGCCCGTACCGCTGGTTTCGCCCAGGACAGTCTGCCTTGTCCGGAGGGAGTCCGTCAGCATCGGGTCGGCCGAGAGCGGGGGTCGGAGCGGGCCTGGAACCGGGTCGTTGCCGGACCGTTGTGCGCCACGATAGCTGACGGGTCGTCAGATCGGCGCTACCGTGAAGGCCATGGAGAGCATGGAGGAGAGCATGGAGACAGTGCCCGAGACCTTCCCGAAGATCATCTCGGTCGACGACCACACCGTGGAGCCCCCGCACGTCTGGCGGGACCGGCTCCCGTCCCGCTTCCACGACACCGGCCCCCGGATCGTCCGCGCCCCCCTCAAGGAGATGACCTTCCTCGGCGGCAAGTTCGCCCCGGTCATGGGCGCCAAGGGCGACGACGGGCCCATCGGCGACTGGTGGGTCTACGAGGACCTGCACCGGCCCCTCACCCGCCTCGACACCGCCGTCGGCTACGACCGGGACGAGATACGGCTCGAAGTCATCACCTACGAGCAGATGCGGCCCGGCTCCCACTCCGTCCCCGACCGCCTCGCCGACATGGACGTCAACCACGTCCAGTCCGCCCTCTGCTTCCCCACCTTCCCGCGCTTCTGCGGGCAGACCTTCACGGAGGCGAGCGACCGCGAGCTCGGCCTGCTCTGCGTCCGCGCCTACAACGACTGGATGGTCGAGGAGTGGTGCGGCCCCGAGGCCCACGGCCGGCTCATCCCGCTCACCCTCATCCCGCTCTGGGACCCCGAGCTCGCCGCCGCCGAGGTCCGCCGCAACGCCGCGCGCGGGGTCCGGGCCGTCGCCTTCTCGGAGATCCCGCCCCACCTCGGGCTCCCCTCGGTCCACACGGACCACTGGGACCCCTTCTTCCGCGCCTGCGACGAGACCGGCACGGTCATCGCCATGCACATCGGCTCCTCCAGCCGGATGCCGTCCACCTCCGCCGACGCCCCGCCGGCGGTCGGCTCCACCATCACCTTCGCGAACTGCTGCTTCTCGATGGTCGACTGGCTGATGAGCGGCAAGTTCGAGCGCTTCCCGAATCTGAAGATCATGTACGCGGAGGGGCAGATCGGCTGGATCCCGTACATCCTGGAGCGCGCCGACGTCGTCTGGGAGGAGAACCGCGGCTGGGGCGGCGTCGCGGACAAGGTCCTGCGCCCGCCGTCCGAGCTCTTCGCCGGCCATGTCTTCGGCTGCTTCTTCGACGACGCCTTCGGGCTGAAGAACCTCGACTCCATCGGCGTCGGGAACGTCCTCTACGAGACGGACTACCCGCACTCGGACTCCACCTGGCCCAAGTCCCGGGAGGTCGGCGAATCGCAGATGGGACACCTGGCGCCGGACGTCGTCGACCGGATCGTCCGCGGCAACGCGATCGAGCTCCTCGGGCTGACCCCGGAGGGCCTCTGGCGGCCGTGACCGGCCGGTGGACGGGCCGGCCCCGGTAGGGCCTCGCGGCCCTACCGGACGTCGTGCGGGTGATCCCGTCGGTGCGATCCCGTGTGGCGGTCGCCCCCGTCGCACCCCTTGCCTGATGGCGTGGCGGCGGTGACGATGGGCCCTTCTGATTCTGACGGAGCGTCAGTTAAGGGGTGTCCCATGGTGGTCTACGGAATGCAGCTTCCCGTCCAGTCGCAGTCCACCCTCTACGCCGAACCCTGGGAGGCGGCCGCCGGGCCCGGGGATCTCCTCGCCGTCGCCCGCGCCGCCGAGGCGCACGGCTTCGACTACCTCGCGAGCTGCGACCACGTCGCCATCCCGCGTCGGCTCGCCGGGGCGATGAGCACCGTCTGGTACGACCCTGTCGCCACGCTCTCCTTCCTCGCCGCCGCCACCGGGCGCGTCCGGCTCCTCTCGCACGTCGCCGTCGTCGGCCTGCGCCATCCGCTCGTCACCGCCAAGGCGTACGCGACCCTCGACCACCTCTCCGGCGGCCGGCTGGTCCTCGGCGTCGGCGCCGGGCACGTACAGGAGGAGTTCGAGGCGCTCGGCGTGGACTTCGCGCGCCGGGGCGCCGTGCTCGACGAGACCGTCGACGCGCTGCGGGCGGCCCTCGGCCCCGAGGAGTACCCCGAGCACCTGGGCGAGCGCTTCGCCTTCAAGGACCTCGGGCAGTTGCCCCGGCCCGCCCAGGAGCGGGTCCCCGTCTGGGTGGGCGGCTCCTCGCCGGCCGCCGTGCGCCGGGCCGCGCTCAAGGGTGACGGCTGGCTGCCGCAGGGCGACCCGCGCGAGAAGCTCGCCGTCCAGATCCAGCGGCTCCTGCGGCTCCGCGCCGACGCCGGGATCGCCGAGCCGATCACGGTCGGCGCCATCACCGAGGCGCTGTACGTCGGCGCCCCCGGCTGGGACGTCGGCCGCCGCACCCTGAGCGGCTCCCCGGAGGCGCTCGCCGCCTCCCTGCGCGCGTACGGGGACATGGGCGTGCACCAGATCCAGGTCCGGTTCCGCTCCCGGAGCCGTACCGAACTCACCGACCAGATGGCGGCCTTCGGTGCGGAGGTCGCCCCCCATCTGAACTGAGGAGCGTGGCAGACATGGGCAAGCTCGACGGGCGGGTCGTCCTCGTCACCGGAGCGGCACGCGGCCAGGGCGAACAGGAGGCGCGGCTCTTCGCCGCCGAGGGGGCGCGGGTCGTCCTCGCGGACGTCCTCGACGGCGCCGGCGAGGCGCTGGCCAAGGAGCTGGGGGAGGAGCGGGCGGCCTACGTCCACCTGGACGTGACGCGGGAGGAGGACTGGACCGCGGCCGTCGCCCTCGCCAAGGAGCGGTTCGGGAAGATCGACGGGCTCGTCAACAACGCCGGGATCCTCCGCTTCAACGAGCTGCTCGCCACCCCGCTGGAGGAGTTCCAGGCGATCGTCTCGGTCAACCAGACCGGCTGCTTCCTGGGTATCAGGACGGTCGCGCCCGAGATCGCGGCGGCCGGCGGCGGGACGATCGTCAACACCGCCTCGTACACGGGGCTCACCGGCATGGCCGGCGTCGGCGCCTACGCGGCGAGCAAGCACGCCGTCCTCGGGCTCACCAAGGTCGCGGCGCTCGAACTGGCCGCGCGGAACATCCGGGTGAACGCGGTCTGCCCCGGCGCGATCGACACCCCGATGAGCAACCCGGAGGGCGTCGACCCGGCCTCCACGGCCGAGCTGTACCGGAAGCTCGTGCCGCTCGGGCGGATCGGGCGGCCGGACGAGGTCGCGGCCCTCGCGCTCTTCCTGACGGGGGAGGACTCGGCGTACATCACGGGCCAGCCGTTCGTGATCGACGGCGGCTGGCTGGCGGGCGTCAGCCTCTTCTGACGACTCGTCAGGTATTGACGCACCTGCCGCTCGGTGCGACAGTCGGGCACATCACGAATCTGACGGCTCGTCAGAAACTCACGAGGACGGTGAACCCCCTTGGAATTCGGGATCTTCGTACAGGGATACGTCGGCAAGCGCGCCGAGACCGATCCCGAAGCCGAGCACAAGGCCCTCATGGAGGAGACCGAGTACGTCATCCAGGCGGACAAGTCCGGGTTCAAGTACGCCTGGGCCTCCGAGCACCACTTCCTGGACGAGTACTCCCACATCTCCGCCAACGACGTCTACCTGGGCTACCTCGCCCACGCCACCGAGCGCATCCACCTCGGCTCCGGCATCTTCAACCCCCTCGCCCCCGTCAACCACCCGGTGAAGGTGGCCGAGAAGGTCGCCATGCTCGACCACCTCTCCGGCGGACGCTTCGAGTTCGGCTCCGGACGCGGCGCGGGCTCCCACGAGATCCTCGGGTTCATGCCGGGCATCACCGACATGAACCACACGAAGGAGATCTGGGAGGAGACGATCGCCGAGTTCCCCAAGATGTGGCTCCAGGACGAGTACGTCGGCTTCCAGGGCAAGCACTGGTCGCTGCCGCCCCGCAAGATCCTGCCCAAGCCGTACGGGGCCTCCCACCCCGCCATGTGGTACGCGGCGGGGTCCCCCTCCTCGTACGCCATGGCCGCCAAGAAGGGCCTCGGCGTCCTCGGCTTCAGCGTGCAGAAGGTCTCCGACATGGAGTGGGTCGTCGAGTCGTACAAGACGGCGATCAAGGAGGCCAAGGCGGTCGGCGACTTCGTCAACGACAACGTCATGGTGACGTCGACGGCGATCTGCGCGGAGACCCACGACAAGGCCGTCGAGATCGCCGTCTCCGGCGGCCTCAACTACCTCCAGTCGCTGCTCTTCCGCTACCACGACACCTTCCCCCGCCCCGAGGGCATCCCCGAGTGGCCCGAGCTGCTCCCCGAGTACTCGGCCGAGATCATCGAACTCCTCATCCAGGAGGAGCTGATGATCTGCGGAGACCCCTCGGAGGTCCTCGCCCAGTGCAAGCGCTGGGAGCAGTCGGGGGCGGACCAGCTCTCCTTCGGCATCCCGATCGGGATCTCGTACGAGGACACGATGAACTCGATCAAGCTGATCGGCGAGCACGTGATCCCCAAGATCGACACGGACCCGGTCCACCGCACGACCCGCTTCCGTCAGGCCGCGGGCCAGTAGGCGAGCCGGCCCACGCGTGGGCGGCGTCTTCCCGGACCGCCGCCCGCACGCCCCGACCGCGGCGGCCCGCGGCCGGGGCAGCCCACGTTCGGGGCACGGAAGACAACCCCCTGCGGAAACCGGCAGAAGACAGCACCCGTGCAGAAAGGGACCGTCCATGCTCGACCACCTGATCACGGGCGCCACCGTCGTGGACGGCACCGGCGCCCCCTCCTTCGTCGCCGACGTCGGGATACGCGACGGCCGCATCGCCGTCGTCGCCGAGCCCGGCACCGTCCGCGAGGAGGCCCGGACCACCGAGGACGCCACCGGCCTCGTCCTCACCCCCGGCTTCGTCGACCCCCACACCCACTACGACGCCCAGCTCTTCTGGGACCCGTACGCCACCCCCTCCATGAACCACGGAGTCACCACCGTCGCCGGCGGCAACTGCGGCTTCACCCTCGCCCCGCTCCACCCGGACCGGCCCGAGGACGCCGACTACACGCGCCGCATGATGTCCAAGGTCGAGGGCATGGCCCTCGCCGCACTCGAAGAGGGCGTCGACTGGAGCTGGTCCTCCTTCGCCGAGTACCTCGACGCCCTCGAAGGACGGATCGCCGTCAACGCCGGCTTCATGGTCGGCCACTGCGCCCTGCGCCGGTACGTGATGGGCGCCGACGCCGTCGGCGGGCAGCCCACGCCCGAGCAGCTGGACCGGATGGTCGGCCTCCTCAAGGACGCCATGGAGGCCGGGGCCTGGGGACTCTCCACCACCCAGTCCGCCACCCACTCCGACGGCGACGGCGCCCCCGTCGCCTCCCGGCACGCCACCCCCGCCGAGCTGATCGCCCTCTCCCGGGCCGTCGGCGAGCACGAGGGCACGCAGCTGGAGGCGATCCTCGCGGGCTGCCTCGACCAGTTCTCCGACGCCGAGATCGACCTCTTCGTCGAGATGACGGCCGCCGCGGGCAGGCCGCTCAACTGGAACGTCCTCACCATCGACGCCGCCGTCCCGGAGCGCGTCCCGCGCCAGCTCACCGCCTCCGAGCGGGCCCGCAAGTCCGGCGGCCGGATCGTCGCCCTCACCATGCCGATCCTCACCCCCATGAACATGTCCCTCGGCACGTTCTGCGCGCTCAACCTCATCCCCGGCTGGGGCGAGATCCTCGCCCTCCCCGTCCCCGAGCGGATCGCGAAGCTCCGCGACCCCGACGTGCGGGCGGAGATGCTGCGGCGCGCCGACTCCAAGGAGGCCGGGGTCTTCCGGCGGCTCGCGCACTTCGGCCGGTACGTCATCGGCGACACGTACAGCGCCGAGAACGAGGGCCTGACCGGCCGGGTCGTGAAGGACATCGCCGCCGAGCGCGGCCAGGACCCCTTCCAGTGCCTCGTCGAGATCTGCGCCAACGACGACCTGCGGACCGTGCTGTGGCCGATGCCCAGCGACAACGACCCGGCCTCGTGGGCCCTGCGCCGCGAGACCTGGGACCACGAGGACGTGATGCTCGGCGGCTCGGACGCCGGCGCGCACCTGGACCGGATGTGCGGGGCGCCGTACACGACGCGCTTCCTCGGCGACTGCCTGCGCGGCCGGAAGCTGCTGCCCCTGGAGCGGGCGGTGAAGATGCTGACCGACGACCCGGCCCGGCTCTTCGGCCTGCGCGAGCGCGGCCGGATCGAGGAGGGCTTCCACGCCGACCTGGTCCTCTTCGACCCGGAGCGGATCGAGGCGGGCCCGGCGACGCTCGTCCACGACCTGCCGGGGGACAGCCCGCGGCTCGACTCGCGCGCGATCGGGATCGTCTCGGTCCGGGTCAACGGCGTGGAGACGGTCCGCGACGACGAGGTGACCGGCGCGATCCCCGGCAGGGTGCTGCGCTCCGGCCGTGACACGAGGACGGTGAGCACCAGGTGAGGAGCGAGAGCGTGAGGACCGAGAAGCTCTTCATCGGCGGGGAGTGGGTCGAGCCCGACGGCGGCCATTACCCCGTCATCGACCCGGCCACGGAGGAGGTCGTCGGCCTCGCGCCGGAGGCGTCCCGCGCCCAGGTGTACGAGGCGGCCGCCGCGGCCCGCGAGGCCTTCGACTCCTGGTCGCGGACGAAGCCGGAGGAGCGGGCGGCGATCCTCGACCGGGCGGCGGACCTCATGGCCCGGGACGCCGAGGAGAACGTCCTGCTCGCGCGGGCCGAGACCGGCGCCACCACCGGCACCGCCCGCGGGATGCAGGTCGCGGTCGGCTCCTCGCGCTTCCGGCGGTACGCCCGGGGCGCCATGGAGCCGGTCGAGCAGGCGCTGCCCCCGCAGATCAACGAGGCCGGGCCGATGGGGAAGGCCGGGGTGTTCGGGGCGGTCGCGGTGCGGCGCCCGGTCGGCGTGGTCACCTGCATCACCTCGTACAACAACCCCTGGGCGAACCCGGCGGGGAAGATCGCGCCGGCGCTCGCGATGGGCAACACGGTCCTCGTGAAGCCCGCCCCGCAGGACCCGCTCTCGGTGTACGCGATGACGCGGGCCCTGGCGGAGGCCGGGGTCCCGGCGGGGGTCGTCAACGTCGTCACCGGCTCCGCGCAGGCGGTCGGCGAGGCGGCCGTGGACTCCCCGGAAGTCGACATGGTCTCGTTCACCGGCTCGACGGCCGTCGGGCAGGCGATCGGCGAGGTCTGCGGGCGCTCGCTCAAGCGGCAGCTGATGGAGCTGGGCGGGAAGGGGGCCGCGCTCGTCTTCGACGACGCGGACCTGGACTCCGCCGTCATGGGCATCGGCACGACCTTCGCCTTCTACAGCGGGCAGATCTGCACGGCGCCGACCCGGGTGCTCGCCCAGCGCGGGATCTACGAGCAGCTGATCGAGAAGCTCACCGGCTTCCTGGCCTTCATGAAGGTGGGGGACCCGGCGACGCCGGGCACGGTGGTCGGCCCGGTCATCTCGGCGGCCCACCGCGACCGGGTGGAGGCGTACGTCGAGCTGGGGCGGAAGGAAGGGGCGCGGGTCGTCGCGGGCGGCGAGCGCCCGGACCTCGCGAAGGGCTTCTACGTGGCGCCGACCCTGCTCGCCGACTGCACCAACGAGATGCGGGTGGTCCGGGAGGAGATCTTCGGTCCGGTCGTCGTGGTCGTCCCCTTCGACGAGGAGGAGGAAGGCATCGCGCTCGCCAACGACAGCGACTACGGGCTCATCGACTACGTGTGGTCGGGCGACGTGGCCCGCGCCTTCCGGGTCGCGGCGAGGCTGCGGGCCGGCGGGGTGGGCGTGAACACGATCGGGCGGAACATGGAGGCGCCGTTCGGCGGATTCAAGAAGAGCGGGGTCGGACGGGACGTCGGCTCGTACGCGCTGCATGCGTACAGCGAGCTGCAGGCGGTCGTCTGGCCGGGCTGAGACAGGGCCGACGGCGCCCCCGGGCAGGCCGTCGAACAGTCTGTTGAAATTTCCTCGGGAAATTTTGGAAACGGACATTTGGGGTACAGCTGCGGTTCCCGCATATCGGACATGGATCGACTGACCTACCAGTTGGTCGGTCCGTGTCGGTGGTCGATCTTTCAATCATTGGCGTAGGTCTGCTTCGACCCCGCCAATGCAAGGCATTGATCGATCAAGTGAGCGGACTTCGATCTTCCGGATATGGAAACCGCAGCATTTAACGTCCTGTTCATGACTCAGGTGGATGCACGGCCCCAGGCCGGAGACACGGTAAGGGGCGTCGACGCCCCGGGCGGCACTCAGGCCGTACGCACCAAGGGCCTCGGAGGCAACTCCGTCGGCCTGCTCGGCAGTGCCGTCATCGGCATCTCGACCGTCGCCCCCGTCTACTGTCTGACCTCGACCCTCGGCTCCACGGCCGGCGAGGTCGGCCTGCAGATGCCCGCGATCTTCCTCGCCGGCTTCCTCCCGATGCTCCTCGTCGCCTTCGCGTACCGGGAGCTCAACAAGGTCATGCCCGACTGCGGCACCTCCTTCACCTGGACCGTGAAGGCCTTCGGCCCCAAGATCGGCTGGATGTGCGGCTGGGGCCTCGTCATCGCGACGATCATCGTGCTCTCCAACCTCGCGGGCGTCGCGACCTCCTACTTCTGGCTCCTCGCGGGTGAGATCAGCGGCAGCGAATCCGTCGCCGCCCTGGACGACAACAAGGCCGTCCACATCCTCACCTGCCTCACGCTCATCGCCGTCGCCACCGCGATCAGCTACCGCGGCATGACCGCCACCAAGGGCATCCAGTACGCCCTCGTCGGCCTCCAGCTCGTCGTCCTCGTCGCCTTCGTGGCGATGGCGCTGTCGAAGGCCGGCGACTTCGAGACCTCGGTCTCCTTCTCCTGGTCCTGGATGAACCCCTTCGCGGTCCAGTCCTTCGCGGCCTTCACCGCCGGCCTCTCGCTCTCGATCTTCA
Source organism: Streptomyces gardneri (assembly GCF_006539185.1). Classification (GTDB taxonomy): domain Bacteria; phylum Actinomycetota; class Actinomycetes; order Streptomycetales; family Streptomycetaceae; genus Streptomyces; species Streptomyces gardneri. The sequence continues at coordinate 118,097 of NZ_BJMN01000026.1, forward strand.
TGTACTGGGGCTGGGACGCCTGCATGGCGACCAACGAGGAGACCACCGGCAGCGCGAAGACCCCCGGCCGCGCCGCGCTCATCGCGATGGTCGTGCTCGTCGGCTCGTACCTCGCCACCGGCATCGCCGCGCAGATGGCCGTCGGCTCCGGCGAGGAGGGCCTCGGCCTGTCGAACCCGGAGACCTCGGACAACGTCTTCGCCGCCCTCGCGGGCCCCGTCATGGGCCCGACGCTCGGCATCCTGCTCTTCCTCGCGGTCCTCGCCTCGGCGGCCGCGAGCCTCCAGACGACCTTCATCCCGGTCGCCCGCACGGTGCTCGCCATGTCCACGTACGAGGCGCTGCCGAAGTCCTTCACCAAGGTCCACCCGGTCTTCAAGACCCCCGGCAAGGCCACGATCGTGGCCGGTGTCGCCACCGGCGTCTTCTACACGGTGATGACCCTCGTCAGCGAGAACGTCCTGGTCGACACGATCTACGCGCTCGGCCTGATGATCTGCTTCTACTACGCCCTGACGGCCTTCGCCTGCGTCTGGTACTTCCGCGGCGAGCTCTTCCGCTCGGGCCGGGACTTCGCCTACAAGGGCCTGATGCCGCTGCTCGGCGGACTCATGCTGACGGGCGTCTTCGGCAAGACGCTGTACGACATGTGGGACCCGGCCTACGGCTCCGGCTCCGCCGTCCTCGGCGTCGGCTCGGTCTTCGTGATCGGCGTGGGGCTGCTGCTGCTCGGCGTGGTGATCATGCTGGTCATGCAGCGGAAGAGCCCGGCCTTCTTCCGCGGCGAGATCCTGACGAAGGAGACCCCGTCGCTGGTGATGGCCGACTGACGGCGGCGACGCGCACCGGAGTCGTACCTTCCTGAGTCGTACGTCTCCCGAGTCGTGCGTTCCCGAGTCACCCGAAACGCGAAGGCGGCGGGCCCGTGGGGGGCCCGTCGCCTTCGTCGTGCCGGCTTGCCTCAGTGGTGCCCGGGGAGCAGGCGCTCGACCGCCGCGTTGGCCGGCGGCAGGTCGGGGGTGCCGGCCGGCTTCGCCTTGGGGGCCAGGACGCCGCTGAGCGGGACGACCGAGGGCAGGTTCATGCCGCCGGTGTCGGCGGCTGCGGTCCCGGCGGTGGCGCCCGCGACACCCGCGGCGGCGAAGGCGGTCAGGGCGGCTGCGGTGAGGATCCTCTTCATGCCCGCTCCAACGCGGATGCCGGGCGTCCGGTTACGACCGCCGGTCGCCTCCCGGGATTCCGCTACCAGGTCCCGCCGGCCGGCTGCCGGGTCGTCGCGTTGAGCCGGTTGAAGAGGTTGGTGACCCCGATCCACAGCACGATCTGGGACAGCTGCGTCTCGTCGTAGTGCCGCGCGGCCTCCTCCCACACCGCGTCCGGCACGGCGTCCTCGCGGTCCGCGAGCCGGGTCGCGTGCTCGGCGAGGGCGAGCGCCGCCCGCTCGGCCTCGGTGAAGTACGGGGTCTCCCGCCAGGCCGCCACCGCGTGCAGCCGCTCGTCGGTCTCGCCCTCCTTCTGCGACTTCAGGGCCCCGCCGACCACGCAGAAGCCGCAGCCGTTGATCTGGCTCGCGCGGAGGTGGACCAGGTCCAGCGTGGTGGCCGGCACATCGCCGCCCGACTGGACGGCCTTGATCAGCTGGAAGATCGCGGGCGTGGCCTCGGGGAGGACGGTGGCGGGGTTGGACATACGGGCGGCGGCCATGGCGGGCTCCTTAGGATGCGTACGTGGATTACGTGTATGGGGAAGCGAACTGGTCGCTGCGTCCGGGCAGGGCGGAGGACGTCGAGGCGGTCGCCGAGCTGAGGGCGGTCGTCATGCGCGACGACCTCGTGCGGCTCGGCCGCTACGACGAGCACCGGGTGCGGCAGCGGCTGCGGGACGGGTTCTCGCCCGCGTACACCTCGGTCGTCGAGGTCGGCGGCGTCTTCGCGGGCTGCGTCACGCTCCGCCCGTACGAGGCGGGAGAAGGGCTCTACCTGGAGCACTTCTACCTGGCCCCCGAGACGCAGGGGCGGGGCCTCGGGACGGCGGTGCTGCGCGAGCTGCTCGACCGGGCCGACGAGGAGGGGAATCCCGTCAGTCTGGTCGTCCTGAAGGGGAGCGCGGCCCGCCGTCTCTACGAGCGGGAGGGGTTCACGGTCGAGTCGGAGGAGGATCCGGTCGACGTGCTGATGGTGCGGGAGGCCACCCGTCCCGTCACAGGCCCACGCCGGCCGGCTGCCGGACGGTGACGTTGATCCGGTTGAAGAGGTTGGTGACCGCGACCGTCAGCACGATCGAGGCGAGCTGCTTCTCGTCGAAGTGATCGGCGGCGGCGTCCCAGACGTCGTCCGGCACGGCGTCCGAGGCGTCGGCGAGCCGGGTCGCGGCCTCGGTGAGCGCGAGGGCCGCACGCTCCTCGTCGGAGAAGTACGGCGCCTCGCGCCAGGCGGCGACGGCGAACAGCTTCTCGTCGCTCACCCCGGCCTTCCTGGCGTTCTTCGCGCCGAAGTCGACGCAGAAGCCGCAGTTGTTGATCTGGCTGGCGCGCAGGTGCACGAGCTCCAGGGTGGACTCGGGGACCCCGCCCTGGCGGGCCGCCTTCGCCAGCTCCATGATCGCCGGTCCGGCGCCGGGCAGGACGTAGGCGGGGTTGGTCATGCGGGCCTTGGGCTCGTGCAGCATGGTGATCGCTCCTCGGTGTCTCTCGCGGGTCGTTCGTCCGTCGCTTTCACTGCACTGACGGACCGGGCGACGCGGATGTGACACGACCGGAGAACTTTTTTCGAAGAACTTTTTCGACGCGCTCCTCGGAGAAGGTCTCCGAGGTGCTCTACGCCTCCGCGATGAGGGCGGTCGCGACCGTGCGGAAGCCGAGACGGCCGTAGAGCCGGGCCACGTCCGCGTCCGAGGCCGACAGGAACACCAGCTCCGCGCCCCGGGCGCGGGCGTCCGCGACGAGCGCGGCCGTCACCGCGAGACCGAGGCCGCGGCGGCGGGCCGCCGGGACGGTGCCGACGCCGACGACCTCCGTGACCGGCCCGACGGGCTGGTGCTGCCCGGCGGCGAGGGCCTCGCCGGCGCTGTCGAGGGCCGCCGCGAGCCGGGTGAGACCGGCGGTGATCCGCTCGCCGACCCGCTCGGCGGTGCCGGGCTCCGGCGCCATGCCGAAGGCCGCGTACGGGGCGGCGACGGCGGTCTCCAGGGCGGTGTCGCCGGCGTCGACCATCCGTACGGTGATCCCCTCGGGGGCCGGTACGGCGATGCCGTCGCCCTCCAGGACCATCAGCGGGTGCTCGTGGACCGTGAGCCCGGTCGCCTCCACGGCCGCCCGAAGACCCGGTGTCGTCTCCGCGACCCACTCGAAGGCCTCGGGGATCCCGAGCTCCCGCTGGCGGGCCCGTACGGCCTCCACAGCGTCGACCGGCACGTCGCCGGTGTGCCCGAGCGCGGGCCGGGCGTAGTACGGCCAGCCCTTCCCCTCCTGCACGAACAGGGTCAGGGGCCCATGCGCCTCGGCGCGGGCGGAGGAACGGGGGACGGCGTCGTAGAACGACTCGATTCGGTTCAGCACCGGGCCACGGTAGAGGGCGGTCGTGGACGCCGCAGGTGCTTTTCGGGCGGAGCGGACGGAACCAGGGATGGCATGATCCCGTCACTCAGTGCACAGGCGTGGACGAGGGGGAGCCATGAGCCGTACGACCAACACCTGCCCGGGCTGTGACCGCGACGACCGGGTGCAGGCGGTGCCCGCCGTGTACCTCGCGGGCCGGGACGCGGTGACGAGCCGCGAGCGGAACCGCGACGGCGACATGCGGACCGTGACGCGGACGGTGACCACCGGACTCTCCGACGCGCTCGCGCCCGTGCCCGAGGAGCCCGCCCACCGCATCGGCTGCGTCGGCCTCCTCGCCGGATTCGTGTGCATCGCCTCGTTCATGGCCTGGGTCTTCGTCGGCGGCGCCCTGGAGGACGACCAGGCTCCCGAGGCGGACTTCGGGGCGTTCGGGCCGCCGCCGGCCGAACTCGGTCCCGACCTGTGGTTCACGGGATGGCTGTCGGCTGTCGCCCTGGCCGTCGCCCTCCTGGTCGTCCTCGAGCTCCGGCGGCGCCGGACCGCCTTCGCCCACCTGACGCGCGGCCGCCACCGCGCCGAGGAACTCTGGTCGTGCGGCTGGTACTGCCACCGCTGCGGCACGGTCCACTTCGAGGACATCCCGGGCGAGGACCGCACCCCGCTCACCCTCCAGCGATTCCGCGAGAGGGTCTGGGAACACGGCGGCTACGGCGACCTCGCGGCGGAGCAGCGGGCGGTGGACTCGGACCGCTCCTGACCGCCGGCTCGTGTCGCGGCTCTCGGAAATCCACGCCGCAGCCCCTACCGTGCCGCTATGCGGATCTCGACCACGATCTTCCTGACCGACGAGACCATCACCCCCGTGCGGCTCGCACGCGAGCTGGAGGAGCGGGGCTTCGACGGGCTCTACCTCCCCGAGCACACCCACATCCCCGTCGAGCGGACCACGCCCTACCCGGCGGGCGGCGAACTGCCCCGGGAGTACAGCCGCATACTCGATCCCTTCGTGGCGCTCGGGCAGGCCGCCGCCGTCACCGAGCGGCTCGGGCTCGGCACCGGCGTCACGCTGATCGCCGAGCACGACGCGATCGCCCTCGCCAAGCAGATCGCGACCCTCGACCACCTCTCAGGCGGCCGCTTCACCCTCGGTGTCGGCTACGGCTGGAACCGCGAGGAGGCCGCCGACCACGGCGTCGACTGGTCCACCCGCCGGGCGCTCACCCACGACCGACTGGCCCTCATGCGGGCGCTGTGGGCGCCCGAGCCCACCGCGTACGAGGGGGAGTTCGGCCGCTCCGTGCGCGCCTCGGAGGCCTGGCCCAAGCCGGCCCGCGGCGGCGCGCCCCGCATCCTGCTGGGCGGCGCGGCGGGCCCGAAGCTCTTCGCGCGGATCGCCGCGGAGGCGGACGGCTGGATGCCGATCGGCGGCCGGGGCCTGACGGAGTCGCTGCCGGTCCTGCGCGAGGTCTGGGAGTCCGCGGGCCGCGACCCGAAGACCCTCCAGCTCGTCCCGTACGCGGTCCTCCCGAGCCCCGGGAAGCTCGCGCACTACGCGGAACTGGGCTGCGAGGAGGTCGTCCTCCAGCTCCCGCCGGGCGACGAGCGGGAGGTCCTGGGGGTCCTGGACGAGTTCGCGGGGTACCTCTGAGCGGCGACGGGTTCCTCCCCGCCCCGCCGGGCGGGGAGGAACCCGCTTCCTACGGGTACCCGAACCCGCCCCGACCCGCCCGCTCGTATGCTCGGTTCATGACGGATCACCAGGCAGCACGTCCCACCGGCAACGCCATGCGGCGCGCGCTCAAGCGGGCCAGGGACGGGGTCGCGCTCGATGTCACCGAGGCCGCCGTGCTGTTGCAGGCGCGCGGGGAGGACCTGGCGGACCTCGTCGCGTCCGCCGGGCGGGTGCGGGACGCGGGTCTCGAGGCCGCGGGGCGGCCCGGAGTCATCACGTACTCGAAGAGCGTCTTCATACCCCTCACCCGACTCTGCCGGGACAAGTGCCACTACTGCACCTTCGTCACCGTGCCCGGCAAGCTCCGCCGCGACGGGCACGGGATGTTCATGTCGCCGGACGAGGTGCTCGACGTCGCCCGGCGCGGGGCCGAGCTGGGCTGCAAGGAAGCCCTGATCACCCTCGGCGACAAGCCCGAGGACCGCTGGCCCGAGGCGCGCGAGTGGCTCGACGCGCACGGCTACGACGACACCCTCGCGTACGTACGGGCCATGGCGATCCGCATCCTGGAGGAGACGGGACTCCTCCCGCACCTCAACCCCGGCGTGCTGTCCTGGACCGACTTCCAGCGCCTCAAGCCCGTCGCGCCGTCCATGGGCATGATGCTGGAGACCACCGCGACCCGGCTGTGGTCGGAGCCGGGCGGTCCGCACTACGGGTCCCCCGACAAGGACCCGGCCGTGCGGCTGCGGGTCCTGGAGGACGCGGGCCGCTCCTCCGTGCCCTTCACGAGCGGCCTGCTGCTGGGCATCGGCGAGACCGTCGAGGAGCGCGCCGAGTCGCTGTTCGCGCTGCGGCGCGTGGCGCGCGCGTACCACTCGATCCAGGAACTGATCATCCAGAACTTCCGCGCCAAGCCGGACACGGCCATGCGCGGCATGCCCGACGCGGAGCTGGACGACCTGGTCGCCACCGTCGCCGTCGCGCGGCTCATCATGGGCCCCTCCGCCTGCCTCCAGGCCCCGCCCAACCTGGTCGACTCCGAGTACGAGCGGCTCATCGCCGCCGGCATCGACGACTGGGGCGGCGTCTCCCCGCTCACCATCGACCACGTCAACCCCGAGCGCCCCTGGCCGCGGATCGAGGAGCTGGCCGAGCGGTCCGCCGCCGCCGGCTTCGAGCTGCGCGAACGGCTCTGCGTCTACCCCGAGTTCGTCCAGCGCGGCGAGCCCTGGCTCGACCCCCGGCTCCTCCCGCACGTCCGCGCCCTCGCCGACCCCGAGACGGGTCTCGCCAAGCCCGACGCGCCCGTGCGCGGTCTGCCCTGGCAGGAGCCCGACGAGGCCTTCACCTCCGCCGGCCGCACCGACCTGCACCGCACCATCGACACCACGGGCCGCACGCACGACCGGCGCGACGACTTCGACGAGGTGTACGGGGACTGGGAGGCGCTCCGCGAGGCCGCCGCCCCCGGGATGGTCCCCGAGCGCATCGACACCGACGTCCGCGAGGCCCTCGCCGTCGCCGCCGACGATCCGACGAAGCTCACCGACGCCCAGGCACTCGCCCTGCTCCACGCCGACGGGCCCGCCCTCGACGCGCTGACCCGGATCGCCGACGACGTCCGCAGGTCCGTGGTCGGCGACGACGTCACGTACATCGTCACGCGGAACATCAACTTCACCAACGTCTGCTACACCGGCTGCCGCTTCTGCGCCTTCGCCCAGCGCCGCACCGACGCCGACGCGTACACCCTCTCCCTCGACCAGGTCGCGGACCGCGCCCAGCAGGCCTGGGACGTCGGCGCCGTCGAGGTCTGCATGCAGGGCGGCATCCACCCCGACCTGCCCGGCACCGCCTACTTCGACATCGCGCGCGCGGTGAAGGAACGCGTCCCCGGCATGCACGTCCACGCCTTCTCCCCGATGGAGGTCGTCAACGGCGCGACCCGGACGGGGCTCTCGATCCGGGAGTGGCTGACGGCCGCCAAGGAGGCCGGTCTCGACTCGATCCCCGGCACCGCCGCCGAGATCCTCGACGACGAGGTCCGCTGGGTCCTCACCAAGGGCAAGCTGCCCACGGCCACCTGGATCGAGGTCGTCACCACCGCCCACGAGCTGGGCATCCGGTCGAGCTCGACGATGATGTACGGGCACGTGGACCAGCCCCGGCACTGGCTCGGCCACTTCCGCACCCTCTCCCGCATCCAGCAGGCTGCACTGGATTCAGGGGGGCAGGGCTTCACCGAGTTCGTGACACTCCCCTTCATCCACACCAACGCGCCCGTCTACCTCGCCGGCATCGCCCGCCCCGGCCCCACGGCCCGCGACAACCGCGCCGTCATCGCCATGGCGCGGCTCCTCCTCCACCCGCACATCCCCAACATCCAGACCAGCTGGGTGAAGCTGGGCACCGAGGGCGCCGCCGAGATGCTCCGCTCGGGCGCCAACGACCTGGGCGGCACCCTGATGGAGGAGACCATCTCCCGGATGGCCGGGTCGAGTTACGGCTCGTACCGCTCCATCCGCGACCTGGTCGCCATCGCGGACGCGGCGGGCCGCCCGGCGAAGCCCCGCACGACGCTGTACGGGGAGGTCCCGGAGGAGCGGCAGCGCACGGCGACCGCCTCCGACGGCCACCTCCCGGAGCTGCTGCCGCTCGTCCAGGAGTGACCCCGGCGTCCCTCTGGCGTCCCACCGGCGTCCTTCCGGCTCGCGACCGAACTGCGGGTGAACTGCGGTCAAAAGCGGCCGGAAGGGCGTCGGATCACATAACGTTCCGGCCCCCGATCGGACGTACCCGGTCGATTACAGTGCGGCGAGGAACCGTCAGCGAACCGCCGACCGGGGGAGGGCACGTCGTGGCCACGACAGCCGCAGCCGTGTGGGGCCGTGCCGAGCAGCAGGACTTCCGGGCCCGCGTACGGGGCTGTCTCCTCGGCGGAGCCGTCGGCGACGCGCTCGGGGCGGGGGCCGACGGTCTCACCCTCGCGCAGACGCGGGAGGCCCACGGACCTGACGGACTGACCGAGCCCGTGCTCGCGTACGGCCGGCGCGGCGCCGTCACCGCCGCCACCCAGATGGGCCTCTTCACCGTCGACGGCCTCATCCGCGCACAGGTCCGCCGCGACACCGGCGCCTGGCACCCGCCGACCGACGTCCACCGGGCGCACCTGCGCTGGGCCGCCACGCAGCGCGACTGGGGCCCCGACGAGCGCCGCAAGGACAACGGCTGGCTCGCCGGCGAGGAGTGGCTCTACGCCCGCCGCAACCCGTCCCGCGCCTGCCTCACCGGCCTCGGCGACGAGCTCCTCGGCACCCTCGACAAGCCCAAGAACCCGGAGGCCGCCGACTCCGGCGCGCTCGTCCGCTCGGCGCCCTTCGGGCTCCTCGTCGGCTGGGAGCCGCAGCTCGTCTGCCAGCTCGCGGTGGAGTGCGCGGCGCAGACGCACGGCGCCCCGGCGGCCACCCTCGCGGCGGGCGCCCTCGCCGTCACGGTGCACGGGCTCGCGCGCGGCGGATCCGTCGAGGCGGCGGTGGCCCGGGCCGTGGAGCTGCTCGCGGACCGCCCCGGCCACGAGCCGGTGACCGAGGCCCTCACCGCGGCCCTCGGAGCCGTACGGGAAGGGGCGCCGGACGCGGAGCGGGTGGCCGGTCTCGGGGCGGACGAGGACCGGGCCGAAGGGCAGCTGGCGGCGGCCGTCTACTGCGCCCTGGTCGGCGAGGACGTCCGGCACGGGCTGCGGCTCGCGGTGAACCACGACGGGCCCTCGTCGGTCACGGGGGCGCTCACCGGGGCGCTGCTGGGCGCCCTGCACGGCGAGACGGCCCTCCCGCCGGCCTGGCTGGCCGAACTGGAGGGCCGTGCGACGGTCCTTGAGCTGGCGGACGACTTCTCGATGGAGATGACCCAGGGCGCCGCCCTGCACTCCGCCACCGAGGCCTCGCCGGGCTGGCTGGCGCGCTACCCGAGAGGCTGATCGGTCCGGGCGCCGCCCTGGGCGGGAATCCCGGCGGCCCCGGTCCCGGCCCCGGTCCCGTCCTCGTCCCCGTCCGGATCCGTGCCGATCCGGTCCAGGAGCGCGTCCCGCTCCGGGGTGTCCTCCGGCCGGACGAAGCCGATGAGGACGTACAGGACGAGGGAGGTGGCGAGCGGCGAGACGATCTGGATCTGGAGCTCGACGCCGTCGAGGCCGTAGTTGGTGAGCCAGAAGACGAAGAGCCCGGCCGCCCAGGAGACGAGCGCCGCCGTCGGTCCCGACTTCCGGAAGGTCTTCAGCAGGCCCAGCATGAACGGGATCGCGATCGGTCCCATCAGTCCGGCCACCCACTTGATGACGACGGTGATGATGTCCTTGAAGGTGGGGGAGTTGACCTGGGTGGCGACCGCCATCGACAGCGCGAGGAAGGCGATCGTCGACCAGCGCGCGGCGATCAGCCCGGCCCGCTGCGTCCAGCTCCGCGCGGCCTTGCTGAGGACGGGGGCGATGTCCCGGGTGAAGACGGCCGCGATGGCGTTGGCGTCGGAGGAGCACATGGCCATCGTGTGGGAGAAGAAGCCGACGATGACCAGGCCGAGCAGTCCGTGCGGGAGCAGCTGCTCGGTCATCAGGGCGTAGCTGTCGGAGGCGTCGGGCTTCTTCGGGTCGACGAGCAGCGGCGCGACCCACATGGGGAAGAAGAGGACGAGCGGCCAGACGAACCACAGGACGGCGGAGAGCCGGCCGGAGCGGGTGGCCTCGCGGGCGCTGGGGGTGGCCATGTAGCGCTGGGCCTGGTTCCACATGCCGCCGCTGTACTCGAAGGTCTTGATGAAGAGGTAGGCGAGGAGGAAGGTCAGCGTGTACGGGCCGGCCGTGGGGGCCGTGTGCCCCTGGAGCTCGGGCCGGTCCCAGACGTCCCACAGCGCGCTGACCCCGCCGAGCTTGGCGAGGACGGCGACGAGCATGGCGATGCCGGCGAAGAACTGGATGATGAACTGGCCGAGTTCGGTGAGGGCGTCGGCCCACAGGCCGCCGACCGTGCAGTAGATGCCGGTGATCACACCGGTGATGAGGATGCCCTCGTTGAGGGAGATCCCGGTGAAGACGGAGAGCAGGGTCGCGATGGCGGCCCACTTGGCGCCGACGTCGACGATCTTCAGCAGGACACCGGACCAGGCGAGCGCCTGCTGGGTGGGGAGGTTGTACCGGTTCTTCAGGTACTCCAGCGGGGAGGCCACGTGGAGCCGGGAGCGGAGCCGGTTGAGGCGGGGCGCGAAGAGGTGGGCGCCGATCGCGATGCCGATGGCGATGGGGAAGGACCAGGTGACGTACGAGGTGACGCCGTAGGTGTACGCGATCCCCGCGTAGCCGGTGAACATCACGGCGCTGTAGCCGGACATGTGGTGCGAGATGCCGGAGAGCCACCAGGGCATCTTGCCGCCGGCGGTGAAGAAGTCGGAGACGTTGTCCACGCGCTTGTGGGACCAGACGCCGATCGCGACCATCACGCCGAAGTAGCCGATGAGCACGGCCCAGTCGAGACTGTTCATTGAGCCCCCTCCAAGGGGTCCGGTCCGCCTTGTGAACGCCGTTCATCGTGTGGCGTGCGACAAGGCGGGGACAATGCAATGGAGGGTCAAGGGACAGTAAAATCGTTCTGTTTACTGACCCTTGTTCACGTCTATGAACTTGTCGAGAGTGCCTTCGGGGGTACCTGAGGCGGCGTCAGCGCATCAGCTCCCCGGCGTTGACCAGCAGGGACTGGCCCGTGATGGCCCGCGCGCGGTCCGAGGCGAGGAAGGCCGCGGCCTCCGCCACGTCCCCGTCGGTCGCCAGCTCCGGAAGCGCCATCCGCTCGGTCAGCCGGGCCAGGACCTCCGTCTCCGGCACCCCCTCGGAGTCCGCGGCGAACCGCACGTACGCCTGGACCGGCGGCCCCCACATCCAGCCCGGCAGCACGGTGTTGACCCGGATCCGGTGCGGGCCGAGCTCGTGCGCGAGGGAGTACATCGCCGAGGTCAGCGCCCCCTTCGAGGCCGCGTAGGCCGCCTGTCGCACCTGCGTGGGGGCGGCGATCGCCGACTGCGTGCCGATCAGCACCACCGAGCCCCCGCGCTCCTTGAGCGCCGGCAGGCAGGCGCGGGTCATCCGCAGCGTCCCGAGGAGGTTGACGTCCAGGACGGACTGCCAGGTCGCGAAGTCGGCGTCCTCCAGGCCCCCGAAGTAGGAGTCCCAGGCGGCGACATGGACGACCGCGTCGACCCCGCCGAAGCGCTCGACGGCCAGCCCGGCCAGGGCCGCGCACTGCTCCTCGTCGGTGATGTCCGTGGCCCGGTAGGCGGTGCGACGCCCCTCCGGGTCGATCTCGGCGGCGGACTTGGCGAGGTTCGCCTCGGTACGGGCGCCGAGGACGGCGTTGCCGCCGTCCCGCACCACCGTCTCGGCGATCCGATGACCGAGCCCGGCCCCGACTCCCGACACGACGACCGTCTTCCCCTGGAGCAGCATCCGGACCCTCCTCGACCCTGGCGAAGCATCTGACGGTCCGTCAGAGTAGGGCTCGGTCATCGACTTGGGAAGGGACGCGCGCGTGAGCGAGAAGAGCGAGAAGAGCGAGCGGGACGAACTGACGGCGAGGTACGCGGAGCTGGCCTCCGTGGGCCCGTACGGCGTGCGCCCCGGCCACGCCCTGATCACCATGGTCGAACCGCACCCGGGCCATGAGTACGCGTACAACCGCTGGTACGAGGACGACCACTACTACGCCGGCGCCATGGCCATGCCCTGGATGTACGCGGGCCGCCGCTGGGTCGCCACCCGCGAGCTCCAGGAGCTGCGCCGCCCGGAGAAGTCCGCCGTCGCCCAGCCCGTCACCGCGGGCTGCTACCTCTCCACGTACTGGATCACCGACGGCCGCTACGACGAGCACATGAAGTGGACCGTCGCCATCAACAAGCGGCTCAACCGCGACGCCCGCGTCCACCAGGACCGCACGCACGTCTTCACGGCCTTCCAGGACCACGAGGCGACCGTGTACCGCGACGGGGCGGGCGGCCCGCGCGACTTCCACGCCCTCGACCACCCCTACGCCGGGCTGATCCTCCAGGTCGTCGACACCGAGGGGCCCGAGGCGCGGGAGGAACTGCTCGAACGACTGCGCTCGCGGGAGCTCCCCGGGCGGCTGGCCGGCTCACCGGCGGCGATGGTGACGATCTTCCGCCCGACCCCCCTGCCCGGCGACCGCATGACGTACGTGAAGCAGGTGGAGGGCGTCGACACCCGGCTGACCCTGCTCTGGTTCCTGGAGCGGGACCCGCGCGAGTGCTGGACGGAGCACTTCGCGGACCTGGAGACCCTCGGGGGAGCCGGCGGCCGGGTGGAGCTCGTGGCACCGTTCATCCCGACGGTGCCGGGCACGGACCGGTACGTGGACGAACTGCGCTGAGAAGGACGGGAAGGCCCGGGAAAAGGGCCGAGCCCTCTCGGCCAGGACGGCGGACCGGTCGAGAGGGCTCTTCGGGTACTGCGGGTGTTGCGGGTACTGCTCGTCCTGCGAGTACTGCTGAACCGCGGGTGAAGGCGGGAGCATCGGGGCTCAGAGGGCCCCGTTGCTCACCTCGCCGACGAAGGCGTTCCACGAGCCCGGTCCGAAAGAGAGGGACGGGCCTTCGGGAGCCTTGGAGTCACGCACCGCGATGGCGGCCACGACGGGGGACTTCACCTCGACGCAGGCGCCGTTCCCGCCGGAGTACGAAGACTTCGTCCACGTGTCCGTAGCACCCTGAAAAATCGCCATTATGCTCAACTCCGGTTCTGCCCAGTGGGGGTGTCGCGCCAGCGTTCTCGCCGACGTGATCGACGCTACTCGCCGGCCCCGCTCGACGGGACCGGCGTTCACCCGACCGGGTGGCATATTCCAACAGCGCTTCCATGGGAGCGATCACGCCGTGTACGGTGCCTGGCCCGCCCGCTCGCGATCGTCTGCTACCCCTCCGCGACGCCTCCGCGATCAGCCCTGGGCGTGCTTCTTGGCCATCTTCGCGATGAACTCACGGGTCTGCTCGACGTTCAGCGCCTGCGCCCTGAGGTGCTCGTACATGACGCTGTACTTGCCGACGTCCTGCGCCTTCTCCAGATACAGGTCGCTGGTCACGCCCTCGATGTAGACGACGCTGGAGTCGGACGTGTCCGGGAACTCCAGGATCGAGTACTGGCCGCTGATCCCGGGATGCGCACCCATCTCGAAGGGGATCACCTACACCGTGACGTGCGGCAGGTGCGACTGCTCGACGAGGTGCTCCAGCTGCTGCACCATCAGCTGCCTGCTGCCGACGATCCGGTGCAGGGCACCCTCGTCGATGACCGCCCACAGGCGCAGCGGACGCTCCTCGTCCCGGATGCGCTCCTGGCGGCGGGTGCGGACCGTGACGCGCTTGTCGATGTCCGCCGGCGTCGACTCCGGCATCGCGCCGGAGATCACGGCCTCCGCGTACGCGGGGGTCTGGAGCAGTCCGGGGATGATCTGCGACTCGTACATCCGCAGGCTCTCGGCGTCCGTCTCCAGGCCGATGTAGACGCTGTACGGGATGTCGCCGAAGGCGTGCCACCAGCCCTGCTGGCGCGAGTCCTTCGCCATCTGCATGAGCGAGTCGACCATGCGCTCGTCCTCGACCTCGTACACCCCGCAGAGGTCGCGCACATCGCGCTGGCTGATGGAACGACGGCCGTTCTCGAGGCGGCTGATCTTGGACTGGGAGACGAGAAGGCGCTCGGCGACCTGCTCGGCCGTCATGTTCTTCGCTTCTCGGAGCTTGCGCAGCTCCTGGCCCAATCGGCGTCGCCTGACGGTGGGGTTGACGTTGGACGCCACGGAAACTGCACCTCCGGCTGCTGTCTGCCTGCGTAGCTGTGAGTATCTACCGCTTGGCAGACTGCCACCAAAGGTCAGGTGCGCGCTGGGAAACCGGTACAACGCACATGTGCGGGGCGGTCGTCGTGACCGCCCCGCACAGCTGTGCGGCTCCCGGTTGGCTCTGTCGGCTCAGTGAACCGCCGCGCGGGCCATGCTGCCGCGCGGCTGCGCCGGTACGCCCGCGGCGGGCGCACGGCGCGGCTGTGCCGCCGCACCGTTCTGGACGTCCATCACGGCGTGCGCCACGAGACCGCCCATCGGATCGTGCCGGATCAGGTCGCGCAGCCGGGACCGCGACGACCGTCCTTCGTTGCCGGGGTAGAGGTGCTTCCCGAGACCGACCGCGTGGGCCAGCGCGGCAAGCGCCGCGGTCCGCGGGTCCGGCGGTACGCCGGTGCGGATCGCATTGTCCAGCCGGGATCGGATCTCCCTGCTGATCGCCGTGTCCGTCGCCTGGTAGCGAGTCGTCGGCAACACCCCGCACATCTGGGTCTCCACGGCATGCACCATGCCGCATCGCTCCAGATGCGAGAGATACGTCTGACGGAGCCCCAGTCGGGGTCCGCCGATCCAATGGACGGCCCGAACCGGGCTGCCACGCCTGCGCAGCAGCTCCAGTGCGGAGTCCAGTGTCGGATCTCCGGTCGGCCGTGGCATCACCACGGCGATACGATCCCCGTCAGGGGCTATCCGGCCTGCCAGCGCCAGCTCCACTAGCTGTGCTCCGGCCAGACCGAGGTCGAGCGACTGCGGCTGCGCTGTGGTACCCGTGGTCGGGTCCAGAGCGAGCAGTAGAAGCTCTTCCGGAATACTTCTGCGGCTCCTGCCCATCCATGCCTCCCCGCGTGGATGAATGACAGGGTGACCCCTCTCACATTCATCTGTCGAGAGTGCCTGGGTGCTTCATCCGGGAACCAGTAGGTATGTCGTTCTCGTCTAGCACGGGAGCCAAGGGGTTCACACAGGACACTGGTAGACGGTTCGGACGTACGTATGACGCATGGAGGAGGCACGGTGGCGGGCGAGTCCCCCGACAAGGCGGAGCAGCAGGGGTCGTCGGAGGAGACGGCGGCCTCGGGCGGCGGCAGCCGGGATCCTCGGCTTTCCGCACTCCGTGAGGCAGAGTCCGCGTCGTCGAAATCGCCGGCATCGTCGGAGTCGTCGGTTCAGGTGGATCAGGCGACGGCCGTGTTCAAGACGCTGGCTCCCCGGACACCGGAGGACGACGCACCGAAGCCGGCCGCGTCCGCGTCCGCGTCCGTGACCGCGTCCACGTCCGCGCCCGAGGGTGACCGGCTGAAGGCGGCTGTGGCGGCGTGGGTGGCGTCGGCGGACGACGACGACTCCGAGCCGGCGGCCGACGAGGCGCTGACGGACGAGGCGGTCGACGAGGAGTCCACCGACGAGCAGTCCGCCGAGCCCGTCGAGGCGGAGGCGAGCGACGAGCCGACCGACGAGCCCGTCGAGGACAAGGCGCCGGCCGAGTCCTGGTTCGCGGCGCGGAAGCCGGGCGACGCCGAGAAGCCTGAGAAGGCCGAGAAGGCCGTGGCCGCCGCCGAGCCCGCCGCGGAGTCCGACGGCGAGGACGAGCCCGCGACGGACGCGACCGCCGCCAAGTCGACCGCTGCCGAGTCGGTCGTCGACGAGCCGGTCGATCAGCCGACCGCCATGTTCAAGATCGTCCGCCCGCCCGTGGCGCCCGCCGTGGACCAGCCGACGACCGCGCTGAAGCTCCCGCAGTCCCTGCGCGAGGAGTACGACAGCGAGCGCACGAGCACCTTCGTGCCGCTCCGTGCGGACATTCCCGCCGAGCGGAAGGCCGAGCAGGCCCAGGCGGCCCAGCAGGCCCAGGCGTCCCCCAAGGCTCAGCAGCCCCCCAAGGCGCCCGCGCCCGCCCCCAAGCCCGCCTCAGGGGCCCCTGAGGCCCCCAAGGCCCCTGCCGCCCCCACGGCCCCCAAGGCCTTCGGTGCGGCCGCGGAAGCCGCCCCCGTACCGCCGGCGTCGCTCGTCGAGGCGGAGCGGACGCGGCAGCAGCCGCTGCCGCCGCTGCCCCCGCTGGACCTGCTCGCGGAGCTGACGAACACCCCGCCGCCGAAGCCGAACGCCCTGCGGACGACCGCGCGCCGGGTGCGGATCTGGACGCCGCTGGTCGTGCTCCTGCTGATCGTCTTTGCGATCGTGCAGATGGTCCGGCCGCTGCCGGCGCCCGTGCTGACGCTCTCCGCTGCGCCGACCTTCACCTTCGAGGGCGGCGAGCTGCAGATGCCGTGGCCCAACGAGGGCCAGGGCGCCGTCGAGGTCGAGGGCGTCGGTTCCATGGGTCAGTACGGCCCGCAGAAGCCGGCCCCGATCGCGAGCGTCACGAAGACGATGACGGCGTACGTGATCCTGCGCGACCACCCGCTCAAGGGGAGCCAGAAGGGCCCCGAGATCGAGATCGACAAGAAGGCCGCCGAGCAGGGCAAGGCGGAGCACGAGTCGACGGCGGCGGTCCAGGAGGGCCAGACCTACAGCCAGAAGGAGCTCCTGGAGCTCCTCATGATCCCGTCCGCGAACAACGTGGCCCGGCTGCTCGCGCGCTGGGACGCCGGTTCGGAGGCCGCGTTCGTCGAGAAGATGAACGCCGCCGCGAAGGACCTGGGGATGACCCAGTCCACGTACACCGACCCGTCGGGTCTGCTCGACAGCACCGTGTCGACCCCGCAGGACCAGCTGAAGCTGGCGAAGGCGGTCATGCAGTACGACGTGTTCCGCGAGATCGTGAACATGCCGAACGTGACGGTGGACGGCATCCCCGGCCGGATCGAGAACAACAACAACATCCTGCTCGAGGATGGTGTGAGCGGCATCAAGACCGGCTCCTCCACGCCCGCGGGCGGCAACCTGCTCTGGTCGGCGAACACCATCGTCGACGGCGAGAACCGCCGCATCCTGGGCATCGTGATGGGCGCGAAGGACGCGGCCGATCTCGGCAAGAAGCTCCAGCTCGCCATCGACAACAGCCTCAAGCTGATCCAGCAGGCGCAGAAGGACGTCACCTCGGCCGCCGTGGTCCGCAAGGGCCAGGTCCTCGGCTACATCGACGACGGCCTCGGCAGCCGGACCCCGGTCGTGGCGACCAAGGAGCTCAAGGCCATCGGCTGGCCGGGCCTCAAGGTGAAGCTGGAGCTCACGGACGGTGGCAAGGCCGTGCCGCACGCAGGCAAGGCGGGCGACGTGATCGGCCAGGTGTCCATCGGCACGGGCGCGGGCAAGGTCAGCGCACCGGTCGCTCTGGAGAAGGACCTGGTGGAGCCGGGCTTCGACAAGAAGCTGACCCGCCTCGGCTGAGCCGGGCCGTCATCCGCTCGGCCGGACGCCCCGGACCTCCGGGGCGTCCGGCTGTTAGCGTTTCCGGGGGACGAGAAGCGAGACGGGCAGCACGGGAGAGGGCAGCAGTGACCACCGCTGAGCCGACACGCGCGGACCGCGCCGACCGGGCGGACGACCGGGCGGACGACCGAGCGGACCGAGCCGACGACCGAGCCGACGACCACGTCGGCGGCGAGGATCACACCGATGAAGCCGACCGAGCAGACGCAGCAGCAGTTCGCACCGATTCCGCCCGTGAATCGTCGGCCTCTTCCCGTTCGCGAATAGTGCTCCCGTCCCAGCGCCCCGCCCCGGAGCCCACGACCGCGCCGGCCCCGCCCGCACCCACCCTCGCGTCCACACCGCCCTGGCGGCGCAAGCGCCGGTACACGGTCATGGCGGCCACGGCGGTCGCGGCCGTCACCCACATCCTCTGGTTCTTCTTCTTCGCGAACAGCGGCGGGGACCTGGCCGCGCAGGACGCGTGGGCCGAGTTCGTCGGACGGCACCCGGACTCCGCGTACAACCTCGCCTGGTACGGCGGGATGCACCCGGTCTCGTACAGCGTCGTCTCGCCGTACCTGATGTCGCTGCTCGGCGTCCGCAGCACGATGATGGTCGCCGGGACGCTGTCGGCGGCGCTGACCGCGCTGATCCTGGTGCGCGTGCCCGCGGTCCGCAATCCGATGGCCTGCTCGCTCGCGGCCGCCTTCGCGTTCCTCTGCAACGCGCTCTCGGGCCGGGTGACCTTCGGCCTCGGCATGATGTTCGCGCTGGGCGCGGTCGCGGCCGTCTTCTGCTGGCCGCACCGCTGGCGCCGCAAGCGGTGGGCGAAGGCGGCGGTCGCCGCGCCGCTGGCGGGTCTGGCGACGGCGTGCAGCCCGGTCGCGGGCCTCTTTCTCGGTGTCGCGGCGGCGGCGCTCTTCCTCAACAAGCGACGCCCCGGCGCGTACGCCCTGGGCCTCGCCCCGGTGGCCGTCGTCGCCCTCTCCTCCTGGCTCTTCCCCTTCTCCGGTACGCAGCCGATGGCCTTCGGCTCGACGGCGCTCCCCCTCCTCTTCGGGATCCTGGTCTTCGCCCTCGTCCCGCGGGACTGGCGGACGGTCCGCACGGCCGCCGCGGTCTACACGATCGGCACGCTCCTCACCTGGCTGATCGACTCGCAGATCGGCTCGAACATCTCGCGGCTGCCGATGCTCTTCGCGGGCGTCGTGCTGCTCGCGGCCCTGCCGTACACGGCGCCGCGCTCACGCCGCTGGTACGCGCTCGTGCTGGCCTTCGTCGGGCTGAACTTCTGGATCGGCTTCAAAGGCGTCGACGACGTCATCCGCACCGCCCCGGACGCCTCCTGGGCGCGCGAGCTCGCGCCGCTGGTCAACCAGCTCCAGGTGCGGGACGCGGGCAAGGCGCGGGTCGAGGTCGTGCCGGCCTCCAGCCACCGCGAGTCCTCCGCGCTCAGCCCGTACATCAACCTGGCGAGGGGCTGGAACCGCCAGGCGGACATGGAGCGCAACCCGCTCTTCTACGACGACACCCTGAACGCCGTCAACTACGAGGACTGGCTCCACCGCTGGGCCGTCCACTACGTGGTCCTGCCCACCGGCGCCCCCGACTCGGGCGCCGAGCAGGAGGCGGAACTGATCGAGGACGGCCTGCCGTACCTGGAGCAGGTCTGGTCGGACGAGAACTGGCGGCTGTACGAGGTCGAGAACCCGACACCGCTCGCGGACGCGCCCGCGCAGGTGCTGAGCGCGGAGGAGAACGAGGTCGTGATCCGCGTGGGCAGCCCCGGCCGGGTCCAGATCCGCGTCCCGTACTCGCCGTGGCTCGCGCTGATGGACGAGAACGGCGGCAAGATCGAGGCGCCGCAGGAGACCGAGGCCTCGAAGCTGGCCCGCGAGGAGTCGGAGACGGAGCTCCCGAAGGTCTTCGACAACGAGGAGGGCTGCCTCTTCAAGGCGGAGGCGGACGCGGAGGGCGACGAGTGGACGGAACTGGTCGCCCCGAAGGCGGGCGTCTACCGCCTGGCGGCCCCGTACAAGCTGTCCCGCGGCACACCATGCCCGGAGGAACTCCGCTGACCTTCGGCCGAGCTACCCGCGGGCGAACGAGGCGAGCATCCGCCGCATCCCCGCGGCATGCCCGCCGCTCCCGATGACGAGCGCCCGGTAGACCCACCCGGCCACCCCGGGAAACGCCGCCCGGCTCTCGGCCCGCAGCCGCGTCCGGCCGTCGCTGAGCTCCTCGATCCGGAACACCAGGGAGTACACGGAGAACCGGTGCCGCCCCTCAAGGGCGAGCTCCCGCCCCGGCACGACTCGAACGACCCGGAACCCGGGAAAGACGGCCCCCTCGGCCAACGGTCGAGGCCCACCCGCCTCCCGGGGCTCGGCCCGTACGACCCGCGCGTAGCCGGCGAGCCACCGCCGGGACAACGCCCGCTCGACCCCGTCCCGCACCCGCGACCACGCCTCGTCGCCCCCGCCCCCGACGATGACGGCATGCTCGTCGACATACGGCAGCGTGTCCATGAGGTGTCCCCTCTCCCCGAGGCGCGGCCGGATCTGACGGAGGCCCCGCCGTCCACACGGACGACAGGGCCTCTGACCTGCTACTTCACTGTGCCCCCGGCAGGATTCGAACCTGCGACACCCGCTTTAGGAGAGCGGTGCTCTATCCCCTGAGCTACGAAGGCGGGGCTTGGCCGAGGACTTCCGGGGCGATGCCGGTGAGGTGCCCTGACGGACACTCTCCCGGACCGGCGCTCTGGAGGCCGACCGACCGCTGACAGCCTAGCGGATAGGGATTCCGGAGGTCGCCCCCGTTAGCGCTAAGTGCCGCCCCGCGTCCGCTCCATGCCCACCCTCTGACCACGGCCGGGGCTATCTGTACGCCTGGACCTGACAGATGCGGGTGCACCGGTCGGGGCCGGGCCAGGCATGATCGGGCATCGCCGCCACCGGCCGCTCGCTGCGGCAGGGTGCGTGTTAGGGTCCGCCCCCGTGACTTCTGCATACCGTCGGCGGCTGCGTGTCGCAGCGATCACCGCCGCCACGCTCACCGCCGCTCTGACCGCCGGTTTCCTGGTGGTCGACCAGGGTTCGGAGCCCGTCGCCGCGGCCTCGCTGTCGCTGCCTGAGGTGATCGCGCACCGGGGTGCCTCCTCCTTGGCCCCGGAGAACACCCTGATCTCGGGCGAGGTGGCGCGCCGGGCCGGAGCGGACTGGATCGAGAACGACGTCCGGCCGAGCAAGGACGGCGTCCCGTACGTGCTCCACGACGCGAACGTGGACCGGACGACCAACGGCACGGGCCACGTGGGGAAGCTGACCTCGGCCCAGATCAACGCCCTGGACGCGGGCTCCTGGTTCGCCCCGGCGTACAAGGGGGTCCGGATCCCGACGCTGGCCGCCCAGCTCGCGGATCTGCGGGTGCGGGGTGGCCGGCTGCTCCTTGACATCACCGGAACGCGCGGCAAGGCCGACATCGCGCGCATCATCCGGACCGTGCGGGAACAGAAGATGATGGACCGGGTGCTCGTGCAGAGCTTCTTCCCGGAGTCGCTGAGGCAGGTCCGCGCGCTGGCCCCCGAGGTTCCGAGGGCGCTGCTGCGCGCCGAACTCGACGCGGACCCGGTGGCGGTGACGAAGGACCTCGGCGTGAAGGCGTACAACGTCTCGGACAAGGCCCTGGCGACGCGCCCGGAGCTGGTGGCCGAGCTGCACGCCGCGGGCGTGCAGGTCAACGTCTGGACGGTCAACGACCCGGCCCGCTGGCGCGCGCTGGCCGACCTGGGCGTGGACGGCATCATCACGGACCGCGCGACGGAACTCTCGGGCTGGAACGCGGCCCGGGCCGGGGACCGCTAGGTCACCGATGCCACCGCCGGTCCAGATGTCAGCGCCGAACCACCGCCTTGTGCACTGGCCGTCCGCTGCCGTTGCCGTCAGCACTGCCGTCAGACACGCCGGCGGCCCCACCGGAGACAAATCCGGTGGGGCCGCCGTTACGACTTATCGACAGGCTGACTCTCACGCCCGCACGCGGCGCTCGGGATGGAACCGAGAATGGGCTTGGGATCGCATTCGGACGCTGCGAGTTTGACCGCCGTTCGTCAATTTGACGGCAGGTTGTGCCAAGAGTGGCCGCACTGCCCTCTGCAAGACGTCTCTCTGCGGCGAGTGTCGGAGACACTAAACGCAGATACGAGAACCCGAAATGCCGTCAAGTATTCGTCGGCAGGAAGATTGACGATCTTCCCCATTCGTAGACGGGCTGGCTCCATTGTGATCATTACTGCGGGGTTGGCCGTGGGCTTGACTCCCGATCGCGCCACGCCTGCGCGGCCATCCTCTGCTGTCGTGTGAGCCTGCATCGCGTAACGAACGACCTCCCTCAGCACTTCCTTCTGTTCGGCTTGAGAGAGGGAGGAGAACCAGGTGGCGCCATCGTCCAGCCGGCGGTGACCTTGCGCGATCTCGTTGATGATTCGCTCAGATTCTTCCAAGGCCTACCGCCTCCGTGGATTGAATATGACGTGAGGCAGACGATCAATGAGTACCGCGTAGTCGTCCACATCGCTGTCTGGATTGTAACTCTGCCAGAAGTCTCTCCCTCGACCGCTACCCTCTCCGGCCCCTGTTCCTCGGGGAAGAGAATTCTTCACGCCGTGTCGCTTCCTTGACGGGCCGTCCAGGATGAAGTCCCAGTCGGATTCGGGACCAAACCCCTTCGGATTGTCCAGAGATCGACGACCCTTCGCTCTGCTGCCAACCACGATGATTGGGCGGCCGAGTTTATCCGCGGCATTCTGAATGCGCTTGGCGTCATTCGGGCTCATGCCGGCCTCAGACCACGTTCGGGCACCTTCGCCGCAGTTATGGACGAGGACCGGCGTAGCACCCGCCACCACGTAGTACGTGTGGAAGTCGGCGACCGTCAGGTTGCGGACGCTGGCCGGCTGGGTCCAGGACTGGACTGCGGTGATCTGGACGTGGGTGCCGGTGCTCGTGCGGAGCCACTGGCCGGGCTTCAGGGCCTTGGCGTCGATCCACTTGCCGAGGGACGGGACCCAGAAGGGGTGGCCGTCGGTGGCCGTGATGGGGGCCGTGGCCTTGCCCTTGGTGCCGTCGGTGTCGACCGTGACGCGGACGAGGTGCTTCTCGCCTTCGCCGACGATCGTGGCCGCGACGTCCTTGCCGGCCGTCTCACCGGTCTTCTCGTCGGTCGAGAGGACCTTGTCGCCGGGCTTCAGGTCCTTGATCGGCTTGGTGGTGCCGTCGGCGAGGAGGACCTTCGTCTCCGGGGTGAAGCTGTTTCTGATGGCGCAGGAACCGGCTCCGCCGCCGTCGGATTTCGCCGCCGCGTCCGCCGCTACGTCGTCGGCCTTCTTCGCCGCGGCTTTCGCCGAGTCGGCTCTCTTCTTCCAGGCGGCGTAGTCCTCGGCGTACTTCGCCATCGCCGCTGCTTCGTCGTCCGCCCGCCGCAGGGTGCCGAGGGCCCAGCGGACCTCGTCCTCCCAGCGGTTGTACATCTTCCAGGCGGCTTCGAGCGCCTTGATGGTGCGCTTGGCCCTTCCTGCGAAGGGCATGGCCGCGTCCAGGGCGAGCGATCCGCAGGCCCAGACGTCGCCGCCGAGGCAGGCCTGGATGTCGTCGAAGCCGCTGATTCCCTTGGCGACCTCGAGAGCGATCTCGAGGATGATGTCCGTCTTGGACTTCTTGACGAGCGTCGTCGCCTTCTTGACGTCGTCCTCGCTGACGGTCGTGTTCGGCGGCGTCGGCGGCGGGTCGGCCTTGTTGCTGATCTGGAGCTGGTTCTCCTCGTAGTCGTCGAGGGCCTCCTCGAAGGAGTCCTTGCCCTCGGTCTGGATGGGAGCGCCGCAGCCTCCCTTTCCGTCGCACGACGCCATGCCCGACGGGTCCGAGAACGTGATCGGGCTGTTGTTCCCGTACGCGTACGGGTTCATCGTCTGCGACTCGGCGATGTCCATCAGCGGGTCGACCGAGATGAAGCGGCCCAGTGCCGGGTCGTACTCGCGGGCGTTGAGGTGGGTCAGGCCCGTCGAGTCCTTGGTGCCGCCGAGGTAGCCCTTGTCGTCCGGCCACATCGACGGTGCCGTGCCGCGGTCCTCGCCGAACGGCGTGTACTTGCGGCGCGTCACCGACTTCGTCGCCGCGTCGACCGAGGTCGTCGAGGTGCCGTTGCGGTCGGAGAGGAGGTACGACTTCTTGATCGTGCCGCCCTCGGCGACCTTGACCATGGCCGGGCCCGCCGGGTGGGCGTAGTACCGGGTGGTCTTGGCGACGTTGCCGTCCTTGTCGAGCTTGAGCTCGGTGCCCGGCAGGTAGAGGGTCGTGCCGGTGGCCTCCCGCTTGATGAGGCGGCTGCCGCCCGCGTCGTAGAGGTACGACGTCTCGTCGGTGCCGGCGGTCACCTTCTCCAGGTGGCCTTCCAGGTCCCATTGGAGGTTCTGGGTGTTGCCCTGGCTGGTCCGGGAGGTGGTGTTGCCCGCGTCGTCGTAGCCGAACAGCTCGTGCCGTTCGCCCTGCGGGCCCGTCGTGGTCACCTCGGAGAGGCGGCTCTTGGTGGGCAGGCCCGTCGCGTACGTGTAGGCGCGCTTGACGTCCTTCGTCGTGTTGCCGAGCGGGTCGTGCTTCGTCTCGCTGAGACGGTTGCCGGCGGCGTCGAAGGTGTACGAGTGCCAGTACGCGTCGGGACCGCCGACCTTCGGCGCCGAATCGGCCCCGGAAGCACCGGGCTTCAGGGCGCAGGCGTCGGTCGCCGTCCAGGCGTCGGTCATCCGGCGCAGGTGGTCGTAGGCGAAGCACTGGACGTCGGTGGTGGCGGCCGTCGGGTTGTCGCCGGTCTTGTCCGTGATGCGGGTGACGTTGCCGACGGCGTCGTAGTCGGTGAACACGTCGTTGAGCGTGACGGTGTCGACCGTGCCGACTTCCTGGTGGTTCGTGGTGCGGGTGGTCCGGCGCGTCTGCTCGTCGAACTCGTTGCTGGTGATCACCGCCCTGCCGAAGGAGTCGACCCTGGTGCGGACGACATCGCCGAGCGAGGTGTACTGGGTCTCCGCGACGAAGGTGAGACCCGCGACCGCCATGGAGTTGATCGTGTCCAGGCCGTTGTAGCCGATGGACACCTTCTCGGAGGGGAGCCCGCCGACCGCGGGGTGGGTCGTGGACAGCGGAAGGCCGGTCCGCGCGGTGTAGCTGTTGGTGTAGGTGTAGGTGCCGGCGAGCTTGCCCTCCTCGGCCGGGATCGTCACCGAGGTCGACTTCGGCCGGTACTCGGTGTCGTACGCGTTGATGGCCTGGGTGTAGTCGTTGCCGCCGACGTGCCGGGTCGACGAGGCCGGGAGGCCGAGGGCGCCGGGGACCGTGTCGTACGTCTGCGACGTCAGCTTCGTGCCGGTGAGCGAGCCCTCGTGGGTGGCGGTGACGCGGCCCAGCGCGTCGTACGCCATGGCGATCGTCCGGCCCGGCTTCCGGCCGTCCGTCATCGAGACGACCCGGTCACCCTTGTCGTACTCCATCGAGGACGTGCCCTTGTCGGGGTCCGTCGACGTCTTCACACGCCCGCGGATGTCGTAGGTCTGCGACCACTCGTTGCCGATCTGGTCGGTGACCTTGTCCAGCCGGCCCTTGCGGTCGTAGGTGTACGCGATCTTGTCGTAGGCGCCGGTGGGACCGTCGCCCTTGAACTGGCGCAGCTCGGTCTTGCGGCCCTGGGCGTCCAGCAGCGCCATGGTCGGCGTGTCGCCCGCCGGCGGGTCGACGGCCGTCCAGTCGCCGCCGTAGGTGTTGCTCGTCCGCCAGGTCTCGACGCCCTTGCTGCGCGCGATGGTGTCGGTCGGCCGTCCGAGTCCGTCGTACTTCGTCACCGTGGAGGACGGGACGGAGTTGTCGGTCGGCGGGAACATCGTGGCGACCGGGCCGCTGGCACTGTTGTAGTAGCCGGCGTTCTCCTTCCAGACCCGGCCGAGGCTGTCGTAGAACGTGTCGGTGACGACCCTGCCGCCGTTCATGGCCGGGTTCTGGGTCTGCCGCAGGCGCAGCGCGCCGTCGTAGAAGTCGTAGGAGGTGCGGTAGGTGCCGTCCTCCAGGAGCCTCTTGTTGGTGATGACGACGGGGGCGTTCTGGCCGACGGTGTACTCGAACTCCGCGTCGGGCGTCGTGGTGAGCGCGTCGCGGTCGGGCGACCAGACCTTCTTCGTCCGGCCCAGCACGTCGTATTCCATGACGGTCTTGCGGCCGTTGGCGTCGATCTGCCTGAGCGGCAGGCCGCGGCCCGGGTCGAGCTCGGTGGTGGCCGTGTGTCCGAGGGTGTTCGTCGTGACGATCTTGGTCACGACCGAACCCGAAGCGGGCGTGTAGGCCGTCGTGGTGGTCTTGCCGTAGACGTCGGTCGCGGAGGTGATGCGGCCGTGGGTGTCGAAGGTGGCGGTGCCCTGGGAGGTGTACTGCGGGACGCCGTTGGTGAAGCCGGAGAGGGACTCCGTCTTCACGACGTTGCCCACGGCGTCGTATTCGACCTTGCCGTCGGCGATGACGTTCTCGGGGCCGAAGATGATGGGCGCGTTACACGCCGCGGCCACCGTCTGGACCCTGGTCTGCTGGGACTTGAACCATTTGTCGGCGTCGTCGAGGTACTCGTACCGGGTGCACGTGTCGTCACCCCCGTCGGACGTGTCGCCCTTGTACCAGGTCCAGGTGACCCGGCCCGCGTCGTCGTAGTCGTGCTCGACGGCGGTCTTCCGCTCGCCGCGGTTGCCCGACAGGATCGTGCGGGAGGACGTCGACTTCTGGCCCTGGACCCAGGACTCCAGGTCCGAGGCCCCGGTGGCCGAGCGGTCGCGGGAGGCGACCGGGCCGTGCAGGTACGGGGTGTTGATCGTCGCGGAACTCAGCGGGCCGGAGACCCCGTTGAAGTACTGCGTCTCCCTGGCCTGTCCCGCGAGCATGCGGTGGTCGGCGACCGAACTGCCGTCGGAGGCCGTGATCGAGACCGATCGGCGGCTGCCGTTCTCCATGAGGTCGCCGTCGAGGCCCCGGTAGAAGAGGGTCTCCGTGCGGGTGAGTACGTCCGGGGCGACCCCGTGGACGGCCTTCACCTTGGCGTAGCCGCGGTAGACGGACCAGGTGCGGGCGGGCTTGTTGGTCAGCTCGCTGGCGTCGTCGTAGGCCCAGGCCGGGCTGCCGATGTAGGTGTAGTTGACCTCGCGGGTCGGCGAGGTGCCGTTCTTGTCCTCCTCGCGGACCTGGTCGACGCGGTGCTTGTGGAACCAGTCCGTGGAGTACTTCTTCTTCAGACCCGTCGGGTCGGTGGGGTCGTTCGTCTCGACGACGACCGGGAAGCAGCGCAGGTCGTTGTCGTCGGGTGAGGAAGGAAGCCTGACGGAGCCCGGGACGCTGGAGCACTCGGTGGGCGCGTACGCGACCATCGTGCGGGCGCCGGTCTCCGTGTTGATCTGCGTGACGCGCCAGCGCAGGTAGGGCGGGTTCCCGTCGTCGTTGTTGTCGACGCGGTTGGCCATCTGGGCGCCCATGAAGGTCACGGCGGGAAGACCGAGCGTCGCGCCGTTCTCGTCGGTGCGCTGGATGCTCTTGAGCCACAGGGGGTACTCGCCGTTGACGGCGCCGTCACCCGTGGACTGGAAGGAGTGGTTGAGGGTCCAGGTGTCCACCGGGGTGGGGACACCGTTCTTCAGCACCTTGGTGGTGATGCTCTTCAGGAGCTTGCGGGTGAAGAACGTGGGCGAGTACCGGTCGGTGCAGGTCTGGCCGGAGGCGCAGAGCCGGTCGGCGGGAACGTCCGGCCAGTTCTTGGCGATGTCGTTGGCCGCCGTGGAGGTGAGCTTCGCCTCGCCGCAGTCGAAGGTCGGCGAGACGATGCAGCGTTCCTTGGCGTTGTACGTCACCTCGGCGGGCGCGGCGGCGAACAGGTCGTCGGAACGCAGGCCGTACGCGGCACGCTTCAGGTAGCCGCCGCGGTCGTAGCCGCGGGCGGTCGAGGTGCCGGTGGTGGTGACGTTGGAGCCGTAGTAGTTGCGCTCCTTGGCGTACCAGTACGTGAGGGCGTTGCCGCGCGGGTCGACGACGTAGTCGAGGTTCCAGCGGTAGGTCTGGTCACAGACCGAGGCGGCGTAGGACGTGTTGTAGCAGGGCTCGCCGTCGTGGTTGCCGTAGACCGGGACGTTGAACGCCGAGTTCGTCTCGGGGTCTCCGGTCTTCCAGTTCGGCAGGTGGTTGCGGCCGAAGTGGTACTCGACGCCCTCGCTGTTGGTGACGACCCAGTACTCGCCCTCCTTGTCGCCGTTGGTGGCGCCGGTGCGCAGGTCGACCTTGGAGCCGTCCTGGTTGGCCGGGTACCACTTCTTGTCGGCGTCGTTGAGGACGAGCGAGGTGGAGGAGCCGTTGAGGGAGAGCGTGACCATCGGAGGGCCGTGACAGAGGTCGCCCGTCGGGTGGGTCGTGGGGTTGTTGAACCCGCTGCCCGACTTGCGGTCCTCGGCGCAGGAGACGTAGGTGCGCTCGATGAAGCTGGAGCCGGTGTCCCAGCCGTCGCCGACCCACGAGGGCTGCTGCGAGGTGGCGACGGTACGCCCGTCGATGCTGCCCGAGTTGTAGCCGATGGAGAGGGACGGGCCGGGGCCGCCGAGCGACGCCGGGATCTCCATGGGGTACGTCCAGGAGAAGTCACCGGTGGAGCCGCCGGCCGACCAGGAGCCGGTCGGGCTGAGCGAGGTCGCGTTGAACGTGCCCTTGGCGCCGGAGGCCGAGGCCGTCGCGGCGAGGACGACCGCCCCGCTGCTCGCGGCGGCGGTGTTCGCGGAGGCCGTGCTCGGGCCGGCCTTGTCCGCGGCGGCCGTGCTCGCGCCTTCGGCGGAGCGCGCGGCGAAGGTACCGGTCAGCGTGCCGGTCTCGGTGTCGTTGACGCTCGGGAGCGGGACGGAACCCTGGCACTCGGGCTTCTCCGGCGTCGTCAGCACACAAGCGGGGCGCCGGCTGAACCGCAGCCGGGAGCCCCAGTCGCCGCCGTAGGCATGGGCGAAGGAGCTGTAGTCCAGCTCGACGGAGAGCGGGTTGGTACCCGTGCCCCCGTCGGTGCGCTGGACGGACAGGAGGACGCCTTGGACACCGGCCTTGCGGGCCTTGTCCTGCCCGTGGAGGGAGACCTTCGCCGTGACGGCGGGGGCGTCGGCCGCCGGAGCGACGGCGCCCTTGGCCACGGCCTTGTTGCCGAGTGCGAGACGTACGGGAAGCGAGCCCGCGCGTGCGGCGGGACCGACCGGAGCGGCCTTGTCCCGGGTGGCAGCGGAGGACCGGGCGGCCTGCCCGGCCGTGGCCTTCGGCACGGTGGCCTCGGCCGTCGCCGGAGCGGGCCAGCGGACGTCCGGGGCCGCCTTGAGGGCGGCCTTGCTGCTGAGGTCCGGCGGCGTGGCCGGGGCCTTGGCGGTCGTGGGCGACGCCGGGACGTCCGTGACCTTCTGGAGCTCGGGCAGGCCCCGCGTCTCCGCGGCCTGAGCGGCCACGGGGGACAGCGACGCCCCCGAGGCGATCACGGCAAGTGCGACCGCGGAAAGTCCGGATCGCCATGTTAGAGATCTATGTCTGGAAAGTTTTCGCGCATGCCAAAGCGGCACGTGAACCCCCACCCCTGAAATCGTTGATCACGCGAACGGGTGCAATTTACGTAGAGCGATGAAGGGCAACAAGGGAGGGCTCGCGGCGGGTTTCCAGGGAAATGGCGTGTCCGCGGGCAAACCAACGCAAGCCGCTGGCAAGCGCGTTGGGAATATGTCAAGTCGGCCGTATCTTTTTCGCCGCGTGTCGTCGAGGCCTGCTAGAAAGCAGCCTGAACGATTCCGTTCGAATCCCGGCGGTCACGCCCGAGGGGGATTTCTCCCCGTAAGTCAGGGGGAAGGGTACTTGGCTTCGAGTGCCGGGATTCACGATCCAGAATGGGATGGATCCCACTCCATGAGACAGTTCACGTCGAGAAAGACCGACCCAGGGGGGGTCGTGCGAAGAGGGATATCGGCAGTCGTCGTCGCGGCGATGTCCGCAGGGCTCCTGTCCGTGGCGACCCCCGGGTACGCCACGGCCGAGGCGCCCGCGGCCGACGCTCCCGCCGCCTCGCAGGAGGAGCGGGACGACCGCCTGACGGCGCAGGCCCTCAAGGAGGCCAAGCGCACCGGCGAGCCGGTCGAGCTCGTCTCCCGGCGCACGGAGACCGACGAGGTGTTCATCAACCCGGACGGCACCGCGCGGGTCGACCGGTCGCTCCTGCCCGTCCGCGTCCGTCAGGGCAGCAAGCTCGTCGACATCGACCCGAACCTGACGGCGGGCTCCGGCGGCCGGATCGCCCCCAAGGCCTCGAAGATGGCCGTCTCCTTCTCCGGTGGTGGCGACGACGTCTTCGCCACCATGATCCGCGAAGGCCGGACCGTCTCGCTCACCTGGCCGCACGGGAAGCTCCCGAAGCCCACGGTGAACGGCCGGACCGCCACGTACGCCAACGTGCTGCCGGGCGTCGACCTCACCGCCACCGCGGACGACGTCTCCTTCTCGCACGCGCTCGTCGTCAAGACGCCCGCCGCGGCCAAGAACCCGGCCGTCCGCTCCGTCGAGTTCGGGCTGAAGGCACGAGGCCTCACGGTCGCGCAGGGAGCCGCCGGCGAGATCATCGCCACGACGCCGGCCCGCAACGCCCTCTTCGCGGCCCCGCAGCCGTTCATGTGGGACTCCGCCGGCACGGACAGCTCCACGTCGGACGCACCGAAGACCGCCAAGACCGCCAAGACGGCCAAGACGGCCAAGACCGCCGAGGGCGCCGAGGGCGCCAAGGCACCGACGGCACGGTCGCTCCAGGACACCCTCGAAGGCGCCGTCGAGGGCAGCAAGCGGGCCAAGCTGGGCGTGAAGCTCGGTGCGGGCAAGCTCACGCTCACCCCGGACGCCAAGCTGCTGGACGACCCGAAGACGGTCTACCCGGTCGTCATCGACCCCGACTGGACGGACCCGGCCTTCAAGAACGCCTGGTCGGTCGCGTACAAGCACACGGCCTACTCGGGCTCCGAGAACACCGTCTACTACAACGGCGGCACCCTCTCGAAGGAGGCGCGGGTCGGTGTCGCCATCGACCCGGACAACGCCGGCACCGTCCGCGCCAACACCTACTTCCGTATCCCCATCGCCAACCTGGCGGGGAAGACGATCATCGACTCGACGCTGCGCATCAAGCAGACGTGGGCCGGCGCCTGGTCCTGCGACTCCGGTGACGTCCAGGTGAAGACCATCGGCGGCTCGCTGCCGGGCGGCATCACCTGGAACAACCAGCCCACGTGGGGTGCGCTCGCGGACGCCTCCGGGAAGTCCTACGGCGGCCGCAGCTGCCCGACCGACACGGCCGGACTCGTCGAGTTCGACGTCAAGGGCGCGATCACCGACGCCGTCGCCGACAAGTGGAGCAGCTGGGCCTTCGTCCTGACCGCCAAGTCGAGCGAGGTCGACACCTCGTGGCGCAAGTTCGACCCCAATTCGGCGAGGGTCTCCACGCTCTACAACACCCTCCCCGGCAGGCCGACCCTGTCGATCGACCCGTCGGTCCCGTGCGCGGGCGGCATCATCGGCACGACCGATGAGATCGTCCTCTCGGCCTCCAAGCTCGATGACGACGAGGACGTCGACCTCGACGTCGAGTTCAAGTACGCGCAGTCCGGCAAGCCGGCCAAGACCGTCGTCGTCGATTCCAGCAGAGGGGGGACCGCGCAGCTCCGCATCCCCGCGGGGACGGTCCTGCCGTCCGCTCTGCACTGGTACGAGGCCGTCGTCAAGGACGGTACCGGCAACAGCCCGAGGGCGGGCCGCTGCTACTTCACGTACGACCGGACCGGGCCGAAGCAGGCCCCGAAGGTGAGCTCCGCGCAGTTCCCCGAGAACGTGGGGAAGGGCTGTGAGCCCAACGTGACAGTCCCGTGCTCGAAGCCCGCGCGCACGGTCGGGTCGTTCACGTTCTCGGCGAACCCGGCCCCTGGCGAGACCAACGACATCACCGAGTACGTCTACTGGTCCGACTACGACACCGTGGAGAGGCCGGTGAAGCCCTCGGCCACCGGTGGATCGGTGACCGTCAGCCTCAAGCCGTTGAGCGCCGGTCCTCAGTTCCTCTATGTGCGCAGCGAGGACGCGGCCAACAACCGTTCCGCCGTCAAGAAGTACCTGTTCATCCCGTCGCGCCGGGCCGAGCGGGACAAGCTGGGCGACCTGAACGGTGACGACCTGGTCGACCTCGTCACGGTCGACCCGGGGTCGGGCACCCTCTGGACGTACCCGGGCCGTGGGGACGGCACGTTCGGTGCGGGCAGTGCCGCCAAGGGCGAGACGTTCGCGGCGGGCACGGTGTCGAACGGCGGCAGCTGGGACGCCGTGGACGGCTACGAGGACGTCGTGGCCCTTCAGCCCGCCGCCGACGCCCCCGAGACCTACGAACTGTGGGCCTACCGCGGCAACGGCGACGGCAAGTTGGACACCGACGAAAACGACCGGCAGCAACTGACGATCTCCGAGAACAACTGCCACGACCACGACCCCGAGCCCGGAGTGGTGTGCGACAACCACTGGCGCGACGGGGCCGAGATCGTCTCCGTGCCCAGCTTCAGCGACGACGACGCTCCCCCCAGCGGTCCGGCAGGTCCGGACAACGTCCTCGACACCCACGACTACCCCGACCTGCTGGTCAAGGAGGGGCC
Organism: Streptomyces gardneri; assembly: GCF_006539185.1. Taxonomy (GTDB): domain Bacteria; phylum Actinomycetota; class Actinomycetes; order Streptomycetales; family Streptomycetaceae; genus Streptomyces; species Streptomyces gardneri. The sequence goes on from NZ_BJMN01000026.1 coordinate 150,334, forward strand.
GCACCTGTGGCTCTACCTGGGCTCCAGGACCGCTGGTCTCCTCGACAACTTCGGCGGTCCGATCGCCCTCGGCAACGCCGACTGGCAGGACATGACCGTCATGACCCCGGGCGACCTCAACAAGGACGGCCTTCCGGAGATCTGGGCGCGCGACAAGGTCAAGGGCACGATCCACGAGTACAAGAGCCGGCGCGTCGCGAGCGTGCCCGGGCAGGGCGGCGTCCTCGCCGACCTCACCGTGTACGGCGATCCCACGGTCCGGCAGACGTCCATCGGCTCCGGGTTCAAGGGCGCCGACATCCCGCACCTGGCCACCACCGGTGACTTCGAGGCCCCCGGCTTCCCGGGCCACGGCTTCGCCGACCTCTGGTCGCAGGACGGATCCGGCCGCACGGTCGCGTACCCCGGCCAGGCGCCCGTCAACGGCCAGTCCTTCAAGGCGGCCGGCAACATCGGCACCAGCGGCTACGACTGGGCCGACTGCAAGAGCTTCCCCGCGGCCTCGGGCGGCACCGCGACCTTCTCGCTCTGCGGTCCGATCCGCGGCAAGTACGAGGCTCTCGGCGAGGCGGCCTTCGGCAAGCCCACCTCCGGCGTGATCAACGTCAGCGACGGCGGACGGTACGTCAACTTCTCCAAGAGCACCACGACGACCGACCGCGCCATCTCCTGGAGCAAGAACACGGGCGCCTGGGCCGTCTCCAACGGCGTCTTCACCCGGTGGGTCGCCGCCGGGCGGGAGACCGGCACCCTCGGCTACCCGACCGCGGACGAGCGGCAGACCGGGGTCCAGGGCGGCACCTTCATCACCTTCGCCAAGGCGGGCAGGCCCGGCGCCATCTACTGGCGGAGCGGCATCGGCTCCCAGATGATCACGGGCACCGTCTACAACCAGTACGTGAAGCTCGGCGGCGTCCGGGTGTTCGGCTATCCGACCGGCGACGAGGAGGTGGCGGGGCCCACCACCACCCGCGTCCAGCATTTCCGCTCGGGCACCTCCACCACGGACAACCACTCCTTCTACTCCTACTTCAACTTCACCAAGAGGATCCAGGAGGCCTGGCCTGTCTCCGGCGCCATCCGCACCCACTGGCTGAGCAAGGGCGGTCACACCGGGACCCTCGGACTCCCGGCCTCGGCCGAGTTCGACGTCAAGGGCGGCAGGCGCACGACCTTCGCGAACGGCTACATCCGCTGGAACCGGCAGTCGTACCACGTCGCGGAGCACGCCTTCACGGACAAGACCGCGCACCTGCGGACCGACCTGGCCGGCGACTACAACGGTGACGGCAAGACCGACATCTTCACCGTCTACGACTACGAGAAGGGCGGGATGGGCCTGTACGTGGCCAAGGCCCACGCCAACGACGGCCACAACCCGCCGACGGAGTACTACGCCACGGACGACCCCGGCGACTGGTACTACGACAGCAGCAAGTGGGCCTCCGGCGACTTCGACGGCGACGGCCGCGACGACCTCGCGGGCTTCTACGGCTACAGCGACGGAAGCGTCAAGGCGTACTCCTTCCTGAGCCAGGCCAAGGGCGGCCCCGTCCAGCGCACCAGCATCGCCCTCCCCACCGGCCAGTGGAACTGGTCCAGGAGCACGATGCTCGCCGGCGACCTCAACGGCGACGGCCGGGACGACCTCGCCTTCCTCTACGACTACGGCGACGGCGTCCTGGGCGTCTTCAGGGCCCTGTCCCGGGCCGACGGATCCTTCGAGAACCCGGTCCTGTCGTTCAAGACCGCGGCCACGTGGTGGTACGCGGCCTCCGCCAGCTACACGATGGGGGACACGAACGGCGACGGCCGTGACGACATCGTCGCCCTCTACGGCTACAGCACCGGCGAGGCCCGTCTCTTCACCTTCGCGGCGAAGGCCGACGGCCACCTCGCCAACTACGTCGGTTCCTGGTCCGTGCCCGCAGGCGTCTGGGAGCGCGGCCGGGGCAAGATGACCACGGGTGACTTCGACAAGGACGGCCGAGACGATCTCGCGATCATGTACGGGCACGACGACGGGCGCACCGAGTTCAGGCTCTTCAACGCCCGTGCGGACGGCGGCTTCGCCGGGTTCGTGGTCCCGTACGCCACCGATCCCGGCGACTGGTACCTGGCGAGCACCGGGAATCTCGTCACCGGTGACATGAACAGCGACGGTCGCCCCGACATCTCCGTCTCCTACAACTACGCCAACGGCGAGACGCGCGTGTTCACCTTCCACGGCAACGAGGCGGGGACGATCGACAAGGGGGTGCGCGGCTGGTACGCCGCCCCCGGCACCTGGTGACGCGGGGCAGCCGACGCTGAACCGCTGACCAGTACAACGAGGGCCGCACTCCACCCAGGGGTGCGGCCCTTCGCCGTGTTCCGGCACGTGGTGAGGAGCGGTCCTCCTCGGTCGTCAGCTTGTTGCACGGGCTTCTGCAGCAAGCTGACACCGGATGCCGTGGAGTGGCCCCCGCCCCGCTGGCATTGTCTTTCTCAGCGGAAACGCAGAGGGAACACAGAAGCAGAACCCAGGGGGAAACAGTGCGGATTCGAATCACTTCGGCAGTTGCTTGTCTGGCTCTGACGATCGCCGGTCTCACTGTGGCGGCGGGCAGCGCGGCTGCCGTCGAGCAGGGTGAGGGGCAGAGCGCCGGACAGCGTGCCGGACTGCACGGTGAGTCGCAGTGGCCGGTGCCGGTGCCGCCGGAGGTCGGTGAGCTGATCTGCGAGATCCAGGCGAACCTGCCGCACATGCCGCACCTGGTTCCGGTCCCCCACTGCAAGCCGGTCAACGGCTGGCAGTAGTTCCCGCCCCCTTTCCACGACTGCTGATCCAGAGGGCGAGAGCAGAGATGGTCATGACAAGTCAGCTCCCGAGTGTCACGGAATTCCCGGGTAGTTCGGAAGACGTTCTCGAAGTCGTCGACCTACGGGTGAGATACGCCGACTTCGAAGCGGTGGCGGGAATTTCCTTCTCCGTCGCTCCGGGCGAGATCTTCGGTCTCCTCGGCCGTAACGGAGCCGGCAAGACCAGCACCATCTCGGCCATCGCGGGCCTGCGCAGGCCCGATGCGGGACAGGTCCGCATCCTCGGTGAGGACGCGCTCGTACGGACCGATCTCCTGCGCGCCTCCCTTGCCCTCCAGCCCCAGCAGGCCAGCCTGTTCCCGCGGCTGAAGGTGCGGGAGACCCTGGAGACCTGGGCCGCGCTGTACCCGGCGCCCCGGGACGTGGACGCCCTGCTCGACGAGATCGGCCTGGCCGAGAAGGCCGGGGCGCGCTCCGCCCGGCTCTCCGGCGGTCAGCAGCAGAGGCTGCTGCTCGCCACGGCGCTGGTCGGCGACACCCCCGTGGTCGTCCTCGACGAACCCACCACCGGACTCGACCCGCACGCCCGGCACGCCGTCTGGGACCTGATCCGCAGGGCCCAGGCCGGTGGCACCACCTTCCTGCTCACGACCCACGCCATGGCCGAGGCCGAGGAGATGTGCGACCGGCTCGCCGTCATGCACGAAGGACGGGTGGTGGCGGCCGGCTCCCCGGCGGAGCTGATCGCCCGGTACGCATCCGGCGGCGTCGTCTCCGTACGGACCGACCGCGCCGACCTCGCCGACCAGGTGCGCGCACGTCACGGCGACGCCGTGACCGCCGTCGAGTCGGCCGGGCGCTCGGGCCGGACACGGTTCGAGGTGACGGCGGACGACCCGCACGCCACCGCCGCGTGGATCACCGGACTCGACCCCGCGGCCGATGTGCGGCCGCGCCCCGCGACCTTGGAGGACGTGTTCCTCCGCCTCACCGGAACTTCGCTCGAACCCACATCGGACATGGCATCGGAACAGGAGGGCATGCGATGAATCGCGTCCGTCTCGACGCACCACCCGTGTCGACGACGCGCCAGTGGAAGGCGCTCTCCCGGGCCATGACCCGACAGCTCCTGCGCGACCCCGCGGCGCTCTTCTTCACCGTGGTCTTCCCCTTGCTGATGGCGGTGTTCTTCGTCGTCCTCATGCAACTCACCTGGGTACGAGGCCCCTTCGAGCTCGCCGTCGTCGGACCCGGCACCCAGGCGACCGCCCTCCAGGAGGCGCTCGGCGGCGGCAGCACCGCCGTCGCCGTCGCCGAAGCCGGCCCACAGCCGGGCAAGGCGGCGCTGATCGTCCCCGACGCGGCCTCCCGCACCCTGCGGATGGCCGTCGATCCGGAACAGCCGTCCGTGGTCGCCGCGGTGCGCGCCGCACTGGACGACACCCCCTGGCAGGGCTGGGAGGTGGCGGCCGTCGGCAGCGACGGGTCCGCGCTCTTCGACCCCATGGCCTTCGTGATCCCCGGCGTCCTCGCCTTCGCGCTGCTCTCGCTCGCCCTGACCGGTACCGCTTCCGCCCTCGTCGCCATGCGGGCCAGCGGCACCCTGCGGCTGCTGTCGACGACACCGGCCCGGCGGCCCGCCGTCCTGCTCTCGCTCATCCCGGGCCGAGGTCTGCTGGCGCTGGCCGTGCTCGCCCTGATGGGAACGGGCGCCGTCGCCGGCGGACTGCTCGAGCCGGCCTCGATGCTGCGGCTGCTGCTGACCACGGCCATCGGTCTGGTGATGCTGCTCGCCCTGGGCTATCTGCTCGGCGGACTGCTCTCCTCGCCCGAGGTGACCAACGCGATCTCCGGGCTGCTCACCCCGGTCCTGCTGATGAGCACGGGACTGCTGTTCCCCCTCGAACTTCTCCCCGACTCGGTGGCCGGGCCGCTCTCCTGGACCCCGCTGGCGATGTTCGGAGACGCCCTTCGCCACGACGTCGTCGGCGGGATCACCCGCCACGCCCTGTGGCTCGACTGGACAGTGATGGCGGCGACGGCCGCGGGGCTCACGGCCCTCGCGGCACGGACGTTCCGCTGGGACACGGAGCGTGCATGATGACCGTTTCTGCGACTTCAACGACTTCAACGACTTCTACGACGAACCAGAGCTCTGCCGGGACCGCCGCCGGCACGGACCACCCCGCCATACCCGAATCGCTCCTCCGCATCGGCCAACTGGCCTCCTCCTACGGCCTGGTGAACCGGGTGACCCGGCTCCCCGTCGCCGAGGGCGAACCCGACTTCCCGATCTTCACGGCCTCGCTCGGCAACCCCGGCGAAGTACTCAGCGAACAGTCCGGCTGGGAGCACAACCCCAGCTCCGGGAACTTCGACGGAGCCGGCGGTGACCTCGACCCGGAGCGCGCCGCGCACCTCGCGGTCGCCGAATCGCTGGAGCGGTACTCCTCCTGCGCCAGGGACCCCGAGCAGATCGTCTGGGCGACCGCCGCCGAACTCGGCGAGGACGCGATCACCAGCGACCGCTGGCCGCGGTGCTCGCCGGCCGAACTGGCCGACCCCCGCAGCGGTCTCGTCCCCACCGACCCCGACGGGCCCATGCGCTGGGTGCGCGGCTGGTCCTTCACCCGCAACCGCCCGGTGTACGTGCCAGCCATGCAGGTCTGGCTGAAGAACCCCGTGGAGTCCATCGCGGAGCGCTACGTCCACCCGGTCTCGACCGGCTGCGCCGCGCACTCCGATCCGGCCGCCGCCGTCGTCAACGGCATCCTGGAGATCGTCGAACGCGACGCCATCGCACTGACCTGGCTCCAGCGGCTGCGGCTTCCCCGTCTTGAGTTCGACCCGGCCGAACTGGCCCCGGAGTTCCGGGCCTTCGTGGAGCGGGGCAGCAGCGAACGGCTGCGTACCCAGCTCTACGACGCGACCACCGACCTCGGCATCCCGGTGATCTACGGGGTGCAGCTCGCCGACGACGACCGGGTCATCGCCCAACTCGTCGCAGCGACAGCTGAGCTGGACCCCGGCAAGGGGATCGCCAAGCTCTACCGCGAGGCCTCCTCCCTCCGGATCGCGCTCCGCCACATGGCACGGGCCGCCGAGAAGGAGGCCACGACCCCCGCGGCGGAGGAGGACATCGTCAGCGTCGTCGACGGCGCCCTGCTGTCCGGCCCGCTGTCCCAGCGCCACCGCTTCGACTTCCTGCTGGAGGGCGAACGCCCGGTGCACGGGCTGCGCGACCTTCCCCGGGCCCCGTCCGAGGAGCCGCTGCCGGCCCTGGCCTGGCTGCTGGAGCGCCTGCACACCGCCGGCTGCGAGGTCGTCGCCGTCGACCTCACCACCGACGAGGCCGAGCAGGTCGGAGCCACCGTCGTACGGATGCTCATCCCCCAGCTCATGCCGCTGTCCTTCGTGCACAGGGCCCGCTACCTGGCGCACCCCCGGCTCTACGCGGCACCCGCCGCCATGGGCCACCCGGTGCGGGGCGAGGGCGACATCAACCCGCACCCCCAGCCCTTCGCCTGATATCCGACCTTCCACCCGCCGTGAACGTCCGACGAGGAGTCCGAAGATGACCGATCCGCGCCTGCTGATCCTCGCCGCGGGAGCGTTCGGCGCGGCCGTCGCCGAAGGGCTGGCCGCACGCCACGCCGGGTCGACCGTGCTCGACGTGAACCAGGGCACCCACCCCAGCCTGTGGCCCGACAGCGATCTGATCGTGCTGGCCACGGGAGGGGACCGGGAGGTGCTGGCCGACATGGTGGACGCCAGCGCCCATGCCTGGAACCGGCCCTGGTTCCCCGTCCAGGCGGGCCCCCTCGACCTGCGGTGCGGACCGGTGGTCGTCCCCGGCCGCACCGCATGCCACCGCTGCTACACCCGCCGCCGCGCACAGCACACCGCCCCGACGACGGACGGGACCCGGGGCGGGGCGACCACCGCGCCCCCGGTCTCCGGACACGCCCCGCACCACGTGGCCATCGCCGTGGGTCTCGCGGACCAGGCGGTGCGCGAGGCCCTGGCCGAACCCGGTGAGCCGGGCGCTGCGGAGGGCATCGGTGCCACCGTGCGGATCTTCGGGGTCGTGGAGGGCGCCACCTCCACCTCGGCGGTCGTCGCCGTCGACCGGTGCGCCCGCTGCCGGCCGGCCCGGACGCCCGAGAGCCGCCTGGAGCGGTTCGAGGCGATCGCGGCGGAGCTCGCGGCCCTGCCGGCCCTTCCCGGCCGATGACCCCGGCCCCGCCCCCGCGCACGAACCCGTACCGCACTCCGTACCGCACCT
>NZ_BJMN01000027.1 GCF_006539185.1 Streptomyces gardneri
GGGTCCGGGTGCACCGGTCGGGCCGGGGCTGCCAGTGGGTCCGGGTGCGCCCGTCGGGCCAGGCGATCCCGTCGGGCCAGGAGGTCCAGTCGGTCCGGGAGGTCCAGGCGGGCCGACGGCGCAGGCCGGCCTCGTAATGGTGTTGTTGTCCATCGTGACCGCGGCCTCACGCGCCAGGGCGCGGCCTTCGATCACGGCGCTGTTGTTCAGCGTGATGGACTGCATGGCCAGGATGGTGCCCTTGAACTGGGTGGTCGTGCCGAGGGTGGCGGAGCTGCCCACCTGCCAGAACACGTTGCAGGCATTTGCTCCGTTGATGAATTCCACGGAACTCGACGAAGCCGTGATCAGGGTCGAGGGGGTCCGGAAGATGAAGACGGAGTTGGGGTCGTTCTGGCCGTCGAGGGTGACCGTCCCGGTGAGTTTCAGGGACGCCGGGTCCGCCGGGGCCGTGTAGACGCCGGGCGCCAGCGTCCGTCCGCCGAGCTCGTCCGAATCGAGAATGGTCCCGGGTCCCCGGCCTGCCGCGTCGTCGTAGGCGACGATGAGGTCGGACTTCGCCTGACCGGCGGCGGCGTTGGGGAATACGCGTCGCACTCCGTTGATGATGCCGGGCGGGAAGCCGGTCACGTCTGTGCCCGGATAGAGCCCCAGGTCGCCGTTGATGACGGTGGGGTTCGTGTTGGTGACCGTCGAACCGGCCAGGACCCCGTAACTGGCGGTGGTCCCCAGCAACACGGGGGATTCTGCGGCATAGGCGTGGGTCGGGACCAGGGCGGCCGCCAGGAGCGATGCGGGGAGCAGGGCGAAGGCTCCCCGTTTGAGCAGATTGAGTTGCAGGATCGAGACGGATGGAGCCCACCGGATGACATCCAATGCCATGGCAGAACCTTTCTTGTCGCTGGTCTGGGCCGCCGGCCTGCTGCCTGTGCCGACTCGCAGGCTCACTCCGGACAGGGGACGCAGATCTGCCCCTGCCGGAGGTGGTGATGCGGCGTCACATGGGAGCATTCCCGCATGTTTCACAGCAATAGACCGACAATCAGACAAATCGCCTGCATGGGTGACATGGCGTGAGGAAGTGAATCCGTCGTACGTCTGCGCGTATTTGTTGCGTCGCCCAAGCGGCCACGAGATCGTCACGGAAGATCAAGAACTGAAGGATCAACGAGTGACGGAGACGTTCAATCCCACCTACTCGCGCAAGTGCGCCTGCCGGGAGCCCGAGGTCGACCCCGACGGCAATCCGGTCCTGGACGACGAGGGCAAGCAGAAGAAGCGCCTCGTCGGCGCCGCCTGCCCGAGGCTCAAGGCAGACAAGAAGCACGGGACGTGGCACCTCTACTTCGAGCTGGAAGCCGGCGAGAACAACACCCGGCGCCGCGTCCGCCGTGGCGGCTTCCCCACCAAGGACAAGGCGAAGAAGAAGGCGGCCGAGCTCTACCGGGAGGCCGTCAAGGGCACGGACGTACTCAGCGACGCCACCGTCGGCGAGGACCTGGAAGCGTGGCTCAAGAGGAAGAAGAGCCTGACCCGCACGACGACCAACGGGTACGAGGACCACGTCCGCCTCTACCTCCAGCCGCACCTGGACCACATCAAGCGACGCGACTGCAAGCTCCGACACGTCGAGGCCATGTACGACGCCATCGAGAAGGAGAACGCTGAGCGCCTGATCCACCATGCGCGAATCGTCGAGTTGCAGGAGGCCCGCGACGCCGCCCTCCGCGAGGGCCGCAAGGGGAAGCGGAAGGTCACCAGCGCGACAACGATGCACCGCCTCAACGCCACACTCAGGTCGTTCCTCGGCAGTGTCGTGAAGCGTGGCGACTACACCACCAACTGGGCCACGATGGTCGAGCTGCCGCCGCCCAAGCGGTCGAAGGCGCTGGTCTGGACACCGGAGCGGGTAACTGACTGGAAGCGCACGGGCCTGAAGCCCAGTCCCGTGATGGTCCGGACCCCGGAGCAGACTGGCGAGTTTCTGGACTTCATCGCCGACGACAGGCCGGCCGCCATGTGGCACGGGTTCATCTTCCGCGGTCGCCGCCGCGGCGAGATGTGCGCGCCGCCCTGGAGTGACGTCAGCCTGAGCGGATCGTGGTTCCGTATCTCCGCACAGACCGTCGAGGTTGCCTACCGGACCTACAACGAGGCACCGAAGCAGGACAGCGTGCGCACCGTCACGCTCGACGCCCGGACCAAGGCACTGTGGATCGCCTGGAGCGAGCCCCAGCAGCAGGAACGCAAGCAGTGGTCCGGAGAGAGGCGCGGGTCGACAGCGGACGGGTCTGGACCCACGAGAACGGCGAGGCGCTTCACCCCGACTGGATCAGCCGGCGGTTCAATCGGCTCGTCGAGCTGTCCGGCCTGCCCCCGAAACGCCCACGCGACACCCGGCACCTGTCCGCGACGCTGGCGCTCCTCAGGAAGGCGGACATCAAGGTCGTTCAGGAGCGGCTGGGGCACAGTTCCCGCCAGATCACCTCGGACACCTACACCAGGGTCCTGCCGCAGCTTCTGACGGCCGAGGCGGAGTCCACGAGCGCGGTCGTCCCCAGGTCGAAGCAGCCCAGCCCGAACCCGGTGGAGAAGAAGGGGCCGTCAGCCGGGCCAAGGCCAGAAGCCCGAGCCGGGTTGCGGCCAGTCGCCAGGGGCCGAGGTCACGGCCGGAAGATCGAATGTGACGCGGGACACGGCTGCTGGTGGGCCGAACGAGGGAACCGAACGCGCCGCGTGACCCGCGTCCAAACTTTGTCCAAGCAGATGTGATTTCCTGCTATGGACGGGCCGCCAAGGCCTTCCGCACCCGGCCACCAAGCGTGCTGGTCAGAACGTCTTTCTATGGCGGGGCGGGTGGGACTCGAACCCATTTCAGTGACGCGTCTCACCTGCGACGATGTAAAAGGGCCGGACAAATCCATCCGATTCCCTCCGGCCGCGTCCCTGCTCGATCCCGCTCGATCGAGGACCGTGCAGCGTTCGCTGCACCGTTGTCGCCGCGCTCCCCGCGCCCGCGGATCTCAGGTCGACTCCGCCCGCCTGCGGCTCGCCATCACTCTGTCGGCCTGTTGTAGGCCGTCCACGCACCCGCCAGGTACCCGGCGGGCGGTCACGCTACGTAATGCATTTGCCGCTGGGACGCCGACTCGCTCCCGGTCACCAGCGGCGTGCTCGTCAGTGCGCGCCGGTCTCCGGTTCGGGCCGGGGCAGTTCGTCCAGGTCGAGGGTGAAGGTGCGACCGTCGGCCAGGTCGATGGGGAGCTTGCCGGCGGCTGCACCTCACTGATGGGGCGGTCAGGAGCATCCGCACCGCTCGCGGCAGCTGCCGTTGCTGTCCGTCGTCGCCTTTTCCAGAGGGAGCCCAGCCACCGATGCACCGGCGGCCGGCAAGACGGGCACAACCACGTCCCGAAAGAAGAAGTCGACCACCCCACGGCCCTGCCGCACAGGCTGAGAATCAAGTCAGCCATACTCCTCCGCACGTGAGCGAGGACGTTCACATGTACGCCGACACCCGGGCGCGCGGGTGCACTCGAAGCGGGTAGCGACAGGGGTCAGGCGGGTGCCTTGTGACCCGTGAGGATTTCGAGCGCGCGCAGGACGTGTTCGGGCCCGTCCTCTGCGGCAAGTTCTTTGGCGATCTGTTCGGTCTTGCTGCGGTGGACGGGGCCGTGGACGGCACGGATGATCGCATGGGCGAAGCGATCGACGGTCAGTTCGGCCAACGGCACGATCTCCGGCGCGACTCCGAGGGCTTGGAGGCGGCCGGACCAAAACGGTTGATCGTGAGCGATGGGTACGGGCACGGTCGGCACCCCTGCACGCAAACCCGCCACCGTGGTGCCGGTGCCGGCATGGTGGACGACCGCGGCGGTGCGCGGGAACAGCCACTGGTGGTCCACTTCCGAGACAGTGAGCACGTCGTCACCGTGCGCTTGGACGCCGGCCCAGCCGCTCTGCACGATGCCGCGGACGCGGGCACGGCGCAGTGCGGCGATCGCGATGTCGCCGAGTCGCTGCGCTCGGGCGGGCTGCATGCTGCCGAATCCGATGTAGACGGGCGGGAGGCCGGCGTCGAGGAAGTCGACGAGGGTGTCGTCGGGTTGCCAGTGCTGGGGGGGGTATGCGGCCACCAGAAACCGGTCATCTGCTGCCAGCGGGGCCATTCGGCGGGGCGAGGCGCGAGGCGGGGGCTGAATCCGTACCAGACCGGGACTCACCACAGGCTCGCGTCACGAAGCGGGTCTCGGGCCCGGGGCAGGCCCAGCCGTCGGCGTACGCGCCGGGCGAGCAAGGCGCATTCCGCCGTGGCCAGCTTCATGAAGGTGTGGGACGCCGCGAGGTTGCCGAGTCGGCCCCTGTGGCCTCAGAGCCCGCGGACCGCTCTCGTCCCACATCCGTCGTAACTCCTCGCGGAACTGCAGCCGTTCGGCGGCCAGCCCGCCCCTTTGTGGATACGGCATGCCTCGGTGATATCGCAGGGCGACGAGCCGTCAGCCCCTACGACTCCACGAGTTCAACCTCAGTAGGTGACGCTCGACGCTCTGGAAATCAACGGATCGCCGCTCGGGGTCTTATCTGCAGGCCATTTACAGTCAGTGCACCTTTGCATTCACCGGCATTCCCATTGCAGCAATTAAACGGCTTCGACCTGCGAAGTCGACCGTTCCCGGCCTCGAGTTGATTGACCCATGAATGAGCGAAACATAACCTTCCCCACGTCGGAACGCCAGGCGGTGCCTGTCGAGAAACGACTCCTCACCCCCCCAGCTCGTCCACCTTGTGACGGGCCGCAGCGCCCCTGCAACGCCACCGGCTCGCGGCCTCCCCCGACAGGCTGTGGGCCACGACGGGCCGTTCAGGCGGCGAGCGCGGGGGGCGCTTCGCGAGCCAGCCAACCTACAAAACAGGGGGTTTCATGATTGTCGTGACGGGTGCAACCGGGAACGTCGGTACGGAGCTCGTACGGATCCTCGTCGGAGTCGGCGAGCGGGTGACGGCCGTCTCTCGTCGCGTAGCTCAACTACCGTACGGTGTGCGGCATGTGGAGGCGGATCTCGCCGATCCGCCGAGCCTTGCCGCCGCGCTCGAAGGTGCAGAGGCGTTGTTCCTTCTCGTGGCCGGGGAGGATCCGGAGGGTATTCTCGGCCTCGCCAAGGCGGCTGGGGTGCGGCGCGTCGTCCTGCTGTCCTCCCAGGGCGCCGGGACGCGGCCCGAGGTCTACCGCCACCCCGTCGCGTTCGAGGACGCCGTACGCGGATCGGGTCTCGACTGGACGATCCTGCGGTCCGGTGGGCTGAACTCGAACGCCTTCGCCTGGGCCGGGTCCATCCGTACGGAACGAACGGCCGCCGCGCCGTTCGGCGATGTCGGGCTGCCCACCGTCGACCCGGCGGACGTGGCCGAGGTCGCGGCCGTGGTCCTGCGCGAGGGCGGCCACGCGGGCAGCACGTACGACCTCACCGGCCCCGCTCCGGTCACCCCGCGCGAGCGGGCCGAGGCGATCGGCGAGGCCCTGGGCACTCCCGTGCGGTTCATCGAGCAGACCCGCGCCGAGGCCCGCGCGCAGATGCTGTCCTTCATGCCCGAACCGGTGGTGGAGGGCACCCTCGCCATCCTCGGCGAACCGCTGCCCGCCGAACAGGAGACGAGCCCCGCCGTCGAGCGCATCCTCGGTCGGGCGCCGCGCCCCTTCGCCGACTGGGCCGCACGCACCGCCCCTGCATTTCAGTGAACTACCGCTGGAACTTGCACACTTGAAAGGCTCCGCCACCTTGCCCGTTCAGTCCGTGCTCGACTCCACCATGTTCCACCGGGAGCTCGGCGCCGGAGCGCCGATGGTCTTCCTGCACGGCAACCCCACCTCCTCCCACCTGTGGCGGGACGTCCTCCCCGCCGTCGGCGAACCGGGCCGACTGCTGGCCCCGGACCTGATCGGCATGGGCGAGTCGGGCAAGCCCGACATCGCCTACACCTTCGCCGACCAGGCCCGCTACCTGGACGCCTGGTTCGACGCGCTCGCCCTCGACGAGGTGGTCCTGGTCGGGCACGACTGGGGCGGCGCCCTCGCCTTCGACTGGGCCGCCCGGCATCCCGGACGCGTGCGTGGCATCGCGTTCACCGAGACCATCGTCAAGCCGATGGCCTGGGAGGAGTTCCCCGATGGCGGTCGCCCGCTGTTCGAGGCGATCAAGACGCCCGAGGTCGGCGAGGCCCTGATCCTGGACGACAACGCCTTCATCGAGCAGGCACTGCCCGGCACCGTCGCCACCCCGCTCGCCCCTGACGACCTGGACGTCTACCGCCGCCCGTACCCCACCCGGGAGAGCCGCCGCCCGCTGCTGCAGTGGCCGCGCTCGATGCCACTGGGCGGCGAACCCGCCGACGTCGTGGCCAGGATCCGGGCCTACGACACGTGGCTGGCGGCCAGCCCTGACGTGCCCAAACTGCTCCTCACCTTCGCGGCCGGCCCCGGAGCCATGATGGGCCCGGCGATCGTCGACTGGTGCGCGGCGAACATCGCCGGCCTGGAGATCGAGCACCACGACGCGGTCGCCGGCCACCACACCCCGGAGGACCAGCCCCGGACGATCGGCGCAGCCATCGCCGCCTGGGCCGACCGGCACGGGCTCCGCCGAGGCGGACGAACCACAGCACGACGAAGACCCCGAGACTGCTGCAGAGGAGCCATCGCATGACCGCACAGCGCAAGATCACGGCCGGGCTGTTCATCTCCCTGGACGGCGTCGTGGAGGCGCCGGACACCTGGCACTTCCCGTACATGAACGACGAGATGGAAGCCGCCGTCGGCGAGATGTTCGCCGGGGCCGACACGCTGCTGCTGGGCCGGAAGACCTACGAGTCGTTCGCCGCTGCCTGGCCGCAGCGGAGTGGCGAGATGGCCGACGGCATCAACGGCATCCGCAAGCTGGTCGCGTCCACCACCCTGACCGGGACCGACTGGAACAACTCCAGCCTCGTCGAGGGCGATGTCGTCACCGCGGTCAAGGACCTCAAGCAGCAGCCGGGCGGGACCGTCAACCTGACCGGCAGCATCGGCCTGACCCGCACCCTGCTGGTGGCCGGGCTCGTCGACGAACTGCGGCTGCTGGTCCACCCGATCGTGCTGGGTACCGGGCTGCGCCTGTTCCCGGAAGGTACCGCCCAGGTGCCGCTCCGGCTCGCCCGCTCGGCCACCTTCTCCACCGGCGTGCTGGACCTCACCTACCAGCCGGCCTGACCCGAACAGGCCGCCGGCGTCCGGGACTTCACCGTCCCGGACGCCGGACACGACATCACACTCAGGAGAACAGCTCGGCGAGCAGCTCGGGGCCGAGGGCGATGGGGGCAGGGCGGTAGGCCGGGGGCTCGGTGCCCATCAGCTCGCGGACCAGGAAGTCCCAGCTGCGCTTGCGGACGTAGGTGATGCAGTCGATGAGCGTGTGCTCGGCGCCGGGGACGATGAGCAGCTCGAAGTCCTTGTCGGCGGCGGCGAGCCGGTCGGCAAGCCGCAGGGTGTGGGCCGGGTGGACCTGGTCGTCCATCTCGCCGTGGACGAGCAGCAGCTTGCCGACCAGCCGGTCCGCGAGGTCCGCATTGGAGGTGCGGGCCCATGCCTCGGGGTTGTCCGCGCCGTCGTATGCCTCCACGAAGCCGAGGTTGAAGTGGGGGGCGTCGTGCGAGCCGGAGAGGGCGACACCGGCCTTGAACACCTCGGGGAAGTCCAGCATCGCCCGCGCCGCGGCGAACCCGCCGCCGGAGTGGCCGAACACGCCGATCCGGTCCGGGTCCATCCACGGCCGGGTCTCGGCCAGTTGCCGCAGCGCCGCGGCGTGGTCGGCCAGGCAGCCCGCATCGGCCAGCCGACCGTAGGAGGCGTCGTGGAATGCCTTGCTCCGCCCCGGGGTGCCGCGCCCGTCCAGCGCCACCACCACGAAGCCCAGCGCCGCGAGGGGTTCGGCGTCCATGCCCATCCCGCCGGGGTCGAAGCACGGGGCGACGCGGTTGACCTGCGGGCCGGGGTAGACGTTGTCCACCACGGCGTAGCGCTTGGCGGGGTCGAACCCGCGCGGCCGGTACAGCACGCCGTAGATGTCGGTCACCCCGTCGGCCGCCTTGACGCGGAACCGCTCCGGCGGCGTCCAGCCCGTGGCGGTGAGCTTGCCGATGTCGGCGCGCTCCAACTCGACCAGCACCCGCCCGGTCCAGTCGCGGACGCGGGTCACCGGCGGGGTGTCGACCGTGGACGCGGAGTCGATGAAGTACTCCTGGACGTCCGGGACGGTGGCGACGTGGTCCGACGGGTCGTCGGTGACCTTGGCGAAGCCGGAGCCGTCCAGACCGACACGGCACACCGTGCGGCGGTACGGGTCCTCGTCGACCAGCCCGGCTGCGGTGAAATACACCACCCGCTCGGCCTCGTCGACGCGCAGGATCTGCTGCACCGCCCACGGCCCGGAGGTGATCCGGCCAAGCGGCTCGCCGGTGCGCAGGTCGTAGCGGTACAGATGGCCCCAGCCGTCCCGCTGCGAGTACCAGAGCACCTCGTCGGCGAGCACCTTGACGATCGGCGGCTCGTACAGCCACTGGTTCGGCTCGACCCGGGTGTCGCCGGTCTCGCTGAGCACGGTGGTGACCTCGCCGGTCGCCGGGTCCAGCCGGTGCAGGGAGAGCGTGTGCAGGTCGCGGGGGCGGGCCAGGTAGTACACCGCCGAGCCGTCCTGGGACCACCACGCCCACTTGGTGGTGATCGGCGACATCTGCGGCATGAGCAGCGGCTCGGCCTGGGCGCGGACGACCGTGCCCGTGGCGACGTCCAGCACGACCAGTTCGGCCTGCGGCATGTGCTCGTCGCCGGGGTAGGCGTACCGCTGGGTGTGCAGGACGGGCGCACCGCCGTCGGCGGGACTGGCCTGTACGAGGTGGGTCTGCCGGACGGCGCGCTCGTCGGTCCGGTGCGCCAGCACCTTCGTCGAGTCGGGCGACCAGGCCACCGCAGGCGGCAGGTACGGCAGGCCGATCTTGCGCAGCAGAGTGGCGTTGCTCGTACTGTCCGGGCCGGTGCCGTACTGGTGGTCGGGCGCGCCGTCGGTGGTCAGGGCCCACTCGCGGCCGTCGGACAGGGAGCGTGCCCACAGGTCGTGTCCCCGCCGGGAGACCGCGAGCTTCCCGTCGGGAGACGGCACGTCGAGCGGGCTGCCCGGTGGCGTGAACTCCGCGGGCTCGCAGGTGTAGTCGTCGAGGCGGCAGCGCCAGTACGCACCGAACGCGCCGAACTCCACGGCGTTCCCTGCCGGTTGGATAGCGGGGAACGGCAGGGCCTCGGGGTCGACCTGCTGCCCGGAGGCGGCAGCCAGCGTGGCGGCGAGCCGGGCGTGGTCGAAGGCCGGCGCGCGGGTACCCGCTGCCGGGTCGACCAGGACGAACCGCCAGCCGGCGCCGTTGCCCACCGCGTACCAGAACCGGTCGCCGCCGTCGATCCACTGCGGCCTGACCTTGTCGCCGACGACGAGCTCGCCGGGGCGGGCGGGCCGCCGCAGGAGCTGCTCCGCGGCCTGGTAGTCCTGCGTGGTGCTCATTCTTCTCGTCCTTCCTGAGTGCCGTATCCGGGCATGGCGAGGCCACGGTGGTGCCGGCACGGCGGGGGTGTTGCGGGTCCGGGGAGGGCTCGGTGGAGGGCTCTGGCCGTCACGCGAGCCGGGCGACGTGATGCCGCGTCAGAGACTGCGTCAGAGGCTGCGGGCGAAGATGTCGCCGTGGGTGGTGGTGGCACGGATGGTCAGGGCGGGCGCGCCGTCGGTGTTCTGAAGGGCGTTGTGGATCCGGCCCAGCGTGGTGCCGGCGTCGAGGCCGACGGAGACTCCGTGGGCGGCGCCGACGGTCACGTCGCCGGACACGGTGCGCAGCGTCACCACGCCGTGCACCGCTTCGGCGATGTGGATGTCGCCCTTCTCGGTGGTGATCTCGCCGGGGCCGCCGAGACGGCCGACCGTGATGTCACCGGCGAGGAGGGCGAGGCGGGCGCTCGCGGTCTCGTCGAGCTTGACGGCGCCGTTCGAGCTTTCGAAGGTGACGTCGCCGAGCCGTCCTTCGCCGAGGAGTTCGGCGCTCGCCGACGTCGCCTGGACGTGGGAGCCGGCGGGCACCCGGACGGTCACCTCGACCGAACCGGAGCTGCCGAGGACCCGGTTCTTCGCGTCCGGCGCCTCGACCCGCAGGACGCCGTCGGCGTAGGCGATCCCGGTCTCCTCGGCCGCCTTCACGTCGCGGCTCTTCGAGGCGTCCAGGGGCAGGACCTCGACCGTGGTGTCGGTGCGGTCGGCGGCGATGGTCCGGATCCGTCCGGCGGGGATGTCGAGGACGACGGAGACCAGGGTGGGGGTGTCGAATTTCTGCATGGCGCTCTCCCGCATTCCGCTGTTTCTGATGATGGAAACGCTACGTTGCCTTCAATGTATCTACAACATCAAGGTTGCGGATTTTTTCTATCAATGCAGGTCAAGGCAGCTTTATTGTTGCAATGAAAATGGACCTCAATGCAACGAGAGCCTTGCGTTCGTTGCATTGAATGGACGGCGAACGCTAGGTTCGACGCCTCAGGGACACGTGAAGGGAGACCGCGATGCCGGGAGGCAGGCTCACTCAGCAGGAACGCCGGCGGATCGCGCTGGGGCTGGCCGACGGCCTCGCCTACGCGGAGATCGCCCGGCGTCTCGACCGTCCGCCCTCGACCGTCACGCGCGAGGTGATGCGCAACGGTGGTCCCACCGCCTACCGCGCCGACCTGGCCCACCGCGCCACCGAACGCCGGGCCCGCCGCCGAAGGCAGGGCCCGCCGCAGAGAACGCAAGTGCGCCCACCCGTCCACGGACGCGAAAGGGAAGCCGTCCGGGAGTACGAGGAGACGTTCACCAACGTCCTCGTGGCCACGGGCCTGCCCGCCATGATGGCCCGTGTCATGGCCGGTCTCACCCTCGCCGAGGCCGGCAGCCTCACCGCAGCCGAACTCGCCCGGCATCTCCAGGTCAGCCCGGCATCCGTCTCCAAAGCGGTGGCATTCCTCGACAGCCACGGCCTCATCGGCCGGGAACGCGGTGAACGCCGCCACGAGCGCTACACCGTCGACGACGAGGTCTGGTTCCGGACGATCACGGCGACCGCCCGTTCCACCGCCCAGCTCGTCGAAACCGCAAAGCAAGGCGTCGGTGTCCTCGGCGCCCATAGCCGGGCCGCCGCGCGCCTCGGGGACATCGCCCGCGTCCTCGACTTCGTCTCCGAGAGCCTCAATCGGACCGCGATGGAGGCCCGTGAGATCCTCCGCGGGCATGCCGAAACGACATCGGACGGCGCGACCTGACGGGCAGGGCGGAGGTCAGCTCCCGGCGGGGGGAATCCACTCCGCGAGCTGGACCACGACGCCGTTGGGGTCGGTGAGCTCCAGCAGCTGCTCGCCCCAAGGCTCGTGGTGCAGGGGGGCGGTGATGTTGGCGCCTTCCCGCCGCAGCCGCGCGTACTCGGCGGCGACATCGGTGACGGCGAAGGACACCAGCACCCCGACCGGACCCCGGCCGGGCGGCAGTTCGAGGTCTCGCTGCCGTAACAGGATGTCCGGGGCGGCGTCGTCGCGGCCGAGGGCCAGGGACTCCTCGTCCGCGAGCACCTCCCGGTAGCCGAGGTGCGTGGTGAAGAACCGGCCGGAGGCGGCCGGATCGGCGACGCTCAGCGTCACGGTGGAAGCGACGATGTTCATCGCGATCGGTACCCCCTGGTGGTGGGAACGGGCATCTCTGCGTTGCTCCTTGGTCTGCTTGCTCCGGGAACGGATCAAGCATCCCGACACCGTGAAGGGGGAACAACAGCCGATCACGCAACGGTCGTTAACCCGGTGGTTGACGATCCCGCGGCCGACCAGGACGGCCCGGGGCTCACTTGGCCCAGTTCCGTGAAGATCATCTGTTCATTGCGACGGGGTGTCCGGTTGTGCGACGCTGACCGCTGCTCGAACGGGGTCGAGCTGCTGCTCAACGGGGTAGGTACGCGTGGAACTGCGGGACATCGAGATCTTCCTGACGCTCGCCGAGGAGCTCCACTTCGGGCGGACGGCGGCGCGGTTGCACGTCTCGGTAGCCCGGGTCAGTCAGGCCATCAAGAAGCAGGAGCGCGGCATCGGCGCGGAGCTGTTCCTGCGCGACAGCCGCAACGTACAGCTCACGCCCGCCGGCGCCCAGCTGCGGATGGACCTCGCGCCGATCTACCGGGGGCTGCAGAAGAGCCTGGAACGCGCCAGGCTGGCCGCCCAGGGCAAGACCGACGTGCTGCGGATCGGCATGATCCCCGGCAACGCCTACGACCTCCGCCACTACTGGGAGACCTTCCGCACCCGCCATCCGCAATGGGGTCTGAGAATCCGTCACGCTCCGTTCTACGAGCCCTTCGCGGGCCTGCGCCGGGGCGACATGGACATCCTGGTCGCCTGGCTTCCCGTCCTGGAACCCGACCTGGTCACCGGCCCCTCGCTGTTCACCGACACCAGGTTGCTGGCCGTCGGGCTGGACCACGAACTCGCCGGACGGTCCTCGGCGGTCCTGGAGATGCTCGGCGACTACCCGCACGCCGCGGTCCCCGATCTCCCCGCCTACTGGTCCGACGCCTACACCCCACCGCACACCCCCAAGGGGCGCAACATCGTGCGCGGTCCCAGAGTCGAGACCACCGACGACATCTTCGGGTTGATCACCGCCGGAGAGGCCGTCATCCCCTTCCCAGCGCACGTGCGGCGGTTCTGGGCCCGCCCGGACGTCTCCTGGCTGCCCATCCCCGACATGCACTCCCTGACCTACGGGCTCGTCTGGCGCGGCGAGACCGAGACCGACCTGATCCGCGCCTTCGCCGCCGTCGTACGCGACCTCGGCGGGTTCCGGCAGGACGCGCCCGAGGTGTGAAAATCCCAGGTCAGCGCACCCGTCCCCGGGCCTTCAGGCGGGCGGCCGGGACCTCCGGCGCGTCCAGGCGGTCTCCGTCGTCCTTCACCTCGCCGAAGCGGTCGCTCGTCATCCACTCCTCGCGGGCCTTGCGGATCTCCTCGTCCGTGCGGCCCACGAAGTTCCACTACGCCTCCCACCAACGCCAGATCTCCGCAGGTCAACGGCTTGCACAGAGCGCAGAGGTCAGCAAAGGGTCAGAATGAGCGTCTCGACGTTCCCGTGGGCTCCCCAACCCTGGAGTGCGGGGTCCATCAGGCGAATCCCACCACCTCGTGGTTCGACGACGCCGGGCTTCCTTCGGACCCCGACACCACCAGGGCACTCGTGGCCGGGCCGCGAGCGCACCGGTAAGGACGCCGGCGGGGATTTCAGTCACCAGCGCAGGCAGGAATACCGCATGGATCGTATGACGGCCCGCTTGCACGCCCTCCGCAGAGCACGACCACTGAGGAGGGGCACCCATGACCGGACCTCAGGCGCTCACCACTGCTCCGACCCCCTGCTGGACCTCGCCCCGTGCCGCTCCCCCGCCCTGCTCGTCGAAGATCAGTACGAGGAACGCCGACGGCCTGCGGCACCATGGCGTTCCGGGACTGACGCGTCGGGAACTCGCCCTCCTGATGACCCCAGGCCCCCGTAACCGCCTGGTGGAATTCGGCGCGGTCCAGCGCAAGCTATGCCGGCGCGTCTGCACCGTGCCGGGCAGTACCCTGCCGGCGTAGAGGTGGTCCTGCTGATACCAGGAAGTCCGGGCGCACCTGTCCGGAGTCAGCCGATCGCGTTCCGGCGGCAGAATTTCGGCGACTACGAGATCCCCTCGCTGCACCTGAAGGAGGGATTGGAGCCCACGGGCCGCACGGGTTTCGGGCTGCATGTGCGCGGCTGACCGCCGACGACGGACAGGACGAGCCGGGGCGCGAACCCGAGAACAGCACGAGGGCCGTGGCGCTCGGCCTGGACCGAGCTGACCCGGCCGGTGAGCGCGGGCGCCGAGTCGGTCGGCCACGTCCGCCTGGGGTACGCGCGCCTCGTCCTCCCGGCAGTCCCTGGATGCGCAGATCGGCCTAGTAGTACCACCACCCCGTGGCCATGAGCAGAGCGACGGCGTCGGCGTTGGCCAGGGCCGTCGCGAGGGATCCCTCCGAGGACTGCCGTCGACGCGTCTCCGGCCAGGCGTACAGCTCGCCGAGCGGCGAGTCGCCCTTCGGTTTCTTCGGAGGGACGCTGATCTGGTCAGGGAACTCGTTGGCCGGCCCCCGGTAGCCCTCGTTGACCTCGGCCGTCGCCGCAGGTGGGTCGCCGGACTCCCGGGTGCTTCATGAACGACCGCCTATCAACAGCACCGTCAGCGGGGTGCGCGCCGGTGTTGCCGCAGTGCGGGGGCGTCTGACGCGGGCGGCGGCCCGTACCAGGAACGCGGCCGCGGCTGCGGGCGTGTGGCCGCCGTGCCCGCCGCGGGGCAGCGGGTCAGGCCGCCTTGGCCGGGCGGTAGTCGAGGACGATCGCGCCCGAGCTGAAGGACTGGGTACCCGCGAGCGTCCAGGTCTTCGGGGCGAGGCCGTCCATGAACAGGCGCTTGCCGGTGCCGACGGTCACCGGGTGGAGGAACAACTTGAGTTCGTCGACCATGTCGTGCTCGATCAGCGTGTTGACGAGCGTGGCGCTGCCGTAGACCAGAAGGTCGCCGCCCGGCTCGGCCTTGAGCTTGGCGACCTGTTCGACGACGTCGCCGTCGAGGATCGCGGCGTTCCAGGTCGCCGTCTGCAACGTGGTGGTGGCGACGTACTTGGGGATGTGGTTCATCCGCGCGGTGAACTCGTCCGACTCGTCGCGCGGGGCCCACGCCTTCGCGAAGCTCTCGTACGTCGCGCGTCCCAGCAGCAGGGCGCGGCTCGCGCGCAGTTGGCCGTTCTGGTACTTGGCGTGCTCGTCGTTCCAGAACGGGCCGGTCCAGGCGGGGTCCTCGACCACGCCGTCCATCGTGATGTACATGACCGCAACGACCTTGCTCATGCGGAAGTCTCCGTTTCGCAGCATGGGGGAATCCGCTCCGAGGCCCCGGGGGCCCTTCGGACGCGACCCCTTCAGCGTGCAAGATCGGCGCACGGCGCAACAAGACACGACCGAGCCACGCTACGTTGAGCACGATTAAACGACCAAGGGGTGGGCATGCTGGAACGGATCGAGCTCGAAGCGTTTCTCATACTCGCCGAGGAGCTGCACTTCGGACGCACCGCGGAACGCCTGCACGTCACGACCGGCCGGATCAGCCAGACCATCCGCAAACTCGAACGCCGTGTCGGCGGCCCGCTGTTCGAACGCAACAGCCGCAAGGTGACGCTGACCGCGCTTGGTGAGCATCTGCGCGACGACCTGCGCCCCGCGTACGACCAGATCGCCGCCGGGCTCGCACAGGCGGTCGAGACGACCCGCGGCGTGCGCATCAAGGGTGTGGTGCGCGTCGGCTTCTCCGGGGCGTGGTGCGGCAACCTGCTCGTCAAGGCCGCCGACCTGTTCCGCGTGCGCCATCCGGACAGCGTGGTGGAGATCCAGGAGATCCAGCTCCTCGACCCGCTCGGCCGCATGCGGGCCGGCGAAGTGGACCTGCAGCTCACCGAGTTCCCCATCGTCGAACCCGACATCGTGCAGGGTCCGCTGATGTTCGCCGAGCCGCGCGGACTGCTGGTGCCCGCAGGCCACCCCTTCGCAGCCAAGGACTCCGTCTCGATGGAAGACCTCGCCGACACGACGCTGGTCACGATCGCCTCGGAACACATCCCCGAATACTGGATGGACTACTACTTCCCGCGCAGAACCCCATCCGGCCGGCCCATCCCGCAGGGGCCGGCCACCCGCTTCTGGCCCGAGGTCCTGGTCCACGTCAGCATGGGCGTCGGCGTCAGCACGGTGGCAATGCGCGCCCAGGACTTCCACTCCCGCCCAGGCCTGGCCTTCGTCCCGCTGCACGACGCCCCACCGATCGACTACGGCTTCCTGTGGCCCCGCACCGGCCTGAACCCGGTCGCCTCGACCTACCTCGACATCGTCCACGAGCTCGCCACGCCCATCCGCTGACCGCTCCGTCGGCTGGCTCCGCGCCGACGGCAACCCCGAATTCGACCTCGACGCCCGGAACACCGGACGCGTTCGCGAGTGTCGGCTTTCCCTTCCTCAACGAATCGTGTCCGCCGGGTCGTCTCTGAACAGGGCGAACGCGATTGGTTGAGAAACGACAGGGGCGGGGCATGTCAAAGACGATCGCTGATCTGCCCTCTCGGGTCCATGCCGGCGCTGGCTCGTAGTTCACCGGTGCCGGCAGGTCCCGACCGGGGAACGCTCACTCGGCGGCCTGTTCCACCGCCAGGGCCAGATGCCCGAGTTCCTCGCACACGGCGTCGGTGGCGCGGGGGCGTGGTGAGTGAGGATGCGGGTGAACAGGTAGACCGCCTCGGCTGGGCGAACACATCGAGGCGGATGGCGGTGGCATCGTGGTGCCGGCCGGTCGCGCGGCGAGTGGTGACCAGGACCCGGCCGCCCGGCATGCGGTCCAGGAGCGGGCGGATGTCTCCGAGGTCCTCGACGTTGTCCCGTACGAGCAGCCATCCGTCATGGCCAGTGAGCCGGGCTACCGCGCGTTCGATCTGCAAGTCGGCTGTAACCCGACCAATCCGGGCTGCAGGGCCCGCGCCGGCGAGGCCATCCCCTCGTTGACGAGGGCGGCGAGTTCATTCAGCAGAAGACGCTCCACGTCCTGGTGACGGAGGGCGCCGGACAGCGGCTTCGGCGCCCTCGCCGGCATAGGTGCCGACCGCGCCGTCGGAGAGGAGGCCCGCCAGGCGACCGGGTGAGGGTCACACATATTCGGCGCGGTGTGCGGCGTGTCACATGCAGGAGCCGTGGGATCGCCGTGGGATCATCGTCGTGGCTCCACACCCAAGCTCCGCCTGAAACCCCAGGTCAAGAAGGTCGGGGCCCGGCGAGGCAGGCCAGGGCCGCTCGTTTCGCCGCACCGATGCGAGGCGATCGCCGCACGCGAAAGCGCCCCTCCCGGGGAGTTTTCGCAGGTCAGAACGTTTTTCTATGGTGGGGCGGGTGGGACTCGAACCCACGGCCGACGGATTATGAGTCCGCTGCTCTAACCGGCTGAGCTACCGCCCCGAACGGTGAGGCGCGTACATGTGTGCGCGCCGTCTGCCGCAGCATAGCCGCTCATACGATCTCCTGCTCCGGAAGATCGGCTCTGCTGACCATGAAGACCTCGCCCCGGGGCGCATGGTTCCCCGAGACGCGAAAAAGGACCCCGAAGGGTCCTCTTCCGTTCCGCTCCCCCGACTGGACTCGAACCAGTAACCCTCCGGTTAACAGCCGAATGCTCTGCCAATTGAGCTACAGGGGATCGCGCTCCCCCGACTGGACTCGAACCAGTAACCTGCCGGTTAACAGCCGGCTGCTCTGCCAATTGAGCTACAGGGGATTGCTGCGTTGCACCGAACGGACCCCGTCCGGCTGACCGGGAGGGCGCTCGCTCGCTGCGAGACATACATTAGCGCAAGCAGGGGGGTGCTCCGCCAATCGGTATCCCCAGGGCCTCCAGGGAAGGATCGCAGCCGTGCGGTACAAGCTGACGTTCGTCGTGGGTCTCGCCCTCGGTTACGTGATCGGCACGCGGGCCGGACGCGAGCGCTACGAGCAGATGAAGAAGTCCGCGAAGGAGTTGGCGCAGAACCCCGCCGTGCGCAACGCCGCCGAGTCGGCGGCCCAGACCGGGCGCCAGGTCGCGGGCAAGGCGATGCACGCCGTGGGCGACACGGTGGGCGACCGGCTGCCGTCCTCGGTGACCGACCGGGTGCACGCGCTGCGCAACCGCGGCCGGAGCAACGGCCGCGTCGAGGACGACGACTGGGGCACCAGCAACACCTGAGCCCCCGCAGAGCCCCGTCCGGGCCCCGCGTGCGGCAGAATCACATGTCATGGGGATAGTCGCCGGACTCGACAGTTCTGCCGGATTCACACGCATCGTCGTCTGTGACGCGGACACGGGTGCCGTACTGCGCCAGGGGTACGCCCCTCACCAGGGCGACCCGAAGGCCGCCGAGGTCGATCCGCAGACCTGGCTGCTCTCGCTCGGGGAGGCCGCCACCGGCGGGCTCCTGGAGGGCGTGCAGGCCATCGGCGTCTCCGCCCAGCAGCACGGGCTCGTGCCGCTGGACGCGCAGGGCGCCCTCGTGCGGCCCGCGCTCGTCGGCAACGACAAGCGGGCGCAGGTCGCCGCCGCCGATCTCGCCGAGTCGCTGGGCGGGCGCCAGGCGTGGGCCGAGGCCGTCGGCTGCGTGCCGGGCTCCGGGCAGCCGGTCGCCAAGCTGCGCTGGCTGGCCCGTACGGAACCGGAGAACGCCCAGCGGACCGCGCTGGTCCTGCAGCCGCACGACTGGCTGGTCTGGCAGCTCCTCGGCCGCCCCGCGCGGCGCACCACCGACCGCGGCGCCGCCTCCGGCACCGGCTACTGGTCGGCCCGCACCGGCGCGTACCGCCCCGATCTCGTGGAGCTCGCGCTCGGCCACCAGGCCGTGCTGCCCGAGGTCCTCGGCCCGGCCGAGGCCGCCGGCACCACCCCCGAGGGGCTCCTCATCTCCGCCGGCACGGGCGAGACGATGGCCGCCGCGCTCGGGCTGGGTCTCGGCCACGGCGACGCGGTCGTCTCGCTCGGCGCCTCCGGCTCCGTGATGGCCGTGCACCACGAGGCCCTCGCCGACCCGAGCGGCATGATCACCTCCTTCGCCGACGCCACCGGCATGCACCTGCCCGTCGTCCACACCTCGAACGCCGTACGGGCGCTGCGCGGCACCGCCGAGATGCTGGGCGTGGAGTCGCTCGACGAGCTGTCGGCGCTCGCGCTGAAGTCGACGCCCGGCGCCTCCGGGCTCGTCCTGCTGCCCTATCTGGAGGGCGAGCGGACCCCGAGCCTGCCGCACTCCGCGGGCACGCTCAGCGGGCTGCGGCGCGAGTCGATGAAGCCCGAGCACCTCGCGCGGGCCGCGTTCGAGGGGATGCTCTGCGCGCTCACCGACGCCATGGACGTCCTGCGCGGGCGGGGCGTCGAGGTGCGGCGGGTCTTCCTGCTCGGTGCGGCGGCCGCGCTGCCGGCCGTGCAGGCGCTCGCGCCCGCGCTGTTCGGCGCGCAGGTCGTCGTCCCCCAGCCTGCCGATTACGCGGCGCTCGGTGCGGCCCGGCAGGCCGCCTGGGCCCTCGGGGTCGCGCGGGGCACCCTCTCGCCGTCCGCTCCCCCGGCCTGGCAGGGGGCAGCGGCGCAGGTCCTGGAAGCCGGCGAAGAGCTGGCGGTGGGGCAGGCCGTGCGGCAGCAGTACGTGGCCACCCGGGAG
The DNA here is from genome assembly GCF_006539185.1 of Streptomyces gardneri. GTDB lineage: Bacteria > Actinomycetota > Actinomycetes > Streptomycetales > Streptomycetaceae > Streptomyces > Streptomyces gardneri. The sequence continues at coordinate 19,367 of NZ_BJMN01000027.1, forward strand.
CAGATCCATCCCGGGGCATTCGGTGCGTAGTTCAGGGTCCCAAACCCCCGCTTCGTAAAGTCTTCGCCAGACCTCGGGCCGCGCCCCTAAACCAAGTCGTCTCGCACAGGGGCGCGGGCGATAGTAGGTCAGTGCTCATAAGACTTCTCCGAACCCACCTGCGGCCCTACCGAAAACCCATCGCGCTGCTCGTCCTGCTCCAGTTCCTGCAGACCTGCGCGAGCCTCTACCTGCCGACCCTGAACGCCGACATCATCGACAACGGTGTCGTCAACGGGGACACCGGCTACATCCTGCGTTCCGGCGCGCTGATGGTCGGTGTCTCCGTCGTGCAGGTCGTGTGCAACATCGGCGCCGTCTACTACGGCGCGCGGACGGCGTCCGCCCTGGGCCGGGACGTCCGCGGCGCGATCTTCGACCGGGTGCAGTCCTTCTCCGCCCGGGAGCTCGGGCACTTCGGCGCGCCCTCGCTGATCACCCGTACGACCAATGACGTGCAGCAGGTCCAGATGCTCGTCCTGATGGCGTTCACCCTGATGGTCTCGGCGCCGATCATGTGTGTCGGCGGCATCGTGATGGCGCTCGGCCAGGACGTGCCGCTGTCGGCCGTGCTGCTCGCGGTGGTGCCGGTCCTCGGTGTCTCCGTGACCCTGATCGTGCGGAGGATGCGGCCGCTCTTCCGGACGATGCAGGAGCGCCTCGACACCGTGAACCGGGTGCTGCGCGAGCAGATCACCGGCAACCGCGTCATCCGCGCCTTCGTGAAGGACGGGTACGAGGAGGAGCGGTTCCGCAGGGCCAACGCCGATCTGACGGACGTGTCGATGGCGACCGGGCGGCTGATGGCGCTGATGTTCCCGGTCGTGATGACCGTCGTGAACGTCTCCAGCGTGGCCGTCGTCTGGTTCGGCGCGCACCGCATCGACAGCGGCGGGATGGAGATCGGCGCGCTGACCGCCTTCCTCGCCTATCTGATGCAGATCGTGATGTCCGTCATGATGGCCACCTTCATGTTCATGATGGTGCCGCGTGCCGAGGTGTGCGCCGAGCGCATCGAGGAGGTCCTCGCGACCGAGTCCAGCGTCGTGCCGCCGGCCGAGCCGGTGACGGAGCTCGACCGGCGCGGGCACCTGGAGGTCAGGAGCGCGGACTTCCGGTACCCGGGCGCAGAGGAGTCGGTCCTGAAGGACGTCGGGCTCGTCGCCCGGCCCGGGGAGACCACCGCGATCATCGGGTCCACCGGCAGCGGCAAGTCGACGCTCCTCGGGCTCGTCCCGCGGCTCTTCGACGCCACCGGCGGCGAGGTCCTCGTCGACGGCGTCGACGTGCGGAAGCTCGACCCCGTGCTGATGGCGAAGACCGTGAGCCTGGTGCCGCAGAAGCCGTACCTGTTCTCCGGGACGGTGGCGACGAACCTGCGGTACGGGAAGCCCGACGCGAGCGACGAGGAGCTCTGGCACGCCCTGGAGGTGGCCCAGGCCGCCGACTTCGTGCGCAAGCTGGAGAACGGCCTCAACGCCCCGATCGCGCAGGGCGGCACGAACGTCTCCGGCGGTCAGCGGCAGCGGCTCGCCATCGCGCGGACGCTGGTGCAGAAGCCGGAGATCTATCTCTTCGACGATTCGTTCTCGGCGCTCGACTACGAGACGGACGCCCTGCTGCGCGAGGCGCTCCGGCGGGAGACGGCGGACTCGACGGTGGTGATCGTCGCCCAGCGGGTGGCGACCATCCGGGACGCCGACCGGATCGTCGTCCTCGACGAGGGACGGGTCGTCGGCACGGGCCGGCACCGGGAGCTGATGGCGGAGAACAAGACGTACCGGGAGATCGTGCTCTCCCAGCTGACCGAGGCGGAGGCAGCCTGATGGCCGGTCCTGGCGGACGCATGATGGCCGGTGGCGGCCCCGACCAGCGGTCGATGGACTTCAAGAACTCGGGCAAGCGGCTGCTCGGGCAGCTGGCGCCCGAGCGCGCCACGCTCTGGGTGATGCTGCTCGCGGGCGTGCTGTCGGTGGCGGCCTCCGTGGTCGGGCCGAAGATCCTCGGCAAGGCGACCGACCTCGTCTTCGCGGGGGTCGTCGGGCGGCGGTTCGAGGGCGGCACGAAGGCGGAGGCGATCGAGCGGCTCCGCGCGGGGGGCGACTCCGGCATGGCCGACATGCTGTCCGGGGTCGACTTCACCCCCGGGCAGGGCATCGACTTCGGCGCGGTCGGCGAGGTCCTGCTCTGGGCCCTCGCGATCTACGTGGCGGCGGGCCTGCTGATGCTGGTCTCCACCCGCCTGTCGATCAAGGTGATCAACCGGACGGTCTTCCGCATGCGCGAGGACGTCCAGACGAAGCTGGCACGGCTGCCGCTGTCGTACTTCGACAAGGCGAAGCGCGGCGAGGTGCTGTCCCGGGCGACCAACGACATCGACAACATCTCGCAGACGCTCCAGCAGTCGATGGGCCAGCTGATCAACTCGCTGCTCACGATCGTCGGCGTCCTCGCGATGATGTTCTGGATCTCGCCGCTGCTCGCCCTGGTGGCGCTGGTGACGGTGCCGGTCTCGGTCTTCGTCGCGGCGAAGATCGGCAAGCGCTCGCAGCCGCACTTCGTGCAGCAGTGGAAGTCCACGGGCACGCTCAACGCGCACGTCGAGGAGATGTACACCGGGCACAACCTGGTGAAGGTCTTCGGCCGGCAGGAGGAGTCCGCGAAGGACTTCCGCGAGCAGAACGAGGCGCTGTACGAGGCCGGGTTCAAGGCGCAGTTCAACAGCGGTGTGATGCAGCCGGTGATGTTCTTCGTCTCGAACATCAACTACGTCCTGGTGGCCGTCGTCGGCGGTCTGCGGGTGGCGAGCGGCACGCTCTCCATCGGTGACGTGCAGGCCTTCATCCAGTACTCGCGCCAGTTCTCGATGCCGCTGACGCAGGTCGCGTCGATGGCGAACCTCGTGCAGTCGGGCGTGGCCTCGGCGGAGCGGATCTTCGAGCTCCTCGACGCGGAGGAGCAGGAGCCGGACGCGCCGAGGAACGAGGAGCCGCAGGACCTCGGGCCGACGGAGCTCAAGGGCAGGGTCGCCCTGGAGGACGTCTCCTTCCGCTACGAGGCCGACAAGCCGCTCATCGAGGACCTGTCGCTCTCGGTGGAGCCGGGCCAGACGGTCGCGATCGTCGGCCCGACGGGCGCCGGCAAGACGACCCTGGTGAACCTGCTGATGCGGTTCTACGAGGTCACGGGCGGCCGGATCACGCTGGACGGGACGGACATCGCGAAGATGTCCCGCGAGGACCTGCGGAAGGGCATCGGCATGGTCCTCCAGGACACCTGGCTCTTCGGCGGCACCATCGCGGACAACATCGCCTACGGCACCACGCGGAAGGTGAGCCGGGAGGAGATCGAGGAGGCGGCGCGGGCCGCGCACGTCGACCGGTTCGTCCGTACGCTCCCCGAGGGGTACGACACGGTCATCGACGACGACGGGGCCGGGGTCAGCGCGGGTGAGAAGCAGCTGATCACCATCGCCCGGGCGTTCCTGTCGGACCCGGTGATCCTGGTCCTCGACGAGGCCACCAGCTCGGTCGACACCCGCACCGAGGTGCTGATCCAGAAGGCGATGGCCCGACTGGCCCACGGGCGTACGTCGTTCGTCATCGCGCACCGGCTCTCCACGATCCGGGACGCGGACGTGATCCTGGTGATGGAGAGCGGCTCGATCGTCGAACAGGGCACGCACGAGGAGCTGTTGCTGTCCGGCGGGGCCTATGCCCGGCTGTACGCGGCGCAGTTCGCGCAGGCGGTCGCCGAGGTCGACTGACCCGGCTCCGACCGGGGTGTGACCCGTGCCGCAAGATATGCGGCATGGGTCACACAACCGAGAGTTCCTGGGTGCCTTCGGTCACCCTGTTGGTCGGCATCGGAAACGCGGACATAGCGGCGCTGCTGCTCGGCGCGGACGGCCGGGTCCGCGGAGACGCGGACATGGTCTTCGAGGGGCAGCCCGTTCACCCGTCCGGCGCGGTGAAGCACACGAAGAAGTCGCTGTCCCTCGCACTGCACGAGGTGGAGCCGGAGGTCCAGCGCATCGTGATCGCCGGTCCGGCGACCTCCGGCTCGCTGGCCGCGATGGCCCCGGACAGGGCGGTGGTCGTCGCCTGGCTGATCGCGCGTCCCGACGACGCGGAGGCCGTCGTGTACGGCGAGTTCTTCCGCGAGTCGGGCGGCTGGAAGTTCACCGGGATCGGCAAGGGGTACGCCTCCGGGCTCGCGGAGCTCGTCACGGCGTACGGGGTCGAGGTCGAGAAGGAAGTGGAGCAGCCGGTCGCGGTTCCTGCCAACGGGCCCGTCCCGCTGACCGGCGTGGCCAAGGCGCCGGGCCAGACGCCGAGTCGGTCACTGGCCCAGTCACCGTGGCAGGCACTCGCGGCCCCGAGCGCGCCCGCCCGAAAGGCCGGGGAAGCCGGCGGCACGCCCGCCCCGACGGCGTCGCCCGCCCCCACCACCGCCCCCGTCCCCACACCGTGGCCCGCCCCCACACCGTCGCCCGTCCCCACCGCGTACCCGCCCGTCGAGCGGCCGTACGAGCTCGTCGAGGGCTGGGAGTTCGGGCCGCTCTTCGAGCCCTTCACGGCCTCCGGCAAGGGCGGCGAGGTGGTCACCGTGGACGGCCGCGTCCCGCCCGGTCCCGTCCTGGTCGAGGCCGCGCACGAGGGCGAGGACTATTTCGGCGTCTTCTCGCTGAACAAGTTCAACAAGGACGACGACTACCTCTTCAACACCACCCTCCCGCACTTCACGGGGAGTTCGGTCATCCGGGCCCCCGGGGACCGCTCTCTGCGGCTGCGCGTCCATGCGAACAGCCGCAACCGCTGGGCCCTGCGCGTGAGCCCCGTCGCCTCCGCCCGACACCTGACGGGCACGCTGCGCGGGTACGGCCCCGAGGCCCTGCTGTTCACGGGCGGCGCGGCCGACCTCCGGGTGCACTTCGAAGGCAAGGAGGACGGCAGCGGGTACGCCGGTATGTGGTACCACGAGGTCGCCGGGCGCACGACGCTCCTGACCCACCCCACCCTGATCGTGAATGCCACCGGTCCGCTGGTGCACACCGTCCCGATCCCGCAGGGGCCGCTGCTGCTGCTCTTCAGTGCGGACGGGCCGTGGACGCTCACGGTGCGGGAGATCGGCTAGTCGAGGTAGCCGCGCAGCTGGTCCGCGTAGGCGTGGTCCCGCAGTTTACCGAGGGTCTTGGACTCGATCTGGCGGATGCGTTCGCGTGTCACGCCGAAGATGCGTCCTATCTCCTCCAGGGTGCGGGGCCTGCCGTCGTCGAGGCCGTAGCGGAGCTGGACGACCTTCCGTTCACGTTCGCCGAGGGTGGAGAGCACGTCCTCCAGGTGGCGGCGGAGCAGCAGGAAGGCCGCGGACTCGACGGGTGAGGCGGCGTCGCCGTCCTCGATGAGGTCGCCGAGGGCGACGTCGTCCTCCTCGCCGACGGGGGCGTGCAGGGAGACCGGTTCCTGGGCGAGGCGGAGGACCTCGCCGACCCGTTCGGGGGCCAGGTCGAGCTGGGCGGCGACCTCTTCCGCGGTGGGTTCGTAGCCGCGTTCCTGGAGCATGCGGCGCTGGACGCGGATGACCCGGTTGATGAGTTCGACGACGTGCACGGGGACGCGGATGGTCCGGGCCTGGTCGGCGAGGGCCCGGGACATGGCCTGGCGGATCCACCAGGTCGCGTACGTGGAGAACTTGTAGCCGCGCGCGTAGTCGAACTTCTCGACGGCCCGGATGAGGCCGAGGTTCCCCTCCTGGACGAGGTCGAGCATGGTGAGGCCGCGGCCGACGTACCGCTTGGCGACGGAGACGACGAGGCGGAGGTTGGCCTCGATGAGCTTGCGCTTGGCGATGCGGCCGAGGACGACGAGCCGGTCCAGGTCGCTCGCGAGGCGGCTGTCGAGGTCGGGGGTGGTGGTGAGTTTCTCCTCGGCGAAGAGTCCGGCCTCGACGCGCCGGGCCAGTTCGACCTCCTCCTCGGCGCTGAGGAGCGGGATGCGGCCGATCTCGCGGAGGTACTGGCGGAACAGGTCGGAGGAGGGTCCGTTGCCGCCGAGGTCGGCGCGGCGGCGCTGCGGCGGGACCTCCGGGACCTCGGGGAGTTCGGCCGGCTCGTCCTGTTCGGTGGTCTGGATCTCGGTCTGCACGGCGGGCGACCTCCAGGAGGGGCGGAACGACACCGTCATCCAGTGTGGGGTACGACACATCGCCGCCACGAGGGGCGTGCGGTGACTTTTTGAGTTCGGACCGTGACCGACGGTCAGAGTGCGTCGGCGCCGTTGTTCCGCAGGGACTGGCCGTACTGGGTGAGCACCCACAGTTCGTTCTGCACGGCCGCGAGCTGTTCCGGGTCGCCGTGGGCGCCGAGCCGGGCCAGGGTGCCCTGGACGTCGCGGATGCGGCGGTCGACGGCGCGGAGCCGGACCTGGACGAGCTGGGCGCCTGCGTAGACCTCGTCGATCGTCTTGGCGAAGATCGTCTCGACGGCGAGTTCGGTGACGAGGGCCCGGACGGTGTCGTTGGGGGCGGCCTCGCGGACGGTGTCGAGGTAGTCGGAGGGCGCGCCGGTGGCACCGCCGGCGTCCTGGACGCACTGGCGGACGGCCGCGTAGGGCGGGGCGGTGAACTCGTCGATGCCGTACGCGTCGAAGGCCGGCGAGACCAGTTCGGGGCGCTGGAGGGCGAGCTTGAGGAGCTCGCGCTCGGTGCGGTGGGCGGGGCTGCGCAGGTTGAGCGCGGGCCCGGAGGGTGCGGCCTGCGGGGCCGGGGTGTCGTAGCCGCGCTGCCCGGGCTGCTGCTGCGCGGGGCCCTTGCCGCCGCGGTCGCGCGCCCAGCGGGCGAGCTGGGCGACGCGCTTGACGACGAACTGGGTGTCGAGGATGCCGAGCATGCCGGCGAGCTGGACGGCGACCTCGTGCTGGGCGCCGATGTTCTTGATGCGGGCGACGACGGGGGCGGCCTCGTCGAGTGCGGCGGCGCGGCCGGCCGGGGTCTCCAGGTCGTACCGCTTCACGATCTGGCGGAGCGCGAACTCGAAGAGCGGGGTGCGGGGCTCGGCGAGTTCGGCGACGGCCGCGTCGCCCTTGGCGAGCCGCAGGTCGCAGGGGTCCATGCCGTCGGGGGCGATGGCGATGTACGTCTCGGCGGCGAACTTCTGGTCGTCCTCGAAGGCGCGCAGGGCGGCCTTCTGGCCTGCGGCGTCGCCGTCGAAGGTGAAGATGACGCGGGCCGAGCCGTTGTCCATCAGGAGGCGGCGGAGGATCTTGATGTGGTCGCCGCCGAAGGCGGTGCCGCAGGTGGCGATGGCGGTGGTGACGCCGGCGAGGTGGCAGGCCATGACGTCGGTGTAGCCCTCGACGACGACGGCCCGGCTGACCTTCGCGATGTCCTTCTTGGCCAGGTCGATGCCGTAGAGCACCTGGGACTTCTTGTAGATCGGCGTCTCGGGCGTGTTGAGGTACTTGGGGCCGTTGTCGTCGTCGCGGAGCTTGCGCGCGCCGAAGCCGACGACGTCGCCGCCGACGTCCCTGATGGGCCACATGAGGCGGCCGCGGAAGCGGTCGATGGGGCCGCGGCGGCCGTCCTGGGAGAGGCCGGAGACGATCAGTTCCTTGTCGGAGAAGCCCTTGCCGCGCAGGAAGCGGGTGAGGTGGTCCCAGCCGGCCGGCGAGTAGCCGACGCCGAAGTGGGCGGCGGCGGCCTGGTCGAAGCCGCGCTCGGCGAGGAACTTGCGGCCGATCTCGGCCTCGGGCGAGTCGAGTTGGTCGATGTAGAACTGGGTGGCGACCTTGTGCGCCTCGACGAGGCGGATGCGCTCCCCGCGCTGGTGGCCGGGGTTGTAGCCGCCTTCCTCGTACCGCAGGGTGATGCCCGCCTTCGCGGCGAGGCGCTCGACCGTCTCCGAGAAGGAGAGGTGGTCGATCTTCATCACGAAGGCGATGGTGTCGCCGCCCTCCTGGCAGCCGAAGCAGTGGAACAGTCCCTTGCTGGGGCTGACCTGGAAGGAGGGCGACTTCTCGTCGTGGAAGGGGCAGAGACCTTTGAGGTTTCCGCCGCCCGCGTTGCGCAGCTGGAGGTACTCGGACACGACGGCGTCGATCGGGACCGCGTCCCGTACCGCCTTCACGTCGTCATCGTTGATCCTGCCTGCCACGCATGAAGTCTACGGGTGGGCGGAGGTGATCAGATCAGGTTCTCCAGGGGTACGGAGGGGTCGGCGAGGGCCTCGGGGTCCACGGCCGCCCGGGAACGGATGAGCTGCTGGATCGGCTCTGTGACGTCCCACACATTCACGTTCATGCCCGCGAGGACCCGGCCCTCCTTCAGCCAGAAGGCGATGAACTCGCGCTTGCCGGTGTCGCCGCGGACCACGACCTGGTCGTACGTGCCCGGGGGCGCCCAGCCGGAGTACTCCATGCCCAGCTCGTACTGGTCGGAGAAGAAGTAGGGCACCCGGTCGTAGGAGACGAGCTGCCCGAGCATGGCGCGGGCGGCGGCCGGGCCGCCGTTGAGGGCGTTGGCCCAGTGCTCGACGCGGAGCCGGGTGTGGAGCGATGGGTGGTGGGCGGCGGCCACGTCCCCCGCGGCGTAGATGTCGGGGTCGGAGGTGCGCAGCGACTCGTCGACGGCGATGCCGCCGCCGTCGGCCCGGTCGACGAGGGCGAGCCCGGAGTTCTCGGCGAGGGCGGTACGGGGCGCGGCGCCGATCGCGGCGAGCACGGCGTGCGCGGGGTGCTCCTCGCCGTCGTCGGTGCGGACGGCGAGGACCATGCCGTCCTGGCCGACGATCTCGGTGAGCTTCACGCCGAAGTGGAAGCGGACGCCGTGGTCGCTGTGGAGGTCGGCGAAGAGCTGGCCGAGCTCGGGGCCGAGGACGCGGTGGAGCGGGGTGGGCTCGTACTCGACGACGGTGACCTCGGCGCCGTAGCCGCGGGCCGCGGCGGCGACCTCCAGGCCGATCCAGCCGGCGCCGGCGATCACCAGGTGGCCGTTGTCCCGGCCGAGGGCGGCGAGGACCTGGCGGAGCCGGTCGGCGTGGGCGAGCCGGCGCAGGTGGTGGACGCCGGCGAGCTCGGTGCCGGGGACGTCGAGGCGGCGCGGCTCGGCGCCGGTGGCGAGGAGCAGCTTGTCGTAGCGGATGACGGTGCCGTCGCCGAGGCGGACCGTGCGGGCCTCGCGGTCGACGGCGGTGACGGCCTGGCCGAGGTGGAGCTCGATGTCGTGCGCCGCGTACCAGGCGGCCTCGTGGACGAAGACCGAGTCCCGCTCCTTGGCGCCGGTGAGGTAGCCCTTGGAGAGGGGTGGGCGCTCGTAGGGGTGGTCGCGCTCGTCGCCGATGAGGATCACCCGGCCGTTGAACCCCTCGGAGCGCAGTGTCTCCGCCGCCTTGGCCCCTGCCAGTCCTCCGCCCACGATGACAAAGGTCTGATCTGCGTCGACCACGTCGATTCCTCCTCGTTGCGACCGGTTCCAACCTACGCCCCCGGGCGTTCGTCCGGCCGTACCGCCTCGGGGCGTGCATGCGAGCGTCCCGCACGGAGCCGGGTGACGGAAGAGGACCTACGCGTGGTGGGGGCGGAGGCGGCGGTGGAGGGCCCGGGCGGCGGCGTCGGTGAGGTTGGCGATCTGGTCGACGATGACGCGCTTGCGGGCCCGGTCGTCGCGCGCGGCGTCGAAGGCGGCCCGGAACTGCGGTTCGAGGCCGTCGGGGGCGCGGGCGACGAGGGCCTCGGCGAGCTCGGCGACGACGACGCGCTGGTCGGCGCGGAGGACCTCCTGCTCGGCACGCTGCATCACGTACCGGTCGGCGACGGCCTTGAGGACGGCGCATTCGTTGCGCGCCTCGCGGGGGACGACGAGCTCGGCGGCGTAACGGGTCAGGCGGCCGGAGCCGTACGCCTCCCGGGTGGCACCTTCGGCGGCGAGACAGAAGCGGCCGATGAGCTGGCTGGTGGCGTCCTTGAGGCGGGCCTGGGCGACCGCCGAGCCGTCGTAGCCGTGGGGCCACCACTCCTGGTCGACGAGCCGGTCGAGGGCCTCGGCGAGCTCCTGCGGGTCGGTGTCCTCGGGGACGTACCGCCCGATGGCGACGGTCCAGATGTCGGCGCGCTCGGGCTCGGCGAGGAGCATGTTGGGGTCGATGTGTCCGGCGTGCAGGCCGTCCTCGAAGTCGTGGACCGAGTAGGCCACGTCGTCGGACCAGTCCATGACCTGGGCCTCGAAGCACTTGCGGTGGGCGGGGGCGCCCTGCCGGATCCATGCGAAGACGGGCAGGTCGTCCTCGTACACGCCGAACTTGGGCGAGCCGGGGTCCTCGGGGTGGCCGCCGCGCGGCCAGGGGTACTTGGTGGCGGCGTCGAGCGCGGCGCGGGTGAGGTTGAGGCCGACGCTGACGAGCTCCCCGTCGGCCTCCTTCACGAAGCGCTTGGGCTCGATGCGGGTGAGGAGGCGGAGCGACTGGGCGTTCCCCTCGAAGCCGCCGCAGTCCTTGGCGACGTCGTTGAGCGCCTGCTCGCCGTTGTGCCCGAAGGGCGGGTGGCCCATGTCGTGGGAGAGGCAGGCGGCCTCGACGAGGTCGGGGTCGCAGCCGAGGGCGGCGCCGAGCTCACGCCCGACCTGGGCGCACTCCAGGGAGTGGGTGAGCCGGGTACGGGGGCTGGCGTCCCAGGCGTGGCTGCGGGTGCCGGGGGTGACGACCTGGGTCTTGCCGGCGAGCCTGCGCAGCGCGGCGGAGTGCAGCACGCGGGCGCGGTCGCGCTGGAAGGCGGTGCGGCCCGGGCGTTTGTCGGGCTCGGCGGCCCAGCGCTCGGTCGCGGAGGAGTCGTAGCCGGGGGTGTCGGTGGTGTCGGTAATGCCTGTGCCGTCCTTGGTGTCTGCGATGCCTTCCATGGTTCGAAGGTAACCGGAGGGACCGACAGAAGAGGTCAGATGGCGGCGAGTTCCCGCACGGGGGTGGTGGTGCGGGCCGTGCGGGCCTGTTCGTAGCGGTGCAGGACCAGGCGGGCGAGGGCCGGGTGGGCGCCGAGCGGGGCGGCGGCGAGCCAGGGGGCGTGGGCGGCGGCGCGGGTCGCGAAGAGGCCGGGGGCGGTGAAGCAGGAGGCGACGGCGACGCGGTGGCGGCCTCGGGCGGCGAGCGCGCGGACGGCCTCGGGGACGGTGGGGGTGGCGGCGGAGGCGTACGCGGGGACGACCGGGACCCCGCCGAGCCGCTCGCCGAGGAGGGCGGCGATCCGGCGGATCTCGGCGCCGGACCGGGGGTCGCGGGAGCCGGCGGAGGCGAGGACGACTCCGGTGGAGCGGGAGGTGCCGTCCTCGGGGGTCCAGCCGGCCTCGGTGAGCCGGCCGGCGAGGGCCTCGACGAGGAGCGGGTGCGCGCCGAGCGGCTCGGCGACCCGGGCCCGGAGGGCGGGTGCGGCGGCGAGGGCGGCGGGCAGGTCGTGGGTGACGTGGTGGCCGGGGGCGAAGAGCAGGGGGACGAGGACGGCGTCCCGGCCTTCGGCGGCGAGGTCCGCGAGGGTCTCGTCGAGCAGCGGGGCGTTCAGTTCTATGTGGGCGAGGCGCACGTCGAGCCCGGGGCGCAGCTCGCGGACCCGGTCGAGGAGGCGGCCGAGGGTGGCCCGGGCGCGGGGGTCGCGGCTGCCGTGGCCGACGGCGACGAGGGTGGGAGCGTTCATGGGCGGGCGTACCTCCTCGTCGTGCTTCCGCTGCCGACGGCCGCCCGGATGCACCTGGCCGAGCTGCGCCGCGAGCTGCTCGGTGATCCTGCCGAGCAGCTCGGCGGCGCTGTCGAACGTGCTGTCCGAATCCGTCATGCACCGATCCTGGGGGCGGCACGTTGCCTGCCCGTTGCGTCGGGGTCACGAGTTCTTTCCGTGACCTCACGCGGGCGGCCCCGGCGGTGTCAGGCGTCCAGCCAGACCCGGAGCGGGCCCGTTTCCTCGAAGCCTGCGGCGAGGGCGGGGGCGAGGTCGTCGCCGGCCTCGTAGCCGACGACGGGGCGGGTGGCGTCCGCGAGGGTCAGGCAGCCCGCCCAGACCTGGGCCGGGTCGGTGTCTCCGGTGGTGAAGAGGTTGGAGACGCCCGTCACCGCGCCGCTGTCGCTGAGGACCGCGCCGCCGAGGATCCGGCCGTCGGGGCCGTGGCCCACGACGATCGTCGTGGCCTCGTCGGCGAGGAGTTCGGGGCGGAAGAGCTCCGCCTCCTCGTCGCCGTCGCTCCACGCGAGGGCCCAGGCGGTGAGTTCCTCAGGGGTGCGGACTGGGCGCCAGTCGCCGGTGGCGGCGGGGACGGGCAGGCCGGCGGGCCGGGCGATCCACTGCGCCTCGAAGAGGAGGCGGAAGCCCTCGGCGGCCAGGTCGAGGCGGCCGAAGCTGTCCTTGACGGAGGCTCCGGGGGTGCTGCGGTCGATGCCGGTCAGGACGTCCTTCACGTCCGCGTCCTCGGTGAGCGTCACCGCGTCCGGGTAGTACAGCGGGGTGCGGCGGTCGTTCGTCCAGGCGCGGGGGCCGAAGGTGCCGGGGTGTCCGTGGGCGCGGCACATGGCCTCGCACCACTCGGCGTTGTTGCGGACGGCATCGATGATCATGGGCGGATCGTAGGGGTGTTCCCCGATTCCTGCTTCCTCATTCTTTTCGTGTTCCGTTCTGCGGAATATATTTTCCGCCATGAGAATGTCCCCGCCCTCTCTCCCCCGGCGCACCGCCGCCGAGTTCATCGGCACCGCCGCCCTCGTCGCCGTCGTCGTCGGCTCCGGCATCCGCGCCGACGCCCTCAGCCAGGACATCGGCGTCCGCCTGCTCGCCAACGCCGCCGCCTCCGCCCTCGGCCTCGGTCTGCTCATCGCCCTCATCGGCCCGCTCTCCGGGGCCCACTTCAACCCCGTCGTGACCCTGTCGGAGTGGTGGTCCCGCCGCCACGACCGCGGCGGGCGCGAGGCCCTCGCCTACATCGGCGCCCAGCTCGCCGGGGCCGTCACCGGCGCCCTGCTCGCCGAGGCGATGTTCGGGCGGGCGCCCGGCGCCTGGGCCACCGAGCCCCGCGCCGCGCTCCACCTCCTCCTCGGCGAGGCCGTCGCCACCGCCGGGCTCGTCCTCGTCGTGCAGGGCCTGCGCCGCATCGGCCGCCCCGGTCTCGCCCCGGTCGCGGTCGCCGGGTACATCGGTGCGGCGATCTGGTTCACCTCGTCCGGCTCCTTCGCCAATCCGGCCGCCACCCTCGGCCGCTCCTTCTCCGACTCCTTCACCGGGATCGCCCCCGGGTCGGTGCCCGCCTTCGCCGCCGCCCAGCTCCTCGGCATGGTCATCGGCCTGGGGCTCTCCGGTGTGCTCTACGGAACACTCCGGGCGTCCGGCGAACCGAACGCCTCCGAAGCGCGTCGGACGGGGTGACAGACCGCCACCGATCGACGCCCCCACGGAGGTTTCCGCATGACGGCACGGCTCACCCGGTCGATACCCCGCACCACCCGGGCGCGCCGCCGCACCGTCCAGGCCGTCATGCTGGGAGCGGTCCTCGCGCTCGCCCCCGTCACCTGGATGCACACCGCCGCAGCCGGGAAGATCCGTACCACCGCCGACGTGCCCGCCCGGGACGTCGCCGTCGTGTTCGGCGCCGGGCTGTGGAAGGGGCGCCCCACCCCGTATCTCGCGCACCGGCTCGACACGGCCGCCGAGCTGTACCGCGAGGGCAAGGTCCGGGTCCTGCTCGTCACCGGCGACAACAGCAGGACCGCATACGACGAGCCCAGCGCCATGCGCGCCTACCTCACCGAGCGCGGGGTGCCCGACGGCCGGATCGTCAGCGACTACGCGGGCTTCGACACCTGGGACTCCTGCGTGCGGGCCAAGAAGGTCTTCGGCGTCGACCGGGCCGTCCTCGTCACCCAGGACTTCCACATCAAGCGGGCCGTCGCGCTGTGCGGCCGGGCGGGCGTCGACGCGTACGGGGTCGGGGTCGCCGAACCCCGCGACGGCACCTGGTACTACGGCACCACCCGGGAGCTCTTCGCGGCGGGCAAGGCCGCCCTCGACGCGGGCCTGCGCCCCGATCCGCACTTCCTCGGGCCCGAGGAGACCGGCGTCACCGAGGCCCTCGCCTCACCCGTGACGGCTCCCCCGGCGGAGGGCATGGCACCGCGCCCGTAATACGGGGCGCCGCCCCGCGTAACACGCCTGACCCACGCTGGCGGCATGTCCGACGCCACCGCCGTCCCGACCCACTGCCCCTACTGCGCCCTGCAGTGCGGCATGTCGCTCCGCCCCACCGGCACCCCGGAGCTGCCCGCCGAGGTGGTCGAGCGGACCGACTTCCCCGTGAACCGGGGCGCCCTGTGCGGCAAGGGCCGCACCGCCCCCTCCGTACTCTCCTCCCGGGTCCGGCTCACCGAGCCCCTGGTCCGATGCCCTGACACGGGGGATCTGCGGCCCGCGACCTGGGAGGAGGCGCTCGCCGCCGTCGCCGACGGACTGCGTCGAACCCGCGCCGACCACGGTGCCGATGCCGTGGGGGTCTTCGGCGGCGGCGGGCTCACCAACGAGAAGGCCTACACGCTGGGGAAGTTCGCCCGGCTCGTGCTCGGCACCTCGCAGATCGACTACAACGGGCGCTTCTGCATGTCGTCCGCCGCCGCCGCGCACCAGCGGGCCTTCGGCCTCGACCGGGGACTCCCCTTCCCCCTGGACGACATCCCGAGGACCGGCTGTGTGATCCTCGTCGGCTCCAACCTCGCCGAGACCATGCCGCCCGCCCTGCGGTACCTCACCGAGCTGCGGGAGAACGGCGGGAAGCTGATCGTCGTCGACCCGCGCCGCACCCGCACCGCCGAGCAGGCCGACCTCCACCTCGCGCCGCGCCCCGGCACCGACCTCGCGCTCGCCCTCGGCATGCTCCACCTCGTGGTGGCCGAAGGACGCGTGGACGAGGAGTTCGTGGCGGCGCGCACCGACGGCTGGGCCGCGGCCCGGGCCGGGGCCATGTCCCACTGGCCCGAGCAGGTCGAGCGGATCACCGGCGTGTCCGTGCCGGAGCTGCGGGAGGCGGTCGCGATGTTCTGCGACGCCGGCAGCGGCATGGTGCTGACCGCCCGCGGCCCCGAGCAGCAGTCCAAGGGCACCGACACCGTCGGCGCCTGGATCAACCTCTGTCTCGCCACCGGCAGGGCGGGCCGGCCGCTGAGCGGCTACGGCTGTCTCACCGGCCAGGGCAACGGCCAGGGCGGCCGCGAGCACGGCCAGAAGGCCGACCAGCTGCCCGGCTACCGCAAACTCGACGACCCGGCCGCCCGCGCGCACGTCGCCGGGGTGTGGGGCGTGGACCCCGAGGTGCTGCCGGGTCCGGGGCGGAGCGCGTACGAGCTCCTCGACGCGCTCGGCGGCGAGGTGAAGTCCCTGCTCCTCATGGGCTCCAACCCGGTCGTCTCCGCGCCCCGCGCCGCACACGTCGAGGGGCGGCTGCGCTCGCTGGACTTCCTCGCCGTCGCCGACGTCGTCCTCTCCGAGACCGCCGCGCTCGCCGACGTCGTCCTGCCCGTCACCCAGTGGGCCGAGGAGACCGGCACCATGACCAATCTGGAGGGCAGGGTGCTGCTCCGGCGCCGCGCCCTCACCCCGCCCGCCGGGGTCCGCAGCGACCTGGAGGTGCTGCACGGGCTCGCCGGGCTGCTCGGCTGGGAGAAGGGCTTCCCGACGGATGCCGAGGAGGTCTTCGAGGAGCTGCGCCGGGCCTCCGCCGGCGGCCCCGCCGACTACGCGGGCATCGACTACCGGCGCATCGAGGAGGAGCAGGGCGTCTTCTGGCCCTGCCCCGACGAGGACCACGGCGGTACGCCCCGGCTCTTCCTCGACCGGTTCGCGACCCCCGACGGGCGGGCCCGGTTCGTGCCGGTGGTGCACCGGCCGGCGGCGGAGGAGACCGACGCCGGGTACCCGGTCGTCCTCACCACGGGCCGGGTGGTGTCCCAGTACCAGTCGGGCGCCCAGACCCGGCGGGTCGACGAGCTGAACGCGGCGGCGCCCGGGCCCTTCGTCGAGCTGCACCCGCGGCTCGCCGAGCGGCTCGGGGTGGCCGAGGGCGAGCGGCTCGCGGTGGTCTCGCGGCGGGGCCGGGCCGTCGCCCCGGCCAGGATCACGACGGCGATCCGGCCGGACACCGTCTTCATGCCGTTCCACTGGGCGGGCGAGGGCCGGGCGAACACGCTCGTCAATCCGGCGCTCGACCCGGTCTCCCGGATGCCCGAGTTCAAGGTGTGCGCGGTACGCCTGGAGCGGGACGCCTAGGCCCTGTCCGGAACCAGTCGCCGGTGGGGATGAGCGGGCCGAGTGCCGTCTCGGGGGCCGCGAGGTAGGTCCAGGCCCGGACGGACCCGCCGTCGCGGAGCCGGACCGCCTCGACGGCGGCCCGCTCGTACCCGGCGTCGCCCTCCATCCGGTCCAGCGCGCCGAGCAGTTCGCCGTACGCCTCGGGCGCCGCCGTCACGAGGGTGCCCGCGACCGTGCCCGCGCCGGGCACCGCGTACGGGTAGCCGGGGCCGTCGTAGAGGAGGGCGCCCGGGAGCCGGGCCTCCTCCTCCGCGGCCGTCCGGCCGAGGAGGAGCCGGTCGTGGTTGTACGCGCCGGGGCGCAGCGTCCCGTACACGAAGAACGGCAGGGGTATGAGGCCGGCCGGCGCGGTCACGGGTGCGCCACCTCCCTGCCGAGCCACGCCAGATAGGCGGAGGAGGCCCGGACGACGGGGGTGGCCATGATCTCCGGCGTCTCGTAGTCGTGGGCGGCGAGGAGATAGGCCTCCAGGTCCTCGTAGCGGGCCTCGGTGGTCTTGAACACCACCTGCCACTCCTCGGCGGTCTCGATGGCCCGCTGCCAGTGGTAGACGGAGGTGACGGGACCGGAGACCTGGGCGCAGGCGGCGAGCCGGGCCTCGACGGCGCCGCGCGCGAGCGTCTCGGCCTTCTCGGGGCTGTCGGTGGTCGTGAGGACGGTGAGGGCGAGAGTGGTCACGCCCTCACCGTACTGAGCCTTCACGCTCCGGCGAACTGGGCTTCGTACAGCCGGGCGTACGCGCCTCCGGCGGCGAGCAGCTCCTCGTGGGTGCCCTGCTCGGCGATCGAGCCGCTCTCCATGACCAGGATCGTGTCCGCGTCCCGGATCGTGGAGAGCCGGTGGGCGACGACGAAGCTGGTGCGGCCCGCGCGGAGGGACGACATGGCCTGCTGGACGAGGAGCTCGGTGCGGGTGTCGACGGAGCTGGTGGCCTCGTCGAGGACGAGGATCACCGGCTCGGACAGGAACGCCCTGGCGAGCGTGACCAGCTGCTTCTCGCCGGCGCTGAGGCCTCCCCCGTCCTCGTCGAGGACGGTGTCGTACCCGTCGGGGAGGGTCCGGACGAAGCGGTCGGCGTGCGCGGCCCTGGCGGCCTCGACGATCCGCTCCCGGGAGACCTCGCCGGGCAGTCCGTAGGCGATGTTGTCGGCGATGGTGCCGCCGAAGAGCCAGGTGTCCTGGAGGACCATGCCGATCCCGGCCCGCAGCTCCTCGCGGGACATCTTCGCGATGTCCGTGCCGTCCAGGGTGATCCGGCCGCCGGTGACCTCGTGGAACCGCATGAGGAGGTTGACGAGGGTCGTCTTGCCGGCGCCCGTCGGGCCGACGATCGCGACCGTCCGGCCCGGTTCGACGGTGAGCGACAGGTCCTCGACGAGCGGCTTGTCGGGCTCGTAGCGGAAGGCGACCTTCTCGAAGGAGACCCGGCCCCTGACCTGGGCGGGGCGCTGCGGCTCCGCCGGATCCGGGGTCTCCTCGTCGGCGTCGAGGAGGTCGAAGACCCGCTCGGCGGAGGCCACCCCGGACTGGAGGAGGTTGGCCATGGCGGCGACCTGGTTGATCGGGCCGTTGAAGTCGTACGAGTACTGGATGAAGGCCTGGACGTCTCCGACGGTCAGGGTGCCGCTCGCCACCCGCAGGCCGCCGACCACCGCGAGGACCACGTAGTTGAGGTTGCCGACGAAGGTCAGCGCGGGCTGGATGAAGCCGGACACGAACTGGGCGCGGAAGCTCGCCCGGTACAGCTCCTCGCCGATCTCGTCGAAGCGCTGCACGGCCTCGGTGCGCCGGCCGAAGGCGACGACCTCGGTGTGGCCGGTGATCATCTCCTCGACGTGGCTGCCGAGCCGGCCGGTGACGGCCCACTGCTTCACGAACTGCGGCTGGGCGCGCCGTCCGACGAAGGCGGCGACGACGACCGAGACGGGCACGGTGGCGAGGGCGACGAGGGCGAGGACCGGGGAGATCCAGAACATCATCGCGAGGACGCCGATGAGGCTGAGCAGGGCCCGGGTCATCTGGCTGAAGGCCTGCTGGAGGGTCTGGGTGATGTTGTCGATGTCGTTCGTGGTGCGGGAGAGGACCTCGCCGCGCGGCTGCCGGTCGAAGTACGTGAGGGGCAGCCGGGCCAGCTTGTGCTGGGCCTGCTCGCGCAGGCGCCGGCCGGCCCGCTGGACGACGGTGGTGGCGATCCGCAGCTGGAACCAGGTGAACAGGGACGAGGCGGCGACGATCACGACGGAGAGGGCCAGGATCCGGCCGACGGCCGCGAAGTCGACGCCGGCCGGGCCGGCGGCGCCGGTGATGACGAGGTCGGTGGCGCGGCCGAGGAGGAGGGGGCTGAGGACGCCGAGGGCGACGGCCGTGGCGCCGACGGCGAGGACGGCGAGCAGTAAGGCCTTGTCGGGGGCGAGGGTGCGCAGGAGGCGGAGGCCGGAGGCGCGGAAGGCCAGGGAGCGTTCGAGGGCGGGGGTGGCGAGGCCGGGGCCTGCGGTGCGCTCCTTGGCCGGGGGGCCGCTGCGGGCGGGGGCGGTGCGGTGCGGGGCGGTGCCGGCAGGGGTGGCGCCGTCGGAGGTGGCGCGGTCGGAGGTGGCGCCGCCTGATGTGGTGCGGTCGGAGGGGGTGCGGTCGGGGTCGGTGCCGTCGTTCTCGGTCCGGGTCTCCGTGGCCGTACTCATGCGGCTTCCTCCTCGGTGAGCTGGGAGAGGACGATCTCCCGGTAGGTGGCGCTGTCCCGCATGAGGGACTCGTGGGTGCCGGTGCCGGCGGTCCGGCCCCGGTCGAGGACGACGATCCGGTCGGCGTGGCGGATGGTGGAGACGCGCTGGGCGACGATCACCACGGTCGCGTCGGCCGTCTCCCGGCGGAGCGCTTCGCGGAGCCGGGCGTCGGTGCGGGCGTCGAGGGCGGAGAAGGAGTCGTCGAAGAGGTAGAGGCGGGGGCGGGCGACGAGGACCCGGGCGATGGCGAGCCGCTGCCGCTGGCCGCCGGAGAAGTTGCCGCCGCCCTGGGTGACCGGGGCGTCCAGGCCCTCGTCGAGGGCCCGCACGAAGTCGGCGGCCTGGGCGGTCTCCAGGGCGTGCCAGAGCTCCTCGTCGCTCGCGTCGGGTTTCCCGTACCGCAGGTTCGTCGCCACCGTCCCCGAGAAGAGATAGGGCTTCTGCGACACCAGGCCCACCGTCCGCGCCATCAGGGCGGGGTCGAGTTCGCGGACGTCGACGCCGTCGACGAGGACCTCGCCGCCGGTGGCGTCGAAGAGCCGGGGCACGAGCCCGAGGAGCGTCGACTTGCCGCTGCCGGTGGAGCCGATGATCGCGGTGGTCTCCCCGGGGCGTGCGACGAGGCCGACGTCCTTGAGGACCGGCTCCTCTGCGCCCGGGTACCGGAAGTCGACGCCCGTGAGGTCGAGGCGTCCGGTGCCCTGGAGGACGCGGACGGGCTCGGCCGGCGGGGTGACGGAGAGCGGGGTGTCGAGGACCTCGCGGATGCGCTCGGCGCCGACCTCGGCACGCGGCATGTGCATGAGGAGGAAGAGGACCATCATCACGGACATGGAGGTCTGGAGCAGGTAGCCGAGGAAGGCGACGAGCCCGCCGGGCTGGAGGTCGCCGCTGTCGATGCGGTGCGCGCCGACGTACACGAGGAGGACGGTCGTCAGCTGCCAGACGATGAGCACCGTCGGGAACATGAGCGCCTGGAGCCGGCCGGCCCGGAGGCCGACGGTGAGGAGTTCGTCGTTGGCGGCGCCGAAGCGTTCCCGCTCGTGCCGGTCGCGGACGAAGGCGCGGACCACGCGGACGCCGGTGATCTGTTCGCGCAGCACGCGGTTGACCCGGTCGACGCGCTCCTGCATGCCGCGGAAGAGGGGCCGCATCCGCAGGACGACGGTGCCGACGGCGCCGGTCATGACGGGCACGAAGAGAAGCAGGACGAGGGCGAGCGGCACGTCCTGGCGCAGCGCCATGGCGAGTCCGCCGGCGCAGAGCAGGGGCGCGGCGACCAGCATCGTCAGGACGAGGACGGTGAACGTCTGGACCTGCTGGACGTCGTTGGTCGTGCGGGTGATGAGGGAGGCGGTGCCGAAGCGGCCCCGCTCCTGGGCGGAGAAGTCCTGGACGCGGCGGAAGACCTCGGAGCGCAGGTCGCGGGCGACTCCCATGGCGATCCTGGCGCCGGTGTAGGTGGCGGCGGCGGCCGCCACGGCCTGGAGGAGGGTGACGCCGAGCATCGTGGCGCCCCCGCCGAGGACACGGTCGGCGTCCCCGCGGAGGACGCCCTCGTCGATGACTCCGGCGTTGAGGGCGGGCAGGGCGAGCGAGGCGAGGGACTGGACGAGCTGGAGGAGCACGAGGAGGGCGAGGAGGGCCCGGTAGGGCCTGAGGCGGGGAGCGAGGAGTCCGAGCAGCATGGTGACGGTTCCTCACGCGGCGTACGGGCGGGTGGACTTGGCTTCCTTGAGCGCGAGCGCCCACCAGGCGAGCTGGTCGAGGAGGACCTTGGCCGCGCCCTCGGCGCCGGCGGGGTCCTTGTGGCGTCCCTCGTCGTCGAAGAGTCCCCAGGCGGAGTGGAAGGAGACGGTGTCGCGAACGGTGACGGCGTGCAGCTCGGCGAAGACCTGGCGGAGCTGCTCGACGGCCCGCAGGCCGCCGGAGATGCCGCCGTAGGAGACAAAGCCGACGGGCTTGGCCTGCCACTCGGTGAAGTGCCAGTCCATGAGGTTCTTGAGGGAGGCGGGGAAGGAGTGGTTGTACTCGGGGGTGAGGACGACGAAGGCGTCGGCGGCGGCAAGGACCGGGGAGACCTTGGCGAGTTCGGCGCGGACGGCCGGGGAGGGGTTGCGGGAGAGGGAGGTGGGGAGGTCGATCTCGGCGAGGTCGACGACCGTCACGGCGAAGTCCTCGCGCTCGGCGAGCCGGGAGCGGAGCCAGTCGGTGATGACGGGGGCGAAGCGGCCTTCGCGGTCGCTCGCGACGATCAGGGCGAGGTTCAGCGGGGCGGAGGAGGAGGCGGTGGGCGCGGCGGCGGAACCGGCGGCCCGGGCGGAAGAGACGGTGGTCGAGGTGGAGTTCGTGAGGTCCATGTCGATGATCGTGGTACCTCAAGCTTGGTTGAGGTCAAGCGTCTTTTCTCAGGTCGTACGGTGAAGGCATGACGACACCTCCCACGCACATCGAGATCGACGGGGTCCCGGCGGGCGACCCCGAGCTCCTGGCGACCCTCATGAGCGGCTTCGGCCACTTCACGGCGATGCAGGTGCGGGACGGGCGCGTGAAGGGGCTCGGCCTCCACCTCGAACGGCTCGACCGCTCCACCCGCGAGCTCTTCGGCGAGGAACTGCCCGGCGAGCGGGTCCGCGCCCTGCTCGCCGGAGCCGTGGAGGCCTCCGGACGACGGGACTCCTCGGCCCGGGTGTACGTGTACGACGGCGTCCGCCTCGCGGTCGTCGTCCGCGAGCCCGCCGCGGACGGGCCCGGGGCGCCGCAGCGCCTGATGAGCGTCGACTACCTGCGCCCCGCGCCGCACATCAAGCACCTGGGCGGCTTCGGCCAGAGCTACCACCGGGAGGCGGCCCAGCGAGCCGGCTACGAGGAGGCGCTGCTGACCTCCCCGTACGGCGACATCGCCGAAGGGGCGATCACCAACATCGCCTTCTGGGACGGGAGTTCGGTGGTCTGGCCCTCGGCGCCCTGCCTGACGGGCATCACGATGACTCTCCTGGAACCGCTGCTCGGCTCGGTGCGGCGGCCGGTGTCGCTCGCGGACCTGGGCGGCTACCGCGCGGCCTTCGTGACCAACTCCCGGGGAATCGCACCGGTTTCGGGCATCGACACGGTCGACCTCGCGGTGGACGAGGACCTGATGAAGAGGGTCTACTCGGCGTACGAGTCGGTGGAGTGGGACACGCTGTAGGAGGCGAGGCCAGGATGGTCGCGAGATACGTCGTCTCGCCGCGGGGCGGCCGCCGCACCTATCCCGACATCACGTCCGCGCTCCGCGCCGCGGAGGTACGCGGACGACCGGCGCTGATCGAGATCGCACCCGGCCACTACGAGGAGGCGCTCACCGTCAGGGGCGAGGTCCGGCTGGCCGCGGCCGAGGGCCCGGGCTCGGTCCTGGTGAGCCGGCCGCGCGGCGCCGTCCTCGACGCCTTCGGCGCGGTCTCCGTCCACGGCCTCACCCTGGCCGGCCGCGACGCCGGCGTGGACATCGTCGGCTGCCACACGGGGACGCTGACGCTCGACCGCACGGAGGTCCGGGCCCACGACGGCGTCGCCGTGCACGCCCGGCCGCGCACCTCCGTCACCCTGCGGGACAGCGTCGTCCTGTACGGCCGCACCGTCTTCACGGGCTCGGCCGGACTGGTCGAGCGGTGCCGGTTCACCGACGCCGCCGACAACGCGATCGCCGCGATCGAGGGCGCCCGTGTCACGGTCCGGGGCAGCCGGATCGAGGGCAGCCGGATCCACGGGGTGCGCGTCTGCGACGCGTACGCCGAGGTCGTCGGCTGCGAGCTGACCGGCACCGGGAAGGCAGCGCTCGTGGCGGACACCCGGGGCGAGCTCGCCGTGGCGGAGTGCGCGATCAGCGCCGTGCACGCGGAGGGGATCATGTTCGTCGAGCAGTCCCGGGGCTCCGTGGACCGCACCCGCGTCACCGACGCCCTGCACGGGATCGTCACGAAGAGCGGCGCCGGACCGGTGGTGCGCGGCTCCGTGTTCGCCGACTGCCGCGACACCGGCATCAACGTCCAGGACGCGGGCCTCGGGACGTTCGAGCACTGCCGGGTCCTCGGCGCGCGCAACGTCGCGGTGTTCTCGACCAAGGGCGGCGCGCCCGAGGTGCGGGACTGCCGCGTCGAGGGAGGCAACGTCGGCGTCGCCGTGACGGAAGGCGGCCGGGGCCGCTTCACCCGGGTCGCGGCCGAGGACCTGACGGGCACCGCGCTGCGGGTCTACGACGAGGGCGGGGCCGTGTTCTCGCAGGTACGCGTGGAGCGCTGCCCGGCCGGCCTGGAGGCCCGGGGGAACGGCGGCACGACGGCCGAGGTCACCGACGCGGTGTTCCGCGACATCGGCCTGGGGGCGGTGGCCATCGACGGCCAGTCGCGCGTCACCCTCCGGAACGTGACGGCGGAGCGCGGCGGCATGGTGGGCTTCGCCGTCGCCGGCGAGGCCCTGCTCCAGATAACCGACAGCCGCGCCACGGAGGTGGGCAGCGGCGGGATCGGCGCCCTCGGCAGCGGGCGGCTCGTCGCACGGAACGTCACCGTGACCGGCTCGGAGGGCCTGGGCCTGTTCGGCACCGGCTCCGCCTACCTGGACGTCGTCGACAGCACGTTCACCGACTGCGCGGTGGCGGGCGCGAGCTTCGACGAGAAGGCCGCCGGCCGACTGGCGGGCTGCACGGTGGACAGCACGGACGGGGCGAGCGGTACGGGCGCGGTGGCCGTCCGGCACAACGGCCTCGTCGACCTGACCTCGCTGCGGACGTCGCTCCCGGTCGTCCGGCACAAGGAGAAGCCGGCCACGCCCCCGCAGATCCTCCAGGTCTTCAACGGCCCGGTCTTCAACGGCCCCGTCCACGATGTCCAACTGGCCTGGAACAACGGCCACGTCGTCCAGCAGCAGACCGAAGGGGACAGTACTCACCCATGAACGACCCACAGAACGTCCACCATCACGACGGACCGGTCTTCAACTCCGGCGTCTCCCACGCCCAGTTCGCCTGGAACAACGAGACGGTCACCCAGAACCAGCAGAGCAACGGCAGCACGGTCGCCCCCGGCTACGAGGCGCTCGCCGAGCTGGTGACCGGTCTGCTCGGGCAGCTGCCACAGGCGGGCCTCGCCGACCGGGACCGCGAGGACGCAGAGGCGGCGGCGCAGGAGGTCCTCACGGAGATCACCCGGACGGACGCCCCGGAGGAGGGCCGGCTGCGCCGCGCGCTCGCCGGGCTCAGGGGGGCACTGGCCCCGGTCGCGACGGGTGTCGTGGCCGGGACGACGGTCGGGGCGCAGGAGTGGGCGCTGGCGGCGATCACGAGCCTCACCGGCGCCCTGTGACCCGAAGGGGTCCCGGGGCGCGCGAGGTCCGGCTTGTCCGCGGGGCGTGGGAGGTCCGGCTCGTCCGCGGGGCCCGCGCGAGGTCCGGCGGGCCCGGCGCGTCCGCGGGCACGAGGCTCGACACGCCGGGTCACCCGTTCGGCACGAGCTGTCAGCTGACGCCGCATAGCCAGCCCTGACCTGCGTAAACGTCGGAAATCCAGCCGACACACCGCACCGGACGGCGCAATCCTGATGCCCCATCAGCAGGCGGGGGGCGCGGGGCGGCTCTTATCTCGGTCACAGAAGGTCCGTTCCGGGAAGTCCCTCCCGGGAGGACCCCCGGCATGACCGGCTCGACCGCTCGCGCGCCTCCGGAGGACCCCATGCGCACCCTTGCCCGCCTGTTCACCGGTACCGCGCTGACGGTCGCCGCGATCGGGGCGTTCGCGGCGCCCGCTGCGTACGCCGACAACGAGAACGACCGCGAGAACAACAACGACCACAGCTTCCAGTCGCTGGAGATCTATCCGGCCTCCGCCTCCCCGGGGACGCACGTCACCGTCAACACCCTGGCCTGCGGAAAGCACGGCCACGGCGTCGGTGACGCGAACTCGCTGGGCGCCGGTGAGTTCCAGCTGGAGCCGAGCACGCACAAGGAGGTCGTGGTCGGCCAGTTCCGGGTGCCCGAGCACGTCAAGGCCGGCACCTACGGCATCAGCGTCGCCTGTGACAACGGCAAGACGGCCCGGGGAGACCTGACCGTCAAGCACCGGAATCCGAGCGGCCATGTCCAGACCGGCGTCGGCGGCAGCATCGGCCCCGACTCCACCCAGGTCACGGCGGGCGCGGCGGTGCTGGCCGCGGCTGCCGTGGGCGGTGTCTGGCTCCTGCGGCGCCGGGCGAGCGGCGCGCAGGGGCACTGAGACCCCGCCCGCCCTGCTCCCGCCGCGCGCCCGCACGGGCCCGGCGGGGGCAGGGCCACATCACGAACCGACCGAGGGAATCCAAGGGAATCCAGGTGAGCAACAGGAGCAAGGGCTGGGGGATAGCCGTGGCCGCCTGCGTCGGGCTCTGGCTCGTCCAGAACGGCTCGCAGGACGTCACCCCGCCCGTACCGTCCGCCGCCCAGGCGTTCGCGGCCGGGCCGAGCGTGCACACCGACGCCGCCGCGGACCCGCTGCCGCCCTCGGCGCCCGTACGGCTCCGGATCCCCGAGACCGACGTGGACACCCCGATGACACGGCTCGGCCTGGCGGCGGACGGCTCGCTCGACGTGCCGCCCGAGGGGGACCGCAATCTGGCCGGCTGGTACGGGGACGGCATCGCGCCCGGCGCCAAGGGCACGGCGATCGTCGCGGGTCACGTCGACAACGCCCAGGGGCCGGCCGTCTTCTACACGCTGGGCGCCCTGAAGAAGGGCCACCGGATCGAGGTGGACCGGCAGGACGGCCGTACCGCCGTCTTCACGGTCGACGCGGTCGAGGTGTACGCGAACGAGGACTTCCCGGACAAGAAGGTGTACGGGGAGACGGACCGCGCCGAGATCCGGGTCATCACCTGCGGCGGCGGCTTCTCGAAGAAGAACGGCTACCAGGGGAACGTGGTCGCCTACGGCCACCTCATCGGGGTGAGGTGACGGACGTCCGTCACGCCCACTGGTCGAAGGCGAGCTTCGCGACCAGCGAGAAGACCACGACCAGCAGCACGCCGCGGACGAACTCGGCCCCCTTGCTCAGCGCCATCCGCGCCCCGACCATGCCGCCCACCAGGTTGAAGACGGCCATGACGGCCGCCAGCTGCCAGTACACGCTGCCCTGGTAGGCGAACATGGCGAGCGCGCCCGCGTTGGTGCAGACGTTGACGATCTTCGCGGTGGCGGAGGCGGTCACCAGGTCCAGGTGGAGCACGGCGGTCAGCGCGAGGACGAGGAAGGTGCCGGTGCCCGGCCCGAACAGGCCGTCGTAGAAGCCGATGCCGCCGCCGACGACCACGATCGCGGTCACGATCCGGGCCCGGGTCAGCGGCGCCCGCTCCGCCCCCTCGGCCTTCGCGCCGAAGGAGGGCCGCAGCATCACGAAGGCCGCCACGGCGACCAGCACCACCATGATCACCGGGCGCAGGACGTCACTGCTGATCCCGGCGGCGAAGAAGGCCCCGACCATGGAACCCGTGAGCGCCGCGAGCCCGATCCGTACCGCCGTCCGGACCTGGACGGGCGCCCTGCGGACGTAGGTGACGGCCGCCCCGGTGGTGCCCACGATCGCGACGGCCTTGTTGGTGCCGAGGATGTGCGCGGCCGGGGCGTGCGGCAGCCCGAGCAGGAGAGCGGGGAGCATGAGCAGTCCCCCGCCGCCCACCACGGCGTCGATCCAGCCCGCCACGAGCGCGGCGAGGCAGAGCAGGACGAGGGTGGTCAGCGTGATCTCGGGCATGGCCGAGAGCCTAGGGAGACGATCGTTGCCCCGTCCATCAATCCTGTGATCGTTGAGCAAGCTCTGAGCTTGCGGCGCCCGGTTCGCGGTCGGGCGCGGGCGGGGCGGCCGGGGCGACGGCTGCCGTGAGCAGGGTCGCGGCGAGCGCCCCGACGCCGAGGAGTGCGGCGGCGAGACGGCGCCGGGCCTGCTCCAACGGAACGTGGGGCGCGCTGTGTCTAGCCATGGTCGAAGTCCTCGCTGTGGATGCGGGAGGCGGGCACCCCGGCCCGGCTCAGGGAGTCGGTCGCGGCCCGGGCCATCGCGGGCGGGCCGCACAGGTACACGTCGTGGGCGGTGAGGTCCGGTACGAGCTCGCGCAGGGCGAGCGGCGCGAGGGGGTCGAAGGAGCCGTCCGAGGGGCCGAGGAGGTAGTGGAGGGCGGCCTGCCGTTCACGGGCGATGGCCTCCAGCTCCTCGCGCAGGACGAGGCCGCCCGCGTCGGAGGCCCGGTAGAGGAGGGTGATGTCGCCGGGGCCGCCGGGCAGGGTCTCGAAGAGGGCGCGCAGCGGGGTGATGCCGACCCCGCCCGCGAGCAGCAGGACCTTGCGGCGGGTGCGGCGGTGGGCGGTGAGCGCGCCGAACGGTCCTGAGGCGAGGACCCGTGTCCCGGGGCGGAGGCGCCGGATCCGGCGGGTGTGGTCGCCGAGCGCCTTGACGGTGATCCGCAGGGTGTCGTCGCGGACGGGCGCGGAGAGGGAGAAGGGCAGGGCCGTCGCCCAGAGCCCGCGCCGGAGGAAGCGCCAGCGGAAGAACTGGCCGGGTTCGGCGCGCAGCCGGGCCACTCCCCTGCCCTGGACGAGGACGGAGACGACGCCGGGGCCCTCGTCGCGGACCTCGGCGACCCGCAGCTCGTGCCGGAGGGCGGCGCGGACGGGGACGACGATCCGGTACCAGACGAGGAGGACGCCGACGGTCGCGTGGGCCATCGACCAGAGCCAGACGACGAGGAGGCTCCCGGCGACGTCGGGTCCCGCGAGCTGGTGGACGAAGCCGAGCGCGGCGGCGAGGAGGGCGCTCAGGTGGACGGCCCGCCAGGTCTCGTGCCGGACGCGGCGGCGGACGGCCCGGGCGGAGGTGACGCCGACGGCGACGAGGAGGGCGGTGCCGGCGGTGGCGGCGGCGATCGCCCCGTAGGAGAGGAGGTCCCCGGTGGCGGTGACGAGGTCGGTGTGGGTGTGCACCGCGTACCCGCAGAGCGCGAGGACGGCGTGGGCGCCGATGAGACCGAGGACGTACCGGCCGCCGCGCGAGTGCCAGCGGGCGAGCCGGTCGGCGCCGACCCCGTGCTCGACGGCCGGGACGCGGGCCATGAGCAGGAGGAGGACGAGGACGCCGTACCCGGCGAGGAGCCCGGTGAGGTGGGCGCCGGTCGCGAAGAAGGCGTCGAGGCGGGCGGAGGGCCGGGCCTGGAGGCCCCAGAGGAGCGCGACCGCTCCGGCGCCGGCGACGATCCCGGTCCGCAGCCGGTCGGGGGCGAGCCGCAGGGCGGGGACCGGGGCGGGGGCGCGGGCCGGGGCGGAGGCGGGGACGCGCGCGGACGTCGGCGGCACGGCGGCGGGAGCGGGGGCCGGCTGGCTGGGGAGCGGCACGTAGAGAGGGTGGTGGCTGGCCTCGGTGGTCACATCCGGCACCCTAGGTCCGCCCGTATACGGGAATCCGCGGCTCGGCCCCGTCCCCGGGATCCTTAAGGCGGGCTTGAGCCGAGGCTCACTGCGGGTTAATCCCGCCGGGCCCTCACAGCGCTCGGGACCGGGGGCGGAGATCAGCGTTCCGTACGGGAAACAGTCGGGATGCCGCCGGGTAACACCGGCCGCGCACGCTTCCCGGTATGAGTACACGGATCGTGGTGGTCGGGGGCGGAACGGCGGGCGCCCGGCTCGCCCAGCGCCTGCCCGTCACCCTCCTCGGCGAGGAGTCGCACGCCCCGTACAACCGGGTGCTGCTCGCCGACGTCCTCGCCGGGCGGTACGCCCCCGAGGTCATCGCCCTGCCCGGGGCCCAGGAGCCGGCACGGCTCGGGGTGCGGGCGGTGCGGATCGACCGGGCGGCGAGGACGGTGGAGTGCGCGGACGGCTCCCTCGTCGGCTACGACCGGCTGGTCCTGGCGACGGGCTCCAACCCGGTGCTGCCGCCGCTGCGCGGACTGCGCGGGGCGGCGCTGCCGGAGGGCGTCCACCCCTTCCGTACGCTCGACGACTGCCTGGAGCTGCGCTCCGTCGTCCGGCCCGGAGTGCGGGCGGTGGTCATCGGCGGCGGACTCCTCGGGGTCTCGGCGGCCCGGGCGCTCGCGGCGCTGGGCGCGGAGGTCGTCCTGACCCAGCAGGGCGAGCGCCTGATGGAACGCCAACTCGACGTCCAGGCCTCGGCCTTGCTGCGCGAGCACATGGAGTCCCTCGGTGTCGAGGTGCACACGGAGTGCCGGGTGAGCGGCCTGCGGCAGCGGGACGGGGCGGTGACGGCGGTCGAACTGGCCGACGGCTACGTCCTCGACGCCCAGGTCGTGGTCCTGGCCTGCGGGGTCCGGCCCCGCACGGCCCTGGCCCGGGAGGCGGGACTCGACGTCGGCCGGGGCGTCCTGGTCGACGACGAACTCCGCACCTCCGACCCCTTCATCCACGCGATCGGCGACTGCGCGGAGCACGCGGGGCGGGTGTACGGCCTGGCCGGACCGGCACTGGAACAGGCCGACGTCCTGGCGGACCTGCTGCGGTCGGAGACGACCGCGACGGACGCCCCGCTCCCCCGCTACACCGGCACCCGCGCCCTCACCCGTCTCACCCTCGGCGGCGCGCAGCCGCTCGATCTCGCCGCCTTCGGGGAGGCGACGGCCCGACCGGGCGACGACGTCGTCCAGTTGACCGACGCGACCCGAGGCGCCTACCGCAAGGTCGTCGTCCGCGGTGACCGGCTCGTCGGGGGCGTCCTCCTCGGCGATCTGGCCGCGGTCGGCGCGCTCGCCCGGGCCTGGGAGGGCGATGAAGCCCTCCCCGACGAGGCCCCCCTGCTGCACCTGCTCACCCACGACGGAGGCTCCTGACATGAGCGCTGACATGACGACCGCGTCCACCCCCACGATCGTCCTGGTCGGCCACGGAATGGTCGGCCAGCGTTTCCTGGAGGCGCTCGCCGACCGTGGCGTCACCGAGCGGGCCCGGATCGTGGTCCTCTGCGAGGAGCCGCGCCCGGCCTACGACCGCGTCCAGCTGACCTCGTACTTCTCCGGCAAGACCCCGGACGACCTGTCGATGGTCGAGGCCGGTTTCCTGGAGAAGCACGGCATCGAGCTGTACCTCGGCGACCCGGCGGAGTCGGTGGACCGGGCGGCCCGTACGGTCACCGCCCGCTCCGGGCAGGTCTTCGCGTACGACACGCTCGTCCTCGCCACCGGCTCGTACCCCTTCGTCCCGCCGGTCCCCGGCAAGGACGCCCGCGGCTGCTTCGTCTACCGCACGATCGAGGACCTGCTCGCGATCGAGGAGTACGCGAAGACGGCGACGACCGGTGCGGTCGTCGGCGGCGGACTGCTCGGCCTGGAGGCGGCGGGCGCGCTCAAGGGGCTCGGCCTGGAGACCCACGTCGTGGAGTTCGCGCCGCGTCTGATGCCGGTGCAGGTCGACGAGGGCGGCGGCGCCGCCCTGCTCCGCACGATCGAGCGCATGGGCCTGAGCGTCCACGTCGGGACGGGTACGCAGGAGGTCGTGACGGCGGACGGCGCCGTGACCGGGATGAAGCTCTCGGACGGCTCCGAACTGGCCACGGACATGGTCGTGTTCTCCGCGGGCGTACGGCCCCGGGACCAGCTGGCCCGCGACTGCGGCCTGGACGTCGGCGAGCGCGGCGGCATCGCGGTCGACGAGCGGTGCCGTACGTCCGACCCGGCGGTCTTCGCGATCGGCGAGTGCGCGCTCGCCTCGGACGGCCGGGTCTACGGCCTGGTGGCGCCGGGCTACGAGATGGCGCAGACGGTGGCGGCGACGATCGCCGACGAGGCCGGGGACGGCGCGGGCTTCACCGGCGCCGACATGTCGACCAAGCTGAAGCTCCTCGGTGTGGACGTGGCCTCCTTCGGCGACGCGCACGGCGCGACCGAGGGCTGCCTCGACGTCGTCTACTCCGACTCCCGCTCGGGCGTCTACAAGAAGCTGGTGATCGACGGCGAGGGCCGTCTCCTCGGCGGCGTCCTGGTCGGCGACGCCGAGCAGTACGGACTCCTCCGGCCGCTCACCGGCTCCGTACCGCCCGTCTCCGCCGAGCAGTTGGTGCTCCCGGCGGGCGCGGGTGCACCGGTGGCCCTCGGCCCCTCGGCACTGCCGGACGACGCGGTCATCTGCTCCTGCCACAACGTCACGAAGCACGCGATCGGCGAGTGCTCCTCGCTGGCCGAGGTGAAGAAGTGCACCAAGGCCGGTACGGGCTGCGGCAGTTGCGTGAAGGTGATCGAGAAGCTGCTGCCGGCCGCCACCGACAAGGGCCTGTGCCGCGACTTCTCGTACACCCGCAGCGAGCTGTACGAGATCGCCCGCACGCTCCGGATCACCTCCTTCGCCGCGCTGCTCGACTCGCACGGCCGGGACGAGGCGAAGGGCGGGGAGGGCTGCGAGGTCTGCAAGCCGACCGTCGGATCCATCCTGGCCTCCCTCAACAACGGCTACATCCTCGACGGCGAGCAGGCCTCCCTCCAGGACACCAACGACCACTTCCTCGCCAACATGCAGCGCAACGGCTCGTACTCGGTCGTGCCGCGCATCCCCGGCGGCGAGATCACCCCGGACGGGCTGATCGTGATCGGCGAGGTGGCCAGGGACTTCGGGCTCTACACGAAGATCACGGGCGGCCAGCGGATCGACATGTTCGGCGCCCGGGTCGAGCAGCTGCCGGCGATCTGGACCCGGCTCGTCGACGCGGGCTTCGAGTCGGGACACGCCTACGGCAAGTCGCTGCGCACCGTGAAGTCCTGTGTGGGGCAGACCTGGTGCCGCTACGGCGTGCAGGACTCGGTGAAGATGGCGATCCAGCTGGAGCTGCGCTACCGGGGCCTGCGCTCCCCGCACAAGCTCAAGTCGGCGGTCTCGGGCTGCGCCCGTGAGTGCGCGGAGGCCCAGTCGAAGGACTTCGGGATCATCGCGACGGCGAACGGCTGGAACCTGTACGTCGGCGGGAACGGCGGTGCTACCCCGCGCCACGCGGACCTGCTCGCGCAGGACCTCTCGGACGCCGAACTCGTCCGCCTGATCGACCGGTTCCTGATGTTCTACATCCGGACGGCGGACCGTCTGGAGCGGACGTCGACCTGGCTGGAGCGCCTTGAGGGCGGGCTCGACCACCTCAAGGACGTGGTGGTGCACGACTCGCTCGGGCTCTGCGACGAGCTGGAGGCCCTGATGGCGGCCCACGTCGCGGACTACCAGGACGAGTGGGCGCAGACGCTGGACGACCCGGACCGGCTGCGGCGCTTCGTCTCCTTCGTGAACGCGCCGGAGGCACCGG
Source organism: Streptomyces gardneri (assembly GCF_006539185.1). Lineage (GTDB taxonomy): Bacteria > Actinomycetota > Actinomycetes > Streptomycetales > Streptomycetaceae > Streptomyces > Streptomyces gardneri. The sequence goes on from NZ_BJMN01000027.1 coordinate 51,724, forward strand.
ACCCGTCGGTCCGGTTCATGCCGGAGCGCGACCAGATCAAGCCCGATCTCACGTTCCTCACCCTGGAAGGGGTCACCTCCCGATGACGACGCTCACCTCGACGACGCTCACCACGACGATGCTCGAACTCTCCCCCTCCCCCGACTCCTGGATGACGGTCTGCGAGGAGTCCCGGCTGACCCCGGGCCGGGGCGTGGCGGCGCTGCTGCCGGACGGCCGGCAGGCGGCGGTCTTCCGGGACCGGGCGGGACGGATGTACGCGATCGACAACCGCGACCCGTTCACCGGGGCGCAGGTGCTGTCCCGGGGGCTGATCGGCTCGGTGGACGGGCGGCCGTTCGTGGCCTCGCCGCTCCTGAAGCAGCGCTTCGACCTGGAGACGGGCCGCTGCCTGGACGACGACGAGGTCACGGTGGCGGTCTATCCGGTCCGGTCGATTTAACTTGACCGAGCGTTCCAGATAGGCATACGTTCTCCCTGTGGCCAGGACCAAGGAATTCGATCCCGACGCCGCGCTCCAGGCCGCTCTCGACCTGTTCTGGGCGCGCGGCTACGAGGCGACGACGATGTCGGACCTCGTGGAGCACCTCGGTGTCGGCCGCGCCAGCATCTACGCGACCTTCGGGAACAAGCACGACCTGTACATGAAGGCGATGGACCGCTACCTGGAGACCCGCGACCCGGAGCTCGTCGAGGAGCTGTCCACGCCGGGCCCGGCCCTGCCGGCCGTGCGTGCGCTCGTCCGTCGCTTCGCCGCCGAGGCGGCGACGGAGGGCGAGCGGCTGAACGGCTGCTTCGTCACCAACTCGGCGGCGGAGCTGGCCCCGCACGACACGGCCGTCGCACGCCGGGTCGAGCTCAGCTGGGAGCAGGTCGAGACGCTCCTGTACGGGGCGCTCACCCGGGCCCGCGCCGGGGGCGAGCTCCCGGCGGACCGGGACCCGCGCGCCCTGGCCCGGATGCTGCTGGTCCTGCTCCAGGGGATCAGGGTGGTGGGCAAGGCCTCGACGGACCCGGGCAGGGTCCTGGACGCGGCGGAGCAGGCACTGGGACTGCTGGACTGAGGAACGGGCGCCCGCAGGGGCGCCCTTTCTTCGGGGCTCATATTGGAATGTACGGTCAAGTACAGCACGTCTCAGGGGGGACAAGTCATGCACGCGACGAGGACGGCGAAGACAGCGGCGAGGAAGCCGGAAGGGGCGAGGGAGCCGGAGGGCACGAGCGACCGAAGGCCCCGCACCCGCGGCGGGTTCCTCCTGCTCGGCGGCGTGCAGATGACGCTCATCTTCACGCTCGCCGCTCTCGCCGTCCCCCTCCCCCGCATCGGCGCCGAGTTCCGGCTCGACCGCGCCGACCTGATCCTGCTGAGCGCCGCCTACGGACTGACCTTCGCCGGACTGCTCCTGCTCGGCGGCCGACTCGCCGACCGCTTCGGCGGACGCCGGACCCTCACCGCCGGGCTCGTGGTCTTCGGCGCCGCCTCCGCGGCCGCGCCCCTCGCCCCCGGGTACGAGGCGCTGCTCGCCGCCCGCTTCGGGCAGGGCGTCGGCGCGGCGCTCGTCGCCCCGGCCGCGATGGCCGTGCTCCGGGCACTGTTCCCGGCGCCGGCCGCGTACGGCAGGGCGATGGCCACCTGGGGCGGGCTCTCCGTGCTCGGCGCGACCGCCGGGAACCTGCTCTCGGGGGTGATCTCGGCCGCCTCCTCCTGGCGCGGCACCTTCGCCGTACCGGTCGCCGTGACCCTCGCCGCGCTGCTCCTCGCGCCCCGGCTGCTGCCCGCGACCCCGCCCGGCACGGTGCGGACCCTGGACCCGCCCGGCGCGGGCCGGACCCTGGACCTGCCCGGCGCGCTGCTCGCGACCGCCGGGATCACGCTCGCCAGCTTCGGGCTCGTCCTCACCGACGCCCACCCCTGGGGCTCCGCCCCGGTCCTCGTCCCCCTGCTCACCGGTCTCGCCCTCCTCGCCGCCTTCGCGGCGGTGGAACGGCGGACGGCCGACCCGCTCCTGCCGCCGGACTTCCTGCGCGACGGCCGCCGCCTCCTGGGGCTCGCGGCGATCGGGCTCACGGCCGCCGGGACGGCGACGGTCTTCGTCCTGCTGTCCCTCGCCCTCCAGGAAGGCCGCGGCTGGTCCGCGCTCCTCACCTCCGCCGCCTTCGTGCCCTTCGCGGTCGCCCTGCTCGGCTCGGGCCGCCTCGCGGGCCCGCTGATCGGGCGGTTCGGCCCCGGCCGGGTGACCGGCGCCGGGCTCGGCGCGGCCGCCGCCGGGCTCGCGCTGCTCGCCGCGACCGGCTTCGACGGCTCGATCCCGTACGCGTACGGGCTGCTGCCCGGCCTCCTGCTGCTGCCGGCCGGTGGCGCCCTGTCCTTCGCGGGCGCCGCCGTCCTCGCCACCGACGGCGTCCCTGCGCACCGCGCGGGGCTCGCGGGCGGCGTCCTGAACACGGCGATGGAGCTCGGGCCGACCGTGCTCTTCGCCGCACTGCTCACCCTCGGCGGCGACGCGGTGTCGCTGGCGGCCGCGGCCGTCCTCTTCACCGCCCTCGCGGTCACCACGATCCGTACCAAGTAGACGCATTCACAGGGGAGTCCATCACCATGTCCGCACGCTTCACCGACCGCACCGTCCTCGTCACCGGCGCCGGTTCCGGCCTCGGCCGGGCCATCGCCCTCGCCTTCGCCGCCGAGGGCGCGAGGGTCGTCGCCGCCGGCCGGACCGCCGGGCCGCTCGACGCGACGGTCGCCCTGATCGAGGCCGCCGGGGGCACCGCGGCCGCGGTCACGGCCGACGTGTCCGGCGCGGAGTCCACGCGCGAGCTGGTCCGCCGCACGGTCGAGCTCTTCGGGGGTCTCGACGTCGCCGTCAACAACGCCGGGGTCTTCCGGGGCGGTCACAGCGCGGCCGACTTCCCCCTGGAGGACTGGCAGACGCTGCTCGACATCAACGTGACGGGGGTGCTGCACGCCCTCCAGGCCGAGGTGGCGCACATGCGGGCGCACGGCGGCGGGGCGATCGTGAACATCTCGTCGAACCTGGGTCCGCACGTCCGGATCCCGGGAGTCTTCGGCTACCAGGTCTCGAAGGCGGCCGTCTCGGCCCTCACCCGGGCCGCGGCCCTGGACCACATCGCCGACGGGGTCCGGATCAACGCGGTCAGCCCGGGCGCCTCGGAGTCCTCGATGTCGCTCCTGCCGGGCGAGACCGAGGCCGAGCGGGAGGTCCGGATGAAGGAGCAGTCTCCGCTGGGCCGGATCTCGTCGGCCGCCGAGGTCGCGGCGGCCGTCCTGTACCTCGCCTCGGACGCCGCGGGCTCCGCCGTCGGCACCGACCTGGTGATCGACGGCGGGGTCTCCGCCTGACGTACGAGCGACGCGGGGGCCGGTCGGGGCTCAGCCCTGGGCGGCCTTCGGGTCCATCCAGAAGACCTCCCAGTGGTGGCCGTCCGGGTCCGCGAAGGAGCGGCCGTACATGAAGCCCATGTCCATCGGCTCCTTCGCCGGGGAGCCGCCGGCGGCGAGGGCCGCGTCGGCCAGCTCGTCGGCCTTCTCCTTGCTCTCGGCGCTCAGCGTGATGAGCACCTCGGTGGCCTTCGTGGCGTCGGAGATGTCCTTGCCCGGGGCGGTGAAGCTCTTGAACTTCTCCTCGGTGAGCAGCATCGCGAAGATCGTGTCGCTGATGACGACACACGCGGCGGTCTCGTCGGTGAAGTTCGGGTTGATGGAGTAGCCGAGCTTCTCGTAGAAGGCCTTGCTGGTGTCGAGGTCCTTCACGGGCAGGTTCACGAAGATCATCTGCGGGGCCATGACGTGCTCTCTTCCGTCGGGCGGCCGGGGTGCTCGGTGCGTTCCGGCGCTGTCGAGAGGTAAGACGGGCGTCCCGCCCGGAACTCATCGCTCTCCCGGGAAATTCTCCGAAGGTTTCCTCGGTCAGGCCACCGAGCGCAGCTCGAACGCCGCCAACGGGACGAATCCCCCGCCCCCGCCGTCGGTCGCCGCGTCCGGCCCGGCCAGCCGCCGCAGCATCGCGACGGCGATCCGCTCGCCCTGCGCCTTGGCCCGCTCGGCCGTCGGGCCCTGGTGGAGGCCGTCGACGGTGGCGTGCCAGAGCTGCGTCCAGCGCCCGAAGTGAGCGGCGGTGAGCGGGCGCGCGGAGTGGAGGGCGGCGTGCGGCGCGAAGGCGTCCCGGCCGTAGTCGGCGGTGCGGAAGAGGGCGCGCTCCCAGAAGTCGGTGATCCTCGGCAGATGGACCTCCAGGTCCGTGCCGGCGATCTCGGTGAAGAAGGGACCGATCAGCGGGTCCGCGAAGGCGGCCGTGTAGAAGCGGCGCAGGATGACGTCGAGGTCGTCGCGGTCGCCGATGTCCCGGGTGGTGGAGCGCATGCCTCCCAGTCTGCCCGCCCGGCCCCCGTTCCCCCAGTGCCGAACGTCCCGGGCACCCCGTACTCCCCTCACGCCCCCGTCCTCCCTCGGCGCAGCCCTTCGCCCCGTCCCCGCCTCTTCCACGTCATCGCTTGTTGATGCACCGTCAACGCGGGACTCCTAGGTTCCGGAAGCGCGCGACCCCGCCGCCGACCGGCGCGGGGCGGTTCATCACCCTCTTCAGGAGTGAGACGTGGAGCGACGCAGTTTCCTGCGTGGAGCGGTCATCGGCACCTCCGCCGCCGCCTTCGGCGGCAGCCTCTGGCACGGGGCGGCCTTCGCCGCCCCCGCCCAGCCCGGCGCCGGCCCCTACGGGGCGCTCGGTGCGGCGGACTCGAACGGCATCCTGCTGCCGGCCGGGTTCACCAGCCGGGTGATCGCCCGGTCCGGCCAGACCGTGTCCGGCACCTCCTACACCTGGCACAACGCCCCCGACGGCGGCGCCTGCTTCGTCGACGGCACCGGCTGGATCTATGTCTCGAACTCGGAGATCAACCCGAGCGGCGGCGCGAGCGCGGTGAAGTTCAACTCCGCGGGCACGATCACCGGCGCGTACCGCATCCTCTCCAACACCCGGCAGAACTGCGCGGGCGGCGCCACCCCGTGGAACACCTGGCTCTCCTGCGAGGAGGTGTCCCTCGGCTACGTCTACGAGACGAACCCCTGGGGCGGCACCGCGACCCGCCGGGACGCGATGGGCCGGTTCAAGCACGAGGCCGCCGCGGCCGACCCGGTCCGCCAGGCGATCTACCTGACCGAGGACGAGTCGGACGGCTGCTTCTACCGCTTCCTGCCGACCACCTGGGGCAACCTCTCCTCCGGCACGCTCCAGGTCTTCAAGGCGAGCACGGCCACGTCCGGCACCTTCACCTGGCAGAACGTGCCGGACCCGGACGGCTCCCCGACCACCACCCGCAACCAGGTCTCCGGCGCCAAGCGCTTCAACGGCGGCGAGGGCTGCTACTACGCCGACGACACCGTCTGGTTCACCACCAAGGGCGACAACCGCGTCTGGCAGGTCAACCTCGCCGCCGGGACGTACGAGCTGGCCTACGACGACTCGCTGGTCTCCGGCGGCGGCGCCCCGCTGACGGGTGTCGACAACGTCACCGGCACCACCTCCGGCGACCTGTTCGTCTCCGAGGACGGCGGCAACATGGAGATCTGCGTCATCACCCCGGACGACATCGTCGCCCCGTTCCTCCGGATCACCGGCCAGTCCAGCTCCGAGATCACCGGACCGGCCTTCTCCCCCGACGGCTCGCGGCTGTACTTCTCCAGCCAGCGGGGCACGACGGGCAGCTCCTCGGGCGGCATCACCTACGAGGTGACCGGCCCGTTCCGCGCGTAGCTCCCCGTGTGACAGCGCAGTTCCACCGTCCGTTGGGCGCCGCCGAGCAGGGCGGCGCCCAACGGCGTCAGTGTGTGCAGGACCGCGTTTCCGTGGCGCAGGGTCGCGATGAGCCCTGCCTCCCGGAGCACGCCCGCGTGCTGGCTGGCGGAGGCGAGCGAGACCCCCGCGCGGCGCGCGAGCTCGCTCGTCGTCCCGCCGTCCCCGATGGCGTGCAGGACCGTCGAGCGGGTCTGGCCGACCAGCTTGGCCAGTGAGGAGCCGCCCGGCTCGCGGACGGTCGGCGCCTCGCCGTGGGTGACGGGGTAGACGAGGACCGGCGGCAGCGCGGGGTCGCGCAGCACCACGGGTGTCCCCCGGCAGAAGTACGAGGGCTGGAGAAGCAGCCCCCGCCCGTCGAGGTGGACGTCCCGGTCGACCGGGTAGTCGGCCTCCAGGACGGGCGCGCGCCAGCGCAGCATCGGCGGCAGCGAGGCGAGCAGTTCGTCGGCTCCGCCGTCGAGCAGGGCCCGGCCGCGGCGCGCCCGGTCGGCCTCGACACGGGCCCGGATGTGCGGCCAGTACGGCTCGATCGCGGCCCGGTGATAGCTCCGCAGCGCCCCCACGAGCCGGTCGAAGGGCTCCCCTCCGCCGTCGGCGAGGGCGCGCAGCGAATGGGGCACGGTCCGGGCGCCGGAGCGGTCCGCGGCGAGCAGGGAGAGCTCGCCGCGGAGCCGGCCGGCGTCGGTCGCGCGGATCGCCTGGAGGCCCTCGTCGAGGCCGTGGACGCCTTCGGCGGGCGTCAGGAAGTCGGGAAAATAGCCGCGGCTGGGAACGAGCGCGGCGAGGAGGCGGGTCTCACCGCCGAGCCTCGCCCGGGCCGCCGAGCGCCATTCCCGGTAGACGACGGATCCGCGCCGGTCCCTTAAGCGGTGAAAGCTGAGAATGGTTTCCCACAGAACATCCGGTCGGGCGGCCGTCCGCACCCCCGCCAAGTCGTTTCCGGTGAAATGAATCCGCAGCATGACGTCCCCACCTGTGCACTCGCAACCACCCCCGACGACGAGTATGCACAGCATCACAGCACGTTACCAGGGTGTTTCAGCCACAGTTGAAAAGCATCGCGGCGATCAGGGGAGAAACGAAAAGCTGTGCGGGTCGGGCAGGAAACCTTCAGGACCGAGGTGACGTGGCGAAGACCGTGGGGGGCTTTGCGCGTCCGGCGGCGGTCGGCGAGGTTGCGGCTCACCTGCCCGACATCGGTAAAGGGCGCGGCCTCCGGGTGGGGATCCGGGGGTCGCGCCCGCCCCGTTCTTTGCGTCGAGGAAACAGAAAAGTTCAATGGCCAATAATTCAATCGGCCGAAATTGAACACGAACTCACATCTGACCGACGGGCAAGCAAAATGAGCGGCCTCGATCGGGGCGAAATACGACGGGGCGGACACCTCCGCACAAAGGTGTCCGCCCCGTCTCTCTTTGGTGCCCGAGGCCGCCGCCCGTCGGTGAGGGTCGAAAGTGACCGACGGCGGCCCCGGTGGTTCCGCTATTTCCGCTGCTGAACGGGGGTTCAGCAGGGATCGACACCGCTGCTGAACCGGCGTTCAGCAGGGGTGGGTACTGCTGCTGAACCGGCGTTCAGGAGGGCCCGACCGCCACTCCTGAACCCCGGTTCAGCAGGACTCAGCGGCTGTCGCTGCCCTTCGCCTCGGCCGCCGCGCGGCCGGCCTCCAGACGCGCCACCGGGATCCGGAAGGGCGAGCAGGAGACGTAGTCGAGGCCGACCTCGTGGAAGAAGTGCACCGACTCCGGGTCGCCGCCGTGCTCGCCGCAGACACCGAGCTTGATGTCGGGGCGGGTGGCCCGGCCGGCCTGGACGGCGCTGCGCACGAGCGCGCCGACACCGTCCTTGTCGATGGTCTCGAAGGGGCTGACGCCGAAGATGCCCTTCTCCAGGTACGCGGTGAAGAACGAGGCCTCCACGTCGTCGCGGGAGAAGCCCCAGACCGTCTGCGTCAGGTCGTTCGTGCCGAAGGAGAAGAACTCCGCGGCCTCGGCGATCTGGCCGGCGGTCACGGCGGCGCGCGGCAGCTCGATCATGGTGCCGAGCGCGAGCTTCAGCTCGATGCCGGTCTGCGCCCGGACCTCGGCGATGACCTGCTCGGCCTCCTCGCGGACGATCTCCAGCTCCTGGACGGTGCCGACGAGCGGGATCATGATCTCGACGCGCGGGTCGCCCTTGGCGTCGATGCGGTGGGCCGCGGCCTCCGCGATCGCCCGGACCTGCATGGTGAACAGGCCGGGGATGACCAGACCGAGGCGGACACCGCGCAGACCCAGCATCGGGTTCTGCTCGTGCAGCCGGTGCACGGCCTGGAGCAGGCGCAGGTCGTTCTCGTGCGGCTCCTTGCGGGACTCGGCGAGGGCGACGCGCACCGACAGCTCGGTGATGTCGGGCAGGAACTCGTGCAGCGGCGGGTCGAGCAGCCGGACCGTGACGGGGAGCCCGTCCATGGCCTCGAAGAGCTCGATGAAGTCCTGCTTCTGCAGCGGGAGCAGCGCCTTCAGCGACTCCTCGCGCTCGACGTCCGTGTCGGCCAGGATCAGCCGCTCGACGTACTGGCGGCGCTCACCGAGGAACATGTGCTCGGTGCGGCACAGGCCGATGCCCTGGGCGCCGAAGCGGCGGGCGCGCAGCGCGTCCTCGGCGTTGTCGGCGTTGGCGCGGACGCGCAGCCGGCGGACGCGGTCCGCGTAGGCCATGACGCGGTGGACGGCGGCGACGAGCTCGTCGGCGTCGTCGGCGCCGGCGTGCATGCGGCCCTCGAAGTACTCGACGACCGGGGACGGTACGACGGGTACCTCACCGAGGTACACCTTGCCGGTGGAGCCGTCGATGGAGACGACGTCGCCCTCCTCGACGACCTGGCCGTCGGCCGTGGTCATCCGGCGGCGCTTGGTGTCGACCTCGAGCTCCTCGGCGCCGCAGACACAGGTCTTGCCCATGCCGCGGGCGACGACGGCGGCGTGCGAGGTCTTGCCGCCGCGCGAGGTGAGGATGCCCTCGGCGGCGATCATGCCGTCCAGGTCGTCCGGGTTGGTCTCGCGGCGGATCAGGATGACCTTCTCGCCGGAGCGGGACCACTTGACCGCGGTGTACGAGTCGAAGACGGCCTTGCCGACGGCGGCGCCCGGGGAGGCGGCGATGCCGCGCCCGATCTGCTCGACCTTCGCGTTCTCGTCGAACTTCGGGAACATGAGCTGCGCGAGCTGGGCGCCGGTGACGCGCTGGAGCGCCTCGGCCTCGTCGATCAGGCCCTGGTCCACGAGCTGCGTGGCGATGCGGAAGGCGGCACCGGCGGTGCGCTTGCCGACGCGGGTCTGGAGCATCCAGAGCTGGCCGCGCTCGATGGTGAACTCGATGTCGCAGAGATCCTTGTAGTGGGTCTCCAGCGTCTCCATGATGTGCATGAGCTGGTCGTACGACTTCTTGTCGATCGACTCGAGGTCGGCCAGCGGCACGGTGTTGCGGATACCGGCGACGACGTCCTCGCCCTGCGCGTTCTGCAGGTAGTCGCCGTAGACGCCGGCGTGGCCGGAGGCGGGGTCGCGGGTGAAGGCGACGCCGGTGCCGGAGTCCGGGCCGAGGTTGCCGAAGACCATCGAGCAGACGTTGACGGCGGTGCCGAGGTCGCCCGGGATGCGCTCCTGGCGGCGGTACAGCTTCGCGCGGTCGGTGTTCCAGGAGTTGAAGACGGCCTCGATGGCGAGGTCCATCTGCTCACGCGCGTCCTGGGGGAAGTCGCGGCCGGTCTGGGCCTTCACGATCTTCTTGAAGTGCTTGACGACCTTCTTGAGGTCGGCGGCGTCCAGGTCGGTGTCGCTGGCGACCTTCTTCGCGGCCTTGGCCTCGTCGAGGGCCTCCTCGAAGAGCTCGCCCTCGACGCCGAGGACGGTCTTGCCGAACATCTGGATGAGGCGGCGGTACGAGTCCCACGCGAAGCGCTCGTTGTCCGCCTGGCGGGCGAGGCCGGCCACGGACTCGTCCGAGAGGCCGATGTTGAGGACCGTGTCCATCATGCCCGGCATGGAGAACTTGGCTCCGGAGCGGACGGAGACGAGCAGCGGGTCGTCGGCCTGGCCGAGCTTCTTGCCCATCTGCTGCTCGAGCGCGTCGAGGTGGGCACTCACCTCGTCGCGCAGCGCGACGGGCTCCGAACCGCTCTCGAGGTAGACCTTGCACGCCTCGGTGGTGATCGTGAAGCCGGGGGGAACCGGCAGGCCGAGGTTGGTCATCTCGGCGAGGTTCGCGCCCTTGCCACCGAGCAGGTCCTTCAGGTCCCTGTTGCCCTCGGTGAAGTCGTAGACGAACTTCTGATCATTAATTTCCGACACGTGTCCCGACTCCTCGATGACTCGGTTGGCTGCCCTGACGGCGAGGAACATACCCAGATCGAAGGCGTCTGTGGAGGTACGCCTGCCGGTCACATGGTCTTAACCACCCGTCCGCCAGCACATCGAAAGTAACTGAGAGGTAGCTTCCGCTTTCAGGCCCCGAAGCTCAGATGACCCAAACTAGAGGTTTAGCGCTCAGACGAGCGCCCATCCGAGCACTTGCGTTCACTTCTTGAACGCAAAAAGGGTGGCACCCGGTGCCACCCTTCAGGCGATGCAGCCGTCCGTAACCTGCTCATGTGAGCGCCACCCCCCTCAGGGGTGGCGAGGATCACTCCTCAGGAAAGGTCGATTCCCGCACGGATCTCACCCGCCGGACGTGTCCAGCTCGGCGTCCTCGCTCACGCCCGAGCAGTCGTAAGGGTCCTTCAACCAGCCATCCGGCAGGACGACTCGGTTGTTTCCGGACGTACGGCCCCGAGGACCGTCCGCACCCACGGGCCACGGCTGGTCCAGGTCGAGCTCGCTCAACTGAGCGCGGAGCTCGTCCAGGGAGGAGGTGATGGCGAGCTTCTTGCGCATCTCGGAACCGACCGCGAAGCCCTTCAGGTACCAGGCCACGTGCTTGCGGAAGTCGATGACACCGCGTGCCTCGTCGCCGAGCCACTCGCCGAGCAGCCGCGCGTGCCGCACCATCGCGTCCGCGACCACGCGCAGACCCGGCTGCGCGTACTCGCCGGTGCCCTCGAAGCCCGCCACGAGGTCGCCGAAGAGCCACGGACGGCCCAGGCAGCCGCGCCCGACGACCACGCCGTCGCAGCCCGTCTCCCGCATCATCCGCAGGGCGTCGTCGGCCGACCAGATGTCGCCGTTGCCGAGCACCGGGATCTCGGGCACGTGCTCCTTGAGGCGCGCGATGGCGTCCCAGTCCGCCGTACCGCCGTAGTGCTGGGCCGCCGTCCGCCCGTGCAGGGCGATCGCCGTGACACCCTCCTCGACCGCGATCCGGCCCGCGTCGAGGTAGGTGATGTGGTCGTCGTCGATGCCCTTGCGCATCTTCATCGTGACCGGCAGGTCGCCCGCGTTGCCCACGGCCTCGTTCAGGATCGCGCGCAGCAGCGGCCGCTTGTAGGGCAGGGCAGAGCCGCCGCCCTTCCGCGTCACCTTGGGGACCGGGCAGCCGAAGTTCAGGTCGATGTGGTCGGCGAGGTCCTCGTCGACGATCATCCGCACGGCCTTGCCGACCGTCACGGGGTCCACCCCGTACAGCTGGATCGAGCGCGGCTTCTCGGTCTCGTCGAACCGGATGAGCTGCATCGTCTTCTCGTTGCGCTCGACCAGGGCGCGCGTCGTGATCATCTCGCTCACGAACAGCCCCTTGCCGCCGCTGAACTCACGACAGAGGGTACGGAAGGGGGCGTTGGTGATGCCGGCCATCGGGGCGAGCACCACCGGCGGCTGCACGATGTGCGGCCCGATGGCGAGGGGGGTGAACGCGGTCATTCAGCCATTGTCGCGCACTGTGGCGGTCATGAGTCAGCCGTACTATCCGCGCATGCCGGAGCTCACACGCGCGCGGCTCCCGCTCCCTCGGTCACCAGGGCGAGAAGCCGCTCGACGCCCGCCCGGGTCGCCTCGTCCACGGGGACGTACGTCACGAGGCACGGCCCGGAGGTCGGGCCGAGCCACAGGTTGGTGTGCTCGAAGCGGAGCACACCGACGAGGGCGTTGTGGATGACCTTGGTGCGCCCGCCCGGGGCGACCACGTCGTGCCGGGCCCAGATCTCCCGGAACTCGGGCGAGGCCCCTTCGAGCCGCTGGACGAGCGCCTTCCAGGCGGGCTCCGCCAGGTGCTCGGCCATGGCGGCGCGGAGCTTCCCGGCGAGGATGGGGAGGAGGTCCGGCAGATCGGTGGCGGCGGCCCGGAAGTCCCGGTCGGTGAAGGCCAGCCAGAGGGAGTTGCGGTCCTCGCGGGGCAGGGCGTCCAGGTCGCGGAAGAGCCGGCCGAAGGTGCGGTTGTACGCGAGGAAGTCGAACCTGCTGTTCTGGACGGCGGCGGGCAGCGGTTCCAGCTGGTCGAGCATCTTCCGCAGCGCGGGGGTGACGGCCGGGGAGGTCGTCCCGGGGTGCGGATCGGACTGCCCGGCGAGCGCGAAGAGGTGGGTCCGCTCGGTCGGGTCGAGGAGCAGCGCGTCGGCGAGGGCGTCGAGGACCTGCGGGGAGACCTGGATGTCGCGGGCCTGCTCCAGCCAGGTGTACCAGGTGACGCCGACGGCGGAGAGGTGCGCGACCTCCTCGCGGCGCAGGCCGGGGGTCCGGCGGCGGCGGCCTCTCGGGAGGCCGACCTGTTCGGGGGTGATGCGCTCGCGGCGGCTGCGCAGGAAGGCGGCGAGCTCGTGCCGCCGGGCCCCGGGCGAAGCCGCGGCCTCCACGACGGGCATCGTCATGATCGTCACGCCTCCAGGGTGCCGGGTCGGCCGGCCGGTTGCCAGGTAGCGGTTGTACCAGGATAAGAAGACTCTGGTACCAGGCTGAGCGCGGGCGGATCGTCGACCGTGTGACTACGACCTCCACCTCTGCCAGAGCCGCTGCGCCGGCCGTCGGCCACGGCCCCGCTGCGCTCGGCCCGCTGGGCCTGTTCACCGTCCTCCTCGGCGCCGCGCTGCCGCTGATCGACTTCTTCATCGTCAACGTCGCCCTGCCGTCCATCGGCCGGGACCTGGCAGCCGGTCCTTCGCTCCTCGAACTGGTCGTGGCCGGGTACGGCCTGTCGTACGCCGTCCTCCTCGTCCTCGGCGGACGCCTCGGCGACCTCTTCGGACGCCGCCGCCTCTTCCTCCTCGGCATGACCGCCTTCGGCCTGACCTCGCTGGCCTGCGGGCTCGCGCCGGACGCGTGGACGCTCGTCGGGGCCCGGGTGGCCCAGGGCGCCGCGGCGGCGCTGATGCTGCCGCAGGTCCTCGCGACCATCCACGCCTCGACGGAGGGACCGCGCCGGGCGAAGGCGCTGAGCCTCTACGGGGCGACCGCCGGCCTGTCGATGGTGACCGGTCAGATCCTGGGCGGCGTCCTCGTCGCCGCCGACCTCGCGGGCTCGGGCTGGCGGTCGGTCTTCCTGGTGAACGTGCCGGTGGCGGTCGCGGGCCTGCTGCTCGCCCTGCGGACCGTGCCGGAGACCCGTTCGGACCGCCCGGCCCCGGTCGACGTCCGCGGCACCCTGCTCCTCGCGGTCGCGCTGCTCAGCCTGCTCGCCCCGCTGACGGAGGGCCGGACGGCCGGGTGGCCGGTGTGGACCTGGGTCTCGCTCGCCGTGTTCCCGTGCGCGGCGGCCGCCTTCTGGCGGGTGGAGCGGCGGGCGGAGGCCCGGGGCGACACCCCGCTGGTCCCGCCGAGCCTGCTCGACCTGGTCCCGCTGCGGCGCGGGCTGCTCCTGGTCCTGCCGCTGTCGGGGGGCTTCGGCGGCTTCATGTTCGTGATCGCGGTGGCGCTCCAGCAGGGCCTGGGCCTGGGGGCGGTGGCCTCGGGTCTCGCGCTCGTCCCGATGGCGGTGGCCTTCTTCGGGGCCTCGCTGGCGGGCCCCCGGTTCGTACGGCGCTGGGGCACCCGGGTGGTTCCGGCGGGCGCCCTGCTCCAGGCCCTCGGCTTGGGGCTGCTCGCCCTGACGGCCTGGCGCTCCTGGCCGGACCTGTCGGTGGGAAGCCTGCTTCCCGGCATGGCGCTCGCGGGACTCGGGCAGGGCCTCCAGCTTCCGGTGCTCTTCCGGGTGGTGCTCTCGGAGGTGCCGCAGGAGCAGGCGGGCGTGGGCAGCGGTGTCCTGGTGACGACCCAGCAGGCGGCGCTGACCCTGGGCGTCGCCACCCTCGGCACGCTCTTCCTGAGCCTGTCCGCCTCCGGCCCGGACTCGGGGACGGCCCTGACGGTGACGCTCCTCCTCCAGCTCGCGACGGCGCTCCTGACCGCGGTGCTCGCGCTGCGGCTGCCGAAGCGGGTGGGATGAGGAAAGGGCCCGGGGTGTTCACCACCCCGGGCCCCTCGTCACTCGGTGACCGCTACTCCTGGCCGGTCTCGGCGCTCTGGGCTCCCTGCGCGCGCTCGCGCATCTTCCTCAGGAGCTCCTGCTTCTGCTCGTCGGCGGTGCGGCGGACGGTGCCGCGGCTCCGTCCGGTGCCGTGCTGGTCGGCGCGGGACAGCTTCTTCCGCTGTCCGCCGACGCCGAGGAGGTCGTTTCGGCTCTTGCCCATGGGGGTTCTCCCAATCAGTGAGGTGTGCGGTGGTCGGTCGGCCTGTGCGGCGCGCTCACTCGTAGATCTGGAAGAACAGAGACATGCCGCCGACGCTACCTCGGCACCACGGCGTCGGCACCCGTTTTTGCCCCCACGCCCTCCCTGCCCTCCCCCTGTCCGCCCCCTCTCCACCCCTCAACGAATGACAGATATTGAAATCTGTCATCGGTCATGTCATGGTTGTCCTGTCACACCTCCCCACCGGGACTCCCTCCACACCCCTCCCAGGAGACCGCCATGACCACCACCACCCACCGCCCCGTCCCCACCCGCCCGCTCGGCACCACCGGCCCCGCGGTCTCCGCCCTCGGCCTCGGCTGCATGGGCATGTCCGCGCTGTACGGGGAGAGCGACCGCGCCGAGTCGATCGCCACGATCCACGCCGCCCTGGACGCCGGGGTGACGCTGCTCGACACGGGCGACTTCTACGGGATGGGGCACAACGAACTCCTGATCGCCGAAGCCCTCCGCAGCGCCCCCGCCGCCGCCCGCGAGCAGGCCCTGACCAGCGTGAAGTTCGGCGCCCTGCGCACGGTCGAGGGCGGCTTCACCGGATACGACGGCCGTCCGGCCGCGGTGAAGAACTTCGCGGCGTACTCGCTCCAGCGCCTCGGCACGGACCACATCGACATCTACCGGATCGCCCGCGTCGACCCCGACGTCCCGATCGAGGAGACCGTCGGCGCCATCGCCGAGCTGGTCGAGGCGGGGCACGTCCGGCACATCGGCCTCTCCGAGGTCGGCGCGGACACCCTGCGCAGGGCGGCGGCGGTGGCCCCGATCGCGGACCTCCAGATCGAGTACTCGCTGATCTCCCGCTCCATCGAGGAGAAGATCCTCCCGACCGCGCGCGAGCTGGGCATCGGGATCACGGCGTACGGAGTGCTGTCGCGCGGCCTGATCAGCGGCCACTTCACCCGGGACCGGGAGCTGGCGCCGGGCGACTTCCGGGGCATGAGCCCGCGCTTCCAGGGCGAGAACCTCGGCCGGAACCTGGACCTGGTGGACCGGCTGAGGGCCCTCGCCGAGACGAAGGGCGTCACGGTCGCCCAGACGGCGATCGCCTGGGTCCTGGCCCAGGGCGCGGACATCGTCCCGCTGGTCGGCGCCCGGCGCCGGGACCGGCTCGCGGAGGCGCTCGGCGCCCTGGACGTCACACTCGACGCCGCCGACCTCGCGGCCATCGAGGAGGCCGTCCCGGCGGGCGCCGCGGCCGGCGAGCGCTACCCGGCCGCACAGATGGCCCACCTGGACAGCGAGCACTGACCGGTGCCCCCGGGGTCCCGACGACTGACGGGTACTGTCATTCCATGGCCGCCACCGAGACCCTGACCGCCGAGCGCATCCTCGAAGCCACCGAGGAGGTGCTCCGGCGCTACGGCCCCGCGAAGGCGACCGTCGTCGACGTGGCCCGGGTGCTCGGCGTCAGCCACGGCAGCGTCTACCGCCACTTCCGTACGAAGGCGGCCCTCCGCGAGGCGGTCACCGAGCGGTGGCTGGAGCGGACGATCGTC
Organism: Streptomyces gardneri; assembly: GCF_006539185.1. Taxonomy (GTDB): domain Bacteria; phylum Actinomycetota; class Actinomycetes; order Streptomycetales; family Streptomycetaceae; genus Streptomyces; species Streptomyces gardneri. The sequence goes on from NZ_BJMN01000027.1 coordinate 67,665, forward strand.
GCGCTGCGGCCGTACGCCGAGGGCCGGGAGCCCGCGGACGAGCGGCTCACCGGCTGGCTCACGGCTCTCTTCGCCCTGAAGCGCCGCAAGGCGGGCGGCGACCCGGAGCTGATGGCCACCTTCCAGGTCCTGATCGGCGAGAACAGCGCGGTGGTCGACCGCCACGAGGACCATCTCGTCGAGCAGATCGCCCGGATCCTGGCGGACGGCCGCGACGAGGGCCTGTTCGCCGCCCCGGAGCGGGACGCCACGGCGACGGCCCGCGCGGTCTTCGACGCCACGGACCGCTTCCACAACCCGGCCCACGCCGCCGACTGGTCGGCCCCGGACATCGAGGTCGCCTTCACGGCGGTCGTCTCCCTGGTGCAGCGGGCCCTGCGGGCCTGACAAGCAGGACCTTTTGAAGATCACTTGGCTCGGAGTTTCCCCTTTCGTGTCCGGTGCCTCACTAGCGTTCTCCCGCACTTCGACCGCAGAGGCTTCCAGGGGGAACCATGTCCGCACCCACACCGCCGGCCCGCTCGGGCGCCGCCTCCGCGATCGGCTGGGTCCTCACCATCGGCCTCAACGTGGTCGCGCCGATCCTCACGTACAACACCCTGACCGAGAACCACGGCTGGTCCGAGTTCTCCGCCCTGCTCGCCGGGAGCGTCTGGCCGGTCCTGGACAGCGCGATCATGGTCGCCTGGCGGCGCAAGCTCGACGAGTTCGCCGTCGTCACCCTGGTCTTCCTGGCGATCACGGCACTCGTCTCGCTGATCGGCGCGCACACCGCCCGCGCGCTGCTGATCAAGGACTCGGGTGTGACGGGCCTGTTCGGCCTGCTCTGCCTGGTCACGCTCCTGGCCCCGCGCCCGCTGATGTTCTACTTCGGCCGGAAGTTCGCGACCGACGGCACCCCGGCGAGCACGGCCTGGTGGAACGGCATGTGGCAGTACGAGGGTTTTCGCTCCACCATGCGCACGATGACGCTGGTGTGGGGCGTGGCGTACGTCGTCGAGGCGCTGGTCCGGATCGCCCTCGCGTACGCACTGCCGACGAAGACCATGGTCACGCTCAGCCCGCTCATGATCTACGGAGTCCTCGGCGCCCTGGGCGTGTGGACGGCCTGGTTCGGCAAGCGCCGTGCGGCCGAGGGCGCCCGGCGCCAGGCGGAGGCCGAGGCCGAGGCGGCGGCCGCTGCGGCCGCCTGACCGCACGTACGGGAAAGCCCCCGGTTCCGACATCCGGAACCGGGGGCTTCGCCGTACGCGATCAGGCAGTTCAGCAGCCGAGCAGGCGGCTGCCCAGGTAGCTCTGGATCTGGTCGAGCGAGACGCGCTCCTGCTTCATGGTGTCGCGCTCGCGCACCGTCACCGCGTTGTCGTCGAGGGTGTCGAAGTCGACGGTCACGCAGAACGGGGTGCCGATCTCGTCCTGGCGACGGTAGCGGCGGCCGATGGCGCCGGCGTCGTCGAACTCGATGTTCCAGTTCTGGCGCAGGTCGGCCGCGAGGCCCTTGGCCTTCGGCGAGAGCTGCGGGTTGCGCGAGAGCGGCAGGACCGCGACCTTGATCGGGGCCAGGCGGTGGTCGAGGCGCAGGACCGTGCGCTTCTCCATGACGCCCTTGGCGTTCGGGGCCTCGTCCTCGATGTACGCGTCGAGGAGGAAGGCCAGCATCGCGCGGCCGACACCGGCGGCAGGCTCGATGACGTACGGCGTGTAGCGCTCGCCGGACTCCTGCTCCAGGAAGGTGAGGTTGGCGCCGGAGGCCTTGGAGTGCGCGTTCAGGTCGTAGTCGGTGCGGTTGGCGACGCCCTCGAGCTCGCCCCACTCGCTGCCGCCGAACGAGAAGCGGTACTCGATGTCGGCGGTGCGCTTCGAGTAGTGGGAGAGCTTCTCCTTCGGGTGCTCGAACCAGCGCATGTTCTCCTCACGGAGACCCAGGCCCGTGTACCAGTTCCAGCGCTGCTCCATCCAGTATTCCTGCCACTGCTCGTCCTCGCCCGGCTTGACGAAGAACTCCATCTCCATCTGCTCGAACTCGCGCGTGCGGAAGATGAAGTTGCCCGGAGTGATCTCGTTCCGGAAGGACTTGCCCATCTGCGCGATGCCGAACGGCGGCTTCTTGCGCGAGGTGGTCTGCACCTGGGCGAAGTTGGTGAAGATGCCCTGGGCGGTCTCGGGACGCAGGTACGCGACGGAGCCGGTGTCCTGGGTCGGGCCGAGGTGCGTGGCGAGCAGGCCGGAGAACTGCTTGGGCTCCGTGAAGGTGCCCTTGTTGCCGCAGTTGGGGCAGTTGAGGTCGGTGAGGCTCTCGGGGAGACGACCGTGCTTCTCCTCGAACGCCTCCTCCAGGTGGTCGGCGCGGTAGCGCTTGTGGCAGGAGGTGCACTCGGTCAGCGGGTCGGTGAAGGTGGCGACGTGACCCGACGCCTCCCAGACCTCGGTGGCCAGGATGACCGACGAGTCGATACCGACGACGTCCTCGCGCGCGGTGACCATGTAACGCCACCACTGACGCTTAAGGTTCTCCTTCAGCTCGACACCCAGCGGTCCGTAGTCCCAGGCGGCGCGCTGGCCACCGTAGATCTCGCTGCACGGGTAGACGAAGCCACGGCGCTTGCTCAGGCTGACGATGGTGTCGATCTTGTCGGCGGCCACGGTGCTCTCTTCATTACGACGACGAAGTGCGAATGCCACAGGTTACCGGCGCCCGTACCCCCCGCATCAAATCGGTTCGGTGCCAGGAGCCCTGGGAGGGGCCGGGGAGGGACCGTGAAGGGGCCTGGGAGGGACCGGGGAGAGGCACGGGGAGGGACCGGAGAGGGCGGCGTGGGCCGGACCACACATACGACAATTGACAATCGTTTCCAGTTTTGTTGAAAATGAGTGTCATGAACGTACGTCGACTGATACCCGCCACCGCCGTCACCGGAGCCGTCGCGCTCGGGCTCGTCTCCCTGTCCGCCTGCGCCGGAACGTCCGACGCCGCCGACAAGGGGAGCAGCGGCAAGCTGGACGTGGTCGCGTCGTTCTACCCCATGCAGTACCTGGCCGAGCAGATAGGCGGCGGTCACGTCGCCGTGAACACGCTCACCAAGCCCGGCGTCGAACCCCACGACCTGGAGCTCAAGCCGCGGCAGATCGGCGAGCTCGGCGAGGCCGACGTCATCCTCTACCTCAAGGGCATCCAGCCCGCCGTCGACGACGCCATAGCCCAGGCCGGCGTCAAGAACACCGTCGACGCCGCCACCCTCACGAAGCTCGAGGCGCACGGCGACGAGGTCGGCCACGAGCACCACGAGGGCGAGTCCGCCGAGGAGCACGCCGCACACGGCGAGGAGCACGGCGCCGAGGAAGCGGGCCACGAAGGCCACGACCACGCCACCGAGGCCGGCACCGACCCGCACATCTGGCTCGACCCGGTGAAGTACGCCGAGGTCGCCAAGGGCGTCGGCGCCGCCCTGGAGAAGGCCGACCCGGCCCACGCCGCGGACTACGCGAAGAACACCGACGCCCTGGTGAAGAAGCTCGGCGATCTGGACAGCGCCTTCGAGACGGGCCTGAAGAACACCACCACGAAGACCTTCATCACCACCCACTCCGCCTTCGGCTACCTCGCCGAGCGGTACGGCCTGGAGCAGGAGGGCATCACCGGCATCGACCCCGAGTCCGAGCCGAGCCCCGCCCGCATCAAGGAACTCCAGGACATCGCGAAGAAGGACAAGGTCTCCACCGTCTTCTTCGAGACCCTCGCGAGCGACAAGACCGCGAAGACCCTCGCGGGCGACACCGGTCTCACGACCGACGTGCTCGACCCGCTGGAGGGAATCACGGACAAGTCCCAGGGCGATGACTACATCGAGGTCATGCAGTCCAACCTCGCCGCGCTGAAGAAGGCCCTCGGCGCCAAGTGACCACAGCTCAGCAGGAGGTACGCGCCATGACAGCCCGGGAATCCGTCATTTCCGTCCGCGGAGCCACGGCGACCCTCGGTGCCCGGCCCGTCCTCCGGGGCGTCGACCTCACCGTCCACCGCGGTGAGGTCGTCGCCCTGCTCGGCGCCAACGGCTCCGGCAAGTCCACCGCCGTCCGCTCCGTCATCGGCCAGGTGCCGCTGACCGGCGGCCGGATCGAGCTGTTCGGCACGGAGCAGAAGCGGTTCCGCGACTGGGCCCGCGTCGGCTACGTACCGCAGCGCACCACCGCGGCGAGCGGTGTCCCCGCCACGATCCGCGAGGTCGTCGCCTCCGGCCGGCTCTCCCGCCGCCGGTTCGGCTGGCTGACGAAGGCCGACAAGGCCGCCGTCGAAGCGGCCATCGACCTCGTCGGTCTCTCCGACCGCGCCAAGGACTCCGTCTCCGCGCTCTCCGGCGGCCAGCACCAGCGCGTCCTGATCGCCCGTGCGCTCGCCTCCGAGCCCGAGCTGCTGATCATGGACGAGCCGATGGCCGGCGTGGACCTCGCGAGCCAGGAGATCCTGGCGTCGACGCTGCGCGAGCAGGTCGCGGGCGGCACCTCCGTCCTCCTCGTCCTGCACGAGCTGGGCCCGCTGGAGCCGCTGATCGACCGGGCGGTCGTCCTGCGCGACGGCTGTGTCGTCCACGACGGCCCGCCGCCCGAGGCCGTCGGGCAGCACGCGCTCCCCGGCCACGACCACGTCCATCCGCACGCGGCCGGTGAGCCGCTCCGTACGGGTCTGCTGACCTGAGACAGCCGACTCTAGGAAGCTGACCTGATCATGGAAATGCTCGATCTCGCCTTCATGCAGCGCGCGCTCCTCGCGGCCGTGCTCGTCGGCATCACCGCGCCCGCCGTCGGCATCTACCTCGTCCAGCGCCGCCAGGCGCTGATGGGCGACGGCATCGGCCACGTCGCCATGACCGGCGTCGGTCTCGGCTTCCTGCTGAACTCCAGCCCGGTCTGGATGGCGACCCTGGTCGCCGTCGTCGGCTCGGTCGCCATGGAGCTGATCCGGGCGTACGGGAAGACCCGCGGCGACCTCGCGCTCGCGCTGCTCTTCTACGGCGGCATGGCCGGCGGCGTCCTGCTGATCAACCTCTCGCCGACCGGCTCCAACGCCAACCTCAGCTCGTACCTCTTCGGCTCGCTCTCCACGGTCTCGTCCGAGGACATCACCGCGATCGCGATCCTCGCGGCCTTCGTGGTCCTGGTCACGGTCGGCCTGCGCCGCCAGCTCTTCGCCGTCAGCCAGGACGAGGAGTTCGCCCGGGTCACCGGCCTGCCGGTGCGCGCCCTGAACCTGCTCATCGCGGTCACGGCCGCGGTGACGGTCACGGTCGCGATGCGGGTCGTGGGCCTGCTGCTCGTCAGCGCGCTCATGGTGGTGCCGGTGGCGGCGGCCCAGCAGCTGTCGAAGTCCTTCCGCACGACCTTCGTCCTCGCCGTGGCGACCGGCATCACGGTCACCCTGGCGGGCACGGCCACCTCGTACTACCAGGACGTCCCGCCGGGCGCGACGATCGTCCTGTACGCGATCGGTGTCTTCGTCCTCCTGACGCTCCTGGCCACCCCGCTCGCCAAGCGGCGGGCCCGGGCCGCCGAGGCGGGCGCGGAGAGCTGCGACGCACCGCTTCCGCCGCGGCCGCGGACGAGCGACGACGTGCAGGTCTGACCGGGGCCACGCGGGCTGGCCGCGGGCACACGGGGGGCTGGCAGAATGGCGGGGGCAGACAAGCATTCAAGGAGGCCCTCGTGGTGACGGCAGGACCCCCCGTACGAGGCCGCTCGACCAAGCAGCGGGCCGCCGTGTCGGCGGCGCTGAACGAGGTGGACGAGTTCCGCAGCGCCCAGGAGCTGCACGACATGCTCAAGCACCGCGGCGACTCGGTCGGCCTCACCACCGTCTACCGGACGCTCCAGTCCCTCGCGGACGCCGGCGAGGTCGACGCGCTGCGCACGAGCGACGGCGAGACGGTCTACCGCCGCTGCTCGACCGGCGATCACCACCACCATCTGGTCTGCCGTGTCTGCGGCAAGGCCGTGGAGGTGGAGGGCCCGATGGTGGAGCAGTGGGCCGAGACGATCGCCTCGGAGCACGGCTTCGTGAACGTGGCGCACACGGTCGAGATCTTCGGCACGTGCGCGGAGTGCGCCGCGAAGTGAGCTGACGTACGAAGAAGGGCCCGCACCGAATCGCTTCGGTGCGGGCCCTTCTTCGTACGTCACATGCGGGCGGCGTTCCGGTCCAGGACCGTACGGAGCCGGTCCACGTCGGCGGGGTCGGCGAAGGCCCGCTTGGGCAGCGCGCCCACGCCCGCGCCGCTCTTGTCTGCGGAGAGCAGGACGAACTGGGTCGGCGTCTCGGCGTACCGGGCCATCAGCTGCCAGCGGCCCACGACCTCGCTCTGGCCGGTCACCCAGCGGACCCCCGTCTCGTCGACGCTCGCCCGGTGCTCCCCCTGCCGCTCGATCATCGGGAACATCAGCCGGGCGACGAGCCGCGGCATCGCGGGCACGAGGACGGCTGCGACGAGGCCGAGCGACACCATCAGCGCCAGCGGCCCCGTCTCCGCCCCGCCGGGGCCGGTCATCATCAGGCCGACGGTCAGGAACGCCAGCACGGCCGCGGCCGGCAGCACCCACCGCAGCCACCGGAACAGGCCGTACCGCAGCTGCACCCGCACCGCGTCGACGAGGTCCTCGCGCGTCGGCGTGTACACGACCTCCATCACGTCCCCCCGCTCCCGCTCAGGCCTTTTCGAGGACGGCCAGGTCCGCCGGGTCGACGCCGCCGAAGCGGCGGTCGCGGGACGCGTACTCGACGCAGGCGCGCCACAGGTCTCGGCGGTCGAAGTCCGGCCACAGCACGTCCTGGAAGACCATCTCGGCGTACGCGCTCTGCCAGATCAGGTAGTTGGAGGTGCGCTGCTCGCCGCTGGGCCGCAGGAAGAGGTCCACGTCCGGCATGTCCGGGTAGTACAGGTACTTCTGGATGGTCTTCTCGGTGATCTTCGCCGGGTCGAGCTTGCCGGCCTTCACGTCCTCCGCCATCGCCTGCGCCGCGTCCGTGAGCTCCGCGCGACCGCCGTAGTTCATGCAGAAGTAGAGCGTGAGCTTGGTGTTGTCCTTGGTCTGCTCCTGCGCGACCTGGAGCTCCTTGGCCACCGACTTCCACAGCTTGGGCATCCGGCCGACCCAGCGCACCCTGATGCCGAGCTCGTCGAGCTGGTCGCGGGTCTTGCGGATGAAGTCGCGGTTGAAGTTCATGAGGAAGCGCACCTCCTCGGGCGAGCGCTTCCAGTTCTCGGTGGAGAAGGCGTAGAGCGAGATCGATCCGACGCCCATCTCGATCGCACCCTGGAGCACGTCGAGCACCTGCTCGGCGCCCACCTTGTGGCCCTCGGTGCGGGGCAGGCCGCGCTCCTTGGCCCAGCGGCCGTTGCCGTCCATGACGATCGCGACGTGCTCCGGGACGAGCTCGGACTGGAGCTTCGGCGGGCGGGCACCGGAGGGGTGCGGCTCGGGGGTCGTGTACTCCCGGCGCTGGCGACCGAGCAGTCGTGCGATGGCCATGGGTGGTCTCTCCTAGCTCTTTTCTACATACCGCAGGGAGCGCAGGCCGCGCTCCAGGTGCCAGTGCAGATAGGCGGACACGAGTCCGCTGCCCTCTCTGACGTGACGCGGCTCGCACGCGTCCGCCGTCGCCCAGTCGCCGGTGAGCAGCGCGCTGAGCAGGCCGATGGCCTCCGCAGAGGGTACGACGCTTCCGGGCACCCGGCAGTCGCCGCATATGACCCCGCCCGCTCCGACCGAAAAGAACCGGTTCGGCCCGGGGAGTCCGCATTTCGCGCAGTCGTCGAAGCTGGGCGCGTAGCCGTTCACGGCGAGCGAGCGGAGGAGGAAGGCGTCGAGGATGAGGTGGGGTGCGTGCTCGCCCCTGGCGAGCGTCCGCAGGCCCCCGACCAGCAGCAGGTACTGCTGCACGGCGGGTTCGCCCTCGTGGTCGGTGAACCGTTCCGCCGTCTCCAGCATGGCCGTGCCGGCGGTGTACCGGGCGTAGTCGGTGACGATCCCGCCGCCGTACGCGGCGATCGTCTCGCTCTGCGTGCAGAGCGGCAGCCCGCGTCCGACCAGCTCACTCCCCCGGGCGAAGAACTGCACGTCCACGTGCGAGAACGGTTCGAGCCGCGCCCCGAACTTCGACTTCGTCCGCCGCACCCCGCGCGCGACGGCGCGTACGCGCCCGTGACCGCGCGTGAGGATCGTGATGATGCGGTCCGCTTCACCCAGCTTCTGGGTGCGCAGCACGATGCCGTCGTCGCGGAACAGACTCATGCGGCCCATTCTCCCGTACGGGAGAAACCCTCCGGACCGATTACCGGTACGAGACCTTCCAGGGTTTGAAGCGCACCGGTCACTCGAACGAGCGGTCGGGGCCGTTCTCTCCCCTGCGGGGATCACCGCACGGAGATCCTGGCGCTGTCACTTCGACACCACCCCTGCCATGGAAGGCGGCAACAGCCATGTCCGTTGACGACTACTCGGAGAACCCGTTCGCACTCAGCGCCGACGACGCCGCCAAGCTGGACGCGATCGAGCAGGCGTTACTCGACCCGTCGCCGCGTCGCATCGGCCGGCTCGATCAGTGGGGCCTGGCCGACACCTACGAGGTGCACGCGGAGATCGCCGAGTACCGGCAGCTCTCGATCGCCATGGCGGACGGGACGATGATCGACGCGTCGCTGAGCCTGCCGCGCAACCTCGCGCCCGGACAGACCTGTCCCGCGATCCTGATGCCCGCCCCGCTGAACGACCTCGGCCACCGGGCCTACCTCCCCATGATCCCGCGCTGGGCCCTCGGCGGCTACGCCGTCCTGGCCTACAGCCAGCGCGGCCTGGCCAAGTCCACGGGCGAGATCCACGTCGCCGGACCCCAGGACGTGGCCGACGCCACCGAGATCGTCAACTCGCTGATCCAGATCGAGGGCATCGACCCGGAGCGGATCGGCTGCTTCGGCGCCTCCTACGGCGCCGGTACGAGCCTGCTGGCCGCCGCGAACGACCTGCGGATCAAGGCCGTGGTCGGCACCAGCGCCTGGACCGACCTCTTCGCCTCGCTGTACGAGAACGGCACCCGGCACCTGGCGGCCTTCGAGGCGCTGGTGAAGCTGTTCAAGGAAGAACGGTGCTCGGCGGAGTTCAAGGGCATCATCCAGAAGATCCGCGGCAACATCATCGACGACGAGGTCAGGAAGTTCGCCGGGGACCGGTCGCCTAAGAACCACCTCCAGGCGTACAACGACCGCCAGGTCCCGATCCTGATGACCACCGCCTGGCACGAGACGATCTTCTCCGTGCCGGCCGTCATCGACACGTTCAACGACCTCACCGGGCCCAAGTCGCTGCTCGTCCAGATCGGCGACCACGGCAACAGCGAGCTCCCCGGCCTCCTGGGGCTCGTGTCCAAGCCCACGGAGATGGCCTACCGGTGGATGGACCACCACCTCGGCGGCACCGCCGGCGACGGAGCCCAGCCGCAGTTCGGGGTCCGCTCGGAGTACATGCACAACCTCCTGTCCGACCTCCGCCACGAAGACTGGCAGAGCTACGCCCTGCCCAAGAAGCGGTTCCACCTCGCGGACGCCGCCGCCGGTGAGCGCGACGGGCGGATGGCCGAGGGCACGCCTCACCAGGGCTGGACCCGCTCCGTCAAGGTCGCCGTCCACGACACCGAAGCCGTCGTCGCCCCGAAGCTGATCCAGACCGGCCTCGCCGAGCGGGCGGGCCTCCCCCACGTCTACAAGACCGCGGACATCGACCGCGGCCTCGCCGCGATCTGGACCACCGCGCCGCTGCCGCAGGCCATGCGCGTCCAGGGCGAGCTGGAGCTGCGGGTGACCCTGACGCCGCAGGCGCCGGACGCCACGATCGTGGCCTACCTGATGGACTGCGACCCGGCCACCGGCACGGCCAACATCATCACGAACGCGCCCTGCACGGTCACCAACGAGGAGCCCGGCCAGGCCACGACGGTGACCTTCCCCCTCCAGCCGGCCCACTACGTCCTGCGCAAGGGCCACCAGCTCCAGCTGATCATCGACACCCACGACCAGTTCTACGCCGGCGCCAACCGCGCGCCGTCCAGCATCGACCTCACCTCCCCGCAGGGCAGCGAGTCGTACCTCGACATCCCGCTCAGCACCCTGTCGTAGCCCCCGCACGAGGAACGCCCGGCCGGAGGTCCCCTCCCGGCCGGGCGTTCCGCGTTCCGCGTCGGGCGCTCTCAGGGCACCTCGCCACGGCTCCGCGCGTTCACGTGGGCCGTGGCGGCGCTCAGCCGCTCGGACGAGGTCGCCTCGCGCACGCCCTCGGGCTCCACGTCCCACTCGCGCCCGCCGCCGAGCGGGCGGATCTGGACGTAGGGCCCTTCGTGCCCCATGACTCTTCCGACCCGTCCGGTGCGGATCTCCACGACGTACGACCCGATGGGCAGTGTCATGTCCTGTTCTCCTCCCCCGGCAGTAGGGCGGCGGCGATGAGCCGCGCCGTTTCCGCCGTGCAGCATCCCAATTCGACGAGCGGCCTCGGGGGGTCGGCGGCGAGGGTGACGACGTCGAGCCCGAGCGAGGGAAGAGTGATTCCCGCCCTCGCGAGCGCCTCGCGCAATTCCGTCACTGCCTCTTGCGTGGCTTCGATGGCCCCCGTGGTCGTCTTCATGATGTCTTCCTTCACCAACGTATGCCTTTCTGAATCCATTTCCCGCTTCGCCTCACCAGGGTGGGCCCGGATCCGTAGAATCGGCAGATGCGCAGGTCGTACAACTGCGGCGTAGGGTTGGGGAGTTAATCCATGGCCAAGGGCAAGCAGGACGAGGCTTGGGAGTTCTTCGGGGAGCTCCTCAAGGAGCGCCGGGAAGCTGCGGGGCTCTCGCAGAGCGAGCTGGGCAGACGGGTGTTCGTTTCTGGCGGATACATCGGACTATTCGAGCAGGGAATTCGAAAGCCCCAGCTGGACGTGGCCGAGCGGCTCGACGAGGTGCTACAAACCGGCGGTATTTTCGAACGAACGTGGCGCAAACTCATCGACAAGTCGCCGTACGCTTCCTATTTTCAGGCCACTGCCGACCTGGAGGACATCGCCACAAAGATCTGCGAGTTCGAGTCCACCGCCATCCCAGGTCTCCTCCAGACACCGGCGTACGCAGAGGCCGTCATCCACGCAAGCAACCCGCTCGCCACCGACGAGTACGTCGCAGACACGGTCAAGGGCCGGATAAGGCGCTCCGCGATTCTCAAGGACGCCACAAGGCCCATGTACTGGGTGATCCTGCACGAAACGGCCTTGCGCATCCCGGTGGGTGGACCGGCGGTCATGGCCGAGCAACTGGACCACCTCGTGGCCCAGGCACGCGCGCGCGTGGTCCTGATCCAAGTGCTGCCGTACGCAGCGGGCGCCTACCCTCAGATGGGCAAGCCGCTCAAGCTCATGGAGTTCGCGGACGCTCCCCCAACCGCCTATACAGAGGCGGTGTATTCGGGAAATCTGCTGGACGATCCGGCGGTGGTGAAGCGCGCGCAGGGCACCTACGATCTGCTCAGGGCCGCCGCTCTGTCGCCGGAGGCGTCCCTGGCCCTGGTCGAATCGGCGGCGGAGGACTACAGACGATGCGCGCGTACGACCTGAGCAACGCCCGCTGGCGCAAGAGCTCCTACAGCGACGGCGACGGCGGCAACTGTGTCGAGGTCCTCGACGACGTCCCCGGCGTCGTCCCCGTCCGCGACAGCAAGAACCCCACCGGCCCCGCCCTCCTCGTCCCGGCCGCCGCCTGGTCCGCCTTCGTCACCGGTATCACCGCCTGCGACTGAGCGACTTCACGGACCGTCAGCGCGCCCCTACGATCGCGCCATGTCGATCACGCCGTCCATACCCGCCATCAGAGGCCCCCAGGGCACCGGCCTGCGCGCCGAGGGCGATGCCCTGCTCCTGCGTCGCCCCCAGGAGGAGATGCACATCCCCCTGAAGGCCATCGGGCGTGTCCGCGCCGAGGGGCGGGCCGTCGCCATCGAGCTGACCGCCGCCGCCGGGGCCGTACCGGCGGTCCACCGGTACGAGGACGTGGACGAGGCCGCCGCGACGGCGTTCGCCGAAGCCGTGAACGCGGCCCTGCCGGAGGAGAAGGAGGCGGTGGACGGCACCCGGTACCTCTCGGGCAACCGCCTGACCGACCTGCACGTGACGAAGCTCTTCCGCCGGCTCAAGCGGGCGGCGCTCTACGGCGCCCTCGTGATCGTCGCCCTGTGCGTGCTCCTGATCGCCACCGGCCACGCGGTCGCCGGCGTCGCGATGATTCCGGGCGGTGCTTTCGCGCTGTTCTTCCTGGTGATCGGCTCGGGGGCCGGCTACCCCTCGTACGAGGAGTGGCATCTGCGCAAGCGCGGTGTCACGGTCGCCGCCGAGCAGGTCCCGGGCGAGCCGGGCATGTACGTCTACGTCGACCCCGTCGGGCTGCACCGCACCGTGCGGAAGTTCGCCGGCACCTGGACCATCGATGTCGCCTACGATCCGCAGGACCCGGGGCGTGTGGTCGTCCTCCGGTCGCGGGGCCGGCGGTGGCTGGACATCGGCCTGGTGGCGTCGGGGATCGGCATCGGCCTGCTCGCCGCGGCCGGGGTGCTCACGGTCGCGGTCCTCGGGTTCCTCGGCATGAGCGGCCTCTGACCCCCACCCCCTATAGGACCCCCTATAGACCCCATAAGTTCGCCTTATGAGTCCATAGACCGGGCCCGGGTACCACTTTGCGCGTGTTGTTATTTAGGGTGACCTAAGTGTCGGCGGCTCCGCCGCCACCTCGCTTGCGAAGGGAATCCCGTCATGCCCCGCCCCCTCCGGGTCGCGATCGTCGGCGCCGGCCCCGCCGGAATCTACGCCGCCGATGCGCTGCTGAAGTCCGAGGTCGCCGCCGAACCGGGCGTGTCCATCGATCTCTTCGAGCGGATGCCGGCCCCCTTCGGCCTCATCCGCTACGGCGTCGCCCCCGACCACCCGCGGATCAAGGGCATCGTCAACGCCCTCCACCAGGTCCTCGACAAGCCGCAGGTCCGCCTCTTCGGCAACGTGAACTACGGCACCGACGTCCACCTCGACGACCTGCGCTCCTTCTACGACGCGGTGGTCTTCTCCACCGGCGCCATGTTCGACCGCGAGCTCCGCATACCGGGCGTCGAGCTCGACGGTTCGTACGGCGCCGCCGACTTCGCCTCCTGGTACGACGGCCACCCGGACGTCCCGCGGACCTGGCCCCTGGAGGCCGAGAAGGTCGCGGTCCTCGGCGTCGGCAACGTGGCGCTCGACATCGCGCGCATCCTCGCCAAGACGGCGGACGAGCTCCTCCCGACCGAGATCCCGGCCAACGTCTACTACGGCCTCAAGGTCAACAAGGCCGTCGAGATCCACGTCTTCGGCCGTCGTGGCCCGGCCCAGGCCAAGTTCAGCCCCATGGAGCTGCGCGAGCTGGACCACTCCCCCACCATCGAGGTCATCGTCAACCCCGAGGACATCGACTACGACGAGGGCTCGATCGCCGAGCGGCGCAAGAACAAGCAGACCGACATGGTCGCGAAGACCCTGGAGAAATGGGCGATCCGCGACGTCGGCGACCGCCCCCACAAGCTCTTCCTGCACTTCTTCGAGTCGCCGGTCGAGATCCTCGGCGAGGACGGCCAGGTCGTCGGTCTCCGCACCGAGCGCACCGAGCTCGACGGCACCGGCAACGTCAAGGGCACCGGCGCCACCACCGACTGGGACGTCTCCGCCGTCTACCGCGCGGTCGGCTACCTCTCCGACGAGCTCCCGAAGATCCCGTGGGACACCACGACCGGCACCATCCCCGACCAGGGCGGCCGCGTGATCGAGGAGTCCGGCGAGCACATGGCCTCCACGTACTGCACCGGCTGGATCCGGCGCGGCCCCGTCGGCCTCATCGGCCACACCAAGGGCGACGCCAACGAGACCGTCGCGAACCTCCTGGACGACTTCGCGAACGGCCGTCTGCTGACGCCCGAGACCCCTGAGACGGACGCGGTCGTGTCCTTCCTGGAGGGCAAGGGCATCACGTACACGACGTGGGAGGGCTGGTACGCCCTGGACGCCGCCGAGAAGGCGCTCGGCGAGCCGCAGGGCCGCGAGCGCGTGAAGATCGTCGAGCGCGAGGACATGCTGCGCGCGAGCGGCGCCATCCAGTAGTCACGCGAGCCTTCGCCTCTTCCCGGTCCTACCCTGAAAGGACCGGGAAGAGGCGAAGCCATGTCCGCACCCACTCTCCACCCAGCGCACACCGCCGACGCGGTCGAGCGCGCCCGGGACGCGGCCGAGCGGGAGTCCTGGGCCGAGGCGTACGCGCTGCTGCACGCCCACGACCTGCACCCCTCCCGCGCGCTGACCGCCGACGACCTGTCCGTCCTCGCCGACGCCGCCTGGTGGTCGGGGCACATCGACGAGTCCGTCACCGCCCGCCTCCGCGCCCACGCCGCCTTCCTCGCGGCCGGTGACCACCGGGGCGCCGGGCTCGCCGCCTGGTGGCTGCACTACGAGTACCGCAGCCTCGGGCGGCCCGCCGCCGCGGCCGGCTGGCTCCACCGCTCCCGGCACCACCTGGAGGACCAGCCGCCCTGCCCGGAGCAGTGCTTCCTGGCCTGGACGGACGCCGAGGAGGCCGAGCAGCACGGCGACCGGGCCGCCGCTCTCGCCGCGGCCCGCCGGATGACCCGCCTCGCGCTCCGCTCCGCAAGCCCCGACCTCGTCGCCCTCAGCCGCCAGGCCGAGTCCGCCGTCCTCCTCGCGAACGGCCGCAGGACCGAGGCGCTCGCCCTCCTCGACGACGCGATGTGCGCGGTCACCGCCGGCGAGCTGAGCGGCGTCTTCACGGGCTGGCTGTACTGCCTGGCCCTCACCCAGTGCATGGAGGCCGCGGACTTCGGCCGGGCCGTGGAGTGGACGAACGCGGCGATGGAGTGGTGCGGGCCCCCGTGGACGGGCCGCCCGCCGGAAGCGGTGCCGGGGGCCACGTCGGAGACCGGTCCCGAGAGCGGGCCCGCGAGCCTGACCACGCCCGCCGCCAGGGCCGTGGCCTCCGGCGAGAACCCCTTCCGGGGCGTCTGCCGGGCCCACCGCGTCGAGGTCCTCGACCTCCTCGGCACCTGGGCGCTCGCTGAGGAGGAGGCGCGGCAGGCGTGCCGGGAGGTGCCGGTGGACTGCCTGGAGTCGGCCGCCGCCGCGTTCTACGCCGCCGGGGACGTCCAGCGGCGGCAGGGCCGCCTCGACGAGGCCGCCGTGTCGTACGCGCACGCCCATGAGCTGGGCAGGATCCCGCAGCCGGGGCTCGCGCTGCTGCGCCTCGCGCAGGGCAGGGCGGACGCGGCCGTCGCGGGCGTCGACCTCGCCCTCGCCTGCCAGAGCGACCCGCGCCACGACCTCCTGGGCCGGGCCCGGCTGCTCGCCGCCCGCACGGAGGTGGCGCTCGCCGTCCGGGACGTGCCGGGCGCCTCCAAGGCCGCTCGGGAGCTGGACGCGCTGGCCGGGGACGTACCGCTGCTGCGGGCGACGGCCGACACGGCCCTGGGCGCGGTCGCCCTGGCCGAGGCCCGGTCCGGCCCCGCGCTGCGGCTGCTGCGGCAGGCGCTCGCCGGCTGGCTGGAGCTCCGCGTCCCGTACGAGGCCGCGCAGGTGCGGATGCTGCTGGCGGCGGCCGACCGGACGGTGGGCGACGAGGAGGCGGCGCGGCTGGAGCTGGCGGCCGCGCGGACGGTCTTCGAGCGTCTCGGGGCCGTACCGGACGCCCGGCGCGCGGCGGCGCTGCTCTCCGGCGGGAAGCGGCGGCGGCTGCCGGGCGGGCTCACGGCCCGCGAGGCGGAGGTCCTGCGGCTGGTCGCCGGGGGCGGCACGAACAAGGACATCGCCCAGGCGCTCGTGATCAGCGAGCACACGGTCTCCCGGCACCTGAACAACATCTTCGCCAAACTGGGCGTGGGCTCCCGAGCCGCCGCGACCGGTTACGCGTACGCCCACGACCTGGTCTGACCGCGCCCGCCCACCCGCCTCGACGCGCACCCCGTGCGCTGTACAGCCGGTGCGGGTCCAGGCGCAGAGGGCGGAGGCGCCCGCAACGGCGCCGTCCCGTGTGCCCACCCTCCCCCAGAGGGGGACCCCCAGCCCAGCGGGACGATTGCCCACACGGGGGGGGGTGGGCCGAACCGCCCATGCCGTTCCCACCCCACCCATGGGCCTTTCCGGCGATGCGCGCCCCGGAGGCAGCGGGCTACACCGGAAGCATGACCACCACGACCAACCCCCTGGACACGCTCCGCGGTGCCGTGCGCGGCACCGTCGTGACCCGTGGCGACCCCTCGTACGACGAGTCCCGCCGGGTCTACAACGCCCTGCACGACCGCCACCCGGCCGTCGTCGTCCACGCCGTGGACGCCGGTGACGTCATGGCGGCGGTGCTCCACGCCCGGGAGCACTCCCTCCCGCTCGCCGTGCGCGGCGGCTCCCACTCGGTCGCCGGTTTCGGCACCGTGGACGACGGCCTCGTGGTCGACCTGTCCCGCATGCGGGGCATCCGGGTCGACCCGGAGGCGCGCACGGCCCGGGCCGAGGGCGGTGCCACCTGGGGCGACTTCAACCACGCCACCCACGCCTTCGGTCTCGCCACCACCGGCGGGGTCGTCTCGACGACCGGTATCGCCGGCCTGACGCTCGGCGGCGGCATGGGGCATCTGGCCCGCCGCTGCGGCCTGAGCTGCGACAACCTGATCGCGGCGGACGTCGTGACCGCCGAGGGCACGCTCGTCTCCTGCGACGCCGAGCGGCATCCGGACCTCTTCTGGGCGCTGCGCGGCGGCGGCGGGAACTTCGGGGTCGCCGTCTCGCTCGCGTACCGGCTGCACCCGGTCTCGGACGTCTTCGCCGGCCTGACCTGCTACCCGCTCGGCCCGGACGTGGTCCGCGCCTGGCAGCGGATGAACGAGGACGCGCCGGTCGAGCTCAACACGATCCTCGTGCTCGCGCTCGGCCCCGAGGAGCCGTTCCTGCCGGAGCGCTGGCACGGCCGCCCGATCTGCGCCGCGTTCACCTGCTTCAGCGGCCCGACGGCGGACGACGAGAAGGTCCTCGGCCTCCTCGACGGGCTCGGACCGGTCGTCGGCCGGTTCATGGAGCGGATGCCGTACCCGGTGATCAACACCCTCTTCGACGAGCAGCTGCCGCCGGGGCTCTTCCACTACTGGAAGGGCGCGTTCAGCCGTGATCTCCCGGACGGCGCGATCGACGCCCACATGGAGTACGGCGGGACGATGCCGTCGATGGAGTCGGACACCGCGATCTTCCCGATCGACGGGGCCTGCCACGAGGTGGGGCCGGAGGAGACCGCGTTCGCCTACCGGGACGCCGTCTTCTCGCACTCCATCGGCGCGACCTGGTCGACCGGCACGGCGGACGCGGAGGCGAACATCGCCTGGACCCGCGCCTACGAGAAGGCGCTGCGCCCGCACACCGGGGAGGGCGGGTACGTGAACTTCATGGACAGCGACGACCAGGACCGGGTGCGGGTCAACTACCGGCAGAACTTCGACCGGCTGCGTACGGTCAAGCGCCGGTACGACCCCGACAACGTGTTCCGGCTCAACCAGAACATCGTGCCCTAGGGCCCTAGGAGACGGTGCGGGCCGAGGCGAGGAGGCGGACGGTGTCGTCGGGCGCGAGTGCGAGCGCGTTCCCGACGGTCCCGAGGACCTCCATCTCGGTCGGGCTGTAGACGCCGTCGGCGAGGGCGATACGGGCGGCCTGGAGCAGGATCGACTCCCGCCCGGCGGGCGCCAGGTGCGGGGTGAGCGGCTCCAGGGCCTCGTGGAGTTCGATCGCGAGGAGGCTGCCCTCGGGGTTCACCTCGGGCATGAAGCGCCCGGTGTCGGCCTCCAGGGCCTCGACGAGGTCGACGAGCTGGACGGCCGTGCACTCGGCGAAGCCGGCGGACCGGACCGCGCTCACGGCCCGGTCGAGGACCGCGCGGGAATCCGTACCGCCGGCCGCGAGCACGGCCAGGGCGACGGTGTGCACGCCGTCCCGGAGCATGGCCGAGAAGCGGCTCGTCGTGGGGCGGTCGAGGACCTCCGTGCCGAAGTGCGTGTGACAGGCCGCGCACTCGACGACGGGGCCCGTACAGCCCCTGGGCAGGACCGGGACGCCCAGGACGGCGAACCTGCGGCGGCCGGTGCGCCGCCGGTAGTTCCGGTCGCCGCCGCACTCCTCGCAGAAGAACTCGCCGTCTCCGACCGTGTTCCAGGAGGTGCGGATTCCGCAGACGCCCACTTTCCCACCACGTGAATTCCGGGCAGACCGCACACGCACCTCCTCAACGGCCCGGCTGCACTGCCGGCGTTGGCGTGATGTTAGCCACATCCTTGATGTGGCGTCAGCACCCCGTCAGCAGATCGCCGTGGAGATGGCCGAGACACGACACCGTCCGCGGGCCCTCAGGAGGCGCGGCGGCGACGCTTTGCGAAGGCCAGGAAGCCTCCGCCGACGAGGACCGCGGCCGCGGCGGCGGCGATCGTGCCGGGTCCGATGGCCGAACCGGTCGTCGCGAGATCACCCTCCGGGGTGGCGGACGGCGCGGGGGTCGAGCCGGCCGGGGCGGTGGTGGCCTCGCCGGGCGTCGACGGGGAGACGGAGCCCTCGGGGGTCCCGGCGCTCTCGGCGGGCGTCGACGGCGACGCGGAGGTCTCGGGGGTCTCCGGGGACTCGGAGGCGCCCGGGGTCGCGGGGGCCGTGGGCGTCCCGCCGCCCTCGCTCGGGGTCGGCTCGGGGGTCGCGGGCGGGGTGGGGACGGGCGTCTCGGTCGGCGTGGGCGGCTCGGGGGTGACGACGGGGCCGGGCGCGGTCTCCTTCGGGAGGCAGCCGCCGAAGTTCATCTGGTGGGTCTCGGCGCCGGGGACGGTGACGAGCTCCTCGGCGACGACGGAGCCGTTGACGTGGCCCGGGCCGATGTTCGCGCCGCCCATCTCGACCTTGGCGTTCGGCGCGAGGATCGTGCCCGGCCAGGAGGTGTAGTTCTTCTTCACGCTCTCGGCCTGCGGGAAGTTCCACAGCAGCTTGGAGCGGATCTGCCGGTGCTCCTCGCTCGCCAGGGCGTAGTCGTCGATGACCGGGGCCGTACCGTCCGCGCCCTGGTAGTAGACGCCGTAGGTGGCGTTCTTGCTCATGTCGTACGAGGCGCCGAGGACGTTCACGAGGGTGGAGGAGCCGGCCGGGACCTTGAGCGTGATCGCCCGGGCCTTCTCCAGGTCGGCGGCGTCCACCGCGAAGACGTTGAGCTCGGTGTCCGCGCCGGTGAGGAAGAGGCCCTGGGAGCCCTTGTCGCCGGCGACCGTGCCGTTGGGCGTGGTCGCCGCCCAGCCGGTGGAGAGCGCGCGCAGCTCCGCGAACTCCTTGCCGAAGTCGATCGGGGAGGTCGCGGAGGCGCCCTTCGCGTGCGAGCCGTCGACGGCGAAGCCGGCGCCCTTCACGGAGCGGTCGTCGAGCGATCCGTACACGCCGGAGCCCTTGTTGATCACGACCTGGTTGGCATGGAGGGTGCCGCCGACGACGAGGCTGTGGCCGCCGGGCAGCTTGGCGAGGTCGGCGCCGGTGAGCTTGTGGCCGATGGAGAAGCCCTGGCCGACCTTCGCGTCACCGAAGTACGCGTCGCCGCCGACCGCGACCGCGCCCTCGGAGTCCGAGTAGCGGGTGGAGTCCTTCTCGACGAACTCGGCGTAGAGCCCGGCCGTGCCGAGCGGATTCGTCACGCACGACGTGGCGGGGGCGGCGGAGGCGGCGGGGGCCCAGGCGAGGGCGGTGCCGGTCACCGCGAGAACAGCGGCCACGGCAGCGGTCGTGCGCATGCGAAACTCCAGGTCAGGGAGGTGCGAAGGGGGCGCGTGGGGGGAGTGTCCAAGGGAACGAGCCGACCTTCCGCCATTCCCCGATGTGCCGTCAACTCACCTGATATGACGCCGATTCCGACATGACGTCGTGATCTTCCTTAAGCGAACCTGAAACCGTGACGCAGCTCACACATGCCGCTGCCCCGCACCCTCCGGGAGGAAGAGTGCGGGGCAGCGGACGTGAGGAACGCCGGGAGGCGTCGCGGGTCAGCGGGCGGAGCGGTTGACCGCCGAGATGACGGCCTTCAGCGAGGCGCGGGTCGTGTTGGCGTCGATGCCGATGCCCCACAGGACCTGACCGTCGATGGCGCACTCGATGTACGAGGCGGCCTGCGCGGAGGCGCCCTCGCTCATCGTGTGCTCCTGGTAGTCCAGCAGGCGGGCGTCCACGCCGATCGCCTGCAGGGCGGCGAAGAAGGCGGAGATCGGGCCGTTGCCGGAGCCGGACAGGACGGTCTCGGCGCCGTCGACGATCGCCTCGACGGTCAGCGTGTCCGTGCCGTCCGTGTCGGAGGTGGTCTGGCCGGAGCGCAGCTGGATGCGCCCCCAGGCGTTGTCCGGGTTGGGCAGGTACTCGTCCTGGAAGACGGACCAGATCGCGGCCGGCGTGACCTCGCCGCCCTCGGTGTCGGTCTTCTGCTGGATGATCTTCGAGAACTCGATCTGCATCCGGCGGGGCAGGTCCAGCTTGTGGTCGTTCTTCAGGACGTACGCGATACCGCCCTTGCCGGACTGCGAGTTGACCCGGATGACGGCCTCGTAGGAGCGGCCGACGTCCTTCGGGTCGATCGGCAGGTACGGGACGGCCCACTCGATGTCGTCGACGGTGACGCCCTTGGCGGCCGCGTCGGCCTCCATGGCGTCGAAGCCCTTCTTGATGGCGTCCTGGTGGGAGCCGGAGAAGGCGGTGTAGACCAGGTCGCCCGCGTAGGGGTGGCGCGGGTGGACCTCCATCTGGTTGCAGTACTCGCTCGTGCGGCGGATCTCGTCGATCTGCGAGAAGTCGATCTGCGGGTCGACGCCCTGGCTGAACAGGTTCATGCCCAGGGTCACCAGGTCGACGTTGCCGGTGCGCTCGCCCTGCCCGAACAGGCAGCCCTCGATGCGGTCGGCGCCGGCCATGATCGCCAGCTCGGCGGCGGCCACGGCCGTACCGCGGTCGTTGTGCGGGTGGACCGAGACGCAGATGTGCTCGCGGCGGGTCAGGTTCCGGGACATCCACTCGAAGCGGTCCGCGTGCGTGGACGGCGTCGAACGCTCCACGGTGGCGGGCAGGTTCAGGATGATCTCGCGGCCCGGACCGGGCTGCCAGACGTCACAGACCGCCTCGCAGACCTCCAGGGCGAAGTCCAGCTCGGTGTCGGTGAAGATCTCGGGGCTGTACTGGTAGCCGAAGATCGTGCGCTCGTCGAGCAGCTTCTCCGCGTACTCCATGACCAGGCGGGTGCCGTCCACGGCGATCTGCTTGATCTGCTCCTTCGAGCCGCGGAAGACGACCCGGCGGAAGGTGGGCGCGGTGGCGTTGTACAGGTGGACGGTGGCGCGCTTCGCGCCGACCAGGGACTCCACGGTCCGCTCGATCAGGTCCTCGCGGGCCTGGGTCAGTACGGAGATGGTGACGTCGTCCGGGATCGCGCCCTCTTCGATGATGGAGCGCACGAACGCGAAGTCGGTCTCGCCGGAGGACGGGAAGCCGACCTCGATCTCCTTGTAGCCCATGCGCACGAGCAGGTCGAACATCTCGCGCTTGCGGGCCGGGGACATCGGGTCGATCAGGGCCTGGTTGCCGTCGCGCAGGTCGGTGGACAGCCAACGCGGGGCCTTGGTGATCCGCTGCTCGGGCCACGTGCGATCGGGGATCTGCACCTGCTCGTACTGGCCGTACTTGTGGATCGGCATCCCGGACGGCTTCTGCAGCTGCGTCGCGTTGGTGATCGGCGTGGGGCGGCTGACGAAGGGGGACTGGCTCATTGCGTTGGGCTCCTCGGGTCCAGCATCAAGAAGGACGGCCGACTGTCGAACGCAACACCAGGTCCCGCGGGGAGGGGGTCGGCCTACGACTACAGGCCCTCGCCGCGGCAGCTAAGGAGAAGCAGCCCGAAACGCATGATGTGCCGCAGCTTAGCCGAGGGACGTCGGAGGCGGACGTCCCGTTTCAGTATGCGGGACGGGTCGTACGTCAAGGCCGATCAGTGACGCATCACTCCATTTCGCCAATCCTCGTCTCAGCTCGTGACAGTGGCGTCACGCAGTGCCACATTGCTGGGATGAATCCCCACACGCCCGTCTTCTGCACGATCGTCCCGCCGCACCTCCTGGAGCACCTGGCGCGCTCCTCGAACCCGGCCGTCGCCGCCGCCGCGCGCCGCACCCTCATCGCGGACGCCTCGGCCCGTACGAGCCGGGTGCTGCCGCTGCCCGGCAGCGCGCCGACGCTCGCCCCGGCCGACGTCGGCCGGCCCCACCGCACCGTGTACGACTGCCAGCGCGGCACGGAGCTGCCGGGCGTGCGGGTGCGCGCCGAGGGCGAGGAGGCGACCGGCGACGCCACGGTCAACCGCGCGTACGCGGGCCTCGGCGCCACCTTCGACCTCTTCCTGGACGCCTTCGGGCGGGACTCGATCGACGGCTCGGGGCTGCCGCTGCTGGCCTCCGTCCACTACGACGAGAACTACGGCAACGCCTTCTGGAACGGCGAGCAGATGGTGTTCGGCGACGGCGACGACGAGATCTTCCTCGACTTCACGCTGCCCGTGGACGTCATCGGCCACGAGCTGGCCCACGGCTTCACCCAGCACACGGCGAACCTGGAGTACTTCAGCCAGTCCGGCGCCCTCAACGAGTCCGTCTCGGACGTCTTCGGCTCCCTCGTGAAGCAGTACGCCCTCGGGCAGAGCGCCGACCGGGCCGACTGGCTCATCGGCGAGGGGCTCTTCCACCCGAACGTGGAGGGCACGGCCCTGCGCTCGATGAAGGCCCCGGGGACCGCGTACGACGACGACGTCCTCGGCAAGGACCCGCAGCCCGGCCACATGGACGACTACGTCCGCACGAGCCGGGACAACGGCGGGGTGCACATCAACTCGGGCATCCCCAACCACGCCTTCTACCTGTTCGCGACCGAGCTGGGCGGGAACGCCTGGGAGCGGCCCGGACAGGTCTGGTACGACGTGATGACCGGCGGCACCCTCACCCCCGAGACCCGGTTCTCCGAGTTCGCGGCGGCCACGGTGGCGGCGGCCAAGGCCCGGTACGGCGACGGCGAGGAGATCCAGGCCGTCCTGAAGGCCTGGGCGGCCGTGGGGGTGCCCACCGACTGACCGGCTGGTAGACAGGGCCCATGCGGATTCGAGTGCGGCGCACGGGCGGTTTCGCGGGCATCGAGCGGTCGGCGGAGGTGGACACCGCCGGCCTGGCCGACGCCGACGACTGGCACACCCTGGCCGTGGCCGTCCTCGCGGACGGCGACGACGACGGCCGGGGCGTGCCGGACGGCTTCTCGTACGAGATCAGCGTCGACGGCCGGACGGTCCGCTGCTGCGACCCGCGCCTCACGGACTCCCAGCGGTCCCTCATCGCGAAGGTCCTCAAGGAAGGCGCCTGAGCCGCGGGCTCGCCCTCTGTTCGTTGCGGGTCGCAGTTCCTTGCAGGTCACGCCTCCTTGCGGGTCACGCGCCGCCCGTCCTCCGCAGGGCGCGCTCGCGCAACTCCCTGACCTGGGTGGCCTTGGCCCACGAGGTCTTCGGCAGCTCGGCCTGGACCCGCTCCTGGGCGGCGCGGGTGACCGCCGCGAGGTCGCCGCGGCCCTGGCAGAGCGCGTCGCGCCGGGCCAGCTCCCGCTCGCGGCGGCCCGCCGTCAGCAGGGCCTGCCGGTCGTCGCCGGCCGCGGCCACCGCGTCCTGGACGAGGCCGCGGGCCTCCTGGAGCGTGGTGACCCGCTCCCCCTGCTCCGCCATGCAGTCGGCCCACGTCCGCTGCGCCGCCCGGAACTCGGGGGCGGCGGCGACCCGGGCGACGACCTCCGTGCTCGCTCCGGTGGCGTCGACCTCCGCCTGCTCCCATGCCTCGCCGTACACCTCGCGGCGGGCCAGGTAGACACAGCCGTCGGTGTTGACGAGCAGTGACGGGGCCCCGCTCGCCGTCAGCGTGACCTGGCGCTTCCCCGTGCCGATGAGCGCCTGCTGCCAGGCCGTGCGCCGGGCCTCGGGCAGTTTCGCCAGGGCGGGGCCGTTGGGGTCGGCCGGGCGGTCGTCGAGCGCGGCGGACGCGAGGCCGTACCCGTCGGCCCTGGCCGCGTCCTCCGTGAGGAGGCCGTAGGGGTTGGCGGAGACGGGCCGGAAGGCCGGCACCGGCTCGTAGGCGAAGCCGCGCCGGGTCATGCACGCGTCGACGGCCCGTTCCTCGGCCTCGTACAGCGTCCCGGCCTGCCGCTCGGGGACGACGGTGGCCCCGTCCAGGGGGACGGGGAGGGTGCTCGCGTCCCGGTGGGCGGGTGCCGAGGAGCACCCGCCCACTGCCAGCAGGCACAGGACGAACAGAGCCGCTGGTCGCAGGTTCACGGCATCAGCACCAGTGGTTCGAGGCGACGTTCTTGTAGAAGGCGCTGCCGGCGAGGTTGCCGATGCCGTAGCCCCTGGGGATGTTCACGGAGGAGCCGGTGCGGCCGGTGCCGCTGTAGATGCGGACGGCGCACTGCGTACCGGAGTTGGACACCGACACCGCGTTGTTGAACTTGTTGTACTGGAGCAGGTTGCTGTTGTTGCCGTAGACCGTGCCCGGGTCGCCCGCGTAGTTCGTGGACAGGTAGGCGCAGAGCGCCCCCGACGGGCACGGGTCCGCGGCGGCCGGCGTGGCGGTGACGCCGAGTCCGGCCGCGGCGATGACGGCGACGCTCGCGATCAGCTTCTTCAGCATGGGTTTCCTCCCGTTGCGGTCGGTGGGGGTTCCACCGCCGGGCAGGACGCTAGCCAGCCCGGTACCGCCGGGGCATTCGCACTCCGTGCCCAGTCGTTACCTCTGCGTGCCCGCGCGGAGCAGCGCCCGGTGGCGGTACTCGCCGGGCGGCATGCCGTACGCGGTGCGGAAGACACGGCTGAAGACGGCGGGCCGCGGGAAGCCCCAGCGGGTGCCGATCGCGTGCACGGTGAGGTGGCTGAGGTGTCGGGCGGCCAGGTCGCGGCGGCAGTGTTCCAGGCGCTGGCGCCGGATGAACTGGGCGACCGTCGTGTTGTGGTGCCCGAAGAGCCGGTGCAGGGCGCGGAGGGACATCTGGTGCGCCGCGGCGACGGCGGCCGGGGTCAGCTCCTCGGAGCCCAGGTGGGCGCGGATGAAGGACTCGATCCGCAGGAACAGGACGTGCTGATGCGTGTGGGCCGGCAGTGAGCGCTCCCGGTCGAGGTGGTGCGCGAGGACCGCGCCCGCGAGGTCGAGGGCGGCGCTCTGCAGCCTGCCCGTGTCCTGGGGCGTGCAGTGCGGTGCCTCCTCGCCGAGGCCGGTGAGGAAGCGGGCGAGGATCCCGCCCACGCCCTGCCGGGCGGGGAGCGGGACGGCGAGGAGCCGGGAGAGCTGGGCGTCACGGAAGGGCAGGAGGCGCTTCGGGACGTTCAGGATGAGCGAGTCGGCCAGGGCCCCTTCGGCGGTGACCGAGGCCTCGTACGGCCGTGAGGAGTCGTACAGCACCAGTTCGCCCCGGCCCAGCGACACCCGCCGGCCGCACTGCTCCAGGTTCTGGCGGCCGCCGGTGATCAGGGCGAGCTGGTACAGCTCGGGATCCGACCTCCTGATGAGCGCCGGAGTCCGCCGGCAGGCCAGGGAGCCGTAGGTCAGCGCCGCGAGCTGGACGCCGTCCCGCAGGGCCACGGCCTTGAGCCGGACCTTCAGGCTGCCCTCGTCCGGGAAGCGGACCTGGGTGACGCAGAGGGCCTGGTCGGCGAGCTCCTGCCAGCCCGCGGCCCTTGCGGCGGCCGGTAACAGGTCGCTGTCGAAGACGACGTCCATGTGTTCCCCCATGTTCGACCGGTCGGTACGCGTCGACACGTACCGACCGGATGATGGCGCCGCATCCACGGGGGGACAACGCGGCGCGAGGGGGCGTGGCGGGAAGGCCGGAGGACCTCCCCGACTAGAAGCCGAGCTTCCGCAGCTGCTTGGGGTCGCGCTGCCAGTCCTTCGCGACCTTCACGTGCAGGTCGAGGAAGACCGGGGTGCCGAGCAGCGCCTCGATGTGCTTGCGGGACTTCATGCCGACCTCCTTGAGGCGGCTGCCCTTCGGGCCGATGATGATGCCCTTCTGGCTGGGGCGCTCGATGTACACGTTGGCGTGGATGTCGAGCAGCGGCCGGTCCGCCGGGCGGTTCTCCCGCGGGATCATCTCCTCGACGACCACGGCGATCGAGTGCGGCAGCTCGTCCCGGACGCCTTCGAGCGCGGCCTCGCGGATCAGCTCCGCGACCATGACCTGCTCCGGCTCGTCCGTGAGGTCGCCCTCCGGGTAGAGCGGCGGGGACTCGGGCAGCAGCGGGATGAGCAGGTCCGCGACGAGCTGGACCTGCTTGTCGCCGACGGCCGAGACCGGGACGATCTGCTGCCACTCGAAGCCCAGCTCCTTGCCGAGCTGGTCGACCGCGATGAGCTGCTCGGCGAGCGTCTTGGAGTCGACCAGGTCGGTCTTGGTGATGATCGCGACCTTCGGGGTCTTCTTGATCGCGGCGAGTTCCTTGACGATGAACTTGTCGCCGGGGCCGAGCTTCTGGTCGGCGGGCAGGCAGAAGCCGATCACGTCGACCTCGGCCCAGGTGGTGCGCACCACGTCGTTGAGCCGCTCGCCGAGGAGGGTGCGCGGCTTGTGGAGGCCCGGGGTGTCGACCAGGATCAGCTGCGCGTCCGGGCGGTGCACGATGCCGCGGACGGTGTGCCGGGTGGTCTGCGGCCGGTTCGAGGTGATGGCCACCTTCTGGCCGACCAGAGCGTTCGTGAGGGTGGACTTGCCCGCGTTGGGGCGGCCGACGAAGCAGGCGAAGCCGGCCCGGTGGACGGCTTCGGTTTCAGGGTTGCGAGCGCTCATGGGGGCCATTGTCCCCGATGAGCGCCCGCCTCACGCACTCAGGACGTCCCGGGGCCCGCCTCAGGCCTCGCTCAGGGCCCGGCGGCGGCGCATCCGGAGGCCGAAGAAGCCGGTCACGGTCGCGACGAGGAGGATCCCGGCGGCCAGCCAGGGCAGGGCCGCGAAGGACACGGTCCCGGTCTCCTTCACGTCCTTCGCGCTGGCGGTGAGCGTCACATCGCCCCAGTCGAACTGCGGGGAGCCGTCCCATCGCTCGGTGAGCCGGATCTTCTGGCGTGGCAGCAGCTCGGACGGCACCTTCGCCAGGTCGCGGTCGAGGAGCGTGCGGCCGAAGAGCCCCTCGGCCTTCAGGACGACCTTGGGGTTGAGGGTGACGTTGCCCCGGTTGTGCAGGGTGTACGAGACGAGGGCGCTGCTGGCGCCGACGCCGGGGACGAGCGGCCGGTCCTGGTCGAGGGTGACGTCCTCCACCGCGAGGGCGGGGACGGTCGGTCCGTTGACCCGGAGGTAGACGCGGGCGCCGACCGCGCGCTGGACGCCGACGGCGACGGAGCCCTGCCCGCTCGGGCTGATCCGCTCGTCGAGGGCGACGAGGGCGCCGGGGTGGTCGCCGGGGTCGGCGTCGGCAGGGACGGTCAGCGTGTACGGGACGGTGACGGCGGAGCGCGGCGGGACCGTGACGCGGGTCCGCTGCGGCTTGATCCAGGCCCCGGCGCCGGTCTGCTTCTCCGCCTGCGTGCGGATGGCGAAACCGCCGTCCCGGTCGGTGTTGTAGGCGTCGGCGCCGTACAGCCGGAAGGTGAGCGGGGCGGCCGTCTTGTTGGTGACGGTGACGCGCTCGGTGAGCGAGGTGCCGGGGTCGACGGAGAGGTAGAAGTACGGGCGGCTGCCGAGCTTCGCCGCGGCCGGGTAGACGGCCCACTCGCCGTTCTCGGCGGCGGCGGCCCGCGGCGCGGCGCCCAGGAGCACCAGGAGCGCGCCCAGGAGGAGCGGCAGGGAGAGCGGCAGGAGGACGTACGGCTTGCTGCGCACAGTGCGGAGAACCCCCGGGTGCGGAGCGGGCCGGCCGGGGGTCGCCCGGCCGGCCCGCCGGGTGGTCAGGACAGGGTCAGCGTCAGCACGCCCGCGTACGAGCCGGGCGCGGTGAACGCCGGGACGTCGAGGGAGAGCTTGGCGTCGACGGTGAACTCGCCGCCCGTGAGGGTGCCGTTCGGCGTGGAGGCGAGGGTCGCGCCGCCGCTGCCGACGGGACCGGCCGAGCCGGCCGCGCAGGTGCTGGGGCTGCCGGCCTTGGCGGCGCAGGCAGGGGTCCAGCTGAGGTTCCCGGCGCCGATGGCTCCGCCGGGGCCGGTGAAGTCGGTGACCTTGCCGGTGAGGGACCAGCCCGCGGGGCCGCCGCGGAAGTCCTTGACCGTCACCGTCTTCAGATCGCCGGTGGCCGCGCCGCCCTGGCCGAAGTCGACCGAGGTCAGCTCGACGGCGTCGCCGGCCTGGCTCATGGAGAGCTCGCCCGCCGTGACGGCCGCGGTGATCGTCTGGCTGTTCGGCGGGGCCGGTACGACGACCTTGTACGCGGCGGGTCCGGCGCCCTTCTCCGGGTCCCAGGCCGCGCCCTCGTATGCCACGACACCGGTGGTGGCCGGGTCGTTGACCTTCAGGCGCGCGGCGAAGCCGCCCTCGCTGTCGGTCGTGACGGTCATCTTGTCGGCGGTCTCCGCGCCGCCGGCCCGGCCGACGACGGTGACCTCGGCGAGCGGGGTGAACTTGGCGCCGGTGACGGTCACCCGGACCCCGGGGTCGCCCGAGGCGCTGTCGAGCTGGAGCGTCCGCGCGTTGGGGCTGGTCACGGGGCTCGCGACGACCGTCTCGGAGACCGGGGCGGGCGGGTTGAGCACCGTACAGGGGGTGTCCAGCTCCATGAGGTAGCTGGTGTGGATGTTGTAGTCGCCCGGCGAGAGGGTGATCGATCCGGCCTCGGTGACCGTGAAGGTGCCGGTCATGGAGAAGGCCGGGAAGGAGCCCTTGCCCGGGATGGGCGGGTTCTTCTTGGGTCCGGTGACGTTGACCGCGCCGGCCTGGGCGCCGCCGAGGACGACCTTGCCGCTCGGGGTCATGATGTCGGCCGGGAGCGCGAGGTCGACGGGGTTCGACGCGGCGGGCTTGGTGATCGTGTAGGTCACCGTGACCGTGTCGCCGACCTTGGGCGCGGCCTTGTCGACCGTGATCTCGGCGGTCGTGGTGCCCGTGATGGGCGGGATGCCGGCGATCGGCGGCGGGACACACCGGGTCTGGAACTCCACGGGGGTGGAGTTGGTGGTCGCGTGGGCCGGAGCGGCGATGGCGCCGCCTGCGGCGACCGCGAGGGCGGTCGCGCCGAGGACGGCCGTCCAACGCCGTCTTCGGGTCGCCGCCCTGGATCGGTTGAGTGCCATGTGTGGGCCCCCTCCTGAGGGATGAGAGGGCGCCATTGACGGCTGCGGGCCAAGAGAAGTCAATGGAATCGAAAACCATCGACTGATGACCCATCAGATTCTGTCAAGATCAGCTCATACCTGACATTTGCCCAGGTCACGCCAGAGACCGGTGCCGCCGTCGGCGGCACCGGTCAGGGGTGGGGCAGGGCTCAGCTGAAGACGAACGGGCCAGGAGTCTGCGAGGTCACGGCGTCACAGTTCACCGTGACCCCGAAGATCACCATCTTGAGGGCGACACCCGCGAAGTACGAGTTGAGGCTGTCGCCCGAGGCCACGGTCCCGCTCAGGGGACCGATGGTGACGGGCTGCCCGGCGGCGACCGCCGGGTTCTTCTTCCCGGTGAACACCCGGGTGCCGCCGCCCGCCTTGGCCAGCGTCAGCGTCGCGTTGATCTGGTTGGCGCCGACCGCGATCGGCGTCGTCACGGCCGTGCTGATGGTCATGGTCGCGGCCGTGCCGCTCTGGGTCGCGGTGATGTTGGCGGTGCCGCCACCCCAGCTGCCACAGTCGTACTGAGCCGAGGCGGACCCCGGCGAGACGGCTCCGGCCGTCGGGGCGAAGGCGAGTCCGGCGGCGGCGAGCGCTCCGGTGAGTACCGCGACCGTCCCTAAGGTGCTTCTGCTTCTCATGGCGAGTTCGAACCCCTTCCGATGACGAACGCAGGGGTGCGGGCACTGCGTGAATGGCGAATATCTGACGGTCCGTCGGGCGAACCGATGCTCATTGAGACGCAGACCGCCGGGGAAGGCAAGAGAAGATGCGGTGATCCTTCACAAACGCGCAAGGGCCCGGCGTCCCGCCGGGCCCTCGATGTCCTGGTTCCGTTCCTCAGCCCGCGGTGACGGCCTCGCGCAGCTTCCCGTCGGGACCGGCGAGCAGCACCGGCGTCTCCGGGCCGCCGAGGTCCCGTACGGCCGCGCGGTCCTCCGCCGAGGCCGCCCCGGCGTTCGACACGACGGCCGCCGCCTCCAGGGACTGGGCGCCGCTGGCCACCGCCATCGCCACCGCGGTCTGCAGCGCGCTCAGCTTGAGCGACTCCAGCTCCACGGTCCCCGCGACGTAGGTCCGCCCGGTCTCGTCCCGTACGGCCGCCCCCTCGGGCACGCCGTTGCGCGCGCGGGCGCTGCGCGCCAAGGTGATGATCTTGAGGTCCTCGGCGCCGAGGTCGCCGTGCTCGCTGCTGAGTGTCATGGCCCGAGCATAGGTCGGAGGCCGCGCACACCCGGTCGCCGTCTCACCCCACGGCCGTACGGATCTCACCCCACGGCCCGACGGAACTCAGCCCGCGACCGGGTACATCGCCCCGCGACGCCCCTCCGGGGAGACCAGCCACTCCAGCTTCGCGGCCGTGTCGGCCTCGGGCAGCGGGGTGTGCATGACGATGACCAGGTCCGGCCGGGCCGGGACCCTGAGCTGCGTGGCCTCGACGACCAGCGTGCCGACCAGCGGGTGCTCCATCTCCTTGCGGTTCTGGCCGCCCGGCAGGATGTCCCGCCGCTCCCACAGCTCGGCGAACTCCGGGCTCAGCTCCTTGAGCTCCTCGACGACCGTCCGGAACCCCTCGTCGTCCGGGCACTCCGAGCAGGCGGACCGGAACTGGGCGACGACCCGGGGCGCGAGCTCCTCCCAGTGGCCCATCCGCGAGCGGTACAGCGGGTCGGTGAAGAAGGTGACGAGACAGTTCTGCGAGGCTTCCGGCCGCATCCCGAGCACGATCGCCGCCGCGTCGTTGTAGATCACCGTGTTCCAGTACGCGTCCATGATGTGCGCGGGGAACGGCATCCACGTGTCGATCAGCCGCCGCAGCCCCTGGCACATGTCCCGGTCCTCCGGGGCGGCCTCCAGGGCCGGCGGGTTGAGCGCCGCGAGGACGTACAGATGGCGCCGCTCCGCCGGGCTCAGCCGCAGCACGCGCGCCACCGAGTCCAGCACCTGCGGCGAGACCGTGATGTCGCGGCCCTGCTCCAGCCACTGGTACCAGGACACCCCGACGCCCGCGAGGACCGCGACCTCCTCGCGGCGCAGGCCCGGCGTGCGGCGGCGCGCCCCGCCGTCCGGGAGCCCCGCCTCGGCCGGGCTCACCCGGGCCCGGCGGCTCATCAGGAACTCGCGCAGTTCGCCGAGGCGGTGCTGCTTCGCGCTGGTGCTCTCAAGAGCGGTGGCCACGTCTGCTTCCTCCCCCTGGATGCTGCCTGTGGTGCTCGGTGGTGCGTGGTGGTGCCTGGTGGTGCTCGGTGGTGCTCGGTGGTGCCTGGTGGTGCCTGGTGGTGCGACCAACAGGATAAGTACCCGCTCCCCACCCTTGTTCCCGTGGCGCGAGAGTCGTCGGCATGGCAACGACGACCACTTCACCCGCTCCGCCCGCCACTCCCCCGGCCGCCCCGGCCGCCCTCACCGGCCGCAACCGGCTCATCCTCTTCGTCCTGTGCGCCGCCCAGTTCATGGTGGCGCTCGACTTCTCCGTCCTGAACGTCGCCCTGCCCGCCCTCGGCGCCGACCTCGGCCTCGGGCAGTCCGCCCTCCAGTGGGCCGTCACCGCCTTCGCCCTGCCCTCCGGCGGCTTCCTGCTCCTCTTCGGACGGATCGGCGACCTCTACGGGCGCAAGAAGCTCTTCCTCGCCGGGCTCGCGCTCTTCGGTGCGGCCTCGCTGCTCGCCACCTTCGCCTGGAACCCGGCCGCCTTCCTCACCGGGCGCGCCCTCCAGGGCATCGGCGCCGCCGCGATCGTGCCCACCGGCATGTCGCTCCTGACGACGACCTTCCCCGAGGGCCCCCTGCGGGACAAGGCGCTCGGCATCTCCGGCACCCTGCTGTCGCTGGGCTTCACCGTCGGCATGGTGCTCGGCGGGGTCATGACCGACACCCTCGGCTGGCGTTCCACGATGGGCCTGCTCGCGCTCTTCACCGTGGTCGTGCTGCCGCTGGCGCCGGGCCTGCTGCCCGAGTCCCGCACCCCCGAGAGGCCCCGGCTCGACGTGCCGGGCGCGGTGACGGTCACCGGTGGCCTGCTCGCCCTGATCTACGCCCTGTCGACGGCCGCCGAGCACGGCTTCGGCCGTACGGACGTCCAGGTCACGCTGGTGGCGGGGCTGCTGCTGCTCGCGGTCTTCGTCCGGGTCGAGTCCCGGCACGCGGCCCCGCTGGTCTCGCTGCCGATGCTGCGGCGGCGCACGGTCGCCTTCGGCAACCTGGGCGGTCTGATCACCTTCGCGATGATGTCGACCGTCGTCTTCGTCCTGACCCTGTACCTCCAGGAGACGCTGGACCTGTCGTCCTTCGCCACCGGTCTCGTCTTCGGCGTCCAGGGCGTCTTCGCGGTCGTGGCCGGGATGCTCGCGCCGAAGGTGATCGGCCGGCTCGGCGCACGCCGGGTCCTGGTCGGCTCGCTCGCCGGGCAGGGCCTGCTGACGGCCGCGATCCTCGGCGTGGGACGGGACTCAGGCGTGCTCCTGGCGACGGTCGCGGCCTCGCTGGCCTGCATGTTCCACCTCGGCGCGATCATCTCGTACGGACTGATCGTCACCTCGGGCGTCCCGGACGAGGAGCAGGGCCTGGCGACCGGCCTGGTGACGACCACCCAGCAGGTCGGGCTCACGATCGGGATCCCGCTGCTCGGGGTGCTCGCGACCACGGGCGGAGACCTGTTCGGGGGTGTCCGCACGGTCCTCGCCCTGGACGCGGCGATCGTGCTCGGTACGGCGGTCCTCGTCGCCCTCGGCCTGCGGCGACGCGCCTGACCCGACGGGAATTGTCAGACAGGCCCTAGGGCCGGTCGAGGCGGAGCCGGACCGCCTTGGGCAGGCCGGCGACGACGAGGTCGTACGAGTCCTCGACGAGCTCCCGGACCATCCGGTCCGGGAGCTCTCCGACGGTCACGGTGTTCCAGTGCCGCTTGTTCATGTGATAGCCGGGGGCGACGGCCGGGTGCTCCTCGCGGAGGCGTACGGCCTCGTCCGGGTCGCACTTGAGGTTGACCCGCAGCGGCTCGCCGTCGAGCGCCGACAGCGCGAACAGCTTCCCGGCGACCTTGAAGACGGAGGTCTCCGGGCCGAAGGGGAACTCCTCCGTCGCGTCGTTGAAGTCCAGGCAGAAGGCGCGCAGCTGGTCGGGGGTCATGCGGCTACTCCTCGGGTTCCTGCGGTTCCAGGGGTTCCACGAGCACGGTGACGA
This sequence comes from Streptomyces gardneri, assembly GCF_006539185.1. Classification (GTDB taxonomy): domain Bacteria; phylum Actinomycetota; class Actinomycetes; order Streptomycetales; family Streptomycetaceae; genus Streptomyces; species Streptomyces gardneri. The sequence goes on from NZ_BJMN01000027.1 coordinate 101,294, forward strand.
TCTTGTTCCGGCGGCCGGCCGGGGACTCCGCCGTGAGCCGCAGCGAGCGCCCGTCCGGGAGCTCCACGACGGCCTTCGCGCCCGCGATCGGGACGCGGCCGAGGGCCTTGGCGAGCAGTCCGCCGACGGTCTCGACGTCCTCGTCGTCGTACTCGTCGGGGCCCAGGCCGTACAGCTCGCCGAGGTCGCCGATGTCGAGCCGGGCGGTGACGCGGTGGCGGTCCTCGCCCAGCTCCTGCACGGGCGGCAGCTCGCGGTCGTACTCGTCGGTGATCTCGCCGACGATCTCTTCCAGGATGTCCTCGATGGTGACGATGCCGGCCGTGCCGCCGTACTCGTCGATGACGACGGCGACGTGGTTGCGCTCCTGCTGCATCTCGCGCAGCAGGTCGCCGGCGTTCTTGGTGTCGGGGACGAAGGCGGCGGCCCGCATCGCGGTCGACACGAGGTCCGCCTCGGACTCGCGGTTGATGTGCGTCTTCCGGACGAGGTCCTTCAGGTACACGATGCCGACGATGTCGTCCTCGTTCTCGCCGGTGACCGGGATCCGGGAGAAGCCGGAGCGCAGCGCGAGCGTGAGGGCCTGACGGATCGTCTTGTACCGCTCGATGCAGATGAGGTCGGTGCGCGGCACCATGACCTCCCGGACGAGCGTGTCGCCCAGCTCGAAGACGGAGTGCACCATGCGGCGCTCCTCGTCCTCGATCAGCGACTCCTGCTCGGCGAGGTCGACCATGGCCCGCAGCTCGGCCTCGGAGGCGAAGGGGCCCTTGCGGAAGCCCTTGCCCGGGGTGAGCGCGTTGCCGATGAGGATCAGGAGCTGCGGGATCGGCCCCATGATCCGGGCCAGCGGCAGCAGGACGTACGCGGCGGCCGTCGCCGTGTTCAGCGGGTGCTGGCGGCCGATGGTGCGCGGCGAGACGCCGACGGCGACGTACGAGACGAGGACCATGACGACGATCGCGACGAGCAGCGCCTCCCAGGTCTCCGGGAAGGCTTCGAGGCAGGCGTACGTGACGAGGACGCCGGCAGCCATCTCGCAGGCGACGCGCACGAGCAGCGCCACGTTGAGATAGCGGGTCGGGTCGGAGGCGATCTGGGCGAGCTTCTCGGCCCCGCGCCGCCCGGACCGTACGGCCTCGGCGGCGCGGAAGCTGGTGACGCGGGCGAGACCGGCCTCGGCGCATGCGGCGAGCCAGGCGACGACGACCAGCGCGACGGCGCCGAGGATCAGCGAGACGTCCATCGGGTCAGGAGACGGTCGGCGCCGGGGACGGGCCGGTGTGGCCCTTCTCCGCGCGCCAGCCGTCGACGATCGCCGCCTGGAGGCCGAACATCTCGGCCTTCTCCTCGGGCTCCTCGTGGTCGTACCCGAGGAGGTGGAGCACGCCGTGGACGGTGAGGAGCTGGAGCTCCTCGTCCATGGAGTGCTCCGTCGGCGCGTCCTTGCCCTGCTGGGTGGCGACCTCGGGGCAGAGCACGATGTCGCCCAGGAGCCCCTGCGGGGGCTCCTGGTCGTCCTTGGCCGGCGGACGCAGCTCGTCCATCGGGAAGGACATGACGTCCGTCGGCCCGGGCAGGTCCATCCACTGGATGTGGAGCTGCTCCATCGCCTCCGCGTCCACGACGATCACCGAGAGCTCGGAGAGGGGGTGGATGCGCATGCGCGCGAGCGCGTAGCGGGCGATGTCGAGGATCGCCTGCTCGTCGACCTCGGTACCGGACTCGTTGTTGACGTCGATCGACATGGTGCTGTTTTACTACTTCCCGTTGCGGCCGTTGCGGCTGTCGTACAGCTCGTACGCGTCGACGATACGGCCGACGAGCTTGTGCCGGACGACATCCTGCGACGTGAGCGTCGAGAAGTGGACGTCCGGGACACCGTCCAGGATGTCGCGGACCTGACGAAGACCGCTCTTCGTGCCGTTCGGCAGGTCGACCTGGGTGACGTCACCGGTGATGACGATCTTCGAGTCGAAGCCGAGGCGGGTGAGGAACATCTTCATCTGCTCGGGGTTCGTGTTCTGTGCCTCGTCGAGGATGATGAACGCGTCGTTGAGCGTCCTGCCTCGCATGTAGGCCAGCGGCGCGACCTCGATCGTCCCGCTCGCCATGAGCTTGGGGATCGAGTCGGGGTCGAGCATGTCGTGCAGTGCGTCGTAGAGCGGGCGCAGGTAGGGGTCGATCTTCTCGTAGAGCGTGCCGGGCAGGAAGCCGAGCCGCTCGCCCGCCTCGACGGCAGGCCGGGTCAGGATGATCCGGGTGACCTGCTTGGACTGCAGGGCCTGGACCGCCTTGGCCATGGCGAGGTAGGTCTTGCCCGTACCGGCGGGTCCGATGCCGAAGACGATCGTGTGCTTGTCGATCGCGTCGACGTACCGCTTCTGGTTGAGCGTCTTGGGACGGATCGTGCGGCCCCGGCTGGAGAGGATGTTCTGCGTGAGCACCTCGGCGGGGGTCTCGCCGCCGCCGTCCGCCGATCCGTTGTCGCTCGCCCTGAGCATCGCGATCGAGCGTTCCACTGCGTCCTCCGTCATCGGCTGACCGGTGCGGAGCACCAGCATCATCTCGTCGAACAGGCGCTGTATCAGGGCGACTTCCGCCGCGTCTCCGACCGCGCTGACCTGATTGCCCCGGACATGGATGTCGGCCCGCGGGAAGGACTTCTCGATGACGCGGAGCAGCGCGTCACCGGAGCCCAGGAGGCTCACCATCGGATGCTTGGCGGGGACGGTGAAGTGGGCGCGGGCCTGGTCGGGCTTCCCGTCGAGGGACGCTCCGTCGTGGGCTGTGGGTGTCTGAGTCATGGGCCGGCACTGTGGCCTGCGCATACCTCCCGTTGCGGGGTTCTCGCTGCTCGACAACCTCTCGGCTTCCAAGCCTACGACTTGGCGGCGACGGTCCGAAGGGATTTACGAAGCGGCCGCTCGGAAGCCGATCGTGGGCACCGCGCGGCGCAGCGGCCAGGGGCGCGCGGGGGCCGGCAGGAGCCGCTCCAGGAAGGCGTACCGGCCGCGCAGGGCCTCCGGGTCCTGCTTGGCGTGGCCCTGGACGTGCTGCCACCAGGCGGCGATCTCGCCCCAGGTGGGGGCGGACAGCGAGCCGCCGAACTCCTGGACGGAGAGGGCGGCGGTGAGGCCCGCGAAGGCGAGCCGGTCGGCGAGGGGCCAGTCGGCGAGGGTGCCGGTGACGAAGCCGGCGACGAAGACGTCCCCGGCGCCGGTCGGGTCGAGGGCGGAGACCTGGATGGCGGGGACCTCGGCGGTCTCGCCGGTGGCGCCGTCGACGGCGTAGGCGCCCTCGGCACCGAGGGTGACCACGGCGTAGCGGACCTTGTCGGCGAGGGCGCGGGCGGCGGCCCGGGGGCAGTCGGTGCGGGTGTACCGCATGGCCTCGGCGGCGTTGGGCAGGAAGGCCTCGCAGTGCTCCAGGTCGGTGAGGCCCGCCAGGTCCCAGCGGCCGGTGTCGTCCCAGCCGACGTCGGCGAAGACCTTGGCGCCGCCGCGCGCGGCCTGCGCGACCCACTCCTCGCTCCGGCCGGGAACGAGGGAGGCGACGGCGGCGCGGGCGTGCGGCGGATAGGCGGGCAGGGCGCCGTCGAGCGGCGGGGCCTCGTGGCCGTGGGAGACCATGGTCCGCTCGCCCTCGTAGGCCATGGAGACGGTCACCGGGGAGTGCCAGCCGGGGACGGTGCGGGAGAGCGTCAGGTCGATGCCCTCGCCCTGCTCCAGGGCGTCCCAGCAGTACTCGCCGTAGTGGTCGTCGCCGAAGGCGGCGGCGAGGGAGGTGCGCAGGCCGAGGCGGGCGAGGGCGGTGGCCATGTTGGCGACGCCGCCGGGGCTGGAGCCCATGCCGCGGGCCCAGGACTCGGTGCCCCGGACCGGGGCGCTGTCGAGTCCGGTGAAGATGATGTCGAGGAAGACGGTGCCGGTCAGAAAGACGTCGCAGTCGGGGTCGGTGGGCTCGCGCAGGCACACCAACGGGTCGACCCCGGCGTGGTGTTGCGGCTGGTCTCCCCTTGGTGTGGTCACGGCGGCTCCCCGAACGTGGTGCGGATCAAATCAGTGTGCCCGATGAGGGACGGGTGACGGGTGGGACGCACGAGGAAGGACGACCCCATACCCGTAAACCCGCACGCCAAACCGATAGTGACCCGGATCACACACTTTACTCTCGGGAACCACCTTTTCGGGCAACTCACCTGCTTGATACACATGGTTCCGCGACCCCGTGCCCCGTGCACCACCGGGCGCTCCACCCCTCCCCTTTTCGTTCCCGGGAACGCCCATGTCGTCGCGGCCTCGCGGCTCGGGGGCCCTCGTCGCCCTCGTCGCCCTCTTCACCGCCGGTTACCTCGCCCCGTACCTGCTGCCGACCGTCGTCGGCCGCCTCGCCTCGGGGCTCGGCATCGGCCCCTCCCAGGCGGGCCTGGTCGGCTCCGTCCTGCTGCTCGGCTCCTCCACCGCCGGCTTCACCCTCGCCGCGCGCGGGGAGCGGATCGGCCCCCGCACGGCGGCCCGCGCGGGTCTCCTCGCCATGGCCGTCGGGTACGGCTCCGCCGCCGCGACCCACTCCGTACCGCTGGTGGTCGCGGGCGCGGTCCTCGGCGGCCTCGGTTCGGGCACGGCGACGGCGGTCGCCGCGGCCGGGATCGCGGGCCAGAGCGACCCGCACCGGGCCTCGTCACTGGGCCTGCTCACGGTCTCGGCGACCGCGGGCGCCCTCTACCTCACCCTTCCGCACCTGAGCGCGGGCCACGCGCCCCCGCTGCTCGCCATCGCCTGCGCGGCGGCCCTGGTGTGGCCGCTGACGAGCCGGCTGCCGGGCGCCACCCGCTCGGTACGGGAGGCCGCGCCGGCCGCCGGCCCGCTGCCCTACCGCCGGGCCGGGGCCGTGCTCGCCGGCGGCATCCTGTGCTGGTCCCTCGCGCAGAACGCGCTCTGGGGCGTGAGCGGCCGGATCGGGCTCACCCAGGCCGGACTCTCCGAGGTCACCGTCGGCGCGGTCTTCGCGGCGGCGCTCGGCGCGGGGCTCGCGGGGGTCACCGCGGCGGGCGCGCTCGGCTCGCGCCTCGGCCGGGCGGTGCCGATCGGCGTGGGCACCGCCGTCATCGCCGCCTGTGTGCTGCTGAGTTCGGCCGCCGGGAGCCTGGCCTCCTTCGCGACCGGCGAGATCCTGTGGAACGCCGTCTACCCGGTCGTCCTCTCCTACCTCCTGGGCCTGGCCGCCTCCCTCGACCCGCGCGGCCGCTGGGCCGTCCTCGTCGGCTCGGCGTCCTCCCTGGGCGTGGCCTGCGGCCCGGTCGTCGGCAGCCTGCTCTCGGAGAGCGCCGGGTACACGGGCATGGGCGTGGTCCTCTGCGCCCTGCTCCTCCTCGTCGCGGTCCCCATGACGGCGGTGGCCCGCCACGCCTCCGGCCGCCCCCTCGTCCCGGGCTCCGTCCGGCGCCGCGGCGGCGCCCCCGCCGCCGTCCTCGCGGGCACGGCCTCGGCCTCCTCCGCCCTCGTCCCGCAGATGGGCGCCCCGGAACAGCCGGTGACCGAGTTCCCCGTCCGCGCCGCACGCCGACGCACGGTGAAATCGGCCTTCCGTCTGGCGCGTCCGTCGGACCGCGGGTAGCGACGGTTCCGCCCCCTGCCACCTGCGGCGTTCCTCCCGCCGTGGATCTGCTTGTTGGGTGATACGAGGATCGCCCTGCCGACTTCTTCGTGTGATCCGCTCATACGACAGCCGGACGGCGCGGGCGCAGACTCACTGCCACGACCGCCGCCCGGTAACCCTCCTCTTCCGGAGGGCTGTTCGGCGTGGCCACCCACAGGCGAACCGTAGTTGGGGGAAACACGTGAACGTGCAGGATCAGTACGACGAGATCGGCGAGGCCTTCGAGGGCTTCAAGTCCCTGCCGCTGATGCGTTACGGGGAGGTGCCGAGCTTCCTGGGCCTGGTCGGGGACGTGACCGGCAAGTCGGTGCTCGACCTGGCGTGCGGCACCGGCTTCTACAGCCGGGAGTTCAAGCGGCGCGGCGCGACCGAGGTCTTCGGCGTCGACATCTCCGTCGAGATGATCGCCGCCGCGCGGGAGATCGACCAGCGCGCTCCGCTGGGCGTGGTCTACGAGGTCGGCGACGTGGCCGAGCTGCGGCAGCTCGACCGGCGCTACGACATCGCGCTGGGCGTGCAGTGTCTCAACTACGCCGGGGACATCGCGGAGACGGAACGGATGTGCGCCAACATCCACCGGAACCTGGTGCCGGGCGGGGAGTTCTTCCTGCTCGTCCAGACGCCCGACTACCGGTACGACGGCCCGCCCCTGGACAAGTACGGCTTCCGCATCGAGGCGACCGGCGAGGAGATCGAGACGGGCAGCCGAGGGCGGCTCACGGCCCTCCTCGACCCGCAGCCGATCACCATCATCACCACGTGCCCGCGCCGTGAGGTCTACGAGCGGTCCCTCAAGGCGGCCGGGTTCGGCGAGCTGGAGTGGGTCCCGCTGTCGGTGTCCGAGGCCGGCATCCGCGAGTACGGCGAGGAGTTCTGGGCGGACATGCTCTCCAACCCGCCGCTGGAGCTGTTGCGCTGCCGCGCCTGACGCCCCTCGCCCCTCGCCTCTACGCCCCGAAGTCGTAGGCCTCCACCTCCGCGAGGTACCGGGCCCTGCGGGGCTCGTCGTCCTCCAGGAAGGAGGCCTCGAAGGAGTTGCGGGCGAGGGCGCGGAGCTGCTCCGGCTCCAGGGCGAGGGCGGCTTCCACCGCGTCGAAGTTGTCGCCCGCGTAGCCGCCGAAGTAGGCCGGGTCGTCGGAGTTCACCGTCACCAGCAGGCCGGCCGCCAGCATCGCGCGGAGCGGGTGGTCGGCGAGCGTGTCGATGACGCGGAGCCGGACGTTCGACAGGGGGCAGAGCGTCAGCGGCACCCGCTCGCGGGCCAGCCGGCCGACCAGCTCCGGGTCCTCCATGCAGCGCAGCCCGTGGTCGATCCGCTCCACGCCGAGGACGTCGAGGGCCTCGCGGACGTACTCCGCGGGGCCCTCCTCGCCCGCGTGGGCGACGCGGCGCAGCCCGAGCCGGGCGGCCTCCTCGTACACCTCGCGGAACTTCGCGGGCGGGTGGCCGACCTCGGCCGAGTCCAGGCCGACGCCGGTGATCCGGTGCAGGTACGGCTTCGCGGCCTCCAGGGTGGCCATGGCCGACTCGGCGGACTCGTCGCGCAGGAAGCACATGATGAGCCGGGTCGAGATCCCGTACCGCTCCTCGGACCGGTCGAGGGCGGCGCCGAGGCCCTCGATCACGGTGCCGATCGGGACTCCGCGGGCGGTGTGCGCCTGCGGGTCGAAGAAGATCTCGGCATGCCGGACGCCCTGGGCCGCGGCCTTCTCCAGATAGGCGTCGGCGAGCTCGGTGAAGTCCTCGGCGGTGCGCAGGACCGCCATCAGGCCGTAGTAGAGGTCCAGGAAGGACTGGAGGTCGCTGAACTCGTACGCCTCGCGCAGGGCGGTGGTGTCCGCGTACGGCAGGGTGACGCCGTTGCGTGCGGCGAGCGCGAAGGCCAGCTCGGGTTCGAGGGTGCCTTCGATGTGGAGGTGCAGTTCGGCCTTGGGAAGGCCCACGGGGAGGTGCTGGGGGAGGTGCATGGGTGGTGCTCTATCTCTTCGGTACGGGGACCCTCATGAGGTCCTGGGCAATGCTCAGTTCGCCGTCGAACCCGGCCGCCCGCGCCTGCCGCTCGAACTCGCCCGGGTCGCTGTAGCGCTGGGAGAAGTGGGTCAGGACGAGGTGCCGCACGCCCGCGTCCCGCGCGACCGCGGCGGCCTGTCCGGCCGTCAGATGGCCGTGGTCCGTGGCGAGCCTGACGTCCTCGTCGAGGAAGGTCGACTCGATGACGAGCATGTCGGCGCCCTCGGCGAGCGCGTGCACCCCGTCGCAGAGACGGGTGTCCATGACGAAGGCGAAGCGCTGCCCGCGCCGCACCTCGCTGACCTCGTCGAGGGAGACGCCGTTCAGGCTGCCTTCCCGCTGGATCCGGCCCACGTCGGGGCCCTTGATGCCGTGCGCGGCGAGCTTCTCGGGCAGGATCCGGCGCCCGTCGGGCTCGGTGACCCGGTAGCCGTACGACTCGACGGGGTGCGAGAGCCTGTGCGCGTCGAGGGTGTACGCCTCGGTGACCGCGAGGGGACCGTCGGCGGCGACCGGCGACTCGGTCAGCCGCACGGTCTCGCGGTAGGCCGTGGCGTACCGCAGCCGCTCGAAGAAGTGCTGCCCGCTCGCCGGGTAGTGGGCGGTGACCGGGTGCGGGACCTGGTCGAGGTTGATCCGCTGGATCACCCCGGCCAGGCCGAGCGAGTGGTCGCCGTGGAAGTGCGTGACGCAGATCCGGTCGAGGTCGTGCGCCGCGACCCCGGCCCGCAGCATCTGGCGCTGGGTGCCCTCGCCCGGATCGAAGAGGATGCCCTGGCCGTCCCAGCGCAGCAGGTAGCCGTTGTGGTTGCGGTGCCGGGTCGGGACCTGGCTCGCGGTCCCGAGGACGACCAGTTCGCGTACGGACACGGCTTAGCCGGGAGGCCAGTTGAGACCGCGGCCGCCCAGCACGTGCGCGTGGGCGTGGAAGACGGTCTGGCCCGCGCCGGCACCGGTGTTGAAGACGATCCGGAAGCCGTGGCCGTCGATCTTCTCCTGCGCGGCGACCTCTCCGGCCTCACGCAGTATGTCGGCGGCGACGGTCGGCGCCGCGGCGGCCAGCGAGGCGGCGTCCGGGTAGTGGAGGCGCGGGATGACCAGGACGTGCGTCGGCGCCTGCGGGTTGATGTCGCGGAACGCGACGGTCGTCTCCGTCTCGCGCACGATCGTCGCCGGCACCTCCCCTTCCGCGATCTTGCAGAACAGGCAGTCGCTCTGCGGCTCTCCGGCCATGGCCCGGGCCTCCTCGCTGTTGTGGATGGGTCCACCAGGCATGCTATCGGCCGCCGCCGACATGATCTCGACGTCCGGCCGCTCGCCCGATCAGTCCTTCGGCGCGCGGCGGTTCAAGGCCGAGCGGCTCACCCAGTACGTGATGATCACGCCCCAGAACAGAGGCGTCCCGAATCCGCTCACCACCCCCGAGTCGAAGGACCACAGGGCGAGCTCCGCCAGCGAGTAGAGCCCGAGAAGCCCGACGGCCCCGGCCATGAACAGCACGGGCCGGCAGTTGCGTGCCACGAGGAGCAGGGGGCGGCGCAGCCGGGGCGGCACCCGGCGGGCCATCCACACCGCCCACCCGGCCCAGGCGCCGACGAGCACGGCCCCGCCGAGCAGGAGCGGGACGGCCGCGTCGGACCAGGTCGCGCCGACGGGGATCCAGGCGATGGCGACGGCGGAGGCGATGAAGCCGAGGAGGGCCACCCAGCGGGCCCCGGCCGCGGTGTTCCAGGCCATGGCCTCCAGGTTGTAGCGGGCCTTGCGGTCGTCGAGGTCGAGCGCGGCGGAGGCCACGAAGCCCTCGGCGGCCTGCGTCCAGGCCCCGCGCCGGAACCAGCGGCGCCGCAGCCGCAGCAGCGAGAGGTTGTTGTGGGCCTCGCTGCTCTGCGGGTTGAGCCGCAGGGCCGTCTCGTACGCCCGCTGCGCGGTGGCGTGGTCGCCCCGGCGCTGGGCGGTCAGCCCCACCAGGAAGTGCGCCGCGTCCTCCTCGGGGCCGAGGGCGACGGCGACGCGCGCCGCCTCGTACGCCTCGACCGCGCGGCCCCGGGCGCGGGCGCGCTCGGCGTGCTCGGCGAGGGCCGTGCCGAGCGCGTAGTGGCTGCCCCAGTACTGCGGGGCGAGTTCCACGGCGCGCCGGGCGCTCAGCTCGGCCTCCGGGAACCGCTTCAGGGCCAGCAGGATCTGGACCCGCATCAGCCAGCCCATGAGCAGCTCGGACCGGGCGCCCAGCGCCTGGTCCACGGCGGCCAGGGCGGCCGGGGCGTCGCCGGCCCGGTGGTGGCAGCGGGCGAGCAGGACGAGGGCGTCGGCGTCCTCCGGGTCGGTCGCCAGGTGCTGGGCGACGAGTACCCCGGCCTGCTCGTACCGTCCCGTGTCGTACAGCGCCTCGGCGCGCAGGAGCGCGGTCGGAGTGGTCACAGCTTGCGCTTCCGCTTCAGGTAGGCGAGGAGGTCGTCGTACAGCCCGCCCTCGTTGGCGAACATGGCCACGTTCCGCGCGGCGGCGAACCACGGCTCCGTGGACGGCTTGATCTGCTTGGCCGCGCCGAGGAGGTCCTTGGTGGTGATCAGGCGTACGGAGCCGCTGCGGGCGGAGTCGAGGAGCGCGGCCTCGGCGGCGGACTCGCAGAGGTGGGCGAGGTCGGCGCCGGAGAAGTCCTCCGTGACCTTGACGAGCTTGCCGAGGTCGACGGCCTCGATGGGGCGCTCGCGCAGGTGGTAGCGGAGGATCGCCTCCCGGGCGGCGGCGTCGGGCGGCAGCACGAGGAGCGTGCGGTCGAGACGGCCGGGGCGGCGCAGCGCGATGTCCACGTCCCAGGGCACGTTGGTGGCGGCGAGCACGAAGACGCCTTCGTTGCCGGCGCCGCTCGCGATGCCGTCGAGCTCGGTGAGGAGCTGGTTGACGACATTGCGCAGGCCGCTGTGGTGCGTACGGGAACGCTTGGCGCCGAGGGCGTCCAGCTCGTCGAGGAAGACGACGCACGGGGCCTGGCGGCGGGCCGTCTCGAAGATGTCGTGGATGTTCTTCTCGGAGGCCCCGATCCACATGTCGAGGACGTCGGAGAGCGAGACGGTGAGGAAGTTCGCGCCGAGCTCGCCCGCGACGGCCCGGGCGATGAAGGTCTTGCCGCAGCCGGGCGGACCGTACAGGAGCAGACCGCCGCGCAGCGACTTGCCGTACAGCCTGCGCAGTTCGGGATTGCGCATGGGGGCGAGGAAGGCGGCCTCCAGGCGGTCCCTGACCTCCTCCATGCCGCCGACGTCGGCGAGCCGTACGGCACCGGGGGCGTCCACGTCCCAGGCCGCGGCGTCCCCGGCGGCGCCCTCGCCGCCCTCGGCCTGCGGGTCCTCCAGGAAGCGGGGCCCTACGAGGTCCTGGACCTGCTGCTCGGCGGCGGCCCAGTCGAAGGCGGGGGCGGGGTCGGACGGGGCGGGGGCCTCGGTCGGGGCGGGGGCCTGGGTCGGGGCCTCGGGCTTCTCGACCACAGGCGGCTGCACCGGCGCGGGGCCCGGCTCCGGAGTTGATGTCGAAGGCACGCCCATCGCCCGCATCATCAGCGCGCGGGCGGCCGCGTCCCCGGGCGCGTGCTGGAGGGCGACGGCCGCCTCCGCGACGGCCTCCTCGTTGCGCCCCTCGGAAAGGAGCAGCTCGGCGAAGTGGAGGCGCAGGGGTACGTCACCGGGCGCGGCGGCAACGGCGGTGCGCAGACTGCTGATCAGAGGGGACTCGTCGGCCATGCGGCCACCCTATGAAGGACCCGGGGGCGGCCGTCCACCGGGTTCCGGCAAAAATCGGCGTCCCCCGACATCGCCGTCCACCGAGATCGCCGTCCACCGAGATCTCCGTCCGTACACTGCGCCGGATGAGACGGGACGGCGCACTGCGCCAACTGACGGTGGACGGCACGGTGTGGCTCTGGAACGTCCGCCACCGCCACCCCGACTGCCGGACGGTCCTCACCCTGCGCCGCGCGGAGACCCGGCACGCCCAGCTCCGGCTGGTCTTCCGGGACGGCCCCGGCCGCATCGTGGCCGGATACCCCTTCGGCCTGGGTGACGTGGCGTCGACCGGCGGCGACATCCTGAACCTCAACAAGCCGGGCGTCGTACGCCGCTTCCTGGAGGAGGCCGGAGCCCGCGGCCTCCTCCCCACTGCCCACGGCATCCGGGAGGAGGACGCCTGGCCGCTCTACGACACGCTGGCGGAGCCGGCCGAGACCTAGCCCCAGCGGCCGTCAGCTCCAGCGGCCGGTGCGCGCCAGGACGAGGGCCGTCGCCGCCGTACCCGCCGTGGAGGTGCGCAGGACGCTGCGGCCCAGCCGGTACGGCTTCGCCCCGGCCGCCTCGAAGGCCGCGAGCTCGTCCGGGGAGACACCGCCCTCGGGGCCGACGACCAGCACGATCGAGCCCTTCGCGGGCAGTTCGACGGTGGCCAGCGCGTCACTGCCGTGCTCGCGGTCCTCGTGCAGGACGCCGGCGAAGTCGGCGCCCGCGAGGAGAGCGGCGACCTGCTTGGTCGTCATCAGCTCGGCGACCTCGGGGAAACGGGTGCGGCGCGACTGCTTGCCCGACTCGCGGGCGGTGGAGCGCCACTTGGCGAGCGCCTTGAGACCCCGGTCGCCCTTCCACTGGGTGATGCAGCGGGAGGCGGCCCAGGGCACGATCGCGTCGACACCGGTCTCCGTCATGGTCTCGACGGCGAGTTCGCCCCGATCGCCCTTGGGCAGCGCCTGGACGACGGTGACGTGCGGCTCCTCCGCGGGGTCCTCGTACACGGTGGAGAGCTCCACCGTCAGCCGGTCCTTGCCCTCCACGGCCGACACGACGCAGTCGGCCCAGCGGCCCCGGCCGTCGGTCAGGACGACGTCCTCCCCCGGGTTCAGCCGCTTCACGGAGACGGCGTGCCGGCCCTCGGGCCCGTCCAGGACGAAGAGAGGGGTGTCGGGGATCGTGTCGACGACGAAGACGGGTGCGGTCATGAGGCGCTCCTGTGAGCCAGGTCGGAGAGTGCGGTGTCGAGTTCGGCGGCCAGGACCTCGACGAGCTGCCCGGCGGGGAGTTCGCGGGCGAGACGGTGACCCTGCCCGGCCCACAGGGCCATGCCCTGGGCGTCGCCGGAGGCGGCGGCGGCCTTGCGGAGCGGGGTGGTGAGGTGGTGGACCTCGGGGTAGGCGGCGGGGGCGTACGGCCCGTGCTCGCGCACGAAGCGGTTGACGAGCCCGCGCGCCGGACGTCCGGAGAAGGCCCGGGTGAAGGCGGTCCGGGTGAAGAGCGGATCGGTCAGGGCCCGCTTGTGCAGCGGGTGCGCGCCGGACTCGGGGCAGCCGAGGAAGGCGGTGCCGAGCTGGGCGGCGTCGGCCCCGGCGGCGAGGGCCGCGGCGATCTGCGCGCCCCGCATGATCCCGCCCGTGGCGACGATCGGCAGCGCGACGCTCTCGCGGACCTGGGTGACGAGGGCGAGGAGCCCGGTCCCCGGGGTGCCGTCGTCGGCCGGGTCGTCGCGGTACGTGCTCTGGTGGCCACCGGCCTCGACGCCCTGGACGCAGACGGCGTCGGCACCGGCCTGCTCGGCGGCGACGGCGTCCTCGGCGGAGGTGACGGTGACGAGCGTGAACGTTCCGGCACGGGCGAAGGCGGCGAGCGTCTCGGGGGTCGGGCAGCCGAAGGTGAAGGAGACGACGCGGACCGGGTCCTCCAGGAGGATCGCCAGTTTGGCGTCGTAGCCGTCGTCGCGGCAGTCGTCGGCCTCGCCGAGGGAGGTCTCGTACCAGGTCGCCTCGCCCGCGAGCTGGTGCCGGTAGACCTCGACGGCGGCGGGGTCGGCGTGCGGGCCGCCCTGCGGCATGAAGAGGTTGACGCCGAAGGGCCGCGAGGTGAGCCCGCGTACCCGCTTGATCTCCTGGTACAGGCCTCCGGCGGTCTTGTACCCGCCGGCCAGGAAGCCGAGCGCACCGGCCTTGCAGACGGCTCCGACGAGCTCGGGACAGGAAGCGCCACCCGCCATGGGGGCCTGCACGATCGGAAACCGAAAGAGATCGTTCAGTGCGGTGGTGGACATACGGGCATCGTTTCATGACCGTGTCGGCGGGCCGAATCGGTAGGCGGGACGGGGAAAGGGCGGTACCCGCGAATCACGGATACCGCCCTTGTCCACCGGCTGGGAGCCGAGCGCCTACCGCCCGTTGAAGGCATCCTTCAGACGCGAGAACAGCCCCTGCTGCCCCGGCTGGAACTGCCCGGTGGGGCGCTCCTCGCCGCGCAGCTTGGCGAGCTCGCGCAGGAGCCGCTCCTGCTCCGCGTCGAGCTTGCCCGGGGTCTGCACCTCGACGTGCACGATCAGGTCGCCCCGGCCGTTGCCCCGCAGGTGCGTGACGCCGCGGCCGTGCAGCGGGACCGACTGGCCGGACTGCGTGCCCGGGCGGATGTCGATCTCCTCGATGCCGTCGAGGGTCTGCAGCGGCACCTTCGTGCCGAGCGCGCCCGCCGTCATCGGGATGGTCACCGTGCAGTGCAGGTCGTCGCCGCGCCGCTGGAACGTCTCGTGCGGGATCTCGTGGATCTCGACGTACAGGTCGCCGGCGGGGCCGCCGCCGGGGCCGACCTCGCCCTCGCCCGCGAGCTGGATCCGGGTGCCGTTGTCGACACCGGCCGGGATCTTGACGGTGAGCGTGCGACGGGACCGGACCCGGCCGTCGCCCGCGCACTCGGGGCACGGGGTCGGGACGACGGTGCCGAAGCCCTGGCACTGCGGGCAGGGCCGGGAAGTCATGACCTGGCCCAGGAAGGACCGCGTGACCTGGGAGACCTCGCCGCGGCCGCGGCACATGTCACAGGTCTGCGCGGAGGTGCCGGGCGCGGCGCCCTCACCCGAACAGGTGGTGCAGACGACGGCCGTGTCGACCTGGATGTCCTTGGTGGTGCCGAAGGCCGCCTCGTTGAGGTCGATCTCCAGGCGGATCATGGCGTCCTGGCCGCGGCGCGTCCGCGAGCGCGGTCCGCGCTGCGAGGCCGTGCCGAAGAAGGCGTCCATGATGTCGGAGAAGTTGCCGAAGCCACCCGCGCCGAAGCCACCCGCGCCACCGCCGCCGGAGGCCGAGAGCGGGTCGCCGCCGAGGTCGTAGACCTGCTTCTTCTGCGGGTCCGAGAGGACCTCGTAGGCGGCGTTGATCTCCTTGAAGCGTTCCTGCGTCTTCGGATCGGGATTGACGTCCGGGTGCAGCTCGCGCGCGAGCCTCCGGAAGGCCTTCTTGATCTCGTCCTGGGAAGCGTCGCGGCGCACGCCGAGTACGGCGTAGTAGTCCGTGGCCACTTACGACTCCGCCAGGATCTGTCCGACGTAACGTGCCACTGCGCGTACCGCTCCCATCGTTCCGGGGTAGTCCATGCGGGTCGGTCCGACCACGCCGAGTTTGGCGACTGCTTCGCCGCCCGAACCGTAGCCGACCGAGACGACCGAGGTGGAGCTCAGCCCCTCGTGGGCGTTCTCGTGCCCGATGCGTACGGTCATGCCCGATTCCTTGGCCTCGCCGAGCAGCTTGAGGAGCACGACCTGCTCCTCGAGGGCTTCCAGGACGGGCCTGATCATCAGGGGGAAGTCGTGTCCGAAGCGGGTGAGATTGGCGGTGCCGCCGATCATCAGCCGCTCCTCGTGCTCCTCCACGAGCGTTTCGAGGAGGGTCGCGAGCACGGTCGAGACCGTGGCGCGGTCCTCGATCTCCTCGAAGGACTCGGGGAGGTCCTGCACCAGCTGCGGCACGTCGGCGAACCGGCGGCCGACGACCCGGCTGTTGAGCCGGGCCCGCAGGTCGGCGAGGGAGGTCTCGCCGAAGGGCGCGGGGCAGTCGATGACGCGCTGCTCGACCCGGCCGGTGTCCGTGATGAGCACGAGCATCAGGCGGGCCGGGGCCAGCGCGAGCAGCTCCACGTGCCGGACGGTCGAACGGGTCAGCGAGGGGTACTGGACGACGGCGACCTGACGGGTCAGCTGCGCGAGCAGCCGCACCGTACGGCCGACGACGTCGTCGAGGTCGACCGCGCCGTCGAGGAAGTTGTGGATGGCCCGCCGCTCGGGCGTCGACAGCGGCTTGACGCCGGCCAGCCGGTCGACGAAGAGCCGGTAGCCCTTGTCGGTCGGGATGCGCCCGGCGCTGGTGTGGGGCTGGGCGATGTACCCCTCCTCCTCCAGCACCGCCATGTCGTTGCGGACGGTGGCGGGCGAGACGCCGAGCTTGTGGCGCTCGGTGAGCGCCTTCGAGCCGACGGGCTCCTCCGTCCCGACGTAGTCCTGGACGATGGCGCGCAGGACCTCGAGTCTGCGTTCGCTGAGCATTCGTGCGCACCTCCAGCTGTCGTCGTCGTTCCGGTTGCTCCGCTTTTGGCACTCACCCTGCCCGAGTGCCAGCAATCCCCCGGCCAGTGTACGGCGGCGGACAACGCTCCTGGCAAGGAGGCGGGCGCGCACCGGTTAGCGTCGCCCCATGGACGTCGATTGGGAAGCGTACGGGTGGGAGCGGCTGGCGCGCGGAGTCGGGAGGCTCCGACTGCCCGGCTGGGACGCCACGGTGGGCCTGGTTCTGGGCGAGGAGGCGCTGCTGCTGTACGACACGGGCTCGTCGCTCGCGGAGGGCGCCGAGCTCCGGGCACGGATCTCGGCCTTGACGGACGGCCGAAGAGTGACGCACATCGCACTCAGCCACCCGCACTTCGACCACGTCTTCGGCACGGCGGCGTTCGCGGGCGCGGAGGTCTTCGGCGCGGTGGGATCGGACGACCTCCTGGCCCGGGCGCGGGACCGGGAGGCGCTGCGCGCGGACGCGGTACGCCACGGGCTCGACGCCGCGGCGGCGGCGGAGGCGGTGGACGTCCTGGTGGCCCCGCGGCACGTGGTCTCCGGCGAGTGGACGCTCGACCTGGGCGGCCGACAGGTGCTCCTGGCGAACCTCGGCCCCGGCCACACGGGCCACGACCTGGCGCTCTTCGTCCCCGGGGAGCGGGAGGTCGTCTTCTGCGGCGACCTGGTGGAGGAGTCGGGCGAGCCGCAGGCGGGCCCGGACGCGATCCCGTCCCGCTGGCCGGACGCGCTGGACCGGCTCCTCTCCCTGGGCGGCGAGGACGCGGTGTACGTGCCGGGCCACGGGGCGGTGGTGGACGCCACGTTCGTCCGGACACAGCGCGAGGAGCTGGCACGGCGCTTCGCGGTGTCATAACGTCGCCCGAATGCGCAGCTACAACCCGGACCTGACGCCGCCTTGGAAGAAATCGGCCCCCGTCCCGGAGATCCCGGCGGACCCCGACCTGGTCGTGGAGGAGGTGTCGACGGGCTTCTGCGGGGCGGTGATCCGCTGCGAGGCGGGCACGGTGACCCTGGAGGACCGCTTCGGCAAGCACCGGGTCTTCCCGATGGAGCCGCGGGGCTTCCTCCTGGAGGGCAGGGTCGTGACCCTGGTCCGCCCGACCTCGGCGGCCCCGGTACGCCCCACCCGTACGGCCTCCGGTTCGGTCGCCGTCCCGGGCGCGCGGGCGCGCGTGGCGCGGGCGGGCCGGATCTACGTGGAGGGCCGGCACGACGCCGAACTCGTCGAGCGGGTCTGGGGCGACGACCTGCGGATCGAGGGCGTGGTCGTCGAGTACCTGGAAGGCATCGACGACCTTCCGTCGATCGTGGCGGAGTTCGGCCCGGCACCGGACGCCCGGCTGGGCGTCCTGGTCGACCACCTGGTCCCGGGCTCGAAGGAGTCCAGGATCGCCGCGCAGGTGACGTCCCCGGACGTCCTGGTGGTCGGCCACCCCTACATCGACGTCTGGGAAGCGGTGAAGCCGTCCTCCGTCGGCATCAGGGCCTGGCCGACGGTCCCACGCGGCCAGGACTGGAAGACGGGCGTGTGCCGGTCCCTGGGCTGGCCGGAGAACACGGGCGCGGCCTGGCAGCACATCCTGTCGAAGGTCACGTCCTACAAGGACCTGGAACCGGAGCTCCTGGGCCGAGTAGAAGAACTGATCGACTTCGTGACGGCCCCGTAGCGCCCTCTCTGGGGGAGGCTGGGCACACGGGACGCCTCCCGGGCCCGGACCTCAGTCCACCAGGTCCCGCACCACCGCGTCGGCCAGCAGCCGACCCCGCAGGGTCAGAACCGCGCGCCCGGCCTCGTAGGACGCGGGGTCGAGGAGCCCGTCCCCCAGGGCCTTCCGTGAGGCCGCAAGCCCCGCCGGCTTGAGGATCGACAGCTCGACCCCCTCCCGCAGCCGCAGCTCCAGCAGGATCCGCTCGACCCGCCGGTCCTCCTCGGCAAGGAGCTCCCGCCCGGCACCGGGCGACTTCCCGGCCCCCAGCGCCGCCGCGTACGCCCCCGGATGCTTCACGTTCCACCACCGCACCCCGCCCACGTGCGAGTGCGCACCCGGCCCGGCGCCCCACCAGTCGGCGCCGCGCCAGTACAGCTCGTTGTGGAGGCAGCGCCCGGCCTCGGAGGTGGCCCAGTTGGACACCTCGTACCAGGAGAACCCGGCCTCCTCGAAGGCCGCGTCCGCGATCAGGTACCGGTCGGCGTGCACGTCGTCGTCGGTCATCGGCACCTCGCCACGCCGGATGCGGCGCGCGAGCTGCGTCCCCTCCTCGACGATCAGGGCGTACGCGCTGACGTGGTCGGGCCCGGCGCCGATGGCCGCGTCGAGGGACGCCCGCCAGTCGTCGTCGGTCTCCCCGGGCGTGCCGTAGATCAGGTCGAGGTTGACGTGCTCGAAGCCGGCGGCCCGCGCCTCGGCGACGCAGGCCTCGGGGCGACCGGGGGTGTGGGTCCGGTCGAGGATCTTCAGGACGTGCTGCTTGGCGCTCTGCATGCCGAAGGAGATCCGGTTGAACCCGCCCTCCCGCAGCTCGGCCAGATACGCCGGGTTCACCGACTCCGGGTTCGCCTCCGTCGTCACCTCGGCGTCGTCCGCGAGCCCGAACTCGTCGCGGACGGCCCCCAGCATCCGTACGAGGTCGCCGGCGTCGAGCAGCGTGGGCGTACCGCCGCCGACGAAGACCGTCCGCACCGGCCTGGGGTCGTCCCCGAGCACCTTCCGGGCGAGCCGGATCTCCTCGGCGACCTGATCGGCGTAGTTGTCCCGGGAGGCGAGCACGCCACCGGCACCGCGCAGCTCGCTGGCGGTGTACGTGTTGAAGTCGCAGTAGCCGCAGCGCGTCGCGCAGTACGGCACGTGCAGGTAGAACCCGAGGGGCCGGTCCCCCGCCCCCTCCAGGGCGTGCGGGGGCAGAGCCCCGTCGTCGGGGACGTTCTCACCATCGGGCAGTACGGAAGGCATGAGCCCATTGTCCCGTACCGCCCGAGGTGAACCTCCGGCCTGTGGAAAACCACCGCCACCACCGCGACCGCCACCGTCACCACAGCCGTGCGACGACGACGGCAACGGCGGCGGTCACCGCGGCTACGCCTCGCGCGAGCCCTCGTACATCGCGTCGATCAGGTGCTGGTACGTGCGCTCCACGACCGGCCGCTTCATCTTCAGCGACGGGGTCAGCTCGCCGTGCTCGACGTCGAGGTCGCGCGGCAGCAGACGGAACTTCTTGATCGTCTGCCAGCGCTGGAGACCCTCGTTGAGGCGGTCGACGTAGCCCTGGACCAGCTTCTCGGTCTCCGGCGCGGCGACGACCTCCGCGTACGTCTTGCCTGCGAGGCCCTGCTCGGCGGCCCAGCCGAGGATGGCGGGCTCGTCGAGGGCGATGAGCGCGGAGCAGTAGTTCCGGTCGGCGCCGAGCACCACGATGTTGGAGACGAACGGGCAGACGGCCTTGAACTGGCCCTCGACCTCGGTCGGGGCGATGTACTTGCCGCCGGAGGTCTTGAACAGGTCCTTCTTGCGGTCGGTGATCCGCAGGTACCCGTCGGCGGACAGTTCACCGATGTCGCCGGTGTGGAACCAGCCGTCCGGCTCCAGGACCTCGGCCGTCTTCTCCGGCAGGCGGTGGTAGCCCTCCATGATGCCGGGGCCGCGCAGCAGGATCTCGCCGTCGTCGGCGATCCGGACCTCGGTGCCGGGGAGCGGCTTGCCGACGGTGCCGGTGCGGTAGGCCTCGCCCGGGTTGACGAAGGAGGCGGCGCTGGACTCCGTGAGGCCGTAGCCCTCCAGGATGTGGATGCCGGCGCCGGAGAAGAAGTAGCCGATGTCGGGCGCCAGGGCGACGGAGCCGGAGACGGCGGCGCGCAGGCGCCCGCCGAAGGCCTCGCGGAGCTTCTTGTAGACCAGCGCGTCGGCGACCTTGTGCTTGGCCGTGAGGCCGAAGGGGGCCGAGGCCGTGCCGGTGCGGCGGAAGTTGTCCTGGGTGACCTTGGCGTAGTCGCGGGCGACTCCGGCCGACCACTGGAAGATCTTGTACTTGGCGCCGCCGGCCTCGCGGGCCTTGGCGGCGACCCCGTTGTAGACCTTCTCGAAGATCCGCGGGACGGCCGCCATGTAGGTCGGCTGGACGATCGGCAGGTTCACGATGATCTTGTCGATCCGCCCGTCGAGGGCCGTGACGTGTCCGACCTCGATCTGGCCGGAGGTCAGTACCTTGCCGAAGACGTGGGCGAGCGGCAGCCACAGGTACTGGACGTCGTCCTTGGTGACCAGGCCGGTGGCGGCGATGGCCTTGGCCATGTACGACCAGTTGTCGTGCGGGAGGCGGACGCCCTTGGGGCGGCCCGTGGTGCCCGAGGTGTAGATGAGGGTGGCGAGCTGCTCGGCGGTGATCGCCGCGACCCGCTCCTTGACGGCCTCGGCGTTCTTCTCCAGGTACGCCTTGCCGCGCGCCTCCAGGTCGGCGAGCGTGAGGACCCAGTCGTCGGTCTCGACGCCCGCGGGGTCGAGGACCACGACGTGGTGGAGGTCGGGCAGCTCGGCACGGCGCTCGCGGGCCTTGGCCACCTGTGCCGCGTCCTCCGCGATCAGGACCTTGGACTCGGAGTCCGAAAGGATGAACGCCGACTCCTCGGCGTTCGTCTGCGGGTAGATGGTGGTCGTCGCGGCACCCGCGCACATCACACCGAGGTCGGCGAGGACCCACTCGACCCGGGTGGAGGAGGCGAGCGCGACCCGCTCCTCGGGCAGCACGCCGAGGTCGATCAGGCCGGCGGCGATCGCGTAGACCCGCTCGGCGGCCTGCCCCCAACTGAGCGACTTCCAGTCGTCGGGACCGGCACCGGACGCGGCGGGGACCGGGTACCGGTAGGCCTCCGCGTCGGGAGTCCGCTCGACGCGCTCAAGGAAGAGGGTCGCCACGGAGGGCGGCCGGTTCTCGATCAGGGTCTGTGTGTCGCTCACGACGTCCTCCGGGCGGCGGCGGTGCCTGCTGGCGGTGCGTAACTACGTAACTAACTGGCGAGTAACCTTCAAGTCGGGATCAGAGTAAAGGGCCGAGGACTGGCGCGTAAGGGCTTGCAAGCCGCCGCTTCATAACGAACGGGTCCACGCGCCATCGGCACGTGGACCCGTTCGATGCACAAGGCACCTACCTCTGACGTTCCCGGCTACTTCTTCTTGCCGGAGGACTCGTCGCTCGAGAGGACGGCGATGAAGGCCTCCTGCGGCACCTCGACCGAGCCGACCATCTTCATGCGCTTCTTGCCTTCCTTCTGCTTCTCCAGCAGCTTCCGCTTACGGGAGATGTCACCGCCGTAGCACTTGGCGAGGACGTCCTTGCGGATGGCGCGGATGGTCTCGCGGGCGATGACGCGGGAGCCGATCGCGGCCTGGATCGGCACCTCGAAGGCCTGGCGCGGGATGAGCTCGCGCAGCTTGGCGACGAGCCGCACACCGTAGGCGTAGGCGGCGTCCTTGTGGGTGACGGCGGAGAAGGCGTCGACCTTGTCGCCGTGCAGCAGGATGTCGACCTTGACGAGGCTGGAGGCCTGCTCGCCCGTGGGCTCGTAGTCGAGCGAGGCGTAACCGCGCGTCTTGGACTTCAGCTGGTCGAAGAAGTCGAAGACGATCTCGGCGAGGGGCAGGGTGTAGCGGATCTCGACCCGGTCCTCGGAGAGGTAGTCCATGCCGATCAGCGTGCCGCGACGGGTCTGGCACAGCTCCATGATCGCGCCGATGAACTCGCTGGGGGCGAGGATCGTGGCGCGCACGACGGGCTCGTACACGTCGTCGATCTTGCCCTCGGGGAACTCGCTCGGGTTCGTGACCGTGTGCTCGCTGCCGTCCTCCATGACCACGCGGTAGACCACGTTGGGGGCGGTGGCGATGAGGTCGAGCCCGAACTCGCGCTCGAGCCGCTCACGAATGACGTCGAGGTGGAGAAGACCCAGGAAGCCCACGCGGAAGCCGAAGCCGAGCGCGGCGGAGGTCTCCGGCTCGTAGACGAGCGCGGCGTCGTTGAGCTGGAGCTTGTCGAGGGCCTCGCGGAGGTCCGGGTACTCCGAGCCGTCCAGCGGGTAGAGACCCGAGAACACCATCGGCTTGGGGTCCTTGTAACCGCCGAGCGCCTCGGTCGCGCCCTTGTTCAGGGAGGTGATCGTGTCACCGACCTTGGACTGACGGACGTCCTTCACACCGGTGATGAGGTAGCCCACCTCACCGACGCCGAGCCCGTCGGACGCGGTCATCTCGGGAGACGAGACGCCGATCTCCAGCAGCTCGTGGGTGGCGCCCGTCGACATCATCTTGATGCGCTCACGCTTGTTGAGCTGCCCGTCGACGACACGGACGTACGTCACGACACCGCGGTACGAGTCGTAGACGGAGTCGAAGATCATCGCGCGGGCGGGCGCGTCGGCGACACCGACCGGCGCCGGGACGTCCCGGACGACGCGGTCGAGCAGCGCCTCGACGCCCATGCCGGTCTTCGCGGAGACCTTGAGGACGTCCTCCGGCTGGCAGCCGATGAGGTTGGCCAGCTCCTCGGAGAACTTCTCCGGCTGGGCGGCCGGCAGGTCGATCTTGTTCAGTACCGGAACGATCGTGAGGTCGTTCTCCATCGCCAGGTAGAGGTTGGCGAGGGTCTGCGCCTCGATGCCCTGCGCCGCGTCGACCAGCAGGACCGTGCCCTCACAGGCCGCCAGCGAGCGCGAGACCTCGTACGTGAAGTCGACGTGCCCGGGCGTGTCGATCATGTTCAGGATGTGCGTCCTGCCCTCACCCTGCCCGTCGGTGGGCGCCCACGGCAGTCGGACCGCCTGGGACTTGATCGTGATGCCGCGCTCCCGCTCGATGTCCATCCGGTCGAGATACTGGGCACGCATCTGCCGCTGGTCGACCACACCGGTGAGCTGGAGCATCCGGTCGGCGAGCGTGGACTTGCCGTGGTCGATGTGCGCGATGATGCAGAAGTTGCGGATCAGAGCCGGGTCGGTACGGCTCGGCTCGGGCACGTTGGTAGGAGTCGCGGGCACGCAGGGTCTCGTCTCGGGGCGATGTCGGATCGATACGTAGGCTCCATGGTCCCATGCCCGCCGCCCTGCGCCCGGTTTGGGCGGCCCCGAGGGTGACTGATACTGTGGACAGCTGTGCCTCGTGTGCCCTCTCAGCTGCGAGTCACACTCCAGAAGGAACATCGAACCTGTAAAGGCTCTTTTCGTGGCGAACATCAAGTCCCAGATCAAGCGGAACAAGACCAACGAGAAGGCGCGCCTGCGTAACAAGGCCGTCAAGTCGTCGCTCAAGACCGCGATCCGCAAGGCCCGTGAGGCTGTCGCCGCCGGCGACCTCGAGAAGGCCACCGTTGCCACTCGCGCCGCCTCGCGTCAGCTCGACAAGGCTGTCTCGAAGGGTGTCATCCACAAGAACGCCGCCGCCAACAAGAAGTCGGCGCTGGCCACCAAGGTTGCCACCCTCCAGGGCTGAGCTCTGATGTAACCGGTCGCACGGGACCCAGCGGGCCCTCTCTCCCGCTCCCGCCCGACCACCAGGACTCGCACGCGGACGCGTTCGCCACGCGGGTGCGAGCCCACCAAGCTGTAACGCCGAAGGCCCCGCCGCCTCCTACCCCAGGAGCCGCCGGGGCCTTCGCCGCGTCCACGCCCTGCCCGGGCCGGCACGAGGGACTGCCCAGGGGCTGGGCACCCCGTACGCACGGGGCCGGGGGACCCGTACGCACACGGGGGCAGGGCGACCCGTACGCACACGGGGGCAGGGCGACCCGGCAGGGGTGTGGTGCTGCCGGAGAGGGCTCGGTGCAGCGCCCGGGCCGCCGCGGGGTCGGGCGCAGCCCGATGGGGTGGGCCCGGCCGAGCCGCTGCGGGGGTCGGGGCGACGCCCCGATCCGGCATGGCGACGCCGTCACAGGGGGCGCAGCCCAGCGGGGTGCAGGCCCCTGGGGTCCGCTCCGCCCCCGGCGGGGTTTCGGGAAGGGGTGGGGTGGGGGAACCGACCGCCCCGGCCCACTACCGCCGCAGCCGCGCCGCCCGAGCCACCGCCACCACTGCCTTCTCCAGGGCGTACTCCGGGTCGTCGCCCCCGCCCTTCACCCCCGCGTCCGCCTCCGCGATCGCCCGCAGCGCGAGGGACACCCCGTCCGGGGTCCAGCCCCGCATCTGCTGGCGCACGCGGTCGATCTTCCAGGGCGGCATGCCCAGCTCCCGGGCCAGATCCGCCGGCCGCCCGCCCCGCGCGGAAGAGAGCTTGCCGATCGCCCGTACGCCCTGCGCCAGCGCGCTGGTGATGAGCACCGGCGCCACCCCGGTCGAGAGCGACCAGCGCAGCGCCTCCAGGGCCTCCGCCGCGCGCCCCTCCACGGCCCTGTCGGCCACGTTGAAGGACGAGGCCTCCGCGCGGCCGGTGTAGTAGCGCCCGACGACCGCCTCGTCGATCGTTCCGTCGACGTCCGCCGTCAGCTGCGCGCACGCGGACGCCAGCTCCCGCAGGTCGCTGCCGATCGAGTCCACCAGCGCCTGGCACGCCTCCGGAGTCGCCGCGCGCCCGAGCGCCCGGAACTCCTGCCGGACGAAGGTCAGCCGCTCCGCCGGCTTCGTCGTCTTCGGGCAGGCCACCTCCCGCGCGCCCGCCTTCCGCGCCGCGTCGAGCAGGCCCTTGCCCTTCGCGCCGCCGGCGTGGAGCAGGACGAGCGAGATGTCCTCGATCGGGTCGTCGAGGTAGGCCTTGACGTCCTTGATCGTGTCGGCGGAGAGGTCCTGCGCGTTCCGCACGACCAGGACCTTGCGCTCGGCGAAGAGCGAGGGGCTGGTCAGCTCCGCCAGCGACCCGGGCTGGAGCTGGTCGGAGGTGAGGTCGCGCACGTCCGTGTCGGCGTCGGCAGCCCTGGCGGCCGCCACCACCTCCTGGACGACGCGGTCGAGGAGCAGGTCCTCCTGCCCCACGGCAAGCGTCACGGGGCCGAGGAGGTCTTCGGGGGAAGTCTTTCTGGTGGCCATCGCGATCCAGCATCCCACGGGCCACTGACAGCCGTGCCCGACAGCCATGCCCGAGAATGACCGGGTGAGCGAACGACGACATGTACTGGTACTCCCCGACCGCGACGCCGCCGAGGAGGTCGCCGAGGAACTCCCCGACCGATTCGGCGTGGCCGAGACACCGCAGCTCTTCCGGGACGCCCTGGCCGGCGAGGACGACGCCGAGGACGCCCAGTGGCTGGTGGTCGTCGAGGACCCGGACGGAAGGCTCGACGCGGCGGCGCTCGACGAGTTCGCCGCCGAGCACGAGGGCTGGCTGGAGGCCCCGTAACCCGTCCCGCCCGCCTCAGCCCAGTCCAAGCCCAGCCCGGCCCAGCCCAGCCCGGCCCAGCCCGGCCCAGCCCAGCCCAGCCCTACCCCTACGCGGTCTTGCGGACGATCTGGATGTCGAGGTCGATGCTGATGCTGGACCCGACGGCCGCGATCCCGCGCGCGAGCAGCGTCTGCCACGTGAGGGTGAAGTCCTCCCGGTGCAGCTCGGTGGTGGCCCGGCAGGCCCCCCGCGTCTCGCCCTCGAGCCCGCTCCCGATGCCCAGGTACTGGGTGTCGAGCGTCACCGTGCGGCTGACCCCGTGGAGGGTGAGCGCACCGGTGACGGCCCAGCGGCTGCCGCCCCGGTGGACGAAGCGCTCGCTGTAGAACTCCAGCGTCGGGTACGCGCCGACGTCGAGGAAGTCCCCCGAGCACAGGTGGTCGTCGCGCATCCGCACCCCGGTGTCGATGGAGGCCGCGTCGATGACGACGTGCATCGCCGACTGCTCCATGCGGTCGGCGATGCGCACCGCGCCGGCGAAGCTGTTGAACCGGCCGTGGATGCGTGCGAGCCCGATGTGGCGGGCGGTGAAGCCGATCTGCGAGTGCGTCGGGTCGATCTCCCAGTCGCCCGGCTCCGGGAGCTGGGGCTGCGGCGCGATCTGGAGCAGGACGTCGCCGACGCCCGCGTGTCCGCCCTCGGTGACGACGACACTGCCGTGGTGCGGCGTGTACCCCTCGGCGGTGACGGCGAGCCGGTACTCCCCCGCCGGCACCGTCGCGAGCGCCGTGCCGTACGGGTCGGTCTCCCCGCCCAGCACCTTGCGGCCCGCCGCGTCACTGAGCACGAACTCGGCCTGTCGGACCGGTTCGTGTACGGGGTCGATGACCCGACAGGTCAGCACCCCGGCCGAGGCGGGCACCGCGAGACCGGCGAGCGGGCCGCCCCGCGCCGCGCCCGCCGCCCTCTTCCCGAAGAGTCGATCGAACATTCTTCACGCACCCCCGCATGACTCGTTCACTATGCAACGAAGATGCATTCGATCACTGGTGAGGCGTTCGAGGCAAACGAACCAAGTGTTACCGGGAGTCCGAATTGAGGATTCCGCTCAGCGGCTCACCGGTTCCTCTCGACGGCGTCGTGCGCGACGACCGGCAGCTCGTCGAGCACGATGCCGAACAGCTCCCGGTACGCGCCGCGCACCTCCTCGTCCCCGTCGAGCACCCGCTCGACGCGCTCCCCGTGGGTGCGGGTGATCAGCTTCCGGCCGCTGAGGGTGATCCGCCCCTCCTCGGTGAGCAGGGAGCAGATGAGGGAGCGCGGAAAGTGCGAGTCGGGCGAGGTCCGGTGGTACCAGGCACCGGCCGTGAAGTCCGCGAGCCCACGGGGCCGCACCTCCAGCCGGTACTGCGGCTTCCCGTCCCGCAGCACCTCGAGATCGCCGTCGGCGAGCTCCTGGACACGGAAGCGGCCGCCCGGGTCCTCCTGGTCCCCGCGCTCGTCGAGGGCGAGCGGGTAGTGGCTGTGGTCGCCGAAGCCGACGTCGGCCAGCCACCGCTCCTCGTCGGCCGTCTCCACGAGCAGCGCCATGTGGTCGTACGGGATCCCGAGCCTCCCCTCCGGGTCGACGACGCGCGCCTGGAGCAGCGACACCCGGTAGCCGAGCGCCCGCAGCAGGACCGCGAACGTGGTGTTGATCTCGTAGCAGAAGCCACCTCTGCGGTCGCCGACCACCTTGTCGACCAGCGCCTTCTCGTCCAGGACGATGTCCTCGCCGAGATGGATCGAGAGGTTCTCGAAGGGCACGCTCAGCAGGTGCCGCACATGCAGCTCACGCAAGGCGGCGGCGTCCGCGCGCACGGGCCGCCGCGCGCCGATCCGCGCCAGGTAGGCATCGACATCCGGGAGGAAGGGCGCCGCCGGGGCGGAATCCGTCGGGTCGGAATCCGTCGGGTCGGGTGCATCCATCACATCGTCACTCATGCGGGAAGTCTCCCTCTTCTCGGTCGGTCACGACGCCCCGACGGGGGTCGACTCCTCTTCCCTCGTGGGCAGTTCACGCATGCGCGGCAGCGGCGAGGGCAGCAGCCAGAGCACGGCGAGGACGGCTCCGCCGGTGGCGATCCACAGCGTCGGGCGCAGCCCGATCGCCGTGCCGAGCAGGCCTCCGGCGAGCGCGCCGAGAGGGCGGAAGCCGTGGTTGAGCGTGCGGTAAGCGCCCATGACCCGGGCCCGTACGGCGTCGGGGATCACCGCCATCTGGAACGATCCCGCGGCGATGTCCGCGATCATCACGCCGACGCAGGAGAGGAACTCGGCCGCGAACATCACGGCCACCACCAGCGGAAGCGGCCCGTCGGCCAGGGGTATCAGGAGCAGGGGCAGCGTGAACCCGAGGAAGCCGAGGACGAGCGACGCGCCGACGCCGATCCGCCGGACGACGGCCCCGCTGCACGCGGCGCCGATGAGACCGCCCACCGCTCCGGCTCCGAGGATCAGGCCGAGCAGCCCGGCGCTGATGCCGAGTTCAGCGGTCGCGTAGAGCACGAAGAGCGTGTGGAACATGTAGTTGAACAGCTGGATCGTGCCGGAGGCGGCGAAGAGCGCGCGCATGGACGGGTCGCGGACCACCCAGCGCAGCCCTTCGGTGAAGTGCCCCTTGGCCACGGGGGCCGGCGGGGGTTCGACCGCCTTGATCCGGGCCAGGTACCCGGCCGACACCACATAGGTGAGGGCGTCGGCGACCAGGGCGAAGGGCGCGGTGAGGACCTGCACGAGGACGCCTCCGATGCCGGGGCCCGCGAGCCAGGACATCGAACGGCTGCCGTTGACCAGTGCGTTCGCCTGTATGTACCGGTCGGTGGGGACGAGCGCGACGAGGAGCGTGGTGTTGCAGACCTCGAAGAGCACGGTGAGCGCGCCGATCCCGAAGGCCACCGCGTACAACTGGCCGAGCGTCAGCGCGTCGAGCGCGTAGGCCACGGGGAGCGTCAGCATGAGCGCGGCCCTCCCGAGGTCCGCCGCGATCATGGCGTGTCTGCGGCGGGCGTGCCGGTCGGCCCAGGCGCCGAGCGGCAGGTTGAGCAGGAGGGCGGGGAGGAGTTCGGCGGTCTTGAGCCAGCCCATCTCGGCGGCGTCGGCGCCGAGGATCAGGACGGCGGCGAGCGGGATGGCGATGAGCGAGATCTGGTCCCCGACGAGCGAGACGGTCTGCCCGGTCCAGTAGCGGCGGAAGGTCCGCTCGCGCAGCAGTTCCGGTACGCGTTCCACGAGGGCCATCTCGCTTACTCCGCTTCTTTGTTGTGGGGGATGTCCTGTTCCAGATAGGCGATCCGCAGGACGCTGACGGCCCGGGCGCCCTCGGGCGCGAGGGAAGGGTCGGATTCGCGCCCCTCGAAGGGGCGGAGCAGGGCGCCCATCTGCTCGCCGAGGCCGGTCAACTCCTCGGGGGTGAGGAAGAGCAGGGAGTCGCTGAACTGCTCGGCCTCCCGCCACTTCCTCGGGAGCGTGTGCCGGCGCTCCATGGCCCGGGTGACCCGCTCGAAGTAGCGCTCGGCGATGGCGGCCATCAACGCGTCGGCGGCCTCCGCGACCGTCGCGTCCTCGCTGTACTCCGGCCACTCGGTGTACCGGGCGGTGGCCCGCCAGGGCTTCTCCCGGCCCTTGCCGCCCGGCGCCTCCTCCACGAGGCCGTACTTGGCGAGTATCCGCAGGTGGTACGAGCAGCTGGCCACGGACTCGCCGGTCAGCTCGGCAGCCTTGGTGGCGGTGAAGGGGCCGCTGCTGCGCAGCAGTCCCACCAGGGACATCCGCAGGGGGTGAGCGTAGGCCCGCAGAGCGCGCGGGTCGGTGAGGCGGATACTGCGGGGCTGCTCACCCTCGGGTCGCGGTTCGCTGATCTCCGGCATGATGAAAAGGTATCTTTAGAAAGACTTCTTTACAAGGGTTTCTTTACATCGACTCGCCCCTTCACCCCTTCGGCTCACCCTCCCCTCGCCACGGCCATGAGCCCGCGCCCCGCACCCACCACCGCGACGGCCCCGTCCAGATCGGTCCGCAGCACCCGCGCCCCACCCGCCCGCAACGCCTCCACGGTCCGGGGCGACGGGTGTCCGTACGGGTTGTCACGTCCCGCCGACACCAGCGCGAGACGCGGCCGCACCGCCTGTATCAGCCCCGGATCCTGGTGCGCGGACCCGTGGTGGGCGACCTTGAGCACGTCCACCGGACCCAGCTCCGGACCGCTCCTCAGGAGCGCGCGCTGAGCCGGTGGTTCGAGGTCGCCCAGGAGCAGCAGACTCAGCCCACCGGCGGCCCGGACGAGGAGGGTGACACTGGCGTCGTTCGCCCCTCCGGCAGACCCGCTGACCACGCCGCCGACCGACCCGCCCGGACCGGCCGGCGGCCACACCACCCGCCACTCCAGCGCCCCGACCCTCCGATGCTCCCCCGCCCCCGCCCGGACCAGCGGCACCCCAGCGGCGGCCGCCGTCCGCCGCACGAACGCGGCCTGGGCGGGCGGTTCTTCGAGACCCGTGGTCTGGATCGCCCCCACCGACCGCCCCCGCAGCACCCCCGCCAGCCCGGCCACATGGTCGGCATGGAAGTGCGTGAGCACCAGCAACGGCACCCGCCGCACCCCGAGCTCCCGCAGACAACGATCCACCGGTGCGGGGTCGGGGCCGGCGTCCACCACGACGGCCGCGTCGCCGCCCGCCGCGAGCACCGTCGCGTCCCCCTGCCCCACCTGGCACATCGCGAACACCCAGCCCGGCGGCGGCCACCCGGTCGCCCACCGCGTCAACGGCACCGGCCGAACGGCCACGAGGAGAAGCAGCGCGGCGACGAACCCGGCGATCCACCCCCGGTACGGCAGCCTGCGCGCCCCGAGGACCACGAGACCCGTGAGCAGCGCGAGGACCAGTCCACCCCACCACCCGCCGGGCCAGGCCAGCTGGGCCCCCGGCAGCTCCCCACCCGCACGGGCCACCCCCGCGATCCACCCGGCCGGCCACCCCGCCACCCACGCGACCCCCGCCGCGGCCGGCTCCCACACCTGCGCCAGGGCGAGCGCGGCGAAGCCGAGCACCGTCGCGGGCGCGACCGCCAGTTCGGCGAAGAGGTTCGCCGGGATCGCGACCAGACTCACCCGGCCGGCGAAGACCACCACGACCGGCGCGCACACCGCCTGCGCCGCGAGGGCCGCCGCCAGCGCCTCCGCGAGCCGCCCAGGCACCCGACGCCGCCGCAGCACCTCGCTCCACCGCGGGGCGACCGTCAGCAGGGCCCCGGTGGCGAGCACCGAGAGCAGGAACCCGTAACTCCGCGCCAGCCAGGGGTCGTAGAGCACCAGGAGCAGGACGGCGGTCGCCAGCGCGGGGATCAGCGATCTCCGGCGC
The DNA here is from genome assembly GCF_006539185.1 of Streptomyces gardneri. Lineage (GTDB taxonomy): Bacteria > Actinomycetota > Actinomycetes > Streptomycetales > Streptomycetaceae > Streptomyces > Streptomyces gardneri. The sequence goes on from NZ_BJMN01000027.1 coordinate 132,006, forward strand.
CCGGTGCCGATCGCCAGAAGGACGACGAGCCCGCAGGCCGCGGCGCGCAGCACACTCGGATCGGGCCGGCAGACGACCACGAAGGCCAGCGTCAACGCTCCCCCGGCCACCGCGGTCGCCCGCAGCGACAGCCCGAGCCGGGGAGCGAGCCCGCCCCGCTCCACCTGATGCGCCCTCCCGGGACGCCCGATGAGCAGGAGCAGGACGACGGAGAGGTTGCTGCCGGAGACCGCGAGGAGATGCGTGAGGTCGGTGGCCTCGAAGGCGTCCCGCAGTTCGGGACCGATCCTGGAGGTGTCCCCGACGACCAGCCCCGGCAGCAGGGCCCGCGCGTCCGGCGCCAGCCCCTCGGTCGCTCTCCGCAGCCCGGCGCGCAGCTCGCCCGCCGTGCACTGCGGCGCGCTCGGCGGACCGACGATCCGTGGTGGACCCGCCCCGTCGACCTTGAGGACCGCGGCGAAAGGCTCACCGGAACGCAGCGGCAGCGCCAGCCGAGCTCCGACCCGCAGCCGGGTCGAGGGCAGGAGCCGCAGCCACTCCTCCCTGCCCTCCCCCGGCGGCACGATCAGCAGCACCGGCGCTCGCGTCCGGTGCGCCGCGCCGCCCGGCCGCTCGACGCGGGTCACCTCTCCGTCGAGGACGACCGAGACAGGCGCCATGGCGTTGCCCCGCACCTGGGGCCGGGTGAGCCGTGGATCGGAGGTGACCGTGACCTCCATCTGCGCCCGGACGTACTCCCGGGCAAGCGCCGGTACGGGACCGCGCCGCAGGTCCGCCGCGTGCAGCCCCGCCGAGGCCGCCCCGGCCGCCGCGCACAGCAGGACCCCCGCGCACGCGGTCGCCCGCAACCGCCACCCCGGCGTCGCCGGAGAGGCCACCGGCGCGTCCGGTCCCCCTCCCTCGGCGTCCCGGGACCCGTCCGCGCCGCCGAGCCGCCGGGCCAGGACCGGAGCCAGCAGAGCGAACGCCCCGACCAGGCAGACCATGACACCGGCCACCGTCCACCACCCGGTGACGCCCACCGCCCAGGCCGCCGCCGCCCAGGCCGCCAGCGCGAGAGGGACGAGCCGCAGGTCGACCGGCCCCTCCTCCGTCCCCCCGACCCGGTTCACGGCCGGACCAGCGGTTCGAGGTCGGCGAACCGGCGCTCCCCGATGCCGTTGACCTCCCGCAGCTCGGCCACCGACCGGAAGCCGCCCTGCTCCGCGCGATGGTCGACGATGTGCCGCGCAAGGACCGGGCCGACGCCCGGCAGGGTGTCGAGCTGTTCCACCGTGGCCGCGTTGAGACTCAGCGGAGCCCCCAGCCCACCGGCCCCGGCGCCGCCTCCAGGACCGGAGCCGACGACCGGCACCCCCGGCAGCCCGACCAGGACCTGCTCGCCGTCCATGAGCACACGGGCCCGGTTGATCCCGGTCAGATCGGCCCCTGGTTCCGCCCCGCCCGCGGCCCGCAGGGCGTCCGCCACCCGCGAGCCCCCGGGCAGGGTCAGCACCCCGGGCCGGCGCACCTTGCCGCCGACGTCGACGACCACCTTCGCCCCACCCGCCCCGGGCGCCGGCCCCTGTTCGCTCCCCGGCCCGGCCCGAGGAACGGATGCGGCGGGCGTGGCCGCCACAGGGGCGGAACGGACGATCTCGGGGGCCCGTACCGGCTCAGGCCGCCCCGTCCAGAAGTACCCGCCCGCGAGGCCGGCGGCCACGAGCAGAATCACGGTCAACGCGGCCAGCGCCCGAGGTTCGAGCCCGCACCGCGTCTGCACCCATAGCGGGGTCCGCTCCCGCAAAGCCGCCGCCAGCCGCCCCCGCGCGGTCTGCGTCGGAGAGCCCCGCTCCGGCGCCTCAGGCGCCTCCGCTGTCTCGGGCTCCGTCGGCGGGAACAGTGCGTCGCCCCGTCGCCGCACACCGGCCCCGGCTACCTCGGAGACCCGGCGCACCCGGGTGCGCCTCCGCGCCCGCCCAGGAGGCGCACCGCGCCCTCCCGGGCGGCTGCGTCCGTCCGAACCCGGCGCCCTGCCGGGCCCGCTCGTCGGAGCCCCCGGCCTGTCCTCGACTCCGGTGGTGATCGATGCGATACGTGTACGAAGTGCCATGCTCGTGACGGTAGAGATCACGACGGCCCTGTGCGGGACTCACCCAAGTCCCGTGGAAAAGACTCCGGTTGTGGATAACTCCGTCACTCGTAAGGGGAAGGTGGCGGCACTCAGCGCGGCGAGACGACGACCGCGAGGAGCCCCGGTCCCGTGTGCGCGCCGATGACCGCCCCCACCTCGCTGACGTGCAGTTCCTCGATGCCCGGGATCCGCTCCCTGAGCCGGTCGGCGAGCACGGCGGCCCGTTCCGGTGCGGAGAGGTGGTGCACGGCGATGTCGACGGCGCCGGAGCCGGCCCGCTCCACGGCGATCTCCTCCAGCCGCGCGATGGCCTTCGAAGCCGTCCGCACCTTCTCCCGCAGCTCGATGCGCCCGCCGTCGAGTTCGAGGAGCGGCTTCACCGCGAGCGCGGAGCCGAGCAGCGCCTGCGCGGCGCCGATGCGCCCGCCCCTGCGCAGATAGTCGAGCGTGTCGACGTAGAAGTAGGCGGAGGTTCCCGCGACGCGCTTCTCCGCCGCCGCGACCACCTCGTCGAGAGAGCCGCCCGCCTCCGCGACCTCCGCCGCGGCCAGCGCGCAGAAGCCCAGCGCCATGCCGACCATGCGGGTGTCCACCACGCGCACCGGCACAGGGGCGTCCTTCGCCGCGAGCACGGCGGCGTCGTACGTGCCGGAGACCTCGGCGGACAGATGGAGCGAGACGATTCCCCGCGCCCCCGCCTCCGCCGCCTCGCGGTAGGCGGCGGCGAAGATCTCGGGGCTCGGCCGCGAGGTGGTGACGGGCCGCCGCTTCTGCAGGGCCTCGGCCAGGGACTTGGCCGAGATCTCCGTACCCTCCTCCAACGCGCGGTCACCGATGACGACGGTCAGCGGGACCGTCGTGATGGCGTGCCGCTCCCTCGTCTGGGGTGGCAGGTAGGCCGTGGAATCGGTGACGATCGCGACATGCCGGGACATGAGCGGGAGGTTACCTGCCACAGCCGCGGCGCTGCAGCCCGGCCCCCCGCCCGACGCCTCTGACGTCCCTTCCCGCACCACCAGGCACCACAAGCACTCCGGGCCAAGCCAAGCGCCAAGCCAAGCCAAGCCGCGTCGGGTCGGGTCGGGTCGGGTCGGGTCAGGTCAGGTCAGGTCAGGTCAGGTCAGGTCGTGGTCTCCGGGCGGGCCGACTTCTCCCACGGATAGGCGGTCCGCCGGGGATCAGGCGCCGTGATCGCGGGCGGCTCGTCCCCGGCCGCCGGACCCGCCGTCCCGGTGGGGCTCCCCCACGCGTCCGCCGCCGTCGGATCCGGCGCCGTCTCCGGGCTGTCCCAGTGGCGCAGGGCGCCCGCCTCGACGTCGATCTGAGCGCTCAGCGAGGACAGATCGTCCTCCGCGAACTTCAGCGCCCGGTCCCGGGCCGCCCGGCGCAGCGCCTCGGCCGACCCCGTGATCTGCTCCGTCCGCCGCGTGAGCTCGGGAAGCTGTCCGGCCACCCACGCCTTGTCCGGCTCCCGCTCCATGCGCTTGAGGTCCTCGTCCAGTTCGAGCCCGTGCGCACTGAGCCGGTGGAACAGGTCGAGCGACTCCTTCAGCGAGGCGTCCTCGGCGACGCCCGCCCTCAACGCCTCCTGCGTGGCCCGCATCGAGGTGCGCAGCGAGAGCCGCAGCCGGGCCAGCTCGCCCGCGACCCCGGCCTGGCCGAAGCTCTTGGCACGCAGCGTGGTGTCCTCCACCGTGCGCCGGGCCTGGTCCAGGGTGCGGTCCACCCCGCGCTTGGCCGCCTTGGCCACCTTCACGGTGGCGTAGACCCCGAGCGCCACGAAGGCCAAGAAGAGCAGCGCCATGATCGTGATAATCGCGGCTTCCATGTCCGCCCCTCCGGCATCCGTCGAGTCCCCACGGCTGTGGTCCCTCCACCGTAAACGGAACAGGCAGGCCGGGGGTTCCATCAGAACCCCCAACCTGCCCGTAGGGGAAACCCCCCATGCCTCCGTCGGCATCCGACAATCGACAACCGACAGTTGTCAGCCGTCAGTCAGTTGCCAGCCGTCAGCTGTCAGCTGTCATTCGTCAGCCGGCGACGATGTTGACCAGCTTCGGCGCGCGCACGATCACCTTGCGGATCTCCGCGCCGCCCAGCGCCCCGACCACGTGCGGGTCGGCCAGTGCCAGCGTCTCCAGCTCCGCGTCCGTGATCGACGGGGAGACCTCCAGGCGGGCCTTGACCTTGCCCTTGATCTGCACGACGCAGGTCACGGTCTCGTCGACGACGTACGCCGGATCGGCGACCGGGAAGCCCTGGTGGACGACCGACTCGGTGTGGCCCAGCTTGCGCCACAGCTCCTCGGCGATGTGCGGGGCCAGCGGGGCGACCAGCAGCACCAGCTGCTCGGCGACCTGCCGGGACAGCGCGCCACCGGTCTTCGTCAGGTGGTTGTTCAGCTCGGTGACCTTGGCGATGGCCGTGTTGAAGCGCATCGCCGCCATGTCCTGCGCGACACCGTCGATCGCCTTGTGCAGGGCACGCAGCGTGTCCTCGTCGGCCGCAGTGTCGACGACGGAGACCTCGCCGGTCGCCTCGTCGACGATGTTGCGCCACAGCCGCTGCAGCAGCCGGTACTGGCCGACCACGGCGCGCGTGTCCCAGGGTCGCGAGACGTCCAGCGGGCCCATCGCCATCTCGTACAGGCGCAGGGTGTCGGCGCCGTACTCGGAGCAGATCTCGTCCGGCGTCACCGCGTTCTTCAGGGACTTGCCCATCTTGCCCAGGACGCGGCTGACCTTCTCGCCCTCGTACCAGAAGGCGCCGTCCCGCTCCTCGACCTCGGCCGCCGGCACGGCGATGCCGCGGGCGTCCCGGTAGACGAAGGCCTGGATCATGCCCTGGTTGTACAGCTTGTGGAACGGCTCGGCCGACGAGACGTGGCCCAGGTCGAACAGCATCTTGGACCAGAAGCGCGCGTACAGCAGGTGCAGCACGGCGTGCTCGGCACCGCCGACGTACAGGTCGACGCCACCGGTGGGCATGCCCTCGCGCGGGCCCATCCAGTACTGCTCGACGGCCGGGTCGACCAGCTTCTCGGAGTTGCGCGGGTCCAGGTAGCGCAGCTCGTACCAGCAGGAGCCGGCCCAGTTGGGCATGGTGTTGGTCTCGCGGCGGTAGCTCCGCGGACCCGCGCCGTCGCCCAGGTCCAGGGTGACGTTGACCCAGTCCTCGTTGCGGGACAGCGGGGTCTCCGGCTGGGTGTCCGCGTCGTCCGGGTCGAAGGTGCGCGGCGAGTAGTCCTCGACCTCCGGCAGCTCCAGCGGCAGCATCGACTCGGGCAGCGAGTGCGCGACGCCGTCCTCGTCGTAGACGATCGGGAAGGGCTCGCCCCAGTAGCGCTGACGGCTGAACAGCCAGTCGCGCAGCCGGAAGTTGACGGTGCCCTCGCCGATGCCGCGGTCGGCCAGCCAGGAGGTGATCTTCGCCTTGGCGTCGACGACGCCCAGACCGTCCAGCGAGATCTCGTCGTTGGCGGAGTTGACCAGCTTCGCCTCGTAGGAGCCGAAGGCGTCGTCCCACGTGGCCGGGTCGGTGCCGCGGTCGTCCGACGGCTCGACGACGCAGCGCATCGGCAGCTCGAAGGCGCGCGCGAAGGCGAAGTCGCGGGTGTCGTGCGCCGGGACGGCCATGATGGCGCCGGTGCCGTAGCCCATCAGGACGTAGTCGGCGATGAAGACGGGGACCTGCTCGCCGCTGACGGGGTTGGTCGCGTACGCGCCGGTGAAGACGCCGGTCTTGTCCTTGGCCTCGGCCTGCCGCTCGACGTCGGACTTGGAGGCGGCCTGCTTGCGGTAGGCGTCGACGGCCTCGGACGGCGTGGCGTGCCCGCCGGTCCAGACGTCGTGGGTGCCCTCGGGCCAGACGGCCGGGACGATCTTCTCGACCAGATCGTGCTCGGGCGCCAGGACCATGTAGGTGGCGCCGAACAGGGTGTCCTGGCGGGTCGTGAAGACGGTGATCGCGCCGGTGTCGCCGACCTGGAAGTCGACGCGGGCGCCCTCGGAGCGGCCGATCCAGTTCCGCTGCTGCAGCTTGATGGCCTCGGGCCAGTCCAGCGCGTCCAGGTCGTCCAGCAGGCGGTCCGCGTAGGCGGTGATCCGCATGTTCCACTGACGCAGCTTGGACTTGAAGACGGGGAAGTTGCCGCGCTCGGAGCGACCGTCGGCGGTGACCTCCTCGTTGGCCAGGACCGTGCCCAGGCCGGGGCACCAGTTGACGGGCGCGTCGGAGGCGTACGCCAGGCGGTACTCGCTCAGGACGTCGGAGCGCTCGGCGGCGGTCAGCTCGCTCCACGCGCGCGTGGAGCCGGGAACCTCACGCGTGCCGTTCTCGAACTGCTCGATCAGCTCGGCGATCGGACGGGCCTTGCCGGCCTCGACGTCGTACCAGGAGTTGAAGATCTGCAGGAAGATCCACTGGGTCCACTTGTAGTACTCCGGGTCGATCGTGGCGAACGACCGGCGCTTGTCGTGGCCCAGACCCAGCCGGCGCAGCTGGACCTTCATGTTCTCCATGTTGGCCTCGGTGGACACGCGCGGGTGCGTGCCCGTCTGCACGGCGTACTGCTCGGCCGGCAGGCCGAAGGCGTCGAAGCCCAGGGTGTGCAGCACGTTGTGACCGGTCATACGCGCGTGGCGGGCGTAGACGTCCGTGGCGATGTAGCCGAGCGGGTGGCCGACGTGCAGGCCCGCACCCGAGGGGTACGGGAACATGTCCATGATGAACTTCTTGGGCCGGGCGGCGACCTCGGGGTCGCCCGCCAGGTCACCGGAGGGGTTCGGCGCCTCGTACGTGCCCTCGGCGTCCCAGAAGTCCTGCCAGCGTGCCTCGATGTCGGCGGCCATGGCCGCCGTGTAGCGATGCGGGGCCGCCGTCTCGGCGGTCGTATTGATCTCGGTCATGGTCCTTGAAGCTCCATCGATCGTCTCTGCCCACTGCCACGAACTGCCGCGAAATGAAAAATCCCCTCGCACAGGAGGGGACGCCGCGCCGACTCCGGCGGGATGACGGTCGACAGGACGACGGTCATGCGCCGGGACTGATCAGCGCGGCTCGATAAGCAGGAGGCGTACGGCACGCATGGCGCCAGGGTACCGCAGGGCCCGCGCGGGCCGCACCGGCGTTCCACGCGTGGGCGGACGAAGAAGGCGTACGGGCACACGCAGGAAGACGCACGGGCACACGCAGAGGACGGTCCCGGCACACGCGACGCCCGGACACACGAAGAAGCGGGCCACCCGATCCGGGTGACCCGCTTCTTTTCTGTGGAGCTAAGGAGAATTGAACTCCTGACCTCCTGCATGCCATGCAGGCGCTCTACCAACTGAGCTATAGCCCCTTGCTTCTTTCCCGTCTCCGTTTCGGTTTCCCTCGCGGCGACAGACAGAACATTAACCGGCTCCCGGGCAGATCTCCAAATCGATTCTCCGAGCCCCTCCGACCTGCCCGGTAGGGTCGCCGACTGTGTCCGTCTCCGTGCTCTCCAAAACCCGCGTCCGGCCGTGGCCCCTGGCCACCGCCGCGGCGGTCTGCCTGCTCTCCTTCGCGTCCTTCTGGGTGGCGCAACGCCTCGCCCACGTGAACATGCTCGACGTGATGGTCTACCGGGCGGAGGGCGAGACGCTGCGGGCCGGCGGAGACCTCTACGCGATGCGCGCCACCTCGGCGAACCTCGCCATGACCTATCCGCCGTTCGCGGCGGTGCTGTTCGTCCCGCTGACCCTGGTGAGCGTCCCCCTGATGCGGACGCTCGCGACCGCCGGGAACCTGCTCCTGGTGATCGCCCTGGTCCAGCTGTCGCTCCAGCTGGTCCGCCCGGCGCTGTCCCGGACGGACCTGTGGCGCACGACACTGTTCGTCGCCGCGGCCGTGGTCTGGTGCGAGCCGGTGTGGACGACGCTGCGGTACGGCCAGATCAATCTGCTCATAGCGGTGGCGGTCCTCTGGGACCTGACGCGCCGCGAGGGCAGCCGCTGGGCCGGTCTGGGCATCGGTCTCGCGACGGCGGTGAAGCTCACACCGGGGCTCTTCGTGGTCCTGCTGTTCGCCGCCGGTCTGCTGCTGTGGCGCCGGGACCGCCGCTGGAACCAGTGGCTTCGCACGGGAGCGACGGCGACCGGGGTGTTCCTGGCGACGACGCTGACCGTGGCGCTGGCCCTGCCGGCGGACTCGAAGAAGTTCTGGACGGAGACGCTCTTCGCGACCGGCCGGGTCGGCTTCGCCGAGGAGACCGCCAACCAGTCGATCAGCGGCGTCCTGGCCCGCCTGATGCACACGGACTCCCCGGGCGTCTGGTGGCTGCTGACCGCCGCCGCCATGGGCGGTGCGGCGATGTACCTCGCGGTACGGGCCGCCGTCCGCGGCGACAAGGCGGTGGCCGTGATCATCTGCGCGTTCACGGCGCTGATGATCAGCCCGATCTCCTGGTCCCACCACTGGGTCTGGTGCGTGCCCCTGCTGATCCTGCTCGCGGACCGCGCCACGCGCGCGTGGCCGGTGACCGGTGTGGTGGCCTTGGCCTTCACGTCGTTCGCGCTGTGGTGGGTGCCGCACGACCCGGGCCGTCCCGAACTGGACCAGAACGCGGGCCAGATGCTGCTGTCCGCCGTCTATCCGCTGACGGCGACGGCGCTGCTCGTGGCCTATGTACTGAGGGAGCGGCGTCAGGCTCTGGCGAAGGAGTAGAACCGCTTGAGGGTGCAGTGCTCGTCGAGGAGCCGGCCGTAGATCGGCTCCCCCTCCAGCTCGCGGTACGTCTCGATGGGGTCGCCTTTTATGATCAGCGCCCGCGCGCACTCCTCGCACCAGTACTGGAAGTCGGGGTTGACGGGGTCCATGTCGCGCACGATGGGCGTACCGCTGCCGCACCAGTCGCACTTCCGCCTGTGTGCACCCATCAGTCAGCTCCAGCTGTGGCCGCAGGCCGCGCACCCATAGGACACCCTGCCGTTGTCGCCGAGCACTTGGGTCACCCTCCCGTCCGGATTCTCGTCCCCCTCCGGCCGTCCGATTCTGCCATGGCCCCGCAAGGGGGTCAGCGCGCTCGCCGGGGCAGCCCGGCCACGGCGCCCAGGACCGCCGCGGCGGCCAGGGCGAGGGCGGTCGTCCAGAACGCGTCCGCGGACGCCTGCGCTCCGCCGGCTGCCGGCCGGCCCAGGAAGAGCGTGCCGAAAGCGGCGACCCCGATGAGCTGACCGAGCTGGGTGACGGTGGCGAGGAGTCCGCTGGCGTCGGCGGCGTCCTCGGGCCGTACGGTGGCCAGCGCGCCGGTCAGGGCAGGGCTGAAGGCCAGCGCGATACCCACGCCCACACCGCACAGGGCCGGGTAGAGACTCCAGCCTCCCGTGCCGCCGTCCGCGAGGGACCGGCCGAGGGCGATTGTGGCGCCCGCCGCGATCAGGAATCCGCCGGGGACCAGCGCGCGTTGCGTCCATGCGGGCCAGCGCCGCCAGGTCAGTCCGACGACGCCGAACGCGACGGCGGCGGGACCGAAGGTCAGTCCGGCGCGCAGGGCGCTGTGGCCGAGCCCACCCTGCAGATGCAGGGTGAGGGTGAACAGGAACCCGGCGTTGACGCCCATCGCCACGGCGATCCGGACGACCGCCCGCCGCATGCCGGGAACCCGCAGGACGCGCGGGGCGATGAGAGGCGCGCCACCGCGCCGGGCGAGCCCCGACTCGTACGCGCCGAACACGGCGAGGAACACCAGGGAGCCGCCGAGCGAGAGCCACGACCACAGCGGCCAGTCCTGTTCCTCGCCGAGGACCAGGGGGACGGTCAGCAGGGACACGGCAGCCGCGAGGAGGAGCAGCCCGGGCAGGTCGAGGCCGCGGGTCCGTTCCGGGCCGGTGGAGGCGTCGCGCGGGAGGACCCGGGCGCCGAGGGCGAGCAGGGCGAGCCCGATCGGGACGTTGACCAGGAAGACCGGCCGCCAGCCCGTGCCGAACAGGTCGGCGCTGACGAGGACGCCGCCGGCGACCTGGCCCGCGGCGGCGCCGGTGGCCAGGACGGCGGAGTACGCGCCGAGTGCCCGGACCCGGTTCTCGCCGGTGAAGTTCCGCTGGATGAGGCTGAGCACCTGCGGGATCATCAGGGCGGAGCCGGCGCCCTGGGCCATCCGGAAGGCGATCAACTGTCCTGTTCCGGCGGCGAGTCCGCAGGCGAGGGAGGCCGCGGTGAAGAGGGCGAGGCCGCCGAGGTACATCCGTCGGTGACCGAGCAGCTCGCCGAGTCGGGCCCCGGTGATGAGCAGCACCGCGTAGGTGATGGTGTATCCGGCGACGACGAGTTGAAGTCCGGCTCCGGACGCGGAGAGTTCGGCGCGGATGGTGGGGGCGGCGACGTTGACGATGAAGACGTCGAGGAGCGCCATGAACTGGGCGGCCAGCACCACGCCGAGCAGCGTTCCGGGTCGATTGTCGGTGCCACCGTCTTTACTGAGTACGGGACGTGTTGTGGTCGAGGGCATGCAAGGAGCGTGCCCGCGGTCCGATACGGGTAACGAGAGCCCGCTGATGCTGGTACTGACAGCACCTGGCAACAGCGGCACGGGGACTCGACCATGGGGGTGTGACGACTGTGGCAGCTGTACCGATCCAGCCGCGCCGACGGCCTGAGCTGGCCGCGTTCCTGCGCGGTCGCAGAGCCCGGGTGACCCCGGAGGACGTGGGCATGCCGCCGGGGCTGCGCCGGCGCACACCGGGGCTGCGCCGCGAGGAGGTGGCCCAGCTCTCCGGGGTCGGTGTGACCTGGTACACGTGGTTGGAGCAGGGCCGTCCGATCAACGCCTCGGCGCAGGTGCTCGACGCCGTCGCCCGGACCCTCCGCCTCGACCGGCCCGAGCGGGAGCACCTCTACCACTTGGCCGAGGTGCCGTACACGCCGGAGCGCGCCACCCCGGACGTCGAGGTCGTCAGCCCGGAGATCCAGGGGATCCTCGACGCCCTGAACCCGCACCCGGCGGTGCTCTACAACGCGCGGTACGACGTGCTGGCGACCAACACCACGTACGAGCGGCTCTTCCTGTGGGAAGGAAGCGGCCTGGACACGGGCCCGTTCGGTTTACGCAACGTGCTGTGGGCGCTCTTCACCGCGCCGGAGCCGACGTGCCCCCTGGTCGACCGGGAGCAGGAGCTGCCGCTGATGGTGGCCCAGCTGCGGGGCGCGTACGGACGTCATGTGGGCGAGCCCGCCTGGGAGGCGTTCGTACGACGCCTGGCGGAGGCCAGCCCCGATTTCGCGCGGCTCTGGCGGAGCGGCGACGTCGTGCCGCCGGGGACCCGGGTGAAGACCTTCCGTCACGAGGCGGTCGGCGAGATGCGGATGACCTCGGTCTCCCTCTCCGTCAACGGGATGCCGGAGTGCCGGATCGTGACGTACACACCGAACGACGAGGAGAGCCGCCGCGCGATCAGGACGCTGGGCGGAAACGACGAATCCCGCCCCCTGTTGGGGACGGGATTCGGTGACTGTGGAGCTAAGGAGAATTGAACTCCTGACCTCCTGCATGCCATGCAGGCGCTCTACCAACTGAGCTATAGCCCCTCGTGTTCTTCGCGCTCTCTGCGCTGCGAACAAGATGAACTTTAGCCTGTGACCTGCCGGAAAGTGAAATCCGGGCCCGGCAGGCCGCTCACGCGCCTCAGTCGTCGTCGCCGAGGACCGGCTCGGGCAGCGTGCCGGCGTTGTGCTCCAGCAGGCGCCAGCCACGGGCGCCCTCGCCGAGGACGGACCAGCAGCAGTTGGAGAGCCCGCCCAGGCTCTCCCAGTGCCGGGCCTCCAGGCCCAGGAGCCGGCCGATGGTGGTGCGGATCGTGCCGCCGTGGCTCACGACGACGAGCGTGCCGTCCTCGGGAAGCTTGTCGGCGTGCTCCAGGACGACCGGAGCGGCCCGGTCGGCCACCTCGGTCTCCAGTTCGCCGCCGCCCCGGCGCACGGGCTCGCCGCGCTTCCAGGCGGCGTACTGCTCGCCGTAGCGGGCGACGATCTCGTCGTGGGTGAGACCCTGCCACTCCCCCGCGTACGTCTCGCGCAGCGCGGAGTCGTGGGCGACGGCGTGGCCCGTGAGCGCGGCCAGCTCGGCGGCGGTGGCCGCTGCCCGCTTCAGGTCGGAGGACACGACGGCGTCCGGCTTCAGCGCGGCGAGCAGCCGGGCGGCCCGGCGCGCCTGGGCGACGCCGGTCTCCGTCAGCTCGATGTCCGTGGACCCCTGGAACCGGCGCTCCAGGTTCCAGGAGGTCTGGCCGTGACGCCAGAGCACGATACGGCGGCCGCTGCCGCCCTTGGTGGTGCTCAGCTCAGCTCACCGTCCGGTCCCTCGGGCAGGCCGGAGCCGGCCTCGATGTCGGCACCGGTCAGGGCGGCGTGCTCAGCCGCCTTGCCGCGGGTCTTCAGGGCTTCCTCGGGCAGCGGGAGCTCGGGGCAGTCCTTCCACAGGCGCTCGAGGGCGTAGAAGACACGCTCCTCGCTGTGCTGGACGTGGACGACGATGTCGACGTAGTCCAGGAGGATCCAGCGGGCGTCGCGGTCGCCCTCGCGGCGAACCGGCTTGGCGCCGAGGTCCTTGTTGAGCCGCTCCTCGATCTCGTCGACGATCGACTTGACCTGGCGGTCGTTGGGGGCGGAGGCGAGCAGGAAGGCGTCGGTGATCGACAGCACATCGCTGACGTCGTACGCGATGATGTCGTGAGCGAGCCGGTCGGCGGCCGCCAGAGCGGCGGCGTTGACGAGCTCGATGGAGCGATCCGTAGCGGTCACAAGCAGGCTTTCGTCGGCGGTCCAGTACCCCTCCAGGGTCTCACGGACCGCCGACGACGCCGCCAACGTTTGTCCCAGGGCCTCTAGCGGGCCCCCGGGACCTTGTAGTCCTGGCCCAGGACGACGGTCACCGCGGCCGTTCCCGAGGGCTTGCCCTTGCTGACCGAGCCGGCCGGGAGGCCCAGGGTCTTGGCGACCTCGGCCGCCGTCACCTTCTGGGCGTCGTCACCGTAGATGACCTGCGACTTCTCCTGGGTTTCCGCCTCGGCGCCGCCGATGAAGGCATAGCCGCCGTTGGTCAGGACCACCCGGGTCGCCTCGGTCGCGTCCTTGCCGGATCCGTCCCGCACGGAGACCCGCGGCACGTCGCCGGCGTCGGGGGCGGAGACCTTGCCGCCGAGGATGTCCTTCACCACGCTGTCGCTGGCGCCCTCGGTCAGCGTGCCGTCCTGTCCGACGGGCAGCAGGGCCGTCTTGTGGGCGCCGATCTTGGCGTGCTCGGCGAGCTTCGCGAGGGAGGCGCCGAGGTCCTTCTCGGGGAGCGACGGGTCGAGGATCTGGACCAAGGACTCGACGGTGACCGTCGCCGCCTTGGGGTCGTCGGAGATCTTCCGCAGCACCCCGTACATGACCTGGCCGAAGCGCTGGAGCTGCTTGGCCTCGGCCTCGCCGGGCGCCCGGTAGGTCGCGTAGGCGACGGCCGCGCGGCCGTTCAGGGTCTGCTTCTCGCCCTTCTCGACGAGCGGCCCCGCGCCCTTCTTCGTGTCGGGCACGGCCGTGTCCGTGTCGACCTCGATGCCGCTGACCAGCTCGACCAGGTTCTCCAGGAACGGGGTGTCGAGCCGCCAGGTGCCAGTGATCTTGGTGCCGAGGAGGTTGCCGATCGCCTCGCGGGTGCCGCCCGAACCGTCGTCCTCGACCGACTTGCCGAGGGTGGTCGCGGAACCCTCGCCGTCGGCGACGGTGAGGTTGTTGGGGAGCAGGATCGTGGTGCCCTGCTTGGTGGTGGTGTTGTCGACGAGCAGAGCGGTGGAGGTTCCTCCGCCCTTCGTGTTGTGGAGGTGGACGACGATCGTGTCGCGCTTCTGCGGGCCGGTCGCCGTGTTCTGCCGCTGCTCAGGGTCGGAGGTGCCGGGGAGCATCCCGGCGGACCAGAGGTAGCCGACACCGCCCACGGTGGCGAGCACGAGGACGACGACGAGCGCGACGATCCGGTTGCGGCCGCGCCGCCTGGCCTCCTCGCGCCGCTCCGAGCGGCTCTCGGTGAACGCGAGCCAGTCGATGACGTCCTCGGAGTCCTCGTCGGGCTCCTCGATGAACGAGAACTGCTCGGTGCGGTAGTCCCGGTCGTCGTCGCCCTGGCGGGCCGGACCGGGCCGCTCGGGCGCGGGCCGCTGGCCGGGGACACCGGCCGGAGCCGCGACGGGAGCCGCGGGTGCGGCCTGGGCCGTCTGCGCGGCCGGCATCGCCTGTGTGGCCTGTACGGGGGCGGGCTCGGCCTGCGCGGCCCACTGCTGCCCGGTGTCCGTGTCGTACGAGGGGTAGGCGTAGCCCTGCTGCCCGTACGGGTCGTACTGCGGCTGCTGGACGGGCTGCTGCTGGGCGTAGGGGTCGTAGCCGTACGCCTGCTGCTGCTGCGGCTGCGACTGCTGCTGCTGACCGCCGTACGGGTCGTAGTGCTGCTGACCGGGCTGCTGCGGTGGCTGCGGCTGCTGGTACACCGGCTGTCCGTACTCGTCGTAGCCGATGATCTGCGGCTGCGGATAGTACGGATCGTACGGATTCTGCTGGTCGTTCACCGGTGGCCCTCCCCGAAGCTCACTCGCCGCGGTACAACTGGCGCTTGTCGATGTAGCGCACCACACCGTCCGGGACGAGATACCAGACGGGGTCGCCCTGGGCGACCCGCGCCCGGCAGTCGGTGGACGAGATCGCGAGCGCGGGTACCTCGACCAGCGAGACGCCGCCCTTGGGCAGTCCGTCGTCGGTGAGGTCGTGGCCCGGCCGGGTGACGCCGATGAAGTGCGCGAGCGAGAAGAGCTCCTCGGCGTCGCGCCAGGTGAGGATCTGCGACAGCGCGTCGGCCCCGGTGATGAAGAAGAGGTCCGAGTCGCTGTTGAGAGAGCGCAGGTCCCTCAGCGTGTCGATGGTGTAGGTCGCGCCGGGTCGGTCGATGTCGATCCGGCTGACCGAGAACTGCGGGTTGGACGCGGTGGCGATGACCGTCATCAGATAGCGGTCCTCCGCCGCGGACACGGCCTTGTGCCCCTTCTGCCAGGGCTCGCCGGTCGGCACGAACACCACCTCGTCGAGGTGGAACAGGGCGGCCACCTCGCTGGCGGCCACCAGGTGACCGTGGTGGATCGGGTCGAACGTTCCGCCCATCACGCCGAGTCGGCGTTTGCCGCGGCCGCCGGTAGACACTTCCTGCTCTCCCATGCGTGCAGAGCCTACTGGCACCGCGGCGGACGCCGGATCAGCGGTCGTCGGATCAGCGGTCGCGGTTGAAGCGCGTGGTGATCCACAGCAGCAGGAGCAGCGCACCGAAGGCGCCGAAGCCGGTGAGGTAGGGGTTGAGGCTGTCGTGGTTGCCGCCGTGCTCGGCGGCGCCCTCGGCGAGCGTGACCAGGTTGGCGGCGGTGCTGTGGAGGCTCATCGTCAACAGGACCTATCGATCGGGAATGGGAGCGGAGACTTCGCGGACATCGTATGCGGGCCGTCCGGACAGTCTCACGCCGACTCAGGCGTTGGCGTTGTCGTCGCTGTTGGCGTCGGTTCCGGTGCCGGTGTCGGCATCGCCGTCGGTGCGCGTGGCGGTGTCGTCCGTGCGGTAGCCGCGCAGCAGGAACCAGGCCAGCAGGGCGGCTCCCACGATCGAGACGAGCAGCACGATCCGGAGGGTGTTCCCCGGGCCTTCCGGTGCGGCGGCCGCGAGCAGGGCCGCGGTCGCGTCGATGGTGTCCGGCATGTCGGTCGTGCTCCTCGCTGGTCCGCTGTGCCCGAGTTATCCACAGGCTCCGGCACACGGTAGCGCCACCGCCTAGGCTGGGGTCCGTCAGGGGGACGAGCACCGACTCGTACGAACAGGGGGCATCCATGACCGAGAACCACCAGGGGAACGTGCCGAGCAGGCAGCGAAAGCGGTTCCCCGGCATCTCCTCGCGGGCCTACGAACACCCGGCCGACCGCTCGGCGCTGGTCGCGCTGCGGAAGCTCAGCGGCTTCGACACGGCCTTCAAGGCACTCAGCGGACTCCTCCCCGAGCGCAGCCTGAGACTGCTGTTCCTCTCGGACTCCGTCCGGGTGAGCGACGCGCAGTTCAGTCAGCTCAACGACATGCTGAGGGACGCCTGTTACATCCTGGACCTGGAGAAGGTCCCGTCGATGTACGTCACGCAGGACCCCAAGCCCAACGCGATGTGCATCGGCATGGACGAGCCGATCATCGTCGTCACCACCGGACTGGTGGAGCTGCTCGACGAGGAGGAGATGCGGGCGGTCATCGGCCACGAGGTGGGCCACGCGCTCTCCGGCCACTCCGTGTACCGCACGATCCTCCTCTTCCTCACCAACCTCGCGCTCAAGATCGCCTGGGTGCCGCTGGGGACGGTGGCGATCACGGCCATCGTGACGGCGCTGCGCGAGTGGTTCCGCAAGTCGGAACTCTCCGCCGACCGGGCCGGGCTCCTCGTCGGGCAGGACGTGCAGGCCTCGATGCGCGGTCTGATGAAGATCGCCGGCGGCAACCACCTCCACGAGATGAACGTGGACGCGTTCCTCGCCCAGGCCGACGAGTACGAGAAGGCCGGTGACCTGCGGGACTCGGTCCTGAAGATCCTGAACGTGCTGCCCCGCTCGCACCCCTTCACCACCGTGCGGGCCGCGGAGCTGAAGAAGTGGTCGGAGAGCCGCGACTTCCAGCGGATCATGGACGGGCACTACCCGAAGCGCTCGGAGGACAAGGACACCTCGGTCACGGACTCCTTCCGGGAGTCGGCCGCGC
This sequence comes from Streptomyces gardneri, assembly GCF_006539185.1. Taxonomy (GTDB): domain Bacteria; phylum Actinomycetota; class Actinomycetes; order Streptomycetales; family Streptomycetaceae; genus Streptomyces; species Streptomyces gardneri. Next base: position 148,883 of record NZ_BJMN01000027.1, read on the forward strand.
ACTACTCCGAGACGGTGCGGACCAGCAAGGATCCCCTGATGAAGCTGGTCGGGGACATAGCCGGGGGCGCCGGTGACCTCGCGGGCGACCTGGGCGGGCGGCTGCGCAACCGCTTCGCCGGCCAGGCGAACGGCCAGAGCAACGGCCAGGGCAGCGACCCGAGCGCCGGGCAGGGTGGCGGCCAGAGCACCAAGGAGGCCGACGGCAAGGCCGCGGACGGTCAGAGCGAGGGCTGAGCGCTCGGCGCCAGCGCGCCGCACAGGGACGGGGCCGCGGGCCTGGTCGTGGCGTACGGGTCGGTGACCGCCGGCCCGTCCGCCTCCGGGACCCGCGCTCCGGCCAGGAGCGGCTTCAGGGCGCCGGTGGAGCCGGGGCCGCAGGCCTGCGGTCCGGCCTCCACCGTGCTGGCCAGCAGCTCGACCCGGTGCATGCGCAGGTCCTCGCGGTCGAAGCGGAAGTGCACCACGCGGTGGACGGTGAAGAGCGAGGCCGCGGCTGCCGGTCCCACGCCGCCGGCAGCCGGGCGCAGGGCGTAGGTGAACGTGTGGTCGGCGGTGACGTCCAGCGTGTCCGGGCCCGTCTCCTCGAAGCGGAGCGTGCCCTGCACGCGGGTGGCGGGGTCGGCGAGCACGACCTGCCGCGGGTCGAAGCGGACGAGCCAGCCGGCGAGGGCGTGCTGTCCGTCGTCGGCCGGTGACTCCATGCTCCGGTCGAACTGCTCCAGCTGATCGGGGTCGAGCAGCAGCCGGACGGGCCGCACGGTCGTCCCGGCGAGGATGTCGGGCTCCAGGGACGAGGCGACGAGGTAGTCCTTGGCGATGCTGAGGGCGGAGACGACCTGGCTCTCGGCGAAGTGGGACGTGCGTCCGACGACGGGCAGGTTGATGCCGGCGGCTCCCGTGCGGTACTCGGCGACGGGGCTGTTGGCGAAGAGCTGGTCGGGCTGCCCGCCCGGGACGGCGCCCTGCGGGGCGAGGGGGACCACGGTGGTCCGCAGGGGTTCGGCCCGCTGGTCGGCGGGGGGCTGGTACGGGTTGCGGACGCCGAGGTAGATGGCGGTGCCGAAGGCGAGAAGGATCAGCAGGACCAGCAGCACGGCCTGGCGGGATCCGGTTCTGCCCTCCCGGGCGACCCGGGACCGGACGGGCTGGGCGTACTCCCCCATCCGCTCCTGGGCGGAGAACTCCTGGAGGCGGGCAGCGCGGACGAACGACTCGTCGAAGACGACGGATCGGTACTCGTCCTCACCACCGCCGGGGAGACCCTCGGGTGTCCCCTCAGGCGGGTCGCCACGCCCTGCCATACCTTCAGGGTAGGTCGGCGGAGGCGTCGGTAAACGCCGAGATGTACGACAACTTCGGAAGGGTGCCGCCGTCAGGGTGTACGGGGCGCGACGGAGACCCGCGGCGGTGCGTACTCGGCGGGCGGGGCCGGGGCCGGGTTGGGGGTGTCCACGCCGGTCATGGCCGGCGGAGGGACCCGGTCCTGGCGGTTGGCGACGGCGCCGCGGTAGACGGCGCTGAAGGCGAGGGCGACCATGCCGATGCCCATGAGAAGGGCCAGGAGCCAGGCGACGGGCCGGTGCCAGCGGGCGCTGCCCCGGTAGGGGCGCAGTGCGCCGCCGTGGCGGCCGTAGGGGCTGGCGTCGTCCCCGATGTCGTCGGGCTCGTAGGTGAGGCCCGCGGGGTCGTAACCGTCCTCGTAGGGGTCGTCGTCCCCCGATCCGACAGCGGCGCGGGTCCGGGCGGATTCGGCCTCCGCGCGGGCCTGGGCGGCGGCGAGGAGTCGCTCGACCGCGCTCGGCTCGTGGACCGTGGCGGCCCGTACGAAGGCCTCGTCGAAGACCACGGTGGCGTAGTCCTCGTCGGCGCCTCCGCGGTCGACAGAGTCCTCAGGGTCCCCGCCGTCCGGAAACGGCATGCCCCCCACGTCGTCCGGCACGGTTTCAGAGTAGACCCGGGAGGTGGTTTTGGGCAGGGAGTGTGCGAACCCTCCCCGCCCGTACCGAAAGGAGCCGGTTATCGAACGTGACCGTCGCCGGTGACGATGTACTTGGTCGAGGTCAGTTCGGGAAGGCCCATGGGGCCTCGGGCGTGGAGCTTCTGCGTGGAGATGCCGATCTCGGCGCCGAATCCGAACTGACCGCCGTCCGTGAACCGGGTGGAGGCGTTCACGGCCACCGTGGTGGAGTCGACCAGCTGGGTGAAACGGCGCGCCGCGGCCTGCGAGGTGGTGACGATCGCCTCGGTGTGGCCGGAGGACCACATGCGGATGTGCTCCACGGCCTTGTCGAGGGAGTCGACGACGGCGGCGGCGATGTCGTACGAGAGGTACTCGGTCTCCCAGTCCTCGGGCGTGGCCGGTACGACGGTGGCCTTGGAGGCCGGGGCGTGGGTGAGGACCCGCTCGTCGGCGTGGACGGTGACGCCGGCCTCGGCGAGGGCGTCGAGGGCCCGGGGCAGGAAGGCCTCGGCGATGTCCTGGTGGACGAGGAGGGTCTCGGCGGCGTTGCAGACGCTGGGCCGCTGGGCCTTGGAGTTGATCAGGATGTCCACGGCCATGTCGAGGTCGGCGTTGGCGTCGACGTAGACGTGGCAGTTGCCGGTGCCGGTCTCGATGACCGGGACGGTGGACTCCTCGACGACGGTGCGGATCAGGGAGGCGCCGCCGCGCGGGATGAGGACGTCGACGAGGCCGCGGGCGCGCATCAGCTCGCGGACCGATTCGCGGGACTCGCCGGGGACGAGCTGGATGGCGTCGGCGGGCAGTCCGGCGCCGCCGACGGCGTCGCGCAGGACCTTCACGAGGGCGTTGTTGGAGGCGTACGCGGAGGACGAGCCGCGGAGCAGGACGGCGTTGCCGGACTTGAGGCAGAGGGCGGCGGCGTCGACGGTGACGTTGGGGCGGGCCTCGTAGATGATGCCGACGACGCCGAGCGGGACGCGGACCTGGCGGAGGTCGATGCCGTTGGGGAGGGTCGAGCCGCGGACGACCTCGCCGACGGGGTCGGGCAGCGCGGCGACGTGGCGGACGTCGGCGGCGATGGCCCGGACGCGCTCCGGGGTGAGGGTGAGGCGGTCGATGATGCCCTCGTCGGTGCCGGCCTCGCGGGCCTTGGCGATGTCCTCGGCGTTGGCCTCGACGATCTCGGCGGTACGGACTTCGAGGGCGTCCGCGATCGCCAGCAAGGCGTCGTCCTTGGCCGAGCGCGGGAGTGGCGCGATTTCGGCGGCGGCGCCACGGGCCCGGTAGGCGGCCCGGGTGACCGGGGAGAGGTTGTCGAGGGGCGTGAGCGAGGTCATGCCCGCAGGGTACTGGCACCCCTGCGGACATCCCTCACGTATCCCGCACTCCGAGACACGCTCGGTCCGAGAAGTGCTCGGTCCGAGACGCCCTCAGTAGGGGTGGACGCCGACCGGGGCCGCCGGTGGCGGGCCGTACCCCTCGGCGATCCGCAGGTGGTAGGTCTCGCGGTCGATGACCTCGAGGCCGACGATCTCCCAGGGCGGCAGCTTGGCGGTCTGCCGGTGCTCGCCCCACAGGCGCAGGGCGACGGCCGCGGCGTCGTGCAGGTCGCGGGCCTCCTCCCAGTACCGGATCTCGGCGTGGTCGTTGGCATAGCGGCTGGTCAGCAGGAAGGGGTGGTCATGGGCCAGCTGTTCGAGCCCGCGCCGCACCTCCTTCAGCGGTGCCTCCGCCCCGGAGACGCTGAGGGTGATGTGCCAGAGTCTGGACACGGGCCGCTCCTCGGCGCGTGATTCCCGTGTCTCGGTGGTGGTCTCGGTCTTCCTGTCCGTGGACCTGTCCCGTGCCTCGTCGAAGTCGGCTCCGGCCTCGACACTGGTCAGGGCGCGTTCGGCAGTCCCGCGGGGCGGTGCCCCAGGGCGCGCTCGTCTCACCGGCGGCCTCCTGTGTGATGCGTGTGGTGCTGTACCCCGCCTTGCTCTTACCCCCGAGACAAAGTTGACCAGCCCGAGGCGGCAGATGGGGCGGTTTTGGTAAACGTCCCTTCCGGATGGCCGTACTTTCAGCCGTTTCAGCGGATGACGACCAGGTCGTCGCGGTGGACGACCTCGCGCTCGTACTCAGGGCCGAGTTCCCGGGCGAGCTCGGGGGTGGAGCGGCCGAGCAGCTGGGGGATCTCCTTGGCGTCGAAGTTGACGAGGCCGCGGGCGACGGCCCTGCCCTCCGCGTCGCGGAGTTCGACGGGGTCGCCGGCCACGAAGTCGCCCTCGACGCCGGCGATACCGGCCGCGAGCAGGGATTTCTTGCCCTGGACGACGGCTCGTACGGCTCCGTCGTCCAGGGTCAGGGAGCCCTGCGGGGTGGAGGCGTGGGCGAGCCAGAGGAGCCGGTCGGCGGAGCGGCGGCCGGTGGGGTGGAAGTACGTGCCGGTGTCACGGCCCGCGAGGGCGTCGGCGGCGCGGCTCGCGGAGGTGAGGACCACGGGGGTGCCGGCGGCTGCGGCGATCCGGGCGGCCTCGACCTTGGTGACCATCCCGCCGGTGCCGACGCCGGCCTTGCCGGCCGCGCCGATCTCGACGTGGGCGATGTCCTGGGGGCCGGTGACCTGCGCGATCCTCGACGTGCCGGGCTTGGCCGGGTCGCCGTCGTACAGCCCGTCGACGTCGGAGAGCAGGACGAGCAGGTCCGCCCGGACGAGGTGGGCGACGAGGGCGGCGAGCCGGTCGTTGTCGCCGAAGCGGATCTCGTCCGTGGCGACGGTGTCGTTCTCGTTGACGACGGGCAGCGCGCCCATGGCGAGGAGCTGGTCGAGCGTCCGGTAGGCGTTGCGGTAGTGGGCGCGGCGGCTGGTGTCGTCCGTGGTGAGGAGGACCTGGCCGACGCGGACGCCGTAGCGGGCGAAGGAGGCGGTGTAGCGGGCGACGAGGAGGCCCTGGCCGACGCTGGCGGCGGCCTGCTGGCGGGCGAGGTCCTTGGGGCGGCGGGTGAGGCCGAGCGGTGCGAGACCTGCCGCGATGGCTCCGGAGGAGACGAGGACGATCTCCTTCTCGCCGCCGCTGCGGACCTTGGCGAGGACGTCCACGAGGGCGTCGACGCGGTCGGCGTCGAGGCCTCCGGAGGCGGTGGTGAGCGAGGAGGAGCCGACCTTGACGACGATCCTGCGGGCCTCCGTCACGTACTGCCTTGCCACGTCCGTCTGTCCCGTCACGTGCGTCGTCACCTGCGTCGTCCTCACTCGGCTGTCCCACGCGCCGCGCGTGCCCCGCCGCGGCTGCCTGGCAATCTACGCGAGGCGGGAGGGCTGCCGCTCGTCCATTCCGTTCTCTGGACCGGGCCCTTCCGGGCCCTCCGGACCGTCCGATCCCCCGGCCGCCTTGCCGCGGGGCACCAGGATCCGCTGGGAGATCAGATAGGTGAACGGGATCGCGACGACGGCCGCGACGAGGGGCGCGATCCTGTCGTCCATACCGGCCCAGGTGACGAGCGCGTACAGCCCGACGCTCTGCACGAGGTAGTTGGTGACGTTGGTGAGGGGGAAGAGGGCGAACTTCTTCCAGGTCGGCTTGGTGCGGTAGGTGAAGTAGGTGTTGAGGAAGAAGGAGCCGACCATGCTGAGGACGAAGGCGAGGGAGTACGCGGCGAAGTACGGCATCCAGGGGTGGAGGAGCAGGTAACACCCGAAGAACGTGCAGGTGTTGACGCCGCCGACCAGCGCGAACCGGAAGATCTCGGCCAACCGTGCCCGCCGTGCCCGTCGCGCGCTCCCCTCGCCGCCGGACGCCATCAGCGGTCCCGGTCGGTGGCCACGACGCGGATGCGCTCGGCGGCGGCGAGCTCGGCGGCCCCGCGCCCGAAGGAGCGGTGGGTCTCCTTCACGAGGAAGTGCGGCCGCCGTTTCGTCTCGTAGTAGATCCGGCCGATGTACTCGCCGATCAGTCCCAGCATCACCATCTGCACTCCCCCGAGCCCGACGATGATCGCGACCAGGGTGACGTATCCGGGTGCGGTGACGCCCTGGGTGATCGCGGCGACGGCCACCCAGGCCGCGTACAGGACGGCGAGGCCGCTGAGCATCATCCCCAGCCACAGCGCGATGCGCAGCGGGCGGTTGTTGAAGGAGATCAGCCCGTCCATGCCGTAGTTGAGCAGGGAGCTGAACTTCCACTTCGTCTCACCGCCCTCGCGCGCGGCGTTCTCGTAGTCGAAGGTGACGGTGTCGAAGCCGATCCAGGAGAAGAGACCCTTGGAGAAGCGGTTGTACTCGGGCAGCGAGAGCAGGGCGTCGACGGCGGGGCGGGACAGCAGGCGGAAGTCCCCGACCCCGTCGGTGAGTTCCACGTCGACCCAGCGGTTGACGGCCCGGTAGTACACCCGGCTGAGCGCCGAGCGGAGCTTCTTGTCCCCTTCGCGGGTCCGTCTCGCCATGACCTGGTCGTGGCCCTGGTGGTAGAGGTCCAGCATGCGCGCCAGGAGTTCGGGCGGGTGCTGGAGGTCGGCGTCCATGATCACCACGGCGTCGCCGGTGGACTTGCGCAGGCCCGCGAGCATGGCGGCCTCCTTGCCGAAGTTGCGGCTGAAGGAGGCGTACTGGGTGCGGTGCGGGTGCCTGGCGGCGATCGCGCGCAGCTTGCCGAGGGTGCCGTCGGAGCTGCCGTCGTCCACGTAACAGATCTCGTAGCCGACCGGGAGGCCGTCGAGCACCTGGCGCATGCGCGCGTCGAACCGTTCGACGACGTCCTCTTCGTTGTAGCAGGGGACGACGACGGAAAGCCTGGTCATGGAACGGTCACTCCAGAGGGATGAGCGAGAGTACGTCCTGAGGGACCGCCACCGAACTCTCCTTCGAGCAGCGCGGCCAAGGTACTGAGCGGCGGTGACCGCTGGGCGTCGCCCGGGTGACCTCTCCTGGTCGGCATGTCGTCCATGCAGCAAAGCATGCGGGGAAGATATTCATATACGGGGCATCCTTACCCATTTGTCACCCATTGAGACGCCGTGCCACGAATCTTGACCACCTGGAGCGATGACCGGTGAGTAGGACGACCACCCCAGAGCACGGCAGCGCGCTGACAGGCAAAGGCAAGGGCAAAGGCGAGGACGACAGCGAGGACGAGACGAGGGACACGGAGCACGGGGACGGCACGCGGCGGGCGCTGGCCTGGACGGGGCTCGTCGTCGCCGCCGGCGCCGGCGCGCTCCTCTCGGTCGGCGCCTTCCTCGGGCTCTACGTCCGCCCCACCTCGGACGACTGGTGCGCCCTGTGGAAGGCCCGGGACATGGGCGTCCTGGGGATCACCGCGGACTTCTACCGCACACAGAACGGACGCGTCACCAACGCCTTCCTGACCGGCCTGATCTACTCCGACGACATGCGGGGGCCGAAACTGCTGCCCGCCCTCCTCGTGGTCGCGCTCGGCGCCGCGCTCTTCCTCCTCGCCCGCGCGGCGCTGCGCGCCCTGCACGTGCCCCCGCCCTCCCGGGTCCTGCTCGCCGCGGCCGCTGCGCTCCTCTCGGCGCTGCTGTTCTTCGCGGGCACCCGCTCCTACCAGGTGCTGCTCTGGGCCCCGGCGACCATCTCCCACACCCTCCCGAGCGTGATCGCCCTCTGGGCCGTACTCGGCGCCGTCCGCGCGGCCCGCGGCGGGCGCGGGTGGGAGCGGTCGGCGGCGGTGGTCGGGGTGCTGCTGCTCGGAACGGCGCTCGGCATGCTCAGCGAGCCCTTCGCCCTGGTGGCCGGGGTGTTCGCGGTCGCGGCCGGCCTCCTCTGCCTGCCCCGGCTCGGCTGGGCGAAGGACCGGTACGCGTCGACCTGGTGCGCGGCGGCCTGCCTGGGCCTCGCCGCCGGCCTCGTCCTGCTCACCACGTCACCGGGGGCGCGGTGGCGGCGCGCCCAGCATCCGCCGGAGCCGTTGTCGTTCTCGCTCCTGAGAGAAACGTTCCGCGACTGGTGGCACGTGTGGGAGACGATCGGCGGCCAGTGGGCGTACGCGGGCGCCGCCGCCGTCGGAGTGCTGCTGGGCCTGGGGCTCTCCCGCACGACGAGGAAGAACGCCCCCGCCACCGGGCTCCCCCCGCGCCGGCTGTTCCGGATCGCGGTACTGCTTCCGCTGCCCCTGATCGCCCTCGCGAGCCTGGCCGTCACCTACGGGCTGCGCACCGGCTACGGGGACGTGGGCTGGACCTACGGGCGCACCTGGACGAGCTTCCTGCTCCCCCTGCTCCTCGCCCTCTGCGCGTACGGCACGTGGGGCGGGTACCGGCTGGGGCTCGCGCTCCGGGCGGCGGGCCGGCCCGCCGCACGCGCCGCGGTGCTGGTCACGGTGGGTGCGATCGCCGTCGGGAGCACGGCCGCCCTGGTGCGGCCGGTGTACGACCTGACCACGAGCACGGTGGTACGCGCGACCGCCTGGGACCGGCAGAACGCCCGGATCCGGGCGGAGGTCGCGGCGGGCGCCC
>NZ_BJMN01000028.1 GCF_006539185.1 Streptomyces gardneri
CGGGGTGTTTCACGTGAAACACCCCGCCCCTTGGTGTGCCGCGCCCGTGGGAGCCAGGACGAGAGTCTGAAAGGATGGGGGCGACGATGACGTCGCCCCCAGGTCAGGGACAGCAACGCACACACCCCGCACATCACAAGGAGCGGACGAATGCCCATCGCAACCCCCGAGGTCTACAACGAGATGCTCGACCGGGCGAAGGCAGGCAAGTTCGCCTACCCGGCCATCAATGTGACCTCGACCCAGACTCTGCACGCGGCGCTGCGAGGCTTCGCGGAGGCCGAGAGCGACGGCATCATTCAGATTTCGACCGGTGGCGCCGAGTTCCTGGGCGGCCAGTACAACAAGGACATGGTCACGGGCGCCGTTGCCCTGGCCGAGTTCGCGCACATCGTCGCCGCGAAGTACGACATCACGGTCGCTCTGCACACCGACCACTGCCCGAAGGACAAGCTGGACGGCTACGTCCGTCCGCTGCTCGCCGTCTCCGCCGAGCGCGTCGCCCGTGGTGAGAACCCGCTGTTCCAGTCGCACATGTGGGACGGCTCCGCCGAGACCCTCGCCGACAACCTGGCCATCGGCCAGGAGCTGCTCGCGCTGGCCGCCGCCGCCAAGATCATCCTTGAGGTCGAGATCACCCCGACCGGTGGCGAGGAGGACGGCGTCACCCACGAGATCAACGACGAGCTGTACACCACCGTCGACGACGCCATCCGCACCGCCGAGGCCCTCGGCCTGGGCGAGAAGGGCCGCTACCTGCTGGCCGCGTCCTTCGGCAACGTCCACGGCGTCTACAAGCCGGGCAACGTCGTGCTCCGCCCCGAGCTCCTCAAGGACCTCCAGGCGGGCGTCGCCGAGAAGTTCGGCAAGGTCAACCCGTTCGACTTCGTCTTCCACGGTGGCTCGGGCTCGACCGCCGAGGAGATCGCCACCGCGCTGGAGAACGGCGTCGTGAAGATGAACCTCGACACCGACACCCAGTACGCCTTCACCCGCCCGGTCGCGGACCACATGTTCCGCAACTACGACGGTGTCCTGAAGGTCGACGGCGAGGTCGGCAAGAAGTCCACCTACGACCCCCGCACCTGGGGCAAGCTGGCCGAGGCCGGCATGGCCGTCCGTGTGACCGAGGCGTGCGCGGCGCTGCGCTCGACCGGCACGAAGCTGAAGTAATCGTTGAACGACGGGCCCGGTACCTCCCGAGGTGCCGGGCCCTCGTGCGTCCAGGACACTTCCCAGGGGAGGGCACGATGTACGACTTCGACCGTGAGATAGACCGGCACGGGACCTGGTCGGTCCAGTGGGACGGGATCGCGGACCGCTTCGGCGTCCCCGACCTGCTCCCCTTCACCATCTCCGACATGGACTTCGCCTCCCCGCCGGAGGTCCTCGCCGCCCTGCGCGACCGCGTCGACCACGGCGTCTTCGGCTACACGGACTGGCGGCTCGGGGAGTTCCGGGACGCGATCCGGCACTGGTACGCGAGCCGGTACGCGACCGGGATCGACCCGGAGGCGCTGGTGTACGCGCCGTCCGTGCTCAACCAGCTCTCGCAGCTCCTGCGGATGTGGACGGAGCCCGGCGACGGCGTCGTCGTGCACACCCCCACCTACGACGGCTTCCGCAAGGCGGTCACCGGGCTCGGGCGCGAGCTGCGGGGCGTGCCGCTCGGGGACCTCGACGCCCTGGAGCGGGAGCTCGCCCGCCCCGACAGCCGGATGCTGCTGCTCTGCTCCCCGCACAACCCGACGGGCCGGGTGTGGACGGAGCAGGAGCTCGCCGCCTTCGCCGAGCTGGCCGAACGGCACGGCGCGGCCGTCGTCAGCGACGAGATCCACGCCGACCTCACCACCGACGGCCACCGGCACGTCCCGTGGACCCGGGTGGCCGAACAGGGCCGGGGCCGCCGCTGGGCGCTCGTCACCTCCGGCACGAAGGCCTTCAACTTCCCCGCGCTCTCCGGCTCGTACGGGATCGTCGGCGACCCCGACGCCCGCCAGACGTTCGTCCGGCGCATGGAGACCGGCGAGGGCCTCGCCTCGCCCGCCGTCCTCTCGCTGACCGCCCACATCGCCGCGTACCGGCAGGGCGCGCCGTGGCTGGACGAGCTGCGCGGCTATGTCGCGGGCACGATGGAGCTGCTCCGGGAGCGGCTGGCCACGGGGCTGCCCGGTGTCGTCTGGGAGCCCCCGCAGGCCGGCTACCTGGCCTGGATCGACCTGCGCCCGCTCGGGATCGAGGAGACCCGGCTCCAGGAGGAGCTGGTGTCCGTGGAGAAGGTCGCGATCATGCCGGGCGGGGTGTACGGGACGCCGGGTTTCGTCCGGCTGAACGTGGGCTGCCCGCGGAAGAAGGCCGAGCGGGGCGTGGACGCGCTGATCAGAGCGGCGACCCGGCTGCGGACGCGCTGATCAGAGCGGCGACCCGGCTGCGGACGGGCTGATCCGGGCGGCGACCTGGCTGCGGACGGGCTGATCCGGGCGGCGACCCGGCTGCGGACGGGCTGATCCGGGCGGCGAACCCGCTGCGGACGGGCTGACGGCGCCGGCCGGAGTCCGCCCGGCGACTGCCCCGGCGGCCGCGTCGGCGAGCGGCGCCCGCGGCTTCGCGGGACCATGCAGGCATGGGTGAGCGGGACGTGCGGATGGCCTCGGGGACAGGCCGGTGGATCCTGTTCACGACCGTCCTCGGCTCCGGGATGGCGCTGCTCGACTCCACCGTCGTCAACGTCGCCCTCCCGCACATCGGCGAGGACCTGGACGCCGACCTCGGTGCCCTCCAGTGGACCGTCAACGCCTACATGCTGACCCTCGCCGGACTGATCCTGCTCGGCGGGGCGCTCGGCGACCGGTACGGGCGGCGCCGGGTCTTCGTGATCGGGGTGGTGTGGTTCGCGCTCGCCTCGCTGCTGTGCGGACTCGCGCCGAACACCGAGGTGCTGATCGCGGCCCGCGCGCTCCAGGGCGTGGGCGGGGCGCTGCTCACCCCCGGCTCGCTCGCGCTGATCCAGGCCAGCTTCCACGAGGACGACCGGGCCAGGGCGGTCGGCCTGTGGTCCGGCTTCGGCGGCGTGGGCGCGGCGATCGGGCCGTTCGTCGGCGGCTGGCTGGTGGACGGGCCCGGCTGGCGGTGGGTGTTCCTGCTGAACGTGCCGCTCGCCGCCGTCTGCGTGCCCGTGGCCCTGCGCCATGTGCCCGAGTCGCGGGACGAGACCGCGCACGGTCGCTTCGACGTGCTCGGCGCGTTCCTGGGCGCGGCGGCGCTCGGCCTCGTGACGTACGCGCTGATCGGCGCGGCCTGGTGGGCGGGGGTGGCCGGGCTCGTGCTCGGGGCGGGGTTCGTGGTGGTGGAGCGGCGGCGCGGCGAGCGTGCGATGGCGCCGCCGTCGATCTTCGCGTCCCGGCTGTTCACGGCGGTCAACCTGGTCACCCTGTGCGTGTACGCGGCCTTCGGCGGGTTCTTCTTCCTGGCCGCGCTCCAGCTCCAGGTGGTCTCCGGCTACTCGGCGCTCGGCGCCGGTACGGCCCTGCTGCCGACGACCGTGCTCATGCTGCTGCTGTCGGCGAAGTCCGGGGAGCTGGGGGAGCGGATCGGCCCCCGGATCCCGCTCACGGTGGGGCCGCTGCTGTGCGCCGCGGGAATGCTCCTGATGCTGCGGGTCGGGGAGGACGCCTCGTACGTACAGGACGTGCTGCCGGCCATGCTGGTGCTCGGCCTCGGCATGACGGCCCTGGTCGCGCCGCTGACCGCGACCGTCCTGGCCTCGGTGGACGTGTCCAGGGCGGGCCTGGCGAGCGGGATCAACAACGCGGCGGCGCGGGCGGCCGGGCTGCTCGCGGTGGCCGCGCTGCCGCTGCTCGCCGGGATGGGCCCGGAGGCGTACCGCTCGGCGGAGGAGTTCGACGAGACCTTCCGGCGCGCGATGCCGATGTGCGCGGGGATCCTGGTGGTGGGGGCGGTGCTCGCCTGGACGACGATGCGCACCCCGGCCGAACGGCCCGGATGCCACCCGGAGTGCCGCGTCCACTGCGGGGTGACGTCACCGCCACTGGACCCGGGGGCGAACGCCTCGGGCTGAGACACCCGCTGCTTCGGGCCGGGCAGCTCGGCCCGAGGGCACCGCCCGGGCCGCCGGGGCCGCTCGGGGGCGAGGACGCAGCCCGGGCCGCCGGTCCCGCTCGGGGGCGAGGGCGCCTCCCCGGCCCCCGACCCCTCAGACCCACCGACGCCGCCGACACCGCTCGGCCCGAGGCCGACCTCAGGTCGCCCGGGCAGCGCGGCCCGAGGGCGGGGGCGGGCACCCCCTAGGCTGTGGCCATGGCCATCCACGAGAACCTTCTGGGGGGACCGGCCCCCACCCACCTGCCCGACGACCCGGGTCCGCGCGAGCTGCTCGCGAACGGCACGGCGCCGGCCGAGGTCGCCGCGCAGTACCCGACCTCTTCGCTCGCCTGGGCCCAGCTCGCCGACGACGCCTTCGAGGGCGGCCGGGTCGTCGAGTCGTACGCCTACGCCCGTACCGGCTACCACCGCGGCCTGGACGCGCTGCGCCGCAGCGGCTGGAAGGGCCACGGCCCGGTGCCGTGGGAGCACGAGCCGAACCGCGGCTTCCTGCGCGCGTTGCACGCCCTCGCCCGGGCGGCCGGCTCGATCGGCGAGAAGGAGGAGTTCGAGCGCTGCACGACCTTCCTGCGGGACTCCTCGGAGACCGCGGCGGAGACGCTCGGCTGACCTGCCGGACCGCTTCCCGGACGACCTGATCCGTCCCGGTTTCCCCCTGTCCCACCGGGCGGGCGGAAATCGGGACAGACCCTCTCGACGTGTTCGAGCGTGTTCGAGGACGGACGAAGAGGGCCGGTACGATCCCCGGGACCGCAGGACCGAAGACGCCGGTTTCCGAGGCCCCAACTCCTCTTCCCCCACACCGGCCGACACAGGGGAGAAGTCTGTCGTGGGCAAGCGTGCCGCACCCGCAGGACGGCGAGGGACACAGAGCCGCCGGCGGGCCAGAGGCAGACGCGGCCCCGTGCGCCGGCTCGCGTTGCCGGTCCTGGTCCTGATGACCCTCGCGCTCGGCGGCGGAGCCGCCCTCGCCCACTTCAACGGCCGGACGGCCGACGATGCGGCCGCCCCCGCGCCGGAGCCGACGCCCGTGACCGAGGCGCCCACGACGGACGCCCCCACACCCCGGCCGACGACGGCGAAGCCGAAGCCGAAGGCCACGACGGCGAAGCCGAAGCCCAAGCCCAAACCGACCCCGAAGAAGACGACCGTGCCGCAGTCCGGCGCGGGGACGTTCACCACCGCGCAGGCCTCCGGCGACGCGGTCGGCACCGGCGGCTCGCTGCGCCGCTACCGCGTCCAGGTCGAGGACGGCATCGAGCTGTCGGCGCACGGAGCGGCCGCCGAGATCCAGCAGATCCTGGCCCATCCGCGCAGCTGGGCGGCGCACGGCCGGGGCCGCTTCCAGCTGGTCTCGCAGAACGCCGACTTCGTCATCCGGATCGCCACCCCCGACACGGCGGACGCCCTCTGCGCCCGGCAGGGCCTGAACACCCACGGCGAGCTGAACTGCGAGACCGCCGACGGCGTCGTCGTGAACCTCAAGCGGTGGATGCTCGGCTCGCCGACCTTCGCGGGGGAGGCGGCCGAGTACCGGCACCTGATCATCAACCACGAGGTCGGCCACGAGATCGGCATCCGACAGCACATGGGCTGCCCGGGTCCGGGCAAGCCCGCGCCCGCGATGATGCAGCAGATCAAGGGCCTGAACGGCTGCCGTTCGAACGCGTTTCCGTATGACGAAGACGGTAGCTACATCACGGGGCCGATCGTGTCATGATGCCGTTGGGACGGCGCGCGACGAAGCACGCCTCCCGAGGGGACCGGGGCTCCCGTGCCGCAGGGAAGAAGGCGCGCACGGTGGAGCAGACCGCTACCCGGTAGTTCGTATCGAGGAGACAGCAATGTCACTCCCCCCGGTTTCCCCCGATGCCGGAGCCGGTTCGGTCGACCCGAACCTCGACTTCGCGGGTACCACGCCGTACGAGGACTACGTCCAGGCGGACGTCCTCACCCACCTCCAGCACCTCCGCTCGGACGACCCCGGCGAGATGGTCTTCCTGGTCACCACCCAGGTCATGGAGCTGTGGTTCACGGTCATCGTCCACGAGTGGGAGACCGCGAGCCGCGCCCTGCGCGAGGACCGCGTCCCCGTCGCGATGGACGCGCTCAAGCGCTCGGTCCGCGAGCTGGAGGCGCTCAACCACTCGTGGCGGCCGCTCGCCCAGCTCACCCCCGGCCAGTTCAACGCCTACCGGGCCGCCCTCGGCGAGGGCTCCGGCTTCCAGTCGGCGATGTACCGCCGCATGGAGTTCCTGCTCGGCGAGAAGTCCGCGTCCATGCTCGTCCCGCACCGGGGCGCGCCCCGCGTACACGCCGAGCTGGAGAAGGCGCTCCAGGAGCCGAGCCTGTACGACGAGGTCCTCGCCCTGCTGGCCCGGCGCGGGCTGCCCGTGCCGCAGTCGGTCCTCGGCCGTGACCTCGCGCAGCGGTACGAGCCGTCCCCCGAGGTCGAGGCCGTCTGGGCCGGGATCTACGCGGACGCCGACCAGAACACCGAGCTCGTCCGGCTCGGCGAGGCCCTCAGCGACGTCGCCGAGCTGATCTGGCGCTGGCGCAACGACCACCTGGTCGCGACCCGGCGCGCGATGGGCGCGAAGACCGGCACCGGCGGCTCGGCGGGCGTGGCCTGGCTGGAGAAGCGGGCCCAGAAGAACGTGTTCCCCGAGCTCTGGACGGCCCGCAGCCATGTCTGAGTCGTACGAGGAGAAGGCAGCCCGGCTCGACGCGGCCGACGAGCTGGCCAAGTACCGCGAGAAGTTCGCCCTCGACGCGGGGACCGTCTACCTCGACGGCAACTCGCTCGGCGCGCTCCCCGCGCACGTCCCGGCCCGCATGGCCGATGTGATCACCCGTGAGTGGGGCGAGCTGCGCATCCGCTCCTGGGACGAGTCCGGCTGGTGGACCGCGCCGGAGCGGATCGGCGACCGGATCGCCCCGATCGTCGGCGCCGCCCCCGGGCAGATCGTGGTCGGCGACTCGACGAGCGTGAACGTCTTCAAGGCGGTCGTCGCGGCGGCCCGGATCAACGGCGACGATCGCGACGAGATCCTCGTCGACGCGACGACCTTTCCCACGGACGGGTACATCGCACAGTCCGCGGCGCGCATGACGGGTCACGAGATCGTGGCGTGCGACCCGGCCGACATGGCGGACGCGGTGAGCGACCGCACGGCCCTCGCGCTCGTCAACCACGTCGACTACCGGACGGGCCGGCTCCAGGACCTGCCCGGCCTCACCGCCGCGCTCCACGCGGCGGGCGCGCTCGCCGTCTGGGACCTGTGCCACAGCGCGGGCGCCCTGCCCGTCGGCCTGGACGCCCACGGGGTCGACCTGGCCGTCGGCTGCACCTACAAGTACCTGAACGGCGGCCCCGGTTCGCCCGCGTACCTGTACGTCGCCGAGCGCCACCAGGCGGCCTTCGACTCGCCGCTGCCCGGCTGGAACTCGCACGCGGACCCGTTCGCGATGACCCCCGGGTACGAGGCGGCCGCGGGCGCCGTGCGGGGCCGGGTCGGGACGCCGGACATCCTCTCCATGCTGGCCCTCGAAGCGGCGCTCGACGTCTGGGACGGGGTCGCCATCGAGGACATACGGGCCAAGTCCCTGGCGCTCACGGACTTCTTCCTGGAGTGCGTGCGGGCGTACGTGCCGGCGGGCCGCGTCGTCTCCGTGACGCCGGACGCGCACGGCGAGCGGGGCAGCCAGGCCGCGCTGAGCTGCGAGAACGCGCCGGCCGTCATGGCCGAGCTGATCAAGCGCGGCGTCGTCGGCGACCTGCGCCGCCCCGACGTCCTGCGGTTCGGCTTCACCCCGCTGTACGTCGGCTTCGCGGACGCGGAGAAGGCGGCGCGGGTCCTCGCGGAGGTCCTGGCAGACCTCCCCGCCTGAGGAACGACCGTCCGATGATCGCCTGATCTGCGGGGGCTCCGGTGCTGGTACCGTCCCCGCAGGTCAGGCCAATTCGGCCGCGTCACCGAGAGGTTGGAACAGCATGCCGGACCCCGCCGCGCGCGATGCCGCCGAAGAAGCGTCGGCCTTCTCGCACCCGGCCGTCCCCCCGGACGCCTCCGCCGCGTACGGCGACCACCCGGACCAGGTGGTCGACTTCTACGCCCCGCGCGACGGCCGCACCCGGGCCCCGCTCGTCGTCGCCCTGCACGGCGGCGCCTGGCGGGCGCCGTACGACCGGCAGCACCTCACCCCGTTCGTGGACTTCCTCGCCCGCCGCGGCTTCGCCGTGGCCAGCGTCGAGTACCGGCGCGGCAGCGACATCCCCCGCCAGGGCGGTACGTCCCCGGTCGCCGGGCGCTGGCCGGAGACCTTCGACGACGTGGCGGCCGCACTCGACGCCGTACCGGACCTTGCCGCCGTCCACCTGCCCCAGGCGGACACCGCCCGGATCGTCCTCACCGGCCACTCGGCCGGCGGCCACCTCGCCCTCTGGGCCGCCGCACGGCACGTCCTGCCCGCGGACTCCCCCTGGCGACTGCCCGCCCCGCCCGCGCTGCGCGGGGTCGTCGCCCTCGCCCCGATCGCCCACTTCGGGCGGGCGGTGGAACTAGGCGTCTGCGGCGGCGCGGTCACCGAACTCCTCGGCGGCGAGACGGAGTACGAGCGCCGAGCCCCCTTCGCCGACCCGGCCGCCCTCCTCCCGACGGGCATCGCCACCACGATCGTCCAGGGCCGCGAGGACACCGACGTCCCGCACACGGTCGCCGAGGCGTACGCGGACGCGGCGGCGAAGGCCGGCGAGGAGGTCGGCCTCACACTCCTCGAAGGCGTCGGCCACTTCCCCCTGATCGACCCGGCAGCGGACGCCTGCGCGGTGGTCTCGGAGGAGATCGCCCAGCTGGCCTGGTGACCGTCTCCGGAGTCGAACGTTCAACGCATTCCTCGTACAACCACGGGCCCCGATCACGAGTCTGATCAGGCACGGCACCGCCGTGTCCGATCTTCTCGTGGGAGTCCACCTTGCAGTTCCGTTCCACCGGCATCCGCCTCGCCTCAGCCGTTCTCGCCGTCACGGCCCTGGGCGCCGGCACCCTCGCCACCGCCCCGGCTGCTTCCGCGGCCGGCTCGGCCTCGACCAACCCGCACGACTACAACGGCAACGGCTCCACCGACGTCCTCGCCCGGGACGCCGACGGCGTGCTGTGGCGCGACGACCTGAGGGACCGTCCGTACTACGGCCTGATCAGGACCGAAACGACCACCCGTGTCGGCGCGGGCTGGGGGGCGTACAAGCAGATCGAGGCGGTAGGCAACGTGGGCGGCGCCGCCCACGGCGATCTGGTCGCGGTCGACGGCTCCGGCGTGCAGTGGCTCTACCTGGCCAAGGGCGACGGCACGTTCGCCCCCCGGCTGAAGGTCGGCCCGGGCTGGCAGGGCTACAACAAGATCGCCGGAGGCTCGGACCTCGATGGAGACAACCGCTCCGACCTGGTGGCCACGGACAGCGCCGGCGTCCTGTGGTTCTACAAGGGCACCGGCAGCTACGCGAAGCCGTTCGGGACCCGGGTCCGGGTCGGCGGGGGCTGGCAGGCCTACAACCACCTCACCGCCGTCGGGAACATCGCCGGCACCGCCGCCGGGGACTTGGTCGCCCGTGACACCTCCGGCGTCCTCTGGCTGTACCAGGGCAACGGCCACGGCGGCTTCTCCACCCGCGTGAAGATCGGTGCCGGCTGGGGTGCCTACTCCCAGCTCATCGGCGCCGGCGACGTCGACAACGACGGGCGGCCGGACCTGATCGCGTACGGGACGAGCGGCGAGTACGGCGCGCACGTCTACAGCTCGACAGGCAACACCACCGCCCCCTTCACCCGTCGGACGACGGACCTCTACAAGTACCAGGGCGACAACTACAGCAGCGTCGCCTGAGGCCTGCTCTAGTCCTCAAGGGGGACCCGGAAGGATCCGCATCCAGCGGGACGACCGGGTCCCCCACCCCCCGTACCGTGGTTCGCGTGACCCAGACACAGACCTCCGAGACGAGCCGCAGCCCCGAGCTCCACCTGGTGCAGGAAGCCCTCGGCGGGCTGCGGCAGGAACTCTTCCACGACGCCTTCGCCTACCGACCGCTGCCGCGCATGGACGTGGACAGCGGGCCGACCCGCTTCCTGCCGAGGCGGATACGGGTCTACACCGGGTTTCTCCCGCACGCCTTCGTCGCGTTCTGGGCCGTGATCGTCTTCGCCCTGGGGTACGACCGGATCTACTACGGCTTCGGTGCCGCGGCGCTCGTGGCCACCTGCGTGCCGGCCGCGATCGTGCTGCTCACCCTGGTCCGGCCGGTCCTCGCCTTCTGGGCCTCGCTCGGCGCGGCCCCCTTCATCGGGTACATCGCCGGTTTCGACGGCGGTTGGCCCTGGTCGGCGGCCTGCCTCGTCGCCCATCTGGTGATCCTCGTCGTGGTCGCCGCGCGCACCCGGCCCCGTACCGCCGTGTGGATGTGGCTGGTGACGGCCGGCTACTGCCTCTTCACCGAGATGTTCCTCGGCCGGGGGCGCAGCTCCGACTCGATCCCGCTGCTGTTCGTCGCGGCGCTCGCGCTGCTCACCGTCTCCATGTTCCAGGTCCGCCGCCAGGCCACCCGCGAGGTCACCGCCCAGCAGACCGTGACCGCCCAGGAGATCTCCAAGCGGACCGTCCTGGAGGAGCGCACCACCATCGCCCGGGAGCTCCACGACGTCGTCGCCCACCACATGTCGGTGGTCGCCATCCAGGCCGAGGCCGCGCCCTACCGGGTCGAGAACCCGCCGCCGGAGCTGGAGCAGGCCTTCCTCACCATCCGTGAGAACGCGGTCGCCGCGCTGACCGAGCTGCGCCGCATCCTCGGGGTCGTCCGCGCCGAGGACTACGAGGCCCCCGACGCCCCGCAGCCGACCCTCGGCGATCTCGACTCGCTCGTCCGCAATGTCACCGAGGCCGGGCTCGTCGTCGAGAAGACGGTGACCGGCGCGGTGCGGGAGCTGCCGCAGGGCGTGGAGCTCTCCGCGTACCGGATCGTCCAGGAGGCCCTGTCGAACGTGCTGCGGCACGCGCCGGGCGCGGCGGCGAAGGTCGAGGTCAGCTATGTCCTCGGGGGGCTTGGGCTGCGCGTCGCCAACGGGCCCGCGCGCGGGCTCGTGAAGCCCTCGCCCGGGGCCGGGCACGGCATCACCGGCATGCGGGAGCGTGTGACGATGCTCGGCGGGGAGATGACCGCCGAGGTGACGGCGGACGGCGGCTACGAGGTGGCGGCCTTCATCCCTGTGAGCCGTGACGAGGTCCGCGAGGAGGCCGGGGAATGAGCATCAAGGTGCTGATCGTCGACGATCAGATGATGGTCCGCGAGGGCTTCTCCGTCCTGCTCGGCGCGATGCCCGACATCGAGGTCGTCGGCGAGGCCGTCAACGGCCGGGAGGCGATCTCCCAGGTCGCCGCCCTCCGCCCGGACGTCGTCCTCATGGACATCCGCATGCCCGAGCTGAACGGCATCGACGCCACGCGGGAGATCGTCGCCGCCGACGCGGACGCGAAGGTCCTCGTCCTGACCACCTTCGACCTGGACGAGTACGTCTACCAGGCGCTGCGCGCCGGGGCCTCCGGCTTCCTGCTCAAGGACGCCTCGGCCCGCCAGCTCGCGGAGGGCGTGCGGGTGGTCGCGGCCGGCGAGGCGCTGCTCGCGCCGACCGTCACCAAGCGGCTGATCACCGAGTTCGCGAAGGCCCCCGGCAGCTCCCCGAAGCCGCCGGCGATGGCGCAGATCGGGGAGCTCACGGAGCGGGAGACGGAGGTGCTCGTGCTCATCGCGCAGGGCCTGTCGAACGTCGAGATCGCCGAGCACCTCGTCGTCGCCGAGTCGACCATCAAGACGCACGTGAGCCGGATCCTGGTGAAGCTGGGCCTGCGCGACCGGACGCAGGCGGCGGTCTTCGCCTACGAGGCGGGTCTGGTGCGCGTCGGCGGCTAGGCCCTGTCCGGCGGATCATGGCCGGGCCCGCGGCGAAGGGGTAGCGTCCGCTCATGGAAGCTGCTGACGTCGATGCCCTGTACGACCCCTGGTCCCCCGAGTTCGTCGCCGATCCCTACCCCGCCTACGCCCGGCTGCGCGCCGCCGGCCGCGCGCACTGGCACGGTCCCACCCGCCAGTGGCTGATCCCGCACTACGAGGACGTCTCGGCGCTCCTCCGGGACCGGCGGCTCGGCCGGACGTACACGCACCGCTTCACCCACGAGGAGTTCGGGCGGGAGGCGCCGGACGCCGCGCACGAGCCCTTCCACACGCTCAACGATCACGGGCTGCTCGATCTGGAGGCCGCCGACCACACCCGGATCCGGCGGCTCGTGTCGAAGGCGTTCACCCCGAGGACGGTGGAGAACCTGGCGCCGACGGTACGGCGGCTGGCTGCCGGCCTCGTCGGGGACCTGGTGGCGGCGGGCGGCGGCGATCTGCTCGCCTCGGTCGCCGAACCCCTCCCGGTCGCGGTGATCGCCGAGATGCTGGGCGTCCCGGAGGACGACGAGGAGCGGGCGCGGCTGCGGCCCTGGTCGGCGGCGATCTGCGGGATGTTCGAGCTGAAGCCCTCGGAGGAGACGGCCCGGCGGGCGGTCGCCGCCTCGATCGAGTTCTCGGACTATCTGCGGGAGCTGATCGCGCGGCGCCGCAAGAGCCCGGGGGACGACCTGATCTCGGGTCTCGTCGCGGTGGAGGGGCTGACGGAGCAGGAGATGGTCTCCACCTGTGTGCTCCTTCTGAACGCGGGCCACGAGGCCACCGTGAACACCACGGTCAACGGTTGGTGGACGCTCCTCAAGCACGACGTCCGCCCGGATCCCGAAAAGTTGTCCACAGCTGTGGAAGAAATCCTGCGCTACGACACCCCGCTCCAGATGTTCGAGCGCTGGGTCCTCGACGACATCGAGATCGGCGGCCAGATCATCCCGCGCGGCTCCGAGGTCGCCCTCCTCTTCGGCTCCGCCAACCGCGACCCGGCCCGCTTCGGCCCGACGGCCGACGAGCTCGACCTCACCCGCGCCGACAATCCGCACATCACCTTCGGCGCGGGCATCCACTACTGCCTCGGCGCCCCGCTCGCCCGCCTCGAACTGGAGGCGGTCTTCGGCGAGCTCCTCCGTCAGGCCCCGAACCTGCGGCTCGCGGCCGAGCCGGTGTGGAAGCCGGGCTACGTGATCCGGGGCTTCGAGGAGCTGCTCGTGGAGGTGTGAGCCTCCACGGGCGGGGCGAGCCGGTCGAGCAGCGCCGGGAAGCCCTTCCCGCCCGCCTCCCGGTACGGGCCCGAGGGCCACAGGGGGCGCCCGTCGATCCAGGGCACGATGAACGCGTCACCGTTCCGGGTGAGGTCCCGCCAGCCGTGCAGCCCGGCGGGGCCGACGGGCAGGGCCGGCAGCCCGCGGCGCGGGTGCTTCGGCGGCCCCGGCGGAACGAGCGGGAGCACCCCTTCGGGTGCCTCGTCCAGGCCGCCGTGCATCGAGAAGAACACCAGGACCGGGGCGCCGCCGTGCGGGTCGTAGAGGAGGACGTACCGGCGCGGGACGGGGGTGAAGGTGGTCGCGGCCCGGGCCAGCACCCGCACCGTGGGCAGGCCGGCGGTCAGCATCCGGTAGCCGGAGAACACGAGGCCGGCCAGGGAGACCGCCCCGGCGAAGAGCAGCTTCGGCATGTCCCGCTCCGACGGCCCGGTCAGCGCGACCGCGCCCATGGCCGCGCAGAACCCCAGCGCGATCAGCACCGACGTCACCCCGGCGATGCTCCGCAGGCTCCGCACCCGCCACCACGGCACCTCGCGCACGTCCGCCTCCGGGCGCGGCGCCTTGCCCGGGGGCTCGGCCTGCCGCTGGGCGTGGGCGGCGAGCACGGCGTACGTCGGCCCGGACACGGGCGGGCGGGCGTCGGTGGATACGGACGGCTCGTGTACGGCCGTGGGCGCCTGTACGACCGTCGGGTCCTGTACGTGCGCCGGCTCCGGTACGACCGTCGGGTCCTGTACGACCGACGCCTCCTGTACGACCGACGGCTCCTGTACGTGCGCCGGCTCGACCGCCGGCCCCTGCGGCTGCCTCGGGGTCGGCCGGTGCAGGAGCCCCTGCGCCTCCGCGAGCGCGACGATCCGGCGGCGCACGCGCTCGCCCCGGAGCGGCTTCGCCCAGATCAGCGGCCCGCCGCCGGGCGCTGCGAGCACCCCGCCCACGCGCGGGTCGCCGCACCACCAGAGCACGCCGTCCGGACCCGGCCGCACCAGTTCGTACCGCTGCCGGGTCGCGACCGCGGCCAGCGGCCACGTCTCGGGGCCGTCCGGCGCGCGCAGCACGAGGCTCGTCGCGTGCCCCTTGCCGCCGACCGTCGCGGCGGGGTGCGCCGACCAGGTGCCGGTGCCGAGCGTCCGCCGCATCCGCCGGGCGCCGAACAGCGTGGCGGCCCCACCGAGCAGCGAGACGATCCCGAGCGCGAGGGGCAGGTTGACCGCGCCGCGGGGCCAGGTGTCCGCGAAGAGCAGGCCGAGGCCGCCGGCCACCGCGATCGTCACGAGCCCCGCGACGATCAGCCCGACGGCTCTTCGCCGGGTCCGCTCCAGCGCCCTCGCCGTCTCCTCGACGTCCAGCGCACACGTCATCGCACGTCCCCCCGTCCGGTGAATGTCCCCCGGCGCGAGGCCCCACCCGGCATGCGCGCCAGGCCGTGATCCGAAATGTAGTCGAACAGACGCGACCGGACGGCGCTCCGGGTCAGGTCGCGGTACGGAGCTCCTGAGCCGCCTCCCGGGGCAGCGTCAGCCCCCAGGCGCCCGCCCGGGCCGTCCACGTCCGGCGCCGGACCGGTCCCGTGACGCGGCCGTCCGCGCGGTAGCGGAAGTCCGGGCCCGAGACGGTGAGGGTGCGGGCGGTCCCGTGGAGTGCCGGGGCGGCCGACGGGTGGACGATCACCTCCGCCGTCCCGGCGACCGAGCGGACCGAGACGCCCTCCACCGGCGTGTCCACGTCCGCGAGGAGCACCCCGTCCGCCTCCACCCGCAGCCGGTACGTGCGGACCGCGAGGGCCGTCGGGGCCGGGCGGACCAGCGTGCGGACCAGGGAGCGGCAGGTGCCCCAGACGGACGAGGTCGGCGCGCCCAGGTCGCGGACGGCCGGGACGAGCAGGTCGCCGAGGACGACCCCGTCGCTGTCGTCGACCAGCAGGTCCAGGCGGCGCACCGCCCCGTCGAGGACGGCCCGCGCGGCCGCCGGAGTGGAGCGCGGCACGCCGAGCGCGTGAGCGACTTCCAGGGCGTCCGGCGGGCCGATCGGGACGAGGGAGAGCGCCCCCTCGGCGAGCTCCCGCTCCCGGTGCAGCAGCGTCACCGTGCGGAGCAGCGCGCGGTCGTCGCCGAGCACCACGGGGTGCCGTGAGCCGCGCCGGGCCAGGGCCCGGGTGAATTCCTCAGGACTGTCCGGCAGGCAGATCTTCGCTTCTGCGCGCGCAGACAGGACATCCTTCGCGATCCGTACGGACTCGCCGTCACTTCGGCGGGCGACCGGGTCGACGATGACCAGCAGCTGGTCGTGATCCGACACCTCGGTCCTTCCTCGGGTAGCATCTTTGTGCAAGAGCCCCTTGCGCTATTGCGCCAGGGGCTTCGTCTATTCCGGGGCACACCGGTGAGGCGGCGTATGCCCCCTGACCTTGGACATGCCCCACCCGGAAGGGGTGTACGCCTGTGCCCGCACTTGTGCTGCTCGGTGCTCAGTGGGGTGACGAGGGCAAGGGAAAGGCCACCGACCTCCTCGGTGGATCCGTTGACTATGTAGTGCGTTACCAGGGCGGCAACAACGCCGGCCACACCGTCGTCGTAGGCGACCAGAAGTACGCGCTGCATCTTCTCCCTTCCGGAATCCTCTCACCGGGGTGCACCCCGGTGATCGGAAACGGTGTCGTCGTCGACCCGGCGGTCCTGCTCTCCGAGCTGAGCGGACTGAACGAGCGCGGCGTGGACACGTCGAAGCTCCTGATCAGCGGTAACGCTCACCTGATCACCCCGTACAACGTCACCCTCGACAAGGTGACGGAACGGTTCCTCGGCAAGCGCAAGATCGGTACCACCGGTCGCGGCATCGGGCCGACGTACGCCGACAAGATCAACCGCGTCGGCATCCGGGTCCAGGACCTGTACGACGAGTCGATCCTGGTCCAGAAGGTCGAGGCGGCGCTGGAGGGCAAGAACCAGCTCCTCGCCAAGCTGTACAACCGCCGCGCGATCGACGCCGCCCAGATCGTCGAGGAGATGCTCCAGTACGCGGAGCAGATCAAGCCGTTCGTCGCGGACACCACGCTGATCCTCAACAACGCGCTCGACGAGGACAAGGTCGTGCTCTTCGAGGGCGGCCAGGGCACCCTCCTGGACGTGGACCACGGCACGTACCCCTTCGTCACCTCCTCGAACCCGACCGCGGGCGGCGCCTGCACCGGCGCCGGCGTGGGCCCGACGAAGATCAGCCGGGTCATCGGCATCCTCAAGGCGTACACGACCCGTGTCGGCGCCGGCCCGTTCCCGACGGAGCTCTTCGACGCGGACGGCGAGGCGCTGCGCCGCATCGGTGGCGAGCGCGGTGTCACCACCGGCCGTGACCGTCGCTGCGGCTGGTTCGACGCGGTCATCGCCCGCTACGCGACCCGCGTCAACGGCCTGACCGACTTCTTCCTCACCAAGCTCGACGTGCTGACGGGCTGGGAGCAGATCCCGGTCTGTGTCGCGTACGAGATCGACGGCAAGCGCGTCGAGGAGCTGCCGTACTCGCAGACCGACTTCCACCACGCGAAGCCGATCTACGAAATGCTGCCGGGCTGGTCCGAGGACATCACCAAGGCCAAGACCTTCGCCGACCTGCCGAAGAACGCGCAGGCCTACGTGAAGGCCCTGGAGGAGATGTCGGGCGCCCCGATCTCCGCGATCGGTGTCGGCCCCGGCCGGACCGAGACGATCGAGATCAACTCGTTCCTCTAAGCGGTACGAAGCGGTACGAAGCGGTACGAGAGAAGGGCCCGCACCCCGGGAGACCGGGGTGCGGGCCCTTCCTCATGGGTCAGCCGTCGAGCCTCGTGTCCCGGCCGACCTTCTCCCAGGTGGTGAGGTCGCTCCGGACCTGCTCCAGGTGGCCCAGGATCGCGTCGATCGAGTCGTCGCCGAGGGCGAGCCGCAGCGGCGTCTCGTCGGCTTCCAGCGCGGCCAGGACCGCCGCCGCGGCCTTCGCCGGGTCGCCGGCCTGCGTGCCGCCCCCGGTCTCGACGAAGGCCCGGGTCGCGCCCACCGTGTCCGCGTAGTCGGCGATGCCGTCGCCGCTCAGGCTGTGGTTGCCGAACAGGCTCGTACGGAAGGCGCCGGGCTCCACGATCAGGACCCGGATGCCGAGCGGGGCGACCTCGGCCGCGAGCGCCTCCGACATGCCCTCCAGGGCGAACTTGGTCGCGCTGTAGGCGCCGAAGCCCGCCATGGACGCCTGCCCGCCGACGCTGCTGAGCTGCACGATCGCGCCCGAGCGGCGGGCCCGCATGTGCGGCAGGACCGCCCGGGTGAGGGCGGCCGGCCCGAAGACGTGCAGGTCGAAGAGGGAGCGCAGCTCGGCGTCGGCGGTCTCCTCGACCGAACCGACGTGCGTGCGGCCCGCGTTGTTGACGAGGACGTCGATGCGGCCGTGCCGCTCGGCGGCCTCCGCGACGACCCGGTCGACCGCCGCCGCGTCGGTGACGTCCAGGGCGACCGCGTCCACCTGGTCGGGGTGGGCGGCGACCAGGTCGTCCAGGGTCGCGGGGCGGCGGGCCGCGGCGACCACGACGTCGCCGGCGGCGATCGCGGCCTCGGTGAAGGCCCGCCCGAAACCGCTGTTGGCGCCCGTGATCAACCAGACCTTGCTCATGTCCGTACTCCCTCGAAGTCGTTCCCGGTGATGCAACAAGCCTGCGCCGAGGGCCCTTTGGCCGTCCAAGACCTCCTGTGATAACCCATGGGCATGACGACCAGTGATGTCCACGGCCGCGACCTGAGGTACTTCCTCGCGGTCGCCGAGGAACTCCACTTCACCCGCGCCGCCGAGCGGCTGTACGTCTCCCAGCCCGCGCTCAGCAAGCAGATACGGGCCCTGGAGCGGCAGCTGGGCGCCCCCCTCTTCGACCGCGACCGGCGGGGCGTCGCCCTCACCCCCGTCGGTACGGCCCTGCTGCCGCACGCCCGTGCCGCGCTCGCCGCCTGGGAGGAGGGGCGGGAGGCGGTGCGCCGGGCGCGGGAGGCGGCGGACGGCACCCTCGTCGTCGGCATGAGCACCAGCCCCGGGCGCGGCGGCCTGCTGCCCGCGATCCGCTCCCGCTTCACCGAGGCCCACCCGGGCGCCCGGCTGAAGCTGCGCCAGGTCGCCTGGGACGACCCGACGGCCGGGCTCGCCGAGGGTGGGAGCGACGTCGCCTTCGTCTGGCTGCCGCTGGCCGGCGCGGACCGGTTCCGCTGGGTCGTCGTGGCCACCGAGCCCCGGCTCGTCGCGCTCCCGGCGGCCCACCCGCTGGCCGCGCGCGAGAGCCTGGACTTCGCCGACCTCCTCGACGAGCCATTCCTCGCCCTGCCGGACAACGTGCCCGAACTGCGCGACCACTGGCTGGCGGTGGACGCCCGGGGCGGACGCCCGCCGGTGATCGGCGCCGAGATCGGCGGGGTGGACGAGACGTACGAGGCGCTCGTCGGCGGCCTCGGGGTCTGCCTGGTCGCGGCGGGCAACGCGCCCCTGCTCGCCCGCGAGGGCGTCGTCGTCCGGCCCGTCCGCGGCCTCACCCCCAGCCACCTCGTCCTGGCCTGGCGCGCCGACGACACCCGCCCCCTGGTGCGCGACTATGCCCGCGCGGCGGCCGAACTCCGCCCTCGGGAGGCCTGAACTCGCCTTGTTCGTAAGGGGAGTTGAGCGCTTAATGAGTCTCCACTCACGTGCGGTTCCGTCCCAGGGGGAAACATGGACACGACCGGACCACTCGTCACACCGCCGCCGCCGAACCGTCCACCCGCTCCGCCGCCCCGCGACGTCACCACCATCGACGTGAGCGTCAGCAGGAGCCTGCTGTGGGTGAACCGCGCGTGCTATCCGCTGGGGAACATCGCCCGCGTCCACACGTACGTCGTCGTGCCCGACCGCTGGGCCGCCGTGAAGCGGTTCCTGGCGATCGTGGTCATCCCGGTTCTGGTGCTGTCCGTGACCTCCGGCGAATCCGACGAGGGCGTGGACATCGCCCGGTTCGTCAGCCTCGCGGTCCTTGTCTTCGCCCTCGCGGACATGCTCATCGTTCTCTTCCGGCCGGAGCACTCGGTCCTGGCCATCGAGACCACGGGGGTGGCGATCGCCCTGCTCACCAGCCGCGACGCGAGCGTGCTCTCGGATCTCGTCCGCCGGATCGCGCTCGCGATCGAGAACCCGGACGCGGATTTCCACGTCCAGGTGGAGCAGCTGACGGTCAACATGAAGAACTACACCGGGGACACCGTCAACATCGTCGGAGGCCGCGACCACAAGGGGATCGTGAAGTGACGGCCGGCGACAACCACGGCGGAAACAACTACGGCGGCGACCAGGTCAACATCTTCGGCGGCGAAGGCCACACGGGCATCGTCCACCACCACGCCGGACCCCAGCAGCAGCCCACCCTGGAGGAGGCGCTGCGGACCGTCGTCGAGCTCATGCGGGTGCTGCGCGCGGAGGTGCCGCCCGAGGACCGGGGCTCCTTCGACGACGCCCTGCCCGTCCTCGCCGCCGACGAGGACGCCACCCCGCCCCCGGTACGGCGCCGGGCGCTGCTGACGGTCGCGGGCATCGCCGCGCTGCTCGGGACCGTCGGCACACCGCTCCTGGACGCGGCCCGTGCCGCCCTGGAACTACTCGGAGTAGGCGGCTAGAGGCTCTCCGAGCGCCGCGCTCACGCAGCGTATTCGGGTACCCCGGCCCCGAGTTGCCAACTCGGGGCCACGGGAGAAGAGTGGGTCCTGTGATTCCTGTGCACCGTTGAGTCGTGGAACTCCGGTCACCCAGGGCCGCCTTCAGAGGCCGGCCCCCGCGGACGAAGCAGCACCCTGACAGCCACCTGGATTCACCATGACCACAACCGCCCAGCGACGAGTCGTCCGAGCTGCGAGCGCGTCCCTTCTGGCGGCGGGCCTGGCGCTGTCGTCAGGCATGAGCGCCATGGCGGCATCCTCCGCGCCGGCGCAGGTGCAGGCCGCCGAAAGGGCCCAGCCGACACCGCCACCACCTGCTGAGGAGGAGCAGGTGCCGCCGCCTGTGGAGGAGGAGCAGGTACCGCCGCCCGTGGAGGAGGAGCAGGTACCGCCGACGGTGGATGAGCAGGTGCCTCCCGTCGAGGAGCAAGTGCCTCCCGAAGAGGAGCAGGTGCCTCCTGAAGAGGAGCAGTACAACCCCGACCAGGGGGAAGAGCAGAACCCCGCGGACGAGGAAGTGAACCCCGACGGGCAGCAGGGAGTGCTGCCCGCTGAGGGCGAGGAAGCGCCTCCTGCCCAGAACGTCGCGATTCAGACCCTGACCGCCGGCGAGCTCAAGCAGGCGCAGGACAACCTCGCGGCCACCAACCTCTCCGCCGCGGAGAAGGCGAAGGTCAAGAAGCAGCTGGACGACCTCCAGGCCATCATCAACGGGAACGGGTCGCAGCAGCAGAAGGACGAGGCCAAGGCCCTCGCCAAGGGGCTGGCCGAAGCGCTGAGGCTCAGCAAGGACGCGGACTTCCCGAAGGAGGACCGGGAGAGGTACGCGAAGCTCGTCCTCGGCGTCACCACAGCGCTGGAGAAGGTCAACGGGACGGGGTCCGTCGCCGAGCGGCTCGTCTACTTCAAGGTCCTCCAGGACCTGAACACCGTCCTCACGAAACTCACGGACAAGAACCTGACCGTGCAGGAGAAGGTGCTCTACTCCAAGTACGCGGACGTGCTCCTCGGCGGCGTGCTGGCCGCACAGCAGCCGGGCACCGCGCCGACGAAGCCGGAGGACAAGAAGAAGCTCCAGGAGAAGCTGCAGAAGAACGCCGCGGCGCTCAAGGTCTACCAGAGCGCGGACTCCTCCCCGGAGCAGCGGGCCGAAGCCAAGGCGACGCTCGACGAGCAGGCCCGGTCGGTGACCGACGCCAAGTACCTGGAGCTCGTCGAGGAGCTCAAGCGCCTGAAGGCACCGCAGGCCTGCCTCGACGTCGTGCAGACCCGGACGCAGCAGGCCGGCTGGCCGGACGGCTCCCTCTGGGGTCTGACCGACAAGTCCTGCGAGGACACCGTGAAGGCGGGTGCGGCGGACAGCAGCAGCGACTGGGCCGCGCTCTTCGAGTGCATCGTGAACGAGCCGTTCAGCACGTGCCCGGCCCGCATCCCCGAGTAAGCCCTACAACCGCACGAACTCACCCGGCTCCGCGTCCACCATCGGGTAGACGAGGAGCCGGTCCTTGCCCTCCCACGTGTCCACGACCACGTAACTGGAGCCGTTCTCCGGGCACTCGGAGTCGGTGTTGCCCGTCTCCTTGGTCTGCGGTCCGATGACGAGGAACGCGCCGACGCCCGCGAGGACGGACGTGGAGGCGCAGCTGACGACGTCGGTGGTGGCCTCGCCGGCGTCGTTCGTGCGCGGGAAGACGTCGGTGATGCGGATGACCGGCGTGCCGATGGGGCCCTGGGTGACCGTCACCTCCGTGCGGTAGCGGTCGTCGTTGTCGCCGTAGACCTCTCTCATGGGCTTGCTGCGCCAGCGGCCGAGGTAGCGGGCGGGGACGACGGCGGTGCCGGTGGGCGCCTTGCGGAAGGTGGCCTTCGCGGCGCCCGAGGTCCACTCCAGGACGTCGGGGGAGCGCAGGGTGAGGGTCTGGTGCGCGGCGGGGGTGCAGCGCTGGGCGGGCACGCTGGTCGTGACGTCGGACTCGCCGAGCACGACCTTGTCCTCGTCGGCCGAGACGAGCCGGGAGCGGCCCATGCAGAGCCGGCTCTCGGAGACCTGGACGTAGACCGCGCTCTTGGCGCCCGCCGCGCCCTGGGTGATCTCGATCCGGGCGGTCTCCCGGGGGTGGTCGGCGGTGCCCTGGATGACGCCCTCCCAGGCGCCGAGGAAGCTGCCGGGGACGATCCCGGCGGGCCGGGCGGAGACGCCGTCGGTCTGGCCCTTGCCGCGGTTCTTCTGCTCGTCGCCGCCGGTGTCCGGGTCGGGCCAGAAGGTGTACGTGGCGCCGGCCGCGGCGGCCACGACGAGGGTCGCGAGGGCGGTGATCAGGGCCGTACGGCGGCGGGGGCGGGGTGCGGTGCGGGCGGTGGGCGGCAGGGGGGTGGCGGGTGTCGGGTCACCGGCGGAGGCGAGCATCCTGGCTCCCCCTGCCTCCGGACCCGCCTCGGCCTCGAGGAGCCGGGCCGCGTGGCGGCCCAGCCGGGCCAGGACGTCCGCCGGGAGCCACGGGTCGGCGACGGGCAGCGTCTCGACGATCTCGGCCGCCGAGGGACGCGCCGCGGGGTCCTTCGCGAGGCAGGCCCGGATGAGGCCGGAGAGCTCGGGTGCGAGGTCCGTCAGGTCGGGTTCGTCGTGGGCGATGCGGAACATCTGGGCGTGGACGCCGCTGTCGGCCGTCCCGAAGGGGGAGCGGCCGGTCGCCGCGTACGCGAGGACGGAGCCGAGGCAGAAGACGTCCGACGCGGGGGTGACGCGGTCGCCGCGGACCTGCTCGGGCGACATGAAGCCGGGGGAGCCGACGACCGCGCCGGTGGAGGTCAGGCCGCCGCCGTCGGCGACGGTGTCGACGGCGCGGGCGATGCCGAAGTCGATGAGCCGGGGCCCGTCGACGGTCAGCAGCACGTTGGAGGGCTTGAGGTCGCGGTGGACGAGCCCGGCGTCGTGGATGTGGACGAGGGCGCGGGCGAGCCCGGAGGCGAGCGCCCGTACGGTCGCGGGCGGCAGGGGCCCGTACTCGTCGCCGACGACGGTCCGCAGCGACGGACCGGGGACGTACCCGATGGCCACCCACGGGGCGTCGGCGGAGGTGTCCGAGCCGAGCACGGGCGCCGTGCCCGTGCCGCCGACCCGCTCCAGGGCGGCGACCTCGCGGGCGAACCGCCGCCGGAACTCCTCCTGGGCGGCCAGCTCGGCGTGCACGATCTTGACCGCGACCGTCCGGCCGCCGGCCGAGCGCGCGAGGAACACCCGGCCCATCCCACCGACCCCGAGACGGCCGATCAGACGGAACGGACCGATGCTGACCGGGTCTTCCGCGTTCAATGGCTCCACGGCGACGAGCATGCCAGAACACGCCTCGGCCGTCTCCGTCAGCCGTCCCCGCAGACCTTCGTGCCCTTCGGGGTGGAGCAGGGCAGATGGCCGTGGGTGAGGACGACGTCCTGGCCGCTGCCCCGGATCAGGTAGTTGAGGAAGCTGGAGGTCAGCGAGTCGGCGGGCGGCCGGCCCCAGGTGTAGGCGTACTCGATCTCCCGGTACGGGTAGCTGGACACGCCGATCTCCTCGACGACCGGCCTGCGCCCGTCGATGGCCACCCGGTGCAGCCCCTTCAGGCCGCTGCCGCTGCGGAGTTCGGTGTAGCCGATGGCGCCGGGGAGCCGGGCGACGGTCGACAGGACCTGCTCGGTGGAGTCGAGCTCGCAGCGGACGACCTTCGACGCGGGGTCGTCGAGGCTCTCGCAGTTCAGGGAGGAGTTGGCCAGCTCGTTGCGGCCGAGGACCCGGCGCTGGAAGACCTCCCTGGTACCGGAGTTGGCGTCCCTGCTGATGAGCCGGACCGGCTGGTGCACGCCGGGGACGAGCTCGTTCCAGTCGGTGATCTCGCCCCGGTAGAGGCGGCGGATCTGGTCCAGGGTGAGGCTCTCCACGGGTATCCCGTCGTTGAGGACGAGCGTGAAGAGGGAGACCGCGACCATGCTCTCCCGCAGCTGCGGATAGCCGCCCGGCTTGCGCCCGTCGGAGAGGGCGACGACGGCGGGGGAGCCCTTGCCGTGGTTCGCCCCGGACGCCGCCAGCTCCCGTATCCCGGCGGTCGAGCCGTGCGCGGTCACGTTCACCGTCGAGCCCGGGCAGTCCTTCTCGTACTTCTTCGCCAGCTCCCGTACGACCGGCGCGAAGGCCGTCGAGCCGGTGACGGTGAGCGTGCCCGTGGCGCAGCCGATCGGCGGCGGGGTCCGCTCGCGGACGATGATCGTGGCGAGCGCGACGACACAGACGGTGAGGACGATCGTGACCGTCCGGGCGGCCCGGCTGAAGACGGGCGGCTTGTCGTCGGGGGTCGTGCTGTGGTTGAGGTGGACGTGTCCCTCGGCGATGTTGCCGTCGACCGAGACCGGGTCGCCGATGGGGCCGCCGGTGAGCAGGACGAGCAGCTTGTAGTGGGCGCCGCGGTTGAGCGGGACCTTGGGCAGCAGGACGGTGGTGGCGCCCTCCGCCGGGCCCTGCCAGCTGTCGGGGAAGTGGCTGAGGAGCCGGGGGTGGTCGGGCGCGGTGACGACGACCGCCTTCACCCGCCGGTTCCGGAACTCGACCGTGAGTCCGTGGTCGTCACCGTCCGTGTAGTGGTCGGCGCCGATCGACAGGGCCCCGTCGTTCTCGATCCGGAGGAGGACGAGGGTGGCGTCCCGCAGCTCCGGGCTCGCGTTGAAGAACCCGCGCCGGACGGCCGCGCCTGGGCCGGTCACCGCGCCGTTCGCGGCGGCGTTCCCGATGGCCGTGTCGAGCTGGACGCGGTAGCCGATCCGCCGCTGGTGCGGCACCCGCCGCTCGTACCAGACGGCACCGGTGGAGACGAGGACACCGAGGAGGGCGGTGACCAGGGCGATGAGGTTCTCAGCGGTGAGCCAGTCCACCCGCGCGACGGTACGCACGTGTGTGCGGTTCCACGGTCGGCGTAGCCCCCCGTCACCCGGAGTTCTCCCTTCCTTCAGGCGGGTCCCCGGGCGGGTCCCCGGGCGGGGCCCGGGCGGGTCCTTCAGGCGGGCGATCAGGGGTTGCCCGGGGCTCGCGGGCGTGGGTGTAATGGCCACGAGGGGGCCTGCCATCTGAGGAGTACCCCATGCGTGTCGTCGAAGTGACCGCCTACGGCGGACCCGAGGTCCTCAGAATGTCCCGCCGGCCCGAGCCGGAGGCCGGGGACGTCCCGGGGAGGGTCCGGGTGCGCCTGAAGGCGGCCGGTGTGAACCAGGCGGATCTGCGGATCCGCGCAGGCCACTACGCCGACTCGGTCGGCTCGCTCAAGCCCCCGTTCATCCTCGGGACCGACTTCGCGGGGAAGCTGCTCGACCCGGCGCCCGGGATGGCGGTCGGGACCCGTGTGGCCGGATTCGTGCCCTGGTACGACGAGCTGACCGGAGAGGGCACCTACGCGGAGGTCGTCCAGGTCGCCCCGGAGTGGCTGGCCCCGATCCCGGACGACGTGGACCACACCGTGGCCGCCTCCCTCCCGCTCGCCTCGGCCGCCGCCCAGCAGGGGCTCGACCGGATCGCGCTGCCGGCGGGGTCGACGCTGCTCGTGACCGGCGGGAGCACGGTGGTGGGCCGGCTGGCCGTCCAGTACGCCTCGGCGGCCGGGCTGCGGGTCGTGGCCGTGGCCCACGAGGGTGACGAGAGCGAACTGAAGATCCTCGGGGCGGAGCACGCCCTCCCGCGCGGCACCCCGGAGGACGTGATCGACAGGGTGCTCGCGGCCGTCCCTGAGCAGGTGGACGGGGTCTTCGACGGGGCGCTCCTCGGCGAGGACATCATTCCGGTGCTGAAGGACGGCGGCGTCTTCGTCGCGATCGCCCCCGACCGGGTTCCGGCCCCGCAGCGGAACATCCGCGTCGAGGCCGTCCGTGCGGTGCCGGACGCCACCCGGCTGGCCGAGAGCCTGCAGAAGGTGGCGGACCGGGAGCTGATCACCCGGGTGGCCGACGTCCTCCCCCTGGAGGAGGTCGCCGAGGCCCACCGCCGAGCGGAGTCGGGCCACCGCCCGGGCCGCATCATCCTGATGATCTGACCCTTCCCGGCCCGATCCGACCCCCGTCAACCTCGTCCGTCCGGGCCTCCTCGACCCGGGCGGACGAGGTTGACGGATGCGGAATCGCCGGTACCTGGGGCGCGGGGGATCGTTAGCGGGGCATGAACTCTTCCCAGCGTGTCCTCACCGCCCTCGCCCTCGCCGCCTCCGCCATCGGTCTCGGCGCGGGTGCCGCCGCCGCGGCCGACCCCCTGGCCGGCGCGACCGGCCTGCTCGGCCCGGTCAGCGGCGCCGCCACCCAGCCCGACTCCCCGCTGAGCGCCGTCACGGGCGGTGCGGCGACCTCGGCGCTCCCCGACGTCACCTCGGCCCTGCCCCTCTAAGGCGCCCGCTCCTCCCGCTCTCTCCCCGGCCGGCTCCGGGGCGGCACATTGCCGCCCCGGAGCCGTTCCGCGTGCTGTGGCAAGCTCTTGGACCCGGAGCCGTCTTTTCCGGTTTTCCGGGCCCGAATTTTGGTCCGAAAACAGTCGAACGCTGTGGCAGGATTCCAAGATCAGTGGCGTGTGAAGTACGCCGCCGTAGAATCCCAGGGGGGATTTTCGATGAACATCATTCGTCGTCGTGCGCTCAAGGGCGCGCTCGTCGCCACCGCCGTCGCCGTCGCGACCGCGACCGTCGCCGGCACGGCCTCCGCCGCGCCCGTCGCCGCGCCGGAGACGCCCATCTTCGAGATGTACGGCGTCCACAAGACGACCAACGACCTCTACGTGTGGAACCCCAACACCACCGGTGGCTTCAGCGCCGGGGTCCCGCTGGCGAGCGACGCCGGCGACATCGCCGACATCATCGTCGGCGACAACAACAACGACGGCTTCGGCGAAGTCGAGTGGACGCTCTACAAGAACGGGCGGCTGGACTTCTTCTCGTTCGAGGGCACGGACCCCGACGCGAACAACGTCGGCCGGGGCTGGAACATCTACAAGACGGTCCTCTCGCCGGGCAGCATCGGCGGCGCCCAGCAGGCCGACCTGCTCGGTGTCGACACGGCCGGTGTGCTGTGGAGCTACCTCTCCTACCCGGACGGCCGCCTCACCACCCGCACGCGGGTCGGCGGTGGCTGGAACGCGTACAACCAGATCGCGGGCCAGGGTGACCTGACCGGTGACGGCAAGGTCGACGTCGTCGCGCGCGACACGACGGGTGTCCTGTGGCTCTACAAGGGCACGGGCGACTACCGGGCCCCCTTCACCGGCCGCACGAAGATCGGCTCCGGCTGGAACACGTACAACCGGATCCTGTCGACCGGTGACATCAACTTCGACGGCAAGGCGGACCTGCTCGCCCGCAAGGCGGACGGCAAGCTGTTCCGCTACTCGGGCACGGGCAACGCCGCGGCCCCGTTCAAGGCGCCGGTCCAGATCAACACCGGTATGCAGAACTTCAACCTGCTCTAGTCGTACCGCTTCGCCGCGACTGACGGCGGCCCCGGGCCTCGGAACTCCGAGCCCGGGGCCGCCTCATGTGTTCCCGGGGCAAGTGGAACCCCAACTGTCACAAGTTCTGGTCTAGACCTTGACAGGTCCAGACCAATAGCGCTTCGCTGTGCTTCCCCGACCCGGCCCCACCCGGAAGGAAGCACGCATGCTGCGTAAGTTGGTCACCTCGCTGGCGGCGCTCTGTACGGCCGTTGGACTCGCCCTGCTCCTCCTCCCCGCCGCCTCGGCAGGAGCGGCAGCCGCCTGCGCGGCCGCATGGAACTCCTCCAGCGTCTACACGGGCGGGATGACGGCCTCGCACAACGGGCACAACTGGCAGGCCAAGTGGTGGACCCAGAACGAGACCCCCGGCACGACCGGCGAGTGGGGCGTCTGGGCCGACCAGGGCGCCTGTGGCGGCGGACCCACCACCCCGCCCACCACGCCGCCCACCACGCCCCCGAGCTCCGGATTCGTCGTCTCCGAGGCCCAGTTCAACCAGATGTTCCCGAGCAGGAACCCCTTCTACACGTACGCGGGCCTCACCGCGGCCCTCAAGTCGTACCCCGGCTTCGCCAACACCGGCAGTGACACGGTGAAGAAGCAGGAGGCCGCGGCCTTCCTCGCGAACGTCTCCCACGAGACGGGCGGCCTGGTCCACATCGTCGAGCAGAACACCGCCAACTACCCGCACTACTGCGACCGCAACCAGCCCTACGGCTGCCCCGCCGGCCAGGCCGCGTACTACGGCCGCGGGCCCATCCAGCTCTCCTGGAACTTCAACTACAAGGCGGCCGGTGACGCCCTCGGCATCGACCTGCTCAACAACCCCTGGCGGGTCGAGCAGGATCCGGCCGTCGCCATGCAGACGGGCCTCTGGTACTGGAACACCCAGAACGGCCCCGGCACGATGACCGCCCACAACGCCATGGTCAACGGCGCCGGTTTCGGGCAGACCATCTGGGCGATCAACGGCAGCCTGGAGTGCAACGGCGGCAACCCGGCCCAGGTGCAGAGCCGGGTCACCAAGTACCAGCAGTTCACCCAGATCCTGGGCGTCCCGGCCGGTGCGAACCTGTCCTGCTAGTCCAGCAGGGCGCGCTGATGTTCATGCAGGTGTTCACGCAGTAGATCCGTAGATCTGTGGGAAGAAGCGACCCCGTCCGGGACCTGTCCCGGGCGGGGTCGGTCATGTCCGGGACATGCCCCGTAATTGTCGGCGCGAGGTAGCGGTATGTGCATATTGTGCCGACCGTGACCGACTGGAACAGCATCTGCGCCGCCGACTACGCGATACCCACCGACCGTGACCTGGAAGAACTGACGGGAGAGCTGTCCCGTGCCCTCGCGGATCCCGATCCGGAGGTCCGCGACGGATCGGCCTACGCCGTCCTCGCGACCTGGATCGAGCGCGGGGTGATCGACGGGCCCCGGAGGCTCGCGCTCGGCGACGAGATGGCCGCCCGCTTCGGCGACCCGGAGGTCCAGGCCAGGACCTTCGCCCCGCTCGTGCTGGACATGCTCCTGGCGAAGGGGGACTTCAGGGCGGGCTGGGTGGACGCGTTCGCGCGCTGGTACCCGGCCGAGGAGGACCTGCGCGGTCACGACCCGAAGCTCGGCTGGCTGCACGCGGTCGCGCACGGAGCGGATCTCCTCGGCGCGTTCGGGCGCCACGCCGAGGTGGACCCGGCGCGGATGCTGAACCTCGCCGCCGCGCGGCTGACGGCGCCGACCGACCGGGTGTGGGACCAGCTGGAGGACGACCGGCTGGCGCGGGCGTCGGCCCGGGTCCTCACCCGGACCGACCTGGGCGAGCTGGAGTCGACCGCGTGGCTCGACGCGGTGGCCGACGAGTTCGGGTCGGACGACATCGGCGTCCCCGTCGCCGCCCACCTCTCCAACTGCCTGCGCACCCTGCGGATGCTGTACGTCCTCGCGGACCGGGGTGTGCGGATGGACCGCGACGGGGAGCCGCGGCCGCTCCGGCACGGCGAGGCGGTCAAGGCCCGCCTCGCCGAGGTCCTCGACCGGATCGTCAGGCGCTGATCACGGCGCCTCGGGGGCGGTGTAGCGCGCGCCGACGGCGTCCAGCGCCCCCGAGAGCCGTTCCAGCACCCGTACGGTCTCGTCGAAGGCCTCCTGGCCGCCCAACTCCCGTGCGAGCAGGGCCGCCAGCTCCGCGTGGCCCGGTTCGATGCGGCCGATCGCCGCCCGGCCCGCCTCCGTGGGCGTGAGGAGCTTGGCGCGCCGGTGGGCCGGGTTCGGCTCGTACGCCGCGAGGCCCTCCCGTACGAGCAGGTCCGCGATCCGCTGGACGCTCTGGCGGGTGATGCCCATGACGCGGGCGATCCCGGCGACCGGCAGCGGTTCGGGGAGGACGGCGCCGAGGACCTGCCACCAGGCGGCGGTCAGGCCGGCCGGTTCGGCCAGTTTCTCCGAGACGGCGAGGAACTGGCCGTTCAGGCGGAAGACGCCCAGGGCGGTACGGGACAGGGCGTCCTGCTGCTGCCTGTCGCTCACGAGTTCAGCTCGACGAAGGCCGCCGGGTCCGAGTCGTGGAAGAGGCGGTACCAGGCGTCCCGCTTGCCCTCGTACGCACCCAGCCGGGCGAAGATCTCCCGCGCGAACGCGACCGGTTCGGTCGGGCCCGCCGTGATCAGGTCCCCGTCCGTCACCGCGTCCGCGTCGACGTAGTGCTCACCGCCCTTGTAGCCGGTGGCGGCGAGGTAGAACGAGACGGCGCTGGTGTGCGGGCGGTCGTCGAGCAGGCCCTCCTTCGCCAGGCCCGCCGTGGCGCCGCAGATCGCGGCGACCGGCACGCCGGCGTCGAGGAAGGTCCGGGCCTTGGCCGTGAAGGGGGCGAGCTCCTCGCCCTCGTCGTACTTCTCGGCGCCCGGGAGGATCAGCAGGGCGCTGTCCTCGGGACGGAGGTCGTCGAGCGCGAGGTCGGGGACGATCCGGATGCCGGCGATCGTCGTGACGGGCTCCCCGGCGACCGGGCCGACGGTCCGGATCGTGTACCCGGCGCGGGTGAGCCAGGCCGTGGCGTGGCCCGTCTCCCAGTCGGCGAGGGTGTCGTAGACGGCGAGATGAACGGTCGTGGTGTCGCTCTCGGTTCCCATGACAGAAGACTGTCATGATGACAGCTTGCTGTCAATGGGAATGGGGCTTCCTCCGAGACTCCGCCCCGGCGCGAATCGGGACGGAGCAAGGTGTCGCGTCCGGCCCGGTCTCGGTGGACAAGATGGCCATGGCCCGCCCCACCTGCGATTCCTTACCCTCGACCGCATGACCCCTCATGTCGCCGCACCCG
The DNA here is from genome assembly GCF_006539185.1 of Streptomyces gardneri. Lineage (GTDB taxonomy): Bacteria > Actinomycetota > Actinomycetes > Streptomycetales > Streptomycetaceae > Streptomyces > Streptomyces gardneri. The sequence goes on from NZ_BJMN01000028.1 coordinate 30,866, forward strand.
ATCCCCAGGCCGGCGCGGCCGTCAAGGCCGCCGACCGCGCGCACGTCTTCCACTCCTGGTCCGCCCAGGGTCTGATCGACCCGCTCGCCGTCGCCGGCGCCGAGGGTTCGTACTTCTGGGACTACGACGGAAACCGCTACCTCGACTTCTCCAGCGGTCTCGTCTACACGAACATCGGCTACCAGCACCCCAAGGTCGTCGCCGCGATCCAGGAGCAGGCCGGCAAGCTCGCGACCTTCGCGCCCGCCTTCGCCGTGGACGTCCGCTCCGAGGCCGCACGCCTCATCGCCGAGCGCACCCCGGGCGACCTGGACAAGATCTTCTTCACCAACGGCGGCGCCGAGGCCGTCGAGAACGCCGTCCGGATGGCCCGTCTGCACACGGGCCGCCACAAGGTGCTCTCCGCCTTCCGCTCGTACCACGGCGCCACCTCCACCGCGATCAACCTCACCGGCGACCCGCGCCGCTGGGCCTCCGACACCGGCACCGCCGGCGTCGTGCGCTTCTGGGCGCCCTTCCTCTACCGCTCGCCGTTCTACTCCGAGAACGAGCAGCAGGAGTGCGAGCGCGCCCTCGCGCACCTGGAGGACACGATCGCCTTCGAGGGTCCGGCGACGATCGCCGCGATCATCCTGGAGAGCGTGCCCGGCACCGCCGGCATCATGACCCCGCCGCCCGGCTACCTGGCCGGCGTCCGCGAGATCTGCGACAAGTACGGCATCGTCTTCGTCCTCGACGAGGTCATGGCCGGCTTCGGCCGCACGGGCAAGTGGTTCGCCGCCGACAACTTCGACGTCGTGCCCGACCTGATCACCTTCGCGAAGGGCGTGAACTCCGGCTACGTGCCGCTCGGCGGCGTCGCCATCAACGCCGAGATCGCCGCGACCTTCGACAAGCGGCCCTACCCGGGCGGTATGACCTACTCGGGTCACCCGCTGGCCTGCGCCGCCGCCGTCGCCACCATCCAGGTGATGGAGGACGAGAAGGTCGTCGAGCACGCGGCCCACATCGGCGAGAACGTCCTCGGCCCCGGCCTGCGCGAGCTCGCCGAGCGCCACCCGTCCGTCGGCGACGTGCGCGGCCTGGGTGTCTTCTGGGCGATCGAACTGGTCAGGGACCGCGAGACGCGCGAGCCGCTCGTCCCGTACAACGCCGCCGGCGAGGCCGCCGCGCCGATGGCCGCCGTGGGCTCCACGATGAAGAAGAACGGCCTGTGGCCCTTCATCAACATGAACCGCGTGCACGCCGTCCCCGCCTGCAACGTCTCCGAGTCCGAGGTCAAGGAGGGCCTGGCAGCCCTGGACGTCGCGCTGTCGGTGGCTGACGAGTACACCGCGTAACCGCCCGTTCGCGTACGGGTGATACGGGGAGGTTCCCTCCGTTTGGACTAGGGTGTCCGAAGCCGGACGGAGGGGGCCGACCAGATGCCCGCGAGCGGAGCTGTCACCCGCAACACCTTGCGACAGCAGATCGCGGACGCGCTGCGTGACGAGGTGCTCGCGGGCCGTCTCCAGCCGGGCCAGGAATTCACGGTCAAGCAGATCGCCGAGCAGTACGGGGTGTCCGCGACGCCCGTACGGGAAGCCCTCGTCGACCTCTGCGCGCAGGGGCTCCTCGACTCCGACCAGCACCGCGGCTTCCGCGTCCACCAGTACTCGGTCGACGACTACCGGCGGATGGTCGAGGCCAGGATGCTCGTCGTCGACGGCATCTTCCGCCGCGACGCCGCCATGGTGCCGCCCCGCTCCGTGCCCACGGAACCCGACCTCGGGGTCGGGGTCGCGCTCGTCTCCGTACGCCGCAGGGGCGAGGCCGCGGCCCGCGCCGCCCGCGCCGGCGACCTGGACGTCCTCATCGGCTACGACATCCGCTACTGGCGTGAACTGGCCCGCCTGGTCGCCGCCAACGACTACATCGCCGAGTTCCTGCACCGGCTCCGCGTCCAGGCCTGGGTCTTCTCCGTGCCCTATCTGCGCTCCGAGCGGGACATGAACGGCTGGCTGTGGAGCGGCCACATCGATCTGGTGGACGCCATCACGCGCGGCGACGCGGAGGGGGCCGTCGAGGTCGTGCGGGACTACAACACGCACTCCCTCGAGTGGGCTGACCGCCTGGAGAACCGCGCGCGTTGAGGGGAACCTCCGGGTGGCGGCCGGGTTGAGGCGGCGGATCCGGGGGCAGTTCCTGAGCGGGTGGGCGTCGTCGGCGCCGCCGACTACCCTGGCCGTCCCTGCAACCGACGGAGAGCGAGCCTCCCTTGGCCTGTGACCTGTGGCTGGTCCCCCTTGTCGACCTGCTGTGCCACAGCCCCGACAACCCCTTCGCCGAAGAGATAGCGGCCTACGACGCCGTGCTGAGCGCGTCCGGCCTGCCGACCGTGCCCGTCTACGCGTACATGCCGGGGCTCTCCGGCGACGTCGCCCCGATCGCCGGCTTCGACTACGAGGCCCTGCACTTCCTGCGCCGCGCGTACCTGCTCCAGGTGTGCGGGCTGCCGGTCGAGCCGGTCGGCGAGCTCGGCGGGGACTACGAACAGCTCCTGGAGATGTTCGAGGCGACCGCCCAGCAGTCGCACCTCGTCTGGCACTACGACCACGCCGGCTCGTACGTGCCCGTCGACTTCCCGGCGCCGCTCTCCAGCGAGGAGCTCCTGGAAGGCGGCGGCCCGCTCGGCTCCTCGTACGGGCTGCTGCGCGAGCTCGAGTTCGTGGCGCCCTCGATCGGCATCGACCCGATGAACCCGCCGGCGCTTCCGCTGCCGCCGGAGCGGCCGACCTCGCTGGAGGAGCCGGCCGGACCGATTCCGTACGACGACAGTCCCTTCGCGCGGGAGCGTCACGTGTGGCTGGGGCTGCACGCGGCGGCGACCAGGAGCCTTGCACAGGGCTCGATGATCATCCTGAGCTGAGCTGAGCTGAGCTGAGCTGAGCTGAGGTAGCTGAGCTGGGCTGGCTGAGCTGGGCTGGCCGAGCCGAGCCGAGCGGGCCGAGTGGGCCGGGCGACGCCCGGTGGCCCGCCCTCGGGGGAATTACCCCCGAGGCCTCCCCGCGGCCCCTTCCGGAGCCTCTGAGGCCCTCCAGAGCCCCTCGGGAGGCCCCTCGGAGGCCCGAAGGCCCCTGAGGCCTAGCGGGCCTCCGGGGGCCGCTGGCGCGGCATGTTCGGCCGGGTGCCGGGCGGCAGCGGGAAGCGGCCCGACGGGTGGGAGCTCTCCGTGCGCGCGGGCACCACGCCCACCGACTGGAGCATCAGCGGCGCCGGGCCCGAGCGGAACTCGACCATCCAGTCCGCGGTCTCCGCCCGTACGAGCTCGGTCACGTCCTCCGAGAAGCGGCGCAGCACGCCGAGACATCGCTCGGCGGCCTCGCTGGCCGTGCCCTCCGTGGGGCCCAGGACCTCGCGGACGCTCTCCGAGGCCCAGTCGAACTGGAGGGCCTGGAGACGGCGCTGCACGGCCTGTGCGGTCGCCACGTCCCTTATCCAGCCGGACGTCAGCCCGAAGTACCGGTCGCAGGCCAGGCAGGCCGCGCCGATCAGCAGCGACAGATAGCCCCAGCCGGCCGCGCCCTCGGCCGCCCCGGTCAGGTCGAGCAGCGGCAGCGCGGCGCCCGCGATCACGCCGGCGGCGGTGCCGAGCCGCAGGATCCGGGCGCCGCGGCGCTTCCAGACGCGGTCGGAGAGGTACCACTCCGCCGTGCGCAGGGCATTCGACTCGACCCAGCGGTACAGCTCGTCGAGCCGCTCGGCGGGCTCGCCCCAGTCGCCCAGGGGGAACGGCGTACCGGTGAGATCGCGGTCAGGCCGCTCCGTGACTTCCCCGTTCTCCCCGGACTGACCCGGTGGCTGCATGTCCGGCTGCTGGCTCACCGGGGGACTCCTCTGTTCAGCTCAGCGCGCGTGTCCTTCTGTGACGTGCGGTGCACGTGGTGCCTGCCCTTCCTACCGCCGAATGGTGGGCGATGGGCCCGGAATCCCGGGATTTCCGCCCGCAAGAGGGTGTTGATCAGGTAGAGAAGCCCGCAGTTTCTCACCCGAAAGAGTGATGGAGGCAGGGCGGGCGGCGAACACGTAGGCTCGGGCGTACCCGACATTCGGACGTAACGAACCTCAGGAGTGCCCGTGATTCCCGGTGGTGGCCAGCCCAATATGCAGCAGCTTCTCCAGCAGGCCCAGAAGATGCAGCAGGACCTCGCTCGCGCGCAGGCGGAGCTCGCCGCGACCGAGGTGGACGGGCAGGCGGGCGGTGGCCTGGTCAAGGCGACCGTCACCGGCTCCGGCGAGCTGCGCGGCCTGGTGATCGACCCCAAGGCGGTCGACCCGGAGGACACGGAGACGCTGGCCGACCTGATCGTGGCCGCCGTCCACGCGGCGAACGAGAACGCGCAGCAGCTCCAGCAGGCGAAGCTGGGCCCGCTGGCGCAGGGCATGGGCGGCATGCCGGGCCTGGGGTTCTGACTCGTACACCCCGTACACCTTCAAAGGCGCACTTCCAGCCACTACCGTAAGAATCAAGCACCCCCGAGAAGGGCGTTCCGTTGTACGAAGGCGTGGTTCAGGACCTCATCGACGAACTGGGCAGGCTGCCCGGCGTCGGTCCCAAGAGCGCGCAGCGGATCGCCTTCCACATCCTCCAGGCGGAGCCCACGGATGTACGGCGGCTGGCGCACGCGCTCCTGGAGGTCAAGGAGAAGGTCAGGTTCTGCGCGGTCTGCGGCAACGTGGCACAGCAGGAGCAGTGCAACATCTGCCGGGACCCGCGGCGCGACCTGACGGTCATCTGCGTGGTCGAGGAGCCGAAGGACGTCGTGGCGATCGAGCGGACCCGCGAGTTCCGGGGGCGGTACCACGTCCTCGGCGGCGCGATCAGCCCGATCGAGGGCGTCGGCCCTGACGACCTGCGCATCCGGGAGCTCCTCGCACGGCTCGCGGACGGCGCGGTCACCGAGCTGATCCTCGCCACCGACCCGAACCTGGAGGGCGAGGCCACCGCGACGTACCTGGCGCGGATGATCAAGCCCATGGGCCTGAAGGTGACCCGCCTCGCGAGCGGACTCCCGGTCGGCGGCGACCTGGAGTACGCCGACGAGGTGACCCTCGGCCGCGCCTTCGAGGGGCGGCGACTGCTAGATGTATGACGAGGACCGAGCCCACGCAGGTGCGCCCCGAGGAAGGCTTCTCGATGTCTGACGCCACGCTTCACTCCGTCACGCAGGACCCCGACGACTTCGCGGTCCAGATCGCCGACTCGATCGAGAGCTTCATCGTCGCGACCACGGAGGTCGCGAAGGGCGACGAGCCTGACAGCGCGGTGCCGTTCATGCTGCTGGAGATCTCGCAGCTGCTGCTCGCGGGCGGGCGGCTCGGCGCGCACGAGGACATCGTCCCCGACGAGCGGTACGAGCCGGACACCGGTCCGGAGCCGGACGTGGACGACCTCCGCGAGCGGTTCGCGGTCATGCTGGACCCGGTCGACGTCTTCTCCGAGGTCTTCGACCCGTACGAGCCGCGCAAGGCCCCCGTGCCGGCGCGGATCTCCGACAACATCGCCGACATCGTCACCGACCTCCGGCATGGCCTGGCGCACTACCGCGCGGGCCGCACCAGCGAGGCACTGTGGTGGTGGCAGTTCTCGTACTTCTCCAACTGGGGCCCCACCGCATCGGCCACCCTCCGCGCCCTCCAGTCCCTGGTCGCGCACGTCCGCCTCGACCAGCCCCTGGCCGAGCTGGACGGCCTCGACACGGACGAGGACCTGACGGAGGACGACCTCGCGGAGGAGGCGGGCCGCGTGATGCTGGAGGAGATCGCGGCCCCGCTGGGGCTGCGGTCGAAGAAGTAGAGGTCTGTGTCGTCCCCTCCTGCCATCATGGGCTGATGACTGGGGGAGCGGGCAGGGCCGACGCGTCCGGCGACCGTTCCGTCGCGGCGGGCGGGGGAATCGGGCGCGTCAACACCGGTGACTTCGTCACCCAGGTGGAGAACGCGACGCTGCTGCCGCCGGAGGCGCTCACCGTCTCCCCGGCAGGGCTGGTCCATCTCCCCGAGCGGACGCAGCTGTTCGTGGGCCGCGCCCGTGAACTCGCCCTGCTGGACGAGGGCGTGGGCATCCAGGTCCTCTGCGGGCTCGGCGGCATCGGGAAGTCGACGCTGGCGGCGCGCTGGGCGGCGGACCGGGTGGCCGACCACACCGTCGTCTGGTGGATCACGGCCGAGACGCCCGCCGAACTCGACGCGGGCCTCGCCGACCTGGCGCGGGCCATGCAGCCCGGTGTCGTCGGCGTCCTGCCCGAAGACGCCCTGCGCGAGCGGGCGTTGCAGTGGCTGGCCACGAACCACGACTGGCTCCTCGTCCTCGACAACGTCTCCACCCCGGCCGACCTCCGCCCGCTGCTGGCGCGGGTCGGGAGCGGCCGGATCGTCGTCACCTCACGGCGGGCGAGCGGCTGGCAGGACGTCGCGCGGACGGTGGTCCTGGACGTCCTGGATCCGGAGGAGGCGGCGGAGCTCTTCACCGGGGTGTGCGCCTCCGACGACGGACTCGGCCCGCTCTGCGCGGAGTTGGGTCATCTGCCCCTCGCGCTGAAGCAGGCGGCCGCGTACTGCGCGGAGGCCGGCATCACCCCGCGTACGTACCAGGGGCTGCTCGCGGAGTATCCGGGGGAGATGTTCGCGGCTACGGCGGAGGGCGGCGAGGCGGCGCGGACTCTGGCCCGGGTCTGGCAGGTGACCCTGGACCGGCTCACGGACACCCCGCGCGCCGCCCTCGTACTCCGGATCATCGCCTGGTGGGCGCCTGAGGGGATCCCACGCCGGCTCCTGGATCCGCTGGGGACACCGCTGGAGGTCACGGAGGCGGTGCGGCGGCTGGCCGCGCACAGCATGATCACGCTCAGGGGCGGGGAGCTGAGCGTGCACCGGCTGGTGCAGGCGGTGGTCAGGGCGGACCCGAGGGAGTCGACGGGGGTGGCGCGCGAGCTGGCCACAAGGGTGTTGCACGCCGGCATATCCCTCTCGGGGATCGGTGCGGATCGGCACACCGCGGTGCACGTGGAGGCGTTGGCCGGACACACAGCCCCGGCCGACGACACCGACGTGGCAGCCGAGTTGTTCGAGACGGTCGCCTTGTACCTCGGCAGGGTCACGGCCGCCGACCGGGCCCTGCCGCTGTTCGTACGGGCCCTGGACTCCCTGCGCAGGATCCACGGTCAGGACCACCCGCGGACGCTGGAGGCGCTGCAGATCCTCGCTCTGACCGTGGACATGTCGGACAACGGGGCCCAGATGGCCGCGGACATGCTGACGGAGGGCCTCGCGGGCCAGCTGCGTGTCTTCGGGCCCGACGATCCCCGCACGCTGGCGGCCCGCGGACATCTGGCCCGGGTGCTCGGGGCGAGCGACCCGGAGCGGGCGCATGCGTTGCTCCGGGAGAACGTCGAGCACTGCCACCGTGCCTTGGGGCCGATGCATCCGCAGACGATCTCTGCCCGGTACGACCTGGTGATCGGCTCCGCGTCCGCCACGGGCGCCGACGTGGCGGCGCTGGAGGAGCTCGTCGCCGATGCCGGGCGAGCGTCGCCCGAGGATCCCCTCCTGCGGGACAACATCAAAAGCTCCCTCATCATGCGGCTCGCGGTCGCCGGAGACACAGATCGTGCGCTTGTCCTCTCGGCGGAAGCCATCGAGGACTCCCACCGTCGCTACGGTCCCGAGGACTCGCGCACGCTCATGGCGCGCGTGGTCGAGGCCGACGTCCTCCAGCACGGCGGGCAGGCGGAACGTGCCCGCATCCTGATCGCCGCACTGCTGGAGGACTGCCTGCGGACCGTCGGGGAGTGCGAACTGACCCAACTTCTCCGTGTGATGCAGGCTTAACCTCCTGCGGAGCGCTGTCATCATGGGTGCATGGCAGCGCAGATACGGTCGAAGGCAGTGCTGTGGAGCGGTGCCGGCATCGGTGTCGTCGGGATCGGCGCGCTGATCGCCGTCGCGGTCACCGACCTCGGGAAGGCCGACCAGCTCGCGAGCGTCGTCGGCGCCGTGCTGGCGGCCGCCGGTCTCGGGCTCACCCTCTGGGGGCAGTTCGGGAATGGCGGCGTGACCACACCGGCCCCGACCGCCCCGGTCGTGACCGCCTCCGGCGCCGGTTCCGTCGCCGCCGGCGGGAACATCGGGTCCGTGGTGACGGGCGGCAGCGGTACGAGCCCGGCGCCCGCACCCGCACCCGCGGCACCGGCACCGGCCCCGGCACCCGCGCGGCCCGCCCCCGGCTCCGTCACCGCCTCCGGTGACCGGTCCGTCGCGGCGGGCGGCGACATCGGGAGTGTGTCCACGGGCGACGCGTGAGCGGGGACGTATCCGCCTCGGGGGACCGGTCCGTCGCGGCCGGTGGGGACATCGGGTGGGTGCACACCGGGGACCGGGTGACCGTGCTGCCGGCGGAGGCCCTCGGGCCGTTGGTCTGCCCGCCCGGACTCGTCAGCGTGCCCCGCAAGGCCGCCCACTTCGTGGGGCGCGGCGAGGAGGGCGACCTGCTCGACCGGGAGGCGGAGACCGTCGTGATCTGCGGCCTCGGCGGGGTGGGCAAGTCCTCGCTCGCCGCCCGCTGGGCCCTCCGGCAGGCGGCACACCGCAACCCCGTCTGGTGGATCACCGCCGAGAGCCGGGCCGACGTGGACGCCGGGCTCGCGGCCCTCGCCGTCGCGATGCAGCCCGCGCTGATCGACGTACTCCCGCAGGAGGCCCTGCGCGAGCGGGCGTTGCAGTGGCTGTCGGCGCACGACGGCTGGCTGCTCGTCCTCGACAACGTCACCGACCCCGGAGACGTGGCCGATCTGCTGGCCCGGGCCGGCCGCGGGCGGGTCGTCGTCACGAGCCGTACGACCGACGCCTGGTACGGGATCGGGCGGGTCCTCACGCTGCCCGTCCTGCCGGCCGCCGAAGCCGTCGAGCTGTTCACCCGCGTCGCCACCCACACGGGCCCCCGCGACACGACCGGCGCCGAGCGGCTCTGCGAGACCCTCGGCCAGCTGCCGCTGGCCGTCGAGATCGCTGCCGCGTACTGCGGCCGCACGGCCACGCCCCCGCTCGCGTACCTGGCGGAGCTGGGCCGGAGCGGCGGCCCCGGCGACGCGGAGGAGGCCGTCGCCCGCACCCTGCGCGTCACGCTCAACCGGCTGTCCGCCACGGTCCCGTACGCGTCGGGGATCCTCCGGATGGTCGGCTGGTTCGCCCCCGACCGGATTCCCGCAATGCTCCTGCCGCCGTTCCCCGGCACCCGGGAGGCGCTCGGGGAGCTGGCCGCGCACAGCATGATCACCCTGCACGAGGACGGTTCGGTGTCCGTCCACCGGCTCGTGCAGGCCATCGCCCGCCGTCCGCCGCCCGGGGGCGAGCGCGAGTGGCCAGGGGTGACCGAACGGGCCCGCAGGCTCGCGCAGACGGCGTTCGGTCACGCCGCACCGCTGGACAGCGTGGAGCCGGCCCACTGGGAGACGTGGCGGGTGCTGGTGCCGCACGTCGAGGCGTATCTGCGGCACACCGACCCCGCGGAGGACAACGACGCCCTGCTTCCCGTACTCGGCGCCGCGGGCGCGTACCTGAGCCTGAACATGCGGTACGAGGAGGCGGCCGACGTGTACGAGCGCACGCTGGCCGGCTGTGAGCGGCTGTTCGGCGCGGACGATCCGGCCACCCTCGGCCTGCGCGGCGCACTGGCCGAGACCCTCGCCTCGGCGGGACGCGCGGACGAGGCGATCGAGGCGGCGGCCGAGCTGGTGCGGAGCATGACCGACGTGCTGGGGCCCGACGACACGAACACGCTCAAGGCGAGGTGCTGCCTCGCGACGGCCCATGTGAAGGCCGGGCTGATCCACAGGGCGGTCTCCCTTCAGGAGAGCGTGCTCGTGGACATGGCCCGCGTCCTGGGCGCGAAGGACCGGGAGACGCTGCTGGCCTGCTCCGAGCTCGCCGGGATCTACCGGGCCGCCGACCGGATCCACGACGCCCTCGCGCTGGGCGCGCACGCGGCGGCCGTGATGAGCGTCGTCTTCGGCGAGGAGGACCTGGACACCCTGATCACCCGGATCAACCTGACCGGGCTGTACGCCGGAGCGGGGGCGACGGACCGGGCCCGCGCCGACTACGCGGAGCTGCTGGCCGTCTGCGTACGCCTCCTCGGCGACGACCATCCGTACACCGTGCACGTACGCGACGCCCTCGACGCGCAGGGGCCGGACGGCGCCGCGCAGGGGTCGCAATGATCACCCAGTGAGCTTCGAATCTCACCATGCGATATCACGCGGGCCTTTTCCGGTCCCTCGTTAGACTGAGCCGATCGCAGCGCCGGCTGCGGCACACACTGAGCGAGGAGCGCACGTGGGCCTTGTCGTGCAGAAGTACGGAGGCTCCTCCGTTGCCGATGCCGAAGGCATCAAGCGCGTCGCCAAGCGGATCGTGGACACCAAGAAGGACGGCCATCAGGTCGTCGTCGTGGTTTCCGCGATGGGCGACACGACGGACGAGCTGATCGATCTCGCCGAGCAGGTATCCCCGATCCCTGCCGGGCGAGAGTTCGACATGCTGCTGACCGCCGGAGAGCGGATCTCCATGGCCCTGCTGGCCATGGCGATCAAAAACCTGGGCCACGAGGCCCAGTCGTTCACGGGCAGCCAGGCAGGTGTCATCACCGACTCGGTCCACAACAAAGCGCGCATCATCGATGTCACGCCGGGCCGGATCCGTACCGCCCTCGACGAGGGCAACATCGCCATCGTCGCCGGCTTCCAGGGTGTGTCCCAGGACAAGAAGGACATCACCACCCTGGGTCGTGGTGGTTCCGACACGACCGCCGTGGCGCTCGCCGCCGCGCTCGACGCCGAGGTCTGCGAGATCTACACCGACGTCGACGGTGTCTTCACGGCCGACCCGCGCGTCGTGAAGAAGGCGAAGAAGATCGACTGGATCTCCTTCGAGGACATGCTGGAGCTCGCCGCCTCCGGCTCCAAGGTGCTGCTGCACCGGTGCGTCGAGTACGCGCGCCGCTACAACATCCCGATCCACGTCCGCTCGTCCTTCTCGGGACTGCAGGGCACGTGGGTCAGCAACGAACCGCAAGGAGCCCAGAAGGTGGAGCAGGCCATCATCTCGGGTGTCGCCCACGACACCTCCGAGGCGAAGATCACCGTTGTCGGCGTGCCGGACAAGCCGGGTGAGGCCGCGGCCATCTTCCGCGCCGTCGCGGACGCCGAGATCAACATCGACATGATCGTGCAGAACGTGTCCGCCGCCTCCACGGGCCTCACGGACATCTCCTTCACCCTCCCCAAGGCCGAGGGCCGCAAGGCTCTCGACGAGCTGGAGAAGGCGAAGAGCGCGATCGGTTTCGACTCGCTCCGCTACGACGACCAGATCGGCAAGATCTCCCTGGTCGGCGCCGGTATGAAGACGAACCCGGGCGTCACCGCGGACTTCTTCAAGGCGCTCTCCGACGCGGGCGTGAACATCGAGCTCATCTCGACCTCCGAGATCCGCATCTCGGTCGTCACCCGCGCCGACGACGTCAACGAGGCCGTGCGCGCCGTCCACACCGCCTTCGGTCTGGACAGCGACTCGGACGAGGCCGTCGTCTATGGAGGCACCGGCCGATGACGCCGAAGCCGACGCTCGCGGTCGTCGGTGCGACCGGAGCCGTCGGCTCGGTGATGCTCCAGATGCTCACGCACCACGCGGACGTCTGGGGCGAGATACGTCTGCTCGACACCCCGGGGGCGGCCGGCTCCAAGGCCGCCGTCCGCGGGGTGGAGTGCGAGGTCCTCGCGCTCGACGAGGACTCCGAGGAGTCCCTGGACGGCGTCGATTTGGCGCTCTTCCTCGTGCCCGAGGAGGTGGCCGCCCGGTGGGCGCCCGTCGCCGTCGCCAAGGGCGCGGTCGTCGTGGACACCTCCGCGGCCTTCCGGGGCGACCCGGACGTGCCGCTCGTCGTCCCCGAGGTCAACGCCCACGCGGCGCGCGTACGCCCCCGGGGCATCGTCGCGAGCCCCGGCTGCACCACGCTCGCGCTGATCGCCGCCGTGGGCGCGCTGCACGCCGAGTTCGGGGTCGCCGAACTGGTCGTCACCGCCCAGCAGGCGGCGAGCGGCGCCGGTGCCGGACAGGCGGGCGTCGACGCGCTCCGCGCGCAGCTGGGTCTGGTGGCCGGCGACGGCGAACTCGGTACGCAGCCCGGCGACGTCCGACGGGCCGTCGGCGAGAACTCCGGACCGTTCCCCGGGCCCCTCGCGCTCAACGTCCTGCCCTGGTCGGGCACGGCCGGCGAGGACGGCGCCTCCTCGGAGGAGGAGCGCGTCCGGGACGAGACCCGCAGGGTCCTCGGCCTGCCCGGGCTGCGGATCGCCGCGACCTGTCTGCGCGTCCCCGTCGTGAGCGGCCACTCCGTCTCCGTCCACGCGCGTTTCGAACACCCCGTCACGGTCGGGCGTGCGCACGAGGTCCTGGCGACCTCGCCGGGGGTCGTGCTGTACGACGATCCCGCGGCGGGCGACTTCCCCACCCCGGCCGACGTCGTCGGCACCGATCCCGCGTGGGTCGGACGGGTGCGGCGCTCGATGGACGACGAGCGCGCCCTCGACTTCTTCGTCTGCGCCGACAACCTCCGCAAGGGCGCCGCGCTCAACGCGCTGCAGATCGCGGAATCGGTTGTCACGGATTTGTAGGATCTGTGAAGGCGCTGTGAGCAAAAAGGCGTCAGATACCTCTTGAACTGCGGTGATTCCGTGTTCGACGATGCTCTTCCCCCGCGTTGCAACCACGAGTTGGGCGGGGCGCGTCTCTGCGTTCACTCACCATCGTGTGGCGCGGAGCACGCTGCGAAAGCGGGGCATCGGGGGAGAACGGTTACGCATGAGGACAAACGGGTCACCGTCGATTTCGGTGGCGAACGCGTACAACCCTGGCGGGGGGAGGCGTGTCCAACAGGCGTGGCAGAGGTACTCGACATCGCGACCATCGCTCCGCTGCGCGGCGCGGGCACAGCGGTGCTCCCCGTGCGGAGCGCCGCCGTCATCCCCGTACGCGGTTCCGTGGTCCGTCCGTTCGGTCGGCCGCGAGGGCCCGGCGGGATGCCGGTGATCGCTCCCGTGCCCGCAGGATCCCGCACAAGAGCGGTGGACGGCATCCCGTCTCCCCGCACGAGCGCTGAAGGGGACATGGCCGCCGGCACCACCGTCGACCACCTGACCGAGACCTACCGCGCCCACTACCGGTCGCTGCTCGGCCTCGCGGCGCTCCTCCTCGACGACACGGCCTCCTGCGAGGACGTCGTCCAGGAGGCGTTCATCCGCGTCCACTCGGCCCGCAAGCGCGTCCGCGAGCCCGAGAAGACGCTCGCCTACCTGCGCCAGACCGTCGTGAACCTCTCCCGGTCCGCGCTGCGCCGCCGCATCCTCGGCCTCAAGCTGCTGTCCAAGCCGATGCCGGACATGGCCAGCGCGGAGGAGGGGGCGTACGACCAGCTGGAGCGGGACGACCTCATCAAGGCGATGAAGGGCCTGCAGCGGCGGCAGCGCGAGGTGCTCGTGCTGCGGTATTTCGCGGACATGACGGAGGCCCAGGTCGCCGAGACGCTCGGGATATCGCTGGGATCGGTGAAGGCGTACGGTTCGCGAGGCATCGCGGCGCTGCGCGTCGCGATGGAGGCGAACGCATGAGCCACGAGAAGGACGAGCCCCGCGCCGAGCGCGAAGCCCGTGCGGCCGAGCGCGACGCCCGTGATGAACGTGACGACCTGAGTGGACGACGGATGCTGAACATCGAGCCCGGTTCCGAGCCTGATGCGGAGCCCGATGCGGAGCCCGACCCAGGGGCGGACACGGATGCCGACAGCGGGCTCGGCGACGAGCTCGCGCTGCGGCGGCTGCTCCACGGCGCGGTCGCGGGCCTGGAGCCCACCGCGGGCTCGCTGGACCACCTGCGCCGTGCCGTGCCCGCGCGACGCGCCCGCAAGCGGCAGGCCGTCGTCGGCGCCGCCGCTGCCGCCGTCCTCATCGGGACGGCCGTGCCCGCCTTCGTGCACGTCGCGAACTCGGGCGGGATCACCGCCGCCAACCCCGTGAACGCGGGCCACGGCCAGGACGCCCAGGGCGGCACCGGAGCCGAGACGGGCGTCGAGGGCGGGAAGACCTCCCAGTCCCCGGCGTCCCAGGTCTCCCCCAGCCAGGCCGCGGCCGACGGGGCCACGGGCAAGCCCCAGCAGTCGGGGAGCGGCACGAGCACCCAGGGACCGCAGGTCACGCAGAACCCGGTGCCCGGCGACTCGCCGCAGTGCGAGCCGGGTCAACTCGGCGTCAGCTCGACCCAGACGAGCGGCCCCGACGGGTCGGGGAGCGTGTACGGCACGTTCCGCGTCGCCAACGTCTCCGGGCAGAGCTGTGTCGTCGACGGCAGCGGCATCGTCAGCTTCGAGGCCAGGGGCGCCGCCGACCCGGGCAAGATCTCGGTCATCCGGCACACCGCCGGCGACGGCAGCGGTCTGCCCGATCCCGCGCAGGAGGCCACCGTGCTCCTCCTGAAGCCCGGCGGCTCCTACGAGGTGCGGTTCGCCTGGCTGCCGAGCGAGACCTGCCCGACGTCCGGTGGCACCCCGACGACCGCGCCGACCCCGACGACGCCGACGACCCAGCCGACCCCGACCGAGCCGACCCCGACGGTTCCGCCGACGACGGTTCCGCCGACGACCACGCCCCCGACGACGGAACCGGCCACCCAGGACCCCAGCGCGGGGACGGGCGGCACGGACACCGGGACCGGTACGGACGCGGAGGGCGGCGTCGCGCCGCAGCTGCTCCAGGAGGACGGCACGCCGGCGGACGGCAGCGTCTCGGTCAGCCACACGGCGGAGCCGGGCGGCCCCGTCGCCGTGGCGACCGTCCCGAACGCCTGCGCCGGCACGATCTACCGCACCGGGATCCTCGCCGGCCCCTGAGCGGAACCGGCCCCGAGCGGAACCGGCCCCCGAGCGGAGCCGGCCGCTGACCGCGGACACGGGAAAGGGCCTGGAGGCCGGCGATCGGTCCTCCAGGCCCTTTCTCGTGGGCGCATGCCCTGGGCGTTTCCGTCGGGCCCCCTAGAGGCCCAGTGCCTCGTCCCGGGAGGCCTCCGCCTCACGGCGCGCCAGGCGGAACCACATGAAGAGCACGAAGCCGGCGAAGACGAACCACTCCGCCGTGTAGCCGAGGTTCTGGAAGGCCTTCACGTCCAGGCTCGTCCCTGCCGCGGCGGACGCCGGGACCGGTGTGAGACCGGCGGGGGAGTCGGTGAGGGTGATCCAGGCGTCGTAGACGTCGTCCGTGACCACGTTCACCAGGGCCGCCGCGCTGATCATGCCGAGCTGGCCCTCGGGCAGGCCGCCCGCCGCGTGGGCGCCCTTCGTCCCGGGGTTCTCCGAGGCCTGGAGCGCGCCCACCACCGTGACCTCGCCGGACGGCGGGGCCGGGGCCTTCGCGCCCGTGGGGAGCCAGCCGCGGACCACCGGCAGCGACCGGCCGCCGTCCGTCTTCAGCAGCGTGAGGACGTACGAGCCGGTCCGGCCGTCCAGGTCGCGCTCCGGGACGAGGAACTGCTCCCCGAACCGCCCTCGCGCCTCGGCGGACCGCCCCGAGGTCTCCTTGTCGACCGGCAGGAGCGTGGCCAGCGGCGCCGCCTTCAGCGAGCTCGCGGCGGGCCGCTGCTCGGCCTCCTGATGGGTGTCGACGCGATCCTCGAACTTGCCCAGCTGCCAGGTCCCCATGAACACGCAGAACGGGATCGCCAGCAGGACGAAGACGTTGATCCCCCACCAGCGGGGCGTTGTCAGGAACCGGTACACACCCCCACGGTACGCAAGCGGGCTCAGGCTCCCGACGGCCGGGTGCCCAGGTGCTTCGCGGCGAAGGCCAGGTCCAGGGCGACCTGCTTGATCCGCTCCTCCACGACGAGCGAGCCGTGGCCCGCGTCGTACCGGTACACCTCGTGGACCGCGCCCCGGGCCGCGAGCCGGTCCACGTAGTTGTCGATCTGCCGGATCGGGCAGCGCGGGTCGTTGACGCCGGCCGAGATGTGGACCGGCGCCTTCACCGCGTCCACGTACGTCAGCGGCGACGAGGCCGCGTACCGCTCGGGCACCTCCTCGGGCGAGCCGCCCAGCAGCGTCCGGTCCAGCGCCTTCAGGGCCTCCATCTCGTCCTCGTACGCCGTGACGTAGTCCGCGACCGGGACCGCCGCGAGACCGACCGCCCAGGAGTCCGGCCGCGTCCCGAGACCGAGGAGCGTGAGGTAGCCGCCCCACGAGCCGCCGGAGAGGACCAGCCGCGTCGGGTCGGCGAGGCCGCTCGACACCGCCCACTCGCGGACCGCCTCGACGTCCTCCAGCTCGATCAGACCGACCCGGTGCTTCAGCGCGTCCGTCCACTCCCGGCCGTACCCCGTCGAGCCCCGGTAGTTGACCCGCACCACCGCGTAGCCGTGGTCCACCCAGGCCGCCGGGCCCGAGGCGAAGGCGTCGCTGTCGTGCCAGGCGGGACCGCCGTGCACCTCGAAGACCGTGGGGAACGGCCCCTCGCCCTCCGTCGGGCGCTGCACGAGCGCGTGGACCCGGCCGCCGGGCCCGTCCACCCACACGTCCTCCACCGGCACCGAGGGCGGCGCCTTGGGGCCGGGAGGGTCGAGGACGACCGAGCCGTCCGTGGAGCGCACCACCGGCGGCTCGGCCGCCGAGGACCAGAGGTACTCGACGCTGCCGTCGGGCCGGGCCGTCGCCTCCGACACCGAACCGGCCGGGGTCTCCACCCGGACCAGGGCGCGCGTGGCGATCTCGTACCGGAAGAGTTCGCTGCGGGCCTCGAAGCTGTGCACGATCAGCAGTCCGGAGCCGTCCGGATACCACTCGGCCGACACGTCGCCCGGCAGGTCGAGCCGCAGGTCGGTCTCGGTGCCCGCTGCCACGTCCCAGAGCATCGGCTCCCAGCGGCCGCGCCGCTGGTGTCCGACGAGCAGCCGGGAGTCGCCCGCCACCGGCGCGAAGCCGAGGACCGCGAGCCCGAGCTCCTCCGTGCCGCCCTTGGTGTCGTCCAGCTCGGCCAGCACGCTCGCGTCGGCGGCGCGCAGCACCCGCAGCGCCGAGTGCATCGCGTCCCCGTGTTCGGTGTGCTCGATCGCGATCAGCGAGCCGTCGTGCGAGAGGTCGCCGACCCCGGCCGACTCCCGGTGCCGGTAGATCTCGACCGGGGCGCCGGCCCCCGGGCGTACGAGATGGACCGTCGAGCCGTCCTCGTCCGTGGAGCGGCCGATCACCAGCGTGCCCTCGCGGCCGATGGCGAGGCCGCCCGGGTAGGAGGCGTCGAGGCCCGGCACGGCGGGCTCGTCGGCGCCGCCCGCGAACGGCTGGCGCATCCACACCCCGAACTCGTCCCCGTCGGTGTCCGCGAACCACCAGATCCACGCGCCGTCGGGGGAGAGGGTGCCGTCCGTCGTGCCGTTCGGCCGGTCCGTGACCTGCCGCTGCTCGCCGCTCACCCGGTCCCAGGCGTACAGCTCGTACGTCCCCGTGGCGTTGGAGACGAACAGCGAGCGGTCCGGGGCCTCCTCGGCCCACTCGGGCAGGGAGACGCGCGGTGCGCGGAACCGCTGCTCCCACACCGGGGTCTGCTCCCACGCCGGGATCTGGGTGAAGTCCTTGCTCTCAGTCATGACACCCATGATGCGCCGAGCGGCCGACAATCCGGTCGCGTCGTCCGCAACCTGTGGATAACCTCGCCGACATGTACTCCCCGACCCCTGAGGACTGGCGCGAGGCGAATCGCGCACGCTGGGACGAGCGCGTCCCGATCCACGCCTCCAGCGCGTTCTACGACCTCGACTCCTTCCGCACCGGCAAGGACGCCCTGCGGGACTTCGAGCTCGCGGAGGTCGGTGACGTCACCGGACGCTCCCTGCTCCACCTCCAGTGCCACATCGGGCTGGACACGCTCTCCTGGGCCCGGCACGGCGCCGCGCACGTCGTCGGCCTGGACTTCTCCGAGCCGGCCGTCGAGACCGCCCGCTCGCTCGCCGCGGACCTCGGGCTCCCGCAGGACCGTGCCGCCTTCGTCGCCGCCGACGTGTACGACGCGGCCGGGGCCGTCCCCGACAACGCGTACGACATCGTCTACACCGGTGGCGGGGCGCTGAACTGGCTGCCCGACATCGAGCGCTGGGCGGAGACCGCCGCCTCCCTCGTCACACCGGGCGGCTTCCTCTACGTGGCCGAGTTCCATCCGCTGACCGACTCGCTCGACGACGAGACCGGCACCCGGATCGTGAACGACTACTTCATCCGCGAGCCGTGGGTGGACACCGCCCCGGGCACGTACGCGGACCTCGACGCCGACACCGTCCACAACCGCAGTGTGGAGTGGGTGCACCCGGTCGGAGAGGTCGTCACGGCGATCGCGCGGGCGGGCCTGAGGATCGAGTTCCTGCACGAGCACGACGCCTCGCTGTATCCGCGCTACGGCGCGCTCCAGCGGCACGAGGACGGCTACTACCGCTTCCCGGCGGACCGTCCCCGGATCCCGCTGATGTACTCGATCAAGGCGTCCCGCCCGGCCTAGGCAAGGCGTCCCGCCCGGCCTAGGGCCTGTCCTTCGCACCGATCCGGATGACGGCGCGCCCACCCTTCAGATCCACCGTCGAGTGGTGCGGCGGGGCGCCGTCCTCCTCGTCGTCGCGCATCACCAGGGCGCTCTGCCGCTCCTTGAGCTCGTTCTGCTTGCCCTGCGAGAACGTCGCGTGCAGCTGCTCGAAGCCCGTGGAGGAGACCTGGCCGGTGCGCTTGCCGCGCCCGGTCGCCCGCAGCAGCTGGTCGGCGAAGGCGACCACGGTCAGCAGGATGACGAGGCCGGGCAGTGTGACGAACACGGCGAACTCCATGCCGCCATCAGAACACGCGAGCCCGTGCGGCGGAACGGGCCGACCGGCCTCAGATCGTCACGTCGGGCCGTATGTGGTGGGTGCGCCGACCGTCCGGTCCGAGAACCTGCGCCCCGATCTTGCGGGTGCGCAGTGAGACCTGGGTGCCCGTGATCCGCAGCGTGGGGGCGGCCCGTACGAGCGTCGACGTCATCTCGTGCAGCTCCTCGACCGTACGGAGCCACGTCGCGATCGCCAGGTTGTGCGGCCCCGTCACCGAGGTGATCAGCAGGGTGTGGCGCAGCCGGGACAGCGCGGCCACCGTCGAGGACACCTCAAGGGGCTGGACGTCGGCCGTGACCAGCGCCCACACCGGGCGCCCGGAGAACCTCGGGGCCGGCAGGCAGTGATGGTGCAGCGCGCCGGCGGCCATGAGGGCGTCGAGCCGGCGCCGTACCGTCGACTCGCTCGTGCCGCACTGCCGGGCCAGCTCGGCGGCGCTGCGGCGGGCGTCCCCGGCCAGCTCCGCGACCAGTGCGCGGTCGAGGTCCGTGAGGGACATCCGGGGGCGGGCGCTCTGGCGGGGCCGCTTCTCGCCGCCCGTGACGTCCGTGAGGAGCCGGACCTGCCCGGGGGCGAGCTGTTCGATGCGCGAGCGGTACGGGCGGTTGTGCAGCCGGGTGACGACCTGCGTGCGGGAGCGGAGCACTCCGGGCAGGCGGCGCACCCGGCCCGCGAGGTAGACGTCGAGGGCGTAGAGGTCCGGGCAGACCACGAGCAGCACCAGGTCGGCCTCGCCGGTCACCTGGTGGACGCCGAGGGTGTACGGATCGTCCGTGAGCTCGATCGCGGTCGCGTCGGCGGCACCCGCGGCGCATTCCAGCTCGACCCAGGCGTACAGCGTGGAGTCCCTGCTGCGGGCGACGAGCAGCGAACTCCAGGCCCAGCCGCCCTCGGTGAGGTGGTCCCAGCGCCGGGCGAGCGTGTCGGGGCTCGACCCCAGGACGGCCGAGAGCTGTGTCCAGCTTGCGCGCGGAGCGAGCTGCAATGCGTGGATCAGCGACAGATCCGGCTCTCCCAGGACGGATTCCCCGGTATGCATATGCCTCCTTGGCCGATCCCTGGGAAACCGTGGGTATGGGCACCAGGGCGCCCCAGGATGTGGACTGGGGCATATGCATTCAAGCCTTGGTGGCGATTGTTCGCCATTAAGGCTGGCATAAGTCACAGACATGGACAGGAACAGGACAGGACAGAACGGGACAGGGTGGTACGGGGGATGGAATCCATGGGGCACATGGGGAATCCGAAGAGCCCGCGGAATACCAGGAATACGAGGAGCGCGCACAGGTCGAGCAGTACGCGCAGGACGAGCAGTACGAGCGGTACGAGGGGGATGCCGGAAAGCACACGCATGGCAGGGGCCACGACGGAGTCGCCGGAATCGGAGCTGCTGTGGGGTGAGCCGGTCAGTCCCGACCAACTGGCCGCCGCCGAGCAGGGCTACGAAAGCTGCGGCGCCGCCGAACGCCTCCTGTGGGAGCGGCTCTCCGTCTTCGAGGGCGCCTTCGGCCGGGAGGCCGTCCAGGAGGTCTGTGCCTCCGGCACGCTGCCCTCGGGGGAGATCCAGACGGTCCTCGACCGGCTCTCCCCCCTCGCGCTCCTCCCCGTCGACGACCTGTTCGACGGTGAGGACGGCGCCCCCCGCTACTGGATGCCGCACCCGATGCGGGCCGTCGGCGCCCGCCGCCTCACCGCACGCGGCGACCGCTGGGCCGTCCTCCTGCACCACCGGAGGTGGTGCGTGAAGCTGGCCCGGCAGGCCGCCGACTGGTGGCAGAGCGGTCGTCAGGTCGACGCCAGGAACCTCGCCCTGAGAGAACTCCCCGACCTGGCCGCCGCGATGGACCCGACGACCGCCCCGCTCTCGCCGAGCGCCGAGGCCGACACGTCCGTCGAGATCGCGGTCTCCCTGTGGTTCCTGTGGGTGGCCTGCGGGCGGGTCGCCGAGGGCCGGACCCGGCTGCGGCACGCCCTCTCCCTGCACTTCGGCCCGACGCCGGCCCGCGCCCTGTGGCTCGCCGCCTATCTGGAGCTGGAGTCGGGCCGCCCCGAGGACGCCGACCCGCTGCTCGTCCAGGCCTGGGCCGCGGCCGTACGCGACGGGGACGACCGGTGCCTCGGGATGCTGGCCCATCTGCGCGGCGCGACCGCCCTCTTCCAGGGGCGTACGCGTGAGGCGGCGGCCGAGTTCCGGGAGGCGCTCGCCCTCATGGAGGAGCGCCCGGAGTTCGGGCCGAGCCGGGAGCTGTGCTGGGTCGCGCTCGCCCTGACCCTCAGCCGGACCGACCCGGAGGCCGCGCAGGAGGCCCTGGACCAGGCGGTTCTCGACACGGCGGCCCGCCGCGCCTGGACGGGGCGCGACCTGTGGGCCGATGCCTGGGCGCACCACGCGCGGGCCGAACTCCTCTCCTGGGACGGCGAGCGCGAGCGGGCCGCCGAGCACGCCCGGCGCGCGCTCCGCGCCCACCTGTTCCTCGGGACGGCCGTCGGGGCGGCCTGCGCGGCCGAACTCCTCGCCCAGATGCGGGTCATGGTCGGCCGGATGACCTCCGCCGCCCATCTCCTCGGCGCGGCCGACCTGTTGCGGGCCTCGGTCTTCGAGGAGACGTACCGCCCGGCTGAGTACTGCGCGACCTCGCGCGACCGCAGCGAAACGCTCCTGCGGGGGCTGCTCGACGACCGGGAACTGCGCCGCGCGTACGAAGAGGGCGCCCGACTGGGCCTGTTCGCCCTGGCGGGAGAGGAGTGAACGCACAGGAGCAGCGGCACCGGAGGAGACGTACCGGAGCAGCGGCGCCGGAGCAGTGACACCGGCGGGTGTCGGTCCCGATGCCTACGATGTCGGAATGATCGCCTTCGTCGTGGCCGCAATCTTCCTGCTGCTCTTCGGGGCCGGGGTGCTGCGCGACCGGCGCCGCTTCGGCAACGCCGTGTACCTCGGCCTGGCCGTCACGTTCCTCGGGCTCGGCCTCCTCGCGGAGATCGACGCCGCCCCGCCCGGCATCTCCGAGACCGTGATGATCCTGGTGCTGCTCGTGCTGGGCCTCGGCCCCGTCGTGCTCGCCGTGCTGCTCTGCGCGAACGGCGTCAAGATGGTCCGCAAGGAGGGCAGACGCCCGGCGAACCTGCTCTCGCTCCTCGCGGGCCTCGGCATGTTCGGGGTGATGGGCCTGATGGTGGCCGCGGCCGTCACGCACTCGGAGGCACTGGGCCTGATCGCCGTCACCACCCTGCTCGTGGTCGGCTACGTCTCGTTCCTGTTCCTCTGCTTCGTCGGGTACGCGTACCTGTACGGACGGATGAGGCTCCGCCGCGACGCCGACTACGTCGTGGTCCTCGGCTCCGGGCTGATCGGCGGCCGCCGGGTGCCGCCGCTCCTCGCGAGCCGCCTGGACCGGGGCCGGCAGGTGTACGAGACGCTGGCCGCGCGCGGCGGGGACGCGCCGGTCCTCATCACCTCGGGCGGCCAGGGGCCCGACGAGGCGCTGCCCGAGTCCCACGCCATGGCCGACTACCTCGTCGAGCGGGGCTTCCCGGCCGGGGCGGTCGTGCGCGAGGACCGCTCGCGCACGACCGAGGAGAACATGCTCTTCAGCAAGGAGCTGATGGAGCGGGACCGCCCCGGCTCCTCCTGCGTGATCGTCACCAACAACTTCCACGCCTTCCGGGCCGCGCTGATGGCCCGGCGGGCGGGGGTGGACGGCCAGGTCGTCGGCTCGCCCACCGCCGCCTACTTCTGGCCGTCGGCGACCATGCGCGAGTTCGTCGCCGTCTTCCTCCAGTACAAGGTGGTGAACCTCGGGATCTGCACGGCGCTGATCCTGCTCGGCGTACTGGCGTGGTTCGTCCGCTGACCGCCCGGCGCGCTCCGGGCCCGGTGAGCCCCGTGGCCGCTCACGGCGTGACGATCGGGAACTGCGGGTCGGGCGTCGTCACGTACGACAGGAGCCGTGCGAGCAGCGCCGGATCGCCCTCCGCGCCGACCCCGAGCTCCTGGAGGCTCTGGCCGGCCAGCACGCCGAGGAGCTGGGCCTTCGCCAGCGTGAGCGTCAGCCCGGCGGGCGTCCGGGGCGCGCCCGTGACCACCCGCTGGGTGAGGGCGCCGTTGTGCAGGGTGAGCCGGTGGCGCGTCCCCGCGCCCGTGGGGCCGTCCAGCACGAGCAGGTCGACGGTCAGGTCGTCGTGCCAGGCACGCGGCCCGTCGATCCGTACGGCGATCGAGTCGACGAGCATGGGGACGGTGAGGGCCATCGCCATCTCGGGGTTCGACGTGTCGAGGTCCGTCTTCACGATGCCCTCGCGCAGCTCGAGCGCCGAGGTCAGGTAGAAGTTGCGCCAGGGGCCGTTCTCGGCGCCGTACCCCAGCCGGTCGTAGACCGAGGCCAGGGCCTCCTTCGCCTCGATGCTCCCGGGCTCGGCGAAGACCAGATGGTTGAGCAGGGTCGCCGCGAACCGCAGGTCGTCCGCGTCGACGTACTCGCGGGCCTTGACGAGCATCTCGGCGGGGCCGCCGGCCAGGGCCACGTACCGCTTCGCGCTCTCGACCGGCGGGTGCTCCCAGAGGTGGGCGACATTGCCGTCGAACCAGCCCAGGTAGCGCTGGTAGACCGCCTTGCTGTTGTGGCTGAGCGAGCCGTAGTAGCCGCGCGCGTGCCAGGACGTGGCCAGGGCGGGCGGCAGCTCGATCCGCTCGGCGACCTCCGGGCCGGTGAGGCCCTCGTTGAGCAGCCGCAGCGACTGGTCGTGGAGGTAGGCGTAGAGGTCCCGCTGCTCGGTCAGGAACTCCACCACCTTGTCGTGGCCCCAGGTGGGCCAGTGGTGGGAGGCGAAGCCGACGTCGTACTGCCCGTGGAAGAGCTCGACCGCCTCGTCGAGGTAGGCGGACCAGACGCGGGAGTCGCGGACGACCGCTCCGCGCAGGGTCAGGATGTTGTGCATGTTGTGCGTGGCGTTCTCGGCCAGGCACAGCGCCCGCAGGTCGGGGAAGAGGAAGTTCATCTCGGCCGGGGCCTCGGTGCCCGGCGTCAGCTGGAAGACGATCCGCACGCCGTCGATCACCACCTCCTGGCCGGTCCCGGTGACGTCCACGGTCGGCGGGATGAGGCTGATGGTGCCGAGGGAGGTGGTCTGGCCGAGCCCGGCGCCGATCTGCGCGTCCGGGGCCTTCGGGAGGTTCGCCCCGTACATGAAGGCCGCGCGGCGGGTCATCGCGTTGCCCGCGTACACGTTCTCGCTGACCGCGTGCTCCAGGAAGCCGGCCGGGGCGACGATCGGCACTCCCTCCTCGGTGCCGTGGGGCAGGATCCCGCGGGCGCCGCCGAAGTGGTCGGCGTGCGAGTGGGTGTAGATCATGCCGGTGACGGGCCGGTCGCCGCGGTGCTCCCGGTAGAGCGCGAGCGCGGCGGCGGCGGTCTCCGTGGAGATCAGCGGGTCGATGACGATGATGCCGCGCTCGCCCTCGACGACCGTCATGTTCGACAGGTCGAGGCCCCGCACCTGGTAGACACCCTCGGTGACCTCGTACAGGCCCTGACGCGAGCAGAGCTGGGCCTGGCGCCACAGACTGGGGTGCGCGGTGTCGGGGCAGTCCGCCTTGAGGAAGTCGTAGACGTCCCCGTCCCAGACGATCCGGCCGTCGGCGGCCGTGACCGCACCGGGGACCAGGGCACCGATGAAGCCCCTGTCCGCGTCGTCGAAGTCGGTGGTGTCCTCGAAGGAGGGCAGGGTGTCGCTCATGGACGAGGTGCTCCGTTCCGCGAGGGCGGTGATCGGCGTTCCGATCCATCTGAACACCGGGTCACTACGACCGCACTTCGGAGCGGAAGGGCGGGAGAGGCGCTCCGTACCTACTCTGGAGGTACGGAGGTGACCCATGTCGCGACGCCACCACTTCCACATCGACTACCTCGGGCACTCGGTCTCCGTGACCGTCCAGACCGGGCACACATCCGTCGTCGAGGTGCTCGTCGACGGCAAGGAGACGGGGCACGCCACGACGAAGGACGACCGGCCGGTCACCGTCCCGATCGAGCTGCCGACCGACCCGCCGACCGCCGTGTACGTACGGGCGACCTCCGGGCCCGGCGTACCGCGCTGCCTGCTGCTCGCGGCGGCGGACGGCGAGCCGCACGTGATGGCGCCGAGACTGTACTGAGGAGCGCCGAGGAGTCCCGAGGAGTACGGCGGAGCCCGGCTCAGGAGAGCCAGGCCATGCCGATCACCAGGAAGACGACGAAGGCGATGGCCCCGGCGACGGCGGCCGTCTTACGGGGCCGGCGGCGGGACAGCTCGGCGAGCGCGCCGCCCGTGCCGCCGCCACCGGCCGCCGGCCGCTCGCGCCGCCGCGAGGCCGGCGGGGCGGCGGAGACGTGCTGGGTCGGCGGCTGCGGGGGGCGTGCGGACGGCGGAGCCTGGTGGACGGGCCGCGGGGCCTGATGGGCAGGCTGCGGGAGCTGATGGGCCGCCGGCGGAAGCTGATGACCGGGCTGCGGGACCTGCTGAGGCAGCCCGTGAACGGACTGGGGGACCTGGTGGCCGGGCTGCGGATAGCCGCGCCAGGCACCCGACGAGAACCAGTCCGCGATCGCCTGCGCCGAGGGCCGCTGCTCGGGCTGCTTGGCCAGCAGGCTCAGCAGGTACGTCTCGAAGACGGGCGGCAGCGCCACCCCCAGCCGGCCGGGCGGCACCGGCGCGGTGTCGATGTGCTGGTAGAGCAGGGCCGTCGCCGTGTCCGCCCGGAAAGGCGGCTGGCCGATGAGCAGTTGGTAGAGCACGCAGCCCAGCGAGTACACGTCGGACGCGGACGAGGCGGGCTGCCCCAGGGCCCGCTCGGGGGCCAGATAGAGCCCGGTGCCCACGATCTGGCCGGTCGTCGTGAGCGCCGCCGAGGGGTCGTCGACGAACCGCGCGATGCCGAAGTCGGCCAGCTTCACCGTGCCCTCGGCGTCGACCAGCAGGTTCCCCGGCTTGATGTCGCGGTGCACGACCCCCTGCCGGTGGGCGGCGGCGAGCCCGGCGGCGGCGTGGGCGGCGACGACGGCGACCCGCTCGGCCGGCAGGACCAGCGGATCGGACGGGCTGCCCGCGAGGCTGTCGCCCTCGACCAACTCCATGACGAGGAACAGCTTCCCGTCCCACGTGCCGAAGTCGAAGACGCCCACGACGTGCGGGTGGCTCAGCCGGGCGGCGGTCTGCGCCTCCAGCCGGAAGCGGTCGCTCGCGGACGGGTCGGTGCCGTGACCCAGCATCAGCTTCACGGCCACGGGCCGGCCGAGGACCTCGTCCGTGGCCTGCCACACCTCGCCCATGCCGCCCCGGCCGATACACACATGAAGCCGATATCGGTCCGCGACCAGCACCTGGACACCACCCTTTCGACGATCGATCAACTTGACGGAAGGGGACCAGCGTAGAGCCGTCCGGACACGCTCCTCGCCGCGCGTCCCCTCAGGGCTCCGCCCCGGCATGATGACGGGATGCTGATCGAACACGAAGGCCAGGCGCCGAGCGTCCACCCGACCGCGTACGTGGCCCCGACGGCGACCCTCTCCGGCGACGTGCGCGTCGGCGCGGGCTGCCGGATCCTCTTCGGAGCCGTACTGACCGCGGAAGGCGGCCCGGTGGAGCTCGGCGAGGGCTGCATCGTCATGGAGAACGCGGTCCTGCGCGGCACCCACCGCGACCCGCTGACCCTCGGCCGGCACGTCATGGTCGGCCCGATGTCCTCCCTCGCCGGCTGCACGGTGGAGGACGAGGTCTTCCTCGCCACCGGCAGCAGGGTGTTCAACGGGGCGCGGATCGGTACGCGTTCGGAGGTCCGGGTCAACGGCATCGTGCACCTGCGGACGGTCCTCCCCGCCGACGCGACCGTCCCGATCGGCTGGGTCGCGGTCGGCGACCCGGCGCGGATCCTCCCCCCGAACGACCACGGCGAGATCTGGAAGGTCCAGCGGCCACTGGACTTCCCCGGCTACGTCTTCGGCCTGGACCGCCCGGCGGAGGGGGAGAGCCTGATGCCGGCCGTCTCCGAACGCTACGGTCGCGCGCTCGCCCGCCACCGCGAGGACCGTGTGCTCTGACGAGCGGCCGGAGCCGTGTCCTCCACACGTGACGCGGGTGAACGGAAGGTGACGCCCGCCCGTTAGCATCCGGGGCGAGTGTCGGTCAGCGTGGGACGGAGTGGGTCGTGGCACGACCGCGTATGGGTGTGGCGGTACTGACGATGGGCACGCGCCCCGACGAGCTGCGGGCCCTGCTCGACGCCGTGGCAGGGCAGGACGAACCGGCGGCCCGGATCGTCGTGGTCGGCAACGGCACCGGCTCGCTCCCGGAGCTCCCCGAGGGCGTCATCGGCGTCGAACTCCCCGAGAACAGGGGAGTGTCGGGCGGCCGGAACGTCGCGATCGAGGCGCTGCGCGAGTACGGCGACGTCGATGTCGTGGTGGACCTCGACGACGACGGCCTGCTCGTCGACACGGACGTCCTGCGCCGCCTCGGCGACCTGTACGAGGCCGACCCGACCCTCGGGATCGTGTCGTTCCGCATCGCCGACGAGACGGGCGAGACGCAGCGCCGCCACGTCCCCCGCCTCGGGGCGAAGGACCCGCTGGTGGGCGGCGAGGTGACGACCTTCCTCGGCGGCGGCCACGGCCTGTCGATGCCGATGCTCGACCAGGTCGGCGACTGGCCCGAGGACTTCTTCTTCACCCACGAGGAGACCGACCTCGCGTGGCGGGCCCTCGACGCGGACTGGAAGGTCGTGTACGCGCCGGAGCTCCTCCTCCAGCACCCGAAGACCAGCCCCGCCCGGCACGCCGTCTACTACCGGATGACCGCCCGCAACCGCGTCTGGCTGGCCAAGCGCAACCTGCCCGTCCTCCTGGTCCCCGTCTACCTCGGCGTCTGGACCCTCCTGACCCTGGCCCGCACCCGCTCCGTCCCGGGCCTGGCGGCCTGGTTCGCCGGCTTCGCGGAAGGCGTCCGCCGCCCCTGCGGCCCCCGCCGCCCCATGCGCTGGTCCACGGTCGCCCGCATGACCCGCCTGGGCCGCCCGCCGATCATCTGAGGAAACCGCCGGCCGCCCTCCGGGGCCGGCCGGCGCCCGGGAGCACCACCGGGACTCCGAGGAGACGGTTGCCTTCGGTGGCTTCGTAGAGGGCGGTCAGGACCCGTTCGCGGTAGAGCTGGCGCTCACGGAGTGTCGCCATGACCGAGTCTTTCAGCGTACTCCGCCCAGCGGCCGGACGAGCGGCTCTGACCAGGCGATTTCCCGCGAGGGGCACCTCCCGGCCGGCGGTCGCGGGCATCACCGCAGGCACGCGGGTACCGTGAGAACCACGGCGGTATCGCGCCGGCCATGAGGTGTCGGCGGCCCCGCGCAGGCAGGCGGACCACTATGGCCGAATCCGACACTCCCACCCCTCCCCGGCTCCTTCCGGAAGAGATCCACCGAGCGGTGAAACCCGGCACGGCCCTCCTCCGGCTGCAGACGACGCCCGCCCGCGAAGGCGTCCTCGACGGCGCCTGGTGGCCCCGCACCCGGCACGTCAGAGCCGAGTTGCCCGCCCTGATCCGGGCGCTCACCGGACACCTCGGTCCCATCACGCGGGTCGGCCTCGACACCGCCGCCTGGGAGGAGGTCCCGACTCGTGTGGTCGTCGACGGCCGTGTCGTGCACCTCGACTCCTTCCCCGTCGGCGACGACACCGTCCTCATCACTCGAGGCGCCAACGACCACTTCGCCCTGATGGTGGTGCCGCCGGACACGACGCCCGACGCGGCACGTGACGCGATGGCCCGTGCGGTCCGAGCCGACAACGTCACCCAGGCCGCCGAGATCCTTGTCGCCCCGCTTCCCGAACCAGCGGCACCCCGTCAGGAGTCGGCATGATCCAGATGGCAGACATCCGTGAGTGGCGAACCCACGACGTGGTGGACGCGCGGGGCCACAGGATCGGTGAGCTGGAAGCGGTCTACGTCGACACCAGCACCGACGAGCCGGCCATGGCCACGGTCCGCGTCGGCCTGCCCACCCGACACCGTCTGGTGTTCGTCCCCCTGGACGGTGCGACGGTGGGGCCGGGCTATGTGAAGGTCGCCCATGACAAGGCGCTGGTGAAGCAGTGCCCTTCGATCGGCAGCGACGACGTACTTCCCGCCGAGGACGAGGAGGCGGTCTTCCGGTACTACGACCTCCCCTACCAGCCCGGGGCGAACGGTGAACGCCAGCTGGCCCGCCGCTGAGCTCCCCGACCGACCGAGGAGGTGGCCCTCGTGTCGCTCTTCCTGGCCCTGATCATCGTGGCGATCGTGCTGGGCCTCATCGGCGCCGTCGTCGACGGACTGCTCTTCCTTCTGTTCATCGGCATCGTGCTGCTCGTGGCAGACCTCATCTACATCGCCATGCGCACGCGCCGCTCCGCTCGTCACCGCCCGGTCCGGTGACCCGACGCACCGGGCGAACCGGTCCGGACAGCGAAGAAGCCCTGTCCACTGCGTGTGAGGGCGCGCATTCGTTCAATCGAGTGTGGCGAGATGGTCGGCGTCGCCGCCGCGCCACTCGATGAGGAAGATGGTCGCGTCGTCGCTGGTGACGCCGCCTCGTCCCTGTTTCAGGGCGTGGGAGAGCGCGCGCACCACCGGCCGCACCGCCGTGTGGTCACGGACGGCCCGGTTGGTGCACTCGATGAGCTGCTCCTCTCCGAACTGTTCCCCGCCGGGCTGATGCTCTTCGATCAGCCCGTCGGTGAAACACAGCAGCCGGTCCCCGGGCTGCAGCATCCGCTCGCTGACCACCGGCTCCTCACCGCCGAAGCCGACCGGCAGGGTAGTCGGGCTCTCCAGCCGGTCCACCACGGCGCGGCCGCGGATCAGCAGCGGTGCCGGGTGGCCGGCATTGACCCACTGCAGCCGGCCCGTGGCGACGTTCAGACACATCATCTGGGCGGTGACGAAGTGGTCGTGGCCGAACTGCTCGTTGATGGCCTTGTCCATGAACGCGTACACCTGGGACAGGCCGGTGCCGGCCCGCCGCGTGTGGCGGTAGGCGCCGATGGCGACCGTCGCCATGGTCGCCGCGTCCAGGCCGTGGCCCATCGCGTCGATCATGGCCACATGGAGGATGTCGCCGTTGAGGGCGTAGTCGAAGCTGTCGCCGGCCACGGTGTACGCGGGCTCCAGGATTCCGGCGACCTCGACTTGCGGAACAGTCATCGACAGCGGAGGCAGCAACGACCACTGGATCTCTGCGGCCACGCTCATGGGGGCGCGGCGTCGGGTCTGGAAGAACAGGTCGGTGTAGGCGTCCTTGGTCACGATCATGTCCGCGACCAGCCCGGCGAGCCTGCGCAGCAACCGCCGGTCGTCGTCATCGACGCTGTCCAGCGTGACGGCCATCGCCCCGACCTGGTCACTGCCGTCCAGCAGCGGCAGATACATCCGCACATTTCCGTCCCGCGGTACCTCTACCGTTCTGCGGCTCAGGAACGACTCCCCGGCGGGGGACCCCTCGACCGGTTCGGGGTCCCCGACCATCAACCCCCGGCCCGGCAGCGGCACCAGCAGCATCTGTTCGTAGTCCTGCAAGAGGATCGAGACGTCCCGGCCGCCGACCCTGGCCACTTCTTCCGCAACGAGCGGCGCGATCAACTGCGGCGGCATCTCGTGAGCCCGGTCCAGCAGCAGACCCAGCAACCGCTCGCCAAACCCCTCCG
Source organism: Streptomyces gardneri (assembly GCF_006539185.1). Lineage (GTDB taxonomy): Bacteria > Actinomycetota > Actinomycetes > Streptomycetales > Streptomycetaceae > Streptomyces > Streptomyces gardneri. The sequence goes on from NZ_BJMN01000028.1 coordinate 61,555, forward strand.
ACCGGTCCACCCCGAACTCGCCCGGCTTTCGCCCACCTTCGGACATCGCTGCTCGCATCCCTTCATTGGCGCGGCATGGGAATTCAGTGCGTGGTCATCCAGGTGCCTGCGCCTTCGGCCGCGGCGGCTGCATATCCCGGGTCGGGGTGCCCGCGACCCGACGCGGACCCCGACATGCTCGGATCCAGCGAGCAGTCAACGGCGATCCGCTCGAAACGACGTTCACACGCCCCATGCGCACAGGGCTCCTCGCACGACAGAGATCAACCCGTGCAGCCTGACACCGCCAACCGGCCCAACGAGCCGATTACGCCAGAGGCGGCATGTCACGCCCGGTCAGAGGAGTTGGCATGCACGGTCCCCCTTGAGATCCGGGTCCGGCGGCGAGAGTGCTCAAGGTCCCGGAAACCACTCAGGGGCCTGATCCGATTTCTCGGATCAGGCCCCTGACCTGGTCTTACGGCTGTCGGGGTGGCGGGATTTGAACCCACGACCTCTTCGTCCCGAACGAAGCGCGCTGCCAAGCTGCGCTACACCCCGATGTCGCTGCTCTGTGCTTCACGTCGCGGCGACATCGCTTACTTTAGCCCACGGGCGCGCTGAGACGAAATCCGGTTTTCGGAGAGCCGCGCCGCAGGTCGGATGCGGTCGAGGCCGACGATCGCGAGGCCCAGGACGTAGAAGGCCGCGCCCAGCACGACCGTGTTCACGAGGACGCCGGCGTAGCCGTGGGCGGTGACGTCGAGGAACGGGTACGTGTAGCGGGTGGGGGCGTCCGGGGAGATCAGTTCGCCGCGGATCAGGGCGAAGGCGAGGTAGAGGCCCGGGGCCGCGAGCCACTGGGCGGCGTGGCGCCACCGGAGGGCGCCGGGGAGGGTGAGGAGGAGGAAGTCGAGCGCCGCGCCGATCGGGGTGACGGTGTGGAGGAGCTGGTTGGCGACGGCCTTCGCGCCGGTGAGGCGGGCGATCTCGGCCGCCTGGTTGAACTGGTTCGACGGGTTGTCGAGGACCAGGTGGAAGACGAGGCCGACGACCGAGATGCAGAGCAGGGCGCCGCCGGTCCAGAGGGCGGGGAGCGGCGGGCGGCGGCTCCAGGCGCGGACGGCGCTCCGGCCGAGGACCACGGCGACCAGGATGTTCGACCAGATCGTGAAGAAGCTCAGGACGACGAGCACGGTCCCGTGGGCGCACTCGATGACGATTCCCGTCGCCGCGCACAGGGCGATCAGGCCACGGAACGCCGCCGCGAAGGGGCGGCGCTCGGCCGGGGGTACGACGGCGGAGGCCGGCACGGCCGCGGAGTCGGCGGGGCGAGGCGTGATCATCACCCCACCGTAGGGGCTCAGGCGCGAGCCGTCAGCGTGAGCAGGGTGACCTCGGGCGGGCAGGCGAAGCGGACCGGGGTGAAGCGGTTGGTGCCGCAGCCCGCCGAGACGTGCAGGTAGGAGGTCCGGTCGGCGACGGTGTGGGTCGAGAGCCCCTTCACCCGGTCGGTGTCCAGGTCGCAGTTGGTGACGAGCGCCCCGTAGAAGGGGATGCACAGCTGGCCGCCGTGGGTGTGCCCGGCGAGGATCAGCTCGTACCCGTCCGCCGTGAACGCGTCGAGCGAGCGCAGGTACGGGGCGTGGACGACGCCCATCGTGAAGTCGGCCGAGGCGTCGGGGCCGCCGGCCACCCGCTCGTACCGGTCGCGCTTGATGTGCGGGTCGTCGAGGCCGGTGAAGGCCAGTTCGGCCTCGGGCAGCTTGAGCGTGCCGCGGGTGTTGGTGAGGTTCACCCAGCCCGCCGCGTCGAAGGCGTCCCGCAGGCCCTCCCACGGGTTGTGCACGGCGCCGACGACCGGCTTGTTGCCGTTGAGCCCGTGGCGTCCCTGCACCTTCTCCATCAGGTAGCGGCCGGGGTTGCGCAGCATCGGCCCGTAGTAGTCGTTGGAGCCGAAGACGTACACGCCGGGAAACTCCATCAGCGGCCCGAGCGCGTCCAGGACCTCCGGCACCGCCTCGGTGTCGGAGAGGTTGTCGCCGGTGTTGACGACGAAGTCCGGGCGGAGCCCCGCGAGCGACTGGAGCCAGGCCCGCTTCTTGCGCTGGCCGCTCACCATGTGGATGTCGGAGACCTGAAGGACCCGCAGGTCGCGCATGCCGCGCGGGAGTACGGGCACGGTCACGCGGCGGAGCCGGAAGGAGCGGGCCTCGAAGCCTGCCGCGTAGACGATTCCGGCCGCGGCCGTCGCCGTGAGACCTGCCGTGACCTTCAGGGGAATCCCGTACCGTGCGCGCATCGCACCATCGTCGCAGACCCGGCGGGTGGAAATGTGCGGGCGTGCGGGGCGGGGCACCTGCCACACTTGACCCCATGACCACGCTCAAGGAGAAGCTCAAGGCCGACCTCGACGCCGCGATCAGGGGGCGCGACGAACTGCGCTCCTCGACCCTGCGGCTGACCATCACCGCGATCACCATGGAGGAGGTCTCGGGCAAGTCCAAGCGCGAACTCTCCGACGACGAGGTGCTGAAGGTGATCGCCAAGGAGGCGAAGAAGCGCCGCGAGGCCGCGGAGGCCTTCGCCCAGGGCGGTCGGGCCGAGTCCGCCGAGCGGGAGCGGGCCGAGGGCGTCCTCCTCGACGCGTACCTGCCGAAGCAGCTCAGCGACGAGGAGCTCGACGGGATCGTCGCGGCGGCCGTCGAGGAGGCGAAGGCGGCGGGCGCCGAGGGGCCGCGTGCCATGGGCGCCGTCATGAAGATCGTGAACCCGAAGGTGGCCGGCCAGGCCGACGGCGGCCGGGTCGCCGCCTCCGTGAAGAAGCTGCTCGCGGGCTGACACAGCGCGTACGACGAAGGGCGCCCCACTCCTGTGGGGCGCCCTTCCTCGTACTCATCCGCGCGTCAGCGGTTTCCGCCTCGGCGGTTGCCGTTGTTGTTGTCACCGTCGCCGAACATGTCCGGCGGGATCGTGATCCCGGGGAACGGGTTCGTCGGCGGCTTCGTGTCGCCCGGCTTGCCGTCGCGCGGCTTCCGCGGCTTGTTCGGGCCCTCCTCGCCCTCCTTCTCCTTGTCCTTGGGCTTCTCGGCCCGCGGCACGGAGATGGGGGTGAAGCGCGGCCGGTCGGAGTCGTCCAGCGCGCCCGTCATCGCGATCCGCCAGATGGGGCCGGGCAGGCAGCCACCGCAGACCTTGTCGTAGTAGACGCCACCGATGGTGATGTCGAACATCTCGTCACGCTTGCCGACGTCGTCGCCGACCCAGACGGCGGTGGACAGGCTCGGCGTGTAGCCGACGAACCAGGCGTCCTTGCGGCCCTCGGTGGTACCGGTCTTGCCCGCGTTGTCACGGTCGGTCAGACCGGCCCGCGTACCGGTGCCGTCCTCGACGACGCCCTTCAGCATCTGGTTGATGGTGTCGGCGGTGCGGTCGGACATCGCGCGCGTGCACTTGGTCTGCGGCACGTTCAGCTTGTCGCCGTTGGCGGCCCTGATCGACTCGATGGCGACCGGGGTGCAGTAGATGCCGCGGTTGGCGAAGGTGGCGTAGACGTTCGCCATGTCGAGCGGGGTGCTCTCCAGGCTGCCGAGCGTGGCCGACGGGCTCTGTGCGATGGACTTGCCCAGCTCGCGCTCGTAGCCGACCTTCTTCGCCATCGTCAGCGTCTCGCACAGGCCGGCCATCTGCTCCAGCTTGGCGAAGTACGTGTTGATGGACTTGCCGAGGGCGCTCGTCATGTCGTACGCCCCCTTCTCCGACTTGAGCTCGTTCTGGACGGGCCACTCGGCGTAGCCGGCGGGCTTGCCGTCGCAGCGAGTGAAGTCGTTCTCCCGCATCGAGATCTTCCACGGCGTGTCGAAGCTCTGCGCCGGGCTCAGCCCCTTCTCCAGGGCGGCGGCGGCCGTGATCGGCTTGAAGGTCGAGCCGACCGGGAAGCCGTACGTGGTGCCGCCCATCTTGCTGCCGACGGCGAGGTTGAGCGTCGTCTGGTGCTGCTTCTGGTCCAGGCCGTACGGGCGGGACTGGCCCATCGACAGGATCTTGCCGGTACCGGGCTGGACCTGGACGACGGCGGTCGCGACCCCGTCGTCCTTGTTGACCTTGGCCACGGAGGCCTCGTTGGCCGCCGCCTGCGCCTTCGGGGAGAGCGTGGTCTTGACGGTGAGACCGCCCAGGTTCCACAGCTTCTGCCGCTCCTCGGCCGTCTTCCCGAAGACCGGGTTGCTCAGGATCGTCTTGCGGACGTAGTCGCAGAAGAAGCCGGCGCCGTCGACGGCGGTGATGCAGCCGTTCTTCGGCGTCTTGACCTTGAGCTTGAGCGGCGCGGCCTTCGCCTTGTCCGCCTCCGCCTGGCTGATGTCCTTCACGTCGGCCATCCGCTGGAGGACCACGTTGCGGCGCTTGGTGGCTTCCTGGATGTCGTTGATCGGGTCGTAGCGGCTGGGCGACTGGACGAGTCCGGCCATCATCGCCGCCTCGCCCAGGTCCAGCTTGGCGGCCGGCTTGGAGAAGTACCGCTGGGAGGCGGCCTCGATGCCGTACGCCTGCTGACCGAAGAACGTGATGTTGAGGTAGTTCTCCAGGATCTTCTTCTTGCCCAGCTCCTCCTCGACCTGGATCGCGAACTTCAGCTCGCGGACCTTGCGGCCGATGGTCTGCTGGGTGGCCTGCGCGACCTTCTCGGGGTCGTCGCCGGCCTCCTCGACGAAGACGTTCTTCACGTACTGCTGGGTGAGCGTGGACGCGCCCTGCGCGACCCCGCCCGACTGCGCGTTGCGGTTGATCGCGCGCAGCACGCCCTTGAGGTCGATCGCCCCGTGCTCGTAGAAGCGGCCGTCCTCGATCGCGACGATCGCCTTCTGCATGTACGGGGAGATCTTGTCCAGCGGGACGACCTTCCGGTCCCGCGAGTACACCGTGGCGAGGAGACCGCCCTCGGCGTCGAGAATGGTGGTGCGCTGACTCAGCGGCGGGGTCTTCAGGTTGGAGGGGATCTCGTCGAACCCCTCGACCGTGCCCTTCGCGGCCAGTCCGAGTGCTCCGGCCGCGGGCAGGGCGATGCCCGCCAGCACGGCTCCGGAGAGCACACTGACACCGAGGAACTTGGCGGCCTGCTGGGTCCCGGTCAGACCACCGCCCGAGCGCTTCTTTGCCATGGGGGCAGCCTACGTTCTCATTCGCCGGACACGCGTATATGCCTTGGCCTAAGCTGCTCACAACTGTCACAGCAGTGCGGTCTCGCATCAAGACCCGCGCGTGACATCGGCATGAATTTCCGTGACCCCGAAACACGGGAAGCTCGTGTCCGTTTCCGGATCATGCGTCACCCGGCGCCCCAAGTGGGGCCGGTGAGGAAGGACGTATCCATGGGGATATGTCCGCTATCACGCGCATGTCCTTCGATCACTCCCCTGGGTGATCTGACGCGTACGCATAGTCCGTTCGGGCCATTCAAGATTGGGCCCGAAGGGGGTGTTGCGCTGTGCCCACCTTCCGTAACGTCCCAACTGGCAGCGGTGAATATGCCGCTACCGCCGTGGGGGAGCCTCGATTCGGGAGAGGACGGCGCCGGTATGGGCTGGGTAGCTGACTGGAGTGCGCAGGCGGCCTGCCGCACTACCGATCCGGATGAACTTTTCGTGCAGGGAGCGGCACAGAACAGGGCAAAGGCGGTGTGCACCGGATGTCCGGTGCGGACCGAGTGCCTCGCCGACGCCCTCGACAACCGCGTGGAGTTCGGTGTGTGGGGCGGCATGACGGAGCGCGAGCGCCGTGCGCTGCTGCGCCGACGGCCGACGGTCACGTCGTGGCGCCGGCTCCTGGAGACCGCGCGGACGGAGTACGAGCGCGGTGCGGGCCTGCTGCCCGTGGCGATCGAGGACGACGCGACGTACGAGGCGTACGCCGCGGTGGGCTAGTCCCCCGGACCGGCAGGGGCCGGTGGCTCAGGCCGAGGGCATCCGCCCGGCCGTGAGCCGGTCACCGATGGCCCGCAGCCCGGCGAGGTCGTGCACATCGCCGGGCAGGGCGGCCACTTCGGCCACGGCCACCTCGGGGTGGAGCGCGGTGAAGCGGTCGCGCGTGCGCTGCTCACGCGCGAGCACCCGCATGCGCTCGGCATGCAGGCGCAGAAGTCCCGCGGTGAGATGTCGTACGTCTGTGTCTGTGTCCGTGCCGGTGACTGCGTCTACGTCGTCTACGTCGGGGTGCTGTGCGGCCGGTTCGGCTGTGGGGGCAGCCTCGGGTACGGAAGAAACGGCGGCGGTGGCGAGATCTGACAGCTCGGGCGACGTGGCCGGGGAGCCACTCAGTCCAGCCTTCCCGTCCCCCCGATCCGTCATGCGCCCCTCGTCAAGATTTTCCGCGGCGGCCCGCGCCCGCTCGGCCGACAGGCCGGCCGCGCCACTGCCGTGGACGCGGTTGAGGACGAGACCGGCCAGCGGCATCTCCTCGGCCGCCAGCCGCTCCACGAAGTACGCGGCCTCGCGCAGCGCGTCCCGCTCCGGGGTGGCGACGACGAGGAACGCCGTGCCCGGGGCCTGGAGCAGCCGGTACGTGGCGTCGGCGCGGGTCCGGAAGCCGCCGAACATCGTGTCCATCGCCGCCACGAAGGTCTGCACGTCCTTGAGGAACTGACCGCCGAGCAGCTTCCCGAGCGTCCCCGTCATCATCGACATGCCGACGTTGAGGAACTTCATGCCGGCCCGGCCGCCCACCTTCGCCGGGGCCATGAGCAGCTTGATGAACTTCCCGTCGAGGAAGGACCCGAGACGCTTCGGCGCGTCCAGGAAGTCCAGCGCGGACCGGGACGGCGGCGTGTCGACGACGATCAGGTCCCACTCGTCGCGCGCCCGGAGCTGGCCCAGCTTCTCCATCGCCATGTACTCCTGCGTACCGGCGAACCCGGCCGACAGGGACTGGTAGAAGGGGTTCTCCAGGATCGCCCGGGCCCGCTCGGGCTCCGCGTGCGCCTCGACGATCTCGTCGAAGGTCCGCTTCATGTCGAGCATCATGGCGTGCAGTTCGCCGCCGTCGGACCCCTTGATGCCGTCGACCTTGCGGGGGGTGTTGTCGAGCGAGTCGATGCCCATCGACTGCGCGAGCCGCCGCGCCGGGTCGATGGTGAGGACGACGACCCGCCGGCCGCGCTCCGCCGCCCGTACGCCGAGGGCGGCCGCCGTGGTCGTCTTGCCGACCCCGCCCGCGCCGCAGCACACGATGATGCGGGTGCCCAGGTCGTCGATGAGCGGGTCGAGCTCCAGGACGGGCACGGCGTCGAGCCCGGCCGTGTCGAGCCCGGCCGTGTCAGGCCCCGTCGTGTCGGGCCCCGCTCCGTCGCGCCCCTTCGTGTCGGCGCCGGTCCCGGCGGTCGGCTTCTCCGTCACGCGCCCACCCCTTGCTTCCGCAGTTCCTTCGCCAGCCGGTAGAGCCCCGCGATGTCCCCGCCGTCCCCGAGGAAGGGCAGCTCGTACGCGGGCACGCCGATGCCGTCCAGGACCGCGCGCTGCTCCCGCTCCAGCTCCACGCGCCGGGCGTGCTCGGCCGCCTGGTCGAGGAGCGGTTCGACGAGCCGCGTGCCGCCCGTGACGCCGACGGAGGCCAGGCTCCGCGCGATCGCGTCCCGGTGGTCGCCGGAGGCGGCCCGTACGGCCGCCTCGTCGAGGACGTGCGGGCGGACCATGTTCACCACGACGCGCCCCACCGGCAGTTCGGCCGCGCGGAGCTCCGCGATGCCGTCCGCCGTCTCCTGGACCGGCATCTCCTCCAGGAGCGTCACCAGATGGACCGCCGTCTCGGGCGACTTGAGGACCCGCATGACGGCCTGCGCCTGATTGTGTATCGGGCCGATCCTGGCCAGGCCCGCGACCTCGTCGTTGACGTTGAGGAAGCGGGTGATGCGGCCGGTGGGCGGCGCGTCCATGACCACGTGGTCGTAGGTGTGGCCGCCGTGCTTCTCGCGCCGCTTGACCGCCTCGCACGCCTTGCCGGTCAGCAGGACGTCCCGTACGCCCGGGGCTATCGTCGTCGCGAAGTCGATCGCCCCGAGCTTCTTCAGGGCCCGCCCCGCGCCGCCCAGTTTGTAGAACATCTGGAGGTAGTCGAGGAGCGCGCGCTCGGCGTCGATCGCCAGCGCGTACACCTCGCCGCCGCCCGGCGCGACGGCGATCTTGCGCTCCTCGTACGGAAGCGCTTCCGTCTCGAAGAGCTGTGCGATGCCCTGTCTGCCTTCGACCTCGACGAGGAGGGTGCGTTTGCCCTCCGTCGCGAGGGCGAGCGCGAGGGCGGCGGCGACCGTCGTCTTACCGGTACCGCCCTTTCCGCTGACGACCTGGAGCCTGCTCACGCTGTCGAGCCTAACCACTGGCGGCGGCGCCCAATCAGGAGGCCGCCCCGCGGCAGCGGATACAGTCGCCTCCATGACCAAGTGGGAGTACGTCACGGTGCCGCTTCTGGTGCACGCGACGAAGCAGATTCTGGACACCTGGGGCGAGGACGGCTGGGAGCTCGTCCAGGTCGTGCCCGGGCCGAACAACCCCGAGCAGCTCGTGGCCTACCTGAAGCGGGCCAAGTCGTGAGCGGGGCCGTGGAGGCGAAGCTCGCCGAGCTCGGCCTGACCCTGCCGGAGGTCGTGCCGCCGCTGGCCGCGTACCAGCCGGCCGTGCAGTCGGGCGTGTACGTCTACACCTCGGGCCAGCTCCCGATGGTGGGGGGCAAGCTCTCGGTGACCGGCAAGGTCGGCGACGAGGTCACCGCCGAGGAGGCCAAGCAGCTCGCGGCCACCTGCGCGCTGAACGCCCTCGCGGCCGTGAAGTCGGTCGTCGGTGACCTGGACCGGATCAAGCGGGTCGTGAAGGTCGTGGGCTTCGTCGCCTCCGCCTCCGACTTCACCGGGCAGCCCGGCGTCATCAACGGCGCCAGCGAGCTGCTCGGCGCGGTCCTCGGCGACAAGGGCGTGCACGCGCGCAGCGCCGTCGGCGTGGCCGTGCTGCCCCTCGACGCGCCGGTCGAGGTCGAGGTCCAGGTGGAGCTCGTCGAGGCCTGACAGCCCGTCGCGCGCCGTTCGTCGCGCGGTGTGTGCGCCGTTCGTCCGTGAAGAGCCGGTTTCCCCGTGGGTGGGGGAGCCGGCTCTCGCGCGTCCGCCCGCCGCCGCGCCGCCGCCTTCCTCACACCGTCCGGCCCTCGTGCATTTCGGTGCTTGCGCATAGCATCCGCCCATGTCGAATGCTCAGCCGAACGGTCAGTGGTACCCGCCGGAATGGCCCGACCGCATCCGCGCCCTCGCCGCGGGCGAGCTCACCCCGGTGAGCCCCCGGCGCGCCGCCACCGTGCTGCTCCTGCGGGACGGGGCCGCGGGGCCCGACGTGCACATGCTGCGCCGCCGCGCCTCGATGGCCTTCGCGGGCGGTGCGTACGCCTACCCCGGTGGCGGCGTCGACCCGCGCGACGAGCAGCCGGTGCGCTGGGCGGGGCCCTCCCTCGCCGAGTGGGCCGGGCGCCTCGGCCTCGACGACCCCGCGCAGGCGCAGGCCGTGGTCTGCGCCGCCGTACGCGAGACCTTCGAGGAGGCGGGCGTCCTGCTCGCCGGGGAGACCGCGGACACCGTGGTCGGCGACACCACCGGCGAGGACTGGGAGCGGGACCGCGAGGCGCTCGTCACCCGGGAGCTGCACTTCGCCGACTTCCTCGACCGGCGCGGGCTCGTCCTGCGCTCGGACCTGCTCGGCGGCTGGGCCCGCTGGATCACCCCGGAGTTCGAGCAGCGGCGCTTCGACACGTGGTTCTTCGTCGCCGCGCTCCCGGCCGGCCAGCGCACCCGGGACGTCTCGGGGGAGGCCGACCGCACGGTGTGGATCCGCCCCGCGGAGGCCGCCGCCGGCTACGACCGGGGCGAGCTGACGATGATGCCGCCGACGATCTCGACCCTGCGCGCCCTGGAGCCGTACGGGACGGCCGCGGAGGCGCTGGAGGCGGCCGGGGAGCAGGATCTGACCCCCGTACTCGCCCAGGCGCGTCTGGAGGGCGACGAGCTGGTCCTGAGCTGGCCGGGGCACGAGGAGTTCACCAAGATCATCCCGGCCGGGGGTGCGCGATGAGCGACGCCGCCGCCCTGCCCGGGCAGCCGCGCGGGCTCGTCGTCTCCGGGCCCGCGACCGCCCGCGCCGTGAACGTGCTCGCGCCGAACCCGTCCGCGATGACCCTCGACGGCACGAACACCTGGCTGCTCTCCGAGCCCGGCTCGGACCTCGCGGTCGTCGTCGACCCCGGCCCGCTCGACGAGGGCCATCTGCGCCATGTCGTCGAGACCGCCGAGAAGCTCGGCAAGCGGATCGCGCTCACCCTGCTCACCCATGGCCACCCGGACCACGCGGAGGGGGCCGGCCTCTTCGCCGAGCTGACCGGGACCGCCGTACGGGCCCTGGACCCGGCGCTGCGGCTCGGCGACGAGGGGCTCGGCGCGGGGGACGTGCTGGAGGTCGGCGGCCTGGAGGTCCGGGTCGTCCCGACGCCCGGGCACACCTCGGACTCGCTCTCCTTCCATCTGCCCGCCGACCGGGCGGTCCTGACGGGGGACACGATCCTGGGGCGCGGCACGACGATGGTCGCGCATCCGGACGGGCGGCTCGGCGACTACCTGGACTCGCTGCGGCGGCTGCGCTCGCTCACCGTCGACGACGGGGTGCACACGGTCCTGCCGGGGCACGGGCCGGTCCTGGAGGACGCGCAGGGGGCGGTGGAGTTCTATCTGGCGCACCGGGCGAACAGGCTCGCCCAGGTCGAGACGGCGGTCGAGAGCGGCCACCGGACGGCGGCGGAGGTCGTGGCGCACGTGTACGCGGACGTGGACCGCTCGCTGTGGCCGGCGGCGGAGCTGTCCGTGCGGGCTCAGCTGGAGTACCTGCGGGAGCGCGGACTGGTCTAGCGCGGACCGGTACAGCGCGGATCGATGTAGCCGCGGATCGAAGTAGCGCGGACCGGTTCGGCGTGGACCGGTTCGGCGCGGACCGGTTCGGCGTGGACCGGTTTGGCGCGGTCGTCACGATCCTGTTCCGAGGTGGGCCCCGGCGCTGCGGCCCGCCGACCCCGTGTTTTACGCTCCGTTTACTTCTGGCCGTAGCTTTCGGGGGGAACGCCCGTGTTCGTCATCGCCATCCTGCTGGTCATCGCCGCAGTGGTGCTCTTTTTCGTCGGCCGAGCCAACGACTCGACGGGGCTGAAGTTCGGCGCCCTCGGAGCGGTCCTGGCCGGTGTCTTCTCGCTGATCGTGAGCATGACGTACGTGATCAGCGCGTACGAGGTCGGTGTGCCGGTCGCCTTCGGCAAGGTCGGCTCGCCCATGACCTCGGGCATGCACGTGAAGTCGCCGTTCACCGACGTCACGACCTTCTCCACCCGCCCCGTCGACCTCAACCTCTCCGACAAGGACGTGGTCGAGGTCCGCTCCTCGCAGGGCGGTGTCATGTACGCCGAGGTGACGGTGAAGTGGGCCGTCGTCCCGGCCAAGTCCGTCGAGCTGTACAAGCTCGCGGGCAGCGAGGACGCCATCCAGCAGCGCCTCGTCTACCCGGACAGCCGGGAGATCGTCCGTAACGTCTTCGCCCGCTACACCAGCGAGCAGGGCTACGCCTCCGACCGCGAGAAGATCAACGCCGAGATCGGCGCCCTGATCAAGGAGCGTCTCGTCCCGCGCGGCATCGACGTGACCACGGTCAACCTGCGGAACGTGAAGCCCTCGGACTCGCTCCAGGGCCAGATCGACCGCAAGATCCAGCAGCAGCAGTCGACCGAGCGTGCCCTTGAGGCCGCCCGTACCGCCAAGGCCGAGTCGGACCGGCGCCGGATCGAGGCGGAGGGCATCGCCCGCGCCAACAAGATCCTCAACGACTCGCTGACGGACAAGGTCCTGATGAACCAGTGCATCGACGCGTTCAAGGAGGCCGCGGCGAAGAACCCGATCTACACCGTGCCCTGCGCGAACGGCGGCTCGGCCCCGGTGATCGTGGACGGCTCGAAGCGCTGACGACGAGCCCGTAGGCGTACGAGAAGGGCCGCCCCGGTCTGTCGGCCGGGGCGGCCCTTTCGCGTACGAGGATGCTTACCGCGAGCGCTTCGCGAGGCGCTCCACGTCCAGCAGGATCACGGCGCGGGCCTCCAGGCGCAGCCAGCCGCGCTGGGCGAAGTCGGCGAGCGCCTTGTTGACCGTCTCGCGGGAGGCGCCGACCAGCTGGGCCAGCTCCTCCTGGGTGAGGTCGTGGACGACGTGGATGCCCTCCTCCGACTGCACGCCGAAGCGGCGCGACAGGTCGAGGAGCGCGCGGGCGACACGGCCCGGCACGTCGGAGAAGACCAGGTCGGACATCTGGTCGTTGGTCTTGCGCAGCCGGCGGGCGACCGCGCGGAGCAGCGCGGTGGCCACCTCCGGGCGGGCGTTCAGCCAGGGCTGGAGGTCGCCGTGGCCGAGACCGAGCAGCTTGACCTCGGTCAGCGCCGTGGCGGTCGCGGTGCGCGGGCCCGGGTCGAAGAGGGACAGCTCACCGATGAGCTCGCCGGGGCCGAGGACCGCCAGCATGTTCTCCCGGCCGTCGGGGGAGGTGCGGTGCAGCTTCACCTTGCCTTCGGTGACCACGTAAAGGCGGTCACCGGGGTCGCCTTCGTGGAACAGCGCGTCGCCACGGGCGAGCGTCGCCTCACTCATCGAGGCGCGCAGCTCGGCGGCCTGCTCGTCATCGAGCGCCGCGAAGAGCGGGGCGCGCCGCAGAACGTCGTCCACGAGTTCTCTCCATACTGTCGACCTGCTCAAAGGACCTGGGTCCCATGATGCCGGACGCACAAAACAGTGCGATCAATCACAACAAGTTTGACGCACTTGGCTACCCGTGCGTACGGCAGGGGCCCGATTGGGGTCCGATCGGCCATGCCCGGGGCGGATGTCGGTGGTGGCCCCTAGGCTGGCCGGGTGTCCAACTCGCCGGTGAGAGCGCAGGCCAAGGGGGCTGAAAGAGTGTCGGCCGAAGGTAATTCCGCTGTGGGCGAACACGGCGTGTCGAAACGGGTGAAAGCCTCAAATCGGAAGGCTGAGAGGTCCCGGTCGGCCGAGTCCGTCCCGTCGGCCAAGGCCGTCGAGCCGGTCGCGGCCGCCAAGGCCGCCAAGGTCTCCAAGCCGGTCGCGGTCTCCAAGCCGGTCGCGGTCGCCAAGCCGGCCAAGGTCTCCAAGCCGGCCAAGCCCGCCAAGGTCGCCGCGCCGGTCAAGGTCGCCGGGTCCGCAAAGCCCGAGTCGCGGCTCGCGATGGTCCGGCGGGCGCGGAAGATCAACCGCGAACTGGCCGAGGTCTTCCCGTACGCCCATCCGGAGCTCGACTTCCGGAACCCCTTCGAGCTGCTCGTCGCCACGGTCCTCTCCGCGCAGACCACCGACCTGCGGGTCAACCAGACCACCCCCGCCCTCTTCGCGAAGTACCCCACGCCCGAGGACCTCGCCGCCGCCGTGCCGGAGGAGGTCGAGGAGCTGATCCGCCCGACCGGCTTCTTCCGGGCCAAGACCAGGTCGATCATGGGCCTGGCCGCCGCTCTGAGGGACGAATTCGGCGGAGAGGTCCCCGGCCGCCTGGAGGACCTCGTCAAGCTCCCCGGCGTCGGCCGGAAGACCGCGTTCGTCGTGCTGGGCAATGCCTTCGGGGTCCCCGGCATCACCGTCGACACCCACTTCATGCGCCTCGTCAGGCGCTGGAAGTGGACCGAGCAGGAGGACCCGGTCAAGATCGAGGCGGAGATCGCCGAGATCTTCCCGAAGAGCGAGTGGACCATGCTCTCGCACCGGGTGATCTTCCACGGCCGCCGGATCTGCCACGCCCGCAAGCCCGCGTGCGGCGCCTGCCCGATCACCCACCTCTGCCCCTCGTACGGCGAGGGCGAGACGGACCCGGAGAAGGCGAGGAAGCTGCTCAAGTACGAGATGGGCGGTTTCCCCGGCCAGCGGCTCGACCCGCCGCCCGGCTACCCGGGCCGCCCCGCGCCCCCACTGGGCGCGAGCGGCTGAGCCCGAGCGCCTGAGCCGGGCCGAGCCCGGGCCCACGCCGCGCCCGCAAGGCCGGAGCAGCCGAACCACCGGGCCGAACCACCGGGCCGAACCACCGGGCCGAACCACCGGGCCGAGCCGCAAGGCCGCGCCGCAAGGCCGAGCCCGCGGGGAACGAACACGTCCATCGATCGCGTTGTGAAACACGGGGTGCCTATGACGCGCACTGACGAAGACATCCAGGACGAGCACGTGCACGGCGAAGGGGCCCGAGCCCCCGGTACCGGCGGTCTGCTCGACAGGGACGGGCTGCCCGGCTGGCTCGGCCCCGTCGACCGGGCCGCCCGCACGGTCGCGCCCGAGCAGCTGAGCCGCTTCCTGCCGCCCGAGAGCGGCGCCGGCCGCCAGTCCGCCGTCCTCGTCCTCTTCGGCGAGGGCGAGCGCGGACCCGAGCTGCTGCTCATGGAGCGCGCCGGCAGCCTCCGCTCGCACGCCGGGCAGCCCTCCTTCCCGGGCGGCGCCCTCGACCCCGAGGACGGCGACCCGGCGGACGGCGGGCTGCTGCGCGCCGCCCTGCGGGAGGCCCAGGAGGAGACCGGGCTCGATCCGGCGGGCGTCCAGATCTTCGGCGTGCTGCCGCAGCTCTACATCCCGGTCAGCGGCTTCGTCGTCACCCCCGTCCTCGGCTGGTGGCGCACCCCGAGCCCGGTCGGGGTCGTCGACCCCGGCGAGACCGCCCGCGTCTTCACCGTGCCCGTGGCGGATCTCACGGATCCCGCGAACCGCGCGACGACCGTCCACCCGAGCGGCCACCGGGGCCCCGGCTTCCTGGTCGAGTCCGCTCTGGTCTGGGGTTTTACGGCCGGAGTGATCGACCGGCTACTGCACTTCGCAGGCTGGGAGCGTCCCTGGGACCGGGCCAAGCAGGTCCCGCTCGACTGGCGCTCATGACAGGCTGACCCCGGGCGACCGAAACGAATTTGCGAGGCTATCGACGGTGAACGTGCTGGACATCTTGTTGCTGCTCGCCGCCGTGTGGTTCGCCGTCATCGGATATCGCCAGGGATTCGTGGTCGGCATCCTGTCGGTGGTCGGGTTCCTCGGCGGCGGTCTCGTCGCGGTTCTGCTGCTCCCGATCCTCTGGGACCAGCTGACAGACAACAGCGAGGTCTCGACCACGGCGACGGTCGTCTTCGTGATGGTGGTCATCGTCTGCGCCTCGGTCGGCCAGGCGTTCACCACCCACCTCGGCAACAAGCTCCGCCGGCACATCACCTGGTCACCGGTGCGTGCCCTGGACGCCACCGGCGGCGCGCTGGTGAACGTCGTCGCGATGCTGCTCGTGGCCTGGCTGATCGGCTCGGCCCTGGCCCGGACCTCGCTGCCCACCGTGGGCAAGGAGGTGCGGAACTCCAAGGTGCTGCTCGGGGTGGAGCAGGTGATGCCGGATCAGGCGTCCCGCTGGTTCGACGACTTCAGCTCCATGCTGGCCCGCAGCGGCTTCCCGCCGGTCTTCAGCCCCTTCGCCGACGAACCGATCACCCAGGTCACCCCGCCCGACCCGGATCTCGCCGACAGCCCGGTCGCCGACCGAGCCCAGCGCTCCATCGTGAAGGTCGTCGGCACCGCGCAGAGCTGCGGCAAGGTCTTCGAGGGCACCGGCTTCGTCTTCGCCGACCGCCGGGTCATGACCAACGCCCACGTCGTCGGCGGGGTCGAGGAGCCGACCGTCCAGATAGGCGGCGAGGGCAAGCTCTACGACGCCAAGGTCGTCCTCTACGACTGGCAGCGCGACATCGCCGTCCTGGACGTGCCGGACCTCAAGGCGCAGCCGCTGAACTTCACCGAGCAGGACGCCCGCAGCGGCGACGGAGCGATCATCGCGGGCTTCCCGGAGAACGGCTCGTACGACGTGCGCTCGGCTCGTGTGCGGGGCCGTATCAGCGCCAAGGGACCCGACATCTACCAGCGGGACGAGGTGCGCAGGGACGTGTACTCGCTGTACGCGACGGTGCGCCAGGGCAACTCCGGCGGTCCGCTCCTCACCGAGGACGGCGAGGTGTCCGGCGTGATCTTCGCCCGCTCCCTCGACGACACGAACACGGGCTACGCCCTGACGGTCGACGAGATCCGCGAGGACATCGAGCGCGGCCGGACCGCCGTCCAGGAGGTCGACACCCAGGGCTGCGCGCTGTAGCGGCGCGCCTCCCCGGGGCGGTACCCCTTCGGGGCGTTACCCCCTAGGGGGTGTCGCGTGGATGCCGGAGCCGGGCCGAGACCCACCGCGCCCGGCGGCGCAGAATGCGTGAGATCCCTACCTCTGGCACGGCGTACGCGTGGCCCTGGTCCTGCGGGCCCCCCCTTTCTCGGGAGCCCGGCCCAGCGGCCGAGCGGCGGTTGCGTGCTGTGTCACCGTAGTCGTGCGTCCAGCCCATACCCCGACGTCTGCCCGTGCCCCAAGGTCGGTAACCGCCCGGGGGCCCGCCAATTGGAGTATGCGCCGGGCACATGGCCGTTCGACGGATGCCTGTGCGTCTGTCCCCGCGTCAGAAGCGTGGCCGGAAAGCTGTTCGGACGGTGCGTCAGCGGTCGGGCTCGGGGTCCTTCAGCCAGTTGACGAGCTCCGTGGAGAAGGCCACCGGGTCCTCCTCGTGCGGGAAGTGGCCGAGACCGTCGAAGAGCCGCCAGCGGTACGGCGCTTCCACGTACTCGCCCGAACCGGCCGCGCTGCGGGTCCGCATCACCGGGTCGAGGGAGCCGTGGAGGTGCAGCGTCGGTACCCGTACGGGCCGCTTCATGCGCCGGTTGAACTGGATGCCGTCCGGGCGGGCCAGGGACCGCACCATCCAGCGGTACGGCTCGATCGAGCAGTGCGCCGTCGACGGGACCAGCATCGCCCGCCGGTACACCTCGACGGCCTCGTCGTCGGCGGGGCGCGGCCCCGACCAGTCGTGGATCAGCTCCCCGACGAGCGCCGCGTCGTCCGCGACGAGCTGACGCTCCGGCAGCCACGGCCGCTGGAAGCCCCAGATGTGCGAGCCGGCCCGCGACTGCGCGAAGTCGCCGAGCATCGCCGAGCGCCAGCGGCGCGGGTGCGGCATCGAGGAGACGGCCAGGCGGCGCACCAGCTTGGGCCGCATCACGGCCGCCGTCCAGGCGAGGTAGCCGCCCAGGTCGTGCCCGACGAGCGCCGCGTCCGGTTCCCCGAGGGAGCGGATGACGCCGGTGATGTCGAGGGCCAGGTTGGCGGGGTCGTAACCCCGGGGTGTGCGGTCGCTGCCGCCCACCCCGCGCAGGTCCATCGCGACGGCCCGGAACCCCGCCTCGGCGAGGGCCGGCAGCTGGTGGCGCCAGGTCCACCAGAACTGCGGGAAGCCGTGCAGGAGCAGCACCAGCGGGCCGTCGCCCATCTCGGCGATGTGGAAGCGGGCGCCGTTGGCGGCCACGTCGCGATGGGTCCACGGCCCGTCGAGCCGGACGGGCCCGCCGTTGCCGTTGCTGCTCTCGGGGAGGGTCATACGGACGAGCGTGCCACAGCGGAGGCCTTGTCCAGTGCCTTGGCCGCCTCCGGGCGCGGGTGCGGCTTCACCGTGGCGATCACGGCGGCCGTCTTCTTCGCGGAGGCGATGGACTTCTCCGGCGGCTTCACCTTGCGGAACTTGGCGTACGCCACGAAGCCGAGGAGGCACGCGAGCAGCACGTTCGCCGCGAAGGAGAGGAGGAAGCACCAGACGAGGTTCCAGCCCCCGTCGCCGTTGTGCCCGCCGGTCCAGGTGTTGATGGCGTACGCGAGCGCGAAGCTCAGCATCGGCAGCGAGAACAGCAGCACGACGCCGGCGGCGATGCCCGCGGCACTGCCGATCGCGCCGCGCTTGACGTCCTGCTTGACCTCGGCCTTGGCCAGGGCGATCTCGTCGTGCACCAGCGCGGACATCTCGGCGGTCGCCGAGGCGACCAGCTGGCCGAGGCTGCGCTCGGTGCCGTCGAACGGGTCGCTCATCGCTGCTCCCTCTTCTCTTCTGCGGTCCGAGGCTCTCCACACGGTGCGAGTCCTCTTCCACGGTCCGACTCAGATCATGCCGGACGGTCGGCGTCGTCGCGCGATGCCCCCGCCGCTTGGGCGAGCTCGCGGTGCTCGGCGGCCTTCTTCTCGTAGATCTCCGCCATGCGTACGTGGTACGCCGGGTCGCCCTCCTCGTAGATGTCGGGGATGCCGTCCTCGTCGTCGTCGCGCTCCTCGTCGGCGATGAGCGCCCGGTACTTCCTGACCCGGAGCTTCAGCAGGACGGAGGCGAAGACGGCCGCGATGAGCGAGCCGATGAGGACGGCGGCCTTCACCTCGTCGGTGAGGGTGTCGTCGCCGGCGAAGGCGAGCTCGCCGATGAGCAGCGAGACGGTGAAGCCGATGCCGGCGAGGGAGGCGACGGCGAAGACGTCCGGCCAGGTCAGGTCGGGGTTGAGTTCGGCCCTGGTGAAGCGGGCGGCGAGCCAGGTGCCGCCGAAGATGCCGATGGCCTTGCCGACGACGAGGCCGAGGACGACGCCGAGGGTGACCGGCTGCGTGAAGACGTCCCCGATCGCCCCGCCGGAGACGCTGACGCCGGCGGAGAAGAGCGCGAACAGCGGGACGGCGAGGCCGGCCGAGAGCGGGCGTACGAGGTGCTCGATGTGCTCGCCGGGGGAGTGCTTCTCGCCCTCGCGGGTGGTGCAGCGCAGCATCAGGCCCATCGCGACGCCGGCGATGGTGGCGTGGACGCCGCTGTTGTACATGAGGGCCCAGATGACGAGGGCCAGCGGGACGTACACGTACCAGCCGCGGACGTCCTTGCGGAGGAGCAGCCAGAAGACGACGAGTCCGGCGAAGGCGCCGCCGAGCGCGGCGAAGTTCAGGTCGCTGGTGAAGAAGATCGCGATGATCAGGATCGCGAAGAGGTCGTCGACGACGGCGAGGGTGAGCAGGAAGGCGCGCAGCGCGGACGGCAGCGAGGTGCCGATGACGGCGAGGACGGCGAGCGCGAAGGCGATGTCGGTCGCGGTGGGCACGGCCCAGCCGTCCATCGAGCCGTTGCCGAGGGTGTTGACCAGGGCGTAGACGAGGGCGGGCGCGGCCATGCCGCAGATCGCGGCGATGACGGGGAGCGCGGCGGCCTTGGGGTCGCGCAGCTCGCCCGCGACGAGCTCGCGCTTGAGCTCGATGCCGGCGACGAAGAAGAAGATCGCGAGGAGGCCGTCGGCCGCCCAGTGCTGGATCGACAGGTCGAGGCCGAGGGCGGCGGGACCGATGTGGAAGTCCTGCACGGACTTGTAGCTGTCCGCCGCGGGGCTGTTGGCCCAGACGAGGGCGGCGACGGCGGCGAGGAGGAGCAGTACGCCGCCGACGGTCTCGGTGCGCAGGGCGTCGGTCAGGTACCGCCGCTCGGGCAGGGAGAGCCGGCCGAGGAACTTTCGGTCGGTGGGCGCAGACACGTGGGAATCCTCCGTCGGGCAGGCAGGGCAAAGCACATGCCGACCAGACTTCCCGGCTCACCTAGGTCTTTCTGACGCGTTCCTGACGCGATCCTTACTTTACCTAACGAGCGGAGGGTGTGTCCGGCGGGATTCACTTTCGGGATTCACTTTATGGATGTTCGCGGCTTTCGTCCCATCGAGGGCAGGTCCGGCCCGGCATGCGGAACGCCCGCCCCGAAGGCTCGGGACGGGCGTTCCGTGTCGTACGGCGGCTGTCGCTGATCGGTCCTCGATCAGCCCTTGATCAGCCTTTGATCAGTCCTCGCTGGAGGAGGTCGGCAGCTGGGTCTGGATCAGCGACATGACCGAGGAGTCGGTGAGCGTCGTGACGTCGCCCAGCTCCCGGTTCTCCGCCACGTCGCGCAGCAGACGGCGCATGATCTTGCCCGAGCGGGTCTTCGGCAGCTCCGCGACCGGCAGGATCCGCTTCGGCTTGGCGATCGGGCCGAGGGTCGCGCCGACGTGGTTGCGCAGGTCGGCGACGAGGTTCTCGTCCTCGGTCGCCGAGCCGCGCAGGATGACGAAGGCGACGATGGCCTGGCCGGTCGTCTCGTCGGCGGCGCCGACGACGGCCGCCTCGGCCACGGACGGGTGCGAGACGAGCGCCGACTCGACCTCGGTGGTCGAGATGTTGTGGCCCGAGACGAGCATGACGTCGTCGACCCGGCCGAGCAGCCAGATGTCGCCGTCCTCGTCCTTCTTGGCACCGTCACCGGCGAAGTACTTGCCCTCGAAGCGGGACCAGTACGTGTCGATGTACCGCTGGTCGTCGCCCCAGATCGTGCGGAGCATCGACGGCCACGGCTCGGTGAGGACCAGGTAGCCGCCGCCGCCGTTCGGCACCTCGTTCGCCTCGTCGTCGACGACGGTCGCGGCGATGCCGGGCAGCGGGCGCTGGGCGGAGCCCGGCTTGGTCTCGGTGACGCCCGGCAGCGGCGAGATCATCATCGCGCCGGTCTCGGTCTGCCACCAGGTGTCCACGATCGGGGTCTTGTTCGCGCCGATGTGCTCGCGGTACCAGACCCAGGCCTCGGGGTTGATCGGCTCGCCGACCGAGCCAAGGACCCGGAGGCTGGACAGGTCGAACTTCGCGGGGATGTCGTCGCCCCACTTCATGAACGTGCGGATCGCGGTGGGCGCCGTGTAGAGGATCGTGACGCCGTACTTCTGCACGATCTCCCAGAACCGCCCCTGGTGCGGGGTGTCCGGGGTGCCCTCGTACATGACCTGCGTCGCGCCGTTGGCCAGCGGGCCGTAGACGATGTACGAGTGCCCGGTGACCCAGCCGATGTCGGCGGTGCACCAGTAGACGTCGGTCTCCGGCTTCAGGTCGAAGACGGCGTGGTGCGTGTACGCGGCCTGGGTGAGGTAGCCGCCGGAGGTGTGCAGGATGCCCTTCGGCTTACCCGTGGTGCCGGAGGTGTAGAGGATGAAGAGCGGGTGCTCCGCATCGAAGGCCTCCGGGGTGTGCTCCGCGGACTGGCGGGCGACGATGTCGTCCCACCACACGTCGCGGCCCTCGGTGAAGGCGGTGTCCTGGCCCGTACGGCGGACCACGAGGACGTGCTCGACCTGCGGGCACTTGGCGACGGCCTCGTCGATGGCCGGCTTCAGGGCGCTCGGCTTGCCGCGGCGGTAGCCGCCGTCGGCGGTCACGACCAGCTTGGCGTCGGCGTCCTGGATGCGGGAGGCGACGGCGTCGGCCGAGAAGCCGCCGAAGACCACCGAGTGGGCGGCGCCGACGCGGGCGCAGGCCAGCATCGTGATGGCCGCCTCGGGGATCATCGGCAGGTAGACGGCGACCCGGTCGCCCTTGCGGACGCCCAGCTCGGTCAGGGCGTTGGCCGCCTTGGAGACCTCGTCCTTGAGCTCGGCGTAGGTGATGGCGCGGCTGTCGCCCGGCTCGCCCTCGAAGTGGATGGCGACGCGGTCGCCGTTGCCGGCCTCGACATGACGGTCGACGCAGTTGTACGCCACGTTCAGCTCGCCGTCCGCGAACCACTTGGCGAACGGCGGGTTCGACCAGTCGAGCGTCTCGGTCGGCTCGGTGGCCCAGGTCAGGCGCTTGGCCTGCTCGGCCCAGAAGCCCAGCCTGTCCGCCTTGGCCTGCTCGTACGCCTCCGCCGTCACATTGGCGTCCGCGGCCAGCTCGGCGGGCGGTGCGAACCGCCGCTCTTCCTTGAGCAGGTTGGCCAAGGATTCGTTGCTCACGACATCTCCCTTTCCCAGGGCGTCCTCTGTGCGTATGTGTCCCGCGTCATACCTCATCAGTCAGATGCCCGGGTGACAAGAGTCTCCAGGGAATTGGTTTAGACCTGTGAGTGACTTGACGTGGTGTGGCCCCTTGCTCCAGAGCGGGGGGAGAAGGGGCCACACAGTCTCACGGACGGGGACACCGGATGGTTCAGGACGCGCGCGCCGTCTCCCTGACGTCCGCTTCTCCGGCCTGCGTCTCCCTGCCGTCCGCCTCTGCGAGGGCCGTCGGCATGACCCGGGTGAAGACGTCGTCGTAGCTGTGCACCTCGTCCGTGCCGGAGAGCAGGTACGCCTGCGCCTCGCCCACGTGGAAGTACACGCCGTGCAGCGTGAGGCTGCCCTCGGCCAGTCGGCGCGCCACCGACTCGTACGCCCTGAGGTGCTCCAGCTGCTGGACCACGTTGGTCAGGCAGAGCTGCTCGACCGCGTCGGCCGGCAGCCGGCCGGAGATCCGGGCCCAGGCGTGGCGACGGCTCGCCATCCGCTCCAGGCTCGGCCGGCCGTGCCGCAGCCAGCGCCGCAGCGGGGTCCGCGGCACCGCCAGGTCGTCCGGGCCGCTGCCCAGCAGGGCCTGCATCGCGCCGCAGCCGGAGTGGCCGCACACGGTGATCGACGCGACCTGGAGCACGTCCACCGCGTACTCGATCGCCGCCGCCACCGAGTCGTCCCCGCTCTCCTCGCCGGGGAGGGGGACGAGATTGCCGACGTTGCGCACGGTGAAGAGGTCGCCCGGGCCGCTGGAGGTGATCATGCTCGTGACCAGGCGGGAGTCCGCGCAGGTCAGGAAGAGCTGTGACGGGCGCTGGCCCTCGCGGGCGAGCCGGGCGAGCTCGTCCCGGACGAGCGGGGCGGTGTTCCGCTGGAACTTGCCGATGCCGCTGGCCAGGTGCAGCCCCGAGGTCCGCCGGGCCTCGGCGGGCTCCGCGGGCGTGTCGGGTCCTTCGGATCCTTCCCGGGAGGCGGTGGGGCCGTCGGCCGGCAGCTCCCCGCACTGGTGGTTGTGCCACGGGGTCCAGGGGCGGCAGCAGGTGGGCGCGGCCGCGTCGGAGGCCGCGGCGGGGGAGGGTTCGGCGATCCGGGCGCCGGACGGACCGGTCGTCTCGACCGTCCCGCCGTGGGCGATGTGCCCGGTCGTCCACTCGCTCAGCGTCTCGTAGGCGGCGTGGTCCATGAAGGACCCGTCCAGCTCGACCACCACGTGGGATCCCTGGGGCAATTGGTGCAGGGCTCGGCTCAGCCGGGGGACGGCGAGGAAGGTCAGCTGGCCCCGTACGCGCAGCAGCTGGTTCCCGTCGCGCTCCTCGCGGCTGATCCGTGTGCGGGCCAGCCGGTGCAGCGCGACGGCGATCGCCACGGCGATGCCGAGGGCGACGCCTTCGAGGATGCCGACGAGGACGACACCGGCCGTCGTCACCGCGTACACGACGACCTCGCGGTGCCGGGTGACCGTACGGATGTGGGTGATGCTGACCATCTGGATGCCGACCACCATGACGAGCGCGGCGAGTGCTGCCAGCGGGATCAGGTCGAGCGCGGGGACGAGCAGCAGGGCCGCCAGCACGATCCACAGGCCGTGGAGCATGGTGGAGGTCCGGCTCACCGCTCCCGCCGAGACGTTGGCGACGCTGCGGACCGCGACCCCCGCGACCGGCAGTCCGCCGAGCGCCCCGGAGACCATGTTGGCCGCGCCCTGTCCGGCGAGCTCACGGTCGAGGTGGGAGCGCGGGACGCTCCCGCTGCGGTCCCCGCGGGCGGCGACGAGCTTGTCGACGGCGACGGCGGAGAGCAGCGACTGCACGCTCGTCACCAGCGTGATCGTGAGCACCCCGGCGGCGATGCCGAGGACCGGCCCCTCGGGCAGACCGGGCAGCGCGTGACTGCTCCAGGAGGGCAGGTCGACGCGGGGCACGGAGAGCCCGGCGGCGACGGCCGCCGCCGTCGCCCCGGCCACCGCGACGAGCGCGGCGGGGACTCTCCGTACGAGCCGGCCGGCCCGGCCCGGAAGCTTCGGCCAGGACAGCAGGACGGTCACGGTGAGGGCGCTGATGGCGAGCGCGGACGGGTGGATGTCCGCCAACTGGGCGGGTAGGCCGAGGACGTTGTCCACGGCGGAGCTCTGCGGGGTGCCGCCGAGCACGATGTGGAGCTGGGCGAGGGCGATGGTGACGCCGATGCCGGCCACCATGCCGTGCACGATCGCGGGCGAGACGGCGAGCGCGGATCGGGCCACGCGCAGGGCGGACAGGCCGAGTTGGGCGAGTCCGGCAAGGACGGTGATGGCGCAGGTGGTGCGCCAGCCGTATCGCTGGATGAGCTCGGCGGTCACCACGGTGAGACCGGCGGCGGGCCCGCTCACCTGGAGCGGGGAGCCGCCGAACCGGCCGGCGACGATGCCGCCGACGGCGGCGGCGACCAGGCCCGACTGGAGCGGCGCTCCGGTGGCGAGCGCGATGCCGAGCGAGAGCGGCAGGGCGATCAGGAAGACGGCGACCGAGGCGGACAGGTCCGCGCCGGCGATGCGGAAGCGGCGCGGTCCGCTCGGCGGGCCGTGGGGCCGCTGGGCCCGGGGCCGGTCGGTCTTGTGGTGGGTGGTCTTGCGGGCAGGGGCGTAGAGAGTCATGTTCCCGTCTCCTCCGGGGCGGCGCGGTCGCGGCTCGTGCGGGACGAACGTGGGGGCGCGGCCGTGGGTCACGGCGTGCAGCGGCGGGATTCCGGCTGGACCCTCGGGATGGGGAGGATCAACGCTCGGTAAATGGATCGTAATGGAGAGTAAAGTCTCCGGCATTATTTTCGGGGCAAACAGGGCAACGATTCACCGGTTCCGGTGATAGACGAACGGATTGCCGCTTGTCGTTTCATCTCCCCGGCAGGTGTGGTGCGACGTTGACGCCGCTCGTACGGGATGCCGCTCGTACGGAACACGTGTCTGAGGAGAGGTGGGCGGATGCCAGCCGCCGGGAGAAGGACCGCAGTCCACAAGGCCGTCCGGAAGAGGGCGCTCGCCGCCGGTGCCCTCGCGGTCGCCCTGATCACCGGCCTCGCCGGCTGCTCGGGCTCCGACGGTGGCAGCCCGTCGGCCTCGCCGGGTGGCGCGGGCGCCAAGAAGGCCCCGGCCGCCGCTCCGCCGAACGCGGTCCGCCTGATCGGCGACGGTTCCACGGCCTCCACCGGCGCCCAGCCCCACCAGCCGGTCTGGCAGCGGCTCAAGCCGGGGGAGACCCCGCCGCAGTTCGTGGTCTTCTCGTGGGACGGCGCGGGCGAGGACAGCCAGAAGCTGTTCTCGCACTTCCGCTCGGTCGGCAGGAAGTACGACGCGTCCATGACGTACTTCCTGAGCGGCGTGTACCTGCTGCCCGAGGAGAAGCGGAAGCTCTACGACCCCCCGCAGCACAACGCGGGACGCTCCGACATCGGCTTCAACGACGTCGAGGGGATCCGCGCCACCGTCCGCGAACTGCGTGCGGCGTGGCTGGAGGGCAACGAGATCGGCACCCACTTCAACGGCCACTTCTGCGGGAAGGAGTCCGGCGTCGGCAACTGGTCGCCGGAGGAGTGGAAGAGCGAGATCAACCAGGCCAAGTCCTTCGTCAAGAACTGGAAGACGAACGCCGGGCTGCGCGCGGAGCAGCCGCTCCCCTTCGACTACGACAAGGAGCTCGTCGGCGCCCGTACCCCCTGCCTGGAGGGGCGGACGAACTTCGTCCAGGCGGCGGCGCAGATGGGCTTCCGCTATGACACGAGCGGTGTCAACGACCAGATCTGGCCCAAGAAGGACCTGGGCCTCTGGGACCTGTCGATGCAGCTGGTGCCGGTCCCGGGCCGCGCCTTCCAGACGCTCTCCATGGACTACAACTTCCTCGTCAACCAGTCCCCCGGCACGACCCAGGGCGATCCCTCGCAGCACGCGTACTGGGGCGACCAGATGCGGGACGGCCTGGTGCAGGCCTTCGAGCGCTCCTACCGGGGCAACCGCGCGCCCCTGATCATCGGCAACCACTTCGAGTCCTGGAACGGCGGCACGTACATGCGTGCCATCGAGGAGACCATCGCGACGGTCTGCGTGCAGAAGGACGTCAAGTGCGTGTCCTTCCGCCAGCTCGCCGACTGGCTCGACGCCCAGGACCCCGATGTCGTCGCCAAGATGCGCACCCTCAAGGTGGGCGAGGCCCCGCAGGGCGGCTGGCAGAGCTTCCTGGCCGCCCAGCCGCCCGCCCCGGCGGGCGCCCCGGCGACCGGCGCCAAGCAGGCCGAGCGACGCTGAGCCCTTCGCACCACCTGAACCCGGGGTCGACCTGCGCCGCCAGGCCGGCCCCGGGCCTCTTCGTCTTTGCGTCCCTCGCGCGCTCGGCGCCGGTCCAGGGGCGTCAGCCCAGCCGCGCCACGGCCAGGGGTTCGCCGAGGACGAATTCGGGGTCGACCTGCGCCGCCAGGTCGGCCCCGGTCTTGGCGTTGCCCCAGCTCTCCGCGTTGCGCAGGTGGAAGTGGACCATCTGGCGCGTGTAGCGGTCCCAGTCGCGGTGGGCGTACGAGTCGTCGGCCGCGTCCTGGAGGGCCTGGAGCGACATGCGGTTCTCCGCCTCCAGGAGCTCGAAGCGGGGCGGGCGGCCCTTCTCCATCGCACGGACCCAGTCCGAGTGGCCCACCGTCACCAGCAGGTCGTCGCCGACCTCCGCGCGCAGGAAGTCGAGGTCGTCCTGGCCCTGCACCTTGTTCCCGACGACCTTGAGCGCGACGCCGAAGTCCCGTGCGTACTCCTTGTACTGGCGGTAGACCGAGACGCCCTTGCGGGTCGGCTCCGCGACGAGGAAGGTCATGTCGAAGCGGGTGAAGAGACCGGACGCGAAGGAGTCCGAGCCTGCCGTCATGTCGACGACCACGTACTCGTCGGCCCCGTCGACCAGGTGGTTGAGGCAGAGCTCCACCGCGCCGACCTTCGAGTGGTAGCAGGACACCCCGAGGTCCGACTCCGTGAAGGGGCCGGTCGCCATCAGTCGGATGTCGCCGTCGTCGAGCCCGACCGTGCGCGCGCAGGCCTCGTAGACCGGGTTGTCCTCGCGGACCCGCAGCAGCCGTGAACCCTCCCCGGGCGGCGTCGTCTTGATCATCGTGTCGGCGGAGACGATCCGCGGGTTCGAGCCCCGCAGGTAATCCTTGATGAGCGGCAGGTGCGCGCCCATCGCGGGCATCGCGGCGGCCTCGTGCTCGGGCATTCCGAGCGCGGCGCCCAGGTGCTGGTTGATGTCGGCGTCGACGGCGACGACCGGGGACTCGGTGGCGGCGAGGTGGCGGATGAAGAGCGAGGACAGCGTGGTCTTGCCGCTGCCGCCCTTCCCCACGAAAGCGATCTTCATGTTCACCTAGCGTAGTGGCATGGATGCGTGGCGTGGTCAAGGTGCGTGAAGAAGACCACTCCAACGTGGGGCGGGCCGCCGGGGCGCGTAGCCTCCCTACTTATGAGTACGCACGCCTCTGACCCCTTGGCCGCCCTCGGCTCCCTGCCGGGCGTCGCCGACGCGGTGGACTCCGTACGCAAGGCCGTCGACCGGGTCTACGGCCACCGTGTGATGCGCCGTCGCAGCAACGAGATCTCCTCCGAGGCCGCGCTGCGCGGCGCGCGCGGCTCGGCCGCCCTCTCCGGTGCCGACTGGGCCCTGGAAGAGGTCCGGCGGCGCACCGACTTCAGCGCCGACGCCGAGGCCCGCACGGTCGGCGCCGCCCTGCGCCTGGGCGCGGAGGCCGGGCAGCTCCTCTCCATCTGGCGTCAGTCGCCCATGCGGGTGCTGGCCCGCCTCCATCTGGTCGCCTCGGGCGACGCGGGAATCCCGGGTGGCTCCGCGGCCACGGCCGGCTCCGGAACGGTCGGCGATTCGGTCGGGCGTCCCCGGCTGGACGGCGAGACGGTCGACGAACCCCTCGTCCACGCCCCGCTGCCGTCGCCCTCCGAGGTGGCAGGCCGTCTCGACGGGCTCGCGGAGCTGATCGTCGCGGGCGGCGAGGCCCCGGCGCTCGTGACGGCCGCGATCGTGCACGGCGAGCTCCTCGCCCTGCGCCCCTTCACCTCGTACAACGGCCTGGTCGCGCGGGCGGCGGAGCGGATCGTGCTGATCGGCAGCGGCCTGGACCCCAAGGCGATCTGCCCGGCCGAGGTCGGCCACGCCGAGCAGGGGTCGACGGCGTACCTCGCCGCGTTCGAGGGGTACCTCTCGGGAACCCCGGAGGGTGTGGGCGGCTGGATCGCGCACTGCGGCCGCTCGGTCGAGCTGGGGGTCCGGGAGTCGACGGCCGTCTGCGAGGCGCTCCAGCGCGGCGCGGCCTGACCGGCAAGGGCCGTTTCCGGCGCCGGATCAGTTTGCGATCCGGATCCGGGCCGGAAACGGGTTGCGGCGGCACCAGGTCTGGTAC
The DNA here is from genome assembly GCF_006539185.1 of Streptomyces gardneri. Lineage (GTDB taxonomy): Bacteria > Actinomycetota > Actinomycetes > Streptomycetales > Streptomycetaceae > Streptomyces > Streptomyces gardneri. The sequence continues at coordinate 89,717 of NZ_BJMN01000028.1, forward strand.
CGCCGCTGGCACGTCTACCCAGTTACCATGCGTCCTCGATAAGTGCCCATCAGGCCGGGAACTTTGCCCTTGGCCTGGTGCGGCTGGCCCGTAATCGACGGGTCGACGTCGCGTGGGTGCTCGGTTTCTGTGCTAGGTCCGTGGGGCCTTCATGCTCAACAGGTGATCCTCTCGGATGTCCTCGGTCTCGCGGGCCTGATTCCTTTCTACTCCTGTCGGCGGGGAAGCGAAAGTGCTGGCTCCGCTTCTTTGCTCATTGCTCAAATTCGGGCAAAGTCACCGGCAAGGCGATGGGCGAGCGCGGCCTGGCGGCGCCGGGAGGCGTACCAGACGAGTCCGGCCGTCGCCGCTGCCGCGCCCACGGCCGCGGCGGCGACGAGTGCGGGGCGGGGCGGCATCCGGAATTCCGGCAGCCGCTGCTTGAGGCGCACCGGCTTCTCGAACGAGAGCACCGGCCATTCGCGGGTGACGGCCTCGCGGCGCAGGGTCCGGTCGGGATTGACGGCGAACGGGTGGCCGACGGCCTCCAGCATGGGGATGTCGGTCGCGGAGTCGCTGTAGGCGTAGCAGCGGGACAGGTCGTACCCCTCCGACTCCGCGAGCTCCCGGACGGCCTCGGCCTTCGTCGGCCCGTAGGCGTAGTACTCCACCTCACCGGTGAAGCAGCCGTCCTCGCCGACCACCATCCGGGTGGCGACGACGCGGTCGGCTCCGAGCATCTCGCCGATCGGCTCGACGACCTCGGCGCCGGACGTGGAGACGATCACGACGTCGCGGCCGGCGGCGTGGTGCTCCTCGATGAGGGAGGCGGCCTCGTCGTAGATGATCGGGTCGATCAGGTCGTGCAGGGTCTCGGCGACGAGCTCCTTGACCTGGGCGACGTTCCAGCCTTTGCAGAGCGCGGAAAGATATTCGCGCATCCGCTCCATCTGGTCGTGATCGGCTCCGCCCACCAGGAACACGAACTGGATGTACGCCGTCCGCAGGGCGGCGCGACGGCTGATCAGCCCGCCCCGGTAGAAGGACTTGCTGAAGGTCAGCGTCGAGGACTTCGCAATGACCGTCTTGTCCAGGTCAAAGAAGGCGGCTGTGCGCGGCAGGGAGTGGTTTTCCACAAGCCAGAGCATAGGTGCCCGCCATTCGGCGTACGCTGGGGCGCGTGGGTTTGCCTGAGAAGGCTCTCGGGTACACCATGGAAGTCACGGATCGTTCGCGACCGTGCTAACCCGGTCCGGCTCCTCCCCCCCCGAGTCGGCCGGAAAGACGACCCCCGCTCTCCCCCCCGGCGGGGGTCGTCGCATGTCCGGAGCCGTTTTGGCCCTCCGTGTCATCGCTGACTCCTCTCTCCGTACGCCTCGGCCGTGCTCCGGCCGGCCTGCTGTCGACGGCTCGATTCATCACTCAGAGTAATCGACAGGCTGCGCTCCGGGGAGTCCTCGGAGGGGTGGCGTAGATATTCACAGACCCTCGGTTATCCACAGTTTTTCGGTGAGATCTCCGAGATTTCCGGTACGGCCTCACGGTGATTCCTGACGCGAAGTTCGCGGATGGCAGGAATCACGAGAGGGGTGTGCGCCGTGGAGGGAACGAGGACTTCCGGGGCCGGGAGTGCGGCGAGGACTGCGGGGAGGGCCGGGGGGAGTGCAGCGGTGAGTGCCGCGGCCCCGGGTGGGGCGACGGGCGAGTCGCGCCGTCCCGGGCCGCTGATCGTCACCGAGGACCTCGCGCTCCTCGACGACCTCCTCCGGCTGTGCGCGGCGGCCGGAGTGGAGCCCGAGGTGCACCACATCGTGCCGGAGCGGCGGGGGAGTTGGACCGATCCGCCGCTCGTCCTGGTCGGTGACGACGCCGCGGCCCGCTGCCGGGCGGCGGCGCGTCGCCCGGGCGTCGTCCTCGTCGGCCGTGAGCAGGACGATCCGGGGGTCTGGCGGCTGGCCGTCGAGGTCGGTGCGGAGTGCGTGCTGCGGCTGCCGGATGCCGAGAGCGTCCTCGTCGACCGCATCGCCGACGCGGCCGAGGGCGTGGGGCGCCAGGCGCTGACGGTCGGGGTCGTCGGTGGCCGGGGCGGCGCGGGCGCCTCCACCCTGGCCTGCGGTCTCGCCCTGTCCGCCGCGCGGACCGGCCGACGCACCCTGCTCGTGGACGGCGATCCGCTGGGTGGGGGCCTCGACGTGTTGCTCGGCGGCGAGCGCGAGGACGGCAGACGCTGGCCCGACTTCGCCGCCTCGAAGGGACGGCTGGCCGGCGGCGCCCTGGAGGAGTCCCTGCCCGCCGTGCGCGGTGTCCGGGTGCTCAGCTGGGGCAGGGAGCCCGCGGCGCCGGTGCCGCCCGAGGCCGTGCGGTCCGTGCTCGCCGCCGCTCGCCGGCGCGGCGGGGTCGTCGTGGTCGACCTGCCTCGCGGGACCGACGAGGCGGCCACCGAGGCCCTGGCCCAGCTCGACCTCGGACTGCTCGTCGTCCCGGGCGAGCTGCGGGCCGTCGCGGCGGCCCACCGGGTGGCCTCGGCCCTCGGCATGGTCGTGCGGGACCTCCGGGCCGTGGTCCGCGGGCCGTACGCGGCGGGGCTCGACGAGCGCTGGGTCGCCGACGCGCTGCGGCTGCCGCTCGCCGGCGAACTGCCCTACGACCCGGGGATCGTCACCGACCAGGACGCGGGCGTGCCGCCGGGCGCGGAGCCCCGCGGGGCGCTCGGCCGGTTCTGCGACGCCTTCTGGGACCGCGCCCTCGCCCCCGGCGGTGCGGCGTGACCGGGCCCGACGTCGCGGGCGGCGGCGGGTTCGGGGCCGGCGGTACGGGACTGCTCGACGCCGTGCGGCAGCGCCTCGCGGCGAGCGGGGCCGAACCCACACCCGCGCGGGTGGCGGCGGCGCTGCGGGCCCAAGGACGGCTGCTCGGCGATGCGGAGGTGCTCGGCGCGGCCGAGGAGCTCAGATCCGAGCTGATCGGGACCGGGCCCCTGGAGCCGCTGCTCGCCGATCCGGCGGTCACCGACGTCCTGGTCTCGGCGCCCGACCGCGTCTGGGTGGACCGGGGCACCGGCCTCGAACGGGCCCCGGTGGCCTTCCCCGACGCCACCGCCGTCCGCAGGCTCGCGCAGCGGCTCGCCGCGGTGGCGGGACGCAGGCTCGACGACGCCAGGCCCTGGGTGGACGCGCGGCTGCCCGACGGCACCCGTATGCACGCGGTGCTGCCCCCGGTGGCGGTCGGCTCGACCAGCCTGTCGCTGCGGGTCGTGCGCCCCCGCGCCTACTCCCTGGAGGAGCTGGCCGAGGCGGGCACCGTGCCGCCTGGCGGAGCCCGCGTCCTGCGGGCGCTGATCGACGCCCGCGTGTCGTACCTGGTCAGTGGCGGCACGGGGACGGGAAAGACCACATTGCTCGCCTCCTTGCTGGGTCTCGTGGGACATCGGGAGCGGATCGTGCTCGCCGAGGACTCGGCGGAGCTGCGACCGGACCACCCGCACGTGGTGCGCCTGGAGGCGCGGCCCGCGAACCAGGAGGGCGCCGGTCTCGTGACCCTGCAGGACCTGGTCCGCCAGGCCCTGCGGATGCGGCCCGACCGGCTGGTGGTCGGCGAGGTCAGGGGCGGCGAGGCGGTGGACCTGCTCGCCGCTCTCAACACGGGCCACGAAGGCGGCTGCGGGACGGTCCACGCCAACACCGCGGCGGACGTACCGGCCCGTCTCGAGGCGCTCGGGACCGCGGCCGGGCTCGACAGGGCCGCGCTGCACAGCCAGTTGGGCGCAGGTCTCTCCGCGGTGCTCCACCTCGTGCGGGACCGGGACGGGCGGCGGCGGATCGCCGAGATCCACGTCCTGGAGCGGGATCGGGACGGGCTCGTGCGGACGGTCCCCGCACTGCGGTGGGGTGCGGCCGGGTTCGAGCGTGAGCGGGGCTGGGAGCGGCTGCGGTCGCTGATCGGAGGCGAGACGTGGTGATCGCGGAGCTGGTGTCGGTGCAGGCCGTGGCGGAGGGCGCGGCGGTGCTCTGCGCGGGGCTCGGTCTGTGGGGGCTCGTCGAGTGGCGGCGCGGGACGGTCCGGGCCCGGTCGGTGCTCGCGGGTGTCGTGCCGGACGGGCCCGGAGAGCGGGACGGGCTCCGTGCGTGGTGGGCGGCGGCCGCGCGGTGGTGGGCCTTGGTGCGGGGGCGGCGCGCCTGGCTGTGCCTGCCGTTGGCGGGGGTGGTCGCCCTGCTGGGCGGTTCGCCGCTGCCGCTGCTCCTCGGGGTGGTCGCGGTGCCGGTGGTGGCGCGGCGGCTGCGGGCGGCCGAGCGGCGGAAGGAGCGCGAGGCGCGCGCCGGACGGGTGGTGGCCCTCTGCGGGGCCGTCTCCGGGGAGCTGAGGGCCGGCTGGCAGCCCGCGCAGGCGCTGTCCTTCGCGGCCCGGCAGACGGGCGCGCTGGGCGACGAGGAGGCGGCGGTGCTCGCGGCGGCCCGGTTCGGCGGGGACGTCCCGGAAGCGCTGCGGCGGGCGGCCCGGCAGGACGGCGCCGACGGGCTCGCCGGTCTGGCGGCCTGCTGGCAGGTGGCCGTGGACGGCGGTGCGGGCCTGGCGGAGGGACTCGACCGGCTGGAGGCGGCGCTGCGGGACCACCACGAGCAGCGGGAGCGGCTGCGGGCCGAACTGGCCGGGGCGTGGGCGACGGTGACGGTCCTCGCGGTGCTGCCGGCGGCCGGAATCGCCCTCGGCGCGGCGCTCGGCGCCGATCCGCTGCGGGTGCTCCTGCACACCCCGGCGGGCCTGGGGTGCCTGGTCGTGGGCGGTGCGCTGGAGGCGGCCGGTCTCTGGTGGGCCGCGCGGATCGTCCGGGGAGGGGAGCGGGCATGACGGGGGCGGTTCAGGTCATGGGGCTTCTCGTCCTGCTGATGGTGATGTGCGTGCAGGCCGGCCGCGAAGTGGTGCGCGAGCGGCGGGTGCGGAGGATGCGACGACGGGTGGGGAGCCTGCTGGCGACGTCCGCGTCACGGCCCGGGAGGCCAGTGGCCGGGCGGGCCGGGGGCGGGTGGTCGACCGGAGTGAAGCGGTGGGCGGTGCCGCTCGCGGCGGCGCTCGTCGGCTGGGCGCTGCTCGGCGGGCTCGGCGGCCTGGGCGCGGGCGCCCTCGCGGCCTGCGGGGAGCGATGGAGGCGGGCCCGGAAGCGGTCGGCCACGCCGTCCGAGGAGAGCGAGGCGGCGGGACGTCACCTTCCGCTCGCGGCCGATCTGTTGGCCGCCTGCGCATCCGCCGGAGCGGGGCCGGGAGAGGCGGCGGAGGCCGTGGGCCGCTCGCTCGGCGGGCCGCTGGGCGAGCGCCTGGCCCGCACGGCGGCCGAACTGCGGCTCGGCGGCGAACCGGCCGAGGTGTGGCGGAGGTTCGGCGCGATACCGGGCGCCGAAGGGCTGGCCCGCTGCATGGAGCGGGCCGGTTCCTCGGGGGCGCCCGCGGCGGAGGCCGTCGCCCGGCACGCGGCCGGCCTGCGGGCCGCCCGGGCCAGGACGGCCGCGGCCCGGGCCCGCCGGGCGCAGGTGCTGATCAGCGCGCCCGTGGGGCTCTGCTTCCTGCCCGCGTTCCTGGCGGTGGGGGTGGCACCCGTGGTGATCGGGCTGGCGACGGGACTGATGGACCGATGAAGGCAACGGCAAGGCGAGACAAGGAGATCGACATGACGAACACGGCGAACATGACGAACACGGCGAGCGCGGCAAGCACGGCGAGCGCGGCAAGCACGGCGAGCGCGGCCGGCACGGCAGGCGCGGCGGACAAGGCGACCGTCACCCATTCGGCGAAAGGTGGGCCGATGAGTTCGGTGCGGGAGTGGTGGCGGGCCCGGCGGCGGGCCTTGCGGGCCGACGCGGGCATGACGACGTCCGAGTACGCGGTGGGCACGATCGCCGCGGCGGCCTTCGCCGCGGTCCTCTACAAGATCGTGACGAGCGGGACCGTCTCGGGAGCGCTCGAGTCGATGATCGGCAAGGCCCTCGATGCGCCGTTCTGACCGGGGGTTCGTGACCGTGGAGGCGGCGATGGTCCTGCCCGTCGTCGCGCTGTTCACGGTGACCCTGCTCTGGGCGCTGGCCGCGGCCGCCGCGCAGATCCGGTGCGTGGACGCGGCACGGGCGGGGGCCAGGGCGGCGGCCCGCTCCGAACCGGTCGCCGCCGCAGAGGGGGCCGCCCGGGCCGCCGCGCCCGAGGGCGCCCGGGTGTCGGTGACGCGGTCGGGGGAGCTGTGGCGGGTGACGGTGGAGGTCGCCGCGCCGGGCCCCCGGGGCATGGGACTGACCCTGCGGGCGGCTGCGGCGGCCCTCGCGGAGGACCCGGTGGGCGAGGACCCGGCGGTCGGGGGCCCACCGTGACGGCGGGTCGGCGGGCCCGTCTGGTCGGCCGCGGCGATCGGGGGGCGGCGACCGTGTGGGCGGCGTTCGCGGCCTGCGCGTTGTGCGTGGTGTTCGGGGCGGTGCTCGCGCTGGGGCAGGCGGTGGCGGCCCGGCACCGGGCCGGCGGCGCGGCCGACCTGGCCGCTCTCGCGGCGGCCGACCGGGCCCTGTGGGGCGAGGCCGAGGCGTGTGCCGCGGCTTCCCGGGTGGCCGCCGCGCAGGGGACCGAGCTGCTGCGGTGCGCCGTGCGCGGCGAACTCGCCGAGGTGACGGCCAGGGTGGTGCGCGGGCCGTACCGGCCGGACGTCAGCTCTCGGGCGGGGCCTGCGCGGGAGGCGGCTCCGGGGCCTCCCGCAGCAGTTCCGTGAGGAGGCGGACCGCGCCGCGCTTGTGCAGCGGATCGTTGCCGTTGCCGCACTTCGGGGACTGGACGCAGGAGGGGCACCCCGCCTCGCACTCGCAGGAGGCGATGGCCTCGCGGGTCGCGGTCAGCCAGGCCCTGGCCGTGTGGAAGGCGCGCTCGGCGAAGCCCGCGCCGCCGGGGTGGCCGTCGTACACGAAGACGGTCGGCAGCAGCGTGTCGGGATGGAGGGGGACGGAGACGCCGCCGATGTCCCAGCGGTCGCAGGTGGCGAAGAGCGGCAGCATGCCGATGGAGGCGTGCTCGGCGGCGTGCAGGGCGCCCCCGAGGATCTCCGGGTTGATCCGGGCGGCGTCGAGCTGGTCCTCGGTGACCGTCCACCACACGGCCCGGGTGCGCAGGGTGCGGGGCGGCAGGTCGAGCTTGGTCTCGCCGAGGACCTCGCCGGTGATCAGGCGGCGGCGCAGGAAGGAGACGACCTGGTTCGTGACCTCGACGGAGCCGTAGCAGAGGCGGCCGGCTCCCCAGGGGATCTCGGTGTCGGTTTCGAGGACGGAGACGGAGGTGGTGTCGCGGGCGGTGGTGGAGTACGGCGGGACGGCCTCCTCCACGAGTGCCACGGAGTCCTTCAGGTCGAGCTCCCGCACCAGATAGGTGCGGCCCTGGTGGAGGTGGACGGCGCCCTCGTGGACGGCGGTGTGGGAGGCGGCCTCGTCGACCGTGCCGAGGAGGCGGCCGGTGCCGGCCTCCACGATCCGGACGGGGCTGCCGCCCCCGCCCCGGATGTCGGTGAGGTCGGCGGCCCGCTCGCGGCGCGTCCAGTACCAGCCGGCGGAACGGCGGCGCAGCAGTCCGGCGCCCTCCAGCTGGGGCATCAGACCGGGCGCGGCGGGGCCGAAGAGCGTCAGGTCCGTGTCGGTCAGCGGGAGCTCCGCGGCGGCGGCGCACAGATGGGGGGCGAGGACGTAGGGGTTGTCGGGGTCGAGGACGGTCGACTCGACCGGCTGTTCGAAGATCGCTTCCGGGTGGTGGACCAGGAAGGTGTCCAGCGGGTCGTCCCGGGCGACGAGGATCGCCAGGGCGCCCTCGCCCGAGCGGCCGGCGCGGCCCGCCTGCTGCCACAGGGAGGCCCGGGTGCCCGGGTAGCCGGCGATCACGACGGCGTCGAGGCCGGAGACGTCCACGCCCAGCTCCAGGGCGGTCGTGGCGGCCAGGCCGAGGAGCTCGCCCGAGTGCAGGGCCCGCTCCAGGGCGCGGCGCTCCTCGGGCAGGTAGCCGCCCCGGTAGGCGGCGACCCGGCGGGCCAGGGCGCGGTCGGTCTCGGCGAGCCGTTCCTGGGCGATCACCGAGATCAGTTCGGCGCCGCGCCGGGAGCGGACGAAGGCGACCGAGCGCACGCCCTGCCGGGTCAGGTCGGTCAGCAGGTCGGCGGTCTCGGCGGTGGCGGTGCGGCGGACGGGCGCGCCGCGCTCGCCGTGGAGCTCGGTGAGCGGCGGCTCCCACAGGGCGAACACCAGTTCGCCGCGGGGGGAGGCGTCGTCGGAGATCTCGGTGACCGGCAGTCCGGTGAGGCGGCCGGCGGCCAGGGCCGGTTCGGCGGAGGTGGCCGAGGCGAGGAGGAAGACGGGATCGGAGCCGTACCGGGCGCAGATCCGGCGCAGGCGGCGCAGCACCTGGGCGACGTGCGAGCCGAAGACGCCCCGGTAGGTGTGGCACTCGTCGATCACGACGTAGCGCAGGGCGCGCAGGAAGGAGGACCACCTGGGGTGGGAGGGGAGTATGCCCCGGTGCAGCATGTCGGGGTTGGTCAGCACGTAGTTCGCGTACTGGCGGACCCACTCGCGCTCCTCGACCGGCGTGTCGCCGTCGTAGACCGCGGGGCGGATCCGGGTGCCGAGCGGGCCGGCCAGTTCCCGTACGGCGCGGCGCTGGTCGGCGGCGAGGGCCTTGGTGGGCGAGAGGTAGAGGGCGGTGGCCCCGCGTCCGTTGGCGGCCTCCGAGCCGTCCAGGAGGGTCGTCAGGACCGGGGCGAGGTAGGCGAGCGACTTGCCCGAGGCCGTTCCTGTGGCGATCACCACGGAATCGCCGTTCAGGGCGGCCTCGGCGGCCTCGGCCTGATGCGCCCAGGGGTGCTCGATCCCGGCCGCCTGGATCGCGCTGATCACCTCGGGCCGGATCAGGTGCGGCCAGACGGCATGACGGCCCTCCCGGGCGGGCATGTGCTCCGTATGAGTGATGCGCGCGGCCCGACTCTCGCCTGCCGAGAGCCGGTCGAGGACCATGCCGGGGGAGGGGCGACTGCCCGTGTCCCCGGCCGGGTGACGGGGGCGCTGATTCTTGGCCATCGGCACCGAGTGTGTCACTGCCAGGACGGACAATGCTTCCAAGGCGTCGTGCATGGCTGCTCGTAAGTGATTGAATGCCATTGCGGCTGGCGATCAGTTCCCTGGCTCCGCCCGGGAGGCCCGAGGGGGCGATCGCCCGATAGCAAGGTGCTGGAGGATCCGTGGACCTGTCCCTGTCGACTCGCAATGTGTCCGGCGCTGGTGGCGACCGTACGGTCGTCGAGGTCGGTGGCGAGATTGATGTGTATACCGCGCCCAAGCTGCGCGAGCAGTTGGTCGAGTTGGTGAACGACGGCAGCTACCACCTGGTTGTCGACATGGAGGGCGTGGACTTCCTCGACTCCACCGGCCTGGGTGTGCTCGTCGGCGGCCTGAAGCGCGTTCGCGCGCACGAGGGCTCGCTGCGTCTGGTCTGCAACCAGGAGCGCATTCTGAAGATCTTCCGGATCACGGGGCTCACCAAGGTGTTCCCGATCCACCAGTCGGTCGACGAGGCCGTCAACGCGGTCGACTGACCGAGGGGGATCGCATGGCCACCGTTGAACTCCGATTCAGCGCTCAGCCCGAGCACGTCCGTACGGCCCGCCTGGTGGCGGCCGCGGTCGCCCGCAGGGCCGGAGTGGACGAGGCGGTCCTCGACGAGGTGCGTCTCGCCGTCGGTGAGGCCTGTTCCCGTGCGGTCGGGCTGCATCGCAGCAACGGCGTCACGACCCCCATCAGGGTCGTGCTGACCGAGGAGGAGAAGACGTTCTCCATCGAGGTCGGCGACGAGGTGCCGGGCGCGGGCGTGGCGGCGGCGGATGCCGCCGGTGTGCCCGGTGCGCGGTCCTCGGCTCCGGCCGACGACTTCGACGACGCCGACGGCGAGGACGAGATGGGTCTCGCGGTGATCCGCGGGCTCGTCGACGACGTCGAGGTGAGCGCCGGCGAGGACGGCGGCACCATCCGCATGAGCTGGCCGACCAGCCCGGCGGACGTCCTGTCCTGACACCGCCCTGAGCGGTACAAGAGCGACGAGAAGAGGCCCTGCCCAGCGCAGGGCCTCTTTTTCGTTCCCCGCCCCGCCCCGCCCTGCCCCGCCCCGCCCCGCCCCCGTGCTCGCCTGCCCCCGCTCGCCCGACGCGCCCGCTCGGATTGGTGCATCCGCGCGGTGGCTCCGCGGGGTCCACGTTTGTGTCGGTTTATCTCCCTATGATCCGTCCCCATGGACCCCACTTCGCTCGCCGCGGCGGTGCTCACGAGCGGGAACCGGACGATCGTGGTCGTCGTCGCGGCCGTCGCGCTCGGCGCGCTGGTCGTCGCCCAGCTCCTCGTCCGCCAGGTGCTCGCGGCCGGCGAGGGCACCGAGAAGATGAAGGAGATCGCCGCCGCCGTGCAGGAGGGCGCCAACGCCTATCTCGCGCGGCAGCTGCGCACCCTCGCCGTCTTCGCGGTCGCCGTGTTCTTCCTGCTGATGCTGCTGCCCGCCGACGACTGGGCGCAGCGCGCCGGACGGTCCCTGTTCTTCCTGGTCGGGGCGCTGTTCTCGGCGTCCACCGGATACGTCGGCATGCGCCTGGCCGTCCGGGCCAACGTGCGGGTCGCCGCCGCGGCCAGGGAGGCCACCCCAGGGCCGGGCGCTCCCGAGAAGGACCTCACCGAGGTCGCGCACCGGGCCATGCGGATCGCGTTCCGCACGGGCGGGGTCGTCGGTATGTTCACCGTCGGCCTCGGGCTGTTCGGAGCCTCCTGCGTCGTTCTCGTCTACGCCGCCGACGCGCCGAAGGTCCTGGAGGGTTTCGGTCTCGGCGCCGCGCTCATCGCGATGTTCATGAGGGTGGGCGGCGGCATCTTCACCAAGGCCGCCGACGTCGGCGCCGACCTGGTCGGCAAGGTCGAGCAGGGCATCCCCGAGGACGACGCGCGCAACGCCGCCACCATCGCCGACAACGTGGGCGACAACGTCGGAGACTGCGCGGGCATGGCCGCCGACCTCTTCGAGTCGTACGCGGTGACGCTGGTCGCGGCGCTCATCCTCGGCATGGCCGCCTTCGGCGACCACGGCCTCGCGTTCCCGCTGATGGTGCCGGCCATCGGCGTGGTCACGGCGGTGATCGGCATCTTCGCGGTCGCCCCGCGGCGCACCGACCGCAGCGGGATGAGCGCGATCAACCGGGGCTTCTTCCTCTCGGCGGCCGTCTCGCTGGTGCTGGTCGCCGTCGCCGCCTTCACCTACCTGCCGTCCTCGTACGCCGAGCTGGATGGCGTCACCGAGCCCGGCATCCCCGAACACAGCGGCGACCCGCGGGTCCTCGCCCTCGTCGCGGTCGCCATCGGCATCGTCCTCGCCGCGCTCATCCAGCAGCTCACCGGCTACTTCACCGAGACCGGCCGGCGGCCGGTGCGGGACATCGGCAGGTCCTCGCTCACCGGAGCCGCCACCGTCGTCCTCGCGGGCGTCGCCCTCGGTCTGGAGTCCGCGGTCTACGCGGCGCTGCTGATCGGTCTCGCCGTGTACGGGGCGTTCCTGCTCGGCGGCGCCTCGATCATGCTGGCGCTGTTCGCGGTCGCCCTCGCCGGGACGGGACTGCTCACCACCGTCGGCGTGATCGTCGCCATGGACACCTTCGGCCCGGTCTCCGACAACGCGCAGGGCATCGCGGAGATGTCCGGGGACGTCCGGGGCGCGGGCGCGCAGGTCCTCACCGACCTGGACGCCGTGGGCAACACGACGAAGGCCATCACCAAGGGCATCGCCATCGCCACCGCCGTCCTGGCGGCCGCGGCGCTCTTCGGCTCCTACCGGGACGCCATCGAGACGGCGGTAGCCGAGGCCGGCGGGGCCGATGCGATCGGCGGGGCGGCCGACCTCCTGACGCTCTCCATGGACATCTCGCAGCCCAACAACCTCTTCGGGCTGATCCTCGGCGCCTCGGTCGTGTTCCTCTTCTCGGGCCTCGCGATCAACGCGGTCTCCCGGTCTGCCGGTTCGGTGGTCCACGAGGTGCGCCGGCAGTTCCGCGAGCACCCCGGGATCATGACGTACGCCGAGAAGCCCGAGTACGGGCGGGTCGTCGACATCTGCACCCGGGACGCACTCCGCGAACTCGCCACGCCCGGGCTGCTCGCGGTGACGGCCCCGATCGCGGTCGGCTTCGCGCTCGGTGTCGGCCCGCTCGGCTCGTACCTCGCCGGGGCGATCGGCGCGGGCGCCCTGATGGCGGTCTTCCTCGCCAACTCCGGTGGCGCGTGGGACAACGCGAAGAAGCTGGTCGAGGACGGCAACCACGGCGGCAAGGGCAGCGAGGCGCACGCGGCGACCGTCATCGGGGACACCGTCGGCGACCCCTTCAAGGACACGGCGGGACCGGCGATCAACCCGCTCCTGAAGGTGATGAACCTCGTCGCGCTGCTGATCGCCCCCGCCGTCGTGAAGTTCGGATACGGGGACGACGCCAGCGACTGGCTGAGGGCGCTGGTCGCGGGACTCGCGGTCCTCGTCGTGGTCGTCGCGGTCCTGGTCTCCAAGCGGCGTTCGGTGGCGGTCTCCTGACGTGTCGTCCGTCTCATTCCCCGGGCTTCGGAGGGGTTCGAGACGTCATCTCGCTTGGTTCAAAAGACTGCAATGTGGGATGAATCCGTCCCACGAAAGGTGGAAGTAGCCCGTTCGGCGTGTATGTTCCGGGGCCGAGAGCCTTGGAAGGGACCGATCCGGTGAACAAGAAGCTTGCGGCCGCACTGTCCGGCGGTGCGGTACTGGTGCTCGTGCTGTCCGGTTGCAGCGATGACGAGGGCAACAAGGTGGAGGACTGGGCGAAGACGTTCTGCGACCAGGCGAAGCCTCAGATCCAGAAGCGGGCCAACGCCCACCAGATCATCATCTCGACGGCCGCGGACAGTAAGCCGGCCGAGATCCAGGCCGCCGACTCGAAGGCGTTCCAGGACATCGCCGACGCCGACCGCGCGCTCGCCAAGGCCGTCGAGGCCGCCGGGGCCCCGCCCGTCGAGAACGGCCAGAAGGTCCAGCAGGACGCGATCAAGGAGCTCAACGCCACCGCCGTGGCCTACGAGGGGCTCAAGAAGGAAGTCGACGCGCTCGACCCGGCCAACCAGCAGAAGTTCGCGGACGGCCTCCAGGACGTCGCCGACGGGCTGACCAAGATCGAGAAGATGGACCAGGCGGCGCTCGCCAAGCTGGAGGAGGGCGAGCTGGGCCAGGCGATGGCCAAGCAGCCCGGCTGCCAGAAGCCCACGGCCTCGGTCCCGCCGAAGACCTCCGGGTCGGCCACGGCCTCGCCGAAGGCCGGCGCGACCGCCTCGGACAAGGCCTCCGCCTCCGCCAAGCCCACCAAGAAGTCCTCGGAGTAGGTCCGGAACAGGTCCCGGCTCACCGGCGGCGGCAGCGGCGATCCGGCCGTCTGCCGCCGGTTCGCTGCCCGGTCCGCTGCCGGTCTTCCGCCGGTCCCATGCCGGTCTGCCGCCTGTCCGGCGTCGGTCCGCTCGGCCCGTCGTCGGGCTTGGCGCCCGTCTGCGGCCGGGTCGGCCGCCCGGATGTCGGTGGCGGCCGTCACAATGGGATCCGTGAGTACGACCAGCCTGCCTCCCCGCCTCCCGGTGCCCGCGCACGCCGACCGTCTGCGCGAGGCACTGCTCGCCGCCGACTACACCGCCGACGGCCTGCTCGACCTGCTCGGCGCCCCCGCCTACGCGGCGCTCGCCCGCAGCGAGACCGTGCCCGCCCTGCGCGCCACCCGCGGCGACTCGCCGCTGGAGACCCTCGTGCGGCTCTTCCTGCTCCAGCGGGCCGTCGACCACGACAAGGCCGCCGCGGCGCTCCCGCTGGCCGAGGCCCTCGCCGACGGCTGGGTCGTCCGCGAGGACGACGCCGTGCTCGCGACGGTCGACATCCGCCCGTACGGCGGCCCGGACGGCGCCCAGGACGGCGGGAACTGGTTCATCGTCTCCGACCTCGGCTGCGCCGTCGGCGGAGCCGGGGGCATCGGGAAGAAGGCCGAGGGCGTCGTCCTCGGCGTCGGCGGCGCCTCCACCACGCTCGCCGGGATCACCGTCCGTACGCCGGTGTCCTCCGCGCTCGACCTCGGCACCGGCTCCGGCATCCAGGCGCTGCACGCCGCCCAGCACGCCACGCTGGTCACCGCCACCGATCTCAACGGGCGCGCCCTGGACTTCACCCGGCTCACCCTCGCCCTCTCCGGGGCCAGGGAGGCCGAGCTGCTCGAAGGGTCGCTCTTCGAGCCGGTCGACGGCGACACGTACGACCTGATCGTCTCCAACCCGCCGTTCGTCATCTCTCCCGGCGCCACGCTCACCTACCGGGACGGCGGGATGGGCGGCGACGACCTGTGCCGCACGCTCGTGCAGCAGGCGGGCGAGCGGCTCAACGACGGCGGATACGCCCAGTTCCTCGCCAACTGGCAGCACGTGGAGGGCGAGGAGTGGCAGGACCGGCTGCGGTCCTGGGTGCCGCGCGGCTGCGACGCCTGGATCGTGCAGCGCGAGGTCCAGGACGTCACGCAGTACACGGAGCTCTGGCTGCGGGACAGCGGGGACCACCGCGGCGACCCGGACGACTACCGACTGGCGTACGGACGCTGGCTCGACGAGTTCGAGGCCCGCAGGACCAGGGCGATCGGCTTCGGCTGGATCACGATCCGGCGGAACGCGGCGGTGGAGGCGGGGACCACCGAGCCCTCGATCCTGATCGAGGAGTGGCCGCACCCCGTCGAGCAGCCCCTCGGCGACACCATCCGCGCCCACTTCGAGCGCCAGGACTACCTGCGGAGCCGCGACGACGCCGCACTGCTCGCCGACCGCTTCACGCTCGCGCCCGAGGTCATGCAGGAGCAGGTCGGGCTGCCGGGCGCCGAGGACCCCGAGCACGTCGTGCTCCGGCAGAACCGCGGCATGCGCCGCGCCACCAAGGTCGACCACGTCGGCGCCGGGTTCGCCGGTGTGTGCGACGGCACCCTCAGCGCGGGCCGCATCCTCGACGCGATCGGGCAGCTGATGGGGGAGGACCCGGTCATACTGCGGGACCGCACCCCGCAGGCGATCCGGCTGCTCGTCGAGGAGGGCTTCCTGCTGCCCGTCGGGCAGACGCCCGGGGAGTACGGCGAGGAGAGCCCCGCTTGATACGGATCGAGCTGGACGAGGCCTCGCTCGGGGCGACCCGGATCGCGATCAGCCCGCTGCGGGACGCGTTCTGTTCGATGCACCTCGCGCTGCCGCACCGGCATCCTTCCTGGCCCTACCAGGCGTGGGTCGGGCAGGCGCGCGAGGTGTGGCGGGAGGACGACAGGCTCCGGCCGCTGTGGGACCTCTTCGTCGAGGGGCGGGGCGAGGTATCCGACTTCCTGCTGCCCCGGCCGTTCGGCACGGTCAACGTCCACGAGGAGCTGGCCGCGCTGCGGGCCACCGACCCGGAGTTCGTCCGCGAGCAGGTGGCCGTCTGCTACCCGGGGATGGCCGACCAGCCCTTCGTGCAGCCGTACCTGAAGGACCCCGAGGCGGCCTGCGCGGCGCTCGCCGACGCGTACGCGGCCTACTGGGAGGGCGCGATCGAGCCGTACTGGCCGACGATGCGCCGGCTCGTCGAGGACGAAGTGCTCGTCCGGGCCAGGACGTTCGCGACGGAGGGCATCGACGCGCTGTTCGCCGGCCTGGAGTCGCGGGGGCGGTGGCAGCCCCCCGTGCTCGAACTGACCAAGCACGTCGACGCCGAGTACGCGCCGGGGGAGCGGCGGCTCGTCCTCGTGCCGCTGGTCTTCGCCGAGGGCTGCCGGCTCTACTCGACGGACGACCCCGAGGTCTTCGCGCTCAGCTTCCAGGCCAGGGGCGCCGCCGCGCTGCGCGAACCGTCCGAGCCCGTCGCCGAGGACCGGCTCGGCCTGATGCTCGGCCGGGGCCGCGCGGCGGTCCTGCGCGAGCTGGGCGGGCCGCTGACCACGGCCGGGCTCGCCGACCGGCTCGGCCTCGCGCCCAGCACGGTCTCCGAGCACCTGTCGGTGCTCTCCGAGGCCGGGGTGGTCACCCGCCACCGCGTCGGCCGCTCGGTGTACTACCAGCTGACGGACACCGGCCGTTCGCTGCTCGCGCTGCTCACGGGTGAGGGCCTCCTCAAGGCCGTGGCCTGAGGCCGTGGCCTGACGATTCGGGGCCTCCCGAATCGATGGCCCGGACCCTCCGCGGGCTTCTAGCGTCCGCCGCATGCTCGCAATCGAGGCGGACGCGCTGCGCCGCACCTACACCAGCAGGACCGGGTGGCTGAAGCCCCGGCGGACCGAGACCGAGGCCGTGCGCGGCGTCACCTTCGAGGTGGCGCCGGGGGAGCTGTTCGGCCTGCTCGGCCCCAACGGCGCCGGGAAGACCACCACCATCAAGATGCTCAACACCCTGCTCCTGCCGACCTCCGGCACGGCCCGGGTGTTCGGTCACGACGTGGCCCGCGACCCCGTCGCCGTACGCCGCAGGATCGGGTACGTCTTCGGCGGCGACCGCGGTCTGTACGACCGGCTCTCGGCGCTCGACAACCTCCGCTACTTCGCCGAGCTGTACGGCGTCGAGGCCCGCGACCAGAAGCGGCGCATCGCCGAACTCCTCGACCTGGTCGGCCTCGTGGGCCGGGAGAAGGAGAGCGTCGAGGGGTACTCGCGCGGCATGCGGCAGCGCCTCCACATCGCCCGCGGCCTCCTCCACCGCCCCGACGTGCTCTTCCTCGACGAGCCGTCCATCGGCGTCGACCCCGTCGCCGCCCGCGACCTGCGCCGCACGGTCGCCGACCTGTCCGCGGCCGGCACCACGGTCCTGCTCACCACCCACTACATGGCCGAGGCCGACGAGCTCTGCGGCCGGATCGCCGTGATCGCCGGTGGCCGGATCTGCGCCCTCGGCACCCCCGAGAGCCTCAAGTCCCGTGTGCGGGGCCGGGACGTGCTGGAGATCGAGGCGTACGGGGTGGACGAGGAGCGGCTCGACCGGGTGCGGCGCCTCCCCGGGGTGCGCGGCGCGTCGGTCGAGGACCGGGGAACGCTCCAGGTCGTCACCGTGCAGACCGGCCGGAGCTCCGCCGAGCTGCACGGGCCGGTGCTGACCGCGCTCGACGGCGTCCGCATCGGCCGGGTCACGAGCCGCGAACCGTCCCTGGAGGACGCCTACATCGCGATCGTGGAGGAGGCGGCGGGCGGGCCGGACCGGTCCGCGACGCCTGCCGAAGCCGAGGAGCCGGCCGTATGAGGCACGTCCTGCGGCTGGTCCTCGTCGGCGTGCGCACCCATGTCTCGTACATGTCGCGCTCCCCGATCGAGATCACCTTCGCCGTCCTCGTACCGCTCGTCTACGCGACCCTGGCCGTCTACCTCTTCCGGGCCGCGGGCGACCCCGACCGCCTGCTCACCGCCTCCGTCGGCGCCGGACTGATGGGCATCTGGGGCTCGGTGCTCTTCGGTTCGGGCGGCGCCGTGCAGAACCAGCGCTGGCTCGGCACCCTGGAGACCCTGGTCGTGGCGCCGGCGCCGCTCGCGCTCGTCCTGCTCCCGATCACCCTCGCGACCGCCGTCATCGGCACGTACGCGATGGGCGCGACGGTGCTGTGGGGCGTGGTCCTCTTCGACGTCCCGCTCGACTTCGCCCACCCGCTGCTCTTCCTGCTCGCCGTGCCGGTGTGCGTCCTCGCCCTCGGCATGATGGGGCTCCTCCTGGCCGCCACCTTCGTCCTGCTGCGGAACGCCAACGCCCTGGCCAACCCGCTGGACACGCCCGTCTGGCTGCTGTCCGGGCTCCTCGTGCCCGTCACCGTGCTGCCCGCCTGGACGCAGCCGCTGTCCTGGGCGCTGCCGACCACCTGGGGCGCGCGGGCCGTGCACGCGGCGACCTCCGGCGGGGACGTGATCACGCCGCTCCTCGTCGCCGCCGCGCTCGGGGCCGGCTACGCCCTGGCCGCCGTCCTCGTCCTCGGGCGGGTGGAGCGCCGGGCGCGCGCCGCCGCCACCCTCGCCCTCGCCTGAAAGGCCTGACAGAGATGTTCCGTTTCCCCGCCACCGCCCGGCTCGTCGTCGTCGGCGGCGCGATCTCCTACCGGGCGCTCTTCAACTGGACGACCCCGCCGATGTTCATCGGAACCCTGCTGGTGGGGCCGCTTCTCCAAGTCTTCTTCTTCGTCTTCCTCGGACGGGAACTGGGCGTCGCCGACGACCGTTTCCACCTTGTGGGAAACGCCGTTCTCGCAGCTTCCGCCTCCTGCGTGTACGGCGGCACGATGGCCGTCGCCAACGAGCGCCGGTACGGCACGCTCGGCGCCGTCCTGCTCTCGCCCCGGCACCGGGTCCCGCTCTGGATCGGCCGCGCCCTCCCGTACGTCCTCAACGGGCTGTTCGTCAGCGCCTTCGTGCTCACCGCCGCCGCGCTCGTGCTCGGGCTGCCCGTGCCCGCCGGGGCGCTGCCCGGGCTCGGTCTGGTGCTCCTCGCCGCCGCCGCTGCCTGCTCCGCCTTCGGGCTCGCGCTGGGGGCGCTCGGGCTTCGCTTCCGCGATGTGTTCCTGGTGTCCAACGTGGCGAGTTCGGGGCTGCTCCTCCTGACGGGCGCCGCCGTGCCCCGGGAGTCGCTGCCGGAGTGGATGCGGTTCGTCGGCGAGCTGCTGCCGCTCACGCACGCGGCGGACGCGGCGCGGCGGCTGACCGCGGGCGGCGGCCTGGACGGATCCCTGCTCGGGACCGAGCTCGCGGTGGGTGCCGGCTGGGGGCTGCTCGCCGTCGCCCTGCTCGCCGTCTTCGAGCGCGGCAGCCGACGCCGGGCCACGCTCGACGTGATGTGACAGGAGAAGCAGAAGGGAGTGGGTCACTACCGGCCATCTTCGTGAAACCGTACGGGACGGTCCGCGTCGTTCACCCGGAATTCGCGCTCTCGATGCCCGGAGGTGTCAGCCTCGGCTGCGGGAGACGAACACCTCACATGGACGGAACGGGGTACGGGCATGGAGAGCGGGCCGGCGATCTTCGCGGGGGCGGCGTTCACGCTGTTCGGAGGCGCGCTGCTGCTGTGGACCACCGTGCGGACGCTGCACCGTGAGCCCGTGGCGTACGGGGTCGCGCCGCGGACGGCCCTGGCGGCCACGAGCCTCTTCGGCACCGCCTTCGTCGTCCTCGGCTTCTGGTGCTTCGGCAGGCTCTGAATCCTGCTCCGAATCTCGCTCCGGACCACGGTCCGAATCTCGCTCCGAAACTCTCTCGGGGTCTTCCTCCGGCGCTCCGGCACGCCGGCCCGTTCCGCCGCCCGCCCCGCCCGACCGGGAGTCCGGGCGGCAGGAATGCCAGGACTCGGGTTACCGTTCGAGTGGCCGTTGCGGGCTTTCGCCGTTTGACACGGGGGCGGGTTGTACCGTCACACTCCGCAGCGACGGGAGCGTCACCGTCCGTGCCGCTGCCGTGCGTGCCAGTGCCGTACGTGCCAGAGAGTGTCGATCCGGAGAGAAGAGCGAAGTTGTCCCCGACCAGCGAGACCGCACACGGCGGCCGCCGACTCGTCATCGTCGAGTCGCCTGCCAAGGCGAAGACGATCAAGGGCTACCTCGGCCCCGGCTACGTCGTCGAGGCGAGCGTCGGGCACATCCGCGACCTCCCGAGCGGTGCCGCCGAGGTGCCGGAGAAGTACACCGGCGAGGTGCGCCGCCTCGGCGTCGACGTCGAGCATGACTTCCAGCCCATCTATGTCGTCAATGCCGACAAGAAGGCGCAGGTCAGGAAGCTCAAGGAGCTGCTTGCCGAGTCCGACGAACTCTTCCTCGCCACCGATGAGGACCGCGAGGGCGAGGCCATCGCGTGGCACCTCCAGGAAGTCCTGAAGCCCAAGGTCCCGGTCCACCGGATGGTCTTCCACGAGATCACCAAGGACGCGATCCGCGAGGCCGTCGCCAACCCGCGCGAGCTGAATCAGCGCATGGTCGACGCCCAGGAGACCCGCCGCATCCTCGACCGGCTGTACGGCTACGAGGTCTCGCCGGTCCTGTGGAAGAAGGTCATGCCGAAGCTGTCGGCGGGCCGCGTCCAGTCGGTGGCCACCCGCCTCGTCGTCGAGCGGGAGCGCGAGCGCATCGCCTTCCGTTCCGCCGAGTACTGGGACCTCACCGGCACCTTCGCCACCGGCCGCACCGGTGACGCCTCCGACCCGTCGCAGCTGGTCGCGCGCCTCGCGGCGGTCGACGGCAAGCGCGTCGCGCAGGGCCGGGACTTCGGCGCCGACGGCCGTCTGAAGAGCGACACGGTCCTCCACCTGGACGAGACGAACGCCCGCGCCCTGGCCGCCGCGCTCGCCGACACCGCCTTCGCGGTGCGCTCGGTGGAGTCGAAGCCGTACCGCCGCTCGCCGTACGCCCCCTTCCGCACCACGACCCTCCAGCAGGAGGCGAGCCGCAAGCTGGGCTTCGGTGCGAAGGCGACCATGCAGGTGGCGCAGAAGCTGTACGAGAACGGCTTCATCACCTACATGCGTACGGACTCCACGATCCTGTCCGACACCGCCGTCACGGCGGCCCGGGCGCAGGTCACGCAGCTCTACGGCGCCGACTACCTGCCGGAGAAGCCGCGCGTCTACGCCGGCAAGGTCAAGAACGCGCAGGAGGCGCACGAGGCGATTCGCCCTTCGGGTGATCGTTTCCGCACCCCCGCGGAGACCGGTCTGACCGGCGACCAGTTCCGGCTCTACGAGCTCATCTGGAAGCGGACCGTCGCCTCCCAGATGAAGGACGCCACCGGCAACTCGGTCACCGTGAAGATCGGCGGCCGCGCCGCCGACGGCCGTGACGCCGAGTTCAGCGCCTCCGGCAAGACGATCACCTTCCACGGCTTCATGAAGGCGTACGTCGAAGGCGCCGACGACCCGAACGCGGAGCTCGACGACCGCGAGCGGCGCCTGCCGCAGGTCGCCCAGGGCGACGCGCTGACCGCCGACGAGATCACGGTCGACGGCCACGCGACGAAGCCGCCGGCCCGCTACACCGAGGCCTCGCTGGTCAAGGAGCTCGAAGAGCGCGAGATCGGCCGCCCGTCGACGTACGCGTCGATCATCGGCACGATCCTCGACCGCGGCTACGTCTTCAAGAAGGGCACGGCCCTCGTGCCGTCCTTCCTGAGCTTCGCCGTCGTCAACCTCCTGGAGACGCACTTCGGGCGGCTCGTCGACTACGACTTCACCGCCCGGATGGAGGACGACCTCGACCGCATCGCGCGGGGCGAGGCCAAGTCCGTGCCGTGGCTGAAGCGTTTCTACTTCGGTGAGGGCGACGGCTCCGGCGCAGGCGCCTCCGGCGGCGCGGCGGACGCGGGGAACGGCGACGGGGACCACCTCGGCGGCCTCAAGGAGCTCGTCACGGACCTCGGCGCGATCGACGCGCGCGAGATCTCCTCCTTCCCCGTCGGCAACGGCATCGTGCTGCGCGTCGGCCGCTACGGCCCGTACGTCGAGCGCGGCGAGAAGGACGCGGAGGGCCACCAGCGCGCCGACGTCCCGGACGACCTCGCGCCCGACGAGCTGACCGTCGAGCACGCCGAGGAGCTGCTCGCCAAGCCGAGCGGCGACTTCGAGCTGGGCGCCGACCCGGTCAGCGGCAACCAGATCGTCGCGAAGGACGGCCGCTACGGCCCGTACGTCACGGAGATCCTGCCCGAGGGCACCCCGAAGACCGGCAAGAACGCGGTGAAGCCGCGGACGGCCTCCCTCTTCAAGTCGATGGCGCTCGACACCGTCACCCTGGAGGACGCGCTCCGGCTGATGTCCCTTCCCCGGGTCGTCGGCGCGGACGCCGAGGGCGTCGAGATCACCGCGCAGAACGGCCGCTACGGCCCGTACCTGAAGAAGGGCACGGACTCGCGGTCGCTCACCGAGGAGGAGCAGCTCTTCACGATCACGCTCGAAGAGGCGCTCGCGATCTACGCGCAGCCGAAGCAGCGCGGCCGGGCCGCGGCCAAGCCGCCGCTGAAGGAGCTGGGCACCGACCCGGTCAGCGAGAAGCCCGTGGTCGTCAAGGACGGGCGCTTCGGCCCGTACGTGACGGACGGCGAGACCAACGCCACCCTGCGCACCGACGACAGCGTGGAGACGATCACGCCGGAGCGCGGTTACGAGCTCCTCGCGGAGAAGCGCGCCAAGGGACCGGCGAAGAAGGCCGCCAAGAAGGCCCCGGCGAAGAAGGCCACCGCGAAGAAGGCGACGGCCAAGAAGACGGCCACGAAGACGGCGGCGAAGAAGACCACCGCCGCCAAGACGACGACCGCGAAGAAGACCACGGCGGCGAAGACCACCGCCGCGAAGAAGACGACCGCGGCCAAGAAGACGACGGCGGCTCAGCCGGAGTAGCCGTTCCGAGGTTGTTCAGGTGTGTGGGAGGGGCGGAGGCCGGTGGCCTTCGCCCCTCCCGCGTCGGTCCTGTCACAGGCTCGTCCGGATGTTCGGTCGGAGGCCGCGGGGAGCAAGGGCGTCCGGATAGGGTGGACGGATGACGCGAGCAGAGCAGCCAGACCGCCTCGGCGATTCCGACGCCGCACTCGTCGCGGATTCCCAGGAGCGTGCCGTACGGGCCCTCCTGCGCCATCAGCCCCTGCGCAGGCTGTGGGGCGCCCAGGTCGCCGGCGGCGTCGGTGACGCCCTCGCCCTCCTCGTCCTCGTCCTGCTCGGCCTCCAGGCGGCCGTCGCCGCGGGTGCGCTCGGGGGCGGCTACCGGGGCGCCGCGTTCGCCGTGGCCGCCGTCGTCGGGACGCGCCTGCTCGCCTCGCTCCTCTTCGGTGCCGTCCTGCTCGGGCCGCTGACCTCGCTCACCGGGCCCGAAGGGCCGCTCGACCGCCGCTGGACCATGATCGGCGCCGACGGGCTGCGGATCGCGCTCCTCGTCGTCGCGCCCCTGTGGATCGACTGGACCCCCGACAACGCGCTCTGGTACCTGCTCGGCACCGTCTTCGTCACCGGCGCGGCCGAACGGCTCTGGACGATCTGCCGCGAGGGCGCCGCGCCCGCGCTGCTGCCCGCCCCGCCGCTGGAGGGCGACGCCGTACGGCCGCTCCCCGACCACCTCGGCTCGCTGCGCCGGCTGTCCCAGCGCACCGGCTTCCTCGCGGTGCCCGCCGCGGCCGCCGTACTGCTCGTCGCGACGCTCGTCGGCAATCTGCTCGGCGCCGGGCTCGACTGGTTCTCGCTGCACCAGGCCGCCCTCGGCTCGTATGTGGCGGCCGGCCTCTTCGCCGCCTCCGTCACCGGCCTGTACGCGATGGCGCTGCCCGGCGGAGCCACGCCGAGGCCCCGCTCGCCGCTGGAGGGCCTGCGCCGCCCGCCGGTGGCCGGCACCGACTCCACCGGCGAGGGCAAGAGCCGTACCGGCGACAAGGGCCGCACCGGCGCCCTGCCGCTGCTGGTCCTGGCCTGCGCCACCGTCGCCGGGGCGATCGCCGCGGCCGCGTCCCTCGCCGTGCTCCGCGCGTACGACCTGGGCGGCGGCCCCGTCACCTACGCGCTCCTGATCCTCGCGCTCAGCGGCGCCACGGCCGTCGGCATCCGCACCGCGCGCAAGGTCCTGCCCGTCCTGTCCCGGCGCCGGCTGCTCGCCCTCGCGACCGCCGTCACCGGTGTCGCGCTGATCGCCATGGGCCTGGTCCCGGACACCGCAACCGTGCTGTTCCTCGCCGTCCTCGCCGGTTACGCGGCCGGTGTCGCCGCCAACACCGGACACACGCTCGTCGACCAGGAGACCGAGGAGCCGCGCCGGGCCCGGACCACCGAGCACCTCCAGGCCAACGCCCGCGTCGGCATGGCCGTCGGCGCGCTCGCCGCGCCGCTGCTCGCCGCCGCCATCGGGCCGTACCGGCTCGCCTCCGGCAGCTCCGTCATCGCGCAGGGCGGCGCCGCCTTCACGCTCGCCCTCGTCGGCGCCCTGCTGCTGCCGGTCGCCGCGCTCGTCCTCGCGAAGACCGACGACCGTGCCGGCGTCCCGCTCCGCCGCGACCTGCGCGACGCGCTGCGCGGCTCCGACCCGGCCCAGGCACCCGCCGCGACCGGCTTCTTCATCGCCCTGGAGGGCGGCGACGGCGCCGGGAAGTCCACCCAGATCCAGGCGCTCGCCGAGTGGATCCGGGCGAAGGGCCACGAGGTCGTCGTCACCCGCGAGCCCGGTGCCACCCCGATCGGCAAGCGGCTCCGCTCGATCCTCCTCGACGTGTCGTCGGCGGGGCTCTCGAACCGGGCCGAGGCCCTGCTGTACGCGGCCGACCGCGCCGAGCACGTCGACTCCCTGGTCCGGCCCGCCCTGGAACGGGGCGCGATCGTCCTCTCCGACCGGTACATCGACTCGTCCGTGGCCTACCAGGGCGCCGGCCGCGACCTGTCCCCGACGGAGATCGCCCGGATCTCGCGCTGGGCGACGGACGGGCTCGTCCCGAACCTCACGGTGGTCCTCGACGTCTCCCCGGAGACGGCCCGGGAGCGCTTCACCGAGGCGCCCGACCGTCTGGAGTCCGAGCCGCCGGAGTTCCACGCGCGCGTGCGGGCCGGTTTCCTCGCCCTCGCGGCCGCCGACCCGAGCCGCTACCTCGTCGTCGACGCCGGGCAGGAGCCCGAGGCCGTCACCACCGTCGTACGCCACCGGCTCGACCGGGTGCTGCCGCTCTCCGAGGCCGAGGTGAAGGCCGCGGAGGAGGCCCGCCGGAAGGCCGAGGAGGAGGCCCGGCGCCTGGCGGAGGAAGAGGCCGCCCGTAAGGCGGAGGAGGAGCGCCTGGAGCGCGAGCGCCAGGAGCAGCTCGCCAAGCTCCGCGCCGAGGAGGAGGAGCGCAAGCGGCGCGAGGAGGAAGAGGCGCGCCGCCTGGAGGCCGAGCGGCAGGCCGAGGAGGAGCGTCGCCGGGCCGAGGAGGCCCGGGTCGCCGCCGAGCTCGCCGCGGAGGAGGAGCGCAAGCGGCTCGCCGCCGAGGAGAAGGCCCGCCTGGAGGAGCAGGAGCGCATCCGCAAGGAGGCCGAGGAGGAGGCGCGGCTCCGGGCCGAGGCGGAGGAGCGCCGCCTGGAGAAGCAGCGCAAAGCCGAGGAGGCTCTGCTCCGGGCCGAGGAGGCCCGCCGGATGGCCGAGGCCGCCGCTGCCGCGAAGGCGGCGGAAGAGGCCGCGGTGAAGGCCGCCGCGGAGAAGGTCGCCGCCGAGGCTGCCGCGAAGGCCGCCGCTGAGAAGGCCGCGGCCGAGCGTGCCGCGGCGGAGCAGGCTGCGGCGCAGCGTGCGGCCGCCGCCGCTGCAGCTGCCGAGAAGAGGGCGGCTGCCGAGAAGGCCGCGGCGGCCGAGAAGGCGGCCGCCGAGCGCGCCGCCGCCGAGCGCGCCGCCGCCGAGCGCGCGGCTGCGGAGAAGGCGGCTGCGGAGAAGGCCGCGGCCGAGACGAAGGCCGCCGCCGCGCGTGCCGCCGCCGAGAAGGCCGCGGCCGAGCGGGCCGCTCGGGCCACCGAGGTGTCGGCGAACGAGGTCACCGTGGCGACGCCGGTCGTGAAGCCGGACGCCGAGCCCGAGGCACCCACCGTGTCGCCCGAAGAGGTCACCGTCGCCACGCCGATCGTGAAGCCGGAGGCCGAGACGGCCGTCCTGCCGCAGATCAGGGACCCGCGGGCCGTCGACGAGACCGCCGTCCTGCCTCCCGTACGGGACCCCCGGGTGTCCGACCCGGCCGACCGGGTGCCGCAGGGCATCTTCCGCGACGAGCGGAGGCAGCCGGCGCAGCCGCAGGGGGCGAACGACCGGACCCGTGAGCTGCCCCAGCTCGACGAGAACGGGCAGCCGCGCCGTCGTTCGGACTGGGCCGAGGAGACCCCGCTCGACGATCTGCCGACGCTCGCGGACGAGCTGTTCGGCCCGCACGACGACGACAGCGACGGCCGTCGCCGCCGCTGAGGTGCCGAGTACTTCCGGGGCGAGGGTGTAGCTAGCCCCACCATCGACCCGGAAGCCAGCTCCATACCGCTTTGACCTGCGTTTTTCTAGCGTGGTCGTATGACGACGACAGCAGTGACGGAGAACGGTGCCGCCCTCGCCCTGGACGGGGTGAGCCACTCGTACGGAGGCGGGGCGCCCGCGCTCGACGCGGTGAGCCTCGTCGTCCCGCGCGGGCGTTTCGTGGCGGTGATGGGCCGGTCGGGCTCCGGGAAGTCCACGCTGCTGCGCTGCGCGGCGGGCCTCGAACGGCCCACGGCGGGCACGGTACGGATCGGGGGCACCGACCTCGCCACCCTGAAGTCGGCCGGGCTCACCCGGCTGCGGCGCGACCGCGTCGGCTTCGTCTTCCAGTCGCTGAACCTCGTGTCCGCCCTGAACGTGCGCGAGAACGTCACCCTGCCCCTGCTGCTCGCCGGCGCCCGTGAAGGCCGCGAGCTCGACGGCCGCGCCCTGGCCGGTCTCGCCGCCGTGGGACTCGCCGACCGGGCCGAGGACGTGCCGGAGAACCTCTCCGGTGGCCAGCGGCAGCGGGTGGCGATCGCGCGGGCCCTCGTCAACGAACCCGAGGTCGTCTTCGCCGACGAGCCGACCGCCGCGCTCGACCCGGTCACCGCCGCCGGGGTCCTCGCCCTGCTGCGGCGCGCCGTGGACGAGCGCGGCCGGACCGTCGTCCTCGTCACGCACGACCCGGTGGCGGCGGCGTGGACGGACGAGGCGGTGTTCCTGGAGAGCGGCCGCATGGTCGGCCGCCTCGACAGGCCGGACGAGGCCGGGGTCCGGGCGGCCCTCGGCGCGTCGGCCGGGCAGCACCTGGCGGTGGCACGATGAGCGCGCTCCGGAACCCGGCGGTGCGGCTGCTCGCCGCCCGGTCGCTGCGGACGCACCGCAAGGCCTGGGCGGCCGTGTTCGCGGCCGTCGTCGTCACCTCCACGCTGCTCGGTGCCCTCGCCCTCGCGATCGGTTCGGCCGGACTCGGCCACGCGCGCGTGGAGCGGTACGCGGCGGCGCCCGTCGTCGTCGCGGGCGACCAGGAGATCAGCTGGACGACCGATCCGTGGGGCAGCGAGCCGACGACCGTCTCGGCGGGGCTGACCGAGCGCGTACGGATCCCGAGCGGGGCCGTCGACGTCCTGCGCGAGGTCCCGGGCGTCCGGGCCGCGGTCCCGGACGACACCTTCGTCGTACGGGAGTCGGGGAAGGGGAAGGGGAAGGGGAAGGGGACGGGGACGGAGACGGGGACTGCGGCCGGCGGTGGTGGCGCGGCCTACACCGGGCGGTCCTGGGAGGCCGCCGCGCTCGCGCCGTACAAGCTGCTCGACGGGCGGGAGCCCCGTAAGGCCGGAGAGGTCGTCGCCGGGACGGGAAGCGGGACCGGGACCGGCGCCGGGGTGCGGGTCGGGGACACCGTGGCCGGGCGGACGGTCGTCGGCGTGGCCGACGGACCCGCCGCCGCCCTGTACGTCACCGCGCAGGAGGCGCGACGGCTCGCCGGGCACCCGGGCGCCGTGGACGCCGTCGGCATCCTCGGCGAGCCCGGCGTCCCCGTGGACACCCTCCACGCGCGCGTGCGGGCGGCCCTGGACGGTGCCGGGCTCAAGGACACCTCGGTGGGGCAGCCTCTCCGGGCCCTCACCGGCGACGGCCGGGGCGGCGCCGAACACCTCGCCGCGCCGCCCGCCCGCACCGAGCTCCTCCAGCTCCTCGCGGCCGTCTCCGGCACGGTCCTCCTCATCGCCGTCCTCGTCCTCTCCTCGCTCGTCGCGCAGGCGCTCGGCCAGCGCGGCCCCGAGCGGGACCTCCTGCTCGCGGTCGGCGCGACGCCCCGTCAGGTGCGGGCCGCCGCGGGGCGGGAGGTGACCCGCGTGGCGGGTGTGGCCGCGGTGCTGGGCGCGCTGGCCGCCGTACCGACGTTCCTGGCCGCGTGGTCGCTGCTGCGGGCACGTACCGGAGTCGTACCGGAGGGGCTCGTCCTGCCCACGCCGCCCTGGCTGCTCGCCTCCGCGCTCGTCGTCGCGGCCGTCGTGGTGGGCCTCGCGCGGCTCGTCGTCCTCTTCTCGACCCGCCGGGCGGGCCGAGCGGGCAAGGGGGCCGCACGCCGGGTCAGCGGGCTCGTCCTGCTCGTCCTGGGCGCGGCGGCCGCCGTGACGGCCACGACCCAGGGCGGCGAGGCGGCCGGCGCCGCGGCCGGCGCGGCCACGGTGACGCTCGTCTCCGGGTGCGCGCTGCTCGGGCCGTGGATCGCGCGGGGCGCGATGCGGATCCTGGACGGGCCGCTCCGCCGGCTCGGCGGGGCACCCGGACGGCTCACGGCGGCCGGCGCGACCGCGCACTCGCGGCGCCTCGGGGCCGCCCTCGTCCCGGTCGTCCTTGTCACCGCCTTCGCGCTGGTGCAGCTCACGGCGGGCTCGACCATGGGACGGGCGGCCGAGACCCAGGCGAGGTCCGCGACCACCGCCGACCTCGCGGTCTCCGGCACGACGGCGGAGCGGGTGCGGAAGCTCCCCGGCGTGACCGCGGCGACGGACGTGCTGCGCTCGACGGTGGTCCTGGCCCGCACGGAGGCCGGTACGCCGCGCCTCGACCGGCTCCCGGTGCTCGGCGTGGACGCCGACGGCCTGAAGGGCACGCTCGACCCGGGTGTGGTCGCCGGTGACCTGGCCGGACTGGCGGCGCGCGGGACGGTCGCGGTCGGCGCGGACATGGCCGATTCGCTGGAGGCGCGGCCCGGTTCGACGGTGGCCCTGCGGCTCGGCGACGGCACGGAGAAGCGGCTGCGGGTGGTGGCGGTGTACGAACGCTCGCTCGCCCTCGGCGAGTTCCTGCTGCCGAAGGCCGAACTGGCCCCGCACATGACCGACCCGTACCCCACGCGCGTGCTGGCGGCGACGAAGGACGGGGCCACGGCTTCGGGCGACCCCGCCGTCGTACCGGAGCGGGTCACGACGGCCGGGGCCGAGCTGAACGGGATCGTCTCGGCGGCGGTCGTGACCGCGATCGGCGCGCTCACCGTCCTCTCCGTCCTGAGCACCCTCGCCCTGATCGGCGCAGGCAGGCGCGGCGAGCTCGCGCTGCTGCGCCAGGTGGGTGCCTCGGTCGGTCAGGTGCGGCGGATGCTCGGCCTGGAGGCCGGGTTCCTGACGGTCACCGGGCTGCTCCTCGGGCTCGTGGTGGCCGCGCTGCCGCTGACCGCCTTCGCCTGGGCCCTGACGGGCGGTCTGCCCTACCTGCCGCCCGCGCAGGCCGCGCTGATCGCGGGGACGGTGGTGGTCACCGTGGCGGCGGGCGTGTTCCTGCCGGCCTCGGTGCGGCGCCTCAGGCGTTGAGGTACGCGAGCACGGCGAGGACCCGGCGGTGGCCGCCGCTGTCGCTCGGCGGCAGGCCGAGCTTCGCGAAGACGTTGCCGATGTGCTTGTGCACGGCCCGCTCGGTCACCACCATCGAGCGGGCGATCGTGCCGTTGTCGTGCCCCTGGGCCATCAGCTCCAGGACCTCGCGCTCGCGCGGGGTGAGGGAGTCCAGGGGGTCGTCGCGGCGGCGGGCGAGCAGCTCGGCGACGACCTCCGGGTCCAGGGCCGTACCGCCGGCGGCGACCCGCTCCAGGGCGTCGAGGAACTCGTCGACGCGCCCGATCCGGTCCTTCAGGAGGTAGCCGACCCCTCGCGCGCCACCGCCGAGGAGCTCGGCCGCGTACGTCTCCTCGACGTACTGGGAGAGGACGAGCACCGGAAGTCCTGGCAGCTGCTCGCGGGCCGCGAGCGCCGCCCGCAGCCCCTCGTCGCGGAAGCCGGGGGGCAGCCGTACGTCGAGGACGGCGACGTCCGGGCGGTGCTCCAGGAGCAGCGGCAGGATCTCGGGGCCGGTGGCCGCGACCCCGGCGACCTCGTGGCCGGAGGAGGACAGCAGCAGCACGAGGCCCTCCCTGAGGAGGGCGTTGTCCTCGGCGATCACCACACGCACGGAAGCTCCACTTCGATCACGGTCGGGCCCCCGTGGGGGCTGGTCAGTCGTACGGCGCCGTCGAGCGCGGCGACCCGGCGGCGCATGCCCGTCAGGCCGGAGCCGCCGCGCTCGCCGGCCTCGGCCCCGCCGCGGCCCGCGTCCTCGACGAGGACGCGCAGGCCGGCGGGTTCGCGAGTGAGGGCGACGGAGGCGCGGGCGGCGCCACTGTGCTTGGCGGCGTTGGTGAGCGCCTCGGCGACGACGAAGTACGCGGCGGCCTCGACGGCGGCGGGGGCGCGGACACCGTGGCCGTGGTCGTGGTCCTCGCCGTCGAGGCCGGTCACGGACACCTCCACCTCCAGGCCGCTGCTCGCGGCGAGGGCGCGCACGGCCCCGGTCAGGCCGCGGTCGGTGAGGATCGGCGGGTGGATGCCGCGGACGACGTGGCGCAGCTCGGCCAGCGCCTCCTCGGCCTGTTCCTGGGCGTCGTCGAGGAGTTTCCGCGCGGTCGCGGGATCGGAGTCGTACGCCCGTCTGGCCAGGCCGATCCGCATGGAGAGCGCGACCAGCCGGGCCTGCGCGCCGTCGTGCAGGTCCCGCTCGATCCGGCGCAGCTCGGCGCCGTGCGCGGCGACCGCGCCCGCCCGGGTGGCGGTCAGCTGCTCGACACGGGCGGCGAGCGCCGCGTCCCGGGCGGCGGACGGGGCCGGAGTGAGCAGCGCGCGCGCCCAGTCGG
This sequence comes from Streptomyces gardneri, assembly GCF_006539185.1. Taxonomy (GTDB): domain Bacteria; phylum Actinomycetota; class Actinomycetes; order Streptomycetales; family Streptomycetaceae; genus Streptomyces; species Streptomyces gardneri. The sequence continues at coordinate 120,381 of NZ_BJMN01000028.1, forward strand.
TCTCCAGACCGGCGAGCCGGCCGATCAGCGGCAGCACGAGCGGGGGACGCCCCGCGAGCCCGGTCCACACGCCGTCGACGGTCAGCGCGCACACCCACACCACGAGCGAGACGCACCACAGCGCGATGCCGTAGACGGCGTGCGCGGCGGCCCAGATCAGATCCCGGTGCGTGCCGGGGTCGGTGACGGCGGTCCGCACGCGCGCGGGGAGGGGGCCTTCGAGCGGAAGGTACGCCTCGGGGACGGGCACACCGGTTCGGGCGGCGGTACGGCTGCGCTCCCGGCCCGCGAGCCGGCGCAGCAGCAGGACGCTCTCCGGGAGCACCCCGGCGCCGATGACGGTGAGGGTGAGGACGGCGGTGAAGAGGGCGACGGCGGCCATCAGCAGACAGCAGACCGCGAGAGCGGCCCCGGTCGCCAGGTGCCACCAGGCCCGTGCCGCTTCCTTGATCGCCTCGCGCATTCCGCCAGGTTAGGGGGTGTCCCCGACGGGCGCGGTGGTGCGGGCTCCACCATCGGTCCGGGGGCGGGCACCGCTGTGCGGGGCGGGATCCGCGACGAAGATCGAACCAGTGCCCCTCACGGCACACCTCCCCTCCCGAACACCCCTCTTGGAGATTCCCATGCGGTTCCTGCTCTGGCTGCTGTTCACGGCCGGCGTCCTCGTCAACGCCTTCGTCAACACCCTCTCGGGCTGGACAGGCGCCGCGCACGTCGCGGCGAGCGTCGTCTCGGGCGTGCTCGTGCTCGGCTCCGCGGTCGGCCTGTGGCTGACCCGCGCCCCTGCCGCCGACCGGGCCCGCGGCGCGGTCTGACGCCCGGTCGGCCCGGGTTGTCAGAGCGCTGCCCCACAATGGAGGCGTACCTGAGGAGGGGCAGACATGGCCGTATGGGACGACCTGGTCGGACAGACGCGGGTCGAGGAGCAGCTCGCCGCCGCCGCGCGCGACGCCGACGCGCTCGTGACCGCCCATACCGCCGGAGAGCCCGCCCCCGAGGCGTCGAAGATGACCCACGCCTGGCTGTTCACCGGCCCGCCGGGCTCCGGGCGGGCGACGGCCGCGCGGGCGTTCGCCGCCGCGCTGCAGTGCGTGAGCCCCGACCGGGCCATGGGCGGGGTCCCGGGCTGCGGCTTCTGCGACGGCTGCCACACGACCCTCGTCGGCACCCACGCGGATGTGGAGATCGTCCGTACGGACCTGCTGTCCATCGGTGTGAAGGAGACGCGCGAGCTCGTCCGGCGCGCCCAGCTCTCGCCGGCCGGCGGCCGGTGGCAGGTGATCGTCCTGGAGGACGCCGACCGGCTCACCGAGGGCGCGGGGAACGTCCTGCTGAAGGCCATCGAGGAGCCCGCGCCGCGCACGGTCTGGCTGCTCTGCGCGCCGTCCATCGAGGACGTGCTGCCGACGATCCGTTCCCGCTGCCGGCACCTGACGCTGCGGACGCCGCCGGTGGAGGCCGTCGCCGACGTGCTCATCCGGCGCGACGGCATCGACCCGGAGGCGGCGCACGCGGCGGCCCGCGCCACCCAGGGGCACATCGACCGGGCCCGGCGGCTCGCCACCGACGAGCGGGCCCGCGCGCGCAGGGCCGTCGTCCTCAAGCTGCCGCTGCGGGTCGGGGACGTCGGCGGCTGCCTCAAGGCCGCGCAGGAGCTGGTCGACGCGGCGGCCGAGGACGCGAAGCAGGTCGCGGAGGAGGTCGACGTCAAGGAGACCGAGGACATGAAGGCGGCGCTCGGCGCCGCGCAGGGCGGGCGGATGCCCCGCGGCACGGCCGGTGTGATGAAGGAGCTGGAGGAGCGGCAGAAGCGGCGCAGGACGCGGACGCAGCGCGACAGCCTGGACCTCGCGCTCACCGACCTGACCGGCTTCTACCGCGACGTGCTCGCGCTCCAGCTCCGCTCGCGCTCGCCCATCGCCAACGTGGACGTGCGGGACGCGCTGGAGCGGATCGCCATGGACAGCGCGCCGGAGCGGACCCTGCGCCGCATCGAGGCGATCCTGGCCTGCCGTGACGCCCTCGACCGGAACGTGGCACCGCTGCTCGCGGTGGAGGCGATGACGATGGCCCTGCGCGACTGACAGCTGTGCGACGGGTGTCCGGCACGATTGGACACGGTCCGTACCCACCCGGATACGCTCCGGCAATGGACTCCAGGCGTTTGCTCCGTACGTCCGCCACCGCCCTCGCGGCCGCCGGACTGATCCTCTCCGGCTGCACGGGCGGAAGCGACGCCGCCGCGTCCCGTACGACGACGGAGGCGGCCGTCCGCGCCTCCGCGTCCGTCGCGCCCGAGAGCGGGGCGCTGAAGCGGTACTACGGGCAGAAGCCGAAGTGGCGGGAGTGCGGTGTGACGGGCTTCCAGTGCGCGACGCTGCTGGCCCCGCTCGACTACGCGAAGCCGGACGGCGGTGACGTCGAGCTGGCGGTCTCGCGGATCCGGGCCACCGGCCCGGGGAAGCGGCTCGGTTCGCTCCTGGTCAACCCCGGCGGGCCCGGCGGATCGGCCGTCGGCTACCTCGAGGGGTACGCGGGCATCGGCTATCCCGCCCCCGTCCGCGCCCGCTACGACATGGTGGCCGTCGACCCGCGCGGGGTCGCCCGCAGCGAGCCGGTGGAGTGTCTGACGGGCCCGCGGATGGACGCGTACACGCAGGTGGACCAGACCCCCGACGACATGGCGGAGACCAACGCGCTGAGCGCGGCCTTCAAGGAGTTCGCGGCGGGGTGCCAGAAGCGCTCGGGGAAGGTCCTGCCGCACGTCTCCACCGTGGAGACCGCCCGGGACATGGACATCCTGCGGGCGGTGCTCGGCGACGAGAAGCTCAGCTACGTGGGGGCCTCGTACGGCACGTTCCTGGGTGCCACCTACGCCGAGCTCTTCCCCGGCAGGGTCGGCCGGCTGGTCCTCGACGGGGCGATGGACCCGTCCCTGTCCGCCCTCGAACTCAACCGCGACCAGACCGCCGGCTTCGAGACCGCCTTCCGCGCCTTCGCCGCCGACTGCGTCCGCAAGCAGGACTGCCCGCTGGGTACGGAGTCGGCCGCGGCGGCCGGCGAGGCGCTGCGGGCGTTCTTCCGCGACGTGGACGAGAAGCCGGTGCCGACGGGGGAGAGCCGCGAGCTCGGCGAGTCCCTCGCGACGACGGGCGTGATCGCGGCGATGTACGACGAGGGCGCCTGGCCCCAGCTGCGGGAGGCCCTCACCCGGGCGATCGGCGGCGAGGGCTCGGGCCTGCTCGCCCTGGCCGACAGCTACTACGAGCGGGAGGCGGACGGCACCTACGCCAACCTGATGTACGCCAACGCCGCCGTGAACTGCCTCGACCTGCCGGCCGCCTACGCGGGACCCGCGGACGCCGAGAAGGCGGTCCCGTCCTTCGAGAAGGCCTCCCCGGTCTTCGGCGAGGGCCTCGCCTGGGCGGCCCTCAACTGCACCTACTGGCCCATGCGGCCCACCGGCAGCCCCCACCGCATCACCGCCGACGGCGCCGCCCCGATCCTCGTCGTCGGCACCACCCGCGACCCGGCCACCCCGTACAAGTGGGCCAGGTCCCTGGCCGCCCAGCTCTCCTCGGGCACCCTCCTGACCTACGAGGGCGACGGCCACACCGCGTACGGCCGGGGCAGCGACTGCGTCGACACGGCGATCAACGCCTACCTCCTGGAAGGCACTCCTCCGCAGGACGGAAAGCGCTGCTCACAGCCGTGATCCGGGCGTGATCCGGGGGTGGTCGGAGCACCCCCGGAAACTGTGTAGACTTGGCCGCGCTGCTGCACCCACGATGGGTCTGCACGGCAAGCCGCCTTAGCTCAGCTGGCCAGAGCAACGCACTCGTAATGCGTAGGTCTCGGGTTCGAATCCCGAAGGCGGCTCGGAATTACCCCAGGACTCACTCGCCGTGACCTGGGGTTTTTTCATGCCCGGGTGCGGCTGCGGCCCCCGGAGCGGTGTCAGGGCCCCTTGCTTGGCTCATTGGTCTAGTCCAAACTGATCGATTGACGAAGCCTCTGCGGAGTCGGCCACGCACAGCCCGCAATGCCACCGCCGGTCGTGACCGACACGTCGCGGTCATCGGATGAGGGGGATGCCATGTCAGAGAGGACGGCGGCCACGGGGCTTCCCCGGGGAGGTCCGGCAGGCGAGGCCGGTTCGTTCGGCCCACGACTCCAGGCGTTCCGCAGACGGTCCGGGCTGAGCCAGGAGGTGGCGGCGGCCCGGGCCGGGATCAGCACCAGGGCGCTGAGGGACATCGAGCGCGGCCGGGTCCGGCGGCCCCAGTCGCGCACCCTCCAGCGACTGGCCGAAGCGCTGGGGCTGACCAACGGCGAGCTGGCGGACCTGCTGGCCACCGCCAGTACCGGGCCCCCGCGCGAAACCGGCCGGCCGCGCCTGCTGATCCTCGGCCCGCTCTCCCTCCAGAGCGGCCGGACCCCCGTCCCCGTCACCAGCCCCATGCTGCGCCGGCTGCTCGGACTCCTCGCGCTCAAGCACCCCGAGCCGTCCACGCAGCAGGAGATCACCGACACCCTCTGGCCGTCCGGGCCGCCCAGCTCCCACCAGAGCCTGATCCACACCTACGTCAGCCAGGTCCGCCGACTCCTAGAACAGGGCGCCCTGCGGACCGTCCCGCCCCCGACCGTCGTCCGGACGCCCACCGGCTACCTGCTGAAGGCCCCCCGGAACCAGATCGACCTCGGCCACTTCGACGACCTCCTCGCCGAGGCGGAGCGCCTGCATCGCGCGCCGGACCCGCGCGCCGCGTACGAGGCGCTGACCCAGGCCCTCCAGTGGTGGCGGGGCCCCGTGCTCGCGGACGCCGACCCGGTGCTGCGCGAGCATCCGGCCGCCGTGGTGGCCAACGAACGGCGGGTCAAGGCCGTGCTGTTGCACGCCGACACCGCGCTGCTCCTGGGCCGGCCCGGGGAGGCCGTCCCCGTGCTGTGGGACATGGTCAACATCGAACCCCTGCACGAGGGCCTGCACGCCCGGCTGGTCCTCGCCCTCGCCAGCTGCGGAGAACAGGCCGCCGCGCTCAACGTCTACAACCGGCTGCGCGACCGACTCGACGAGGAGCTCGGCATCGCACCCAACGCGGAGGTCCGCGACGCCCATCTGCGGGTGCTGCGCCAGCAGCTGCCCGTCGCGCTGCCTCTCGCGCAGCGCCGTGCCGAGCAGCCCGTGCCTCCCGATCGCGCGACGCCCGGCGGTCGTCCGGCCGGCAAGGCCGGCGGGCCGCTCCCCGCCCAACTGCCCGCCAGAGCCGGCTCGTACGTCGGACGGCGACGGCAGATGCGGGAGCTGGACGCCCTCGTCTCGCCCGACCCCGCACGGCGCTCGCACCTCGTCGCCGTGGTCGGCGCCCCCGGCGTCGGCAAGACCGCCCTCGCCAAGCACTGGGCCCACGCCAGGCGCGAGCACTTCGAGGACGGGCAGCTCTTCGTCGACCTGCGCGGCCACTCCCCGCTCCCGACGCTCCGCCCCGGCGACGTCCTCGCGCAGTTCCTCCGCGCCCTCGGCGCCCCGCCCGACCAGCTGCCCGCCGACGAGGACGAGGCCGCCGCGCTGTACCGCACGCTGCTCGCCGACAAGCAGATGCTGATCGTGCTGGACAACGCCCGCGACGCCGAACAGGTCAGGCCCCTCATCCCCGGCGCCCAGGGCTGCGCCGTGGTGATCACCAGCCGCAGCCGGCTCGCGGGGCTCGTCGCGAGCGACGGCGCCCGTCAGCTCGTCCTGGACGTGCTCGATCCGGACGAGGCCCGCCAGCTCCTCGGCAGCACCATCGGCGAGAGCAGGGTCGCGGCCGAGGAGGAAGCGGCCCGCAGACTCGTGCGGGTCTGCGGAGGCCTGCCGCTCGCCATCCGGATCGCCGGCGCCAACCTGCTCGCCCGCGACGCCCGAATCGCCGACTACTGCGCCGAGTTGGCCGGCGACGACATGCTCAACCGGCTGCGCATCGAAGGAGACCGGCGTTCGACCGTGCGCGCCGCCTTCGACCTCTCGTACCGGGCGCTCCCCGCCGCGGCCCAGCGGATGTTCCGGCTCCTCAGCCTGATCCCCGGCCCCGACGTCACCGCGGCCGGCGCCGCGGCGCTGGCGGACTCCGCCCCGGCCGAATCGGCCGGCCTCCTCGTGAGCCTGACGAACGCCCATCTCGTACGCGAACGGGCCGCCGGCCGCTTCGGGATGCACGACCTGCTGCGCTCGTACGGCCGTGAGCTGGTCAGCCGGGAGGAGGCGCACGCCGCCCGGCAACGGCTCTTCGACTGGTACCTCCACCACACCGACGCGGCCGCCCGGCTGCTCTACCCGATGGTGGCGGGCGCGGACCCGTCCGGCGCGGAGACTCGTTCCTCCGTGCCGGTCTTCGCGGATCGGCGTGAGGCCTCCGAGTGGCTGGACAGCGAGCGGGAGAACCTGGCCGGCGCCGTCCTGCAGGCGTCCGGCGCCGGGTTCACCGCCCTCGCCTGGCGGCTGGCGGAGAGCCTGCACGACTACCTCTCGGTGGGGATGTACACCGGCGACTGCCTCAAGGTCGCGACCGCCAGCCTGTTCGCCGCCGTCGCCGACGGCGAGCTGAGGGCCCAGGCCGCCGCGCAGCTGCGGCGCGCCGAATGCCACTGGGTCCTGGCGAACAACGCGCAGGCGCTGGAGCTGTTCGGCAGCGCCCTGGAGCTCGCGCGGCTGGCCGGCTGGGCCGAGGGGCAGGACCTCGCGCTGCGCCGCATCCGCGCCGCCCACCAGGCGGACGGCGGCATGCGGCCGGCCTGCGACCACCTCTCCCAGGCGCGGGGACTCACCCGGCGGGGCGGTGGGGCGGAGACCGCCGACGAGGTCGGCAGGGTCAGCGGCGTCAGCAGCGTGGGGCTGACCTGCTGAGGGCTGTCGCAAGCCCCGGCCGCGGCCGTACGGTTCCGGCGACCTTCCGCGCGAGGGAGGTCGCCGGGACCTTCCGCGTGAGGGAGGGCATCGGGCTTCGCCGCGGGCCGGTCGACCCCCCCGGCGGCAGGACCATTACTCCGGCAGTTGCCCCAGTTCTGCCGGTCCCGGCGGGCCGCTCTGCGGCGACCGGCAGAACCGTAGGTCAGGGGCGGTGCGGGCGGTCCTCCGGGAGCTTCCGGTCCTCTGGTCGCGCTGTAGGAGCCCGCCCAGGCCGGAATCGTACGGTGGCCGCACCGGAAGGCCGTTCCCCGTGCCGATTCATGAGGTGACACGTTGCCACAGCTCACGTTGGCCTTCGCGGCCACCCCGTGCCGAGCGCGTTCCGGGACCCTCCCCTTCGGTCATGTCCACAGACCGCACCACCGCGCGATCAGAAAGGTGACGATGGAATCCCCGGCACAGACCTCACGTCAGGAAGCCCGGCTCGCAGCCGAGGTGAACGAGTTCGTGGTCGCGTTCTACGAACGCACCATCGGACGTGCCGACTTCAGCCCGTCCGGGATCGCCGAGGAGCTGGGCGCCCCGCGGCAGCGCGCCGAGCAGGCGGTCGGCGTGCTGCGCGAGTTACGCCTGGTCAAGCCTGCGGAGGGCAGCGCGGACCGGTTCGTCGCGGTCAGCCCCGAGGCCGCCCAGATGGAGCTGCTGGTCCCCCTGGAGCGGGAGATCCTCGACAGCCGCCACCGACTCGAAGGATTCAAGGGGCAGTTGAGCTCCTTCGTGACGGCCTTCGAGAAGCAGTCCAGGACCCGGGCCGAAACGGTGGTGATCACCGAGGACCGCGAGGAGATCGAACTGCGCCTCCTGGAGGCCGCTCAGGGCTGCACCACCGAGGTGCTCGTGATGCAGCCCTGTGTGGCCCGCGAGACCAGTGAACTGCGGCTGGCCCGTCCGCTCGTCCTGGAGGCGGTACGGCGCGGTGCGCACGGCCGCATCCTCTACCCCCACACCGCCCGCGGCGACTCCGACACCCGCGCGCACCTCGGCGAACTCCTGCCCGCGGGCGGACAGGTGCGCACCACCAACGAGGTGCGCGACCGCTTCCTGGTCTTCGACCGGAAGACGGCCTTCATCCCGGCCGGCGAGGGCGACGCGATCGCCGTCGTCTACGACGGCGCGGTCGCGGCCTTCCTGGCCGGACTGCACGCCCGGGTCTGGGAGTCCGCCTTCGACTTCGACTCCGGCGCGGCCGGCTACGCGGGGACGATGGGCGACCTGAAGGCGACCCTGCTCGACCTGCTGGCCTCCGGTGCCAAGGACGAGGTGATCGCGCGCCGGGTGGGCATGTCCGAGCGGACGCTGCGCCGCCATGTGGCCACGATCATGCAGGACTTGTCGGCCTCCAGCCGCTTCCAGGCCGGGGTGCTCGCCGCCCGGACCGGTCTCGTCGACACGGCCCTGAGCGGTGCCGCATGAGCCGTTACGACCGCCTCGCGTACACCTCGTCGGTGCGCCGGGTCCAGGAGGAGATGGGCAGCGCCACGGCGACCGACCGCCGTCTGCGGCAGCCGGTCGAGGAGGCCGAGCCGCTCACCGCCTCCGCGGCCGCCTTCATCCGGAGCCTCGACGGCTTCCTGTTCGCGAGCGTGGGCGAGACCGGCTGGCCGTACATCCAGTTCCGGGGCGGCCCGCCGGGGTTCGTCCACGTCCTCGACGAGCACACCCTCGGCTATCTGGACGTCCGCGGAAACCGGCAGTACATCACCACCGGCAACGTACGCGGCAACGACCGGGTCGCGCTCTTCTTCATCGACCACGCCCGCCAGACCCGCCTCAAGCTCTTCGGCCATGCCACCGCCCTGTCGATCGGCGACGCCGCCGGTCTTGGCGGCCCGGCCGCCGAGCTCGTCGAGCGCCTGGAATCGACCCGTACCGAGGGCACGGTCGAGCAGCTCGTCACCATCCGGGTCGAGGCCTTCGCCTGGAACTGCCCCAACCACATCACCCCCCGTTTCACCCGGGGCGAGGTCTCCGAGGCCATGGCCCCCACCCTGGACCGTCTGGCCCGCCTCGAGCAGGAGAACGCCGCCCTGCGCGCGGAACTGTCCCGCCGTCCGTCCGAGCGGCCCGACGATCGACCTGCTGACCCGACCGGCGACCGGCCCTTCGGCTGACCGTTCGCCCGCTGACCGAATTCGGCAGCCTGTTTCGGTCCTTGAGGGATCCTCCAGTCGGAATCCATTCTGGATTCAGCAAAGAGCCCTCGAAGCGAACGGAGACATCGCGCGATGGTCAGCGAAGTGATCGACCGAAACGATCGGTTCCGGGGAATCCTGGACCGGCTCGCCACGAAGTCGATCGACGACTACTACAACCCGTACCGGCTCTTCGAGTGGCCGGACCGACTGCCCGAGGACATGTGGTGGATGAGCCCCGAGCTCACCACCACGTACGGGACGGAATGGGCCGAGAAGCTCACTCCGCAACAGCTCCACACGCTTTCCAAGCACGAGAGCATCAATTTCTACAGCCTCAATGTGCACGGTATCCGGGAACTGCTCATCGAAGTGGTCGCCCGGATTCACACCGCGGGTTTCGAGACGCCTTCGGAGTTCTTCCACCATTTCATCGGTGAGGAGAACGAGCACATGTGGTTCTTTGCCGAATTCTGCCTCCGCTACGGCAAGAAGATCTACAAGCAGCCGGCCGGCGGCGCCGAGGTGGCCGGCTCCTCGGCCAAGGTCCAGAGCCTGCTGGTGTTCACCCGCATCCTGATCTTCGAGGAGCTGGTCGACCACTTCAACTCGCTGATGGCCGAGGACGAGCGGCTGCACGAGACCATCCGCGGCATCAACCGGATCCACCACCAGGACGAGTCCCGGCACATCGCCTTCGGCCGCGAACTGGTCGGCCTGCTCCACCAGGACCTGAAGGAGACGGCCACCGAGCAGGAACTGGACGAGATCTCCTCCTACCTGCGCCGCTACCTGAAGCACAGCTTCGACTCGCTCTACCACCCGCAGGTCTACCGCGACGCCGGCCTGGAGAACCCGCACGAGCTGCGCCGGTCCCTCATGGAGTCGCCGGCCCGGGCCGAGGCCGAGCTGCGGACCTTCCGCAAGACCGCCAAGTTCCTCGAGAAGACGGGACTCATCCGATGAACCGCCTGACCGGGAGCGACGGCGCGCCCGCACTCGCCATCCTCGGGCCGCCGGCCACCCGACTCGTGAAGGAGCTGGACCGCGTCTTCACCGGCTGGGGCACCGAGGCCGGCGCCGAGGAGATCAGCGCCCCGCCGCTCTTCCCGGTGACCGACCTGGAGAAGTTCGACGTCTACACCAACTTCCCCCAGCTCGCCTGGGTGGCGGGCTCGCTCGACCTGACCGAGGACCAGTTCAAGCCGGTCGACGGGCGGTTCGGGCCCGGGGCGGTCACCGAGGCGCGGTACGGGCTGCCGCACGCCACCTGCTACGGCGCGTACCTCTTCCACGAGGGGAACCAGGTCGCCGACGACACCCTGGTGACCCTGGTCAACCGCTGCTTCCGCAACGAGGACCACTACGGCGGGCTGCGCCGCCTCGCCAGCTTCCAGATGCGCGAGATCGTCGCCATCGGCAGCTTCGAGCACACCCAGCAGGTGCTGGCCCGCTTCACCGAGCGGATCCAGTCCTTCGCCGGCACGCTCGGGATCGACCTGGGCAAGGTGCCGGCCGGCGACCCGTTCTTCCGGAACGACAACGGCCGCGCGCTCCTGCAGAAGCTCAGCCCGGTCAAGTACGAGTTCCAGTACGGCGACCTGGCCATCGCCTCCGTCAACACCCACCGCAACTTCTTCGGCGAGCGCTGCGCCATCCGGCTGGAGTCCGGCGAGCACGCCTACACCTCCTGCGTGGCTTTCGGGCTCGAACGCTGGATCGCCGTCCTGACCGAGCACTTCGGGGAAGACCTCGACGCCGCGCTGACCGCCGTACGCGCCGCCGCAGCCGACCCGTCGTGAACCAGCCCCTGATCGGCGTCGACCTCGTGCCGCTCTCCCGGGTCGACGAGCTCCTCGATCCCGGCATCGGGCCGCTGCTCAGGAAGTACCTCTCCCCCGAGGAGCTGACCGTCTCCCGGACTCCGGACGGCGCACCCGACCAGTCCAGGATCGCCGGCCGGCTGGCCGCCAAGGAGGCCGTCTTCAAGCTCCTCGGCGCCGTCGGAAGGCCCGTCCCCTGGCAGGGCATCGAGGTCCTGCGCGGCCCCGGCGGGCGGCCCGGGATCCGGCTCTCCGGCCGGGCGGCCGAGCTGGCCCGCGCCGCCGGGCTCGGCCCGATCGACGTCAGCATCAGCCACGACGCCGGCTTCGCGATCGCCGTCGCGACGTCCTCCTCCGCCCGCTCCGCCCCTTCCCTCCCCGCTCCTTCCCACCCCGCCACCTCTCCCGATCACTCCACCTCGCAGCAGTCAGCGACTCCGAAGGGAATGCCATGAGTTCCGCAGGTATCGACAAGGTCCGGGACTGGATCCTCGGCCGTCACCCCGAGCGCACCGAGCTCGCCGCCGATGTCGACCTCATCGAGAGCCGGCTCGTCGACTCGCTCGCCTTCGTCGAGCTCGTCTACACGATCGAGGACGCCGCGGGCGTCGAGATCGACTTCGACAACATCGACATCGAGGACTTCCAGACCCTCGCGACCATCGAGAAGGCGTTCTTCGCCTGATCCCGAGGAGGGATCTTCACCATGGATGCAGTCTCGTACACCGCACAGTGGATGGCCGCCGCCCGCTACCTGGAGTCCCAGCGGGAGGACGCGCTCTTCGTCGACCCGCTGGCCAAGGACCTTGCCGCGCCCCGGGGCTTCGAGCTGATCGACCGCTACGAAGGCGGCGGTCTGCTGCCGTTCATCTCCATCCGGACCCGGTTCCTGGACGACGCCATCAAGGACGTCCTCGCCGAGGGCGGGATCCAGCAGGTCGTGCTGATCGCGGCGGGCATGGACACCCGGGCGTTCCGCCTCGACTGGCCGGAGGGCACCCAGGTCTTCGAGGTCGACCACGCCCTCCTGATCGCCGAGAAGCGCCGCCGCCTCGACGCCCTCGGGGCCGAGCCGCGCACCGACCGGCGCGAGGTCTCCGCCGACCTCACCAAGGAGTGGATGCCCGACCTGGAGGCGGCCGGCTTCGACCGCACCCGCCCGACCCTGTGGGTCGCCGAGGCGCTGACCTTCTTCCTCACCGAGGAGCAGGCCGCCGGACTGCTCCAGCTGCTCGCCTCGGCCTCGGCCCCCGGCAGCCACCTGGCCTTCGACATCCTCGGCCGCGCCCTGCTGCGCAGCCCGTTCTCGAAGCGCTGGCTGGACACCCTCGCCGCCGACGGCACGCCGTGGATCTTCGGTACCGACGAGCCCGAGGAGTTCCTCACGGCGAACGGCTGGAAGACCACCGACCTGCGTGAGCCCGGCCAGCCCGGCGCCGGCGAGGGCCGCTGGCCGTACGAGGTCCAGTCGCGGGACCGCCGGGGCGCCAACCGGCTGTGGCTGATCCGCGCCGAGATAGCGACGGCCTGATGGGTCGGCCGACCACGGAGCGCCGGATCACCCTGGAGCGGATCGAGTCGTACCTGCCCGAGCGCAGCGTACGGATCGAGGAGCTGGGCGAGCGGCTCGGCCTGCGCCGGGCCGACCTCGGGGTGTTCCGGAAGTTCTACGGCCTGGACACGCTCCGCTTCGACCCCGAGCTGCCGCTGCTCGACCTGCTGCGGCCCGCCGCGCGCGGCGCCCTGGACGCCCTTCCCGAGGGCGGCCGGGTGGACTACCTGGCGTACGCCCACGTCACCCAGGCCGTGGCCCCGGCCGACGTGGACATCGCCCAGGAGGTCGGCAAGGACCTCGGGCTCACCGACACGGAGGCCTTCGGCCTCAGCCACCAGGCCTGCGTCAGCAGCCTGGGCGCCATCGAGGTGCTCGGTGAACTGCTGCGCGCGGAGGGCGCCGAGGGCGCGTACGCCCTGATGGTCACCGGCGAGCAGGCGTACTCGCCGATGGTCCAGCTCGTCCCCAACACCTCGATCATGGCCGACGCCGCCGCCTCCTGCCTGATCACCCTGGACGGCGAGGGCGATGTCGTCCGGTCCTTCGCCACCCGGACCCTGGGCGAGTACGCCCAGTGGCTGGAGCTGACCGCCGACCAGAACACGCAGTTCGGGGAGCAGTACGGCAACAGGATCGCCGAGGTCATCCACCAGGCGGTGGCGGAGGCGGGGCTGACGCTCGACGACGTCGACCTGGTGATCCCGCACAACGTCAACAAGCTGGCCTGGCGGCAGACCATCAAGGTGCTGGAGGTGGCGCCGGAGAAGGTCTTCCTGGACAACGTCCCGCGCTTCAGCCACACCTTCGCCTCGGACGTCTTCGTCAACTACACCACCCTGCGGGACTCGGGCCGTCTCGTGGACGGCGCGCACTACCTGCTGGTCTCCGTCGGCCTGGGCGCCACCTTCGGCGCGATGGTGATCACCCACCGTGCGGGGGGCGAGGAGTGATGGAACGTCAGGAAATCCTGCTCGTCATCGAGAAGGCCCTCAGCGAGGTCCTGGAGCGGCCGGTCAGCGGGCTCACGGAGGAGACCGCGCTCTTCGACGAGCTCCAGCTCGAATCCATCGCCGTCCTGGGTCTCCTCATGACCGTCGAGGAGGCGACCGGCATCGCGGTCGACCCGGACGAGCTCGACATCGACCACCTGCGGACCATGCGGTCCTTCGCCGACTACGTCGAGGCCGCACTCCGCGAAGCAGAGGGGACGTCATGAGCGGACTCGCCGTCCGGGCCGCCGCGGCGGTGCGCTCGCCGGAGGGCCGGGCACCGGAGGACCGCCCGGCCGCGCTCGACTACTTCCGCGACCTGCTCACTCCCTTCGGGGAGAAGCCGGACGAGGAGCTGCTGAATCGCGGCGCGCACGTCCAGCACCGCGACCTCGTGGATCTGCTCGTCGCCGACGAGGGCGTCGGCCGGAGCAGGCCGGAGCTGCTGGTCGTCACCCACGCCCTGCCGGACGTGGTGCCGTTCACCGCCGTCGCACCGCACATGACCGACCGCCTCGGCGGCCGGGCGGCCAACTTCGCGATCGCCCAGCAGGGCCTGGCCGCGCCCTTCACCGCGCTGCGGATCGCCTCGGCGTACCACCGCGCGGGGCGGGCCGCGGAGGTGGTGATCGCGGTGCTCGAACAGACCACGCTGCCGACGCCCTTCCCGCTGGTCCAGGACACCCCGCTGATCGACTCGGCGGCGGCGCTGGTCCTCGGGGCCGGGGACGGCGAGGGGGCCGGGGGCGGCGAGGGAGCCGCGGCCGGCACCGACGCCGAGGACGGCCTGCGGTTCGTCCGGGCGCACTCGGCCGCTTCGGCGGCGGAGGCGCTCGGCGCGGACGCCCTGGGCCGGGACCTCGGAGAGGACGGCACCCTCCTCGTCCTCGGCCCCTGGGTCACCGGGGACGTCCCGGAAAGCTCCGCCGTGCACCGGGTGGCCCCGGGCAGCTACTGCACCAGCCTCTGGCTGGAGCTGGCCGACCACTGGCAGGAGTGGCGGGAGAGCCACCGGCGGATCGTCCTGTGCGACACGGACCCCCGCTCCGGCCGCAGCCACGTGGCGCTCTTCGCCCGCGGCGAGGGGTAGCTCCCCGCGCGGCCCCGGGGATGAGCCCGTCCACCACGTCCCCGCCGTGGTGGACGGGCTCGCCCCGGTCGGCCGTACGGACGCCCCGTACGCCCCCGCACGTCCCCGTACATCCCCGCACGCCCCGTACACGTCGGGCACGGCCCGGCTTCGACAGACATTCGGACAAGGCAACCGAACCGAACCGAAGGGAAGGTCGGAACACGATGACCACGGCTGAGACGCGGACCATCAGGCTGGACTCCGCGAGAGCCGGCACCGGCCCGGCGACCTGGGGGCAGCGGGCGATCTGGGGTGTCGTCACCCGGCTCGGCGACGACGCCCCCCGCTACAACGTGCCGGTCGACCTCCCCGTCACCCCGCCCCGCCCCGCGTCCCGCGTCCTCGCGGACGTGACGGAGCTGCTCCTGCTCCACGACAGCCTGCACACCAGGTTCCTGGCGGAGGGCGAGGACGGCCTGCGGCAGGTCGTGGACGGGGACGGCGAGCTCCCGGTGGAGATCCGTACGTGCTCCGCCGACCGGGCCGCCGAGGTCGGCGCCGCCCTGCGGGCGGAGCTCGCCGGACGCTCCTTCGACCACACACGGGAATGGCCCCTGCGGGTCGGCCTGGTGGAGTGCGAGGGCCTGGTCCACCGGCTGGTGCTGGTCGGCGCGCACACCGGGATGGACTACTGGGGCCTCGGCCGGCTGCTCCGCGACCTGGAGTCCGTCGAGTCGGGGGAGACCGCCGCCTCGCTGCGCCAGGCACGCCCCTCGCTCCAGCCGCTGGACGCCGCGGAGGTCCAGGCCTCGCCGCTCGGCCGCCGCCGGGACGAGGCGGCCCGCCGCTACTGGTGCGAGCAGCTGACCGCAGGACCCCGGCAGATCTTCCGGAAGCCCGCGGCGCCGGAGCTCGCGGACGATCCGCACCGGATGTTCCCGAACGCGCTGCTGCGCTCGCCCGCGCTGGCGGTCGCCGTCGGGCGGGTGGCGGCGGAGCTCGAGGTGAGCGACGCCGCGGTGCTGCTCGGCGCGGCCGCCCATCAGCTGGCCAGGATGTCGGGGAGCAGCGACGTGCTGTTCCAGGTGGTCGTGGGCAACCGCTTCCAGCCGGCCGCCGCCGCGGCGGTCAGCACGGTGGCCCAGGAGGCCCTGTTCCGGCTCACGGACGCGGACCGGGACTTCGAGGACGCGGTGCGGCGGACGCGGTCCGTCGCCTTCAGCGCGTTCCGCCACGCCTCGTACGACAAGTGGGCGCTGGACCGGGAGGTGGCGCCGCTCGTCGAGAAGGGCGAGGCCGCCGACCACTCGTACTGGTGGAACGACACCCGCGACCCGGGCGTCGGGCCGTTCGACGGCGGCGAGCCGCCGAAGGCCCCGCTGAGCGAGCTGATCGGCCGGACCGAGATCGGCTGGCCGACGGAGTTCCTGCCCCGCAAGAACGTCTCGATGGCCGTGGACGTGCTGACCGCCCCGGGCGCCCTGGACCTCGCCATGACCGCCGACCCGGCGGTCCTCGACCGCGACGGCATGGAGCGGTTCCTGCGCGGGGTCGAGCGGCTGATCGTGGCCGAGGCGATAGCGCTGGGGGACTGATGACGCGGATGTACGCGGGAATCGCCTGGACGGACGAGGGCTACCGGGTCGAGGTCCTGGACGGCGCGGGGCGCCGGGTGGTGGAGCCGAGCGGCTGGAGCGGCGCACAGGCGGCCGAACTCATCGCCTGGCTCCGGGACTTCGACGGCGGACGGGCTCCGGCCGTCGTCCTGGACAGCACCAACGGCCTGCTCGACGGGCCGATGACGGCGGCCGGTCTGGAGGTCTACCGCGCGGATCCCTGGCTGTTGCCGCCGCGGCCGGGCTTCGGCTCCGTCCCGGCCCGGCAGCTGGCGGAGCGGGCCAGGACCGCGCCCGGCGAGCTGGCCCGGGTCACCGCCGAGGGCGGCACGCTGACCGGCCGCGCCGAGGAGTACTTCGACGGCGTGAAGCGCGGCGAGCCGATCGTGGCGGAGCTGACGGCGGCCGGACGCTGCTTCGAGCACGGCCGCCGGGACGTCCCGAAGGTCGCGCTCACCTTCGACGACGGACCCGATCCGGTCTTCACCCGTCAGGTCCTGGACATCCTGGACCGCTACGGGGCCCGGGCCACGTTCTTCTGCGTCGGCCACCACGTCGCGGCGCTGCCCGATCTCGTACGCCGGACCGCCGCCGCCGGCCACGAACTGGGCAACCACTCCTGGTCGCACCCCTACCTGCCCGACCTCACCCCGGAGCAACTGCGCGAGCAGCTCGACCGGACGGCGGACACCGTGGCCAAGGTGACCGGCGAGGAGGCCCCGACCCGGTTCCGGCCGCCCTACGGCGCGCTGAGCCCGGAGGTGCTCGCCGCCCTGGAGGGGTATCCGACCACGCTGACGATGTGGGACGTGGACACCCGCGACTGGGCGAGGCCGGGACCGGAGCGGATCGCCGCGACCGTCCTGGAGTCCGCGGGACCGGGCTCGGTGGTGCTCATGCACGAGGGCGCCGGTGATCGCTCCCAGACCGTGGCGGCCCTTCCGGCGATCGTCGAGGGCCTGCTCGCACGCGGCCTGGAGCTGGTCCCGGTGGCGGAACTCGAAGACGACGATCAACGACCGAAGGGTTGAACAGTCATGGAAGAACGTCTCGCCGAGCACACCGCGGCGGATGCACCCCCGCCGACGAAGGACGGGCCCGGGCCCGACGGGGCACCGCCGGCGGGCTCGCCGCCCTCGGGAGAGCCGGCGATCTGGTCCCGTAACTTCCGGTTCTACTTCACGGCCCGCAGCGCCGGCCTGCTCAGCTGGGCCATGCTGCCGGTCGCGGTCTCGGCCGGTCTGCTCAGCGGCGGGTACGGCCTGGACACCGCCGGCTACTCGATGGCCTTCCTGGTCGCACCGTTCGCCGGTCTGGTCCTGTTCGGCGGGGTGCTCGCCGACCGGTTCACCGCCCGCCGGATGATGATCATCGCGGACCTGGCCAACCTCACCGCCCACATCCTGCTGGCCCTTCTGTTCATCCACGGCATCGACCATCTCTGGCAGCTGTACGGGCTGCTTGTCGTGGCCGGTACGGCGAACGCGCTGTTCCAGCCGGGCGCCTCCTCGACCGTCCCGCTGGTCTCCCGGGACGTGCAGGGCGCCAACGGCGTGCTGCGCACCTCCGAGGCGATCACCGGCCTCGGCGGCCCGGCCCTGGCCGGCGCCCTGGTCGGCTTCGGGTCCACCGGCTGGGTGATGGTGATCTCCGCCGTCGCCTACGGGACCAGCGCGATCTGCCTGTTCGTGCTGCGGCTCGGCGTGGTGCCCGCCCCGCCGGCCGGGCAGAGCCTCTGGCGCAACCTGGCCGTCGGCTGGCGGGAGTTCACCTCCCGCAGCTGGCTCTGGGGCGTCATCCTCATCTGGATGTTCTACGCGGTGCTCTCCTGGGGGCCGCAGCTGTCGGTGGCCGCCGGCGTCATCGTGCCCGAGCACGGCGCGTCCGCCTTCGGCCTCATCAACGCCGCACTGGGCGCCGGCACCATCGCCGGCGGTCTCCTCGCGATCCGCTACAAGCCCCAACGGCCGCTCGCCGCGGGGGCCGTGGCGATGATGGCCTACCCGATCTACCCGCTCGGCATCGTCCTCGGCTGGCCCGTCTGGCTCCTCGCCGTCGCCCAGGTCCTCGTCGGCGCCGGGATCGGCGTCTGGGGCGTCATGTGGGCCACCAGCGTCCAGACCCAGGTGCCGGGCGAGGTGCTGAACCGCGTCCACGCCTACGAGGTCGCGGGATCCGTCGGCATGTACCCGATCGGCAGCGCCCTGGCCGGCCCCGCCGTCGGCGCGTTCGGCACGGACACCGTGCTCCTGGTGGGCGTCGTGGTCTCCTTCCTCACCGCCGCCGCCCTCCTGGCCGCCCGTCCGATACGGACCCTCGAACGTGTACCGGACCGCGTCTGAGCGGCCCCGGCGGCGTGCCGGACGGACCACGTGGGACGTCCGGTCGCCGCACACGCCCACGGAGGGCGTGCACTACCTGGTCCGGCGCAGCGAGGAGGTCCTCGACGCGCTGCCCGTCGCCGCGCCGGACCGCGAGGCCGCCGCGGAACTGCCCCCCTGGCGCGCCCTGGAGCACGCCGCCTCCCGCACCCTGCTGCGGGCTCTGCTGCGGGAGATCGGCGAGGACCTCGGGGGCGGCCCGGTCGCGGCCCGCCCGAGCGGCCGGCCCTACCTCCCCGACCGTCCCGACCTGGGCGTGAGCCTCTCGCACTCCTCGGGCTGGGTCGCCGCGGCCGTCGCCCTGGACCGTGACGTCGGCATCGACGTCCAGACCCCGCGCGCCGTCGGCGACCGCCTGCTGAGGCTGTGCTGCACGCCCGGCGACGCCGAGGCGCTCGCCGCCCTGCCCGAGAGCAGCCGCAGACGGGAGTTCGCCTGGATCTTCACCACGCAGGAGGCCTGCGTGAAGGCCACGGGCACGGGCTTCGCGGGCCGCCCCTGGACCGTCCCGGTGACACTCGGACAGCGAACGGGCGCCTGGGAACAGGTCCGTTGGTGCGCCCCCCGCGACGCGCAACCGGTCCCGGCCGGCTGCGCCTGGACCGGTCCGCGGGGACCGGGCGGGGTGTTCCGACAGGTGGGCGCCGGTGGCGGTGACGGGTTGTGAGCCCGTAGAACACCAGCAGCAACCGGTACGCGGAACGAGAGGGCACCATGAGCGCCACCACAGAAGCCACCGCCGACCCGACGGGCGGCGGAGACCTGGTCGTCACCGAGCGGACCCGGCTGCGGCGCATGCGGGAGAAGGGCAGCCACCGGCGGGCCGATCTGGACGCCGTGCTCGCGGCGGGCTTCGTGTGCCACCTCGGGGTGCCCGTCGACGGGACGACGATGGTCGTGCCCACCGGGTACGGAGTGGACGGCGACCACCTCTACCTGCACGGTTCGGTCGCCAGCCGCAGTCTGGTCCAGGCCCCCGACACGACCGTCTGCGTCACGGTCACGCACGTCGACGGGCTCGTCCTCGCCCGCTCCGTCTTCGAGCACGGCGTCAACTACCGCTGCGCGATGGTCTACGGCATACCGCGGATCGTGACCGACCCGGAGGAGAAGCTGCGCGGGCTGCGGGCGCTCACCGAGCAGAGCTCGCCGGGCCAGTGGGAGTACGTGCGGCAGCCCAGCCGCAAGGAGCTCGCCGCGACCTCCGTCCTCGCGCTCGACCTGACCGAGGCCTCGGTGAAGACCCGGAGCGGCCCGCCGGACGACGGCGACTCCGAGGACGCGGCGCTCGGCCTGTGGGCGGGTGTCCTGCCCGTCGTGACCACCTTCGGCGAGCCGGTCACCGACCCCGTCCTGCCCGAGGACCTCGCGCCGCCCGCGCATGTCGCCTCGCGTGCGGGGCGGGTGCTGGGGGAGTAGGGCGGTCGGTCGGGAGTGCGGGGCGTTCAGGCCGGGGCGGTGTCCTCCGCCGGAGCCTGGACGGTCAGGCGGCTGAGGTGGCCCTCGTCCGCCAGGACGTCCACCGAGGTGATCCGGCCGTCGAGCACAGTGAAGGAGAAGACCGTGCCGGGCCGTCCGCCGCGGCTCAGGACCAGGCCCGCCGCCCCGTCCACCAGGGCCGGGCGGGCCTCCAGGATCCGCCCGGCGAGGGCCGGGGCCACCGCCCCCGCCCCGTGCGCGGGCCGCACCCCGGCCCGTACGGCGGTGGGGTCGGCCCTCAGCGTCACGTCCGGGTCGAGGAGCGCGCGCAGCGCCTCGGAGTCCCCGGCCCGCGCGGCCGCCAGACACGCGGCGACCGTCTTCCGCTGGCGTGCCGGGTCGGGTTCCGGCATCTCCTCGGTGCCCTGCACCCGGTGCCGGCCGTGCGCGGCCAGCTGTCGGGCGGCTGCCGGGGTGCGTTCCAGGATCCGGGCGATCTCTTCGTACGGGACGTCGAACAGGTCGTGGAGGACGAAGGCGAGCCGCTCGGGTGGGGTGAGTGTGTCCAGGGCCGTCAGGAGGGATGGGTCGGGGCCCGCCGGGTCATGCCGGGCGAGGGCCCAGGGATCCCAGGGGGCCGTCCGGTGGCTCTCGCGTGCGCGGAGGCGCTCCAGGCAGTTCCGGGCCAGGGCGTCGAGCACCCGTCCGCCGGCGGTGGGGCGGCGGGCCGTACCCGGTGCCGGCTCCCGTGCAGCACCGGGTACGGACGCCGGTACCGACTCCGGCATCGTCTCGTGGACCGCTTCCCGTACCGACTCGCGTACCGCGTCCCGTACCGCTTCGTCGGCCTCGTCGGACGAGCCGAGCATCCGATACGCCACGGCGTTCAGCCGCGGTTCGCGCTCCTCGGCGCGGGCGGCGAGGCCGTTGTCGTCATCCACGGGTCGTGACCTCCCGGTCAGGGGCGGGGTCGGCGTGCGGCCGTCGCCGGGGCGCCTCAGGGGACGCCCCGGCGCCGGCCGGGGACGTGCACGGCTTCAGTCGCCGTGGCCGGTGCCTCCGCTGCCGAAGCCTCCGCTGGAGATGCCGCCCCACTTGCGCTTCTCCTCGCTCGGCGGGTCCGGTGAGGTCTCGGTGCCGCCGGACTTCTTGAGCTGGTACGGCATGAGGCGGTGCTCACCGTCGGTCTGCGGCATCTCCTCGGGCCTGCGGTACTCGGACATCTCGCCGGGCAGTGCGTCGGTCTCCGGCCGGTGCGGCTGCTCCTCCGGCTTGGGTGTGTCGGACTCGCGGTCGCGGATCCGGAAGCCGAGCCAGACGGCCCCGATGAGGACGGCGACGATGACGAGCCCGCCGATGACCTGTCCGAGACCCGAAGCCCAAACTCCAGCGGCCAGGACCTCTGCTGCGCTGAGAGTGTTCATACTTCAGGATTACCCGATTCCGCTTCTTCGGACCCGTCGGGCGGGGAACCCTTCGAAGATTTCTGAAACATTCCCCCACTCCTGTCGCGTCAATGAGGTGTACGGCGACCACACCACGTGACCGCGAGGGAAAGGAGGGGCATGAGAAAGTCCCGCGCGGACGAGTTCCTGGAGTTCGCCTCCGCACGCACGGGGCATCTGTTCCGTTCCGCATGCCTGCTGACCAGCGGCGACACCCACCTCGCCGAGGACCTCACGCAGGAGACGCTCGGCCGGATGTACGCCATGTGGGGGCGCATGGCACGGATCGGCAACCCCGCCGCGTACGCCCAGACCGTGCTCGTCCGCACGTTCCTCAGCCACCAGAGGCGCCGCTCCGCCACCGAGCGCCCCCTCGGCGAGCTGCCCGACCGCGCACCCGAGAACGGCGAGGACCCGGCACTCCGGATCGCGCTGCTCGACGCGCTGGCGGGACTCGCTCCCAAGGACCGGGCGGTCGTGGTGCTGCGGTACTGGGAGGACCGCAGCATCGAGGAGACCGCCGACGCCCTGCACGTCAGCTCGGCGGCGGTCCGCACCCGCTCCGTACGGGCGCTGGCCAAGCTGCGGCAACGGCTCGGCGGCAACATCGCGGAGTTCGCCACCCGCTGACCCTGCACCCCCGCAGGACCCATCCCTCAGACTTCTCATCACCCACGGACCGGAGACGGTGATCTCGGCATGCCTCAGAACGAAGGTTCCCAGCACGACGACGCCCCGCACGAGGGCTTCGAGGAAGAGCTCGGCGCGGTCCTGCGCAGCACGGGCGAAGGCTTTTCCACCGACGGCCGGCGCGAGCTCGTCGCCGGCGGCCTCACCCGCGGCAAGCGCCGCCTGGTGCGCCGCCGCCTCGCGGTGACCGGCGGCGCCCTCGCGCTCGCCGCCGTCGGCATCGGCGGCGTGTACGGCGGCTCGGTGCTCGGCACCGGCGGGCCGGCGAAGGCCGCCGGCGTGGCCGCGGCTCCCAAGCCGACCAGCGGCACCGCCAAGCCCACGGAGCCGAGCCTGGAGGAGAAGCGGCGCCTGGCGATGCAGCAGGCGGAGATCCCGGTCAAGGACATCGCGGCCGTCATCCAGGCCAACACCCCCGTCGGCCAGTGGCAGTTCGAGGGTCTGGACGGCAAGGGGCAGTCGGCCCTCGGCGTCTACGACGACGGTGACGGCAAGGCCGCCGTCTCCGTCGGCCTCTATCGCTCGGCCGGCGGCGCCGGCGAGGCCGGAGGGGGCCAGGTCGAGTGCCCGAGCAGGGTCCACGTCGACTTCGACAAGTGCACCACCGGCCGGCTGCCGGGCGGCGACCGGCTGATGGTCATCCAGGGGTACGAGTACCCCGACCGGCGCGAGGACACCAAGAACTGGCGCGCGGTCCTGCTCACCAAGGACGGCTTCGTGGTCGACGCGAGCGAGTACAACGCCCCCGCCCAGAAGGGCGCCGCGGTCAGCCGCGAGAACCCGCCCTTCACCGCCACGCAGCTGAAGGCCCTCGTCACGTCCGACGACTGGCGGCCGCTGCTCGAGCAGCTGCCCAAGGTCCCGAAGACGGACGTCGACCCGGGGGCGGCGCGGCCCGGGGAGGCCAGCGGCCCCGAGATCCAGACCACCCTGCGCTCGCTCCTGCCCAAGGGCCTTCGTGTGAAGGACAAGGGCGGGGACTACGGCTACGGCTTCCTGGTCCTCGACGACGGCAAGGGCCAGAGCCTCGTCGAGATCAACGTCCAGCCGAACATGGGGGGCGCGCTCGGCGACCTCTTCGGCAGCGGCGATGTCACCACCCTCCCCGACGGCCGCAAGGTCAAGGTCACCCAGGGGTTCGCGGAGAAGGGCGGCTCCGGTGTCGTCTCGTGGGGCGTCGACACCATGACCCCCGAGGGCTTCCGCGTCGTCATCTCCAGCATGAACGCCGGTGGGCACCGCCAGGACGCCACGCGCGACAAGCCCGCTCTGACGATCGAGCAGCTGAAGGCGATCGCGCTGAGCCCGAAGTGGCAGAAGGCGTCCGCGAAGTAGCACCAGGACGAACGGGGGAGTGAACGGGGGAGGGAGGGGCGGTGGGCCCATGGCGGCCCACCGCCCCTCCCTGCGCGTCCCCCGTGCGTCTACTTGGCGCCCCCGTGTGTCTACTTGGCGTCCGCGTACCGCTCGACCGTCGCCGTCGTGAACGGGAACCGCACCGGCGTCTCCCCGAACGCGATCCGCCCCGCCTCGTCCCCGGCCGCCCTGATCGCGGCCGTGACCGCCTCCGCCTCCTCCGCCGGGCAGTGCACGATCACCTCGTCGTGCTGGAAGAAGACCAGCTCCGCCCGCATCCCCCCGAGGGCGCGCCGCAGTGAAGCCAGCATCAGCAGCGCCCAGTCGGCGGCGCTTCCCTGCACGACGAAGTTACGGGTGAACCGGCCCCTCGCCCGGGCGTTCCCCGAGGCGTACCCCGGGACGAACTCCCCTTCCGTCACCGCCGGTTCGTCGCTCTCCTGAGGCAGCCCGGCCTCGTCGTCGTCGCCCGCTCCCACCGCTTTCGGGCTGGTCCTGCCGAGCCAGGTCCGGACGAGCCGCCCCTCCTCGCCCGCCTTCGCCGCGTCGTCGACATACGCCACCGCGCGCGGGAAGCGGCGCCGCAGCGCCGCCAGGTTCTTCAGGCCGTCACCGCTGGTCTGTCCGTAGATCGCGCCGAGCAGCGCGATCTTGGCGTGGTCGCGGTCGCCGGAGAAGGCCCGGTCCGACAGGCGCGTGTACAGGTCGTCGGGGTGCCCCGCGACCTCCATCAGGCCCGGGTCCCGGGAGATCGCGGCGAGGACGCGCGGCTCCATCTGGTCGGCGTCCGCGACGACGAGCCGCCAGCCCTCGTCGGCCACCACGGCCCGCCGGATCACCTTCGGGATCTGCAGCGCCCCGCCGCCGTTGGTCGTCCAGCGCCCGCTGACCGTGCCGCCCGGCAGGTACTCCGGCCGGAAGCGGCCGTCCCGCACCCAGTCGGCCAGCCACGACCAGCCGTGTGCCGTCCAGATCCGGTACAGCTTCTTGTATTCGATGAGCGGCTTCACCGCCGGGTGGTCGATCTCCTCCAGCTCCCAGCGGCGGGTCGACTTCAGCCGGATGCCGGCCTGCTGGAAGGCCTTCACGACGTCGGCGGGCAGATCCGGCCTGACCCGGCGCCCGAAGGCCGCGGACACCTCGTCCGCGAGCTCGGCGAGGCGGCGCGGCTCGCCCCCGCCCGCGTACCGCTCGCCGAGCAGCTCGTGCAGCAGCTCCCGGTGCACGTCCGCCCGCCACGGCAGCCCCGCCCGGTGCATCTCGGCGGCGACCAGCATCCCCGCCGACTCGGCGGCCGTGAGCAGCAGCATCCTGCCCGGGTGCTCGGCCCGCTCGTGGCGGCGCAGCTGCTCCGCGTAGACCGCGAGGACGCCCTCGAAGGGCACGGAGACCACAGGGCGCGGCTCGAAGAGCGAGTCCTGCGAACCGGGCTCGGCGGCGCGCTGCGGCGGGTCGGCCGGCACCGGAGCGTTCCGCAGGCGCGCCCAGGCCGCCGCCGCCGAGCGGGGCTCCCCGAGCCGCCCCTCGTGCCCGAGGAGGAGCTGCTCGGCGTCCTCCACGTCGTAGCACCGCTCGACCCGCACCCCGGCGGCGAGCAGCCGCGGATAGACCTCGGCCGTCGACCGCCACACCCAGCGGGCCACCTCGGGGCGGGCGCGCACGGCGGCCACCAGGTCCGGCTCGCGCCGCACCTCCCCGGCGGGCAGCCCGTCCTGGCCGAGGGGCACGAGCAGCGCCCCGTCCCCCTCGGCCTCGGCGGCCAGCGCCCACCTCTCGCTCATGGGTGCGAGTCTGGCACCCGCCACTGACAGTGCCGGGTCACGACATCAGCGGACCGCTACGCCGCCGCGTGGAAGAGCGCGGCGGCCTCGCCGCGCGAGTCGACGCCCAGCTTGTTCAGGATGTTCGCCACGTGGAACTTCACCGTCGACTCGCTGATGTGCAGCTCCTCCGCGATCCGTCGGTTCCGGTGGCCGAGTGCCAGGTGCCGCAGCACCTCCACCTCCCGCTCGCCGAGCCCGGTCAGCGGGTGCGCTGCCTCGACCGGCGCCTCCGGGGTCGCCAGCGGGACCACGGCGGTGATCGTCGTGCCCCAGCCGGGCACCGCGTCCATGTCGAGCCGTCCGCCGAGCACGTCGAGACGGTCCCGGATGCTGCCCGCCCCCAGGTCGCACGGGGCCAGGGCGCCCGCCCCGTCGTCCCGCACCGAGGCCCTCAGCTCGTGCTCGGTCAGCTGCCAGCCGACGTGGACCCGGCGCACGGAGTCCTGCTCCAGGACGATCAGGAGCAGCGCGCGGACGATCGCCCGCGCGCTGTGCGCCACGTCCGCGGCGAGCGAGCGGTCCGAGTCCGGCGCACCCAGGTCGAGCCGGACCGCGCTGTGCCGCAGCATCGGCCGCAGCTCGCCGGCGAGCCGCTCGAAGGCGTCCCCCGCGGGTTCCTCCGCGAGCGTCCGGTCCCGCCGCTGCTCGGCCCGCATCTCGATCAGCGTGGTGGCGGCCAGGTCGGTCGCGGTCGCCCGGGCCGTCGTGTCGTCGAGGGCGCGGCTGCGCAGCACCCCGAGGACCCCGGACAGCGCCGCCGCGTGCGCGGTCGACAGCTCCGCGATGACCCGGGCCCGGGTGTCGGCCGCCGCGCGCGATCGGGCCAGGGCGCCCGGCAGGGCCTCCGTGGCGAACCGGTCGAAGTGGCTGGTCACCAGGTTCCACAGGGCCTGCGCCACGGCCAGTTCGGCCGCTCCCGCCGGGGCGGCGCCGTCCTCCCGTACGAGCACGAGGACCGCCCCGCGCCGGGTCGCGTCGCTCTTCACGGCGACGACCTCGCGCGCCCGGCCGCCGATCGTTGCGACGCCCTGCCAGGGGTTCCCCGGGACGCCCGCCAGGAGCAGCGGGGTCAGTTCGGCGGCGGTCAGCAGCTCCGTGCCGCCGAGGGCCTTGAAGGGGGAGTGCGCGCAGTGCGTGGAGAGTTCGGCGGCGTCCACGTGCGGGATCAGGGGGGCGAGGGTGGCCGAGACCTTGGGGAGGATCTCGCCGAGCGGCTGCCGGAGGATCTCGTACGCGGTGGTCAGGGTGAGCGCGTCCATGCGGTTCAGCGTACGGGGGGAGGGGGCGGGCCCGGCCGGTCTTTCGGACAGGTGGGACTGGCCGTTGGGAGGGCGGGGAGAGGAGGGGGCGGGGCGCAGGCTTGAGCACATCGAGGAACGCAACGAAGGAACACATCGGGCACCGCACGGTGTGAACGGGCAGCGCTGGAGGCTGAGATGGAAGCGATCGTGTACGAGGAGTTCGGCGGCCCCGAGGTGCTGCGCCACGCGACCGGCGTCGCCGTGCCGGAGCCGGGACCCGGCGAGGTCAGGGTCAGGGTGGCGGCCGTGGGCGTCAACCCGGTGGACTGGAAGCGGCGTTACGGCTGGGTCGAGGAGTTCTACCCGACGACCTTCCCCGCCGTCCCCGGCCTGGAGTTCGCCGGCACCGTCGACGCGATCGGCGAAGGCGTCGAAGGCTCCGGCGAGGGCTCCGGCGAGGGCTTCCCCGGCCTGGCCGTCGGCGACGAGGTCCTCGGCTGGACGAAGACCGGCGCCTACGCCGAGTACGTCATCGCCGGCATCGTCGCACCCAAGCCGGCCGAGCTCTCCTGGGGGGCCGCCGCGAGCCTGCCGGTGGCCGGGGAGACCGCCCAGCGGGTCCTGGACCTGATCGGCGTACGGGAGGGCGAGACGCTCTTCCTGCACGGGGCGGCGGGCGTCGTCGGCTCGGTGGCCGTCCAGCTCGCCGTCGCGGCCGGGATCACGGTCGTCGGCAGCGCCTCGGAGTCCAACCACGCCTACCTGCGGGAGCTCGGCGCGATCCCGGTGGCGTACGGGGAAGGCCTGGCCGAGCGGGTCAGGGCCGCCGCGCCGGACGGCGTCGACGCCGTCTTCGACGCGGCCGGCCACGGGGTGCTGCCGGTGGCCATCGAGCTCCTGGGCGGGGAGGGGACCGCGGACAAGCGGCGGATCGCGACGATCGCGTCGACGGACGCGGCGGAGTACGGGATCACCTTCTCGGGCGTCGTGGGCGACCCCGACGCCGTGCGCGCCGCGCTCACGGCCCAGGCCCGGCAGGCCGTGGAGGGCACCCTCGCGGTCAGGATCGCCGACACGCTCCCTCTCAAGGAGGCGGCCCGCGCGCAGGAGCTGAGCGAATCGGGCCACGTCCGGGGGAAGTTGGTCCTGCTTCCGTAGGATCCGCGGTCGGGGGAGGGCGAGAAGATCCCTCCCCGGTGAGACCGGATCCGACCTGGAGTGGAAGGCGACGACGATGTACGCGATGTCCCTGGGTGACGACGGCGCGGAGCTGCGCCCGCTCGAACCGTGGCAGGCCGACGAGTTCCTGGCGCACATGGACCGGGGGCGGGAGTTCATCGGCGCCCGCAACGGCCTCCCCGACGTCGTGACCGACCTGGAGTCGAGCCGGGCCTTCCTCCGCGGGTACGCGGAGAAGGTGGCGTCCGACACGGGCCGGATCCACGGCATATGGCTCGGCGACGGCACGCTCGTCGGCGCCGTGATCCTCCGGTCGCTGGACACGAGGTCCGGCAGGGCCGAGGCGGGCTGCTGGCTGGAGCCGGCGGGGGCCGGCAGGGGCCTGGTGACCCGGGCCGCGCGGGCGCTGATCGACTGGGCGATAGAGGTGCGGGGCATCCGCCGGGTGGAGTGGGTGGTCGCCTCCGGCAACGGGCCGAGCATCGCCGTGGCCCGGCGCCTCGGCATGACGCGGGACGGCGTCCTGCGGGAGAGCTACGCCTACCGGGGCGAGCTGCACGACGAGGAGGTCTGGTCGGTCCTCGCGTCGGAGTGGCGGTCGGCGAAGCCGGCCGACTCCGCCTCCTAGGGCCAGGCGGGACTTTCCGGACAGGCCCCAGGGCTCCGCGCGTGCGTGGAGGGGCGGTGACCCGGCTCCGACCCTTGTCACCGCCCCGTGTCCCACCATCGCCGCTCAGCGCGTGAGGCGCCACGCGGGGAGGGCCGACGAGGCGACCGCGACCGTCGCGCAGACCGCTCCGGCGGCGCCGACCACGGCCCACGGGAGGACCAGGGCGACCGGGGCCGAGAGCGAGGCGAGGCCCGCGCCCAGGGTGCCGAGGACGGCCGCCGTCACCGCGAGACCGAGCAGCGCCCCGATCGCGGTGGCGAGCACCGCCTCGCCGGTGACCACCCGCAGGATCTGGGCCCGGGTGGCGCCGGCCAGCCGCAGGGAGGCCAGTTCCCCGCCGCGTACGGAGGTCGCCATGAGGAGCGTGTTGGCGAGCCCGATGACCGTGTAGACGAGGGCGATGCCGAGGACCAGGATCATGCCGAGCCGGGTCTGCGGGCTGCTCGCCGGATGGTCGGCCGCGGCCCACGCGGCGGCGGTCCTGACGGTCCCGCCGCTCGCCTCCAGGGCCCGCGCCGTGGCCGCGCCGCCGCCGCTCGCCTCGATCCGGTCGAGGGGGGCGCCGGGCGCGTTCGCCCGGGTGACGAACGGGCCGTTGTCGCCGGTCCCGAGCGCGAGGACGGCCACGACCCGGAGGCGTACGGGACCGCTCCCGTCCGCGCGCCAGATCTCGACGGTCTCGCCGATCCGGTGCCGCTCGAATTCCTCGTTGACGACGATCGACCGGTCGTCGAGGTCCCGCAGGTCCCCCGCGACGACGGGCAGCCGGGCCAGCTCGGCGAAGGCCGCCGGGTCGGCAACCGCCCGCGCCCCGTACTTGACGACGGCCTCGGCCCCGTCCCGTACGAAGAGGGAGGTCGACGCGGTGGGGGAGACGACGGCCCCGGCCGGCAGAGCGGACACCGCGACCGGCTTCAACTCCTCCCCGCTCACCACGTACTGAGCGGCCGTCTGCTCCCGTGCCTCGACGCCCCGCGTCTGCGTGACGCTCGCCGCCGAGCCGAAGAGCGTCCCGGCGAGCGCGACGGTGACGAGGACGGGCGCGGCGACGGCGGCGGTGCGGCGCACGGAGGCGGCGCTGTTCTCCCGTACGAGCGTCCCCACGGCCCCGCGCAGCCGCAGCAGTCGCGCCACGGGCCGCACCAGGAGCGGGGAGAGGAGGGCGACGCCGCCGATGAGGAGCATCGGGAGGGTCGTGTACGTCTTCCGCTTGAGCAGCTCCGACGGTTCGGTGGCGTACGTCCAGACGAGCAGTCCGAGCCCCGTGAGGAGGAGTCCCGCGCCGAGGAGGGCCCGGCCGAGCGGCAGGACGTCGGTGTCGACGTCCGCCTCGCGCAGCGCGGCCGTCGGGCCGACCTTCCCGGCCCGGCGGGACGCGGCGACGGCCCCGGCGAGGGCGACGGTCAGACCGGTCCAGAAGGCGAGGTGGAAGGGCCAGACGGCGTCGCCGACCGCGAACCACTCGGGTGCGAGCCCGCCGTCGACCAGCGCCCGGGCCAGCAGGGGAGCGCCGGCGGCGCCGAGCGCGCACCCGGCGGCGGAGGCGAGCACGCCGAGCGCCGTGGCTTCCGCGAGGAGCATCCTGCGGACCTGGCCGGGGGTGGCTCCGGCGGTGCGGAGCAGGCCGAACTCGCGCCGCCGCAGGGCGACGGCGAAGGCGAAGGTGGAGGCGACGACGAAGACGGAGACGAAGGCGGTGACGCCGCCGGTGGTGCCGAGGAGGGCGTTGAGGCCGACGAGGGCCTGGGCGTCCCGCTCGGGGTCGGGGTCGGCGTTCCGTCGTGCGTCGCCGGTGAGGACCTGGGCGCGGTCGCCGACCAGGGCCCGGACCTCGTCGGCGGGGGCGTCGAGGCCGACGGCGTCGGGACCGCCGGATTCGGTGAGGGGCCAGCGGGTGCGCAGCTCGCTCACCAGTTCTTTGTCCACAGGCTGTGGACGGTCGAGTCGCTGCGACACGGGGACGGTGTCAGGACCGCGCCGAACGTCGAGCGTCAGTCGGTCCTGGCCCTGGACGACGACCGGCGAGGAGGCGAACCGCTGGGGAGAACGCTCGGGCGCGTGGAAAGTGGCGGAGAGGCCGAGACCCATGGTGGTGAGCAGCCCGACGCCGAGGGCGAGGGCGAGGAATCCGCCGAGGAAGGAGGCCCAGCGGGCACGGAGACCGGAGAGGACGACGCTCAGCATGCCAGGCTCCCCACGGGGTTGTCGGAACCGGGAGAGGCGGTCTCGGGGGCTTCGAGACCGGCCATCCGGGCGGCGACCGACTCCACCGTCGGCGCCCTCAGTTCGCCCGCCAGGCGGCCGTCGACCAGGAACACCACGCGGTCCGCGCGTGCCGCGGCCACCGGGTCGTGGGTGACCATGACGATCGTCTGGCCGTCCTCGTCGACGAGTCGGCGCAGCATGGCGAGGACCTCGCGGCTCGTCGTCGAGTCGAGCGCGCCCGTCGGCTCGTCCCCGAAGAGGACGGCAGGCCGGGTGATCAACGCCCGGGCGATCGCGACCCGTTGCTGCTGCCCGCCGGAGAGCTCCCCGGGCCGGTGCCGCTCCCGCCCGGCGAGCCCGACGCGTGCGAGGGCCTCCCTCACCTCCGTACGGGAGGGGCGGCGGCCGGCGAGGCGGAGCGGCAGGGCGACGTTCTGCGCGGCCGTCAGGCTCGGCAGCAGGTTGAACGACTGGAAGACGAAGCCGATCCGGTCCCGCCGCAGCAGGGTCAGGCGCCGCTCGCTCAGCCCTTCCAGGGCGGTCCCGCCGACCTCCACGCTCCCGGCGGTGGGCCGGTCGAGTCCGGCGGCGCACTGGAGCAGCGTGGACTTGCCGGAGCCCGAGGGGCCCATGACGGCGGTGAAGGTCCCGGCGGCGAAGTCGAGGTCGACGCCGTCGAGGGCGCGGACGTCGCGGTGGTGGCGGGTGAGCCCCCGGAGCCGTACCGCGGTGGTGGTCGTGGTCTTCGTCATGGCTCAAGCGAACCGTTTCCGCCGCCGCCGATCACGACCACTGCCGGGCGTCCGGGAGGTATGCCTGGCCCTACCTCTCGCGTAGTCCCTGCGGGGGCGGGGAGACAATCGGAGGATGGGACACCAGGACGGCACGGGCGGCGGCGCCACCATCATCGACAAGGCCTTCGAGGCGCTGTACGCGAGCGACGACGTCTCGCTCGACACGGCGGCCTCGCTCCTCGCCGCCGCCGACCGGGCGGTGGACGCGGAACTGTCCCGGCGCGGCGAGGAGTTCGTGCGGACGCTGTGGACCAGGGGCTGGCAGCCGGCGGACCTGGCGCGCACGGTCCGCCGCGAGCTCGCGGACGAGCACGTCCGCCTCCTCTCCTCCCTGATCAGGACGGAGACGGCGGCCTACGAGCGCCTGCCGCACCGCTGGCAGGCACAGCTCGACGACCTGGACGCGGGCACCACCCGCCCCACGGACCGCTTCTCGTACGCGACGACCGTCCTGGAGCTGTACCGGATCCTGGTCCGGCTGCCGAGGCTCGACGCGGTGGGCCCGGTGCCGGGCGAGACGCTGCCGCCGGCGGCAGTGGGCGAGCCCCGCATGCTGACGCGCATCAGGGCGCTCCTCGCGAAGGCGGAGGCGACGGGGTACCCGGAGGAGGCGGAGGCGCTCACGGCGAAGGCCCAGGAGCTGATGGCGCGGCACAGCCTGGACGAGGCGACGCTCGCGGCGGGCGCGCCGTCGCCGGAGACGCCGGGCGCGATCCGGATCGGGGTGGAGCCGCCGTACGAACAGGCGAAGGCGATCCTGCTGGACGCGGTGGCGACGGCGAACCACTGCCGGGCGGTGTGGAACGAGGCGTACGGCTTCTCGACGGTGGTCGGCTTCGAGGCGGACCTGGACCCGGTGGAGCTGCTGTACACCTCGCTCCTGGTCCAGGGCACGGCGGCGATGACCCGGGCGGAGGCGGAGCAGCGGGCGGGCGGCCGCAAGCGCACGAAGTCGTTCCGGCAGTCCTTCCTCCTCGCCTACGCCAACCGGCTGGGCTCCCGCCTGTCGGCGACGTCCCGCCGGGTCGCCGCGGAGGCCCCGACGCTCCTCCCGGCCCTGGCCTCCCGCGACCTCGCGGTCACGAACCGCACCGACGAACTCTTCCCGGAGACCCGGTCGACGAGGGTCCGGGCGGCCTGGGACGAGGAGGGCTGGACCCACGGCGCCACAGCAGCCGACAAGGCCGGTCTCCACCCCCACCGGCGTCACCTGCCGTAGCGCCCACGCGCCCCCACCCCTTTTCGGGAAGGGGTGGGGTGGGGGGAAAAGCCCGTTTGGTGGGTGTTCGCGGATACGCTCAGGGCCATGAGTTGGCTCCGGGCCCTGAAGGAGACCGCCCGCTCGGGGCTCACCGTCGAGCGGCCGCGGCTCGAACCCGCCATCGCCGCCCGAGGCGCCCTCGGACTCGCCCTCGTCGTCGGGTTCTCCCTCGCCCTCTTCGGCCCGACCGTCGCCGCCTCCTCCGCCTTCGGCGCCTTCCAGGCGGCCATCGCCACCTTCCAGCGTTCCTGGCGCCCCCGCCCCACCCTCGCCCTCGCCTCCGGCGCCAGCCTCGCCGTGTCGACGTTCCTCGGCTACGTCACGGGCGCCGGCTCCCACCCGTACCTCTTCCTCGCCCTGCTGATCCTCTGGACGTTCCTCTCGGGGCTCGCCTGGGCCGCCGGCCCCACCGCCGGCATCATCGCCTCCTCCAACGTGGCGATCATGCTGGTGACGGTCACCCTCCCCACCTCCGTCGCCACCGCCGCCGGCCACGCCGCCATGATCTTCGCCGGCGGTGTCGTCCAGGCCGCCCTCGTCGTCCTCCTCCCCGTCCGC
This sequence comes from Streptomyces gardneri, assembly GCF_006539185.1. Classification (GTDB taxonomy): domain Bacteria; phylum Actinomycetota; class Actinomycetes; order Streptomycetales; family Streptomycetaceae; genus Streptomyces; species Streptomyces gardneri. The sequence goes on from NZ_BJMN01000028.1 coordinate 153,539, forward strand.
CGCTGGGGCGCCCAACGCGACGCCCTCGCCGACGCGCTCGCCGCCGAGGCCGACTACGCCCGCCGCCTCCGCCACGACCCGGTCGCCCCCTTCGACCCCGTACCCCTCATGACGGCCCGCAGCGCCGCCGCCGTGACCCCCCGCCAGGCCCGCAACCGCCCGGCGGAGCTGCACGGCGCGCGGGGCTTCGCCGAGCGGATCCGCCCGGTCCTCGCCTCGCTCGCGGACCCGGCCGTCGGCGTGCCGGAGGAGGGGCCGCAGCGGGACCGCGTGCGCGAGCTGCTCGCCGCCGCGGGCGCCGTCCTCGACGCCGCCGCGCACGCGATCCGGCACGGCGAGCCGGTCACGCTCCCGCCGCCCGCCGTCGCCGTCCTGCGCACCCCGGACACCGGCGCGATCCTCTCCGGCCCGCCCCGCCGCGCCGCCCTCCGCCTCTCCGCCCTGCTCGGCGACGTCGTCGAGACGGCGGAGCCCCGTACCGAGACGAGCTCGGACGAGGCCCGCACCCGCCCCACGATGGTCCGTCTCGGGCCGATCGTCCTCGCGAAGATGCGCGCCGAGCTGCGCCCCGACTCCCCGATCCTGCGCCACGCCGTCCGTGTCTCCGCGGTCACGGCCGCGGGCTACCTCCTCGGCACCGCGCTCCCCTTCGGCCACGGCTACTGGGCGCCGATGGCCTCCGTCATGGTGATGCGGCCGGACTTCACGCAGACGTACGCCCGCTCCGTGGCCCGCTTCGGCGGCACGCTCGTCGGCGTGGCGCTCGCGACGGCGGTCGTCCGGACGGCCCACCCGGGCACGTACCTGTCCGCCGCCCTGGCCGTGCTGTGCGCCTTCGGCATGTACCTGCTGATGCGCACGGGATACGCCGTCAGCCAGGTCTGCGTCGCCGCGTACGTCGTCTTCCTCCTCGGCATGGACGGCGCCGGCCTCACCCAGACGGTCCGGGAGCGCGTGCTGCTGACCCTCCTCGGCGGGCTGCTCGCCATGCTCTCCTACGCCGTCTACCCGGCCTGGGAGACGCCCCGGCTGCGCGGCCGCCTCGCGGACTGGCTGGCGGCGTCCGGCCGGTACGCCGCCGCCGTCGCCGCCCGGT
>NZ_BJMN01000029.1 GCF_006539185.1 Streptomyces gardneri
GGTTTCGGGAAGGGGCGGGGTGGGGGAATCCTCCCGTTCCTACGGCGCCGCACCCACCCCACCACCGACACCACCGACACCCCCCACACCCCCCACACCCCCGACACCCCCCTCGTCCTCGCCGAGGGACTCGGCGTGCGACGCGGCCGCGTCGAGGCCCTCCGCCGCATCGACCTCCAGGTCGCCGCAGGCGAGACCCTCGCCCTCATGGGGCGCAACGGCGCGGGCAAGTCCACCCTCCTCTCCACCCTCGTCGGCATGATCGCGCCCACCACCGGCACCGTCCGCGTCGCCGGCCGCACCCCCCACACCACCACCCCCCGCGAGCTGATCTGCCAGGTCGGCCTCGTCCCGCAGGAGCCCAGGGACCTGCTGTACGCGGACACCGTCGCCGCCGAGTGCGCGGCAGCCGACGCGGACGCGGGCGCGCCGCCCGGGACCTGCCGGGACCTGGTCTCCGAGCTGCTGCCGGGGGTCGCGGACGACACGCACCCCCGGGACCTCTCCGAGGGGCAGCGGCTCGCGCTCGCGCTGGCCGTGGTCCTGACCGGCCGCCCTCCCCTCCTCCTTCTCGACGAGCCGACGCGCGGTCTGGACTACGCGGCCAAGGCCCGGCTCGTCACGCACCTGCGCGCGCTCGCGGCGGACGGTCACGCGATCGTGCTGGCCACGCACGACGTGGAGCTTGCGGCGGAGCTGGCGCACCGGGTGGTGATCATCGCGGACGGCGAGGTGGTCGCGGACGGCCCGACCGCCGAGGTCGTCGTCTCCTCCCCCGCCTTCTCCCCGCAGGTCGCCAAGATCCTCGCGCCGCAGCACTGGCTCACGGTCGAACAGGTGGAGGCGGCGCTGTGAAGCACACCGGCACCCGCCCCGTCCGGCTCGGCCCGCGCTCGGTCGCCGCGCTCGTCCTGGTGTCCTTCATCGGGATCGTCGGCATCTGCTGGCCGCTCTTCGCGGACGCGTCCTCGGCCGTCACCACGCACTCGGCAGACGCTCCGTGGCTCTTCGCCGCTCTGCTGCCGCTGCTGATCGCGGTCGTGATCGCCACGATCTCCGACTGCGGGATGAACGCCAAGGCGATCGCGATGCTGGGGGTGCTCGCCGCCGTGGGGGCCGCGCTCCGCCCGCTCGGGGCGGGTACGGCGGGCCTGGAGCCGATGTTCTTCCTGATGGTGCTGAGCGGCCGGGTCCTCGGGCCGGGCTTCGGTTTCGTCCTCGGCTCGGTGACGATGTTCGCGTCGGCCCTGCTCACGGGCGGGGTAGGCCCCTGGATGCCGACGCAGATGCTCGCGATGGGCTGGTTCACGATGGGGGCCGGGCTGCTGCCGGCACCTGAGAGGCTCCGGGGCCGGGGTGAGCGGCTGATGCTCGCCGCGTACGGCTTCGTGGCGGCGTTCGCGTACGGCACGATCACCAACCTGTACGGCTGGGTGACCATCGGGGGCCAGGAGGCCGCCGCGGGCGACGGAAGCGGCGGTATCTACTTCGTACCCGGCGCTCCGCCCCACGAGAACCTCGTCCGCTTCCTCGCCTACGTCGTCGCCACCTCCCTCGGCTGGGACCTCGGCCGCGCCGCCCTGACCGTCGTCCTCACCCTCACCATCGGATCCACGCTTCTGAAGGCCCTGCGCCGTGCCACTCGCCGGGCGAACTTCGAGGCCCAGGTCACATTCGAAGGCCCGAAAAAGGGCGCTCCGGGTGAGGCGGCCCACAGGACCTACGTCACGTACGAGCCGAAATAGTAGTCGGGCAGACCCACCCAAACCGCCCCACATCCCGCTATGACCTGCGGAAACATCCCAACCCCACCCCCCGGGCCTTTCCGCCCGGGTCCGAACCTTCCTCGTACAGGGGGTCGTTGCGTCGATGCCCGGGCCCTGGTTTTGTAGTGGACGTCGCCAGGCAGCCGGTGCTCACCACAGCGCCTCGGACGGCCGGTTCCCCCAGTTTCCGGGTCTCCCGGGCTCTGGTTCCGGCTTGCCGAAATCGCCCGGCGCGGCCCTTGTTCCCGAAGTTAGGTAGAAACGTTGATCAGCTCGCTCACCACTCGTGTCGCCGCCCGCAAGAAGACCTTCGCCGCCACCGCAGCCGTGCTGCTGGGTGCGTCGGGTGCGGTGCTCGGCACGACGGGCTCGGCTTCGGCCGCCAGCCCGCAGGAGCTCGCTCGTGACATCGTCCCCGCCTCGCAGTACGCGGCCTTCAGCAAGATCGTCTCGCACGAGTCCGGCTGGAACCCCTCCGCCACCAACTCCTCCAGCGGCGCCTACGGCCTGGTCCAGGCCCTGCCGGCCTCGAAGATGTCCTCGGCCGGTTCCGACTGGAAGACCAACCCGGCCACGCAGATCAAGTGGGGCCTGAACTACATGAACGAGCGCTACGGCTCCCCGAACGCCGCCTGGGCGTTCTGGCAGGCCAACGGCTGGTACTAAGAGTCCCGCCGCCGCACAGCGCACCCGCAAGGCCCCGCCCTCCGCTCGGAGGGGCGGGGCCTGCGGCGTTTTCCGGGGTGGAGATCCCGCAGACGTGGAAATTTAGTAGACCGGTCGTCTAGTGTCCTTGGTGTCGGCGGACCCGGATCCCGCCGCGACGCCGGAGGCTGCCCCATGTCCGCAGTACCCACCCCGCCCGCCGCCGAACGGCACCCCCTCGGCCCCGGCCGCTTCGGCGAGCTCGTCGGGACCGCGCTCCCCGTCGTCCAGGGACCCTTCGGCGGCGGCCTGTCCTCCGTGGCGCTCGCGGCCGCCGTCTCCGAGGGCGGCGGCCTCGGCTCGTACGGGGCCCACATCCACACCCCCGAGGAGATCACCGCGCTCGTGGCCCGGCTCCGCGCCGCCACCGGCCGGCCGTTCGCCGTGAACCTCTGGGTCCCGCAGGAGGGTGAGGCCGAGGCCCTCGCCGCCGCGGATCGGATGACGGCGGAGCACGTCGAGCGCCTGCGGCCGTACTACGAGGAGCTGGGCGTCCGGCCGCCGAGCGCCGGGGACGTACGGGCGTGGCCGGACTTCGACGAGCAGCTGGACGCGCTGCTCGCGGCGGCCCCGCCCGTGATCAGCCTGGTCATGGGCCTGCCGCCGCGCCGTCTCGCCGCCGAGGCCCGGCGGCGCGGGATCGTCGTGGTCGGCACGGCGACGACCGTCGACGAGGCCGTGGCCCTGGAGCGGGCGGGGGTGGACGCGGTCGTCGCCTCCGGCAGCGACGCGGGCGGTCACCGGGGCGCCTTCCTCCGTCCGGTACGGGAGTCCCTGGTCGGCACCTTCTCCCTCGTCCCACAGGTGGCGGACGCGGTCACCGTTCCCGTGGTCGCGGCGGGCGGGATCGCCGACGGGCGCGGGATCGCCGCCGCGCTCGCCCTCGGCGCGGACGCCGTCCAGATCGGCACGGGCTTCCTCGCCACCCGGGAATCGGGGGCGAGCGAGGCCCACCGGCGGACCCTCGGCACCGCGGAGTCCCGGACGACCGTGCTCACCCGGCTCTTCTCCGGGCGCACGGCCCGGGGCATCCCGAACCGTTTCGTCCTGGACATGGCGGCCCACGAGGACCATGTGCCGCCGTACCCCGTGCAGAACGCCCTGATGCAGCCGATCCGCCGGGCCGCCGCCGAGCAGGACCGCCCCGAGTACGTGAACCTGTGGGCCGGGCAGGCGGCGGCCCTGGCCCAGGAGTCCCCGTCGGCGGAGACGTACCTCGCCGACCTGGTCACGGACGCACGGAAGCGGCTCCCGGCCTGACGGGGAAGCCGCTCCCGGCGTGACGCGGGCTCCCGGCCTGACGAGGAAGCCGCTTCCGGACGGCGGCCCGGCCCCGAGGGCGGGCCGCGTTCGCCCTACAGCCGCTGGATGATGGTGCCGGTCGCCAGCGCGCCGCCCGCGCACATGGTGATGAGCGCGAACTCCTTGTCGGTGCGCTCCAGTTCGTGCAGGGCGGTGGTGATGAGCCGCGCGCCCGTGGCTCCCACCGGGTGGCCGAGGGCGATCGCGCCGCCGTTGACGTTGACCTTCTCCAGGTCCTGGTCGAAGACCTGCGCCCAGCTCAACACCACGGACGCGAAGGCTTCGTTGATCTCGACGAGGTCGATGTCCTTGAGCGACATGCCGGCCTTGCCGAGCACCGCGCGGGTCGCGTCGACCGGTCCGTCGAGGTGGTAGTGCGGGTCGGCGCCGACCAGGGCCTGGGCGACGATGCGGGCACGCGGGCGGAGCTTGAGGGCGCGGGCCATGCGCTTCGAGGCCCACATGATCGCGGAGGCTCCGTCGGAGATCTGGGAGGAGTTCCCGGCGGTGTGGACGGCGGTCGGCATGACGGGCTTGAGCCGGCCCAGGCCTTCCATGCTGGTGTCGCGCAGCCCCTCGTCGCGGTCGACGAGCCGCCACATGCCCTGCCCCGCCGCCTGTTCGGCCTCCGTGGTGGGGACCTGGACGGCGAAGGTCTCACGCTTGTACCGCTCCTCGGCCCAGGCGATCGCGGCCCGTTCCTGGGAGAGGAGGCCGAGGGAGTCGACGCGCTCGCGGGTGAGGCCGCGACGGCGGGCGATGCGCTCGGCGGCCTCGAACTGGTTGGGCAGGTCGACGTTCCACTCGTCCGGGAACGGCTTGCCGGGGCCGTGCTTGGAACCGGAACCGAGCGGGACGCGGGACATGGCCTCGACGCCACAGCTGATCCCGATGTCGATGACGCCGGCCGCGACCATGTTGGCGACCATGTGGCTGGCCTGCTGCGAGGAACCGCACTGACAGTCGACGGTGGTGGCGGCCGTCTCGTAGGGGAGGCCCATGGTGAGCCAGGCGGTGCGCGCCGGGTTCATGGACTGCTCGCCGGCGTGGGTGACCGTACCGCCGACGATCTGCTCGACGCAGTCGGCGTGGATGCCGGTGCGGCCGAGGAGTTCACGGTAGGTCTCGCCCAGGAGGTAGGCGGGGTGGAGGTTGGCGAGCGCGCCTCCGCGCTTGCCGATGGGGGTGCGTACGGCTTCGACGATGACGGGTTCCGCGGCCATGAGCTCGTCCTCTCCTCGACCGGTCGGGGTGTCCCGGCACCTCGCCCGGTCGGCGTCACGGGGAACTAGTACGCGTTCTAGTTCTGAGTGCAGTCTTATGACTGCTACCCCGGGTACGCAAGGGTCCGGGCCGCAACAGTTCTCGCCCCGCCTCTTGCTACTTGGCGAAGTCGTTACTAACTTTCCCGGCAGTTTCTGATGGGCCATCAGATAATGGAGCGTGTTGCCGATGCCCTGCCCCCATCTCCCCGAAGGGTTCGACGCCACCGACCCCGACCTGCTCCGTGCACGCATACCCTTCCCGGAGTTCGCCCAGCTGCGGCAGACCGCACCCGTGTGGTGGTGCCCCCAGCCGGCCGGCATCACGGGCTTCGAGGACGAGGGGTACTGGGCGGTCACCCGTCACGCGGACGTCAAGTACGTCTCGACGCACCCCGAGCTCTTCTCCTCGAACGCGAACACCGCCGTGATCCGCTTCAACGAGCACATCACGCGGGACCAGATCGAGGTCCAGAAGATGATCATGCTCAACATGGACCCGCCCGAGCACACCCGGGTCCGCCAGATCGTCCAGCGCGGCTTCACCCCCCGGGCGATCCGGAACCTGGAGGCCGCCCTGCGCGACCGCGCCCGCGCCATCGCCGAGGAGGCCCGGCAGAGCGCCGGCCCCGACGGCACCTTCGACTTCGTCACCCAGGTCGCCGTCGAACTGCCCCTCCAGGCCATCGCCGAGCTCATCGGCGTCCCCCAGGAGGACCGGTCCCGGATCTTCGACTGGTCGAACAAGATGATCGCGTACGACGATCCCGAGTACGCCATCACCGAGGAGATCGGCGCCGAGGCCGCCATGGAACTCATCGGCTACTCGATGAACATGGCAGCGGCCCGCAAGGAGTGCCCGGCCGCCGACATCGTCAGCCAGCTCGTCGCCGCCGAAGGCCAGGGCAACCTCTCCTCCGACGAGTTCGGCTTCTTCGTGCTGCTGCTCGCCGTCGCCGGCAACGAGACCACGCGCAACGCCATCAGCCACGGCATGCACGCCTTCCTCACCCACCCCGACCAGTGGGAACTCTTCAAGCGGGAGCGGCCGGCGACCACCGCCGAGGAGATCGTGCGCTGGGCGACCCCGGTGGTCTCCTTCCAGCGGACCGCGACCCAGGACACCGAGATCGGCGGACAGAAGATCCGCGCGGGCGACCGCGTCGGCATCTTCTACTCCTCCGCCAACAACGACCCCGAGGTCTTCACCGAGCCCGAGCGCTTCGACATCACCCGCGACCCCAACCCGCACCTGGGCTTCGGCGGCGGCGGACCGCACTTCTGCCTCGGCAAGGCGCTCGCGATCAAGGAGATCGACCTGATCTTCAACGCGGTCGCGGACGTCATGCCCGACCTCACGCTCGCGGGCGAACCCCGCCGGCTGCGGGCGGCCTGGCTGAACGGGGTGAAAGAACTCAGGGTCCGCACGTCGGCCTGACCGGGCGCGGCCGGTCCCAAGAGCGGTGCGCGGCCGGGCACGGCCGGTGTCCCCGGAGCGGTGAGCGGCCGGAACCGGAACGGCACCGGCCGCGTCCGACCCCACATGCGGGGGACACAGAGAAGCAATCCGGCCACCAGAATCCTGACCACGCTCATCGCGCTGCTCGCGCTCCAGCTCGGTTCGCTCGTCGCACCGGCGTACGCCTGCGGCTGCGGCGCGATGATCCCGGACAGCTCCGAGCGCATCGGCGTCGACCGGGAGGAGTCGGCCGTCCGCTGGGACGGCCGCACCGAGACCGTCGTCATGCGCTTCAACGTCCACGGGAACGCCCGGCGGGCCGCCTGGATCATGCCGGTGCCGAGCCGGGCCGAGGTCGACCTCGGCGACCCGGCCCTCTTCGACGCGCTCGAATCGCTCACCGCGCCCGAGGAACGCGACCGGTACTACTTCTGGCCCCGTGAGGGCGACTGGCCGTTCGACACCTCGTACGGCGACGGGGCCGGCGCCGCCGCGCCCGGCGCGGCCCCCGGCGTAGGCGTCGTCGGCCGCGAGCGGCTCGGCCCCTTCGACGTGGCCCGGCTGACCGCCACCGACCCCGACGCGCTCGGCGACTGGCTGCACGCCAACGGCTTCGAGCTGCCCGAGCGGCTCCCCGGCGCGCTCCAGCCGTACGTCGACCGGAAGTGGGAGTACGTCGCCGTCCGCCTCGCCCCGCAGGAGAAGGGCGCCTCCCTCTCCGGCAAGCTGTCCCCGCTGCGGATCACTTTCGCCTCCCCCGAGCTCGTCTACCCCATGCGACTGTCCCGCCTCGCGAGGACACCGCAGACCCTCGGCCTGTACGTCCTCGCCGACCACCGGATGGAGCCCCGCTCCCCCATCGGCGGCGACCGCCCCGAGGTGACCTTCGCGGGCCGGATCGCCGGCGACGAGAACGCCGCCCTCGCCCGGCTCACCGGCGGCGCCCCCGTCCATCTGACGGCCCTGGAACAGAAGTTCCCCCACCCGGACCGCATCGACGACGACCACCACCTCCGCACGGTCGCCGACACCCCGTACCGCGAAGTCGTCTACACCGACCGCCTGCTGACGATCGGCGACGACATCCCGGCATGGCTCGTGACGGTCGGCGGCGGCGCACTGCTCGCGACGGCGGCGACTCTCCTCGCCGTACGGGCGTCGAGGCGCCGCTCGCACCCCACCCCGGGTGTACGTTCGACTGCATGACGAACCCTCAGGCGAACCCTGCGTGGAGCGAAGTCGACCACTACATCACCGAACTGCTCGCCCCGGCCGACGAGGCGCTGACCGGCGCGCTCGCCGCGTCCACGGCGGCCGGCCTGCCCGAGATCGCGGTCGCCCCGAACCAGGGCAAGCTGCTGCACCTGCTCGCCGCGGCGCAGGGCGCACGGAACATCCTGGAGATCGGCACCCTCGGCGGGTACAGCACGATCTGGCTGGCCCGCGCCCTGCCCGCCGACGGCCGGCTGATCACCCTGGAGTACGACCCCGCCCACGCGGACGTCGCCCGCGCCAACATCGCCCGCGCCGGCCTCGACAAGCTCGTCGAGGTCCGCACGGGCGCGGCCCTGGACAGCCTGCCGCGCCTGGAGGAGGAGGGCGCGGGCCCCTTCGACCTCGTCTTCGTCGACGCCGACAAGGTCAACAACCCGCGGTACGTGGAATGGGCGCTGAAGCTCTCCCGCCCGGGCACGCTGATCATCGTCGACAACGTCGTACGCGGCGGGAAGGTCGCCACCGCGCATCCGGACGACCCCGCGATCACGGGCACCCGCGAGATGTTCGAACTGGTGGCCCGCGAACCCCGCCTGGACGCGACCGCGTTCCAGACGGTCGGCACGAAGGGTCACGACGGCCTCCTGCTGGCCCGCGTCGTCGGCTAACGCTCGGGCGCGCTCCGCCGCCAGCCCACGAACAACGGCACCTCGCCCGAGGCGTCGAGGACGACGACGCCGAAGGGGCGGTCGAAGGCGATCCGCTCCACCACCGTGGGGCGGGGCGCGGCTGCGCTTCGGGTCATCGTCACCTGGGTGACGGCCGCCGCCTCGACGCCCTCCTCGGCGATCTCGACCACCGCCTCCTGCACGACCTTGTCGATGCACAGGTCGGCGGCGGAGATCCCGGAGAAGTCGGCCTCGGCCCCCAGTGCGAGGCGGACGCCGAGGGCGCCGAGCTGCCGGTGGACCAGCGTCTTGGTCCGGAGCGTGAAGCGCGGCAGCGCGAGATCGACCGAGTCGGCCACGAGCGGCACCCGCTCACCGGCCCCGGCCCAGGCGGCGGGCAGCACGGCACCGGGCCCGTCGCCCTCCGCCCCCAGCACGAACCGCACCCGAGCGCTCCGGCTCCCGCCACCGTCGTCACCGTTCCCGGCCCCGGCACAGGGCAGCTCGACGACGACCGTCCCGCCGCCCACGCGCCACACCCACCCGGCGGGAATCCGCTGCCGCATGGTCGGTACCGGCCGGGTGTCGCCGTTCCCGTCGGTGAAAGGCTCGTCGCTGGTGAGGTGCCCGGGGAAGGCGGTGAGCCAGGAGGCCTTCAGGGCGAGGGCGTTGACCAGGACGAGGTCCTCGGACCCTTCGAGGGCGAGCGGCAGCCGCGGGATCCGCCCGCCGGTGGCGGCCCGGACCCACGCGTCGATCTCCTCCTGCGCGTCAGGAATGTCGCCGAAGGACATGTCGTCCGTCGCCCCGAAGACCGCGTCGGGGAGGCCGGAGTACCCGGCACCCGGCAGCGTCCCGAACCCGACCCCGGGCAGCCCCCGCCGGAAGGAGTCGAGCACCGGCACCGCGCTCCACACCCCGGTCGCCACCGCGACCCCGTCCGTCCCGCCGAGCCACCGCCGGGCCTCGGTCACGGCACGGGCCGCGGCCTCCCCCTCGACCCCGAGCAGTCCCGCCAGTTCCTCCGCGGTCCGTCCCCGCGCCCCGGAGGCGACGGCCCCGAGGGCCGTCCACAACCCGACCGGCGACACGACGAAGTCCCCGTCCCCGAGCCGCGGCAGCCACCGCGCCGCCAGCTCCCGTACCGCGCCCGCATCTGCCGCCGACTCGAACCCGGCCATGTCCCGCCCCCTGTTCGCCCCGCCCGTCCCGCATGTGTCGGGACCATCATGACCGCGCCGGGGAGCGGACCTCACTCCGTCCCGACAGGTCGGTGTAGGAGACTGCAGACACATACGTACGTATTGAGAGGTGTCGAGTGCCCAGCGTGGTGAAGATCAACGTCCTGACCGTTCCGGCCGAGCAGCGCGAGGTCCTGGAGCAGCGCTTCGCCTCCCGCGCCGGGGCCGTGGAGGGCTCCGACGGCTTCGAGTGGTTCGAGCTGCTGCGTCCGCTGGAGGGCACCGACCAGTACCTCGTCTACACCCGCTGGCGCAGCGAGGAGGACTTCCAGAACTGGATGAACGGCTCCATGAAGGCCGCGCACGGGGGCGGCGGCAGCGGTGCGGGCGGCGAGGGCGGCGAGCGGCCGAAGCCGGCCGCCACCGGGTCCACCCTCTGGTCGTTCGAGGTCGTCCAGCAGGCGTCCCCGAAGAACTGAGCTGCGCCCCGGGTCGTGCGCGCCGCACAATGGCGCGCATGACCTGGAACTTCTCCCCCGAGCGCGTCGACACCCCGGACGCCGCCGCCCTGCGCCGCGACTACTACGACGACGTCGCCAGCCGGTACTGGAAGCGGCCCGCGACCGCCGAGGAGATCGACCACGGGCTCACGAACGACGGGGTCGAGCTGCTCACCCCGCCGACCGGGCAGTTCCTCGTCGCACGGTACGAGGGCAAGGCGGCCGGCTGCGGCGGGGTCCTGCTGCTCGACGGCGAGCGCGCCGAGCTGACCCGGGTCTTCCTGCGCCACGCCTTCCGCGGCCTGGGCGGGGCCGGGGCCCTGCTCGACGAGCTGGAGGACGCGGCGCGCGGCCTCGGCGCCCGCCGGATGGTCCTCAACACCCGCCTGGACCTGGTCGAGGCACGCGCCCTGTACACCCGGCACGGGTACGTCGACATCCCGGCGTACTGCTCGGGCCCGTACATGGACGTCTGGTACGGCAAGGAGCTCTGACCGAGGAGTCGCCTGCCGAGGGCTCAGCGGCTCCAGACGACGACGTCGAAGATGCCGGTCGTGTCGGAGGCCAGACCGCTCAGTTCCTTGACGGTGAGCCGGGCGAGCCGCCCGTCGTTCGTGCTCACGCAGAGGGCCAGGCCCGTCTTCAGCTTCACCTCCGTCGAGGTGCCCAGGGTGTCGACGACACCGGCGCAGTCCGCGTACGCGGGCACCTTCGACGCGTCCTTCCACACCAGCGACTTGACCCCGTTCCCGAGCTGCATCCTCGGGGACGTGCCGAACGTGTAGATGGAGACGTCGTTCTCCGCGTTGATCTCGGAGTGGACGGGGGGCGTGGAGTCCAGGTCCTTGTTCTCCGCGTACGTGAGTGCCAGGGCGCCCTGCCACTCGACGGTGCCGGCCGGCTTCCCGGAGGGGGTCACGGGAGCCGGGGGCTCCGAGGACTCCGCGGCCTCCGAGACCTCCGAGGACTGGGTGACCTCCGGGCTCTCCGACGAGTCCGAGGGAGCCTTGTCGCCGCCCTGGACCTCTTCGCCGGGACTGGTGGTCTCGGTCGCCGGGCCCTGCGCGGCGGGCGGTGCGGGGTTCGTGTTGTCGTTCTTGCTGCTGCTCACCAGGTAGGTGCCGACGACCCCGATGACCGCCGCCACCAGCGTGGCTCCCGCGCCGATCCAGGCCCCTCGGTGCGAGCTCGCGCGGGCCGGAGGGGTCGGTATCTGCGTACCGTACGCGCCGTTCGCCACGTACCCGCCGGGTCCGCCGTGCCCGTCGTAGCCGCCCTGGCCACCCTGCCCGCCGTAACCGTTCCCGCCGTACGGACCGTTCGCGTGACGTGGATCTTCGCTGTTCATCCTGCCCATCCCCCTGTGATGCGATCTTGGAGGGGACAGCCTACTGAGCGACTCTGAGCCGCCGTCATAGAGGGTTTCCAGCCGTCGAGTTACGACCTAAGCGCGGTGGTTGCCGGGCGGTTCGGGCGAGCGCGGACGCTCCCCGTCGGAGCCGTTCAGTTCGGAGGTCAGCTCCTCCACCAGCTTCACGAGGTCGGTGGGCCGGTCGGGTCCCCACCAGTCGCCGAGGAGTTCGGCGAGCGACTCCTCCCGCGCCGTGGACAGCTTCGCCGCGGCCTGTAGGCCCTCCTCGGTGAGCAGCAGCTGGACCCCCTCCCGGGTGGCGAACCGGCAATCCTCGACCTGCCGGGACGCCTCCGTGATCACCCACAGCGGTACGGGGGTGGTCTCGGCCAGCAGGGAGGGTTCGACGGTGCCGTGGCGGCGGATCCGCAGGAGCAGCCAGCTCGCGGCGGGCAGCAGGTCGAGCCCGGCGCGGGCGGTGATCTTCTCGTAGATCGCCTTGCGGCCCTCTCGGGAGCCGAGGACGGAGAGCGCGCGGGCGCACTCGTCGCGCGAGGAGCGCTCGACGGGGTTCGAGGCGAGGGTCTGGCTCGTGTCGGACGCCGTGACCGCGCCGCGCAGCTTGTCCTCCTTGAGGAAGCAGGCGACGACGAAGGCGACGAGGACGACGGGTACCGCGTACAGGAAGACCTCGGTGATGGACGTGGCGTACGTGTGAAGGACGGAGGGGCGGAGTTCGGGCGGGAGCTCGGCGATGGCGCGCGGGTCGGCGGCGACCTGCTCGGGGCCCGCGCCTGGCGGGAGCTCCTCCCCGGCGCTCGCCGCGCTCGCGAAGACGTCCTCGAGTGTGTGGGTGAGCCGGTTGGTGAAGACGGTGCCGAAGACGGCGACGCCGAACGAGGCGCCGATGGAGCGGAAGAAGGTGGCTCCGGAGGTGGCGACGCCGATGTCCTGGTAGGAGACGGCGTTCTGGACGACCAGGACGAGGACCTGCATCACGAGGCCGAGGCCGGCGCCGAAGACGAGGAAGTAGACGCTCATCTCCCAGGTGGACGTGGTCACCGTCAGTCCGTTGAGGAGGAGCAGCCCGAGCGCCGTGAGACCGGTGCCCGCCACGGGGAAGATCTTCCAGCGGCCGGTGCGGGAGACGATCTGGCCGGAGGCGGTCGAGGTGATGAAGATGCCGAGGACCATCGGCAGCATGTGGACGCCGGACATGGTCGGGGTGACGCCCTGCACGACCTGGAGGAAGGTCGGGAGGTAGGTCATCGCACCGAACATCGCGAAGCCGACGACGAAGCTGATGACCGAGACCAGGGTGAAGGTCCGGATCCGGAACAGCTTCAGGGGCAGGACGGGTTCGGCGGCCCGCTGCTCGACGTACACGAACCAGACGAGGAGTACGGCTCCGAGGACGGCGAGGCCGATGATCTGCGCCGAGCCCCAGGCCCAGGTGCTGCCGCCGAGGGAGGCCACCAGGACGAGGCAGGTGGCGACCGAGGCGATGAGGAAGGTGCCGAGGTAGTCGATGGTGTGCCGGGTGGAGGGCACCGGGATGTGGAGCACGGCGGCGATGACGAAGAGGGCGACGATGCCGATCGGCAGGTTGATGTAGAAGACCCAGCGCCAGGAGAGGTGCTCGGTGAAGAGGCCGCCGAGCAGCGGTCCGAGGACGCTGGTGGTACCGAAGACGGCGCCGAAGAGGCCCTGGTACCTGCCGCGTTCGCGCGGGGAGACGAGGTCGCCGACGATCGCCATCGACAGGACGATGAGGCCGCCGCCGCCGACGCCCTGGACGGCGCGGAAGGCGATGAGCTGCGGCATGTTCTGGGCGATGCCGCAGAGGGTGGAGCCGATGAGGAAAAGGACGATGGCGGCCTGGAAGAGCTTCTTGCGGCCGTACTGGTCGCCGAGCTTGCCCCAGAGCGGGGTGGCCGCGGTGGACGCCAGCAGGTAGGCGGTGACCACCCAGGAGAGGTGCTCCATGCCGCCGAGTTCGCTGACGATGGTCGGCAGGGCGGTGGAGACGATGGTCTGGTCGAGGGCGGCGAGCAGCATGCCGAGCAGGAGCGCACCGATCGCGACGAGCACCGTGCGGGGCTTCTGCCCCTCCCCCGGCACGGGATCGCCGCCGAGCTGGGAAGGGCTCGTTTCCTGGGCCATGGGCGCGTCTCCTCGGGCCTTTCCTCGGACAACTCCTCCATCCTGATCCGAATGTCCCGATATGGCCTGCCGGCGCGAGGTGCCGTTCACCCCTCGAACAGGGGCGGGCTGCATAATCGCTCGCAGTTGTCTCGGGGAGGGGACCCATCATGACCGGACACGTCTGTCCTGAATGCGGTGTACACAGACCTGGCTGCGCCTGCGCCCAGGCGGAGATAGCGGCGGCCGAGGACTTCGATCCGCTGCGGATCAGGCCGTACGTGACGCTGGACGCGGCGGAGCCCGAGGGGACCGCGGGGGCCGGGGGGCCTGCGGAGCTCTCAGGGTCCGGGGGGCCTGCGGGATCCGCGGGGCTCTCGGGATCCGCGGGACCCGCGAGCGTCTCGGGGAACTACGCGGCGGAGGATCCGCCGACGACCCAGCTGGCGGCGATCCGCCCGGACGGCCCCACGACCCCGTACCCGGCCGCGACCCCGTACCCGGCCGCGTCGACTCATCCGACAGAGGCGCTGCCGGGCCCGCACTCCGGCACGTACACCGATCCGCACTCCGACCCGCACTCCGGCACGTACGCCGATCCGCACTCCGACACGTACGCCGGCACGCATGCCGATCCGTACGCCGATCCGCACGCCGCGGACGGCCACGCGGACCGCGCGGGCGACCCCTCCGAGACGATGCCCCTGCTGCTGCACGGCATCGGCCGCGTCGCCGACCCGGCGGACGACCGCACGTCGGCGCGCGGGCGCAGGCGCGGCATGGTCGTCGCCGCGGTGGCCGCCGTCGCGGTCGTCGGCACCGCCGCCCTCGCGGCGGCCGTTCTCGGCGGCGGGGACGAGGGCGACGACCGGGCGACCGGCCTGGAGATCACCACCAGCGCGTCCCTGAACGTCGCCGTGTCCGAGGCCCCGTCCCCCTCGGCCTCCTCCGAGACCCCGGAGCCGAGCTCGTCGTCCCCGTCCGTACGCGCGACGACCACGTCCGCCTCCCCGTCCGCCACATCCACCCCCTCCGCCTCCCCGACCACCCCGTCCCCCAGCGCCACGACCGGCGCGGCGGCCCCGCCGGCCGCCACCACCGCCGCCCCGACGACCGCGGCGCCGACGACGAGCGCCCCGACGACGGCCCCGCCCGCGTCTCAGCCGCCCGAGGAGCCGGCGCAGCCGGAGGAGCCGGGAGAGACCGAGGAGTCCGCGACGACGCTGAGCTACGGCTCCAGCGGTCCCGATGTGGAGGAGCTCCAGCAGCGCCTGACGCTCGCGGGGGCGTACCACGGCCCCATCGACGGGGAGTACGGACAGGGGGTCTGGCGCGCGGTGAAGAACTACCAGTCCTGGATGTTCATCGAGGACGACCCGAAGGGCGTCTACGGCCCTTCCACGCGTGAGGCGCTGGAGCGGAGCACCTGGCTCTGACGGGACGGGCGCCGCTGCGGGCGGGACCGGCTGGCCAAGACGGCCTCCGGTTTTGTATCGTACAAAAACAAAGTGGCCCCGCCCGTACTCCCTGACCGGCGGGCGGGACCGCTTCGTTCTCCGCACCCCTCCCTGGAGACCCGATGGCTGCCACCACCCCGGCACAGCTCACCGCCCGCGCCCTCCTCCTCGACATGGACGGCACCCTCGTCAACTCCGACGCCGTCGTCGAGCGCTGCTGGCGCCGCTGGGCCGAGCGCCAGGGCCTCGACGCGGACGCCGTCCTCAAGGTGGTCCACGGCCGCCAGGGGTACGCGACGATGGCCGTCCTCCTCCCGGACCGCCCGATGGAGGAGAACCACGCCGACAACCGGCTGATGCTCGCCGAGGAGACCGCCGACCTCGACGGCGTCGTGCCCGTCCCCGGCGCCCCCGCCTTCATGGCCGCGATCGCCGCGCTGCCGTTCGCCCTGGTGACCTCGGCCGACGAGGCCCTCGCCCAGGCGCGGATGGGTGCGGCCGACCTGCCGATGCCCGCGACCCGGGTCACCGCCGAGTCCGTCGGCGCGAGCAAGCCGGACCCCGAGGGCTTCCTCAAGGGTGCGGCGGAGCTGGGCTTCGCCCCGGCGGACTGCGTCGTCTTCGAGGACTCCGAGGCCGGCATCCAGGCGGGCCGCGCGGCCGGCATGCGGATCGTGGGCGTGGGCCCGCGCGCGGCGGCCTTCGCCCCCGACATCCACGTCGAGGACCTCACCCGCCTGCGGGTCGAGGCCGCACCCGACGGCACGATCACCCTGACCGCCCTGGCATAGGCTCCGCCTCCCCGGCCGCCGCCCGGGCGATCCGGCCGCGCGCGACCAGCTCCAGGGTGGTCGCGGCGGCCACCGCCTGCACCGCGAGCAGCGCGATGAGCACGAAGAGCTGGACGGCGCCCGCGTGCAGCGGTGACGCGCCGCCGAGCAGCATGCCCACGAAGGCCCCCGGCAGCGTGACGAGACCCACCGTGCGCGTCTGGTCCATGCCGGGGAGCAGCGCGTCCGCCGCCGCCTTCCGCGCCACCTCGAGCCGCGCCTCGCGCTCGACGAGCCCGATCGCAAGACCCGCCTCCACCTCGCCCCGCCGCGTCTCCAGCTCGTCGAGCGCGCGCCGCCCCGCGAGGACGGTGGCCGTGAGCGCGCCGCCGACGAGGATGCCGGTCACGGGGACGAGCGTGATCCCCTTCACCGGCACGAGGCCGGTGACGACGAGCGCGAGGACCACCGGCGCCACGGCGGCGGCGATCGGCACGCCCGCCCACCACCAGCCGCGCCCCGGCGCGGGCACGACCCGCCGCCCCGCCGTCCGTACCGCCACGGCGTACATCAGGAGCAGGAAGCCGAGCAGCAGCGGCACGGAGCGGACGACCCACCCGATCACGAGCGAGACGACGACCAGCTGGACGGCGGCGCGCGCGCCGGCGAGCAGGGTGTCGCGGGCCCGGCCGAGGTGCGCGAGGGCGACGACGCCTGCGGCGAGGGCGAGCAGGACGGCGAGTACCGCCCCAAAGGTGACGTTCACGTCCAGAAGCACACGGCCACAGTAGGGCCCTGCCGCAACGCGACGGGGCCGCGCGGAATCTGTTGCTCCATCAGGCCCCCTCCACCCCTTGATGTGACGTGCCCATGTCGCCACCCTGTTACCTGGCGCACCCCGCAAGGAAACCTCGCGCCGCCACGATGACCGGGCCAGCGCCCGGCACCCCCACAGGGGACGGCACCCCGCCAAGGTCCCCCCATCTCAAGGGAGTTCACATGCCCGTCGGCATGATCTACGCGCGTCGACTCGCTGTACTGGCCGCCTCCGCCGCCCTCACCGTCACCGGCCTCCTCGCCACGGCACCGGCCGCGCAGGCCGCGATGCCGACCCCTGTCAGCGCAGCCACCGCCCGTACCTACCTCGCCGCCCTCACGGTCAAGGCGGAAGGTTCCTCCTCCGGCTACAGCCGGGATCTCTTCCCGCACTGGATCACCCAGTCCGGGGCGTGCAACACCCGCGAGACGGTCCTCAAGCGCGACGGCGTGAACGTCGTCACCGACTCCGCCTGCGCCTCCGTCAGCGGCAGCTGGTACTCCGAGTACGACGGCGCCACCTGGACCGCCGCCTCCGACCTCGACATCGACCACGTCGTCGCCCTGTCCGAGGCCTGGCGCTCGGGCGCGAACGCCTGGACCACCGCGCAGCGCCAGGCCTTCGCGAACGACCTGACCCGGCCGCAGCTGATAGCCGTCACCGACAACGTCAACCAGGCCAAGGGCGACCTGGACCCGGCGGAGTGGATGCCCTCGCGCACGGCCTACCGCTGTACGTACGCCCGGGCCTGGGTGCACGTGAAGTACCACTGGAACCTCAGCATCGACTCCGCCGAGAAGAGCGCCCTGCAGTCCGTGCTCAACGGCTGCTGACCACTCACCTCCTGAACCACCGTCACCACAGCGGCCCCGGGGAGTGAGCCTCGCCACACACTCCCCGGTGGCCGAATGTTGAACTTGCAAGTACTGGTGAGGGGTGCCTAACCTTGCGGCCTCGTCGGTTTCCGTCCCCCACGCCCTGTCCTCCCCACGGACCGGGTCAGGCCGAAGGAGTCACCCCCATGAACGACAGCTCGACCAACATCAGCTCGACCAACAACAGCTCGAACAACCTCATAGGCCGCCTGAACCAGGCCCAGCCCTACGCGCTCGGCCTCTTCCGGATCGTCGTCGGCCTGCTCTTCGCCTGCCACGGCGCGGCCTCGCTCTTCGGCGTCCTCGGCGGCGCGATGGGCGGCGGCACCGTCCCGGCCGGGACCTGGCCGGGCTGGTACGCGGCCGTCATCCAGCTCGTCGGCGGCGTCCTGGTCCTGGCGGGCCTCGGCACCCGGAGCGCCGCGTTCCTCGCCTCGGGCTCGATGGCGTACGCGTACTTCAAGGTCCACCAGCCGGAGGCCCTCTTCCCGCTGCAGAACGGCGGCGAGACCGCGGCCCTGTTCTGCTGGTCCCTCGCCCTGCTCGTCTTCACCGGCCCGGGCGCACTGGCCCTCGACGGCCTCTTCGGGGCCCGGGGCGGCGCGGGCGCCGCGAAGACCGGCCAGGAGCACGAGAAGCAGGGCGCGCCGATCGCGGCCTGAGCCCCGTATCGAAGGAACGGGCCGGAAACCGGAGGACGGTTTCCGGCCTTTCCCGTACGGAACACGGGCCGCGCGCGAACCCCCACCGCGCCCGTCCCCTTCCCCCGGCACCCGCCCGGCAGGGCCCACCCCACCCCCGCGTAGGCTCTGGCCCTGTGAATCTGCTCGACAGCCTCGGCTCGCTGCGGTCGTTGACCGCCGGCCCGTGGATCTACCCGGTGGTGGCGGCGTCGATCCTGCTCGACGTCTTCCTGCCCGTGCTGCCGAGCGGCTTCCTGGTGATCACCGCCGCCACGGCCGCGGCGACGGCCACCGCGGCCTCACCCGACGTGCCCTCGGTCCTCCCGCTGCTCCTCTGCGCGGCCACCGCTTCCGTCCTCGGCGACTTCCTGGCGTACCGCCTGGCCCGACGGGGCGGCGCCAGGCTGGACCGGGCGATCGCCCGCTCCCGGCGCCTCTCCCTGGCGCAGGAACGTCTCGGCACCGCGCTGGCCCGGGGCGGCGGGCTGCTCGTGGTGCTCGCACGCTT
Organism: Streptomyces gardneri; assembly: GCF_006539185.1. Lineage (GTDB taxonomy): Bacteria > Actinomycetota > Actinomycetes > Streptomycetales > Streptomycetaceae > Streptomyces > Streptomyces gardneri. The sequence continues at coordinate 18,662 of NZ_BJMN01000029.1, forward strand.
CGCCCCGGCGGGCCGCTCCGTGGTCTCCCTGGGCGCGGGCGCGGCCAAGCGGAGGATCAAGGACTTCCTGCCGTGGTCGGCGCTCGCGGGCGTGACCTGGGCCTCCTACAGCGTGGGCCTCGGCTGGCTGGGCGGGCAGTGGCTGGGCGCGACCTGGTTCAGCGCGGGGGTGTCGACCCTCGCGCTCTTCCTGGCGGGCGGCCTGGCCGCGTACCTCATACGGCGTCCGGCTGGGGATCCCGCACCGGTCTCGTGACGGCGGGGTGCGCCCCGCGCACCTCCAGGCCGGCGAGGAGTCTCGCGGTCGCGTCCGCGATCTCGTCCACGGCGCGGTCGAAGACCTCGCGGTTGTGGGCGGCGGGCGCGCGGAAGCCGGAGACCTTGCGGACGTACTGCAGGGCGGCGGCGCGGAAGTCCTCCTCGGTCGCCTCCTCGGGCAGCGCGGGCGGTCGGAGCGTCTTGATGCTGCGGCACATGCTTCCAGTGTGGCGCGCCCCACTGACAATCGCCGCGACCCCCGGCGGCCGCCACACCCTCACGCCCCGAGACCACGCCGACTGCGCGCGTTGATCTCGGCGGCGCGGGCCCGCAGCTCGCGCAGGGGCGTGGCGAGCTGTACGTCGGCGGGCTCGGCGTCCCACTCGACGCCACCGTGGACGGCCCGGATCCGCAAGCGTCCGGAGGCGCTCTCCACATAGAAACCGACCCGCCCGGTGGCGGTGTCACGGACGAGGTCACCGACCTCCGGCAGTGGCTGCACGCATCCCCTCCGTACCGAATCCTGAAACTGGGGACCACCAGAGAAGCGGGGTCACCCCGCCCTGTCAACGTATCTCTAGAGATGTCCCCCGATGGATGGATCGACCCGGCGGGACGGCGCACACGTGTGCACTCCGGCCCGGGGGTGCGCCGTAGGGTGTCCCGCAGATGAAGGGAGTGGTCCACCCGTGACTGACCAGGACAGCGCTCGTCGGCCCAAGTACCAGCGCATCGCCGACGAGTTGAGAACCGCGATCCAGTCAGGCGCCTTCGCGCCGGGTGACCGGCTCCCCGGCGAGAACGACCTCATGTCGACCTACGAAGTGGCCCGGATGACGGCGCGCCAGGCCCTCTCCGTCCTGCGCAACGAAGGCCTCGCCGAGGCCCGCAAGGGCGCCGGGGTCTTCGTCCGCGTCTTCCGCCCGCTGCGCCGCCGGGGCATCCCGCGCCTCGCCGGGGACCGCTGGGGCAGCGGCCGCTCGGTCTGGTCGGCGGACGTGGAGGACCGGGACCTGGTCGTCGACCAGATCGAGGTGGCGGAGACGGCGGCCGGGGCCCGGGTCGCCGGGGCGCTGAACCTCGCGCCGGGCGCGCCCGTCTGCGTCCGCAGCCGCCGCTTCGTCCTGGACGCCAAGCCGGTGCTGCTCTCGGTCTCGTACCTCTCCGCGGAGCTGGTGCGCGGGACGCCGATCACGGAGCGGGACACGGGTCCGGGAGGCACCTACGCCCGGCTGACCGAGCTGGGGCACCGGCCGGTGCGCTTCCGCGAGGAGATCCGCTGCCGGATGCCGACGGCGGACGAGTCGGACCGGCTCGCCCTGGAGTTCGGTACTCCGGTGGTCCTGATCGGGCGGACGGCGTTCACCGGGCACGGGGTCGCGGTGGAGCTCAACGAGATGACGCTGGACTCGTCGTCGTACGTCCTGGAGTACGACTTCGACGCGTGACCTCGAACCGCGCGCCGGGGTCGGCGTGGGCGACCGGGCCGGGGAACTCGGCGGCGGCGAGCGCGACGGCCTCGTCGGGCTCGACGCCGGACCCCACATGGGTCACGACGAGCCGCCCGACACCGGCGGCGGCAGCGCTCCGCCCGGCCTGCGCCGCGGAATGATGCCCGGGCACCTCCCCGTCGGCCTCACAGACGAACAGATCACAGCCCCGCGCGAGTTCGACGAGGGAGGGACAGGGCTCACAGTCCCCGGAGTAGACGAACGAAAGCCCGCTCTCACTCTCGACACGCAGGGCGAAGGCATCCGGACCGCCGTGCTCGACGGCCCACGACCTCAGGGTCAGCCCGCCGACGGCGGCGACGTGCCCGTCGTACAACTCCTCGACGGCGAAGGCCTGCTCGACGGGGCTGCGCTCGGGCCCGTTGGTCAGGAAGCCGGCGAGCCGGTCGGCGATGCCGGCGGGCCCGAAGAGGGGCAGGGGCACGGACACGTCGAGTCCGGCGTACAGCAGGGCGTAGTAGGCGGTGAGCAGATCGGCGCTGTGATCGGCGTGGAGATGCGAGATCCAGACGGCGTCGACCTCGCCGAGCGCGACGTGCCGCTGGAGCTCGGCGAGGGTTCCGGTCCCGGCGTCCACCCAGACGCGGACGCCGCCGCCCTCGACGAGATGGCCGGAGCAGGGGTTGCCGGGCCGAGGGTAAGGGGTGGCGGACCCGAGGACGGTGATCCGCAAGACGTCAGAACCCATGCCCCCACCCTAGGCCTCCACCCACTGCCCTGACCGAACTTGTGCCGAAGAGGTGAAGAGCGTGCGTATCCTGTGTGCTCGCCGGGCCCCATCGGCGGGTGCCCGGCAGAAACTGAGGGACATTCATGCTTCGTGCACGCACGCTCGCGGCCGTGACCGCGGCCGCCGCTTCCGGCGTTCTGCTGCTGCCTTCGCCGGCCCAGGCCGCCGGCTCGGTCCACCTGTACAAGATCTACTACGACAGCCCGGGCTCGGACCGCGGCGCCAACACGAGCCTCAACGCCGAGTACGTGCAGATACGCAACACGACCGGCGCCGCCGTGAACCTGCGGGGCTGGACGGTACGGGACGCCGCCAACCACAAGTACACCTTCGGCAACTTCACCCTCGGCAAGGGCAAGATCGTGACGGTCCGCACGGGCCGCGGCACGAACAGCTCCACGAACGTCTACCAGAACCGTGGCTGGTACGTCTGGAACAACGACAAGGACACGGCGACGCTGCGCAAGGCGAACGGCACGTGGGTCGACAGCTGCTCGTACAACTCGACGCGAGTCGACTACAAGTGGTGCTGACGCCACACCACCCCTGACGAACCGAGGGCCCCGTCGATCCCGGGGCCCTCGGCCGCCTCAGGAAGGCTCCGCCTCCTGCCGAGCGGCGGGAACACCATGCTGCGCCACATCGGCATTGACCTGCCCGCCGAGCGTCATCACGTTCAAGGTCGCCGAGTTCTCGCCGGCGATGGCCCGCTCGACCCGGGCGACGAGCGCGGAGAAGGCCTCGCGCCTCGACAGCCCGTGGTACGGCCCCACCTTGGTCTCGAAGTAGACCCGCTCGTGCCCGAGCAGCTGCTCGGTCGACCGGTAGTTCTTCCACTGCTCCCGGTACCGGTACACGCTCTCCAGCGACACGGCGGCGACGACCACAACGCTCAGCACGGTGGCCGTGACCCGCGCGAACGCCAGGTCCACATTCACGAACACCGGCACGAGCGCCCCACCGACGACGGACACGGTCCGCATCCGCAGATGCATCGCCTTCATCCGGGTCGCCTTGACGTCGTACCACTCCTGGTACTGCGCGAGCCTGGTCTCGATGTACCGCTGCGGCGTCATCTCGCCGCCCTGCACCACGGATTCGGGCGCGTCCCCCACGTCAGCCATGCCCGGAGTACACCGGCCGGGTCAGCCCCACGTCAACTTCCCACCAACGGGGCCCGCCTACCCGCCGAGGATCTCCACGAGATCCGCAAAGAGCGACACCCCGAGCACACCCAGAGCCACCACCCCGACCACGCAGAGGGCGACGACCAGCCCGATCCCCATCAGCACCCGCGTACGCCGCACGGCCGCCCGGTACTCACTGTCGTCATCCCAGTCCCGCCCCACCAAGACACCCCCACCACACCCACAGCACCGCCACGACCGTACGACACACAGAAGCCCCCGACCATGATCGACCGGGAACTTCCCTGATGGACACGGCCGGTTGACGATGACGGCCCGCTCGATCTGGTCCATGTCCGCCACCTCCCTCACCTACCGAAGGCAGCCGCACCTTCCGTCAGATCTGTGACACGCCGAGCGGTCACCAGGTAGCCCGAAAATCTGACGTCCGCCCTGGCCTTCGCCCACCCGTCCGCCTTCTCAACGGGTACCAGTACGGTCGTGCCCGGAACGGGGTGGTTCACCTTGTCCGTGGCACCCGGGAGCACCCCGTAACGGCAGTGCACCTCGACGATCGACACCACCTCCACTGAAGTGGGTACGTACCCCTCCCCCTGGCCGTGATGCTCCTCGCGAAAGTCGATCCCCTCCGCACGTTCGCCACCGACGACGTCGGCGTACTCCTCCGGATCGACCTCCAACAGGGTCCACGAGACGACATCCCCTGGCGCGAAGCTCTCTCCGCAGCACTGCATCTGCCAGTCATCGACCCAAATCGTCAGCGTCATGCCGCCATTGTCCGCCGAACGCCCCACACCCAAGAGGACCTCGGGCGGGACGGCCGACGTTGGCACTGGTGATGTCAGGAAGAGATGTCAGCCCGGCCCGGGGCGGCTTCGAAGGTCAGCTCTTCGCTCTCCAGAGCCGCAATAGCGCGCCGACGCCACCTGACGACCAGCACTGTGGCGACCCCACATGCGAGTAGGACCAGGGACACCACCCCACACCAGGGCGGCAACCGCGCACCCGAGCGTCTCCAAGTCCTTCACGCCCCCGCTTCGTCATCCTCGTCGCCGCCCACGACCTCCAACAAACGCTGCCTCGCCTGCTCCAGGCGGCCGGCGTAGTCGGGCATGAACACCTCGGGCAGAGTCGTCTCCAAGGTCCCGGAAATCGCGTAGATCCCCGACCAGACCGCCCGGTCCGGCACGATGGCGTCCAGCTTGTCGGACTGCATCATGACTTCGGTTCAAAACCGTCCGCGCCCACCAGGCTCAGTGCTGGGAACCGCGACCTGTGGCTGTCCCTTCCCGGCAAACCAGTCAGGGACAGCTACGGGCCGGGATCTGATGGGATGGGGTCAGTTCAGGCGAGTGCCCCAGATTTGCGCCGTTCCGGTGATCGACAGGTTCGACTTGCGGTCGGTCTTCTGGCCGGATGTGGCGTCGAAGCTGGAGAGGGCGCCGTTTGTGGTGTCGAGGGTGAGGAGGTTGTTCTGGGACCAGGCGGCCTTCAAAGGCCCGTCCAGGTCGGTCCCTGTCAGGTTTGCCTGCTGGCCCAGGTCCTTGCAGCCGCCTTCGGCAAGGTCGAGGACTGCGAGGTGATTGACTGCGGTGGTGGTGTTGAGCGCTGTGGCGTACCACCGTCCGTCGGCGGAGATCACGCCTCGTCCGGCAGGGGTGCCGGCGGTGCAGTCGGGCAGAGAGGTGTTCTTGTTCGCCGTGGTGTCGTAGGCGGTGACGCAGCCGTTCTGCTCACAATCTTCCTGCCGCCAGATCACCCGTGAAGGCCCGGTGCTGACGACAGAGGCGTTCTTCGCCAGTGTGCGAGTAAGAAGGTGGGTTTTCGCGTCGAGGAGGACGACGTCGGTTCGCGCCTTCTTCGCGTTGCCCGTGCTGGGGTCATCCGCCGTGGTGAGCAGACCGATCACGCCCTGGGTGCTGTCGGCCAGAGGCCGGATCCCACAGGGAAGGGTGTAGCCTGCCGGCCCGGGCCGTCCGGAAAGATCGTGCTGCCGTACTGCGTAGCGGGCGGTCACCGATTCGGGCAGGGTCTCGCCCGCACACGCTGTAGTGGCTGGCTGTTCGGTGACGGCCCAGGCCTTGTGCTCCTGCTGAGAGGGGAACCAGGTCACGGCGGGCCCGAGGACGGTGGCACGTTCGGGGCGGGCCGGATCCAGGGAGACCAGGGTGCCGTCGTCGATGCCGACGATCTCGCCGGAGGACAGCTGGCTCTGCTCGTTGAGCGTGTAGATGTCCTCGTCCGGCTTGGCCTCTGCGGGACGCTTCGCCGCGATCTTCACGGGGGAGTTGATCTCGTCGAGGACGCCGATGCTTCCTCCGAGGTTCAGGACGATGCCTCGCGGGGGCGCGGCCTGGGGTTCGTCGCTGTTGCATCCGGTCAGCACCAGGGCGCCGAGGACAGCACTGGTAAGCCATGGCAGTGCGGCACGGAGGCAGGGGGTGGCTGCGGTCATGGGGGCTCCTTGGCGCGGTGTGACGGATCGTGGCGGACACGTGCGAGGGCCGATCCTGTGAGATCGGCCCCCTCACGGTGCTGCTACGGCTTAGGCGTGCAAGGGCTGCTGGCGATGCACTCCGAGAAGAACGGGTAGACCGTGATGGCGGCCAGGCTGCCTTCGTTGCCGAGGAACCTCGCGCCGCAGCTGGCGGTGTCCTGCCAGCGCTCGACGACGTAGTTGGTCCGCTCGATCTTCGGGGTGGTGTAGCCGTACTTACCCGAGGGCACCTCCATCCAGTTGGTCACCGACACGCCCTTCTCGGTCTTGTTGACGATGTCGCGGGATACCGACGCCTCGACCTTCGCAATTCCCCAGGAGGCGCTGCCGGTCAGTCCGGAGGTCCACTTGGTTTCTTTCGCGGTGGTCGTCGTCATGGCGTAGGTCAGACGAGAAGTACCCCCTCCGCCGCTCTTCTTTCCCGCGGTAGGGCCGATGTCCTCGTAGCCGGACTTGATCCGCACGACCTTGGTCCACACGTCCGGCGGGCAGGCTTCCTCTCCGGGCGTCGTGGCCTGTGCCTGAGGAACGATGAGCATCCCGGCTCCGAGAGCCAGGGCCCCGCCAGGGCGGCCTTACGAGAGATCGATGTCATGAGACTTTCCCCCTTGAGATGTAAGCGGCTGGTCATTCCGCTGCGATCAACACAAACACAACAGCTCTGATGCACCTACGGAGTTGAGGTCGATCTGAGGGAGATACTCTTGAAACAGGCCACCCTGAACGCGCTCCTGTAAACGACCCAAACTGCAGCGAAGCAGCAAGCTCGCCTGGTGTCTCATGCGATGGCATCTGTATGCCTGCTGGCGCTCCGTCCGAAAGCCTGCATGGATGTGCATGCCGCAGCTGCGCCGGCAGCAGCTCCGCCAGGCCGCACAGCGGGGCAGGACAGTGACTACGTCTTCACGACGCGCACCGGCCGCACAGTCGAGCCGATGAACCTCAGCCGTTCGTTCCAGCGCAGCACGGAGACGGCCTGACTCCCCCACATCCGCCTGCACGACGCCCGGCACGGCGCGCGACGCTCCTGTTCGCCGCAGGCGTGCCGGCGCGGGTGGTGATGAAGATCCTGGGACACTCGCAGATCGCGGGGACGATGAACATTTACTCGCACGCTTCTGACGAGCGTCGGAGGGAGGCAATGGGACACATGGACCGGCTGCTCCGACGGCGCCGTTCTGAGTAGGACTGCCGTCAGCCACTACCGTCAAAGGCCCCTCGCCATGATCGGCGAGGGGCCTTTGCACTGGTGGGCGCGGACGGTTTCGAACCGCCGACATCTGCTTTGTAAGCTCGCGCGAACCACGGTCGGCGAGGGTCGGCCCCAGCTCGCGCTCACCGCGAAGGGCCGTGCAGGGCTGCTGTCATCCACCGTCGTTGATGTCAGATTTGGATGTCACCTCGCGCCGGTCCGTGAACGGCCGCCGATAGTCCGAGGCGTCCCCGACCGGGGGGGGTAATCCCTGCCGATTCCATCTCCCCACCCTGGATCCGGACCGGTCCGGACAGGCGATCCACGTACTCCTCGGCCGGCCCCGGTCCGGATAGGCGACGGGGACGACAAAGCCCCCGACGAAAGGATCCAAACGGAGGCCTCATAGGCATGGCTATTCAGCGACGAAGTACCGGGTCCCCGATCCCTCTCCGCGCACGATAACCTGCCCAGCCGCCACCAAATGGCTGATGGCGCGTCGCACGGTCCCCACGCCGACACCGAACCGGGCCACCAGCTCCGTAGCCGTTGGCAGCTTGCTCCCCTTGACCAGCCGCCCGTCTCGGATGTCACCCGCGAGAACGTCAGCGACGGCCTCGTGCATGTGCATGCGCTGGACGTTAAACCGGTCGCCCGTCTCCCGGAAGAACTTGCCATGGCTCGTGTGCGGGCACAGTTTCTCGTCCGGCGCCAACTCGCGAAGCGGGGACGGCGCTCCACCCGCGTTGTAGAGCGGAGCTTTGGTGCGAATGTCCCGCAGCTCAGCGGCAGTTGCTTCTTCGCGGGCCTCGTACCATTTGACCGTTACCCGCGCCGCCAATGGCCACCACGTGGTTGCCGCGAACCGTCGGTGGTCCGCCCACCGCTTCTCAGGGTTGCCGGTGACCCCGACGTAGAGAAGTTGACCTGCCTCGTTGAAGAACCGATAGAGAGCCGTCTTCCCCGGTACGGCCGCAGGAATGACGATTCGGTCGTTCGGTACGCCCACTGTGCGCCTTCTGTCGTGTAGTGCGCTCTGGCCGGACGGCCTCTCGTACCGCTCGGCCTTCTCTCATTTCTCCGGCGGCTGGCTCGTGCGCTCCGAAGCACCCTCGGTGATTCGGTATGCGACGCACCCCGTTCCGCTCAGTTCAGCTGAACTGGAGATCATCCACCATCCCCATCATCGGCTGATGGGAATCTCGTAGACGATCTCGCACAGAGCTGCGGGGACGACGATGTCCGCTGTCTCCACGGGGCGGCCCTGGTCGCTGTAGTACGTCCGCCGGATGTGCGTAACGAGTGCAGCCTTCTGGATCCCGAGCAGCGATCCTTCCTCGACGGTCGCCTGCCGCGGCTCCGGCTGCTCGACGGCATGGCTGACCGTGATGCCGATCTCGGCCATCCGGTTCACGACGCCGGCCCCAGCGTGAGGCCCACCCTCGGGAAGGACAACAAGCGTCCCGCCGGTGAGCTCGTACGGCTCCCAGCTCGTCGACAACTGCACGGGCCGCCCGTCGGCAAGGAACTCGTACGTGGTCCGGACGCACAGCTCGCCCTCACCGATCCCGAGCCGCGCAGCGATCTCCGCTGGCGCGGGAACCTTGGCATCGGTCCGGCTCTCCCAGCCACCGTTCCGCCCCACGGCCTTCATGTCGGCCCGGAACGGCGACCCGTCGGGCTGCTCGCGCGCCGCGGAGCGAACCATCCGCACCCGCTGCCGAGGCTCGGCGACATACGTCCCCGACCCGGCCCGCCCCTCCAACACGCCCTGAGAGATCAACAGCTCCTGGGCGCGGCGGACGACGTTCTCGCCCACACCGCACTCCTGGGCGATCTGGGCCCGCGACGGGAGCCGGTCTCCGGGCGTCCACTCGTGCTCCGCGATCCGCTCCCGAAGGACGTCGGCGATGCGGAGATAAGGCGGCTGCTCAGGCATGTGGAAAATCTAGTCCACTAGCTCTAATATAGTTAACTAGCTTCACTCAAAGTGATCGTCGGTGACGGAGGCTGCCCTGTGCCTGCTCCAGAAGTAAGCGCGGAGGCCATCGCCACCCGGTTGTCCGCCATCGGACTGACCACACGCGTGCTGGACCACGCCAGACACACATCGATCGAAGCGGAGGTACCGGAATCCCTCCCCGCCGAGACATGGCGGGAGGTCCTGGAAGTGGTGGCAAAGGCAGACCGGTTCGGACTCCTCGCCACCAGCCTGGGCGGCCGCACCTTATGGGCCGCCGTACACAAAGCGGTCCCCGCGACGGGCGATGTCCGGGGACCTGGCCATCAGCGATAGGAGCTGATCAGCGTGCTCAACCGTATCCGCCGCGCCATCGCGCGCACCAGAGAGCGGAACGCCCAAAAGCCCCGTCACCGCAGGGTCTTACCGCTCACCCGCCCGACGCTCACCCACCCCACGCCGCCCGACAGACAGACACTGCCCCTCCGACAGCTCCAAGCCCGCGCGGACTTCCTCCCGGGCGAGGAAACAGCCCTCGTCCGCCCGTACGTCCTGGCCAGCGAACAACGCACACGGCAGCGCTCAACGCCCCTCCCGCATCACCTCCTCGCCCACTCCTGCTTCACGCCGGCGGAGGCCCACGGATGACAGGCGTTTCCCAGGTAGCGGCCACCCCCTACCGGTCCAGCCCCTGCCAGATCGGCACGCACCACAAGTGCGCCCATTCCTCCCCGGCAACGGCACCGGTAGGCATCCCCGTCATCTACGAGGCATGCGCCTGCCCCTGCCACACGGCGACCGCCCCACCGGAGGCGACTTCATGAACAGCTCCCCCTCCGGCGGCGCACTCGCTACCCCGGTCGAGATCACCACGACCACCGTGCAGCGCGGCGACGTCATCCAGATCGGCGGCCGGCTCCACCGAGTGACCGACCTCTTCCAACTCCCCCGCGGCGCCAAACGCCTCCGCTTCGAGTCGGGCGAACTCCTGACCATGCACGCCCATACGCGCCTCATCGCCGTACGAGTGCTCAGAAGGTGGTGATCGACGTGCCGTCCCTCCGCCACACCATCGCCGCCGACCTCCGGGCTCAGATCACTACCGGCAGCCTCAAGGCCGGCGAACGACTCCCCTCGGAACCTCGGCTCGCCTCGGACTACAAGGTCAGCACCCCGACCCTGCGCAACGCCCTCGCACTCCTCCAGGCCGAGGGCCTGATCGAGAAGATCCACGGCAAGGGCAACTTCGTCCGCCACCCCCTCCGGAGACTCACGTACGCCGGAGGCCGCCTCACCCCGGACGCAGACCTCCACGTCACGATCCGCACCACCAACCTCCGAGCCCGCGGAGACCTGATCCCTCTACTCAAGGTCCCTTCGCGCACCCCACTGACTGAGTTCCTCTGCCTCACCCACCAGGGAGAGTCCCCGCACAGCCTGGCCCGCATCTACGTCCCGCGCGACCTGGCACCGGCCGAACTGCCTTGGCGCCCAACCGGGCTGGCGGCAACCCAAGAAACGGTCACCGCCCGACTCCCCACCCCAGAGGACGCCTCCACCCTCCGAATCAGCTCGACACAGGCCGTCCTCGCGATCACCCGTGTCTCGTCTGACACCGCCGGCCGCGTGCTCAAGGCTGCCCGCCTGGTCCTCCCTGGCGACCGCGCAAACGCGCTCTTCACCACCCACCACACAAACGAAGAGAGAGGAACGGAAGGATGACAGCCATCAGCGAGCTCCGCCTTCTCCCTTGGTCGGGCCCCGACGGGAAGCCCTGCTACCTGAGCACCGACGACGACAGCAGCCACCTGTCCCGCCTGGCCGACAACACCGAAGCGCTCCAGCTCGGCCTGGCCGACGACCTCATGAGACACGCGTTGGAACTCCTCGACGACGAACAGACGGACGCGGAGGACCTCCGAAACCTGTCCAGGGACCTAGTCGGAGCCCTACGGGACACTCTCCGCGTAGCGTCCAGCCGCGGCCAACGCCTGCCGACCCCGCAACCCTCCGCTCGGGGAGGCGACGACAACCCTCAACTGCCGGCAGCAGCCTTCGGCTAGCGGATGCTGATCCAACCGAAAACAGAAGGCCCCGGAACTACCCCGGGGCCTTCATTCGTAGCTGCGCCTCGCGCACCCAAGCTGGGCCAAACGAAGGTATTGGCGCGACTCGCTGACCAAGGTCTACATCACCCCATGAACTCTGCCTAACATTTCCACCCCTGTGGGTCAAGTTGACACGAAGGAGGCGACATGGGGGAGAAGTCGAATGGCAGCGGAAAGAGGTTCTCGGCCGACGACACCAAGCGAAGGCTCAAGAAGATCCTCGGGATCCTATTCCAGATTACCGTTGCCGCGATTTGTGGATTTGGGGCAGCTTCCCTAATTGACCTGATTGGAAATTACCTTCCCGATACTCCAGGGAATCTCGCCTCGTACATTGTTACCCCTCTGGCGGTAGGTCTAGCCCTGGGGCTCATCGCAGGACTTGCTCAACTGGTAGCCCCCAAGGTGACTTACGAGCTTGAACGACGCGCACGATTGTCCCTCGCTGTCGCGATCTTCGTGGGCACCTTGGCGATTTGCGGCCTAATCTTGACGGGCGTCAGCCGCCTCCTTGTTGGGGCAATTCTGACCGGCGTCGCGGTTTTCAGATTTTGGCCGTCGCGAGTCACGAAGTGGTCAGATCTAAGAGAGAGTCTCAGGTGGCACATTCTGGGTGAAGTTGTTTTCCATTGCCTCGCACTCCTTCTACTAACCCTGGGAATTCTCCTAATGATCTCGTCCGCAGAGTCCGATAAATTGGAACTGGCCCCCCGGATCACCATCAGCCTCAGCCTAGTGCTGGCACTCCTGGTGGCCGTAAATAAATCCTTTGCCCGTGCCAGAAAATTGTGCACCCTCGCCGTGGAGCGACTCTCTTCAGTTATCTACAGAATGGACGATTTGACTAAACGCGCCATCGATCGAAATAGCCTCATCAGCAATAATCCATCGATGAGGGATTCATCTCAAGCGGAAAAGCTGCAAAGGGCACGTGAAGCTATCGACTCCCTGGATATCGTATTTCAAACCAGTCTAAATACTGGGTACCGAAAAGTTGGCGCACCGCTCATGCCCCTCGCAGAGCGTCTAGATATTTACGAGACTTTGCACCTTCTCGCCAACGATGATGCGTCTAATCGGACCGATTGGGGGGATCTCCGTCGTAGACTGGAAGGAATTCGCGGAGTATGCGGTCTATGGATCGATGCGGCAGTCTAAGACGTCGTTTCCTTTGGCGGTTCAGTTCGTTGTGCTGGGCATGAAGAGTCTTGCCGAGCGGCTGGTGCCGTATGAGTTGTGGGAGTTGTTCCGGCGGGTGGTGCCGGACACGACGGTGGTGCGGCCTCAGGGTGGTGGCCGTCGGCGGGCCGGCGACCGCGAGTGTCTGGCCGCGATCGTGTTCGTGGCTACGTCGGGCTGCACGTGGCGGCAGGTGCCGCCGGTGTTCGGCCCGGCCTGGCCGACCGTCTACCGGCGCTTCGCGCGCTGGAGTGCTGACCGGGTCTGGGCCCGGCTCCACCGCGTCGTCCTGGACGAACTCGGCGCCCAGGGAGAGCTGGACTGGTCGCGCTTCGCCATCGATTCGGTAAGTGTCCGGGCCCTCAAAGGGGGCTGCTGACCGGACCGAATCCGACCGACCGTGGCAAGAAGGGATCGAAGATCCACCTCGTCACCGATCGATCGGGCCTGCCGGTCGTGGTCGCGATCTCCGCGGCGAACACCCACGACAGTCTCGCGCTCCAGCCGCTCGTCGCGTCGATACCGCCGATTAGCAGCCGCCGCGGACCACGCCGACGACGGCCCGACAAGCTCCACGGGGACAAAGGCTACGACTATCCCCACCTGCGGCGATGGCTCCGCAGCCGCGGCATCACCCCTCGGATCGCTCGCCGGGGGATCGAGACCTCACAGCGACTTGGACGTCACCGCTGGGTCATCGAGCGGACCATGTCTGGCTCGCCGGTTGCCGCCGGCTCCACCCACGCTACGAACGCAAGCCAGAGCACTTCCTTGGCTTCACGGCCATCGCCACCACCCTCATCAACTACCGACGACTCACCAAGTGAAACGACGTCTTACAAGAGAGGGAGGGCGAACCCTGGCGTGGCCTGCGACTACTCGACCTGGACAGGAACCGACGCTCGCACCACTGACGACCGCAAGTCCCCGTGTTTCCCCGACCGTTCTGGCACAGGTGTGGCACGAAGGTGGGCAAGAGCCTTAGCGCTGGCCCCTCATGGGAGCCGCTCATGCCCGGCTGCCCCTCTCGCCTACATTTCATGCCCCGGTCCCTTCCGGCCACAGCAGGAGAAGCACGCGCCTTCGCGTGACCTGGCTAGTCGAGCACCACCCCCAGCAGAGACCCCGCGAAGAGAAGTGGGACAGCGATGACCGCACACACGATGCCCCGTCGAATGTTCTTATACTTGTCCAACACAGATTTAGCGAGAACGGTAAACTGCTGAATATCGCGATGCGCGATATTCACTCGTGACACCAGATCGACCACGACGGACACCGAGGCGTCATTCTCTACCACATCGCCGAAGTAATGCATTCGACCCGCCTCGCCGGATCCCAAATTAGGGAAGACAGCTCGCGCGAAAGCCCCAAGGGCCAAGATCGCCAGTGCGCAGCCGATCCAGAAAAGAACTTGCCCAAGAACTGGAAAGCAGATCGGGTTAACCTTGGCGCTGGCAAATGCGCCAACCAAAGCCGCCACCGCAACACCCATCGCGGCCAAGAGGAGATTTGCCTTTTGGTCGGCCTTAACCAGCTCCTCACGTGTCTCCACGAGGAGAACCCTACTCAGTGGCGCAGGGTCGCGACTCGCCCCCTCGGACCCACTATCCATTAATACCCCTCCGGATCTGACGTGCATTCAAGTCTCTGAATTTCAGGACCTTCTGATACTGCTCTCGCATTCCAGACATCCTAAATGCGTCCAGATCAGGACGCTTCCAGGATCCCGAGCAGATCTTCTCTGCATAGGCGTCACCGCACTTGTTGCACCACGAGCTACTAAGAAGCAAGCCAGCGCTGTCGGTTTCTGCCACCTTGTCAACGAGCCTATCTTTCCATAGCTCAACCGGGGCGTCGGCGCACTGGCACGAATAGTAGAGGTACTCGTTTCGACGAACCGCCTCAGCGATCGGCTTCGTCACAATCATCTCGTGCGCTATAGCTTGCTGAGAGCACTTGGCTGCATAGTTCACGGCCCGACCAGCCCAGACGGGTGCATTGTGAGCAGTGCCAGAAATCCCGATCTTCTTACCCAGGAGATCGCTGATCGCGCAACCTACCTTGAATCCGGTTTCTGGAGGCTCGTGAGACCACTTCTTTTGAAGCGCTGGCACCAGCACCTGCTCCCCGAATGTCTTAATGGTGATGCCCGCACAGATAGCCCGACTTCGCGAGTATTCCCCAACAAACAGTCCGAATGCCGCATCGCCTTGAATGTCGATGAAATCCGCGCCAAACTCATCCAAAATCACTGCTGCGGGTCGAATCGCAGATTCGTAGATCGACGCCGTGGAAGCTTCCAACCTCCCTTTCCTGAGACTCGTCGATCCTGCAAGGTCAGCAAAAACACAGGAAACTTGCGCGTACTTCCGCCACTTGGGAACGTTGATGTAAAGGTCGGACACATCGATCTCACCCTCGGTGGGCTCCACCTCAGGCATGGCTTTGAGCTGCTCAGCCACGTGCTCATCGAAGGCCAGCATCATTTCGGAAACCTTGGGACGATTAGCCATGTTGCACCCTCCTGACGTCCCAGTATGACCAGTACTTGCATGCCCGTCCGGCATTTGACGAGTTGCGCCAGAACCGGCACCGAGCCGATCGCGAGGCTCTGAGACTTCGTTCAAGTGGCCCAGCGCTGAGCTGGCGCCGTGATGGGTCACTCGAGCGGCGGCCTTGCCCACCACTCACCCCAACTCCCATCCCGTCTGCCGTCGACCCACACACCGTGGAGCAGGCGCGGTGCCGGGCGTCCAGGTGGAGCGCCCAACTGGACGAACGACCTGGACGCCCGGTGCCGTGTCTGCTCGGCTCTGCCTGGGTCGACGGCAGACGGGATGGGAGTCCCCACCGCCACACCCCACCGGCCGGCACCCGCGTACGGCCCCCGCCCATCCTGGTGCTTGTTGTGCCCCCGCCGGAGGCATCGTCTTGAGCCGCACTCGCGGACTGCCTCGGCCGCGTCGTGGTTCGCCACCCATCAACCCGAGCTGTCAGGCGTGCGGGCCGGCGGCCGGGTTGGAGCGGGGCGTAGACAGGAGCGCAGGCCCGGGCGGCGGGCCGCGCGCGCCGCGCTGTGCGCGGCGGGTGCCTTGATGAAGTAGAGAAAGTCTTACCGCGCTTCTGGGCTTCGCTCCGCCTTGAACTCGCTCAGCAGGTCGAAGAACAGGTCGATGCCTGCCCTGCCGCTTGCTTCCGCGGCCTTCGTGATCTCTATCCCCCACCCGAAGGGGCTGGCGTAGGCATAGCCAAGTCGCGGCCACAGCCACTCGGTGAACGGACCCTGAGGCTCGAAGTCCATCATCGCCTGGGGACCGTGGATCTCGGATGCGACTCGGTAGCCGTACAGGATCGCCTGGAGCTCCACGAGGGAACCGCCGCGTACGAACATCCCTGGCCGCATGCGGACCTGGTCCAGGAAGTCATAGACGTCGCGCCACTCGCTGACGGGCTTCGCTCCGGTCATGCGGACGTGCCCAAAAGGTGCCG
This sequence comes from Streptomyces gardneri, assembly GCF_006539185.1. GTDB lineage: Bacteria > Actinomycetota > Actinomycetes > Streptomycetales > Streptomycetaceae > Streptomyces > Streptomyces gardneri. The sequence goes on from NZ_BJMN01000029.1 coordinate 34,737, forward strand.
GCCGTCGTGGCTTCGGACGTGGGGGCCGTTGCCGTCGACTGCGTCCAGGAGGCGGATCGCGTAGACCTCGGACATCCGGTCCTCGATCTCTGCCGGCGTTAGCCAGTCGACCGCGGTCGACTCGTCCGACGTGCGCTCGGTGCCGCCGGACGGCTTGCATCGGAAGACCAGGGCGACGATGCCTCGCGTCGTGTTTTTGTAGACGCCCGTCAGCTCATCCACCTCGACGTGGATACCGGTCTCCTCCAGGACCTCGCGGGCGACGCCGGCCTCGGGAGTCTCGGTGAGTTCTAGGACTCCGCCCGGGAGTTCCCACGTTCCGTTGTCCGCTCGGCGGATCGCGAGGAGGCGCCCGTCGTCGCGGACCACTGCTCCCGCCACCGACACGGAGTGCAGTGGCGTTGACTGGGGTTCGCGGGCGCTGTTACTCATGTACAGGAGCATAGGAGAGTGGGTAGGACTGTGGGAACTCCAGCAGGAGCTGGTAGGGCCGTACCTCGGTACGTGCAGATCGCGGACGAGATCGTCCAGCAGATCCGTGCAGGTGTCCTCAAGGCCGGCGACATGGTTCCGAGTGAGTCGGAGCTCGTCGAGCGGTACGGGGTAGCTGGGGGGACGATCCGGAAGGCCATGGTCGAGGTACGGGCTAGTGGGCTCGTGGACACTCGGCACGGTAAGGGTTCGATCGTTAAGGACCGGCCTCCTGTGCGACTGCGGTCTTCGGATCGCTTCCGCGCTTCGCATCGGCGGGGCGGCAAGGCCGCGTACCTCGCCGAGTCCGCGCAGTCTGGTGCCACCGCCAAAGTGAGCGTGCTTTACATCGGGCCCATGGAAGCGCCGGCGGACATCGCCGAGCGGCTCGGTGTCGACGCAGGTACGCAGGTGCTTGCGCGGCGGCGTCTCTACTTCCGGAACGGGACTCCCGTCGAGACGGCCTCGTCATACCTGCCCTGGGATGTCGTCAAGGACATCCCTGAGTTGTTTGCCGAGAACCCTGGGCCTGGCGGCATCTACGCCCGGCTTGAAGACCACGGCCACTCCTTCGTCGAGTTCGTGGAGACCCTCCAGGCTCGGCCGGCCGCGAAGGCTGAGGCCTCGGAGCTGGCTCTGAGTCCTGGCGCCCCCGTGATTCATCTGCTGCGCGACGCGGTGACCAAGAAGGGTCGTGTCGTGGAGGTCTGCGACACCCTCATGGCCGCTGACCAGTTCGTCTTCCAGTACCGGATCCCCGCCACCGACTGACGCTCTCTCAACTCCCCACAACCCGCTGCGGTTTCCTCTTCGTAGCGGGTTGACTCATGTACAGGAGTCAGGCACTCTTCTTCATGTCACTCATATACATGAGTGACGGAGTTCATCATCTATAGAGGAGTGATCCACTGTGCGTCAGATCCCCGTCGACACGTCCGCCGCGATGGTGATGGTGGCCCAGCCCCCGACCCCGAAGATCGCGAACCGGCAGACCGGTGAGGTCGCCACCGATCGCGAGACCGGCGCGACGCTGATGACGGTCGACGTCATGTTCGCGATGGACGGCAACGCCGAGATCCTGAACCTGACCGTGCCCCAGAGCGGCATCTCCGGCGAGTTGGCGATGGGTACCCCCGTCGCACTGACCGGGGTCGTCGCCCGGCCGTGGGAGAACGAGTTCAACGGTCAGAAGCGCCACGGGATCAGCTTCCGTGCGGTCGCCGTCACCTCGCTCGTCGCCGCGAAGGCGGCCTGACCCATGACCGCCTTATGGGTCTCGCTCGCTCTGGTCGCCTCGGTCGCGCTGCTTCTGCGGTGGCAGCGTCCGGCCTGGTACTGGATGACCTTCGGCATCCTCTTCGCGCTCGTGCGGGTCCTCGGTCGATACGCCTCCGTGATGGACGCGTGCGGGCTGACCGTTCCTCCCTCCCGTTGGCGCCTGACGCTGGCCCGGATGACCAGGCGACCCGTTCCGGAGGCTCGGGCCCCGCGGATTCTGCGGCTTCGGCCGACGCGGACGGGACTGGTCCTGCGAGTGAAACTTCGTCCCGGTCAGGATGCGTTCGACTTTTCTGCCGCGTCGGACCGGCTGCGGCACTCGTTCGTCATGCGGAACGTCACCACCCGGGAGATCCGCTCCGGTGTCGTCGAGCTGCGGATGACCGGTTACGACGTTCTCAAGCGCGTTCAGATGCCCGCTCTACCTGATGGTGGGGGGATGCGGGTTCCTGTGGCCATTCGCGAGGACGGAGAGGTCTACTACCGCGACTACCGGCAGATCCCGCACGCGCTGAATGTCGGCGCCACTCAGTCCGGTAAGTCCGTCTATCAGCGCAACCTCGTCGCCGGTCTTGCCGCTCTTGATGTCGCTCTGGTCGGGATCGACTGCAAGCAGGGAGTCGAACTTGCCCCGCTTGCCCGTCGGTTCACTGCCCTGGCTGACAATCCCGACACCGCCGTCGACCTTCTTGACGCGCTCGTCGGGCATATGGAGGACGTCTATCAGCTCATCCGGCGCGAACAGCGGCTGAGCGCGGATATCCCGGACGCGGAGATCACCGCCGACATCTGGGACCTGCCCGATCGCCTCCGCCCCACGCCGATCGTGCTCATGGTCGATGAGGTCGCCGAACTCGCCCTGTTCGCCACGAAGGATGAGGAGAAGCGACGAGACCGGATCATCACGTCCCTCGTTCGTCTCTCTCAGCTCGGCCGCGCCGCCGGTATCTACCTGGAGATCTGCGGGCAGCGCTTCGGCTCCGAGCTCGGCAAGGGCATCACCATGCTTCGCGCCCAGCTCACCGGCCGTACCGCCCATCGCGTCAACGACGAGACCAGCGCCAACATGGCCTTCGGCGACGTTGCCCCGGACGCCGTCCTCGCCACCATCCAGATCCCCACCGATCGACCCGGGACCGCCGTCGTCGGCGACTCCTCCGGCGGCTGGGTCCGGATCCGCACCCCGCACCTCACTCTGCGGCGGGCCGTGAACACCTGCAACGCCCACGCCCACCGCACCCCGGAGATCCCCGCGCTGGACGCCTTCCGGCCCGTCCTGCCGCCCCTGGCCAAGACCCCGACACCTGCTGCCGGTACGGCCCCCGCGATCGCCTGACGCACCTCGTCCCTCGGTCGGCGTGACCGTCTCACGCCGTGTCCCTACCCCTCCCATGCCCGAATCCGGAAGGAGGACCCCGCCGTGAACTCGACACTGCGACCGGACGCCGTTCTCGTACAGGCCGCGATCGCCGGTGCCCTGTCCTTCGCCCACCTTCACGACCTCGCCGAAGCGGCCGGCCAGACCGGATGGAAGGCGTGGGCCTACCCCGTCTCCGTCGACCTGCTCCTTGTCGCCGCCTGGCGTCGTCTGCGCATCCTCCGGGCCGCCGGCGACTCAGCCCGGTCCGCTTGGACCTGGTTCACCGTCGCCTTGACCGCGTCCCTCGGCGCGAACATCGCCACCGCTGGGCTCCTCGACCTCGCCCACGTGCCCGACTGGCTGCGCATTCTCGTCGCCGGATGGCCCGCGCTCGCCTTCCTCGGCGGCACCCTCCTCGTCCACTCCCCTGCCGGACAAACGGCCACCGCGGGGCCTTCAAGACCGGACGCCGAGGAGCCTCCCGCAGTGGAAGCGGTCATCGAGCGCGATGACACCGCCGAGACCGCTCCCGTACCGGCTCTTCCCGTTGTCGAGCCTGAGCCGGTCCCGGTGCCAGAGGCAGATCCCGTCCCCGCCCCTGTGGCCGTACCGCCGGCCCTCGTCGCTCACGCCCGGAAGGTCGCCGCCGACCACCGCGCCCGCACCGGCTACCCGATCGACGCCGACACCCTACGTACCCGCCTCGGCGTCCCGCCCCAGATGGCCGCTGCCATCACCGCCCAACTCGCCTGAGAGGGAGATCCGTTCATGCGCGACTCGACCCGGCACGCCTTGGAACGCGCCGCCGAACTGACTCGGAACAACCGTCTAGTGGAGGCCATGACCATCGCCGAGCCGGTGATCATCGCCGCCGACGAGTTCGAGTCGGACGAGATCCGCCGGTGGCTCAACGAGCACGCCGACGACTTCACCAAGGAGGTCTGAGCGATGTCCCCTCGCGACCACTTCCACTCCGTGATGCGGATCGGCCCCGTGCAGATCGGCACCCACCGCGACCGCCACGGTCGCACCAAGTACGCCGCCGTCTGCACCGCCGACCGCTGCGGCTGGTCCTCCGACTACTCCAGCTCCTCCGCCGCCCAGCTCGCCGCCCGCACCCACCGCTGCCGCATCACCGACTGAACGGAGTACGCCCATGGACGTCCCGCTCTGGCTCGCCCTGGTCGTCGTCGGCGCCCTCGGCATCAAGCTCATCCGCCCGCCCTGGTGGCTCGTCGTCGTGATCCTCCTCGGCGGCTACCTCCTCGCCGACAGCTTTCTCACGCCGGTCATCGACCCGATCGCCAAGTAGGGAGACACCCGCCATGTTCCGACCTCGCATCCCGGTCAACCCGCTCCCGACCGGCCTCGCCACCCCGCTCGTCCGGCCGACCACCACGACGTCCGACATCGAGCCGACGGCCTGCCACCACAACGACGCCCCGGCGCCCGTCCCGGCCACGCCCCACATCCAGGCTCCGGCCGTTCGCCTCACCCCGGCCGGTCTCGTGACCGTCGTCGCCGGTAGCGCCGGACTCGTCCTGATCGTCGGCACGGTCCTGGTCTCGATGCTCCTCGCCGTCGCCGTCAGCGCCGCCTCGATCGCCGTCTGCGCCGTCGTCCTGCGCTCGCTGCTCAACGGTCAGCACAAGCGCCGTTAGTCGGGCTCCCGGGCGGCTCAACCGCCAAGTCTCCGCCGCCCGGGAGCCCCGCCCCTGTCCAGTCCAGAGAACCAGAAGGCACCCGCCCATGATGACCGACCGCAACCACGTACCGGGCCTGGACCCGGCCACCCTGAGCGACATGCTCCGGGTCGCCGGTTCCCCCGGATTCGACCGCTGGCGCGAGCAGATCCACCGCACCGGCGGTTGCTCCCACCCCATCCACCTCACCGGTTGGACCCACACCCGGGACAAGACCACCGGCGAGACCGTCCACCACTACTCCACCGGAACCGAGCCGGACGGACGCCTCCGCATCGCCTGCGGCAACCGCCGGGCCTCCCGTTGCCCCGCCTGCGCCTGGACCTACGCCGGCGACACTTACCACCTCATCCGCGCTGGCCTCGCCGGAGACGACCGCCGAGACATCCCCGCCACCGTCCGCGACCACCCGCGGGTCTTCCTCACCCTCACCGCGCCGTCGTTCGGGGCCGTCCACAACCGCCCCGGCACCCGCCCCTGCCGCTGCGGCGCCCGCCACCCCGAGGACGCCGCCGAACTGGGCACCCCGCTCGAACCCGACTCGTACGACTACGCCGGCGCCGTGCTCTTCAACAACCACGCCGGACAACTCTGGCAGCGTTTCGCGACCCGCCTCCGCCGGGAGGTCGCCGCCTACGCCGGGCTCTCCCAGCGGGCGCTGAAAGACGTCCTCCGGCTCTCGTACGGGAAGGTGGCCGAGTTCCAGAAGCGGGGCGCCGTCCACTTCCACGCCGTGATCCGGCTCGACGGACCCGACGGACCGGGCACCCCGCCCCCGTCCTGGGCCACCACGGAACTCCTCACCCGAGCCATTCAGGCCGCCGCGGCCCACGCGTACACGACCGTCACCGTCCCTGCCGCCGGCGGTCAGCCGCTACGCCTCCTCCGCTGGGGCACCCAGCTCGACATCCGACCCGTCAAAGCCTTCGGCGACGGCTCCGACATCACCGAACAGGCCGTCGCCTCCTACATCGCCAAGTACGCCACCAAAGCCGCCGAGACCACCGGCAGCCTCGACCGGCGCATCGGCAACCGTGAGGCCCTGGTCCTCCTCGGCGTCCCCGACCACACCCGTCGCCTCGTCGAAGCCTGCTTCGACCTCGACCCGCTCTACCCCGACCGCCGACTCCTCGCCTGGGCCCACATGCTCGGCTTCCGCGGCCACTTCTCCACCAAGTCCCGCCAGTACTCCACCACCCTGAGCGAACTCCGCCAGACCCGCGCCGACTACCGCGCCACCCAGGAACGCACCGCCCGCGGCCTGGACGACATCGAGCCGGACACCGTCCTCGTCCTCACCTCCTGGGCCTACGCCGGTCAGGGCCACTCCCCCGGCGAGGCCGCCCTCGCCGCCTCCATCGCCCGGGACATCCAGCTCAACCGCGAGACCGCCCGCGAGGCCCTGCGCGACCAACTGGCCCTGGAAGGAGCCGCAACATGACCACCGCTATCGCCACCGCCGAGCTGCTGACCGTGCCCGAAGTCATGGCACGGCTCAAGCTCGGTCGCTCCACGGTCTACGACCTCATCCGCTCGCGCCGCCTGACGTCCATCACCATCGGGCGGGCTCGGCGCGTCCCCGCCGACTCCGTACGGGACTTCATCAACCACGAGATCGAGGAGGCCGCCTGATGGCCGCGCCGCGAAAGCCCAAGCGCAACCCCAACGGCTCCGGCACCGTCACCAAGCGCACGGACGGGCGCTACCAGGCCGCCGTCTACGTCCTCCAGCCGGACGGCACCCGCGCCCGCAAGTTCGTGTACGGCAAGACCTGGGCCGCGTGCGACGCCAAGCGCCGGGCGCTGCTGGAAAAGGTCGACAACGGCATTCCGGTCCCCACCCGGTCCATGAAGCTCGCCGAGTGGTTGCCGTACTGGCTCGACAACATCGTCAAGCCCCGCCGCAAGCGGACCACCGCCGCCAAGTACGAAGTGCACGTCCGGCTGTACCTCGTCCCGATGATCGGCTCCAAGCGGCTTGAGTCCCTCAGCGTCGCCGACGTACGACGGTTCCTAGTCGAGTTGGAGAGGAAGAGCAGCGCCGCCACGGCAAAGGAGTCGCATCGCGTCCTGCGTACCGCTCTCACCGCCGCCTGCCGCGAGGAGCTCGTCCCGCGCAACGTCGCGACCCTCGTCGAGCCGCCGACGGTGGCGGATCGGGACCTGGACCCCTGGTCGCTCGATGAGACGCTCGACTTCCTCGCCGCCGCCCGGAAGGACCCGCTGTACGCCGCGTTCGTGCTCGCCATCGCGCTCGGGTTCCGCCGCGGCGAAATCGTCGGCCTCCGCTGGGAGAACGTCGACCTCGACAGGCGGGAGATCCGGGTCAGGACGCAGCGTCAGCGGGTCGGTGGCGAGGTGTACGAGGACGATCCCAAGGGGCGCCGCCGGAAGCAGACGCTTCCCTTGCCCGGGATCTGCGTCGCGCCCCTTCGATGGCAGCGCCTCAAGCAGGCCGCTGCCCGCGAGCTCGCCAGGGAGAACTGGGAAGAGACCGGGTACGTCTTCACCACACGTACGGGACGGCCGATCGAGCCGCGCAACCTCTACCGCTCGTTCACCCGCGTCGCGAAGAACGCCGGCCTCCGCGTCATCCGACTCCACGACGCCCGGCACGGGACGGCAACTCTCCTCACCGCCGCCGGCGTCCCGCCCCGCGTCGTCATGGAGATCCTCGGGCACAGCCAGATCGCTGTCACGATGAACGTCTACGCCCACGTCGTCCAGGACACCCAACGCGACGCCATCAGCCACATGGACCGGCTGCTCAGGAGGCGTCCCCGGTCGTGAGTGACCGCACCCGTTGATGTCAAAAGTAGATGTCAAAGGCCCCTCGCCATGATCGGCGAGGGGCCTTTGCACTGGTGGGCGCGGACGGTTTCGAACCGCCGACATCTGCTTTGTAAGAGCAGCGCTCTACCCCTGAGCTACGCACCCGTGGAAGAGACAACAGCGTACATGGCCGATGGGTGGGGGCCGAATCCGAAGGGTTCGGTAGGGGGGTAGCCCCACCCCGGGACGGTGGGTCGCCGGATCGTGACGGGGGGTGGGGGGCTCGTACCTTCGACGGAACGACGTTTTCTTCTGGGGGTTCGAGATCGCCATGAACGCACGCCACCCGCTCCTCGCCACCGGCGGGGTCCTCGTCGCTCTGTTCGCGCTCGGTGCCTGTGGGACCGCCGATGCCGGAGCGGCGCCGGTCGAGAAGAAGACCTTCGCGTTCGACGGGGACACGCTCGTCGTCGACTCCGACGACTCCGCGCTCGTCCTCACGCCCGCCGACGTCGACGACGTGCTCGTCGAGCGGCAGGTCGACGGATGGGTGGTCATGGGGTCCGGGCCCGACACCACCTGGAAGCTGGAGGGCGGGCGGCTCACGCTGCGGGTGGACTGTGACGCCGTCGCCTCCCACTGCGAGGCCGTGCACCGCATCAAGGTCCCGCGCGACGTCGCCGTCACCGTCGAGAACAAGGACGGCGACATCACGGCGGAGGGCTTCGCCACGCCCCTCAAGGTGCGTTCCGACGACGGTGACGTCAGGGTCGCCGGGAGCACCGGGGACGTCGATCTCGGCAGCAAGGACGGCGACCTGGCCGTCGACGGCGACACCCGCGCGCCGAAGGTCCTCGCCCGTTCCGACGACGGCGACGTGCAGCTGACCCTCGGAGCAGTGCCCCGCAGCGTCGAGGTCCTCACCAAGGACGGCGACGTCTCCGTCACCGTGCCCACGGCCGAGTACGACGCCACCGCCTCCACCGCCGACGGCGACGTCAACCTCGACGTCCCCCGCCGCGCCGGCGGCGAGCACTCCCTGAACGTCCGCACCGACGACGGCGACATCTCCGTCCGAACGGCGAACTGACCGGCCCGTGTGTTCGTCCTTACCGGGTGGGAGAATGAACCGGACCGGTGACGGCGGACACAGCACGGGGAGAGGTACGTGGCGGCGAGCGACGGCAGGACAACCCCTGGGGGCAGTGCGACGCCCAGGATTCCGTCCACGGTCCGGCTGGCCCTCGCGCTGCCGCTGCTGGTCGCGGCGCTGCTGCCGCAGGCCTTCGCCGGCGGCGGTACGCGTCGCTGGTTCGGCGGGCGCGGGGAAGGTCAGCGGGCCGAGGCCCAGGCCGCCAAGGACGCCGCCGCGGCCGCCTTCTACGAGCTCGACACCGCCCAGCGCGGGCTGCGGATCTCCATCGAGACGATCACCGCCGTGGACAGCTCCGCCGATGCCCGCCGCGCCGTCGAGGGCTTCGAGGCCCTCGGGCGTCGGATCGACGAGGTCAGTCACGGCTACATCACCGCCGTCGACGCCCACGACCTCGACCGCGACGAGCTCGACGCGGCGACCGCGAACCGCGCCCGCGCCGAGCTGACCCGCGCCAAGGACGAGCTGGACGTGGTGAAGGGCGAGCTCGACCGGTTCGAGCAGGGCCTCGGGCCGCTCCTCGACCGCGCCGAGACCCAGCTCGCCCGGCTCGCCCCCGCCGTCGAGCGGGCCCGTCAGGCGCTGCGCGGCGCGAGCGGCGCCCTCGACGCCGTACGGGACGGGGGGCTGCGCGCCGACGACCTCGCGCTGCGGCTCGCCCAGCTCGGGCCCGAACTGACCCGGCTCAACGAAGGCGCCGGACGGCACGGCGTCCCCGAGACCCTCCAGCGCGCCGACCGCGTCCTGCGGGACGCCGAGGCCGTACGCGCCGAGGCCGAGCGGCTGCCGCAGCTCGCCGCCGAGATCGACCGGCGGCTCGTCTCCCTCCGTACCCGCACCGAGGCGCTGACCACCCGTTCCGAGGGCGTCGAGCCGGTCCTCTCGGAACTGCGGCGGCGGTTCTCCGCGGCCTGCTGGCAGGACCTCCAGCACGTGCCCGAGCAGGCCGCCGGCACGCTCCGGCAGGCCGAGGAGCGGCTCGCCGAGGCCGCCAAGGCCCGCGAGGAGCAGCACTGGCCCGACGCGACCTCCCGGCTCTCCACCGTCCGCGCGCTCCTCGACTCGACCGACGAGGCCGTGTCGGCCGCCGGGGAGCGGCTGCGCCGCCTGGACGCCGTCGCGAAGGACCCGAAGGCGGAGACCGACCGCGCGCGGTTCGCGGTACGGGACGCCCAGCGGCTGGCGATGGCGGGGCGCAACACCCCCGACCCGCGGCACGCCCGCCCCCTCGACCAGGCCGTGGCCCGGCTCGACCGCGCGGTCGGCACGCTGGAGGGCCGTCACCCGGACTACTGGCACTTCCTGACCGAGCTGGAGGGCGTCCGTACCGACGCCGCCCGTGTCGTCGAGCAGATTCGAGAGGATCGGGGCACCGCCGCCGCCGGGCATTGAGCCTGGGGAGGGGGAAGGGGGAGGGAAAGAGGCTAGGAGGAGTGGGGTCCGTCTTGCGTCACTGACTTCCGCGGGCCTCCGCCGTTAGCCTGTCCCCATGCCTCGTTACGAATTCCGCTGCCGCACCTGCGGCGACACCTTCGAGCTCAGCCGTCCCATGGCCGAGTCCTCCGCCCCGGCCTCCTGCCCCGCCGGGCACGACGACACCGTGAAGCTGCTCTCGGCCGTGGCCGTCGGCGGCAGCAGCACCGCCGCCCCCGCGCAGGGCGCGGGCGGTGGTGGTGGCGGTGGCTGCTGCGGTGGGGGCTGCTGCGGCTGAGCCGTCGCGCCCTCGGCGGGGTCCTACCTCGCCGCCGCCGCGCGGAAGCGGCGGAGGATCTCCTCCCCCGCCGCGACGCCGCGTTCCGCGAGGACGTCGAGATGGGGCGCGGTCCACTCGGTCTCGGCGAGTTCGCCATGGCCGGGGCGCCACGCCCGGTCCGCGGCCATCAGCAGGTCGGCGTCGAGCAGCGAGTCCCCCGCCGCCAGGGTGAGCGTGGCGCCGATGCGGCGGGCGACCTCGCGGACGGCCGCGCTCTTGGTGAGCGGCTTCGGCACCGCGTACACCTTGCGGCCCTGGAGCGACACGGTCCAGCCGCGCTCCCCCGCCCACTCGCCGAAGCGGCGCAGCCACTCCTCGGGGAGCCGCTCGCGCTCGACGACGAGGTAGGCGAAGAGGTCCTCGGCCACCCGGTGCTTGCGGACCCACGACAGGTCCGTGGTGGCGGTGAGGTAGGCGCGGATCTCGGAGAGCGGCGCGCACTCCTCGACCAGCCGGTTCACCACCTTCGCGTGCCATTCGCGGTCGGAGACGCCGTCGACGAGGATGTGCCCGCCGTTCGCGCAGATCGCGTACTTCGGTGTGGCGCCCGGGAGTTGGATGCGCTGGTACTGCTTGCGCGTCCGCGTCGTGGTGGGCACGAAGACGGTCTCGCCGGCCAGCCGCTCAAGGAGGCCGGCCGCGTCCTCGGTCATGTAGGAGAGCGGCTTCGACTCGTGGACCTCGACGCAGAGGAGCCGGGGCGCCTGGGCGTCGGGCATGCCGAGGGCGAGGGCCGCACTGGAGTAGATGAGGGTGCGGTCGAGGTCGCTCGCGACCAGGGTCGTGCTCGGCGTCGCACTTGGCAGTGTGGTCGGCTGCGTACTGGGCGTCTCGCTCGGCTGGGTGTTCAGCGGCGTGCTCACTGGGACACCACCGCCTTGCCGTCGGCGCCTGTCGCACCTCTTGTGTACTGAGGGTGGATCAGACCGACGCAGGTGTACGGGAGTTCGTCGACGAACTCGACGGGCACACCGCGCTGCTCGGCGAGCAGGCGGACATGCGCGAGGTCCGCGTCGGCGCCCCGCTTCGCGAGGATCTTCCAGGGGACGCGGCGCAGCAGGACGCGGGTGGTCTCGCCGACTCCGGGCTTGACCAGGTTGACGTCGTGGATGCCGTACTCCTCGCTGATCCGCTCGACGGCGGCCCAGCCCTCCCAGGTGGGGGTGCGGTCGGCGGCGAGGAGTTCCTTGACGTCCACGTCGACGGTCTCGGCGACCTCGTCGAAACGGGCGGCGACGGCGTCGAGGAAGGCGCCGGAGACATCGGATCCGGCCAGCTCGCGGTAGAACTTGGCGCCGTGGAAGTCGTTCGGTCCGACGAGGTCGGAGCGGAGCACGGTGCGGGATATCAGCCCGGATACCGTGGAGTTGAGGCACGCGGAGGGGATGAGGAAGTCCTCGCGGGTGCCGTAGGTGCGGACGCAGGAGCCGGGGTCGGCGAGGACCGCGATCTCCGGATCGAAGCCCGATATCCCCTCGGCCGCCTCGAACTCCTTTATCGCGTCGGCGAGTTCGCGGGTGATGGCGCCCTTGCCGGTCCAGCCGTCGACGAACACGACGTCGGCGGGGTCGTGGTGGGCGGCGAGCCAGCGCAGCGCGTTGGCGTCGATGCCGCGGCCGCGCACGATGGAGACGGCATAGTGCGGGAGGTCGAGGCCGTGGCGGGCCTTCGCCCAGCGGCGCATGAGGACGCCGACGGGGGTGCCGGCCCGGGCGAGCGAGACCAGGACGGGGCCGCGGCTCTGGGGGTCCCTCCCGTGCCGTCCACGGCGCAGGGGGAGCTCGGCGAGGACGGTCTCGGTGACGGTGCCGACCGCGCGGGCCATCCGGGCGGCGGAGCTGTCCAGGGCGGAGTGGAAGAGTTCCTGATAGCGGGCGCTGGGCTGGTACTCGACGGGGAGCGATTCGGCGTAGTGCGCTCCGCCGCTCTGGATGGCTTCCTCGCGTTCCTCGGTGGGCGCCTCCAGCTCGACGCCCGAGAGGTCCTGGAGCAGCCAGCCGACCTCCTCTGGCGCGTACGAGGAGAAGGCGGGGCCGCGGAGGGGCTCGGGCAGCATGGAGCTCCTTTCGGGAGCTTCGGAGACCGTGGGCGTGGACGAGGTGACGGCCGGCTCGTACGCGGGGACGACCGCGAGCACGACGCGCGGGACGTGCGCGGAGAGCTGGGCGAGCAGGCCGTCCGGGGCGTGCAGTTCCGGGGTGTCGGCGGCGGAGTCGACGACGAGGACGACGGTGTCGAAGCCCGCGCCCGCCACGTTGTACGCGTAGCGCTCGCCGGGGCCGTCGGCCGGGTCGTCGTGGGCCGGGAAGACGATCCGGGTGCGTATCGCGTACCCGGGGTCGTCGACCGCGAGGACGGGCGAGCGGGTGGTGGTGGAGTAGCGGACGTCGTGCCCGGCGTCCTCCAGGGCGCCGGCGAGGCGCAGCGGCGCGTACATCAGCTCCTCGAAGCCGAGTACGAGGACGCGGTCGCCGGTCCCGGGCCGCCCGCCGGCCCCAGGGCGCTCCCCCGCGGCGGGCCGCCCGTCGGCCCCGGGGCGGGTCTCGGTGCCCGTGTCGTGCAGGGCCTCCGCGATCCTGGCCGCCAGGGCGGGCAGGGCCTCCTCGAGGTGTTCCCGGTGCTCGGGCGTGAAGCCGTGCCGTCCGCCGTCGGGCAGGCCCTCGGGCCAGCCGAGCGCCACCCGTACAGGGGCCGGCGTCCCGTCGACGGCCGCCGGGGCGGCGTGCGCGGTCTCGTGCTCCGCCACCAGCTCCCGGCCCTTCTCAAGAACGCCCTCCGGGAGGCGTACGGTCCCGGCCGCGGCGGAGATCAGGTCGACGCGGGCGCCTATCTCCTCCGCGAAGGCGTCCAGGCGGCCGAGGTCGGCGCCGGAGCGCATGTCGACGAGGGCCACGACGACGTACCGTTCGCGCGGGTAGCGGGCGTGCAGGTCCCTGATCGTGTTGAGGACGGTGTTGCCGGTGGAGAACTCGTCGTCGACGAGGACGAGCGGCCCGCCGCCGGCGAGGAGCTTCGGGTCCTCGGGCAGCAGGAGGTGCGAGGTCGCGTGCGAGTGGGACTCCTCGAAGCCGCCCGCGCGGGCGACCCCGGCCACCGGCCGCCTGGTGGAGTGGAGGTATGGGGCGAGGCCGAGGCCGTCGGCCACGGCGTGGCCCAGGGCGGTGGCGGTCTCCGCGTAGCCGAGGACGACCGAGCGCGCCGCCTCCTCGTCGCCGAGGAGCTCGCGGACGCGCACGCCGAGGCCGAGGCCGGAGCCGTACACGACGGAGGGCCGCTGCGGCACGTGCTTGCCGAGCACGCTGGAGACGAGCAGGTGCGCCCGTTTGGGGTTACGACGCAGTGCGAGGCCCAACAGGGCCGGTAGCTCCTCGCCGCCGATCAGTTCGACGCCCAGTCGCTCCGCGACCCACGTTCCGGTCCACACCACGTCGTCGACGTCCCTTCGTCAGCCGGCAAGCCCGGCGGTGAGCAGATCCACGAAGCCGACGTCTTCCTTCGCGACGCCGAAGACCTCGGCGCGCAGCAGGATGCGTTCGGCCCACGCGCGATGCGGCTTCACTTCGTTCATCTTGTTCGTATACGCGGAGCGCAGCACCCCGCCGCCGCCCTGTTCGGGCCGCAGGATGTCCTGGGCGTCGCTCCACTCCTCGTGGCTGACCACGGAGAGGGCGTGCACCGGCACCACATGGGTGGGGTGGATGCAGGTCTTGCCGAGCAGGCCGTTCGCGCGGTCGAGCTCGATCTCGCGCAGCAGCCCGTCGAGGTCGTGCTCGATGAGCGCGGTGCGCAGGTCCTCGGCGCTGCCCTCCAGGAAGGGGCTGCGGCGCAGCTGCGGCTTGAACATGCGCTCGCCGGGACGGAAGTACTCCCAGACGGGCCCGGTGACGGTGAAGCCGGTGCCGTCGGAGCGGCCGAGGACGTTGACGACGTCGGCGATGACGTTGGCGACGATCTTGACGTCGTAGGCGGTCATGTCGGGCGAGCGGCGCAGGCCGTAGGCGGAGCAGAAGTCGGTGACGCCGAGGCGCAGGGCGAGGACGCGGTCGCGGTACTTGTCGGTGATCGAGGCGATCCCGGCGAGGGTCTCGGCCCGGGTCTCCAGGTGGAGGAGCTCGGGGGACTCCAGGACGGGCATGGCGAAGAGTCGCCTTCCGCTCGTCCGCTCGGCCTGGGTGAGCGCTTCGAGGAAGGCGCGGCCACGCGTCTCGGTGAATTTGGGCAGTACGAATCCGGACAGCAGGCGGACCGTTTCGCCGAGCCGGGCGACGAGGTCGGTGATCTGGCGCGGATCGCGTACGCGAATGAAGAGCAGGGGCACGCCGACGGCGGTCCCCGCGTCCGTCCGGGCATCCGCCTCGGCCCCGGCGGCGAGGTCGGCGAACTGCCGGACGAGGTTGGTCTCGCCCGCCTCGACATCGGCGTCGCTGATGGAGTCCTCCAGGCAGAGCACCATGGAGACCACTCCGCGCGCCGCCTGTTTGCGGATGTCGTCGGCCAGCCGCGGCCGGGTGGCCGGGCTGTAGAGCGTGGCCCCGAGGGCCGTGGCGAGCGTGCGCGCAGGCGAGTCGGCCGTGAACTCGGCCGGCTCGCTGTGGAACAACCCGGTCCGCGTTGCGGACGGGATGTGCCCGAAATGACGCATCTAAGTCCCCCGTCTGCCTCTCTGGGCCCTGACGACATGTGGCCGGTAATAGTACGTAGGTGCGGGTGTCCGTAGTTCCCTCCGAGGATGAAATTCAGGTAACTCGTCAGCATCCGTCATCTCGTCCCGGTATCGGTGACGCCCCCGCGTTGTCCACGGGTCGGGCGGGAGGGCAGGATTACGGTCATGACGCACGCGATGCTGAAGGGCTCCAACGTCCCTCTCGACACCGCGGCCGTACGGGCCGTGCTCTGCTGGACCCCGGGCCCCGGGGTCCCTGACGTCGATGCCTCGGCCCTGCTCCTGGGCGCCGAAGGGCGCGTGCGGTCCGACGAGGACTTCGTCTTCTACAACCAGCCGCGCCACCCCTCGGGGTGCGTGCGGCGGCTGCCGAAGAAGCGGGTGGCCCAGGGGCTGACGGACACCGTGGAGGCCGATCTGGGCAATCTGGAGGCCTCGGTCGACCGGGTGGTCGTGGCGGCCTCCTCCGACGGCGGCACCTTCCGGTCCGTCTCGGACCTGCGGATTCTGCTGTACGACGCGACGGCCGGACCGGACCGTGAGCCGCTGGCACTGTTCGACGTGACGGCGGAGACCGGCGAGGAGACCGCGGTCATCTGCGGCGAGCTGTACCGGCGCGGGGACGGCTGGAAGTTCCGCGCGGTGGGGCAGGGCTATCCGACGGGTCTCGTCGGGCTCGCCACGGACTTCGGCATCTCGGTCGACGAGGACGCCCAGGAAGCGGCGCAGGAGGCGGCCCAGGAGGCCGCGCAGGGGGTCCAGGACCTCCCCGAGGCCCAGGACGGCGCGACCGGCGCCCCGGGCGTCCCCGCCCCCGGCACCGCCGATCTCGACGCGACCGTGGTCCACGCCCCCGTGCCGCCGCAGCCGACGGCGCCGCCCATGCCGGACCGCGCACCCGCCTACGGCTACCCGCAGGGGACCTCTCCGGGGGGACAGCCGGCGAACGGCCCGGCCCCCGCCTACGGCTACCCCCAGCCCGTCCACCGGCCGGACCCGCACGCGGCTCCCGAGTTCCGGATGCCCCCCATGGGCCCCCAGTTCGTCAGGCCCTGAGCCCCGGGGAAGCACCGGGAGCCGGGAGCGCCCTAAGCCTCGGGGAAGCACCGGCAGCCGGGACCGCCCTGCGGCCCGGGGGCGCCGCACCGTCACGCCTTGGTCTTGTAGCCGCGCCCCCACTGGAGTCCCCAGCCGTACAGGCGGTCCAGCTCGGCCTGGAAGCCGTAGACGAACCGCACCTCGCGGCGGACCGTCAGCTCGCCCTTGGTGTTGTCCACGGTGAAGACCGCGCAGGAGCGGGCCTGCGGGGCTCGCTCGTCGAGGTCGATCTCGATCCGGGGGCCGTTGCTCGGGTAGAGCGTGACCTTGGCGTGGGTGCGGTCGAAGGCCGGTGTCTGGTCGTAGATGTACGCGAAGAACAGCAGCCGCTTGATCTCGTCCTTGTGGTCCAGATTGATGAAGATCGTCTCTCCGGAGGAGCCTCCGAAGCGGTCGTCGCCGCTGAGCTTCACGTACGGGGCGCCGTTGAGGTCGCCGAAGAAGCCGCCGAGGGGCTGCACCACGCCCTTGCTGCCGTCGGTGAGCTCGTACAGGCACCCCAGGTCCAGGTCGACGTTGACCATGCCCTGGGTGTGCGCCTGGACGACCTCGGGCTTGAAGAGCTGCGAGGGGTTGCGCAGCAGTCGGCCGCTCTGGCGGGAGCGACCTTCGAGGTCGGAGGTCCGCATCCGCCAGGAGAGGTTGACCCGGAGGTTGCCGGTCGCGGCGCCCTGCTTGGTGAGCGAGACCGACGGGCGCCTCTTCGTCAGGTCGATCGTGTTCGACGCGGCGCCGCCCATGTCGGACTGCGCCGCCCGCCCCGGAAACAGGTTGTCCCAGAAGGCCATGACGCCTTCACCCCCCACTGATCTGCCACTGATCACCCTGCACATGCCTGCGGGGCGGCCGGGTGCACCGACCGCCCCGCAGTGAAGCGTTCCTCGTTACCGGGGGTGTCACACCCCGGCGGACACCTCGGTCTTGTCTCCCGAACCGCCCGAGCCGCCCTCGGCCGCCGCCAGGGCCTTGTTGCGCCGGACGGAGGACCAGAAGGACCAGGCGATGAGGGCGACGCCGATGAGACCGGTCACGACCTCGGGGATCTCGTAGCGGATGGAGACCATGAGGATCAGGGCCAGCGCGCCGATCGCGTAGTGGGCGCCGTGCTCCAGGTAGACGTAGTCGTCGAGGGTGCCCTGGCGGACCAGGTAGACCGTCAGCGAACGGACGTACATGGCGCCGACGCCGAGGCCGAGCGCCATCAGGACGATGTCGTTGGTGATGGCGAAGGCGC
Organism: Streptomyces gardneri; assembly: GCF_006539185.1. Taxonomy (GTDB): domain Bacteria; phylum Actinomycetota; class Actinomycetes; order Streptomycetales; family Streptomycetaceae; genus Streptomyces; species Streptomyces gardneri. The sequence continues at coordinate 52,221 of NZ_BJMN01000029.1, forward strand.
CGATGACACCGTCGAAGGAGAAGGAGGCGTCGAGGACCTCCAGGTACAGGAACATGAAGAAGGCGGCCTTGCCGGCCAGCTGGACCACGGTGACCTTCTTGCCGCTGCGCTTGGCCTCTTCCTCGGCCTCGTGCTCGCGCTCCTCTTCCTCCTCCAGCTTGTTCTCGAAGAAGCTGGAGAGACCGCCCACGATGAGGTAGGTGATGAGACCGAAGACGCCCGAGAGCAGGACGGTCGACGCGGCGTCGATGTGCGTACCGCCGTGCTGGTGGGCCTGGGTCGCGAAGGTCATGGCGCTGATCGCCAGGACGATCAGGGCGATGCAGACCGACAGCATGTCGACCTTGCCGAGCTTGGCCAGCGGGCGCTCCAGCCAGCCGAGCCACTTGATGTCACGGTCCTCGAAGATGAAGTCGAGGAAGATCATCAGCAGGAACATGCCGCCGAAGGCCGCGATCGACGGGTGGGCGTCGGTCACGAGCTGCTCGTAGCGCTCGGCGTCGTTGAGGGCGAGATCGACGGCCTCGATGGGGCCGATCTTGGCGCTGATCGCGACGATCACGACGGGGAAGACCAGTCGCATGCCGAAGACGGCGATGAGCACACCGATGGTGAGGAAGATCTTCTGCCAGAAGGCATTCATCTTCTTCAGGATTCCGGCGTTGACCACCGCGTTGTCGAAGGACAGCGAGATCTCGAGGACGCAGAGGATCGCGACGATCCCGAATGCCTCCCACCCCCCGTAGAGCACCGCTGCGACCAGACCGAGCGCAGTGATCGCGAACGACCAGCCGAAGGTTTTCAGAACCACTGTCTACCCCATCGTGAAATTACATGGCTTTACGAAACGTTGACCCCGAAGTCTAGAGCGATGCCCCTCAGCCCCGACGCGTACCCCTGGCCCACCGCACGGAACTTCCATTCGCCGTTGTAGCGGTAGAGCTCGCCGAAGATCATCGCGGTCTCGGAGGAGGCGTCCTCGGAGAGGTCGTAACGCGCGAGCTCCTGGCCGTCCAGTTGGTTCACGACCCGGATGAAGGCGTTGCTGACCTGGCCGAAGCTCTGTCCGCGGTTGTCGGCGTCGTGGATCGAGACGGGGAAGACGATCTTGTCGCAGTGGGCCGGGACCTGCGTGAGGTCCACGATGAGGGACTCGTCGTCCCCGTCACCCTCGCCAGTGAGGTTGTCGCCGGTGTGTTCGACGGAGCCCTCGGGGCTGCGGAGCTGGTTGTAGAAGACGAAGTACTCGTCTCCCAGCACGCGCCCGGCCTGGCACAGCAGGGCACTGGCGTCGAGATCGAAGGGGGCTCCGGTGGTGGAGCGCGCGTCCCATCCGAGTCCGACGAGGACCTTGGTGAGGTTGGGAGCGGCCTTGGAGAGGGAGACATTGCCTCCCTTGGCGAGTGTGACGCCCATGTGATCAGTTCCTCCCCGGTGGTGATGAGGCACGTCCGGCGCCGCACGGAGTGTGCGGCGCCGGACGGTTCGAACGGTTCGGCTCAGACGTTGACGCCGAAGTCCGCCGCGATTCCGCGCAGACCTGAGGCATACCCCTGACCGACCGCGCGGAACTTCCACTCCGCGCCGTGGCGGTACAGCTCACCGAAGACCATGGCGGTCTCGGTCGAGGCGTCCTCGGAGAGGTCGTAGCGCGCGATCTCGGCGCCGCCGGCCTGGTTCACGACGCGGATGAACGCGTTGCGCACCTGGCCGAAGGACTGCTGGCGGTTCTCGGCGTCGTAGATCGACACCGGGAAGACGATCTTGCTCACGTCGGCCGGCACGGTCGCCAGGCTGACCTTGACCTGCTCGTCGTCGCCCTCGCCCTCGCCGGTGAGGTTGTCACCGGTGTGCTCGACCGAGCCGTCGGCGCTCTTCAGGTTGTTGAAGAAGACGAAGTCCTGGTCGTTGCGGACCTTGCCCTCCTCGCTCACCAGGATGGCGCTGGCGTCGAGGTCGAAGTCCGTACCGGTGGTGGTGCGGACGTCCCAGCCCAGACCGACGGTCACGGCGGTGAGGCCAGGGGCCTCCTTGGTCAGCGAGACGTTGCCGCCCTTGCTGAGGCTGACTCCCACGAGTCCCTCCATACGTTTTCAGGGGCAGCGCCCCAGTCGTGCGTTGGCATCGGATCAACGAGTGGATCCTAGTGACGGGTTCCCGGTCGAAACAGTCGATTCGCCCGGCGAATCCGAGGTGTCGGCCGCGAGCCGGCTCAGATGGCGTCGAGCGCCTCGACGTAGTCGCCGAGATCCCGGGCGTCCGGCAGGGCGTTCACGACGCTCCAGCGGACGACGCCCTCCTTGTCGATGATGAAGGTGCCGCGCACCGCGCAGCCCTTCTCCTCGTCGAAGACGCCGTAGGCACGGGAGGCCTCGCCGTGCTTCCAGAAGTCGGAGAGCAGCGGGAAGTCCAGGTCCTCCTGGTCGGCGAAGACGCGCAGGGTGTGGATCGAGTCGTTGGAGACGGCGAGGAGCTGGGTGTCGTCGTTGACGAACTTCGGGAGGTTGTCCCGCAGCTCGCGCAGTTCGCCGGTGCAGACGCCGGTGAAGGCGAAGGGGTAGAAGAGCAGCACCACGGCCTTCTCGCCGCGGAAGTCCGAGAGCCGCACGGTGCGTCCGTGGTTGTCCTTCAGCTCGAATCCCGGGGCCTCGGTGCCGACCTCGATCGCCATCGCCCACGCATCCCTTCCGCCGGAGCCCGAACCTCGGACCGCCTCGGCCCTCGGAGCGATTCGGCCCTTTGGGCCGAATCGGTGAGGCCCAGCCTACGGCCTGTACGCGAAAGCCCCCGCCGGCGTACCGGCGGGGGCGTCTCGCAACTTGGTGATCAGCGCTTGGGGGCGGTCAGGCGGGTGCCCGTCCAGTCCTTGGCGACGCTGATGCTCTTGGTCTGGGAGAGACCAGCTGTCTGCGCGGCATCGTTGATCTCGGCCGGCTCGATGTAGCCGTCACGGCCGGTCTTCGGCGTCAGCAGCCAGATGGTGCCGCCGTCCTCCAGAAGACCGATGGCATCCACCAGTGCGTCGGTGAGATCGCCGTCCTCGTCACGGAACCAGAGGACCACGGCGTCGGCGACGTCGTCGTACTCCTCGTCCACGAGGTCGGCCCCGATGATGGACTCGATGCCTTCACGGAGATCCTGGTCGACGTCGTCGTCGTAACCGATCTCCTGGACCACCTGGCCAGGCTCGAACCCCAGCCTCGCTGCCGGGTTGGTCCGCTCCTCCGCGTGGTCCGCGGTCGCGCTCACGGCTTGCCTCCTGCTCATTCGGAAAATGCTGTGGGCCACGCGTAAGCGCGTGACGCTGGCCGTAGTCCACACGTGCCGGGGCTCATCGCGCAAGTACTGGGCCGCGGAGACCGCCGAAACGGTGACGTTTGGGGCCGTCTCGCCCCAACTTCCGGCACGCTCCGGCCGCACTCCGTGATCAGTCCCACATGATTCATCCCGGTTTATGGACTTCTGAGCTTTCAGTCTGCCGAACGCCCGGACGGAACGCATGCGCGAGTTGGGCGTAAGGTTGCGATTTGAACACATCCGAACACGCGGAGGACACCGCGGACACCGCGAGGACCCCCGTTGGGGTTACCCCCCGGTAAATGTGACGTCTGGCGTCGACGGGGTACACGATGGACATCCCGACCACTCCGTGGCCCCGTGGGCACCACCGACAGTGAAGGAAGAGCGTGGCTCCCGGATCCGATCGCAACCCGATCATCATTGGCGGCCTTCCCAGCCAGGTCCCGGATTTCGACCCGGAAGAGACCCAGGAATGGCTCGACTCCCTCGACGCGGCCGTCGACGAGCGGGGCCGTGAGCGGGCCCGCTACCTCATGCTCCGGCTGATCGAGCGGGCGCGCGAGAAGCGCGTGGCCGTGCCCGAGATGCGCAGCACGGACTACGTCAACACCATCGCCACCAGGGACGAGCCCTTCTTCCCCGGCAACGAGGAGATCGAGCGCAAGGTCCTCAACGCCACCCGGTGGAACGCGGCCGTGATGGTCTCGCGCGCCCAGCGCCCGGGCATCGGCGTCGGCGGTCACATCGCCACCTTCGCCTCCTCCGCCTCCCTCTACGACGTCGGCTTCAACCACTTCTTCCGCGGCAAGGACGAGGGCGACGGCGGCGACCAGATCTTCTTCCAGGGGCACGCCTCCCCGGGCATCTACGCCCGTGCGTACCTCCTGGACCGGCTGAACGACACCCAGCTCGACGGCTTCCGCCAGGAGCGGTCGAAGTTCCCGAACGGGCTCTCGTCGTACCCGCATCCCCGGCTGATGCCGGACTTCTGGGAGTTCCCGACCGTCTCGATGGGCCTCGGCCCGCTCGGCGCGATCTACCAGGCGCGGATGAACCGGTACATGGAGGCGCGCGGCATCGCCGACACCTCCAAGTCGCACGTCTGGGCGTTCCTCGGCGACGGCGAGATGGACGAGGTCGAGTCGCTCGGCCAGCTCTCCATCGCCGCCCGTGAGGGCCTGGACAACCTCACCTTCGTCGTCAACTGCAACCTCCAGCGGCTCGACGGCCCGGTCCGCGGCAACGGCAAGATCATCCAGGAGCTGGAGTCGATCTTCCGGGGCAACGGCTGGAACGTCATCAAGCTGATCTGGGACCGCTCCTGGGACCCGCTGCTCGCGCAGGACCGCGACGGCATCCTGGTGAACAAGCTGAACACCACCCCGGACGGCCAGTTCCAGACGTACGCGACGGAGACCGGCGGCTACATCCGCGACCACTTCTTCGGCGACGACCACCGGCTGCGGGCCATGGTCGAGGGCATGTCGGACCAGCAGGTCCTGCACCTGGGCCGCGGTGGCCACGACCACAAGAAGATCTACGCGGCCTACGCGGCGGCGAAGGCGCACGCGGGCCAGCCGACCGTGATCCTCGCCCAGACCGTCAAGGGCTGGACGCTGGGCCCGAACTTCGAGGGCCGCAACGCGACCCACCAGATGAAGAAGCTGACGGTCGACGACCTCAAGCGCTTCCGCGACCGGCTGCACATCCCGGTGACGGACCGGCAGTTGGAGGACGGCCTGCCGCCGTACTACCACCCCGGCCGGAACTCCGAGGAGATCCAGTACATGCACGACCGGCGCAACGCGCTGGGCGGGTACGTGCCGACCCGTGTCGTGCGGGCGAAGCCGCTGGTCCTCCCCGACGACGCGACCTACGCGGCGGCCAAGAAGGGTTCGGGGCAGCAGTCGATCGCCACCACGATGGCCTTCGTCCGCATCCTGAAGGACCTCATGCGGGACAAGGAGATCGGCAAGCGCTTCGTGCTGATCGCCCCCGACGAGTACCGCACCTTCGGCATGGACGCCTTCTTCCCGAGCGCCAAGATCTACAACCCGCTGGGCCAGCAGTACGAGGCGGTGGACCGCGAACTCCTCCTCGCCTACAAGGAGTCGCCGACCGGTCAGATGCTGCACGACGGCATCTCCGAGGCCGGCTGCACGGCCTCGTTGATCGCCGCGGGCTCGGCCTACGCCACGCACGGCGAGCCGCTGATCCCGGTGTACGTCTTCTACTCGATGTTCGGTTTCCAGCGGACCGGCGATCAGTTCTGGCAGATGGCCGACCAGTTGGCGCGCGGCTTCGTGCTCGGCGCCACCGCCGGCCGTACGACGCTGACCGGCGAGGGCCTCCAGCACGCGGACGGCCACTCGCACCTGCTTGCCTCGACCAACCCGGCCTGTATCGCCTACGACCCGGCCTTCGGTTTCGAGATCGCGCACATCGTGAAGGACGGCCTGCGCCGGATGTACGGCCCGGCCGCCGAGGACGTCTTCTACTACCTGACCGTCTACAACGAGCCGATCCAGCACCCGGCCGAACCGGCGGACGTGGACGTGGAGGGCATCCTCGCCGGTATCCACCGCTTCAAGCCGGCCGAGGCCGGGTCGATCCCGGCGCAGATCATGGCCTCCGGTGTCGCCGTGCCGTGGGCGATCGAGGCGCAGCGGATCCTCGCCGAGGAGTGGAACGTACGCGCCGACGTCTGGTCCGCGACCTCGTGGACCGAGCTGCGCCGCGAGGCCGTGGCCGTCGAGGAGCATAATCTGCTCCACCCCGACGAGGAGCAGCTCGTCCCGTACGTGACGCGCAAGCTCCACGGCGCCGAGGGCCCGTTCGTCGCGGTCTCGGACTGGATGCGCGCGGTCCCGGACCAGATCTCCCGCTGGGTGCCGGGGACGTACACCTCGCTGGGCGCGGACGGCTTCGGCTTCGCGGACACGCGGGGTGCGGCCCGTCGCTACTTCCACATCGACGCCCAGTCGATCGTGCTCTCGGTGCTGACCGAGCTCGCCCGCGAGGGCAAGGTCGACCGGTCGGCCCTGAAGCAGGCCGTGGACCGCTACCAGCTGCTCGACGTGGCGGCCGCCGACCCGGGCGCCGCGGGCGGCGACGCCTGAGTCCGTAGCGCATAGCACCTGGTGAGGGCGGTGGGACCGATGGTCCCGCCGCCCTTCGGCGTTCTCTACGATGCCCCGCATGAAGGTTCGCTGGAAGAGCTGGGAAAAGCGCACGCAGACGCCACTGCTGGTGCTCGCGGTGGTGTTCGGCATCGCCTACGCCGTGCCGATCGTGGCTCCCGGCGCCGCCCCCTGGGTGCACCGCCTGTGCACCCAGGTCGAGTGGGTGGTGTGGGCGGCCTTCGCCCTCGACTACCTCGTCCGGCTCGGCCTCGCCCCGGCCCGCTGGGCCTTCGTCCGCTCCCACCCCCTCGATCTGCTCGCGGTCCTGCTGCCGATGGTGCAGCCGCTGCGGCTGCTGCGGGTCGTCTCCACCCTCCTCCTCGTGGGCCGGCGGGCCCGGATGGCGCCGCAGATCACGCTCACCACCTATGTGGCGGGCGCGGTGGTCGGGCTGATGATGTTCGGCTCGCTGGCCGTGCTGCACGTGGAGCGCGATGCCCCGGACGGCAACATCAAGACGCTCGGGGACGCGGTCTGGTGGTCCTTCACCACGATGACCACGGTCGGCTACGGCGACCACGCCCCGACCACGGGTCTCGGGAGGGTCCTCGCGGTCGGTCTGATGCTCTCGGGAATCGCGCTGCTGGGTGTGGTCACCGCCAACATCGCGGCCTGGTTCATCTCCCGTTTCGACCGGGACGACGCGGTGGAGCGCCGGCAGACCGAGCTCCTGGAGGCGCTGACCCTGGAGGTGCGGGAGCTCCGCGCTGAGGTCGCGCGGCTCTCGGCGCCGCCGGAGCCGCGGGAGGTCCCCTCGCCTAGCGCTCCCAGATCTTGAACGCTCTGACCTCGTAGGGCGTCTGCGGGACCCAGGTCCCCCGCCCCGGGTACGTCTCGAACTCCCCCGCCTCCGCACACTCCGCCGACTGGTACGTCGTGACCGGCCGCCCCGTGCGGTTCGCGAGGGACTGGGCCGAGGTGCCGGGCGGCAGGGCGACACAGCTCTCGATGTCGGTCGTGGCCAGCTCGTGGCTCTGGGCGCGGCCCTTGAAGTCGGGCTTGGGCCAGAGGCAGAGCCGACCGGGACCGCAGGCCCCGAGGGTCGTCCCGGACGGCGCCGCTGCCGCGACCGGGGTGCTCTGGGCCGCCAGGAGAGCGGTCAGGACGGCCGCGACGGCGAGAACGGTCTTCGTGTACATGCTGATGAACCCCCGATTCGTCACTCTCTGTAACCACGAGCATGGCCGAGGTCATCCGGCGACGGAAGAGGGGCCGCCCCCGTTCACGCGAACGGGTGACGGCCCCCTACGGGAACCCTGACTACGGGAACGTCAGATGTGGCCGCCCATGCCGCCCGCCTCCGCGTTCTCGCCGCGCTTGGTGAGCGTGGCGACGAGGGCCGCGACGACCGCGACGCCACCGGCGACGGTGAAGGCCAGGCCCATGCCGTCGAGGAAGGTGTCGTGGATGACGCCGGTGATCTGCTGGAGGAGGTCGGGGGTCATCCCCGGCGCCTGGGCCAGCTCCGGCGGGGCCATGCCGAACTCTGCGGCCTGCTCCAGCTGCGGGTTGACCGGGGCCGGGATGCCGGCCTCCTTCCAGTTGCCCGCGAAGGAGTCCGCCACCTTGGAGGACATGACGGCGCCGAGCACCGCCGTACCGAGCGCGCCGCCGACCTGCATGGCGGCCTGCTGCAGACCGCCGGCCACGCCGGAGAGCTCCAGCGGGGCGTTGCCGACGATGACCTCGGTGGCGCCGACCATGACCGGGGCGAGGCCCAGGCCGAGCAGCGCGAACCACAGGGACATCGCGAAGGTGCCCGTACCGGACGAGAGCGTGATCATGCCGAACATGGCGACGGCGGTGCAGACCATGCCGCCGACGAGCGGCACGCGCGGGCCGAACTTGGTGATCAGCGCACCGGCCAGCGGCGAGGAGACGATCATCATCGCGGTCAGCGGCAGCAGGTGCAGACCGCTGTCGACCGGGCTGAGGCCCTTCACGCCCTGGAGGTAGAAGGTCACGAAGAACAGGCCGCCCATGAAGGCGAAGGCCATCAGGACCATCAGGACGACACCGGCCGAGAGCGGCACGGAGCGGAACATGCCCAGCGGGATCAGCGGCTCCTTGACCTTGGTCTCCCAGAAGGCGAAGAGCGCGAACAGGACCAGCGCGCCGATCAGACAGCCCCAGGTCTTGCCGCTGGACCAGCCCCAGGACTCGCCGGCCTTGATGAGGCTCCAGACGAGGGAGGCCATGGCGCCGGAGAGCAGCAGGATGCCGAGGACGTCGAAGGAGCGCGGCGCGTTCTCGGCGCGGTGGTCCTTGAGGATGACCAGGCCGAGGGCGAGCGCGACGACGCCCACCGGCACGTTGATGAAGAAGACGGACTGCCAGCTGACGTGCTCGACGAGCAGGCCGCCGACGATCGGGCCGCCCGCCGTGGACGCGCCGATGACCATGCCCCAGATGCCGATGGCCATGTTCAGCTTCTCGGCGGGGAAGGTGGCGCGCAGCAGGCCGAGCGCGGCCGGCATCAGCAGGGCGCCGAAGAGGCCCTGGAGGACGCGGAAGGCGATCACGGCGCCGATCGAGTCGGACAGGCCGATCGCCCCGGAGGCGAGGGCGAAGCCCGCGATGCCGATGAGGAAGGTCTGGCGGTGGCCGAAGCGGTCACCGAGCTTGCCGGCGGTGATCAGGGCGACGGCGAGCGCGAGGAGGTAGCCGTTGGTGATCCACTGGACCTGGGCGAGCGAGGCGCCGAGGTCGGTCTTGATGGCGGGGTTGGCGATGGCGACGATCGTGCCGTCGAGCGCGACCATCATCACGCCCACGGCGACGCCGAACAGGGTCAGCCACGGGTGCCCGCGCAGTCCCTTCGCCGGGCCCGGAACGGGTTCCCGAGCGACGCCCCCCTGACCCTGCGGGGCCTTTTCCACGGTGGTCTGACTAGTCATGCGAACGAGGCTAATGTCAGCCACTGACAATTGACAAAGCGATTCACACGCCGGTAACTGTCACGTAGCTCACAGGTACCCTGACTCGGTCGAAACCCCCGAAAAGAGGATGCGAATTGAGCGTGCCATCCCCCGGCACCACCGCCCCCGGCCTCCGCGAGCGGAAGAAGCAGCGCACGCGCGACGCGCTCATCCGGGTGGCCCTGGAGCTCTTCACCACCCAGGGGTACGAGCGGACGACCGTCGACGAGATCGTCGAGGCCGTCGAGGTCTCCCAGCGCACCTTCTTCCGCTACTTCGGCTCCAAGGAAGAGGTCGCCTTCGCCGTCCAGCACATGGTCGAGGGACTGTTCGTGAGCGCCCTCGGCCGACGGCCGTCCGCCGAGGGCCCCTTCGACGCGCTGCGGCACTCCGTCCTCAGCGCCTGGGACCACGCCGGTGAGGCGATCGCCGACGTCGTCCCCGTCGAGCTGTACCTGCGGAACTTCCAGATGATCGAGTCGACGCCCGCGCTGCTCGCCATCCATCTGCGCCGCTCGGCGGAGACGGAGGAGACGATCGCCCGCATCATCGCCGACCGGGAGGGCCTCGACGTGGACGAGGACCCGCGCCCGCGGATCGCGGTGGCGGCGTTCAGCGGCGTCATGCGGGTGACGGGCCAGATGTGGGGCCGGGGCACGGACCAGAGCCTGGAGGGCATCCGCGCCCTCACCGAGCGTTACCTCGACCATCTCGGCCCGGCGCTCGCCCCGCACTGGCGGACCGGGGCGGCCGACGACGCCCCGTAGGCGCTCCGTACCGCTCCGAAGTGCCCGGCGACACCCTTTGGGCCACCCGCTCCACCCCCCGTAGGGTGGCGCCCCGTGACCTCAGCCGACGCCTCGCCCACCCTCGCCGTGACGCGCACGCTCCTCGCGCTCGCCGTCGTGTTCGTGCTGCTCGCGACCGTCGGGTGGACCACGATCCGGCACCGGCCCGAGCCCGGACCGTCCCGCGCGGCCGCGCTCGCCGCCTGGGCGCGCGACCGCGTCGGCCACTACCCGCTGCCCGACCCCGCGGCCACCCCGGCCCGCTCGGTCGCCGCGTTCTTCGCCCGGCTCGGACCGGTCGGCGGCCGCCGGCTCGCCGAGCGGCACCCGCTCGTCGTCGGCAATCTCAACGGCGCGCCCGTCGCCCTCCGCTACCGCGCCAACCGGCTCACGCTCGCGGCGGCGCTCGACGCCGAGCGGGACAGGCTCGACGACAACCGGCTCTCCGCCGACGGACGGCACGAGGCACGGCGCCGCGCCGACCGCTTCGCCTCCCTGATGCGGCCCGGCCGCCAGGTCCTGGCCTTCGACCCGACGGGCAAGGGACGCGCGGCCGAGGTCCTCGGCGATCTGGAGCGGGCCCGACGGGTCTCGGTGATCGTGCCCGGCGTCGACACGACCCTCCTCACCTTCCAGAAGACCCACGGCCGGTACGCGGCTCCCGCCGGCATGGCCCAGGCGCTGTTCGCCGCCGAGCGGCGGGCCTCCCCCGGCGCCCGGGTCGCCGTCATCGCCTGGGCCGACTACACCGCGCCCGCCGGGGTCGGCGTCGACGCGATGACCGGCCGGCTCGCCGCGAACGGAGCCGTACGGCTCGTGGAGATGACCTCGGCGCTGCCCGGCGACGCCCGGGTGGCGCTCTTCTGCCACAGCTACGGCTCCGTCCTCTGCGGGCTCGCCGCTCCCGAGCTGCCCTCCCGGGTGACGGATCTCGCCGTGGCCGGCAGCCCCGGCATGCGGGTGGAGCGGGCCGCGGAGCTCGCCACTTCGGCCCGGGTGTGGGCCATGCGGGACGCGGACGACTGGATCGAGGACGTGCCGCACATGGAGGTGGGCGGGGTCGGGCACGGCGCGGACCCGGTGGATCCGGAATTCGGCGCGCGGCTGCTCTCGGCGAGCGGCGCGGCCGGTCACAGCGGCTATTTCGAGCCGGGGACGGAGAGCCTCGGCAACTTCGCCGCCATAGGGGTCGGTTCGTACCGGGACCTGATCTGCGCACGTGCCGACAGCGCTTGCCACCACGGAATATCCGGTGCGGAAGCGGCCTGACGCGCGTAGATCACAGAATTTCCCGACCTTTCACAGGGGCGACGCACAGGCATACGCCGCATACGATGAGGCGTATGGGTGATGTGCTGGCCGGAATTCATGCCACCTGGGAGTTCGAGAGCGATGCCCTCGTCATCCGCTTCGAACGGGGGAACCGCAACACGCCGAAGCTCTTCAGCGCGCTACGCGAACGACGAGTACCGCACGAGGCGTTGGCGTCCGTGACGCTCACGCCGGGCAAGCGGGGCACCGTCGTGCTGCACGCCGTGCCGCGGCCCGGCGCCGATCCGCTGATGGAGGCGGCCGCGGGACAGCTCAAGGAGGCCTGCGACCCGTACCGTCTGGTGCTTCCGGCGGACCGGGAGACGCTCGCCGAGTACTACCGGGACGAGCTGCGGGCGCTGCTCCCGGCGGACGCGGGCATCGCGGAAGGCACGGAAGGCGTGGAAGGCGCGGACGCCGGTGACATCGGTGAAGCCGGTGACGCCATGGCCGTGCGGCCCGCCGACGGCTTCCTGGTGGCCGCGCCCGCGGGGCCGCTGTCCTTCAAGACGTACGACGGACGGGCGAGCTTCGACGGGATGTCGGAGGTCGCCTTCCGCTGGTCCTGGACGGGCGCGTCCTCGGAGAAGTGGAAGGCCGGCGACCAGACCTTCTCGGTACGGGAGCTCAGCGGCGTCGAGTGGCGCTCGCCGGAGATCCTCGACGGGTACCTGCGGCTGGTCCCCCGGGACGGCGGCGCCCGGCCCGCCCAGCCCGACCGGGACCCGGCCTCGGTCGTCTTCGGCCTGGGCTACGGGCCTGTGCACGAGTCCCTCCCCTTCGCCGCGGCGGTCCTCGCGGCCATCCGGGGCAAGGACCGCGTGCCCGTCGCCGTGGCGGCCGGCGTCCCGGACGCCGCGCGCCGCGACCCCGGGGCGGTAGCGGAAAGGATCCGGCACCTGGGCGACCTGCACCGGGCGGGGCTCGTGACGGACGAGGAGTTCTCGGCGAAGAAGGCGGAACTCCTCGCGGAGCTCTGAGCCCGAGCCTGATCCCGAGCCCGAGCCCGAGCCCGAGCCCGAGCCCGAGCCCGAGCCTGAGCCCGAGCCGGGAGGGGGGGGCCGGCCGTGCGTGTCATACCCCGGTATCGGGTCGCGGCCCCCACCCCGGTATGACGCCCGCCCCCACGGCCGCTGCCTACCCTGGGCGGGTCATGGCTACCGAACAGCGGCACGAGCCGCCCACCCGCCGCCTCAGCCGGTTCAGCGCACGGACACGCGAGTTGTTCCAGGGCCTCGGGGCCGCGCTCACCACCCCGACCACCCCCGGCGCACCTCTGCTCTCCGAGGCCTCCTCACGGTGGGTGCGCCTGCTGCCGTACGTCGTCGCCGTCGCCTTCGTCTCCTCGCTCCTGCCCACCACCATCACCGTCCTCGTCAACGACTACGACGTCAACGGCGGTCTCGCCGGGGCCATCGCCACCGCCCAGACCGTGCCGCTGCTGCTCGCCGTCTCCCGCCCCCTCCAGGCCTGGTGGGTGATCTTCACCGCCGACGTGCTCGGCGCGCTCGCCCTCCTCGGCTCGGAAGGCCCCCACGCCGACCTGTGGCCCTGGACCCCGCCGGTCGTCATCGGTTACTGCGCGCTGATGGTCGCGCTCGGGCTGCGCGAGTCGCGCCGGGCCCTCTTCGGCGTCTGGCTGGCGACCGGCGCCGCCGGGTACGCCCTGGAGGCCTTCCGCCCCGACGGGACCACCAGCGTCCACACGCTGCTGCTCGTGCTGAGCGGCGTCCTGCTGCTGCTCACCTCGGCCGTACGTGCCCGGGGCGACGCGCAGCGGCGGCTCGTCGAGCAGGAGATCATCAACGAGGCCGAGCGCTCCCGCCGCACGCTCCTGGAGGAGCGGGCGAGGATCGCGCGCGAGCTGCACGACGTCGTCGCCCACCACATGTCCGTGATCACCGTGCAGGCGGACTCGGCCCCCTACCGCATCCCGGACCTCCCGGACGCGGCCCGGGAGGAGTTCACCTCCATCGCGACGAGCGCGCGCGAGTCGCTGGCCGAGATGCGGCGGCTGCTCTCGGTGCTGCGCAGCGACGGCAGCGAGGGCGAGCGGGCCCCGCAGCCGGGTCTCGACCGGGTCCAGCAGCTGGTCGAGGCGACGGTACGGGCCGGGGTGCCGGCCGAGCTGTCGCTCGCCGCCGGTATCGAGGACGTCCCGCAGGCGGTCGACCTGTCCGCGTACCGGATCGTGCAGGAGGCCCTCGCCAACGTGGTCCGGCACGCGCCGGGCGCCGCGACGCGCGTGTCGGTACGACCCGACGACGGATGGCTGACGGTCCTCGTCGTCAACGGGCCCGGCGCGGAGGCGGGTTCCGGGGTGGAGCGCGGTGCGACCGGCACCGGGCACGGTCTCGTCGGAATGCGGGAGCGCGTACGGTTGACGGGCGGCTCGCTGGACACCGGGCCGCTGCCGGACGGCGGCTTCCGGGTGGCCGCCCGGCTCCCGCTGGCGGCGGACCCGGCGCCCGCCCCGGATCCCGAACCGGCGCCCTGAGCGGTGCCGGTGACGGCCCCGAACCCGACCCCCGAGGACCCCGAGTGACCATCCGCGTGATCATCGTCGACGACCAGGCCATGGTGCGGGCCGGTTTCGCCGCGCTGCTCGCCGCCCAGCCCGACATCGACGTGGTGGGCGAGGCGCCGGACGGACGGCAGGGCGTGGACGTGGCCCGTTCCACGCACCCGGACGTCGTGCTGATGGACGTGCGGATGCCGGAGCTGGACGGGCTCGCGGCGGCCCGGGAGATCCTCCATCCGCCGACGAGTGTCACGCATCGGCCGAAGGTGCTGATGCTGACCACCTTCGACGTCGACGACTACGTGTACGAGGCGCTGCGCGCGGGCGCGTCCGGCTTCCTCCTGAAGGACGCGCCGCCCGCCGACCTCATCGCGGCGGTACGGATCGTGGCGGCGGGCGAGGCGCTGCTCGCCCCGTCCGTGACCCGCCGTCTCATCGCCGACTTCGCCGCCTCCCGGCCCGCCCCGCGCCGGGACACCACCGCGCTGCGCCTCAACGGCCTCACCCCGCGCGAGACGGAGGTCCTGGAGCTGATCGCCCGGGGCCTGTCCAACCAGGAGATCGCCGACCGGCTGGTCCTCGCCGAGCAGACGGTGAAGACCCACATCGGGCGGGTCCTCGCCAAGCTGGACCTGCGCGACCGGGCGCAGGCCGTCGTCTTCGCGTACGAGTCGGGCCTGGTGACCCCCGGCGCGAGCTGAGACCCCCGGGCACCCCCCGGGGGAAAACCCCACCCCCACCTTGGGGTTGGCTGCTCCTCCACCCCCTACCCCGGTATCAACCCGTGTTTGGCTCCCCGGTGTGACGTGCCGTCACCCGTCGTCTTCCTACCTTCCTCTCGCCGACGAAAGAGCGAGAACCGGAGAGGGAGGGCGACCCCATGCGCCGCATTGCGAGGACCCTGACGACCGTGGCCGTGGTGGCCGCGGTGATCGCCGGGACGGCCGGCTGGGCGTCCGGGGACGCCCAGGAGGCCGTCACCGGAGCACCGGTCGGAACGGGGGCCTGGCGGGATGCGGGGCTGCCGGACCCGGAGCGGATGGGCCCGGCCGGGACCGCGCGGTTCTTCACGGGACTCGCCCCCGTACGACAGAGGGAACTGGCCCGCACGCACCCCACGGTCGTCGGGAACCTCGACGGCGCTCCCCTGGCCCTGCGGTACGAGGCCAACGAGCGTGCCACGCACGGCCGGTTCGCCGGAGCGCGGGTCCTGGCCCACGATCCGCGCGGCCGCGGTCAGGTCGCCCTCGTGTACGGGGACCTGGCGCGGGCCGAGCACGTCGCCGTGATCGTGCCCGGCTCCGACACCGACCTCGACCACGTCACGCCGCTCGCGGACATGGCGCGGGAGCTGCGCCGGGCGACCGGCGGCCGTACGGCGGTCGTCGCCTGGGCCGGGTACACCACCCCCGTCGGCGTCGGCCTGGACGCGGCCACCGGCCGGCTCGCCGAGGCCGGGGCGGACCGCCTCACCCGCTTCGTCGACGGTCTCGCGGCCGTCCGGCCCGCCGGGGCCGCCGAGCCCGCCGTGTTCTGCCACAGCTACGGCTCCGTCGTCTGCGGCCTCGCCGCCCGCGACCTGAAGGCGAAGGACCTCGTGGTCTTCGGCTCCCCCGGGATGCGCGCCGCGAACGTCGCCGAACTCGGCACCTCCGCCCGCGTCTGGGCGGCGAAGGACCCCACCGACTGGATCGACCGGATCCCTAACGTCGAGCTCGCCGGGCTCGGGCACGGCACCGACCCCACCGACCCGGACTTCGGGGCCCGCCGGGTCCCGGCCGAGGACGCCAACGGCCACGGCGGCTACTTCGCGCCCGGCACCAGCTCCCTGCGCGCCTTCGCCGCGATCTCCGCGGGAGACGTCCGATGAGCGCCCTCGCCACGACGGCCCGGCGGACGGCCGCGAAGATCGAGTCCTCCACCCCGGCCCACCGCGACCGGGCGATCGACGGGCTCCGCGCCCTCGCCCTGCTCGCCGTGCCGACCGGGCACTGGCTGCTCGGCGGCTTCACCCTCTCCGCCGACGGCGCCCTCCACAACGCGAGCCCCCTCGGCACCTTCGCCGGTCTCGCCCCGGTCAGCTGGGTCCTCCAGATGCTGGGGATCTTCTTCCTCGTCGGCGGCTACGCCTCCGTCCTCTCCTACCGGCGGCGCAAGGGCTCGACCGGCGAGTGGCTGAAGGGCCGGCTGGCCCGGCTCGGCCGCCCGGTCCTCGGGGTCACCGCCGTGTGGGCGGCGCTGCTCCCGCTGCTCCACTTCGGGCTCGGAGTGCCCGTGGACAGCCTGCGGACGGCGTCCACGCTCGTCGTCCAGCCGCTCTGGTTCGTCGGGGTCTACACGGTGGTCACCGCGCTCACCCCGTACTGCGTCCGGGTCGCCCGCCGCCTCGGGGTCTGGGCCGCCGCGCCGCTGCTCGGCTCGGTCGCCGTCGTCGACTTCCTCCGCTACGGGCCGTACGCCGACGCCGTACCGTCCTGGCTGAGCCTCCTGAACATCCTGCCCGGCTGGCTCTTCGCCTATCAGCTCGGTGTCTCGTGGGGCGAGGGCCGGGTGACGCGCAAGCACGCCTGGGCGCTGCTGCTCGGCGGTGCCGCGCTCTTCGCGACCCTCCTGCTCGCCTTCGGGTACCCGGCGTCCATGGTCGGCGTCCCCGGCGAGGCCCGCACCAACTCGCACCCGCCGTCGCTGCTCGTCCTCGCCCTCGCCGCCGCGCAGAGCGGTGCGGCGATCCTGCTCCGCGGCCGGCTCGGCAGGCTCCTGAAGCGGCCCGCGCTGTGGGCACCGGTCGTGGTGGTCAACCTCTCCGCGATGACGATCCTGTGCTGGCACCAGACGGCGATGCTGACGGCGGCGATCCCTGGCTCCTACCTCGGCGAGATCCCCGGCCTGGTCGGTGCGCCGGACTCGGTCGGCTGGATCCTGGCCCGGCTGGCGTGGATGCCGGTCTTCGCGGGACTGCTCGTCCTCATCGGTCGGTTCGCGCGGGGCTTCGAGTCCCCCTGGACGAAGACCGGTCCGGCGCGCCGCGCCCTGGCGGGGCTGCTTGCGGCCGGGTTCGGGGTCTTCGCCCTGGGGCTCGGGTGACCGCCGGATCAGACCTCGCGGGCCAGGGACGTGAAGCTCATGTCCGGGTAGCGGTCGCCCGCCACCAGGCCCGCGATCGGCTCCAGTTCGGCCAGCTCGGCCGCGGTGAGGACGATCCGGGTGGCGGCCGCGTTCTCCTCCAGACGGGAGCGCTTGCGGGTGCCGGGGATCGGGACGACCGTCAGGCCGTGCACGGCGGACCGCTGCTGCACCCAGGCGAGGGCGATCTGCGCCGGGGTGGCCCCGTGCGCGGCGGCGATCTTCCGGACCGGGTCGAGGAGGGCGGCGTTCCGCTCCGCGTTCTCACCGGTGAACCGCGGCTGGTCCCTGCGGAAGTCGCCGCCCGACAGCTCCTTGCCGGCGTCCGCGAAGGCCCCGGTCAGGAAGCCCCGGCCGAGCGGCGAGTACGGCACGAGGGTCACGCCGAGCTCGGCGGCGGCGCCGACGGCGCTGCGCTCCACGTCCCGGGAGAAGAGCGACCACTCCGACTGGAGGGCGGCGATCGGGTGCACCGCGTGGGCCTCCCGCAGCTCGGGCCCGGTCACCTCGCTCAGCCCCAGGAAGCGGACCTTGCCCTCCTGGACGAGCTCGGCCATCGCGCCGACGGACTCGGCGAAGGGGATCTCCGGGTCGCGGCGGTGCATGTAGTAGAGGTCGATGGTCTCGACGCCGAGGCGGCGCAGGCTGTCCTCCGCGGCCTTCTTGATGTACGCGGGGTCGTTGCGGACGGCCCGGTACGACGGGTCGTCGGCGCGCCGCTCGATGGCGAACTTGGTGGCGAGGGTGATCTCGTCGCGGTGGGCGGCGACGAAGGGCGCGAGGAACTCCTCGTTGGCGCCGTTGCCGTAGATGTCGGCCGTGTCGATCAGGGTGACGCCGGCCTCCAGGGCCGCGTCGAGGGTGTCGCGGGCGGCGGCTTCGTCGGTGTCGCCGTAGAACTCGCTGATGCCCATGGCGCCGAAGCCCTGGACGCCGATCTCCGGCCCGTCCTGGCCGCCGAGACGTACGGTGTCGATCCTGGTCATGTGGGTGTGCCTCCGCATGCGGTCCCATAGTGGCTGATCTTGATGTCGAGCACGGCGAGCGTGTCCTGGAGCTCGGTGATCCGGGCGAGGACGTCCCGCCGGGTGGTCTCCAGGAGCTCCCGCCGTTCGTCGCGGGTGTGATCGCCCGCGCGGACGAGTTCGGCGTACGTGACCATGTCGGCGACCGGCATGCCGGTCAGCCGCAGCTTGCCGACGAAGCCCAGCCAGCCGAGGTCGCGCTCGCTGAACCGGCGCTGCCCGGTGTGCGAGCGGTCGACGTGCGGCATCAGGCCGATCCGCTCGTACCAGCGCAGGGTGTGCGCCGTGAGGCCGGTCAGGGCGGCGACCTCGCTGATGGTGTAGTGCGCACGGGTGCCGCTCGTGCTCGTGGCCGTGCTCGCGATCACGCTCATGCCCCCACGCTAAAACGTTGGAGTGCACTCGAAGCAAGTAGGCTCGGCCCCATGCAGAGCAGCAGCGTGCCGAGCCTGGCGTCGATCGAGAACTGGCCCGTCCCCACCGCGGCCGCCGCCGTCGTCCGAGCGGACGGCACCCTGGCCGGGTCCCACGGCCCGACCGGGCGGCGCTTCCCGCTCGCCTCGGTCACGAAGCCGCTCGCGGCGTACGCCGTCCTCGTCGCGTACGAGGAGGGGGCGATCGACCTCGACGAGCCGGCCGGTCCCGAGGGCGCGACGGTCCGCCATCTCCTCGCCCACACCTCGGGGCTCGCCTTCGACGAGAACCGGGTCATGGCGGCGCCCGGCGCCCGCCGAATCTACTCCAACACCGGCTTCGAGGCGCTCGGCGACCACGTCGCCAAGGCGACCGACATCCCCTTCGCCGAGTATCTGCACCAGGCGGTCCTGGAGCCGCTCGGCATGGCCTCGACGACCCTGGAGGGCTCGCCCGCCAAGGACGGCGTGTCGACCGTCGACGACCTGGTGCGGTTCGCCGCCGAGGTGCAGGCGCCGCGGCTGCTCGACGCCCGGACCGTCCTCGACGCGATGACCGTCACGTACCCCGGTCTGACCGGCATCCTGCCCGGTTACGGGCACCAGCGGCCGAACGACTGGGGCCTCGGCTTCGAGATCCGCGACGGCAAGTCCCCGCACTGGACGGGCGCCACCTCCTCGCCGCGCACCTTCGGGCACTTCGGGCAGTCGGGGACCTTCCTGTGGATCGACCCGGACGCGCGGGCCGCGTGCGTGGCGCTGACCGACCGGCCCTTCGGGGCGTGGGCGGTCGAGGCCTGGCCGCCGTTCACGGACGCGGTCCTCGCGGAGCTGCGCGCGTCCTGACCGGCGGGACGACCCCGGCCATGATCCGCCGGACAGGCCGGACAGGCCCTAGAGCGTGTCCGCGCAGGTCGTCGGCGTCAGGGAGCCGTCGGGGCCGGTGACGGTCACCTCCGCACCACCGATGGGGTCCTTCGCGTAGACGGTCGTGCACACCAGCTGGCGGACGGCCTCCGGCGGCAGGTCGGTGACCTTGAACGGGGTCCGCAGGCGCAGCAGTCGGCGGCCTTGCTGACCGCCGCTGACCTTCTCCTCCTGGATGTGCGGGACCCCGGCGCCGTGCGGCAGGGCGGTCGTGAGGCCCGCGGCGGCCTCGGCCTTGTTCGGTCCGGCGACGAGTGCGGCGAGCACCTTGTCGTTTTCCGCGCGCCAGCGGCTCAGGGCCTTCTCGTCGATGTCGTAGCCGGAGCCGAATCCGTCGTAGGGGACCCGGTCGTCTCCCGGCGGGTCGGCGGCGAACGTGGTCTCCGGGGCCCCGAACCCGACGTCACGGGCCACCGGCACGGATCGCCCGTCCGGGCCGACGAAGTACAGCAGCATCCGGGACTCGGGGTTCGGCGCGACCAGGACGGTCGGGGCGCCGCCCGCCTCGACGACGTCGGTCCCCTGGATGCCGCATGCGGTCAGCGACAGGAGCCCGGCGAGGGCCGCGGCGGCCACCCGGCGGCGGGTCACGTCTGCCGTCCTGTGGCGGGTCACAGGGGCATCCTCACGGTGAAGACGGCACCGCCGTCGGGATGGTTGGCGGCCTCCACGGTGCCTCCGTGCAGCCGCACGTTCTCCAGGGTGATCGCGAGGCCGAGCCCGCTGCCCGCCGAGCGCGTCCGGGCCTGGTCCGCCTTGTAGAAGCGGTCGAAGACATGCGGCAGGACGTCCGGGTGGATGCCCGGCCCCCGGTCGGCGACCTCCGTCACGAAGTGGTCCCCCTCCGCGTGCACCCGGACGGTCACCGGCGCCCCGCCGTGCCGCAGGGCGTTGCCGACGAGGTTGGCGACGACGACGTCGAAGCGGCGCGGGTCGAGGCGGGCCCTGATGCCGGGGGCGAGGTACAGGACGACGGACGCGGGGTCGGTCCAGTGCCGGTTCTGGAGCGTCTTGCGGACGCAGTCGGCGGCGTCGACCTCGTCCGTGTGGAGCTCGGCGGCGCGCGCGTCGAAGCGGGAGATCTCCATCAGGTCCTCCACGAGGACGGCGAGCCGGCCTGTCTCGGCGCTGATCAGGCGGACGGCGCGGGCGGTGTCGCTGTCGAGGGTCCCGGAGTCGGCGTCCTCGTCGAGGACCTCGGTGACGGCGAGCATACCGGCGAGCGGGGTGCGCAGTTCGTGCGAGACGTCGGAGGCGAAGCGGCGGGCGCGGGCCTCGGCGCGGCGGAGTTCGGCGACGGACCGTTCGAGCTCGGCGGCGGACTCGTTGAACGTGCGGGCGAGGTCGGAGAGTTCGTCGCTGCCCTTGGCCTGGATCCGGGTGTCGAGCCGGCCGCGGCCCATGTTGTGGGCGGCGATCCCCAGTTCCCGTACGGGGCGCAGGACACCGCGCGAGGCGATGAGCGCGGGGATCAGGGCGACGGCGAGGGCGGGGAGGGCCCCGTCGCGGGCGGCGGCGACCATGGCCTCGACGTTGGCCTCCTCCTCGTCGAGCTCCATGACCGCGTAGAAGACGAGCCCGGTGGGCCGCGCCGTGTCGTCCGCCGAGAGGGCGTGGAAGAGGGCGGGGACGGCCATGGTCAGGTACGGGGTGCCGTTCTTGACGACCCGCTGGAAGCTGCCGTGCGGGGATTCGGCGTTCTCCTGGGCCCGGGCCCGTAGTTCGGGGGTGATGACGGAGGAGGTGGGACGGTCGGTGGAGGAGATCCGGACGCTGCCGTACTCGGCGTAGACGCGCCACGTGCGGGGCTTGCCCTGGCGGGCGATCCGGAGGACCTGGTCCCGCAGGGACTCGGCCGAGGGGGGCAGGGCGGTGTTGAGGCCCTGGACCTGCTCGCGGAAGGCGGAGACGGCGGTGTTCTGGGTCTGTTCCAGGATGGCGTTGCGGGCGGCCCGGTAGGTGAGCGCGGCGGTGGTGCCGCAGCCGACGGCGGCGACGAGCAGGAACGCGAGGACGAGCCGGGTGCGCAGGCCGAAGGGGCGCGGGCGGGGGCCGCGGGCCCGACGTCGGCGGCGAGGGGCCGGTTCCGGTTCCGGTCCGGGGTCGGCGGCCGGGCGGTGCCCGGCCTCCTGGCCCGGGCTCACGGCAGGGCTCTCCACACGGGACTTCGCACGGGACTTCACGCCTGCCTTCACACGCGTCTTCACACGGGTCTTCACAGGGGACCGAAGCGGTAGCCGAAGCCGCGCAGGGTCTGGATGTAGCGGGGTTCGCCGGGGGTGTCCTCGATCTTGTTGCGCAGCCGCCGGACGCAGGCGTCGACCAGCCGGGCGTCGCCGTGGTAGCTGTGCTCCCAGACGTGTTCGAGGAGCTGCTGCCTGCTGAAGACCTGCTCGGGGGCGGCCGTGAGGTGGAGCAGCAGCTTCAGCTCGGAGGGGGCGAGGGCGAGCCGCTCGCCGGCCTTGGCGACGGTGAGTCCGGCCCGGTCGACGGCGAGCTGCCCGTGGAACTCGACGCCCGGGCGGCCCGCGCCGGGCTCCTCGATCCGCCGCAGCACGGCCCGTATCCGCGCCTCGATGACCTCGGTACGGGCGGGCTTGACGATGTAGTCGTCGGCACCGGCCTCCAGGCCTATGACGACGTCGAAGTCGTCACCGCGGGCGGTGAGCATGATGATCGGCAGCTGGCTGCTCTCCCGCACGCGGTGGCAGACCTGGACGCCGTTCATGCCGGGGAGCATGAGGTCGAGGAGGAGCAGGTCGGGCCTGAACTCCCCGAGGGCGGCGAGCCCGGCCTCCCCGGTGGCCGCGGTCCGCACCTCGTGCCCGCGGCGGCGCAGCCCGAGTTCGACGCCCTCGCGGACGGAGGGGTCGTCTTCTATGAGGAGCACGCGGGGCATCTGTGGAGTATCCCAGGGTCGTTCGGACGCCCCCGAAGGGGGCGGCGGGTCACGCTCTGCGCCCGAGGGCGCGGAGGCGGGTGGTGCCGGTGGCGAGGAGAGCCTGTACCTCGACGAGGCGGAGGGGACGGGCGAGCAGGGCGAAGACGCCGAGGACGGCGAGACCGCCGGCGAGACCGGCGGCGACGGCGCCGGCCGGGCCGGTCAGGTCGGCGACGAACAGGCCGTATCCGGCGGCGGGGACGGCGGCGACGAGGAGCCGCGCGAGCGCGGAGCCCGCACCGCCGCTCTCACCGGGGGCGGCCCGTCCCGCGGTGCCCCGCAGCCTGCGTCCGAGGACGTACGCGGTGAGGGCCCAGCCCGCCCACAGGGCGATCGAGTAGCCCGCGGCCATGCCCGCGACGGCCCAGTGGGCCGGGAGGTAGTGGTACGCGGCCAGGGAGAGCCCGGCGTTGAGGCCGGCGATCACCAGGTTGAGGAAGAAGGGCGTGCGGGTGTCGCGCAGGGCGTAGAAGGCGCGGGTGCACACGTACTGGCCGGAGAGGGCGACGAGGCCGGGCGCGAAGGCGATCATGATCCAGGACATCGCGCGCACGTCGTCGCCGCCGGTCTCCCCGTATCCGAAGACCGCGGTCATCAGCGGGACGGCCAGGGCGAGGAGCGCGCAGGCCGCCGGGACGACGGCCGCCGCGCTGGTGCGCTGCGCGTAGGCGACGTCCCGGCGGACGCCCGCGAGGTCGCCGTCGGCGGCGGCGCGGCTCATCCGGGGCAGCAGCGCGGTGACGAGGGAGACGGTGATGATGCCGTGCGGGACGGTCCACAGCTGGTAGGCGTTGTTGTACGCGGCGAGGCCGCTGCCGCCCGAGGTGTCGGAGCCCGAGGAGGTGGCGACCCAGGTGGTCACCCAGTACGCGCCCTGGTTGGTGAGGACGAGCAGCACCAGCCAGCCGGCCGCGCGCAGCGGCGCGGCGAGGCCGCTGCCGCGGAAGTCGAAGCGCGGGCGCCAGCGGAAGCCGGCGGCGCGCAGCGAGGGCAGGAGGGCGAGGGCCTGGACGGCGATACCGGCCGTGGTGCCCCAGCCGAGGAGCGCGGTCTCGCCGGGGGTCAGCTCGCCGCCGTCACTGACGACGAGGAAGAGGCCGAAGACGGCGACGAGGACCACGTTGTTGAGGACGGGGGTCCACATCATGGCGCCGAACCGGCCACGGGCGTTGAGGACCTGGCCGAGGAGGGTGAAGAGGCCGAGGAAGAGGATCTGCGGCAGGCAGGCGCGGGCGAAGGCGACCGTCATCTCCCGCTGCTCGCCCACGTAGTCGGTGTACGTGTCGACGATCAGCGGCGCGGCGAGCACGGCGGCCGCCGTGAGGACGGTGAGGGCGATCGCGCAGAGGGTGAGGAGGCGGTCGGTGTAGGCGACGCCGCCGTCCTCGTGCTCCTTGGCGGCCTTGACCAGTTCGGGGACGAAGACGGCGTTGAGGGCGCCGCCGAGGAGCAGCATGTAGATGATGGTGGGGACGGAGTTGCCCACCGCGTAGCCGTCGGCGACCAGGCCCGCGCCGAGCGCGGCGGCGACGAAGGAGGCCCGGACGAAGCCGGTGGCGCGGGAGACGAGCGAGCCCGCCGCCATGAGCGCGCCGCTGCGGAGCGCGGAGGGGGCCTTCGTCTTCGGGCGCTCGGCGGTGAGCGTGGCGGCCGGGCTCGTCACCGGCGGGCCAGATATGCCTGGAAGGCGCGGAACAGCGCCTGGTTGGTCGTGCCTTGCATCGGAATCTCCCACTCCCCCAGCGTCTCGACGATCTGTCCGCCCGTGCCGAGCTTCCAGCGCAGGAGCCCGTGGGCGCGGTCGCCCGGATCGAGGGTGGAGGGTACCCCGCGGAGGTCGTAGACGGCGGCGCCGAGGGCGTGGGCATCGAGCATCATGCGCCACTGGAGGGCGTTGGAGGGGCGGACCTCGCGGCGGTGGTCGGCGGAGGCGCCGGTCTGGTACCAGACGCGGGCGCCGACGGTGACCATGGTGTGGGCCGCGAGTATCTCGCCCTCGTGGCGGGCGAGGTAGAGCCGCATCCGGCCGGGCTGTTCGGCGTTGAGGACGGCGTACTGGCGCTCGTAGTAGGCGAGGGAGCGGCCGAGCCGGAAGCCGTCGCGCTCCTCGGTGATGCGGAGCAGCCGGTAGAACTCGGGCAGGTCGGCGGCGGAGCCGATGGTGATCTCGACGCCGGACTTGCCGGCCTTGCGGACGTTGCGCCGCCACTCCTGGTTGAGGCCGGACCAGAGGTCGTCGGTGGAGCGGCCGACGAGCGGGACCTGGAAGACGTGGCGGGGCTGGGCGTCGGCGCCGTCCGCGGAGTCGCCGCCGCACTTGCGCCAGCCGCGGGCGCGGAGGCGCTCGGCGACGACGGTGCCGAGCGGGTCGACCTCGTCGGCGAGGACGTCGGCGAGACGGCGGCCGGGACCGGTGGCGGCCTTGGCGGTGGCGGCGCTCCAGCGGCGGTACGCGGGGCCGGGGCCCATGCGGACGGCGAAGACGCCGGAGGCGCGGAGGTGGCCGAGGAGCGGGGAGAGCCAGCCGTCCAGGTCGGGGTCGGACCAGTCGGCGACGGGCCCTTCGGGGAGGTAGGCGAAGTACTTGCGGGTGCCGGGGAACGCGCGGAGCAGGACGAGGGCGACGCCCGTGAGTTCGCCGGAATCCGGTCCCCAGCCGATGAGTTGGTGAGTCCAGCCGTCCTTGACCTGAGCCCAGGAGGGGAGTTGGAGGAAGCTGGGTCCGTCCGCGCCGGTGGCGCGGGAGGCGAGGAACGCTCGGTACGTCTCGGGTGTCACGGGGCCGAGCCTGACCGGGCCCGCGGGGGCACGGCGGTCGGTGGGTGCGGCCGTCACGAGCAGCGCTGACACAACGGGAGCCTCCTGGTTCCGCCCCTCGGTGGTGGGGCGCACAGCAGGCTCACAGCCGAATTCGACGGAAGCGCACGGTCATTGTGACCGGACGGTGACCGTTCCGCCTCAGGCCTTGTCATACGGGCCTCCGGCGGCCCGCGGGGCGGCAGGTCGGCCTACAGTCCGGAACATCCCACCTTCTTCCCTCACCGCGGAGGTCTTCCGTGCTGCCGATACGCACGCCCCGTTCCGTTCTCGTGGCCGTCGCCCTTGGCGTCACGCTCACCGCCTGTTCCGCCCAGGCGGCGAGCGGCCCGGGCACCGGCCCGTCGAAGTCGGGTGCCCCCGCGTCGGGGGCGTCCCCGGCGAAGGTGACGGTCGTGGACCCGGCGGCCGGCCGGCCGGTCTCGGTGACCGCCTCGGGCGGCACGCTCGCGGTGGTGCGGGTCGCCGACGCGGAGGGCGGGGTCCTCACCGGCCGTACGGGCAAGGGGGCTACGAGCTGGACGTCGGACCGCAAGGCGGTGCCGGGCACCTCGTACACGGTGGAGGTGACCTCCCGTACCGCCGACGGGAAGGAGTCGACCACCCGGTCGTCCTTCGAGACGGCGGAGCCGAAGGCGGTCAACAAGCTGACCCTGGCGCCCGGCAAGAACACGACGGTGGGCATCGGGCACCCCCTGTCGATCGTCTTCGACCTGCCGGTGACGCGGAAGGCGGACGTGGAGCGGCAGTTGAAGGTCACCACCTCGAACGCCACCGAGGGCTCCTGGGGCTGGGTGAAGGACTACTCGGGCCGCGACAGGGCGGACTGGCGGCCCAAGGAGTACTGGAAGCCCGGCACGAAGGTCACCCTCGCGGCGGACCTCGACGGCACCGACTCGGGCGGCGGCTGGTTCGTACGGGACTACCTCACCGGCTTCACCGTCGGCGCCGCGCAGGTCGTCAAGGTCGACCTGGACCGGCAGAAGCTGACGCTGGAGCGGGACGGGCGCGCGGTGCGCACGATCCCGGTCTCCGGCGGCACCCCGGGCGGCGACAAGCGGTCCTGGCGGGGCACGGCCGTCCTGATGGCGAAGGAGGGCACCATCAACATGAACTCGGAGACGGTCGGACTCGGGGACGCGTACAACAAGGACGTGGACTACTCGATGCGGCTGACCTGGTCGGGCATGTACGCGCACGCGGCCCCGTGGAACGCCGCGTACTTCGGCAAGGCGAACAAGAGCTCCGGCTGCATCGGCATGAGCGACGAGAACGCCTCGTCCTTCTACGCCTCGGTGAACGTCGGCGACCCCTTCGAGATCACCGGCCGCGACACCAAGGGCACGGTCGCGGAGGGCAACGGCTACGGGGCGTGGAACCTGAGCTGGGCGCAGTGGAAGGCGAAGAGCGCGCTCGCCTGAAGGGTCAGCCGAGGCCCTTGCGCCAGTCCCGCATCTCCCAGACCAGGACCTCCGCATCGGTCGTGGCGACGAGCGTGCCCGCCGCGGGCCCGGTGAGCCGGGCCGCGTCGCCGGGGCCCAGGTCCGTGGCGGGGTCGACGTGGAGCCGGACCGTGCCCCGGACGACATGGACGTACACGAAGTCGGCGGCCGGCACCGGGGCGCTCTCGCCCGCCGCCGGCCGCAGGAGGTGCAGCCGCGCGTCCGCCGCCGGCAGGTCGTAGGACCCGTCGAGCCCGCGGACCACCTCGTACGCGGGCTCCCCGCCCGGCACCAGCGGCGCGAGCCACATCTGCACGAAGACGAGGGGCACGTCGGCGTCGTTGCGTTCGACGTGCCGGACGCCCCCGGCGGAGCCGAGCCGCTGGAGGTCGCCGGGGCGGACGACGGTGGTGTGACCGGCGGTGTCGTGGTGGGTGAGCTCGCCCTCGACGACCCAGGTGACGATCTCGGTGTGGCTGTGCGGGTGCTCGTCGAAGCCCGCGCCGGGCGCGAGCCGCTCCTCGTTGCAGGCGAGGAGCGCGCCGAAGCGGAGGTTGTCGGGGTCGTAGTACGACCCGAAGGAGAGGGCGTGCCGGGTCTCGATCCCGGCCGCCGGGTCGCCCCCGGGGTACCGCTCGGCTGCCCGCTGGATGCGTGTCACGGGCCCCACCGTATCCGGGGCCGGCGCCGGGCCTCCGGGGTCGAATCCGCCCCGCCCCCGCATGTCGGCGCCCTGATAAGGCAGTCTTGTCCCCGTGCCAGAACCCACGAACGCCGCTCATCCGCATTCCGCGACCCTGAAGCGCCTCGAACAGTCCTCCGGGAGGCTCGCCGCCGGCGCGATCGCCCGTATGGACGAGACGCTGCCGTGGTACCGGGCGATGCCGCCCGAGAACCGTTCCTGGATCGGCCTGGTCGCCCAGGCCGGTATCGCCGCGTTCACCGAGTGGTTCCGGCACCCCGAGACGCCGCAGGCGATCTCGACGGACGTCTTCGGCACCGCGCCCCGTGAGCTGACCCGGGCGATCACCCTGCGCCAGACCGTGGAGATGGTCCGCACCACGATCGAGGTCATGGAGTCGGCGATCGACGAGGTCGCCGCCCCCGGCGACGAGTCCGTGCTCCGCGAGGCGCTGCTCGTCTACGCCCGGGAGATCGCCTTCGCCACCGCCCAGGTGTACGCGCAGGCCGCCGAGGCCCGGGGCGCCTGGGACGCGCGGCTGGAGTCGCTCGTGGTGAACGCGGTGCTGTCCGGCGAGGCCGACGAGGGCGCCGTCTCGCGGGCCGCCGCCCTCGGCTGGAACTCGCCGGACCATGTCTGCGTGATCCTCGGCACCGCCCCCGACGGGGACAGCGAGCTGACCGTGGAGGCGATCCGGCGGGCCGCCCGGCACGCCAAGCTCCAGGTCCTCACCGGTGTCCTCGGCGACCGGCTCGTCGTCATCGCGGGCGGGAACGACAATCCCCTCGCCGTGGCGAAGTCGCTGATCGGCCCGTACGCGTCCGGTCCGGTCGTGGCCGGTCCCGTCGTCCCCGACCTGCTGGCCGCGACCCGCTCCGCGCAGGCCGCGGCGGCCGGCCTCAAGGCCTGCTCCGCCTGGCAGGACGCGCCCCGCCCGGTCCTCGCGGACGATCTCCTCCCGGAGCGCGCCATCGCCTCCGACCCTTCGGCGCGCGAGCAGCTGGTGGAGGAGATCTACAGACCGCTGGAGGAGGCGGGCTCGGCGCTGCTTGAGACGCTGAGCGTCTATCTGGAGCAGGCGAGCAGCCTCGAAGGCGCGGCGCGGATGCTGTTCGTGCACCCCAACACCGTGCGCTACCGGCTCCGACGTGTGACCGACGTCACCGGCTGGTCACCCTCCGATGTCCGCTCCGCGTTCACGCTGCGGATCGCGCTCATTCTCGGGCGCTTGGCCGACGGGGATGCCCAGTCCTAGACTTTTGTCGAAGACCAACAATTCCCCCGACGGTTCTTCGTCCTTGTCCTCACGGGCGCCGGGAGCCGTCCGCAAGAGAGAGTGTGAGGGTGCTCGTACTCGTCGCTCCCGGCCAAGGCGCTCAGACGCCCGGCTTCCTGACTCCCTGGCTCGAACTTCCCGGTGCCGCCGACCGCATCGCGGCCTGGTCCGAGGCCATCGGGCTTGACCTCGTCCACTACGGCACGAAGGCCGACGCGGACGAGATCCGTGACACCGCCGTGGCGCAGCCGCTGCTCGTCGCCGCCGGCCTGCTCTCCGCCGCGGCCCTCGGCGAGGTGGCGCCCGGCGCCGTCGCCGGTCACAGCGTCGGCGAGTTCACGGCCGCCGCGTTCGCGGGCGTCCTCGACGACACCGCCGCGCTGCGTCTCGTCCGTACCCGTGGTCTCGCGATGGCCGAGGCCGCCGCGGTCACCGCGACGGGCATGTCGGCGCTGCTCGGCGGCGACCCCGAGGTGACCGTCCCGCACCTGGAGAAGCTCGGGCTGACCGCGGCCAACGTGAACGGCGCGGGCCAGATCGTGGCCGCCGGCACGCTGGAGCAGCTGGCCGCCCTCGACGCGGACAAGCCGGAGGGCGTCCGCCGGGTCGTCGCGCTCAAGGTCGCCGGCGCGTTCCACACGCACCACATGGCTCCCGCGGTCGCGAAGCTGGAGGAGGCGGCCGCCGCGCTGTCCCCGGCGGACCCGGCCGTGACGTACGTCTCCAACAAGGACGGGCGGACCGTCGCCACCGGCGCCGAGGTCCTCGCGCGTCTGGTCGGCCAGGTAGCGAACCCGGTCCGCTGGGACCTGTGCATGGAGACCTTCCAGGAGCTCGGCGCGACCGCCCTGATCGAGGTGTGCCCCGGCGGCACCCTCACCGGCATCGCGAAGCGCGCCCTGCCTGGCGTGGCCACGGTCGCCCTCAAGACCCCCGACGACCTCGACGCGGCCCGTACGCTCATCGCCCAGCACGCGGCCGTCTGAGAAGGAGTGTCGAGAAGCATGTCGAAGATCAAGCCCAGCAAGGGCGCCCCGTACGCGCGGATCCTGGGTGTCGGCGGCTACCGCCCGACCCGGGTCGTGCCGAACGAGGTGATCCTCGAGACGATCGACTCGTCCGACGAGTGGATCCGCTCACGCTCCGGCATCTCCACCCGCCACTGGGCCTCTCCGGAGGAGACCGTCACCGCCATGTCGGTGGAGGCCTCCGGCAAGGCCATCGCCGACGCCGGGATCACCCCGGAGCAGATCGGTGCCGTGGTCGTCTCCACGGTCTCGCACTTCAAGCAGACCCCGGCCGTGGCCACCGAGATCGCCGACAAGATCGGCGCCGGGAAGCCGGCCGCGTTCGACATCTCCGCCGGTTGCGCGGGCTTCGGCTACGGCCTGACGCTCGCCAAGGGCATGATCGTCGAGGGTTCGGCGGAGTACGTCCTCGTCATCGGTGTCGAGCGGCTCAGCGACCTGACGGATCTGGAGGACCGCGCGACGGCCTTCCTGTTCGGCGACGGCGCCGGTGCCGTGGTCGTCGGCCCCTCGGACGTGCCGCACATCGGCCCGACCGTCTGGGGTTCCGAGGGCGACAAGTCCGAGACGATCAAGCAGACCGTGCCGTGGAACGAGTTCCACGGCGGCGACGTCTCGAAGCTGCCTCTCAACGAGGCCGGCGAGATCAAGTTCCCCGCCATCACGCAGGAGGGTCAGGCGGTCTTCCGCTGGGCCGTCTTCGAGATGGCGAAGGTCGCCCAGCAGGCGATGGACGCCGCCGGCATCACGGCGGACGACCTGGACGTCTTCATCCCGCACCAGGCGAACATGCGGATCATCGACTCGATGGTGAAGACACTGAAGCTGCCGGAGCACGTCATGGTCGCCCGTGACGTGGAGACCACCGGCAACACCTCGGCCGCCTCGATTCCGCTCGCGATGGAGCGGCTCCTGGCGACCGGGAAGGCGAAGAGCGGCGACACCGCGCTCGTCATCGGCTTCGGGGCGGGTCTCGTCTACGCCGCGACGGTCGTTACCCTCCCCTAGGCACACCGGATCTTCCGGAAGCCTCTCTTACCGAAGTAACCGCAAGAAGGAGCGCCACTATGGCTCACACGCAGGATGACATCGTCAAGGGTCTCGCCGAGATCGTCAACGAGATCGCCGGCATCCCGGTCGAGGACGTCGAGCTGGGCAAGTCGTTCACCGACGACCTGGACGTCGACTCGCTGTCCATGGTCGAGGTCGTCGTCGCCGCCGAAGAGCGCTTCGACGTCAAGATCCCGGACGAGGACGTCAAGAACCTCAAGACGGTCGGCGACGCTGCCGACTACATCCTGAAGCACCAGGCCTGATTCGGCCCCTGCTGACTCGGTCCGCCACCCGGCGGTGGCGCCGTATTCCGACCATCACACACATGGAGAACGAATTCCTGTGAGCTCGACCAATCGCACCGTGGTCGTCACCGGTATCGGCGCAACCACACCGCTGGGTGGCGACTCCGCATCGACCTGGGAAGGTCTGCTTGCGGGACGCTCCGGCGTGAAGCCCCTGGAGGGCGAGCGCTTCGCGGAGCTGCCCGTCCAGATCGCCGCGTCCGCCGCCGTCGACCCCGGTGACGTCCTGCCCCGCCCGCTCGCCCGCAAGCTGGACCGCTCGGCGCAGTTCGCCGTGATCGCGGCCCGCGAGGCCTGGGCCGACGCGGGCTACACCGCCCCCGCCGGCGAGGACGAGAAGATCGTGCCCGAGCGGCTCGGCTCCGTCATCGCCTCCGGCATCGGCGGTGTCACCACGCTGCTCGACCAGTACGACGTGCTGAAGGAGAAGGGCGTCCGCCGCGTCTCCCCGCACACCGTGCCCATGCTCATGCCGAACAGCCCCTCCGCCAACGTCGGTCTGGAGGTGAACGCCCGCGCGGGCGTCCACACCCCGGTCTCCGCGTGCGCGTCGGGTGCCGAGGCGATCGGCTACGCCGTCGAGATGATCCGCACCGGCCGTGCCGACGTGGTCATCGCCGGCGGTACCGAGGCCGCGATCCACCCGCTGCCGATCGCCGCCTTCGCCAACATGATGGCGATGTCCAAGAACAACGACGAGCCGACGAAGGCCTCGCGTCCGTACGACACCGGCCGGGACGGCTTCGTCCTCGGCGAGGGCGCGGGCGTCGTGATCCTGGAGTCCGAGGAGCACGCGAAGGCGCGCGGCGCGCGTATCTACTGCGAGGTCCTCGGCCAGGGCCTGTCGGCCGACAGCCACCACATCGCGCAGCCCGAGCCGACCGGCCGGGGCATCGCCGCCGCGATGCAGAACCTGCTCGACTCGACGGACCTCAAGCCCTCCGAGGTCGTCCACCTCAACGCGCACGCCACGTCGACGCCGCAGGGTGACGTCGCCGAGATCAAGGCACTGCGGAAGGTCCTGGGCGATGACCTCGACCACGTCGCGATCTCCGCGACGAAGTCGATGACCGGTCACCTCCTGGGCGGCGCGGGCGGCATCGAGACCGTCGCGACGGTCCTGGCGCTCCACAACCGCCTGGCCCCGCCGACGATCAACATCGACGACCTGGACCCCGAGGTCGACGCGGACATCGTCCGCGGCGAGCCCCGCGAGCTCCCCCAGGGCACGATCGCCGCGATCAACAACAGTTTCGGTTTCGGCGGCCACAACGTGGTCCTGGCGTTCCGCACGGTCTGATCGCCTGATTCCCGCCTGACGACGGAGGCCCGTCCCCACACCGGGGACGGGCCTCCGTCGCGTTCTCCGCCGACCGTCAGCGCAGGGCGAAGGCCGCCGGTTCGGCCTGCATGTTGATCTGGTTGAGGACGACGTGGCCGCCGGGGACGGGGAGCAGTTCCGGGGCGATGGAGATCGCCGGGAGCTCGGCCGTGTCGGGCTTCAGGACCGTGGCCGTCCTGCCCGTGGCGGGGTCGAGGAGGGTGACCGACGCGTCGGACCCGAGGTAGGCGACGCGGCCGTCGGGCTCGGCGGCTAGTGCCATCGTCTGGCCCTCGTCGTCGTGCGCCCAGGCCTTCCGGCCGTCCTTCAGGGAGTACGCGACGACCCGGTCCGGCACCATCGACTCGTGCTCGGCGAAGGTGATCAGGAGGCCGTCGCGCACGAGGGGCCTGACGGTGCGGCCGTCGCCGACGCCTTCGGGGGCGGAGAGGA
The DNA here is from genome assembly GCF_006539185.1 of Streptomyces gardneri. Taxonomy (GTDB): domain Bacteria; phylum Actinomycetota; class Actinomycetes; order Streptomycetales; family Streptomycetaceae; genus Streptomyces; species Streptomyces gardneri. The sequence continues at coordinate 85,047 of NZ_BJMN01000029.1, forward strand.
CTCCCTCCGGCCCGGAGAGCGGTACGGACGCGGTCGGGGCTCCCTTGTCGTCGAAGCCCAGGAAGGCGTGGGTGCCGCGGGCGTCCGCCTCGTCGACCGCGACGACCGCCGGGGCGACGGAGACCACCGACGCCGTGGCCGTCGACTCGACGGGCAGGTCCCGGGTCCACCGCTGGGTGCCCGTACGGGTGTCGAGGGCGAGGAGCCGGGCGCCCTTGCCGCACTGCTCGACGAGGAGGGTACGGGTGGCGTCGGCGTCGAGCGCCAGGGGCAGGCACCCCTTGGGCGCCGGCCGCTGCCAGCGCTGCTCTCCGGACTCGGTGGAGCGGGCCCGGACCGTTCCGTCCTCGGCGGTGACGGCGGTGGTGCCGCCGACGGCGAGCGCGTTCCCGACGAGGCCCGTGCCACCGAGCTTGCGCCGCCACATGACCTTGCCGTCGGAGGTCCGGACGGCGAGCAGGGTCGCGCAGGGCTTCTCGTGCCGGCCGTGCGCGACGAGCCCGATGCCCTCCTCGGTGTCCGGGGTGATCGCGCACAGGGCCTCGCGGGTGGGTGCGGGCACACTCCACCGGACGGAGCCGCCGGCGGCGTCGTACGCGAAGAGTCCGTCGATCCGCCCCTGGGCGACGGTCGGGCCGAGGGCCCAGGAGCCGACGCCCTCGTCGTACTTCTGGCCGACGGCCGGGACCGTCCACGGGACGGCCGGGGCGGCGTCGAGGGAGGAGGCCGCCGTGGGCCGTGCGGACGTCGACGGCTGCGCGGACGCCGACGGGCGGCCCTTCGCGGTCCCGCCGCCGTCCCGTTCGTCGTCGTCCCCGGACGTGGCCGCCCAGATGCCGGCGGCGAGGACGGCGACGGCCCAGACGACCACGGCGGCGACGAACGAGGCACGGCCCGGGGCTGCGGGCCCGGTGGCGGTGTCGGTCTTGTCGAGGCTCGGGCCGCCGCCGCTGTCGCGTGTCGTAGCCGTACGGCCCGCCGCCGCACGGACGGTGACCCCCACGGCCGTGAGGACCAGGGCGCAGACCACCGCCGCCCAGCCCGTCGGCCAGTCGCCGGCGACGACGCCCGCCCCGAGGAACACCGCCGCCGCGCCGAACGCGGCCCCCGACAGCGCCACGGCGCCCGTGGAGGGCCCCCTGCGTTCAGGTATCACGTCTCTCCCGCCCGGCGCGCCCCCTGCGCGCCCGGGCGGAATCTACAACGCGCGGGTGAAGCGCATCAGACGACTTGGTGAAGCCAGCGGACGGGGGCGCCCTCGCCCGCGTACCGGAAGGGCTCCAGCTCGTCGTCCCAGGGCTTTCCGAGGAGTCTGGCGACCTCGGCCTCCAGCTGCGTCTCGCCCTGGAGGGAGCGCGCCAGGGCGGCTCGCAGCCGGTCCTCGGGGATCAGGATGTCGCCGTGCATGCCGGTGACGGCATGGAAGATGCCCAGGTCGGGGGTGGCGCTGTAGCGCTCGCCCTCGGCGGTGGGGCAGGGTTCCGCGGTCACCTCGAAGCGGAGCATCTGCCAACCGCGCAGCGCGGAGGCGAGTTTGGAGGCGGTGCCGGTCTGCCCCTTCCAGGAGAACTCGGCTCTCCAGGTGCCGGGGGACGCCGGCTGGCGGATCCAGTCGAGCTGGACCCTCGCACCGAGGACACCCGCGACCGCCCATTCGACGTGCGGGCACAGCGCGCGCGGTGCGGAGTGTACGTACAGGACTCCACGTGTCGTCACCGGGACCTCCAGTGTGGGACGAGGTTCGCCTTCCCAGCGGCCTCAGTTAACAGCGTCCGGAGCAAAACATCGCAAACCCTCGAAAAGGGGACAGCATGTGACGTGATGTAATTTACCGGAGCCCATCGGCGAAGGCGCCTCTGGTTCGACGGGGGAAAAGCTACCGTGCCGCACCGTCATCGGTGTGACGTACGGTCGGTCCGAGGGCCGGGGAACACGAACCTTTCACCCGCCAGGACGCCGAAGGAGGGGCCGAGGATGCGCGGCCGACGCAGAATTCGTACCGCTGTCGTCTCCGCCGCGGCGGCGCTGCTGTGCGCGGGAGTGGCCTCCGGCTGCACGACCGGGAGCCCGGGCGCGGCGCCTCCCGCCGAGAGTCGGCCCCCGACACCCACGCCGAGTCCGACGCCGAGCCCGACGCCGGCCTCCCTGTGGGACGTCTCCCCCGCCTCCGTCGCCGCCGTCGGCGATTCCGTCACCCGCGCCTTCGACGCCTGCGCGGTCCTCGCGGACTGCCCCGAGGTGTCCTGGGCGACCGGGACGGACACGGCCGTCAACAGCCTGGCGTTGCGGCTGCTCGGCCCCGGGAAGGTGGCCACGCGCAGCTGGAACCTGGCGCGGACGGGCGCCCGGATGGCGGAGCTGCCCGAGCAGATGGCGGGGGCGGCGGCCGAGAGGCCGGAGCTGGTGACGGTGATGATGGGCGCCAACGACGCCTGCCGGCCGACGCCGGAACTCATGACCCCGGTCGCCGACTTCCGCTTCTCCTTCGAGACGGCGCTGGCCCGGCTGCGGGTGGGCGCGCCGAAGGCGCAGGTGTACGTGTCGAGCGTGCCCGACCTGAAGCACCTCTGGTCGACGGGGCGGCACAGCCCGGAGGGCCTGAAGGTGTGGAAGCTGGGGATCTGCGGCTCGATGCTGGCGGACGCGGAGGACCTGGGCCCGGCGGCGGAGCGGCGCCGGACGGCGGTGCGGGAGCGGGTCGTGGCGTACAACAAGGTCCTGGAGGAGGTCTGCGCCGAGGACGAGCGCTGCCGGTACGACGGCGGGGCGGTCTTCGGTTTCCGGTTCGACGGCGGGCAGTTGAGCCCGTGGGACTGGTTCCATCCGAGCCGGGACGGGCAGGCGCGGCTCGCGGAGCTCGCGTACCGGCGGATCACGAAGGAGTGAGGAGCCCCGGGACGGTTGTCAGGTTCCGTCCCGGGGCCCGGTTCGTGGGGATCGGGGGTCAGATCTCCAGGGTGGCGGTCAGGCGGGCGTCCACGAGGGAGTGGGCCGCCACGACCTCGTAGGCGCCGGGGACGAGGGCCCAGTCGCCCTTCTCCTCGTCCCAGATCTCGAAGGCGCGGCGGGGCAGCGCGATCTCGGTCTCGACGGTCTCGCCGGGCGCGGCCTCGACGCTCGCGAAGGCGGCCAGCCAGCGCGCCGGGCGCTCCACCTGGTCGGCGACGGGCGCCAGGTAGATCTGGACGACCTCGCGGCCGGTGCGGTCGCCGGTGTTGGTGAGCCGGACGGTGACCGTCTCGGGGGCGGCGGTCAGGGAGTCGTACGACCAGGTCGTGTAGCCGAGGCCGTGGCCGAAGGCGTACGCGGGGACGGCGCCGGCCCTGTCCCAGGCGCGGTAGCCGATGAAGACGCCCTCGGTGTAGTCGAGTACGCCCTCGGTGGGGGTGACCTCGGTGACGGGGACGTCGGCGAGGGCGGCGGGCCAGGTGGTGGGGAGGCGGCCGCCGGGCTCCTCGGCGCCGGTGAGGACGTCGGCGAGGGCGTCGCCGCCCTCCTGGCCGGGGAACCAGCTGAGCAGGATCGCGGCCACGTCCTCGCGCCACGGCATCTCGACCGGGGAGCCGGCGTTGACGACGACGACGGTGTTCGGGTTGGCGGCGGCGACGGCCCGTACGAGCTCGTCCTGGCGGCCGGGGAGGGCGAGGTCCTTGCGGTCGAAGCCCTCGGACTCGACGCGCTCGGTGGTGGCGACGACCACGACGGCGGTGTCGGCGGCGCGGGCGGCCTCGACGGCTTCGGTGATCAGTTCGTCGGGGCCCCGGCGGGGACCGAGGTGGACGAAGGAGAACATGACGGCCGGCAGCGGCGCCGCGAACTCCTTGTCCAGGGTGTGGCGCAGGGAGACCTCGACGGTCTCGCCGGCGGTGAGGGCGACCTTGGCGCGCTCGACCGGGGAGCCGAAGAACGCCTCGAAGGGGTCGGTCTCGGGACCCATCGCCTGGACGCCGTCGAAGACGGTGACGCCGCCGACGGTGAGGGCGAAGGCACCGAGGCCGCGGGTGCCGAAGGAGTGCTCGCCGGACTCGCGCGGGGTGAAGGTGCCGAGGACCTCGATGGAGGCGAGGGCCTCGTGGGTGACGCCGGCGGGCAGGTCGTCGCCGATCCACTGGACCTGGCCGTTGGGCAGGGAGCCCTCGCCGAGGACCCGGCCCTCGGCGTCGCGGCAGCGGGCGCGGAGGGTGAAGCCCTGATCGGCGGGGGTGAGTTCCTCGCTGGGGTCGGCGCCGACGGTGAAGGTCAGGGCGCCTTCGGGGAGGGCGGCGGTGAGGCCGGCGAGCGGGGAGACGACGTGGTCGGGGAAGACCTGGGCGGAGCCGCCGCCGAGGACGCGGGCGTCGCGGGCGGCGGCGCCGGAGAGGGCGACCGTGCCGCTCTTGAGGGGCAGGGCCCGGTTCTCGTTGCGGACGAGGACGAAGCCGCGGCGGGCGATCTCGCGGGCGAGGGCGTCGCCGTCGATGGCGGCGGGGTGTTCGGTGACGACCGCGGGGGCGCCTTCGAGGGCGCCGACGCGGGCGGCGAGCCGCAGGACGTTGCGTACGGCCGCGTCGACGGCGGACTCCTCGACCTCGCCGGCGCGGACGGCGGCGGCGAGGGCCTCGCCGTAGACGGTCTGCGGGCCGGGCATGGCGACGTCGAGGCCGCCCTCGATGTCGCCGGTGGTGGAGCGGGCGGCCATCCAGTCGGAGACGTTGTAGCCGTCGAAGCCCCACTCGCCGCGCAGGACCTCGTTGACGAGGTAGCGGTGCTCGGTCATCGTCACGCCGTTGACCCGGTTGTAGGCGGTCATGATGCCCCAGGGGTGGGCGTTCTTGACGATGGCCTCGAAGGGGGCGAGGTAGAGCTCGCGGAGCGGGCGCGCGGCGATCGTGTTGTCGACGGTGAAGCGGTCGGTCTCGGCGTCGTTGGCGACGAAGTGCTTGACGGTCGTGCCGACGCCGCCGTCCTGGACGCCCTGGACGTAGCCGGTGCCGATCTCACCGGTGAGGTACGGGTCCTCGCTGTACGCCTCGAAGTGGCGGCCGCCGAGGGGCGAGCGGTGCAGGTTGACGGTGGGCGCGAGCAGGACGTGGACGCCCTTGCGGCGGGCCTCCTGCGCGAGGAGCCGGCCGGCGCGGCGGGCGAGCTCGGGGTCCCAGGCGGCGGCGAGCGCGGTCGGGGACGGCAGGGCGACGGACGGGTCGTCGGCGGTCCAGCGGACACCGCGGACACCGATGGGTCCGTCGGACATGACCAGGGACTTCAGGCCGATCTCCGGCAGGGCGGGCAGGGACCACATGTCCTGGCCGCCGAGCAGCCGGGCCTTGGTGTCCAGGTCGAGCTTGCCGAGCGCCGCCTCGACGGCCGCGTTCCGCGCGGCCTCCGCGCTGTTCTCCACCATGGCCGTACCTCCTCGTTGACGTACCGATGACCCCGATGCGCCCATGGTGCACTCACCTACCTGTAGATCGGTAGGTGAAGTTATTATTCTGTTACTTTCATGGGTGGGCGAAGCGGTACCGTCCTGTCGGACGACCCTGCGAGAGGAGGCCGCGGCGATGGTGCGGGCCAGGAGCGAGGAGCGGCGGGCGGAGATCCTGCGCGCCGCCCTCGAAGTGATCGCCGAGCGCGGCTACCGCGGCGCGACCCTCGGATCCGTCGCCGAGCGCGTCGGGCTGACCCAGCAGGGGCTGCTGTACTACTTCCCCACGAAGGAGGCGCTGCTCGTCGCCGTCCTGGAGGAGCGCGACCGCTGGGACACGAGCGGCGGCCGGGACCGCGAGGGCTGGCGGGTCGACCTGCTGGAGTCCCTCGTCGAGTACAACGCGATGCGGCCCGGGATCGTGCAGACCTTCTCCGCCCTGCTGGGCGAGAGCGTCACCGACGGACACCCCGCGCGGACCTTCTTCACCGAGCGCTACGCGCAGGTCAGGGCCAACATGGCGGACGTGCTGCGGCTGGAGTTCGGCGACCGGCTCCCCGGGGGCCTGACTCCGGAGCAGGCGGCCCCGCTGCTCACCGCCGTCATGGACGGGCTCCAGTACCAGTGGCTCCTGGACCCCTCGGCGGTGGACATGCCGAGCGCCTTCCGTGACTTCCTGCGCCTGCTGCGGGGCGGCGGCGACGCCTGAGGGGAGTCAGCGGGCCACGGCCGCCAGGTCCTCGCCGAGCAGGGCCGGGTCCCCGGTCAGCGCGGTGTGGACCGCCTCCAGGACGGGCAGCTTCGCCAGCGCCGTCGCGAGGGCGACGTCCTTCGCGGCGAGGGCGACCGGGAAGTACGAGCCGGTGGCGGTGGCGCGCCCGACGGCTCCCGCGAGGGGGCCCGCGCCGAGGGTGCGGAGGGCGAGGTCGCGGGGCAGGCCCAGGGCGCCGGCGAGCGCGAGGGCCTCGGCGACGAGGGCGACGCCGCCGATGGCCGCGTTGATGAGGACGAGCTTGAGGGCGGCGCCGGCGCCGGGGCCGCCGCACGGGGTGGTGGCGCCGAGCAGGTCGAGGACGGCGGCGACGGGCGCGGTATCGCCGCCCGCGAGGATCAGGAGCTCGCCGGTGGCGGCCCGGTCGACGCTGCCCATGACGGGCGCGTCGATCAGGGTGACCCCGGCGGGGAGCCGGGCGGCCAGGGCGGCGACCGTGTCCGGGCCGACCGTCGAGGTGTCGATCCAGTGGGTGCCCGGGCGCAGCGCCGGGATCAGCCGGTCCGCGACGGCGAGCGCGGCGGCCGGGTCCGCGAGCATCGTGACGACGACGTCGGCGTCCCGGACGGCCTCGGCGGGGTCGGCGGCCCGGACGGCTCCGTCGGCGACGAGGGGGTCGGCCTTGGCGGGCGTGCGGTTCCAGACGGTCAGGGGGTGTCCGGCGTCGAGGAGGCGGCGGGCCATCGGCAGGCCCATGGATCCGAGGCCGAGGAAGGCGATCTTCTGCGGGGCGGTGTTGTCCATGCCCTCGACGCTAGGACCGCCTCCTTCATGCGACAAGCGAATGTCTAGCATGACTGCCATGTCTCTCTCGCATGGTCTGTACGAGGCGTTCCTCGCCGTCGCCCGCGCCGGCTCCTTCACCGCCGCCGCCCACGCCCTCGGCTACACGCAGTCCGCGGTCTCCCGCCAGGTCCAGTCGCTGGAGGACGAGATGGGGGCGGAGCTGTTCGAGCGGCTGCCGCGCGGGGTGCGGCTGACGGAGGCGGGCCGGGTGCTGCTTCCGCACGCCGAGGCGGTACGGGACCGGCTGGCCGCCGCCCGGGCCGAACTGGCCTCGCTGCGCACGCTCGACGGCGGGCTGCTGCGGCTGGGGGCCTTCTCCAGCGCCACCGCCTCCCTCGTGCCGCGCGCGCAGGCCGCGTTCCGCGAGCGGCATCCGGGGGTGGTGGTCACGCGTGTCGAGGGGCCGTCGGTCAAGCACCTCGGGCTCGTCGCGGCCGGGGAGGAGGACCTCGCGGTGGTCGGGCCGACGCCCGCCGCTCCCCCGCCGCCGGGTGTGACGCTGCACCACCTGCTCGACGAGCCGATGCTGGTGGCCCTGGCGCAGGGGCACCGGCACGCGGGGCGGCGGGCGGTGCGGCTCGCCGAGCTCGCCGACGAGGAGTGGATCACGGGCCACGAGCGCCTGGAGGACACGCTCTTCCGTCCGGCCGTCGCCGCCGGGTTCCGGCCGCGCACCGGGCTGCTCGCGCACGACTGGATCGCCAAGCTGGGGGCGGTCGCGGCGGACCTCGGGATCACGCTCGTGCCCGCGCTCGCGGCGGCCTCGGTGCGCCCGGACGTCGCACTCGTGACGATCCACCCGGACGACGTGCCGTACCGCCGGATCTGCGCGGCCGCGCCGAGCACGCCGACGGTGGCGGCGACCGCTTTCCTCGGCGTGCTGCGCGAGACGGCCGAGGCGCTAATACCCCCCACCCACCCTTGACCCTTACAGAAGGGCGCGGGATGATGGCCGCCGTGATCATCGCAGCCACCCAGTTCGCCCCGGTCGCCGGGGACATCGACGCCAACGTCCGTACGATCGCCGGGCTCGTCCGGGCCGCCGGGGCCGAGGGGGCCCGAGTGGTCGTCTTCGCCGAGCTCTGCCTCAGCGGGTACGAGCCCTCGCTGATCCGGGACACCCCCACGCTCGTCCTCACCGAGGACGACCCGCGCCTCGAACCGCTACGGGACGCCTGCCGGGAGGTCTCGGCGGCGGCCGTGGTCAACGGGCCCGTACGGACGGCCGACGGGCGGACCGGGGTCACCTCGCTGGTGATCGGGCCCGACGGCGGGCTCCTCGCCCGTTACGACAAGCAGCATCTGTACGGGATCGAGGAGGAGGTCTTCGCGCCGGGCACGGCCGACGGGCGGTTCGCGCTCGACGGGGTCCGCTTCGCGACGGCCACCTGCTACGACAACCGCTTCCCCGAGCTGGCCGAGCGGGCCGCGGCCGAGGGGTGCGCGGTGTATCTGGCGAGCTCGGTGCTCTCCGCCGACAACGACTCGTTCGAGGCGGTGTATCCGGTACGGGCGCGGGACTTCGGTCTGTACGTGGTCCTCGGCAACGTCCTCGGGGCCAACGAGGACGGGATCGGCACCGGCCGGGCCGGGGTCTGGGGCCCGGACGGGGAGCGGCTCGCGGACGCGGGGACGGACGCGCCGGGGTTCGTGCTGGCCGAGGTCGGCTGACGGGACACGGAACCACGGGACCACAGAGACACGGAGACACGGATACACGAAGGCACCGAGAAGCCGGGCGGCCGTGGGACATGCGGCCGCCCGGCTCGGGGAAGTCCGTCACGGGACCCCCGGCCCGTGACGGTGCCCCGTCCCCGTTACGGGGCGCTCAGGCCCAGCGTGTACGCGCCGGAGCCGCTGTACGCGTGGACCACGTACCGGTAGTAGCCCGCGGTGCCGTAGTAGCTGGTGTCCTCGTCGGCGGACGCCGTGCCGCCGACCGCCACGTCCACCCAGCCCGACCCGTTCCACTTCTGCAGGTAGAGGTCGAAGTCGGTGCCGGCCGGGCCGCGCAGGCAGCCCACGTGGGTGCCGGAGGTCGCCGAGTAGTAGTACGAGCCGTCGGGCTGGACCGCGGTCTGACCGGACGTCAGGCTGCCCTGGTAGCTGTACTCGGCGTTGTCGCAGCCGGTGGGCGGGGTCGTGGTGCCGACCGACAGCTGGTAGGTGACCGTGTGGGTGGCGGAGCCCGTACCGGTGACGGTGATCGGGTAGGTGCCGTTGGCCGTGCCGGCCGCGACCTGCACGGTCATCGTGGAGGAGGAGCCGGAGGTCACCGAGGTGGGGCTGAAGGAGACGGTGACGCCGCTCGGGGCGCCGCTCGCGGAGAGCTGGACGGTCTGCGCGCTGCCGCCGGTGGTGCTGGTGTTCACCGTCGAGGTGACGGAGGCACCCGGCTGGACCGAGCCCGTGGCCGGGTTCAGGGCGAGCGAGAAGTCCGGGTTGGTGGTGCCGCCACAGTCGGTCTCACCGGACTGGGCCGGGACGCCGATCGCGTTCCACGCCGCCTTCACCGCGTTGCACTCGGCGCTGCCGTAGGTGTTCTTGGCGCTGGTCAGCGTCGCCCTGCGGGCGGCGAGGTGGTTCCAGGAGGAGGTCTTCATGAGCAGCGCGCCCATGAAGATCTTGCCGGCCTTCTGGATGCCGATGCCGGTCACCGAGGAGGGGCCGCCGGAACATATGGGGCTGTTGGGCTTGCCGCCGCCCGGGTTGGAGCCCTCGGCGAGGAGGTAGAACCAGTGGTTCTGCGGGCCGGCCGCCGCGTGCACCTCGGTGCCGGAGGTCAACTGCGGGTAGCAGTTGGGGTCGTTGTTGATGAGCGACGGGTTGTACATGTTGCGGATCGGCTGGTTGTTGCCGGTGAAGTTCAGCTTCTCGCCGACCGTGTAGTCGGGGGTGTCGTTCGGGTTGTTGGCGAAGTGCTCGGTGAGCGCGCCGAAGATGTCGCCCGTCGACTCGTTCATCCCGCCGTTCTCGTTGGACGAGCCGGCGCTGCCCGGGGTCCGGTCGAAGATCTCGTGGCCGTACTCGTGCGCCACGACGTCGATGCCGGTGAGCTGGTTGGTGCCGTTCTGGTTGCGGCCGTACGTGGTCTTCGAACCGTCGTAGTACGCGTTGACCTGGCTCAGTCCGGCGCGGGCCGGGACCATGCCGCCCTGGCCGTTGATGCCGTTGTAGCCGAACCACTGCTTGAGCATGTCGGACTCGCGCTGGGCCGCGTACATGATGTCGACGCAGGCGGTGACCAGGTCGTTGGCGCCGTTGTTGCCCCAGGGCGAGGAGCCCGTGTAGGCGCTGCCGTTCTGGCCGCCGCACTTGAAGCCGCCGCGGCTGGTGTCGGTCATGGAGCTCGCGGCGGTGTCGATGGTGACGTTGCCGTTGTGGTAGCCGCGGCCGTCGGCGTGCTGGACCTTGTCGGTGGCCTGCGCGACGGAGCCGGTGCGCGCGTCGACGTAGGTGTCGAGGGCGCTCGGCGCGTTCTGCGCGGTGAGGCCGACGACCCGGGTGTGCCAGGTCAGGACGGCCTTGCCGCCCTTGAGGAGCACGGTCAGCTCCGGGGCGCTCGCGCTCTCCACGGAGGCGAGCTGCTTCCGGGCGGTCGCGAGGGCGGCGTCGGCGGTCACCTTGGCCTTGGTGGAGACCTTGATGGCGGGCGCCTTGGCGCCGGTCACCTCGCGGACCTTGCCGGCGCTGTCGGAGACGACGACCGCGTCGCCGCCGACGACCGGGAGGCCGCGGTAGGTGCGCTCGTACGAGGCGTAGTACAGGCCGTTCGACCAGGGGGTGACGGAGGTGCGGACGAGTTCCTCGTCGGCACCGTGCCGGAGCTCGTCGAGGCCGCTGGCCGCGGCGCCGTCGGCGGCGGCGAGCGCGAGGGACTTGCCGTGGCCCGGGGGTACGGGCTGCGCCTGCGGGGCCGCGGTGGCGGTGCCGGCGAGGGCGGTCGCGAGGCTCGCCGACAGCGCCAGGGCGGCCACGGCCGCCGTGATTCTGCTGGGGTGCAACGTCTGCTCCGATCGGGGTGGGATCGTGGTGGGGGAGACGGATCGTCGCGCCGAGTATGGGCGTGAACATGACCGGTTCGGGACATCTCATCCGGCATAAGACGCGGGTTATGGTGCGGCCGCGCGGTGCTGCGTACGCTGCTGAAATGCAGCTGGAGTTGAGGCATCTCGAGGCCGTCTGCCGGATAGCGGAAGCGGGCAGTCTGGGACGCGCGGCCGGCCGGCTCGGGGTCTCCCAGCCGGCGCTCTCCGCGCAGCTCCGGCGCATCGAACGGGTCGCGGGCGGGGAGCTCTTCCTGCGCGGCCGGAACGGCGTGGAGCCCACCCCGCTGGGCGAGTTCGTCCTCTCCAAGGCGCGGCTCGTCCTCGGCGAGATGGACGCGCTCGCCGCCGGGGCGCGGGCCGTCGCCCCCGGCACCCCCCTGCGGCTCGGCTGCATCCTGCTCGTCCTGGTCGACGGACTGCTCGGGCAGCTGGAGCGGGTGATGGCCGGTCAGGACATCGCGGTGACCGTGGAGCACTCGGCGACCACCCTGACCCGGCAGCTCGGCGCGGGCCGGTACGACGCCGTCCTGTACGGGGAGGTCAACGAGCACGAGGTCGCCCTGCCCGAGGGCACCACGGCCAGGACCCTGGTGCCCAAGGAGCCGTTCTGCGTGCGCCTCTCGGCCGCGCACCCGCTGGCCGGGAAGGAGCGGATCGCGCTGGCCGAGCTGGCCGGCGAGGACTGGATGACGCTGGTGGAGGACGACGACGGCGGGCCCGAGGCGCTGGTCGCCGCCTGTGCGAAGGCCGGGTTCACGCCCTCACTGCGGCACCGGGTCGCCGACCGGAAGATGCACTACGACCTGATCGCCTCGGGCCGGGCCATCTCCATGAGCCAGCCGACGGCCCCGTACGCGGAGGGCACGGTCCTGCGCCCCCTGGAGGGCGACCCGGTCCTGGGCCGGATCCGGCTGGCCTGGAACAGGGCGGCGGTCCCCGCTCGGCAGGCGGAGCAGCTGTACCGGGCGGCGGTCCACGCCTACCTGGCGAACGTCGGCAACAACGCCTTCTACCGGGAGTGGTGGGACGCCCGACCGGAACTGCACCCGGTCCTCGACGCCTGAAGACGCCGGGGACCGGGGGTGTACGCCTAGTCGTACGACAGGTCTCCGGCCGCGTAGCGGCAGCTGGTGCCGTCCGGGCCCGTGCCGATCTCCTTCGGCTCCTTGCCGGTGTTGTTGCCGGTGAAGCGGGTGCACGGCTTGATCTTCTTCTTGGTGTCGCCGTGGATCCGGATGTTGCGCAGGCTCGCGGTGTCGCCGTAGTTGGCGTTGACGCCGACGATCGACTTGCCGGGCGTGGTGATGTCGACGTCGTTGATCAGGATCGTGCGCGGGTACTGCTTCTTGCAGTTGCCGCAGGAGCGGACCAGCTTGCCGAAGTCGGCGACCTGGAACTTGTTCACGACCAGCTTGCCGGCGCCGTTGAACTGGAAGACCTTGTCGGACGCGCCCTTCGCGCCGCCGCCCTGGACCGCGTACACCGCGGTCTTCGAGGTGCCCTTGAAGGTGGCGGCGTCCTCGCCGACGTTCTCCCACCAGACGTTCTGGAGGGTGCAGCTGCCGAGGCAGTGGACCCCGTCGGCGGCGGGGGTGCCGATGACCACGTTCTTGAGGGTCGCGCCGTCCTTGAGGACGAAGAGGGGCTGCTGGCTCTCGCTCTGCCCGTCGGAGCCGAGCTCCCCGGTGCCGGCGAAGCGCTTGAGCTTGCCGTCATAAGTGCCCGAGACCTCGATGGTCGTGGCGACCGGCGTACTGCCCTTGGCCTGGGGCCAGGCGGGCAGCGTCGCCGCACCCGCGGGGGCGAGGAGCGTACTGGTGACGATCGCCGCGCCGGTGATGCCGAGGGCGCTCAGGCCGCCGACGACCGCGCGGCGGCGGCCGGTCTTCCGCTTGTGTGACGTCATGGGGCTTCTTTCCTCAGTGGGGGAGGTGGTGCACCCCCTTGTCGCCACCGAAGGACGGAAGGTTGCCGCGTTCTTGATCGTTTTCCTGGGAGTCGCCGTCCCGGTCGTCGCCGGCCGTCTCGCCGCGCAGGTCGCGGGCCATCAGGGTGGCTCCGGCGACGGCGCCGGGCATGAGGAAGACGGCGACGAACGGCACCAGGAAGGCGAGGGTCAGCGGCACGCCGAAGCCGAGGGTCAACATGCGGCGGCCGCGCAGCAGCGTGAGCCGCTCCTTGAGCTCGACGCCCCGGCGCTGGAGCGCGACGGCCGTGAGCTCCTCGGCGAGGAAGAAGCCGGAGACGCAGAAGCCGAGGACGGGGACGACCGTCTGGCCGATCACCGGGATGAAACCGCAGGCGAAGAGCAGGACGCCGTAGAACGCGACCCTCAGCAGGACCCGCAGGCTGTCACGGGCCGAGATCCACAGCTCGCGCCAGAGCGGGAGCCCGGACTCGGGCACGTCGCCGCCCTGACTGCGGTCGACCTCTTCGGAGAGGGACTCGTAGAAGGGCTGGCCGACGAGGAGGGTGACGGCGGTGAAGGTGATGACCGCGAGGAAGAGCCCGAAGGCGAAGACCAGGCCGGTGACCGTGGACCGGAGGAGCCCGAGCCAGGGCGAGCTCCAGTCGTCGGCGAACGGCGTCGCCCAGGCCGCCAGGTCGTCGGCTCCGTAGCCGAGACCGACGAGCGCGCCCACATAGAGGACGAGGGTCACGAGCCCGGGCAACAGCCCGAATCCGAACCACCGTCCGTGCCGGCCCACCCACTTCTGGCCCTGTACCAGGTATCTGAAACCCACCCCGAGATCACGCATGGGTTCACCCTACTGGGGCCGGTCGGAGGGGCCTGACGCGTCCCGGAGCGGCCTCGGGGCACCGCCGCGGACGCGGTGAGGGGCCGCCCACGGCCGGACGCAGTGAAGGCCGCACCCCGGTCGGTCGGGGTGCGGCCCTCACTCAGTGTGCCGGTCCGGAGCTCAGACTGCGAGCTCGACCGTGATGTTGCCGCGGGTCGCCTTGGAGTACGGGCAGACCTGGTGGGCCTTCTCGATCAGGCTCTTGGCGGTCTCGGCGTCCACGTTCGGGATGGTCGCCGAGATCTTGACGATGATGCCGAAGCCGTCGTCGTTCTTGCCGATGCCCACCTCGGCGGTGACCGTCGAGCCGGACACGTCGGCGTTCTCGTTGCGGGCGACGACACCCAGCGCGCCCTGGAAGCAGGCGCTGTAGCCGGCCGCGAAGAGCTGCTCGGGGTTCGTGCCCGCACCGGAGCCACCCATCGCCTTGGGCGGGTTCACGACGACGTCGAGCTGACCGTCGTCGGTGGCGACCCGGCCGTCACGGCCGTTCTCGGCGGTGGCGATGGCGGTGTAGACAACGTCGGAGTGCTGAATGGACATGCTGGTCATTCCTTCATCGGTTCGCCGCGACTCGCGCCCACGATCGCGGCGGCTGAGGGAAGACTAGCGGTTCACCGAGACGATCATCTTTCCGGTGTTGTCCCCGCGCAGCAGTCCGAGGAAGGCGTCCACGCCGCTCTCGATGCCGTCGACGAAGGTCTCGCGGTGCTTGAGCTCGCCGGAGCCGAGCCAGCCGCCGACCTCCTGGACGAACTGGTTCTGCAGGCCGTAGTGGTCGCCGACGAGGACGCCCTGAAGGCGGAGCCGCTTGCCGATGATCATCGCCATGTTGCGCGGTCCCGGGACCGGCTCCGTGTCGTTGTACTGGGCGATCATGCCGCAGATGGTGGCGCGGCCGTGCACGTTGAGCGAGGAGATCGCGGCTTCGAGGTGGTCCCCGCCGACGTTGTCGAAGTAGACGTCGATGCCGTCCGGGGCGGCCTCGCGGAGCTGGTCCTTGACCGGGCCGTTCTTGTAGTTGAAGGCCGCGTCGAAGCCGAGCTCCTCGACGAGGAACTTCACCTTCTCGTCGGAGCCGGCGGAGCCGATGACCCGGGAGGCGCCCTTGAGCCGCGCCATCTGGCCGACCTGGCTGCCGACCGCCCCGGCCGCGCCGGAGACGAAGACGGTGTCGCCCTCCTTGAAGGAGGCGACCTCGAAGAGGCCCGCGTAGGCCGTGAGGCCGGTCATGCCGAGCACGCCGAGGTAGGCGGAGAGGGGGGCGAGCGCCGGGTCGACCTTGGTCGCGTGCTGCGCCGGGACGTCCGCGTACTCGCGCCAGCCGAGCCCGTGCAGGACGTGGTCGCCGACGGCGAAGCCCTCCGCGTTGGACGCGACGACCTCGCCGACCGCGCCGCCGTCCATCGGGTGGTCCAGCTGGAACGGCGGGATGTACGACTTCACGTCGTTCATCCGGCCGCGCATGTACGGGTCGACGGAGAAGTGCAGGTTGCGCACGAGGATGCGGCCCTCGGCGGGCTCGGTCACCGGGACCTCGCGCAGGGCGAAGTCCGCGGCGGTCGGCCAGCCGTGCGGACGGGCGACGAGGTGCCACTCACGGCTGGACGCGGGAAGAACGGACATGAGCACGGCCTCCAGGCAAAGCTTCAGAACGCAAATGTTTCACTGACTGAAACAACCATGCGCCTTGATATTTCATGTTGTCAAGTATCTGGGTAGGATGATGCTCATGGCCACCTCACGCACGGACCCCCTGACCCTCGAAGTCGTCGAGCTGATCGGCACGGTCGTGGCGCGCTACTACGAGGAGTACGAGCAGGCGGCCGCTCAGCACTCGCTGACCGGCGCGCAGGCCCGGGTCCTCGGGCTGCTCTCGCTCGATCCGCTGCCGATGCGCAGGATCGCCCAGAAGCTGAAGTGCGAGCCGTCCAACATCACGGGGATCGTGGACCGCCTGGAGGCCCGCGGCCTGGTCGAGCGCCGGCCCGACCCCGACGACCGGCGGGTCAAGCTGGCCGTCCCCACGGACGAGGGCCAGGACACCGCCCGGCGGCTGCGCGAGTCGCTGGACTTCGCCCGCGAGCCCCTCGGCGAGCTGACCGAGGTCGAGCGGACCCTCCTGCGGGACCTGCTGAGGCGGATGCTCGGCGAGGACGTCGTCTAGAGACGGTCCGTCGGCCGGGAGCGGTCCGTCGGCCGGGAGCGGTCCGGCACGGGACGCGCCCCGGCCCGGCGCGTCCTCAGACGCACCACCAGAGGAAGCGGGTGCATTCCGGGGTCGGGGTGGGGGTCGGCGTGGGGCTCGGCGAGGCCGTCGCCGTCGCCGTTCCGGACGGTGAGCCGCTCGGAGTGGGCCCGGTGCCCGTGGGCGTCGCCTTCGCCGTGCGCGAGGCGGTCGGCGTGCCGGGCTGCGGGACGTCGGGGGCGGCGGAGGACGGGGACGCCGGCGGCCCGGTCGGCGTCGGCGATTCGGCCGGAGTGCCGCCGGCCCCCTCCCCCGTACCGGAACCGGATCCCGTACCGGAACCCGAACCCGTGCCGGAACCGGAGCCGGAACCGGACCCCGTGCCCGTACCGGAGCCGGATCCCGTGCCGGACCCCGTGCCCACCTGGTGGTCGCGGGTGGGAGTGTGCGTACTCGGCGCCACCGTGACCTCGGACGGGCCGGAGCCGTCCGGCGGGCCGGCGCTCTCGGTGACCTCCGGGCTCTCGGTGCTCTCGGGAGGAACGGGCGGTATCGAGGTCTCGACGACCTCCTGCTCCCGCACGGCCGTGGCCGCGCCGCTCGCCTCCGGTTCCTCCAGGGCCAGCTGCGCCACGCCCAGTGACCCGGCCGCGAGGACCAGGCCCACCGTCCCCAGCAGCACCGACCGCCCCCGTCGCGCCCGCGCCCGTCTGCTCCCGCGCGAGGCGGACCGGCCCCGCGCGGCGGTTCGGGCGGCGCGACGGCCACCCGTGGCGGGTCGCGGCGGCTCGACGACGTCCAGTTCGTAGACGTACTCGGGCTCTGCGGGCGGAACGGGCGCGTGGGGGGTCTCGTACCGCAGTTCCTCGACGGGGGTCCCGCACCCGGCACAGGCGAGGGCCCCGTTGAGATGCCGCCGGCACGCGTGGCAGTAGTCCATGGGGCCCGCAGGCTATGCGGCGCGGTGCGGCGACAGGTAGGCGCGGAAGTGAGGATCCTGTGAGGAAACCGCAGGTCGTCGGCGGTGCGTCGCGATTCTCCCGCTTCGGTCAGGATCGTCTCGGGCCGCGCCGGGCCTCCTTCCGGGCACGCTTCCAACACCCTTCCCGTGCCCTCCCCATGCCCCTCCGGCCGCTCTTCCCGCGCATTTCCGGGACTCGGCGGTGGCCCCGGGCGGCTCAGCCCAGCGCGCGCCGGGCCCGGGGCGGTCGCACGATGCGAACAGGACCGCGCAACGCGAAACACCTCGCCCGTGCCAGCACCGCATCCCGGAGGATCCGCCGTGACCGTCAGCCTTGAGCAACTGCGCCGTTGCCATGTCGCCGTCGACCTGGGGGCCGCGCGCACCCGGGTCTTCGTCAAGGGCGCCGGACTCGTCGTCGACGAGCCCAGCGTCGCCGCCGTCAACACCCGTACAGGAGCGCTGATCGCCGTCGGCGCGCTGGCGGAGAAGATGACGGGCCGCACCCCCGACTACATCCGGGTCGCCCGACCCGTCTCCGGCGGCACGGTCGTCGACATCGAGATGGCACAGCGGATGCTCCGCCACCTCCTGGGCGAGAAGCTGCGCCGGCAGCTCCGCCGCAAGCCGCGGCTGCGCGCGGCGGCGTGCACGCCCCACGACAGCGACCCGCTGGCGCAGCGCGCCGCCGTGGAGACGCTCGTCGGTCTCGGGGCACGCAGGGTCGAGCTGGTCGACACGCTGATCGCCGCGGCCGTGGGCTGCGGGCTCCCGGTCGAGCAGCCGACCGCCACCATGATCCTGGTGTGCGGGGCGGCGACCACGCAGGTCGCGGTCCTCTCGCTCGGCTCGATCGTCACGGCCGAGCGGATGCCGATCGGCGGCGACGCCATCGACCACGCCGTCATCCAGCACCTGCGCCACCACCACGAACTGATGCTGCCGAGCCAGTCGGTGAGACCGCTCCAGCTCGCCCTCAGCGGCAACGGCCTGACCCCGCACGGCCCGGCCTCCACCGAGATCCACGGCCGGGACGTCGCCACGGGCCTGGCCCGCTCGGTGACCGTCGACACCGCCGCCGTGCGGGAGGCGATCCACACCCCGCTGACGGCGGTCCTCGACGGCATCGGGAAGGTGCTGCGCGACTGCCCGCCGGACCTGGTGGCCGACCTCGCGGACCGCGGGATCATGATGGTCGGCGGCAGCGCTCTGCTGCCGGGCCTCGACCAGATGCTGCGCGAGGCGACCGGCATGCCGGTGCACATCGCCGAACGGCCCGACGTGTGCGCGGTCATGGGGCTCGGCGCGATGCTGGAGGGCAAGGTCCAGCCGATGGTCCTCGACCCGCTGTCGGTGCGCGACCCGCTCGCCGACGTCGACTGACCCGCCTTCGACCCGCCTCGCCCCGCCTCGACCCGCCTTCGATCCCCGATCGACCCCCGATCTGCCCCTATTCGCCCCCTTACGGCCCCTATCCGACCCCCATCGGCGCCCGAATCATGCGATTCGTACGACAATGAGACCGTGACGATCATGGACGAGGACAGTGACGTGGACGGGGGCGACGTGGACGAGGACGGCACGGTCCTGCCCTTGCTGCTCGAAGCGGTTCTCAGCGTCGGTACGGATCTCGAACTCCACGCCACCCTCCAGCACCTCGTGGACTCGGCGGCCGGACTGACGGGGGCCCGCTACGGGGCGCTCGGGGTCGTCGACCCCGAGCGCCGCCGGCTCACCGATCTCTTCACCTGCGGCATGACCGACGAGGAGCGGCAGCGCGTCGGCGCGCTCCCCGACGGTCACACCGGTCTGCTCGGCGTCCTGAGCCAGGACCCGCAGCCGCTGCGGATCGACGACCTGGCATCCGATCCGCGCTCGTCCGGAGTCCCCGAGGGCCACCCGAAGATGGGCACCTTCCTCGGCGTCCCGATCCGGGTCCACACACAGGTCTTCGGCAATCTCTACCTCGCCGAGAAGGGGACGGGCGCCTTCACCGACCAGGACCTCACCCTCCTCCGGATCCTCGCCTCCCAGGCCGGGATCGCCATCGGCAACGCCCGCCTGTACGAGACGACCCGGCAGCGGGAGCGCTGGATCGAGGGCGCGGCGGCCGTGACGACCGCCCTCCTCACCGGCGAGTCCGCCGAGAACGCCCTGATGACCGTCGCCGAACAGGCCAGGATCCTCGCCGACGCCTCGGCCGGTGTCGTCCTCCAGCCCACCCCGGAGGGCGGGATGGAGATCGTCGCCGCCTCGACCAACGACGACCCCGGCGATCTGGTCGGCACGACGATCGCGCCCGGCTCCCCCGTCCTCGTCCAGCTCCTCGGCGGGGAGCCCGTCTTCGTGGAGGACTCGGCGACGGACCCCCGGATGACCACCCATGTCCGGTCCCGTTTCGGCCCGTCGATGATGCTGCCCCTCCAGAGCGGCGGGAAGCTCATCGGCACGCTCGCTCTCCCCCGGCGGCGCGGCGGCGCGCCGTACTCGGCGGTGGACCGCCTGCTGGCCTCGCAGTTCGCCTCGCAGGCGGCGCTCGCGCTGGTCCTCGCGGACGCCCGGCACGACCGGGAGCGGCTCGCGGTGTACGAGGACCGGGACCGGATCGCGCGGGACCTGCACGACCTGGTCGTCCAGCGGCTGTTCGCCACGGAGATGATGCTGGAGTCGACCCGCCGGCGCGCGACCGCCACGTCCGGCACGTCCGGCACGTCCGGATCCGGCGGCTCCGAAAGCTCCGAGGGCACCAGCGACACCGAAAGCCCCGGCAGCTCCGACAACTCCGACGGCTCAGACGACTTCGACGAAAGCGCGCTCCTCGGCCGGGCCGTGGACGAGCTGGACTCGACGATCCAGGAGGTCCGGACGACCATCTTCGCGCTCCAGCAGCCTCCGGCGGACGCGCCGACCTCCTTCCGCGGCCGGGTCCTGCGCGAGACCGGCGGGGCGGCGGCCCTGCTCGGCTTCCAGCCGTCCGTGCACTTCTCGGGCGCGGTCGACACGCTCGTCGAGGACGAGGAGGCCGGGAAGCTCCTCGCCGCCCTGCGCGGGGCGCTCGCGACGGCCCACCGACGGTCCGGGATCACCGCGATCACGGTCGAGGTGACGGCCGGCGGCGAGGGCGACGGCGTACGGCTCCGGGTCGAGGACGACGGGACCCCGCCGACCACGGTCGTCTGGCCGTAGGGCCCACTCCCCACGTGTATCCGGCACATCCCCTGCGTGTCCCCCCGGCGCACCCCGGCACACCTCCCGGACGCACACCCCGTACGGAGCAGTCCGGCGCGCCGCGACCCCCGTCCGGATCTTGACTGGAGGCGTGGACACCGAGACCAATCCCCCGACAGCGGCGGCCTACCGCAATCTGGTGATGGCCACCATCGGCTTCACGCTCACCTTCTGGGCGTGGGACCTGATCGCGCCGATCGCGAGCTGGTACGGCGACCGGCTCGAACTCAGCTCGTTCCAGCAGTCGCTGCTCGTCGCGGTGCCCGTCCTGGTCGGCTCGGTCGGTCGCATCCCGGCGGGCGCCCTGACCGACAGGTACGGCGCGAAGCTGATGTTCCCGGTCGTCTCGGCGCTGACGATCGTCCCCGTGCTCCTCCTGATCGTCGCCAAGGACAGCTACGCCCTGATGCTGGGCGTCGCCTTCCTCCTCGGCCTCGGCGGCACGACGTTCGCCATCGGCATCCCGCTGGTCAACTCCTGGTTCCCGCCGGCCAAGCGCGGTCTCGCGCTCGGTGTGTTCGGCATGGGCATGGGCGGCGTGGCGCTGTCCGGCTACTTCACGCCCCGGATCGCCAAGCACGGCGAGAACCTCCCCTTCATCGTGGTGGCGATCGCGCTCGCCGTGTACGCGGTGCTGGCCGCCCTCTTCATCACCGACCGCCCCGACCGGCCCGTGCCCACCGCCTCCCTCGCGAGCCGGCTCGGCGCGGCGGGGCGGCTGCGGGTGACGTGGGAGCTGTCGGCGCTGTACGCGATCGGCTTCGGCGGCATCGTCGCCTTCGGCGTCTACCTGCCGACGTACCTGAAGACCTGGTACGAGCTCGACCCGACGGACGCGGGCACCAAGGCCGCCGGCTTCGCCCTGGTCACCGTCACTTTCCGGCCGATCGGCGGCTGGCTCTCGGACCGGGTCCACCCGGCGGTCGTGACGGCCTGCGCGCTCGGCGTGGTGGCCGTCTTCGCGATCGTCCAGGCCTTCGACCCGAAGCTGAACCCGGGCGGCACGATCGCCCTGCTCGTCATGGCCGCCGGTCTCGGCACGGCGAGCGGTTCCGTCTTCGCCCTGGTCTCCCAGGTCACACCGCAGGCCCAGGTCGGCAGCGTCACCGGCATCGTCGGCGCGATGGGCGGCCTCGGCGGCTTCGTGCCGCCGCTGGTGATGGGCGCGATCTACAGCGCCAAGGACTCGTACTCGATCGGCTTCATGCTCCTCTCGGACCTGGCGCTCGCGGGCTGTGTGTACGCGTACGGGCGGATGCGCGGGATCCGGCCGGGCGGGGAGGCGCCGGAGCCCGAGCCGACGAAGATCACAGTCCGCCGGCCCTGACGGGCGGGCAGAATTCACCGGGCAACCCTCGACCTCGACATCGACCCGAGGAGTACGACCGGTGAGTGCGCTCTTCCCCGCCCTGGCGGCCCCGTCCGACCGGCCCGCGCTGCGCTGCGGCCCGGACATGCTGACGTACGCCGGACTGGCCCGCGCGGCCGGTGCCCTGGCGGTACGGATCGGGGGTACGGGCCGGGTCGCCGTCTGGGCCACGCCGAGCGCGCACACGGCGGTCGCGGTGGTGGCCGCCCTGCTCGCGGGTGTGCCCGCCGTACCGCTCAATCCGCGCACGGGCGAGCGGGAGCTGGCGCACATCCTGGGCGACAGCGCGCCGGGCGCGGTGCTCGCGGCTCCGGGGGACGAGCTGCCGGCCGGGCTCGCCGCGCTCCCCCGGATCGACGTGGACCTGGCGCCTGCGGACGGGCCCGCGGCCCCGGTGGCGGAACCGGACGACGCCGAGTCCCCCGCCCTCGTCGTCTACACCTCGGGCACCACCGGCCCCCCGAAGGGCGTCGTGCTCTCCCGGCGGGCGATCGCCGCCTCTCTCGACGCGCTGGCCGAGGCCTGGGCGTGGACGGCGGACGACGTGCTCGTGCACGCGCTGCCGCTGTTCCACGTCCACGGGCTGATCCTCGGCATCCTGGGCCCGCTGCGGCGGGGCGGCGAGGTCCGGCACCTGGGCGCGTTCTCGGTGGAGGGCGTCGCGCGGGAGCTGGGTGCCGGGGGCGGCACGATGCTGTTCGGCGTACCGACGATGTACCACCGGATCGCGGACGCGCTCGGCGAGGACGCCCGCCTCGCGGAGGCGCTGGCGGGGGCGCGGCTCCTCGTCTCGGGTTCGGCGGCGCTGCCGGTCCACGACCACGAGCGGATCACGGCGGCGACGGGCCGGGCGGTGGTCGAGCGGTACGGGATGACCGAGACGCTCATGAACACCGGCGTGCGGCCGGGCGGCGAGCCCCGGCCGGGAACCGTCGGAACCCCGCTCGCGGGTGTCGACCTGCGTCTGGTGGACGAGGACGGCTCCGTCCTGAAGGAGCTCGACGGGGAGACGGTCGGCGAGGTGCAGGTCCGCGGCCCGAACCTCTTCTCCGGCTATCTGAACCGGCCGGAAGCGACGGCCGCGGCCTTCGACGGCGACTGGTTCCGCACCGGCGACATGGCGGTCCGTGAGGCGGACGGCGCGGTGCGTCTCGTGGGCCGCAAGGCGACCGATCTGATCAAGAGCGGTGGATACAAGATCGGGGCGGGCGAGATCGAGAACGCGCTGCTCGACCACCCCGGTGTGCGGGAGGCGGCCGTGACGGGCGAGCCGGACCCGGACCTGGGCGAGCGGATCGTGGCCTGGGTGGTGCCGGCGGACGCCTCGGCGCCCCCGGCGGAGGCGGAGCTCGCGGAGCACGTCGCGGGCCTGCTCGCCCCGCACAAGCGGCCCCGGGTGGTGCGCTACCTCGACGCGCTCCCCCGCAACGACATGGGCAAGGTCCTGAAGAAGGCGCTCCCCGCCGCTCGTTGACGAGGAAGGCGCAGGAAGAAGAAGGAAGAAGAAGGAAGAAGAAGGAAGAAGAAGGAAGAAGAAGGAAGAGGCCGGGCCCCCGGCTCACCGGGGCCCGGCCTCGCACAGGTTCGGCTACTTCACGCCGAGCGCGCGGATCAGTTCCTGGGTGACCGTCCCTCCCTGGTCGTCGCTCGCGCCCGCCCGCAGCGAGACGGAGGCCGCCCCGGCCGGGATGCGCAGCTCACCGCTCCAGGAGGCGCCGCGCCACGAGGGCTTGAGGGCGACCTTCGTCCAGGTCTTCCCCTCGTCGTAGGAGACGTCCAGGGTGCCGCCGGTGATCGTGCCGGTGCCGGACGCGCCGTCCACGTACTCGGCGAAGGTCCGCACGGGCAGCCTGCTTCCGGCCCGGACGTCGCCGTTGAGGTCGGTGTCCAGGTCGAAGCCGAGGTTGAGCATCGGCAGGTAGGTGATCCGGTCGTTCGGGGTCTCGGCCGAGCGGAAGGTCCACTCGGAGTGGCCCTTGGTCGCGAGCCGCCAGCGGGCCGGGTCGAGCGCGGTGTCGGTGACGACCCTGTAGGCGGCCTCCTGCGCCGGGGCGTCCCAGGCGTAGGCGCCGGAGCTCTTCTTCCGGTCGACGCGGACGCCGTCGACGTACACCTCGGTGTACTGGCTCATCGTCGGGTCGCTCCACACGTTGCCGAAGCCGGTGTGGTCGGTGCCCGAGTCGCCCCAGCCGGGGGTGTTGAAGCGCAGGTCGTTGCCGGTGCGCTGCTGGCCCCAGCCGAGGCCGGTGCCGAGCCACGGGTGCCAGACGGGGCCGAACCAGTCGAGGTCGACACGGCTGCCGCCCTTGTAGGACGGGGTGCCGCCGCGCTCCTCCAGGGAGTCGCCGAGGTCGACGGACTCGTGCCAGCGCTGGCCGGTGCCGGTGGAGACGTACTCGGTGCGCTCGGCCGGGAAGGCGATCCACTCCTTGAAGCCGACGCCGATCGGGAAGGTGTCGGTGATCGAGTAGCGGAACTCGCCGCCCAGCTCCGCGCGCTTGGTCGGCGCGTGGAAGGTGGAACGGATCGTGGCCAGTTCGTCCTCGTCGGGCCGGAAGACGAGGTCCTTGCCGATGGCGCGGGGGTGGCCCTCGGAGAGGTCGTACGTGTACGGGGTGAAGCGGGTGCCGGTCAGGTCGACGCGCTGGCCCCGGGCCGCGCCGGCGGCGAGCCGCTTCGCGTCGGCGCTGTTGACGGTGGCGACGGAGAGCGGCCGGTCCTCGTAGTCGGCGGTGCCGAACCACTTCATCAGCCGGCCCGGCTGGTCGTCGGTGACGAACAGGGCCTTGGCGCCCGCGTCCTGGGCGGTCTGGGCGAGCTGCGTCGGGTCGGCGCCGGCGGTGAGCCGGACGAGGACGGCCTTGCCGGTGGCGTTCTTGCCCGTGTACTCGGCGGGGGTGCCGGTGCCCGCGTCGACGAGGCCGAGGCGGTGGCGGCCTTCGAGGAGGGTCGTACCGCCCTGGACGGTGGCGCCGGAGAGACGGACGCCGTCGACGCTCGCCTCCACCATCGGCTTGCCGAGGCGCCAGACGGTCCGGTACTCGAAGGTGCCGTCGGTGACGGGCGCGGTCGGGGCGGCGAAGAGCGAGTCGTAGGTCATGGGGACCTGGACGATGTCCGTGTAGGAGGTCCCGTTCGCCTTGCGGTCGTACTCCATGAGGAGCTGCCGGGTCTCGGTCCGCTTCTCGACCTCGGCGCGGATCTCGCGCAGCTGCCGTCCGTCGAGGGTGATCTCGCGGTCGCGGTCGAGGACGACCTCCGGGGAGGCGAGGAAGCCGAGGCCGAGGGAGTCCGCGCCGTGCGAGCCGCGCACGTCGAGGAAGGTGTCGACGGTGTACGTACCGGGCTTGAGGCGCAGTTCGACGGTGCCGGAGTCGCCGACGGCCGCCGGGAAGGGGTCCTCGCCCGGGGTCAGCTTCTTCATGCCGAGGAAGGCTGCGGTGGGGGCGCCGTCGCGGTCCTTGACGTGGACGGTGAGGGTGTAGCGCTCCTCCTCCTTGACCAGGCCGAGCGCGGTGTGCGCGACGGGCGCGCCGCCGGCGGTGGCGGTGATCCGGCCGGAGGACCGCCCGACGGGGGCCTTGCCGCCGTCGCCCGTGACGGTGGTGCTCGCGGAGCCGTGGGCGGGGACGGTGAGGGCGGTGTCGGCGAGGGCGGCGACCCCGGCCGGCATGCCTTCGACGGCGAGGTTCAACTCGACGGGGGCGTCGGAGGAGTTGGTGTAGGTGACGGTCTTCGTGACCGGCTTGTTCTCCTCGTACGGCCAGGAGGCGAAGCCGAGGTCGGCGGAGCCGGTGGCGGTGACGTTCGCGGCGATCGCGGCGGCCACGTCGACCCGGCCGGCGCCGAGGGCGTACGCGGAGGCGTCGAGCGTCTTCGACGAGGACATGAGGGCGTTCTTGAGCTGGGCGCCGGTCCAGTCGGGGTGCTTCTCGGCGAGCAGCGCGGCGACGCCGGCGATGTGCGGGGTCGCCATCGACGTACCGCTCATGGACGTGTAGAGGCCGCTGCCGCCGGCGAGCTGGGAGCGGGCGGCGAGGATGCCGACGCCGGGGGCCGAGAGGTCGGGCTTGAGTGCCTGGTCGCCGTAGCGGGGGCCCTGGCTCGTGAAGTAGGCGGCCTCGTCGGCGGAGTCGACGGCGCCGACGGTGAGCGCGGAGTCGGCGGCGCCGGGCGAGCCGATGGAGCCGGGGGCCCCGGAGTTGCCTGCGGCGATGACGAAGAGGGCGCCGGTCTCGGCGGTGAGGGTGTTGACGGCCTGGGCCATCGGGTCGGTGCCGTCGCTCGGTTCGCGGGAGCCGAGGCTCATCGAGACGATCTTCGCGTCGATGTCCTTGGCGGCCCACTCCATGCCGGCGATGATCTGCGACTCGGTGCCGGAGCCCTCGTCGCTGAGGACCTTGCCGACGGCGAGGGTGGCGCCGGGGGCGACGCCCTTCTCCTTGCCGTCGCTCGCGGCGCCGGAGCCGCCGACGGTGGAGGTGACGTGCGTGCCGTGGCCGTCGCGGTCGGCGACCTCCTGGCCCTCGATGAAGGACTTGCTCTCGGCGACCCGGCCCGCCAGGTCGGGGTGGCCGAGGTCGGCGCCGGTGTCGAGGACGGCGACCTTGACGCCCTTGCCGGTGAGCCCGGCCTCCCAGGCCTTCGGGCTGCCGATCTGGGCGTTGGAGTCGGCCATGGCGGCCTCGACGCGGCCGTCGAGCCAGACCTTGCCGGGGGCGGCGGCGGTGCGGGCCTTGGGTCCGGTGAAGTCCTGCCAGAAGGCGGCGGGGTCGGTGGCGGTGACGGCCGCGCCGCCGATGCTGGGGAGGGCGCGGACGGTCTCGGCGCCGCGCGGGGCGGGGGCGGCGGCCCGGGCACCCTTGGCTCCGTAGGTGACGATCAGCGGCAGTTCGCCGGTGATGCCCTGCTCGACGAGGCCCGTGACGTCGAAGAGGCGGGGGTCGAGCGCACCGGATGCCAGATAGGGGGCGGCTTCGTCGGGGACGACCGTGACGCGTCCGTCGACGACCTGGGTGCGTATCGCGCCGGTGGCGCCCTCGGCCCGGTCGACGGTGACGGTCTGCTTGCCGTCGCCCAGGTCGGTGACGGTGACGCGGTCGCCGGTGACGAGGGTGACGGTGGTGCTGGTGCCCGTGCCCTTGGCCCCGGTGAAGGTCGCGGGTACGGGGGTGGTGGCGCCCGGCGCTGCGGCGGTCTGCCCGGCCGAGAGCATGACGAGGGAGATGCCGGCGGCGAACAGGCCGGCCCTCCCTCTGCCGAAGGGGGTGATCCTCGACGTCATCGACGAAACTCCTCGCGGACCCGGGGTAGGGGGTTTTCCGGGTGCCGCGAGGAGTCTTGGCCTGTGGGGCGGGAGTTGACCCCGATTACTCCTGGCGGTTATGTGCCGTGGCGGCCAACCGCCAGGTCAGGAGCGCCGGTTCGGGTCGAAACCCGCACGGAGCCTCACGGAGTGGGGTCGAGTGCGTCGTACCGGCGGAAACGGCGGCCGTAGAGGGCCAGCACGCCGACGGCGAGGACGCAGGCGATGCCGCCGCCCGTGATGGCGACGGCCGGGGACGTCAGGTCGGCGACGGAGCCCGCGAGGAAGTCGCCGAGCCGGGGCCCGCCCGCGACGACCACGATGAAGACGCCCTGGAGCCGGCCCCGCATCTCGTCGGGCGCGGCGACCTGCATCATCGTGTTCCGGAAGATCATCGAGACGGTGTCGGAGTAGCCGGCGAGCGCGAGCAGGAGCAGCCCGAGCCAGAGGTTCCGGGTCAGCCCGAAGACGGCGATGGCGGTGCCCCAGCAGGCGACGGCGATCAGGATCGCCTGCCCGTGGTGGCGGATCCGCCCCTGCCAGCCGGAGAGGACGCCGCCGAGGAGCGCCCCGAACGCGGGCGCGGCGACGAGGAGTCCGGTGGTCTTCGCGTCCCCGCCGTACCAGAGGACGGCGACGGCCGGGAACAGGGCGCGGGGGTGGGCCAGGATCATCGCGCAGAAGTCGGAGAAGAACGTCATGCGCAGGTTGGGGCGGGTGGCGAGGAAGCGCAGCCCGTCGAGGACCGATGCCCGCTTGCTCCCGGTCCGCTCCGGGAGCATGGACGGCAGCCGCCACATCGCGTAGAGGCTCGCGGAGAAGGCGAGGGCGTCGACGAGGTACGCGGTCTGGTAGCCGGCGACGCCGACGATCAGGCCGCCGAGACTGGGCCCGACGAGCGTGCCGAAGGTCATCACCATCGAGTTGAGCGCGTTGGCGGCGCGCAGCTGCTCGGGCGGCAGGAGCCGGGGGATCATCGAGGTGCGGGCGGGCGAGTTGAGCGCGGCGCACACGGCCTGGAGGGCGACGATCCCGTAGAGGAACCAGACGCGGTGGAAGCCCGCGAACGCGGCGCCCGCGAGGGCGATGGAGAGGACGGCGGAGCCGAGGGCGCTGGCGAGGCCGAGCTTGCGGCGGTCGACGGTGTCGGCGACGGCGCCGCCGTACAGCCCGAAGACGACGAGCGGGACGAGGGAGAACAGCCCGACGAGCCCGACGGAGAAGGGCGAGCGGGTGATCTCGTACACCTGGAGGGAGACGGCGAGGGCGGTCATGCCCTGGCCGACCCAGGAGACGGTGCTCCCGAACCAGAGGCGGCGGTAGTCGGCGGAGGTCCGCAGCGGTGTGAGGTCGGCGAAGACCCTGCGGCGGGCCTGTTCCCGGGTTTCCTGGGTGGCGGTCACGCGATGTCGTACCGCAGCTCGGGGCGGGCCCAGTGGATCCGTCCGGCGGGCGGGAGGACGCCGGTGCGGACGGCGCCGGTGCGCAGGTAGAACTCCTCGGCGGGCGGATGCGCGACGACCCGCACGGCGTGCAGTCCGGCGGCCCTGGCCTGCCCGGTCATGTGCTCCATGAGCAGCCGTCCGATGCCGAGGCCCTGGGCGGAGTCGGCGACGAAGGCGAGGTCGAGCTCGGCCTCGTCGACGAGGAGGGCGTAGAACCCGAGCACCCGGTCGTTCCCGTCGACGGCGACGAAGACGGGGTGGTGCTCGATGTACGCCCCGCCGACCTGGTACCCGTCGACCATGGCGGCGTAGTCGCCCCGGTAGGCGGCGGAGGTCCGGACGAGCCGGGTCAGCCGCTTGGAGTCGTCGGCGGTGGCGCGCCGGATGGTGATGTCGGGCATGGGGCGAGTATAGGGACGTAAGCGGTAGTTACTCCTTACAGTTTGGTGAACGTGGTGGTGGGGGCGCTCAGCTTCCGTGGGCCGCCTCGCGCACGGCGGTGTCGTGCGCGAGGCTCCCGCCGTGGGCGAAGGCCGTGGCGAAGGCCTCCTCGCCGAGGGCGGCGCGGGCCGCCGCCTCCGTCCGGTCGACGTCGACGCGCTCCGCCGGGGGCAGCGGCGCGCCCGTCGAGGCGCGCAGCGCGGCCGCCGCTCCGAGCAGGAGCGCGGCGCCGCGGGCCCGGCCTGCCGGGGCGTGCGCGGAGGCCAGGCCCTCCAGGGCGAGCGCCACCGCCCTCGGGTCGCCCGAGGTCAGAGCGGTGCCGTACCCCTCCTCCTGGAGCTTCAGGGCCTGCGCCAGGTCGCCGCGCGCGAGCGCCGAGAAGCCGAGCTCGGCCAGGATCAGCGCGTTGGCGGAGTCGAGGCCGACCGAGCGGTGCCAGTCGAGGACCTGCCGCATGTGGCGCTCGGCCTCCTCGTGGAGGCCCTCGCGCCGGGCGCCCAGGCCCAGCCCGAGGACGGCGTTGATCTCGCCGGCGCGGAAGCCGACCTCGGCGGCCCGGTCCCTGGCGGCCTCGTGATAGGTCCGGCACTCGGCGAGATCCCCCCGGAGCAGGGCCGTACGGCCGAGTCCGGCGAGCAGGTCGGGCACCTCGGTCGTCAGGCCGAAGCTCTCGGCCGCCGCCAGGCCGGCCCTCTTGAGACGGTCGGCGCGCTCGTACGCGCCGTGGATCTCGGCGGCGGTCGCGAGCGGGTACACGGTCCACAGCCGGGAGCACGCGTCGCCGAGCTCGGCGAACAGCGCGTCCGAACGGGCCGCGTCGGCCTCCGCGCCCGTCACGTCACCCCTGAGCAGGAGCTGTACGGAGCGGTCCGCGAGCGCGGCCGCCTCGCCCCAGCGGTCGCCGTGGGCCCGGAATCCGTCGAGGGCGCTGCCGGTCAGCTCACCGCCCTCGACCTGACTGCCGGTACCGCAGAGCGCATGGGCGAGGAACCAGCGGGCCCAGGGACGGCCGGCGGCGCTTTCGTAGGTGGGGGTGGGGGTGGGGGCGGTCGAGGACGGGCGGGTCGCGTCCGTCGCATCGGTCGGGCCGACCGTGCCGGTCAGGGCCGTGTCGGTCACGGCCGCGCCGGTCACGGCCGCGTCGGTCACGGCCGCGTCGGTCACGGCCGCGTCGTAGGCCGCCAGGGCGTCCGTGATCCGGTGGCGCCGGTCCGTCCCGTCGCCGCCCATGACCGCGAGTCCCGTGCGCCAGACCCCCACGCGGGCCCGCAGGGCGGCGAGCCCGGGTGCTTCGGCCTCGCCGCCGGCCGGGTGTGCCCGCAGCGCCGCCGTCGCCGAGCGGAGCGCCTCGCCGAGCCGCCCGCGCATGATCCAGTACCAGGCGAGCGCGTCGACGAGCCGGAGCGCCGCCCCGGCACCCGGCCCGGCGCCGCCGGTCGCGGCGAGCGCCCGGTCCAGGGCCGCCCGCAGGTTCGGGGTCTCGGCGTCGAGGTGGGCGAGGCGGCGGCGCTGGTCGGGGCCGCGCAGGGCGGGCCCGGCCTCCTCGGCGACGCGGAGGTAGTACGCGAGGTGGCGTTCCCGTACGGCCTCGGTCTCGCCCTCGTCCCGCAGCCGTTCGAGGCAGTACGCGGCCACGGACTCCAGCAGCCGGTAGCGCGGCCCTTCCGGTCCGTCGACGGCCACGACG
Organism: Streptomyces gardneri; assembly: GCF_006539185.1. Lineage (GTDB taxonomy): Bacteria > Actinomycetota > Actinomycetes > Streptomycetales > Streptomycetaceae > Streptomyces > Streptomyces gardneri. Next base: position 115,480 of record NZ_BJMN01000029.1, read on the forward strand.
AGCGAACGGTCCACGAGCCGCACGAGCAGCCCGAGGACGTCGGCGACGGCCACGTCGGTGCGCTCGGTACGGGCGTCGGCAGCCGCATCTCCCGCCGCCGGGTCGCCGCCCTCCCCCGCGCAGACCCACTCGGCCGCCGCCAGGGTGCAGCCCTCCGCGTGGACGGCGAGGCGGCGCAGCACGGTCCGCTCCGGTGCGCTCAGCAGGTCCCAGCTCCAGTCGATGACCGCCCGGAGCGTCTGCTGCCGGGCGGGCGCGCCGCGCAGCCCCGCGTCGAGCAGCCGGAACCGGTCGTCGAGCCGTTCCAGGAGGCCGTGCACGCCGAGCGCGCGGACCCGGGTCGCGGCCAGCTCCAGGGCGAGCGGGATGCCGTCGAGGCGGCGGCAGATGCCCCGTACCGCCTCCCGGGCCGACGCGTCGAGGGTGATCCCCGGTGAGGAGGCGGTAGCCCGGGCCGTGAACAGCGCGACCGCGCCGTCCGCGTCGAGCGGCTCCACCGCCCACAGCGTCTCGCCCGCGAGCGCCAGCGGCTCCTGGCTCGTCGTCAGGACGACGAGTCCGGGTGCGGCGCGCAGCAGGAGTTCGGCGAGGGAGGCGGCCTCGTCGACGACGTGCTCGCAGTTGTCCAGGACGAGCAGGGCGCGCCGCCCGCGCAGGACCTCGGCGAGCCGCTCCGCCGTGGTGGGCGGCCGTTGCCCGTCGGGCCGCAGCCCCCACACCCCGTCGTCGCGCAGTTCGAGGGCGGCGGCGACGACCTCGGCGAGCTCGCCGCCCGCACCGGCGAACTCGACGAGCCACGCGCCGTCCGGGAACGCCTCCTCCACCTGCCGTGCCGCCTCGACGGCGAGGCGGGTCTTCCCGACGCCGCCGGGCCCGGTCAGGGTGACGAGCCGCCGCTCGCGCAGCAGCCCGGTCACCTCCGCCACGGCCTCGTCGCGGCCGACGATCCCGCTGAGCGGCACGGGAAGGTTGCCGCGCGCGGACCCACCGGCCGGCGAAGGTGCCGACAGAGGCGCGGGCACGGACGCAGGCACGGACGCAGGCACAGGCACAGGCATAGGCATAGGCACAGCCACCGACGCCGGTATCGGCGCCTGCACCGGCGCCGGAAGCGACAGGTCCGCGTCCTGCCGCAGCATCGCCGTGTGGAGCGCGGCCAGTTCGGGGCTCGGGTCGAGCCCGAGCTCGTCGGCGAGGAGGGCGCGCAGCTCCTCGTATCCCGCGAGTGCCTCGCCCTGCCGGCCGGCGCGGTACAGCGCCCGCAGCTGCACGGCTCGCAGCCGTTCGCGCAGCGGGTGGCGGGCCACGAGCTCCACCAACTCGCCTACCAGCAGGTCGTGTTCGCCCAACAGCAGGCGCGTCTCGGCCAGCGTCTCGCGCGCGGAGAGCCGCTCCTCCTCCAGCCGGTCGGCCGCCGCCCGGGCGAACGGCTCCGCCGCGAAGTCCGCGAACGCCGGTCCCCGCCAGAGGCTGAGGGCCTCGCCGAGCAGCTCCGCCCGGGCGCGCGGCTCCGCCGCGTCCCTCGCCTGCGCGGTGAGCGCCGCGAACCGGTGGGCGTCCAGGGCCCCTTCGGGCACGGCGAGGAGGTAGCCGGGAGCCCGGGTGACGACGAGCTCGCGCCCGCCGGGCTCGGCCTCGTCCAGGGCGCGGCGCAGTTGGGAGACCTTGGCCTGGAGGGCCCGCAGCGGGCTGCCGGGCGGTTCGTCGCCCCACAGGTCGTCGACGAGCCGGTACGCCGCGACCGGCCGGCCCGCGTCCACGAGCAGGGCCGCGAGCAGGGCCCGCACCTTGAGTTCCGGCACCCGCACCGGCTGCCCGTCCTCGGTCCGTACGGACGTCTCCCCCAGCACCGCGAATCGCATGCGGCCACCGTAACCCGGCCCGAACCGGGCCCGAACAGAGCCCTGACCAGGCCCGAACAGGATCCGAGCCGGACCCGAACACCCTCCCGGCAGAGTCGTTCCCGTCAGCAGGAAACGACGGAACAGACACACACCAGGAGCCCGCCATGAGCACCGACACCCGCACCCTCGCCGGCAAGACCGCCCTCGTCACCGGCGCGAGCCGGGGCATCGGCCGGGCGATCGCCCTCCGCCTCGCCGCCGACGGCGCCCGCGTCGCCGTCCACTACGCCGGCAACGAGACGGCGGCGAAGGAGACGGTCGCCGCGATCGAGGCGGCCGGCGGCAGCGCCTTCGCGATCCGCGCCGAACTGGGCGTCCCCGGCGACGCCGAGGCCCTCTGGAGCGCCTTCGACGCCGGGGCGGGCGAGGACGGCGGCCTCGACATCCTCGTCAACAACGCCGGGATCGCCGGCCCCGGACTGATCCACGAGGTCGAGGAGGCCGACTACGACCGGGTCTTCGCGGTCAACGCCAAGGCGCCGTTCTTCATCGTCAAGCAGGGGCTCGACCGACTGCGCGACGGCGGCCGGATCGTCAACATCTCCTCCGGGGTCACCAAGGTCGCCTTCCCGGGCATGACCTCGTACGCCGCGTCCAAGGGCGCCGTCGAGGTGCTGACCCTGACCCTCGCCCAGACCCTCGGCTCCCGGGGCATCACGGTCAACGCCGTCTCCCCGGGCACGATCGAGACCGACATCCACCCGTGGATGGCCGACCCCGCGGCCAAGGCGCACGCCGCCGGCTTCTCCGTCTTCGACCGGGTGGGCCAGCCGGAGGACGTGGCCGACGTCGTCGGCTTCCTCGCCTCCGACGCCGCCCGCTGGGTGACGGGCCAGAACATCGACGCGAGCGGCGGCTCCGGCCTCGGTCTCTGACCCGCCCCGCTCCCCTCCCTCCTCCACCGAAGGACCCTCCGTCATGGCCCCGCACACCCTCCTCGTCCACGCCCACCCCCGCTCCGACTCGCTCACCGCCCAGGTCGCGGACCTCGCCCACGCCCGTCTGAAGGACGCGGGAGGGACCGTCGACGTGCTCGACCTGTACGCCGAGGGCTTCGACCCCGTCCTCCGGCCGGCCGACGAACCGGACTGGGAGGACCGGGAGAAGAGGTACTCCCCCGAGGTCCACGCCCACATGGACCGCATCCTGGCCGCCGACGACATCGTGATCGTCTTCCCCGTGTGGTGGATGGCGCCGCCCGCCGTCCTCAAGGGCTGGATCGACCGGGTGTGGAACTACGGCTTCGCCTACGGGCGCAGCAAGCCCCGCCTGGCCGCCAAGCGGATGCTGTGGCTGGCCCTCATGGGCCAGTCGGCCCAGGAGATCGAGGCCCTCGGCCTGTCCGCGGTCGTGGACACCCAACTGCGCCTCGGGGTCTCGGAGTACTGCGGGATCGAGGACGCGTCCGTGCGGATCGTGTACGGCACCGAGCTCTCCGGAGTCCCGAAGGACCGGCGCCCGGAGCGCGTCCGGGCCCTGCTGGCCGAGGCGGACGCGGCACTGGAAGGAGTTCTCTCGCGATGACCACCACCCTGGACACCTCCGCGCCCGCGAAGGCCGGGGCCCGGCAGTGGCTCGGCCTCGCCGTCCTCCTGCTCCCCGTCACCCTGATGACGGCCGACCTCGGGGTGCTGTGGCTGGCCACCCCGTACCTCTCCGCCGATCTCCGGCCCAGCGGCGCCCAGTTGCTGTGGATCACCGACATCTACGGATTCCTCACCGCGGCGACGCTCGTCAGCATGGGCACGCTCGGGGACCGGCTCGGCCGGCGCAGGCTCCTGATGGCGGGTTCGGCGGGCTTCCTGCTCGCCTCGCTGCTCGCCGCGTACGCCCCGAACGCCGGGACGCTGATCGCGGCCCGCGCCCTCCTCGGGGTGGCCGGCGCGGCGGTCCTGCCGTCCACGCTCGCCCTGATCAGCCACATGTTCACGGACGCCCGGCAGCGGGCCACGGCCATCGCGATGTGGGTGACCGCCCTGTCGGTCGGCCTCGCGATCGGCCCGGTCGTCGGCGGGGTGCTGCTCGCGGCCTGGTGGTGGGGGTCGGTCTTCCTGATGGGCCTGCCGATCATGCTGATCGCGCTGGTCACGGCCCCGCTGCTGCTGCCCGAGTACCGCGATCCGAAGCCGGGTCGGCTCGACGCGGCGAGCGTGGTCCTCTTCCTGCTCGCGGTGCTGCCGCTGGTCTACGGCGTGAAGTCGCTGGCCGCGCACGGCCCGACGGCGGAGGCGGCGGCCGCCTTCGCCCTCGGCGGCGCCTTCACCGTCCTCTTCGTCCGCCGCCAGAACCGGCTCGCGACCCCGCTCCTGGACCTCCGGCTCTTCAGGAGCAGGGCCTTCACGGGAGCGCTGCTCGCCCTGCTCCTGGGGATGACCGCGCTGAACGGCGTCGAGTACCTGATCCCGCAGTACCTCCAGTCGGTCGCCGGGCTCTCCCCGCTCGACGCGGGACTGTGGCTGCTGCCGGGGGCGGCCGCCCTGATCGCCGGCTCCCAGCTGACGCCGTTCGCGGCCGCCCGCGTCCGCCCCGCGTACGTCCTGGCCGGCGGGCTCCTCGTCTCGCTCGTCGGGTACGCGGCGGTCGCCCTGGCCTCCGGGGTGACGGCAGCCGCCCTGGGCCTCGCCGTGATCATGTTCGGCGCGGCGCCGATCAGCGTCCTCGGCACGGCGCTCGCGGTCGGCGCCGCCCCGCCGGAGAAGGCGGGCGCGGCGGCGGCCACCGGGCAGACGGCCTACGACCTGGGCCTGGCCCTGGGGATCGCGGTGACCGGCAGCGTGGCCGTGGCCGTCTACCGCACGGGTATTCCGGCGGACGCCCCGGCGGCGGCCCACGAGAGCCTGGGCGCGGCGCTCTCCCTGACCGACGAGGGCCTGATCGCCCAGGCCCGGGAGGCGTTCACCACGGCCCTGCACACGGCCTCGGGGCTGAGCGCGGCCTTCGCCCTGGTGACGGCGGTCGTGGTCCTCGCCCTCCTGCGGGGCGTCCCCCGCACGTGAGCCGCCTCCTTGCGTCTGAGCCTCACGTTCCGGCCCGGCCGCCACGTGAGGCTCAGACGCAGGAGGAGAGGGCGTCCGGGTCGACGGCGTCGAGCCGGACGGCCAGGGCGTCGAGCCGTTCCCGCAGGTCGCGGATGTCCTCCAGCGGGAGGCCGGTCGCGGCGGCGATCCGGCGCGGGACGCCGCGCGCCTTCTCCTTGAGCGCGGTCCCTTCGCCGGTCGGCCGTACGGTGACGGACCGCTCGTCCTCGGGGCTGCGGCGCCGCTCGACGTATCCGGCGGCTTCGAGCCGCTTGAGCAGCGGGGACAGGGTCCCCGAGTCGAGCCGCAGCCGCTCCCCGATCCCCTTCACGGGCAGCTCGCCGTGCTCCCAGAGCACGAGCATGACGAGGTACTGGGGATAGGTGAGCCCGAGCTCCTTGAGCGCCTCGCGGTAGACGCCGTTGAAGGCGCGGGTCGCCGCGTGCAGCGAGAAGCAGATCTGGTGGTCGAGCCGGAGGAAATCCTCGTCCGGGACCGTGTCGAGCGTCTCCATGCCTCCAGGATACGCGAGGACAGCTCACACGCGATTGAGTTGTGCACAATCGAATCGTGCGCTATCAATAGAAGGGCACCCCAGAAGGACACCCGCAGCAAGGACACCGCAGGGGGGACACCACCCCCGAGGAGAGGAACGGAAGAACCATGGACGCGATCTACACCGCAGTCGCCACCGCCAACGGCCGCGAGGGCCGCGCCGTCAGCTCCGACGGCCACATCGACCTCCCCCTCGCCCACCCCCAGGCCCTCGGCGGCAACGGCCAGGGCACCAACCCCGAGCAGCTCTTCGCCGCCGGATACGCCGCCTGCTTCGCCAGCGCGATGGGCGTGGTCGCCCGCCAGGAGAAGATCGACATCTCCGAGGCCTCGGTCACCGCCGAGGTCTCCATCGGCAAGGACGCGGCGGACGGCGGCTTCGGCCTCTCGGTCGTCATGCGCGCCGAGTTCCCCGACCACCTCCAGGGCGAGGCGGGCCTCACCCTTCTGGAGAAGACCCACGCCTTCTGCCCGTACTCGAAGGCCACCCGCGGGAACATCGCGGTCGAGCTGGTCGTCGAGTAGTCCGGACGGTTTCGGGGGAGGGAACCTGAGGGAACCCGCGTACGGGGTGGCGACGCGTCAGGCCCGCGCCATACCCTGAGCGGGGGACCGCGGCGCCCGAACCGCCCATGTCCGATGGGGAGTCGGGACCTTCGGACCCGTGACGGGGGGGCCATTGTTCAGCGAGAGCCATGTCGCTCATCCACCGGCGCTCGAACACGCGCTGGTGGACCAGATGTGCGCGGTGACGGGTCTCGACACCCCGGACGGACGCGATCTCCTGATCAGCATGCTGGCCGGCCCGTTACCCGAGCTGGGCAACGTCCGCCGGCACGGCCGGACGCGGCTGGACACCCTGGAGATCGTCCGGGCCTGCCTGCGGGAGCCGCGCGGACTGCCCGAGCTGCTCGCCACCCTGGACGTGTACGCGCCGGGCTCCGCCCCCGTCCTGAGGATCAAGGAGCTCGTCACCGCCCCGCCGGTCCTGGCGGCCCTGCCCGAAGCGGAGTTACGGGACGTCCGCGCGCTGCTGGCCCGCGTCGACCACCTCGACGCGCACGGCGAGCTGTACGCGGCCGCCGGCGACCTCCCCCTCCCCCACCGGCCCGTGGCCACCCTCGGGGAGGCCTTCGACTTCCTCAGCAGGGCAAACGCCCGCCCCGACGGCCTGCTCCCCACCATGGTGCTGGTCGAGCACGTGGCCGCCGCGCTCGACCGGTCACCGGCCCATCGGCCCACCGCCGTCGGTCTGCGCGAATGGAACGACGTCCAGGCCGCCAAGCTGAGCCTCGCGGCCCCGCTGGACGCGGTGCGCGCGGAGAGCGACCGGGGCCCGGCGGCACAACCAGCTCCCGCCTGTCTCGTTGTGCAGTTGTGCAAACACGGAATGAGCCCGGACCGGTATCTGCTGTCCCACTGGCGCCAGATCCGTCCGGGGCCGTGGCGGCCGGAGCGCGGCGAGGACCGGGTCGTGACCCTGTCCGAGGTCGGGCCCACGGTGGAGCAGCTCGTCTACCGGGCCGAGAACGACTGGGCGGGACGCCCCGGCAGTCCGGTGCTGGAGTTCGTCCTCCCCTTCCACCTCCTGAACCATCCGATGGAATGGCTGCCGCTCGGCTCCCAGTCCTCCTTCGCGAGCGCCCTGTGCCTGAGCTATCCGGTCGTGCTGCGCAGCCTGGAGCGCATGCGGGCCCCGCAGTTCCACCGGCGGTGGCACAACCGCTGGCAGCAGATGCAGGACAGCCACGAGACCGTCTGCCACTGGGACACGGCGGGCCGCCGCGGCCACGACCCCGTCCAGTGGAACAGCAGGCTCACCGCCGACGAGCGGCTCGTCGCCGTCGCCCTCAACGACCCCCCGCTCCAGGGCCCCGGCGGCAGCCGGGACTCGCTGGAGACCGCCCTGCGCTCCGGGGTGCCGATGGCCGTGTGGGACCGGCGTCCGGGGGCACCGGCCGACTTCCGCAAACGGGCGGCCAAGAAGCTCATGAAGGGTAAGCCGGTCGAGTTGCCGCAGCGCGTCCAGCAGCTGCGGAACGAGGCCGCCACAGCCGCCGCCGCACAACGGGACGTCCATGTGGGACGGCATGTCGCGGTGCTCTTCGACGACCCGAACCGCATCGTCGACTGGTCCGGGTCGCCGGGGACCGACACCGGGAACGCACGGGGCGGACACGACGACGAGGGGGAAACATGAGCGGTGTCCAACATCCGGTCGAGAGCGGTCGGAACGGCGGGCACGTCAGCAGCCGCAGCTGGTGGATCTACCGGGGGACCGGCCAGCCGCTGACCGACATCCGACTCGGCGACATCCTGCCGGCGCCACCCGGCTGGCGGGACTTCGACGGCGGCCCGGTGCTGCCCCCCGTGCCGGCCGAGAGCTCCGAGAGCGACCGGCGCCTCGGCGCCGTGAGCCGCGCCACGCCCCGGCAGGACGCGCACGACATCGACATGATCAACACCGCGCTGCTGCTCCGCAGGCCCCTGCTGGTGACGGGCCGGCCCGGCACCGGCAAGTCCACCCTGGCCTACCTCGTCGCACGCGAGCTGGGCCTCGGCCGGGTCCTGCACTGGGGCATCACCTCCCGCAGCACCCTGCGCTCCGGGCTCTACGAGTACGACGCCATCGGGCGGGCCCAGGCGTCCCTGGGGCGCGTCCGGTCCGGCCTCCCGGTGCCGTCCCAGGCGACCGGGAGCGGCCCTGAGGACGGCGCGGGCGGGGCGAGGATCGGGGACTTCGTCCGGCTGGGCCCGCTGGGCACCGCCCTGCTGCCGTACGAACTCCCCCGCGTCCTGCTCATCGACGAGCTCGACAAGAGCGACATCGACCTGCCGAGCGACCTCCTGCACGTCCTGGAGAACGGCTCGTACGACGTCCCCGAGCTGGTCCGCGCCCGCCATCAGGAGGGCGAGGCACGGGTGTTCACCGACGACCCGGACCAGACGGTCACCGTGACCGACGGGCGGGTGAAGTGCCGGGCCTTCCCGTTCATCGTGATCACCAGCAACGGCGAGCGCCAGTTCCCGCCGGCCTTCCTCAGGCGCTGCGTCCGGCTGGACGTCTCCCCGCCGCGCGAGGACCAGCTCGCCGCGATGATCGCCGCCCACTTCCGGGACCAGGGCGGCCGGCCCGACGCCATGATCCGGGCCTTCATGGAGCGCAGCCGGAAGAACGGCGGACTGGCCACGGACCAGTTGCTGAACGCGGTCTTCCTGCGGACGGCGGGCGTCCGGGAGGACGACGAGGCCTGGGGCGAGCTGCTGGACGCGCTCTGGCGCGAACTCTCGGGAGCACCCTGATGGACGAAGACGCCCGGCCCGAACCGGAGGCCTTCGAGCTGGCGGAGGCGCTGTGGCTGCACGCGTACCAGACGCTCGCGGCCCGGCTGCCCCCGTCCACCGACCCGCCGCGCCCCCGGCCGGCGATGCCGCCGGGCCTCTCCGGACCGCTCGACGGCCACGGGAGACCCGAAGGTCACGGGCCCGCCGACGACCCCGAGCCGTCGGCGGGCTCCGGGCTGCCCGAAAGCCACGGACCGCCGCCCGGTGGAGCGCCCGACGGGACACCGGGCGGGGCTGCCAGTGGCGCTCCCCACGGCACTCCCGACCGCGCTCCCGGCCCGGCCGCGAACGGCGGCGGCCCGGACCCCGCGCCCCGGCTGCCCGGTGTCCCCTGGCCGGCGGTGGCCCCCGGCGGCCCCGGCCGGCTCCCGCCCGAGGGCGAGGCGGTCTCCGCGTACCCCCTCACGGGCGACTTCCAGGACGTGTACGTCCGGGCCGGCCCCGCACCGGACCTGCGGGACGCGGCCGGTATCGGCCGCTGGCTCCGGCCGCTGAGACAGGTGGTGCCCTCGGCGTCCGAGATCGAGCTGGACGAGGAGGTCACCGCCGAGCGCGCCGCCGAGGACGGCCTGTGGCTGCCCTACGTCCGGTCGGCGGACGAGCGCCGCTTCGACCTGGTCCTGGTCGTCGACGACCACGTGACGATGACGATCTGGGAGCAGACGGTCGCCGAGTTCACCGCCGTGGTGGAGCAGTCGGGCGCCTTCCGGGACGTCCGGGTCCGCAGGCTGGGCGTGCGCGAGACCGCGACGGGCGAGGAAGTGGTGCTCCGCGGCCCGTACGGGGAGCGCGGCCCGGCCGGCGACCCCGCCGAGCTCGTCGACAGGACCGGCCGCCGGATCGTCCTCGTCCTGACCGACGCCCTGGCGCCGCTGTGGCGGGGCGAGGCGGGCGCGAGGGCCCTGGAGCTGTGGGCGACGGCGGGGCCGACGGCGGTCGTGCACCTGCTGTCCCAGCGGGACTGGCACCGCACTGCCCTGACGCCCCGTCGGGTGCGGGTCCGCGGCCCGCGTGCGGGCGCCCGCAACACCGAACTGTCCGTGCACTTCCCGGAGGCGGAGCTCGACCCGTTCGACCCGCCGCCCTCGACCTGGCGGGTGGCGGTTCCGGTCCTTGAGCTGGACGCCGGCTGGCTGGGCCGCTGGGCCGCGCTCGTGGCCGGTACGGAGCCGGGGTGGACCGACGCGTCCGTCCTGCTCCTCGGCGCGCCCGCCCCGGCCGCGTGGGAGGACGACGAGGAGGACGAGCCCTGCGCCCCGTCGGTGCAGGAGCGCGTCCGCCGCTTCCGCAGCCACGCCACGCCCACCGCCTTCCGGCTGGCCACCCATCTGGCCGCCACCGTCCTCGAACCCCGCCTGGTGCGGGACGTCCGGCTCAAGCTGGTGCCGGAGGCCCAACCGGCGCATGTGGCCGAGCTGTTCCTCAGCGGCCTGGTCGAGGAGCTGCCCTCCGAGGAGCCGAGCGGCGCCGCCTTCCCGACACCGCTGGACTTCGTCGACGGGGCGCGTGAGGCCCTGCTGTCCAGCGCGATGCGGGGGGACACCGCGCGGGTGGCGCGCTCGATGTCCGACTTCTACGCCGACCGCTTCGAGGCGGCCCGGGGGCTGCGCGGCGCCCTGCTCGCCCCGGAGGACGTACCCGACCCGCCACTGACGGAGGAAAGTCTTCCGTTCGTCCGGGTCGAGTTGGCCGTGCTCCGCGCCCTCTCCGGGCCGTATCTGGAGCGGGCGCAGCGGATCAGCGCGGCCCTGGAAGGCGGCCCGCCGGGAGCGTCGCTCGTACCGAACGATCCGCTATTAGTCCACGATATCCGTCATACACCTGAAAATTCCGACACGGGCGGCCTTGCCATGACCGACACCACTGCCAGTCAGCACCAGCGCGAAGACGGAGGGGCCTTGAACGGGACCCCAGTCCAGTCGATTCCCGGCCCGAGTCCCGACGGGCAGTCGGACACCGGGACGACCCCTGCCCACGGCACGACGACTCCCGCGCACGGCACGCCGATCCCCGGCCCGGCCGCCCCGCAGCCCCAGCCGCAGACCCATCCGCGGCTCTCCGTACCCGCCGTCTGGGGCAACGTCCCCCCGAACAACCCCAACTTCGTCGGCCGGGAGGACCTCCTCACGCAGGTCCGCGAGCAGCTGCTGACCGGCGACACCTCGGCGGTGCTGCCCCACACGCTCCACGGCATGGGCGGTGTCGGAAAGTCCCAGATCGCCATCGAGTACGTCTACCGGTACGCGTCCGACTACGACATCGTCTGGTGGATCCCCTCCGAACAGCCCACGATGATCCTGACGGCGCTCACCGAACTCGCCCAGCGGATGGGCCTGAACGCGGGCAGCGAGGCCAACCGGGCCGTGCCCGCCGTCCGTGAGGCGCTGCGCCGCGGCGATCCGTACAGCAGGTGGCTGCTCGTCTTCGACAACGCCGAGAACGTCGAGGCCGTGCGCCCCTACTTCCCGACCGGCGGCACGGGCAAGATCCTCATCACGTCCCGGAACCAGGAGTGGGACCGGGTGGCCCGGACGCTCTCCGTCGACGTCTTCTCCCGCGAGGAGAGCAAGTCGCTGCTCCGCCGGCGCGCCCGCGACCTGACCGACGAGGACGCCGACAAGCTCGCCGAGGCCCTGGGCGACCTGCCGCTCGCCATCGAGCAGGCGGCGGCCTGGCAGGCCGTCACCGGCATGGCCGTGCCCGAGTACCTGCGGCTGATCAACGAGAAGATCGCCGAGCTGATGCTCGAACTCGTCCCGTCGCCGGACTACCCCATGTCGGTGGCCGCCGCCTGGGACGTCTCCCTGCGCCAGCTCGAACAGCGCAACCCGGCCGCGCTCCAACTCCTGCAGGTCTGCTCCTTCTTCGCACCCGAGCCGATCTCCCGCTCCCTGTTCAACAACTCGCGGAGCACCACGATCGCCCCGGAGCTGGACGACGCCCTGCGGCATCCGATCAAACTCGGCCGGGCCATCCGGGAGATCAACGTCTACGCGCTGGCCCGCATCGAGCACCGGCACGACACCATCCAGCTGCACCGACTGGTCCAGGCCGTGCTGGTCAACCGCATGTCCCCGCAGCAGCAGGCGGACATGCGGCACGGCGCCCATCTGCTCCTCGCCGACGCCAACCCCAACAGCCCCGCCTCGCGCGAACTGTGGCCGCGCTACCAGGCGCTGCTCCCGCACGTGGTGGTGTCCCGGGCCGTGGAGTGCGAGTCGCCGTGGGTACGCGGTCTCGTCCGCGGCATGGTGGAGTTCCTCTACGTCTGGGGCGAGCACAAGGGCTCGGCGGCGATGGCCCGCGAGGCGCTGGAGATCTGGACCGAGAGGTTCGGCCCCGAGGACCAGCAGACGCTGGAGATGGCGAAGTGGCTGGCCTTCACCCTGCGCGTGCTCGGTGAGTACCAGGAAGCCGCCGCGATGATGCAGCGCACGGCGGACACGTACATCCGGACCGCGGGCGAGGACGACGAGGGCACCCTCGACGCCCTCATCCAGCTGTGCACCGGCCTGCGGCTGCGGGCCGAGATGGCACGGGGTCTGGAGATCAACCGGTCGGTGTACGAGCGCTCCCTGCGGGCGTTCGGCGAGGACGACCCGGCCACCCTCCGTGCGGCCCACAGCCTGGGCGTCGGCCTGCGGCTGATGGGGCTGTACCGGGAGGCTCGCGTGTACGACACGGAGACGGCCCGGCTGCGCGCCCTCAACCTGGGCGAGAACCACTTCGACACCCTGAACACGCTGAGCGGCCTGTCGATCGACATCCGCGAGACCGGCGACTACGTGGAGGCCGTGGCCCACCAGGAGGACGTCTACGCCCGCTACATCGCTGCCTTCGGCGAGGACAACCCCACCACCCTCGGCTGTGGCCGCGTCCTCTCGGTGTGCCGCCGCCGCGCGGGGGACCACGAAGGGGCGCTGGAGCTCTCGGAGACGGTGTGGACGAAGTTCGTGAACCGCTTCGGACCCGACCACCCGGACGCCGTCGCCTGCGGGGCCAACCTCGTCGTCGACCTGCGGCAGGACGGTCAGCTGCGGCGCTCGCGGGAGCTCGGCGAGGCGACCGTCGACCGCTACGCGGCGAAGCTCGGGGCCGACCACCCCTACACCCTGTCGGCCCGCACCAACCTGGCCCTCACCCTGCGGCACCTCGGGGACCTCGACGCCGCCGGGGAGCACCTCGCGGTGGCCCTGCCCGGGATGCGCGAGTCGCTGGGCGACACGCACGTCCTCACGCTGACCACGGCCATCGGCGCGGCCAGCCAGTACGCGGCCGAGGGGCGTGTCACGGAGGCCCTGGAGCTGGACGAGAAGACCCTGGAGATCCTTACGCGGGACCACGGCGAGGACCACCCGACCACGCTGGCCTGCGCCAACAACATGGTCCTCGACCTGCGCGCGCTGAACCGCGACGCCGAGGCCACGGCCCTGCACACCGAGACCCTGACCCACTACCGCCGCCGGCTCGGCGAGGACCACCCGGCGATCGCCGCCTCGGCGGGCGGACGGCGGGCGGACGTCGACATCGCACCCGTGCCCTTCTAGTACGGGGTACGGGAAGGCCGGCCGGGTCTCCGGGACCCGGCCGGCCCGCAGGCGTCCCGGCAGCCTCGACGACCGTGGCCGCCGCTACGGCGCGGGCGCCGCTTCGGCACCCGCGGCGGGAACGGGGCCCGCGTCCGGCCCCTGGCCGGGCAGGGTCTCCGGGGGCGTGCCGGTGCTCGCCGGGCGGCCCTTGGGCGGCCGGCGCAGCAGTCTGATCAGCGGTCCGGCGGCGGCCGTGGTCAGGAGCGCCATCACGACGAGGAGCGCGTAGAGCCGGGGGCCGATCACGCCGGTCGCCAACCCGACGTTGAGCACGATGAGTTCGGTGAGTCCACGGGTGTTGAGCAGGACGCCGATCAGCAGCGAGTCCCGCCAGGGGATGCGGACGCCTCGGGCCGCGAGCGTGCCGGAGGCCACCTTGCTCACCACCGCCGCGGCGCATATCACCACCAGGAGCAGCAGGTCGGAGCCGTGCAGCCCGTCGAGCGCGACGGCCATCCCGGAGACCGCGAAGAACACCGGGAGCAGCAGGCCCCCGGCGTCCTGGAGCGGGCGCAGCAGGCTGCCGTCCGGGGTGCCGTCGGGGCGGCGGGGCATCACGACCCCGGCGAGGAGCGCGCCGAAGATGACGTGCAGCCCGAGCGCGTTGGTGGCCCAGGCCGATGCCAGCGCCACGGACACGGCGACCGGGACCTGGTAGGACACCCGGGCGCCGGCCCGGCCCTTCCACCAGGCCAGCAGGGGGCGTACGGCGAAGAGCATCACCAGGACGTACACGGCCAGCAGGGCGGCCTTGACCCCCCAGTCGCGCAGCGAGCCGTGCGCGCCTCCCACCAGGACCACGGCGAGGACGGGCCAGCTCAGCGCGTCGATGACACCGGCCGAGGCCATCGCGACCGTGCCGGGGACGGTCCCGCCGAGCCCTTGGTCCTTGATGATGCTCGCGAGCACCGGGACCGCCGTGATGGACAGCGCCACCGCCATGTAGAGGGTGAAGGTGGCGTCGACCGGGCGTCCGCCGTTGACCGCCACGAAGGCCTCGGGGAGCAGCATGACCAGGCCCGCGCCCATGGCCATGGGGATGACGAAGCCGCCCAGGGAGACGGCGGCCACCGCCCGCTGACCGCGCAGGAGGCCCAGGTCCAGTTCGTATCCGACGGCGAACAGGAAGAGGACCAGGGCCACTTGGGCGAAGGAGGTGAGGATGGGTTGGATCTCCGCCGGGAAGAGCGTCTCGTACACCCGGCCGGGTACCAGCCCCAGGAGGCTGGGGCCGAGCGCGATGCCCGCGAAGAGCTGCCCCACGACCGGTGGTTGGCCCAGCCTGCGGGCCGCCGCGCCCAGGGCGGAGGAGGTCGTGATCACCACGGCGAGCGCTGCGACGACATGCGTGACGACGGAGTCCGAACTCACCGGCACACCCCTTCTGGCATATGCCGCACACTGTGGCACAGTCCCTACGGAGTGTAGCCGCCGACGCGCCAAGTGGCCTATCGTGGAAGCCATTTGGCGTATGCCGCCTCGAACGGGGGGTCAGCATGACGACGGTGCTGTTCGTACACGGCACGGGAGTGCGCGAGCCGGGATTCACCGGAACCCTGGAGCTGGTACGGGAGGGATTGCGGCCCTTACGGCCCGAAGTCGCCGTTACTCCCTGTTATTGGGGTGAAAGCGCGGGATCGGCACTCCGTTCGAACGGCGCCTCCGTGCCGGGGTACGGCAGCGGGCGCGGGCTGCCGGGGGCGGGGGGCCCGGGAGCGGAGGCCGACGGCCTCGACGAGGACGTCGAGTTCTGGGGGCTCCTCTATCTCGACCCCCTGCTCGAACTGCGCCTGCTCACCTCGGAATCGGCGGCCCGGACGGAGCTGGCCCCGGGCGCGGTATCGCCGGGCGAGGCCCTCTCCTCGGCGGCCCAGTCCCTCGCCGGGGACGCCCGCCTGCGCGAGCTGCTGGACGCCGCGGGAATCGGCGAGGACTTTCCCGCCGCCGTCGCCGCCGTCCTCACCTCGCCGGACTGCCGCCAGTTCCTGCGCTCCCCCGCCGCGAGCACCGAAGCCGACGCGCTGGCACGGGCGTTCACGGCCGAGGCGGTACGCCGCCGGGCCGAGCGGCCGGGTGCGGCACCGGTCTTCGACGGCACCGCCCGCGACGAGGCCGTCGCCCGGATCGTCGCCCTGCTCCCCGGCGACCCGTCCGACGGCGCCGGGACGCACCGCGGCCCCGTCACCCGGCGGGTCAAGCGGCTCGCCGGCCGCCTGGCGCTCGGGCTGGCCTCCGCCCAGGTGGTGAAGCGGCGCTCGGCGCTCACCGACGCGGCGCATCCGGCGGCCGGGGACGTGCTGCTCTACCTGTCCCGGGGCGGCGCGATCCGCGAGGTCGTCGCGGAGGCGGTCCGGGCCGCCGAGCCGCCGGTCGTCCTGCTCGCGCACAGCCTCGGCGGGATCGCCTCGCTGGACCTGCTGGTGCTGCGGGCGCTGCCGGAGGTCGAACTGCTCGTCACCGTCGGCTCGCAGGCGCCGTTCCTGTACGAGCTGGGGGCGCTGCCGAGCCTGGAGCACGGCGCGTCGCTGCCCGGTCACGTACCGCCCTGGCTGAACGTGTACGACCGGCGGGACCTGCTCAGCTACGTCGGCGCGGGTGTCTTCCCCGACCGGGTCCGGGACGTGGCCCTCGACAGCCGCCAGCCCTTCCCCCTCTCCCACAGCGCCTACTGGAGCAACCCCGAGCTGTACCGCCTCCTCGCGGAGGAGCTGCCGTGACGGGGGCGCGGCCGGAGCGCACGTACGCCCTCGTCGTCGGCGCGGAGCGGTACGCGGCCGGGCCGTCCTGGGACCTGCCGGGGCCCGCCGCCGACGCCCGCCGCTTCACCGGCTGGCTGCGCGGGCGCGGCGTACCGGCTGCCAATGTCTTCCTGCTGCTCGATCCGCTGCCCGGCGCGGGCGGACCCGGACCCGAGGTCGACGTCGCCGCGGACACCGCCGGGCGGGAGGCCGTGCAGGAGGTGCTGACGCGCCGGCTTCCGGTGCTGGAGGGCGACCTCCTGTGGGTGTTCTGGGGCGGCCACGGCGTCACCGACCCGCAGGGGCACCGCAGGCTCTTCTACGCCGACGCCGGCCCGGACGACCGCCGGAACCTGGACCTGGACGCCTGGCTGACCGCCTTCACCACCGATCTCCTGCCGGGCTTCCGGCGCCAGATCTGGGTGGTGGACTCCTGCCAGACCTTCGTCGAGGACCTCGGCTTCGCCCGCTCCCTGCCCACCGAACTGCCGTCCGGGGGCGAGCGGTTGCCGGGCCGGGAGCAGTTCGTCCTGCTGGCCTCCCGCCCGGGGCAGCGGGCGGTCAACGACCCCGTACGGCAGACGGGGGCGTTCTCCCGGGCCGTGCTGGCCGCCCTGGCCGCCTCGGACGGCGGCGTCTGGCCGCCCGACATGAACGCGGTCGCGGACACCGTCCTCGGGCAGTTCACGGGGCCGTCCACCGGGCCGTCCACCGGTACCGGCCAGCGGCCCACCTCGCTGTGGCACCGGTCCTGGGCGGGCGACGAGCGCCGGCTGGACTTCCCGACGACCCGGCGCCTGGAGGAACCGGTGCCGGACGCGGGTCTCGCCGAACTCATCGGCCTGCTCGCCGGATGGCCGAGCATGGCGGACCGGGACCACCGTCAGCTGGTGCTCGGGATGCTGTCCCCCGACCTCGCCGGATCGATCCCCCGCATGGGGGCGCCGCGCCCCGACATCATCAGCATCGTGCGGACCTGCCGGCGCCACCCGGGGGGTCTGGCCGCCCTCGTCGAGGCGCTCGCCCTGCTCGAACCGGGCTCCCTGGAGCAGCGCGATCTGAAGGACTGGGCCGACCGCTGGCTGAGGCCGGGAACGGGCGGCTGACCGGCGGATCACGCTCTTCCCGAACCCCCCTGCCTGCGCCATCATGAAGTCAACGGGGTTCATGGCTGTGAGGGGGTTGTCGCATGCACGCGTCCGACGAGTACATGGGATCCGAGTTGATCGATCTCAGCGAGATGCCGCTGTCCGCCCTCCGGTCGCAGAGTCCGAGCCTGCACGCCCGCTCGCTGGAGCGGCTGCTCCGTCAGGTCGAGTGTCCGCGGGTCAACTTCGCCGGGGGGGACGGGCAGCCCGGGCGGGCCGACTGACGGTCCCCGGGAGGAGATCCGTGCAGACCGACGGACGTCACGAACCCGCCCGTAGCCCGCACCATCTCGTTCCCTCGGCGCACTTCGACGCCCTGGCCGCGGGCCGGGGCGACGCCGGTACGATCCGCTTCCTGCGGACCACCGAGTACAGCAGGCGCCTCCTGCTGCTCCGGGCGCTCCTCGACGCCGTCGCGGAGACGCCCGGCGCGCTCGGTCCGCTCCCGGACGTGGACAGCGCGTGGGACACGCTGGCGGCCGCGCAGGAGCGCTCCCCGCAGGACTTCGGGGAGCTGCTGCTGCATCCGCAGGTCGGGGTCTGGCTGGGGCACGGGCTGCGGCGGCTGCGGCGGACGGCCTGGGGGGACGGGCCCCTCTGGACCGACCTCGGGCACGTCTTCACGGTGTGCGCGGTCGCCGCGCTGCGCACGGGTCTGCCGCTGCGCACCACCGTGCCCCTGCGGGACGGCGGCGTCATGTTCCCCACCCTCGGACTCGCCCGGCTGCCGGACCGCCCGCACTGGGGGACGGCGGAGGTGGTGGTGGAGGCGGGACGGCTGACGGTCGACCCGCACGGGGCGTGCGTGGGCCCGCCCGACGGGACCGGCCCGCCCGGCCCGCTCTTATGTCCCGACCAGCCCGCCCAGCCCGAGCCGCCCGAGCCGCCCGGTGGTGACGGACCGGCGTGGCAGCGGCCGCACCGGCTGCACGCGCGCGTGGCGGGACGGCCGGTGGGGGTCTGGCTCGACGACATCGACCCCTACCGGGACCTGAGCGAGCCGCTCCCCGCGCACCGGCTCTCCCCGGACGAGACCGCCCGCTGGCGGGAGCGGTTCGGCCTGGCGCTGGACCTCCTGGAGGACAGCGATCCGGAGGCGGCCGCGGCGCTCGCGGAGGGCCTGCGCAGCATGACGCCCGTGCAGTCGTCCTCGACCGGGACGGTCCTCAGCGCCTCGTCCGGGGACGCCTTCGGCGGCCTGCTGACCTCGCTGCCGCCGGATCCGGTCACCTTCGCCGTCACGCTGGTCCACGAGTTCCAGCACACCAAACTCGGCGCGCTGCTCCATCTGCTGACGCTGGAGCGGGACGACGGCGCCGAGCGGCACCACGCCCCCTGGCGGGACGACCCCCGCCCCCTGAGCGGTCTGCTCCAGGGCGCGTACGCGTTCCTGGGGATCACCGACTTCTGGTCCCGCCGCCTGGACCGGGCGCCCGCGGCCGAACGGGCCTCGGCCGAGTTCGAGTTCGCGCTCAGCCTGCGCCAGACGCGGGAGGCCGTCGAGACCCTCGGCGCCGATCCCGCGCTGACCGCCCACGGACGCCGGTTCCTGCGGGGCATGGCCGCGCGGCTGCCCGCGTGGACGGCCGACAGACGGGTCAGGCCGGGCATCGACGCCATGGCGGGGTTCGCCGCCACGGACCACCGCACCGAGTGGCGGATCCGGCACCTGGTGCCCGCCCCGGACGCCGTGCGCGCGCTCGCCAGGGCCTTCGTCACCGGGGCCGCGGCCGACCTCCGCGGCGCCGAGTCCTCCGTCGTCCCCGACCTCACGACCCGCTGGTCCCACGCCCGCGCCCGCCTGATCCGGCAGGTGCTGGGGACACCGGAGCCCGGCGCCGCACCACCCCCCGGCGGACCTCCCGCGCCCTCCGCGGCCGCCGAGCGGGCTCTGGTCTCCGGTGACCCGGCCGCGGCCGACGCCTACGCCCGTCTGGTGGCCGAGGACCCCGAGGACCCCGAGGCGTGGACCGGCCTCGTGCTGGCCCTCGCCCTCGCCGACCCGGCCGCCCACCCGCTGCTCCGTCGCCCCGAACTCCCCCGGGCGGTCCATCGCGAGCTCCGCGTCATCGGCACGACGGCCGACCCGAGGCGGCTGGCCCACTGGCTCGCGGCCGGCATCGCCGGCCGGCCTGCCGGACGGGACCCCGCGGCCGGGGGCCTGACAGCGGGACCCGCCTGACAGGTCCCGGACAAACAGCGGCGGCTGCGGGGTGTTCGTCCTCCGTACGGCGGGCAGCCATGAGGCGGCCTTCCGGCCGTGGGTCGCGAGCGCTCTCCTTGGGGCGCTCGCATGCAGGCTCCGCCCGGCCGGCCGCGCGCGCACCCGCATCCCCAACGACCGCTCGCACTCTCGAGGAGAACTCCCCCATGACCGACATCGATCGCCGCCGGTTCCTCCAACTGACCGGTGGAGCCGCCGCGTTCACCCTGCTCTCCGAGAGCATCGCCCGCGCCGCCGCGATCCCGGCGCAGGGCTCGACCGGCACGATCCAGGACGTCGAGCACATCGTCGTCCTGATGCAGGAGAACCGTTCCTTCGACCACTACTTCGGGGCCATGAAGGGCGTGCGCGGCTTCGGTGACCCGCGCCCGGTGACGCTGCCGAGCGGGAAGTCGGTCTGGAACCAGTCGGACGGTTCGAAGGTCACCCTGCCGTTCCGGCCGGAGAGCGCCAAGCTCGGCATGGAGTTCCTCCAGGGCCTCAACCACGACTGGGCGGGCGGGCAGAAGGCCTTCAACAAGGGCAAGTACGACCAGTGGATACCGGCGAAGACCAAGGCCACGATGGCGCACCTCACCCGTGAGGACATCCCCTTCCACTACGCGCTGGCCGACGCGTTCACGATCTGCGACGCCTACCACTGTTCGTTCATCGGCTCCACCGACCCGAACCGCTACTACCTGTGGACCGGCCACACCGGCAACGACGGCACGGGCGGCGGCCCGGTCCTCAACAACGCCGAGGCGGGCTACGGCTGGAAGACGTACCCCGAGCGCCTGGAGGCGGCCGGGGTCTCCTGGAAGGTCTACCAGGACACGGGTGACGGCCTGAACGCCGCCGGCTCGTGGGGCTGGATCAACGACGCGTACCGCGGCAACTACGGCGACAACTCGCTCCTCTACTTCAACACCTACCGGAACGCCCAGCCCGGCAACCCGCTGTACGACAAGGCCCGCACGGGTACGAGCGTCAAGAACGGCGACACCTACCTGGCCGACCTCCGCGCCGACGTCCAGGCCGGACGGCTGCCCAAGGTCTCCTGGATCGCGGCCCCCGAGGCCTTCTCCGAGCACTCCAACTGGCCCTCCAACTACGGAGCCTGGTACATCGCGCAGGTGCTGGACGCGCTGACCTCGAACCCGGACGTGTGGGCGCGTACGGCCCTGTTCATCACCTACGACGAGAACGACGGCTTCTTCGACCACGTCGTCCCGCCGTACGTCCCGGCCTCGGCGGCCCAGGGCCTGTCGACCACCCCGACGGCCCTGGACCACTTCCCCGGCAAGACGGGCTACGTGGCCGGCCCCTACGGCCTCGGCCCGCGCGTCCCGATGATCGTCGTCTCCCCCTGGTCCACCGGCGGCTACACCTGCTCCGAGACCTTCGACCACACCTCGGTCATCCGCTTCATGGAGAGCCGCTTCGGGGTGCAGGAGCCCCAGATCTCCCCGTGGCGGCGAGCGGTCTGCGGCGACCTGACCTCGGCCTTCGACTTCACCCGGACGAACACCCAGCCGGCCCCGCTCCCGCCGACCGCCGGCTACTACCCGCCGGACCGCGCCCGTCACCCCGACTTCCCGGCCACCGCCCCGGCCACCGGCACGATGCCCCGCCAGGAGCCGGGCGCCAAGCCCACCCGCCCGCTGCGGTACGCCCCGTACGTGGACGGCGCCGCCGACATCGCGGCCGGCACGTACCGCCTGTCCTTCGGCGGCGGGCCCTCGGCGGGCGCCCAGTTCTACGTGACCTCGGCCAACCGCACGGACGCCCCCTGGACGTACACGACCGAGGCGGGCAAGTCCCTCTCGGACACCTGGAACACCAAGTACTCCAAGAGCCTCACCGACCTCACGGTCCACGGCCCCAACGGCTTCCTCCGCCACTTCCGCTCCCCCGGCAAGACAGCCGTCCCCGAGGTCACCGCCCGCCACAACCCCACCACGGGCAACCTGGACCTCACCTTCACCAACGCGGGAACGGCCGACGCCCGCCTCACCGTCACCCACGCCTACGCGGGCGGCCCCGCGACGGTCCTCGTCCCGCGCGGCGCCACGGTCACCCACACCGTCGATCTGTCCTCCAGCCGCGCCTGGTACGACGTGACGATCACCTCGAACACGTCCGCCGACTACCTCCGGCGCCTCGCGGGGCATGTGGAGACGGGCGCCCCGGGCGTCACGGACCCGGGCATCCTGACGTACTGACCCGGACGCGACCCCGCCCGCCGGCCGGATCACCGGCGGGCGGGCGGGGTGGCCGGCTCGTCCCTACGACGTCATCCCTTCGGCCCCTTCGGCCTCGTCGGCCTTGTCGTGGTGCACGCGTCCGCTGGCCGCCAGCAGCGCGAGCACGGCGAGGGCGACGAGGAGGATGAGCACCAGCAGCAGGACGGTGAGCACCGTCGGGTGGTTCCAGAGGGCGAAGACCAGCGCGAGGACGAGCAGCAC
Organism: Streptomyces gardneri; assembly: GCF_006539185.1. Taxonomy (GTDB): domain Bacteria; phylum Actinomycetota; class Actinomycetes; order Streptomycetales; family Streptomycetaceae; genus Streptomyces; species Streptomyces gardneri. Next base: position 137,447 of record NZ_BJMN01000029.1, read on the forward strand.
CCCGATGGTCAGCCAGCGGCGGTACGTGTCCACCCAGGCGCCCGCCTTTCCGGCGCGCACCCCGTGGCCGTCGCCCCAGGCCGCGGCGGAGTCGGCCGCGCGCTCGGCCGTGCCCTGCACGGCGCGCGGCAGGCGGCCGGCGCCGGAGAGGTAGGCGCCGAGGGCCACCAGGATCCCGAGGACGATCGCGGTGCGCAGGCTGACGCGCAGGAAGCGGAGCAGCGTGTCGAAGATCGCCGCGGCGGCGGCCGGCGACTGCACCTGCTCGGGAAGGTGGTCGAGGTAGTAGCGGCGGGCGATCACCAGGCCGATGGCGAACACCAGGCAGGCCGCGGCCGCCCCGAGGGCCGTGGTCACCAGGGCCCGCCGGCGGCGACGGGCGAGCAGCACCCCGACGGCACCGAGCGCCACCGTGAGGACGGGCAGCCAGTTGCCGACGACGTCGAGGAGATGGGCCAGGTCCCTGATCTTCTCCAGCTTGTCGGACTGGAACAGGACCATCTGCTTGTCGACCTCGGGGATCTTCTCCGCCGGGGAGAGCCCGGCGTCCACGAGGTCCTTCTTCACCTGCTCGACGGCGGCTCCCACATCGAGCGTGACCGTGCCGCCCTTGACCTCCACGGAGCCGCGGCCCTCGCCGGTGAGCGCGTGCACCACCGCCGAGTGGGCGAACCGGTTGGCCTCGGTCCAGACGGTCTCGAACCGGTCGCTCTCGACGAAGCGGGTCGCCACCTTGGTGACGGCCTGGTCGACCGCCGAGTCCAGCTGCGGTCCCAGCGACTTGATGGCTTTGCCGACCCGGGGCGGCAGCCCCTGGGACTCCAGCCAGGCCGCGATGTCGGACGTGACCTGCGAGCCGTCGACCCTGGCGTCGGCTGCCTTTGCGATCCGCGCGACGGCCGCGGCCTCGATCGCCGGGTCGGAGGCGAGCGGCTCGACCGTCGAGACGTACCGGTCGTTGTCGAGGACGATGTCGTGCACCCAGACGGTGATCAGGGACACCGGAACGAGAATGCAGGTCAGCGTGATGAGCACGGCCGAGACGGTGCTCATCACGATCCGCCCGGCGAGCGAGCCCTTCCGGCCCGGCGGCGGGGCGCCGGGGTCGTCGGACGCGACGTCGGGCGGCCCCGGAGGCCTGGGCGGTGGCGACTGGGGCGGCTCAGGCGGTGTGCTCATGACACTCCCGGACGACTGTGGAGAAACTGCCTGCCCCCTATCAGGTGCACACGGTCGCGAGCGCCGCACGCCGGGTTGCTCCGCCGAGGTGGGTGCCGACCGCGGCCGGGGCGGGTCGGGCGGCTGGAGCCGCCGTCGGGCGAACCGCCCCGACGGCGGTGATACTCGGAAGGAACACCGGGCAACGGATCGCAAGATGCGAGGTGACGTCCATGAGCCAGCAATCACCTGCCGGAGGACAGAGAAACGCGGGGGGCCATCGGTCCGGGGGCGGCGGGCTCGCGAGCGGGGGCACCGTGTTCGCCGCGGTGCTGCTTTCCCTCGTGGGCGTCCTGGGCATCCTCCAGGGCATCACGGCCATCGCCAACGACGATGTGTACACGCGAGTCGGCGACTACGTCTTCGAGTTCGACCTGACGGCCTGGGGCTGGATCCATCTCGTGCTCGGAGTCGTCCTCGTGCTGATCTCGGTGGGCCTCTTCAAGGGCGCAGACTGGGCGCGGGCGGGAGGCATCACCCTGGCCGGCCTCAGCGCGGTCGCCAACTTCCTCTGGCTGCCGTACCAGCCGTGGTGGGCGCTCACCCTGCTGGCGATCGACGTGTTCATCATCTGGGCGCTGTGCTCCAGCTGGTCGCACTCCACCGACTGACGGTCCCGACAGCACACAGGAGGGCTACGACATGGCCACTGCTTCGGAAACCCCTGTTCTGGACACCCTCGCCGCCATGACGGTCGACTCGATCGAGCGCTGCGGTCTGGCTCCGGACATGCTCATGATCGCGCGGATCGCGGCCCTCGCCGCCTCTGACGCCCCGCCGATCTCCTACGCGGCCCACATCGAACTCGCCGTCGAGGTCGGCATGACCGCGGAACAGGTGCAGGACGTGCTGGTCGCCATCGCGCCGATCGTGGGCACCGCCCGCGTCATGACCGCGGCGGGCAACATCTCCACGGCGCTCGGCATCGCGATCGCCGTCGCGGACACCGAGATGGGGTCGGAGGGCTGAGGCTCCGGCCGGAACACCACCGGCCCACGACGCCTCACCCCACCCCCCCATCCCATCCCATCTCATCCCACTCCATGGCACGGACGCCCGGCGCGACCCACATCGGAGCGGGTGACCGGAGAGCCACCGAGCCCCTCCCGTCACCCGGCTCCCGCGCCGGGCGTTCCCACGGCACGGCCGGCGCAAGGGCCGGGCGGAAGGAGTCCCGATGCCCCGGAACGCGACCACGGCGATGCGCGCGGCGCGCCACGCCACCCCGAAGGAGCGTGCGGCGCTCGGCAGGAAGGCCCGGCGCCGCTCGCCGCGGTCGGGCCATGCCGAGTACCGGCCGTCCGCCGACAGGACCGACCCGCTGACGATCCTGGAGGCCCAGTCGTCGACGAGGGTCCCCGAGCTCGTCCCGATCCGCTACGGCCGGATGACGGAGTCCCCGTTCCGCTTCTACCGCGGCGCCGCCGCGATCATGGCCTCCGACCTGGCCGGCACTCCCCGCTCGGGCCTCACGGCCCAGCTGTGCGGAGACGCGCACATGCTGAACTTCCGTCTCCTCGCCTCACCGGAGCGGCGGTTGATGTTCGACATCAACGACTTCGACGAGACGCTCCCGGGACCGTGGGAGTGGGACGTCAAACGCCTGTCGGCGAGTCTCGTGATCGCCGCCCGGGCGAACGGCTTCGACGACGCCGAGCGCGCCCGCATCGTCAGGCACACGGTCCGTGCGTACCGCGAGGCGATGATCCGTCTCGCGGGCATGCGCACCATCGACGTCTGGTACGCGAAGATCGACGCGGACCGCCTCGAAGCCCTGGCCGCGGACCAGCTCCACAAGAGCGGACGGAAGAGGCTGGCCCGCGCCATGGCGAAGGCCCGCACCCGCGACAGTCTCCAGGCCTTCGACAGGCTCACCGAGACGGTCGACGGCCGGCCCATGATCGCGGCGGACCCCCCGCTGCTGGTCCCCGCGGGCGATCTGATGCCCGATTTCGAGCGCAACGCCCTCGAGGACCAGTTCCGCGACCTGATGCGGAGGTACGGCGCCACCCTGCAGTCCGACCGGCGCACGCTCCTGTCGGACTACCGGCTGGCGGACGTCGCCCGCAAGGTCGTCGGGGTCGGCAGCGTCGGCACCCGCTGCTGGATCTTCCTGCTCCTCGGCCGGGACGACGAGGACCCGCTCTTCCTCCAGGCCAAGGAGGCGGACACCTCGGTGCTCGCCCCGTACGTCGGCGCGAGCACCTACCGGAACCAGGGCGAGCGCGTCGTCTCCGGCCAGCGGCTGATGCAGGCCACCAGCGACATCTTCCTCGGCTGGGAGCGCGTGGACGGGTTCGACGGCAGGCGGCGCGACTTCTACGTACGCCAGTTGCGCGACTGGAAGGGCATCGCCATGCCGGAGCGGATGCGCCCCAAGGACATGGAGGCCTTCGGCGACCTGTGCGGGGTCACGCTGGCGCGTGCGCACGCGCGGTCCGGCGACCGGATCGCGATCGCCGCGTACCTGGGCGGCGGTGACTCCTTCGACCGGGCGCTCGCCGTGTTCGCGGAGGCCTACGCCGACCAGAACGAGCGCGACCACCAGGCCCTGCTCGACGCCGTGAGCGCCGGCCGGCTGCCGGCGGAGGAACTGCCGACGGGGTGATCCCGGGCAGTCCTGTCCGGAGTGCGGCGGACTCCGCCTCGGCGCACTCTGGAGGTAGTTCGTCCCGGCGGATCACGGCTTCCGAATGGACAGCCGGGGTCCGCCACGACCGGCAGGAGCTCGGACATGAAGGACTCGATGGTGAACCTGGCAGTGGACTACCCGCTGCTCAACATGTTCTGGACCATGTTGATGATCTTCCTCTGGATCCTCTGGTTCATGCTGCTCTTCCGCATCATCGGCGACATCTTCCGCGACGACGAGCTCGGCGGCTGGGGCAAGGCCGGCTGGACCGCGTTCGTCATCCTGCTGCCCTTCCTGGGCGTGTTCGTCTACCTGATCGCCCGTGGGAAGGGCATGGGCGAGCGCGAGCTGAACCGGATCCGGCAGAACGAGGAGCAGTTCCAGTCCTACGTACGGGAGACCGCCGGCTCAGGCACGGGCGGCCATGCGGACGAACTGGCCCGGCTCGCGGAGCTGAAGGACCGCGGCGCGATCACGGAAGCCGAGTTCGCGCAGGCCAAGGCCAAGGTCCTCGCCTCCTGACGCGCCGGATGCGCGTACCCCATGGTCCTCGACCTGTTCCTCATCGGCCTGGCCATCACGCTCTACCCGCTGCCGGGGATGGCCTTCGTCCTGGTCGTGTCCGCACCCCGCGGGGTGTACAAGGGGCTGGCCTTCATCCTCGCCTGGCTCGCCTGCCTGGTGGCCGTGATCGCCATGGTCCTGCTCTTCACGGACGGAAAGCCGCCCGCTCCCCGCTCGCCGCCCGGGATCGTGGCACTGGTCGCCATGCTGGTCATCGGCTTGGGCCTGATCGTCTACGGCGAGCACAGGCGGCGCCGGCGCCACCGCGGCGATCCCCCGCCCTCGTCCGACGAGGGTGGGGGGGCGCCGACGTCCCGCATGAACCGGGCCACGGTCTGGTCGGCGGCCGGACTCGCCGTCCTCCTTCAGCCCTGGGGAATGGTCAGCGCCGCGGCCGCCACGGTCGTGAAGGCCGACCTCTCCCACTCGGCTTCCTTCCTGGCCCTCTTCGGCTTCTGCCTCCTGGCCACCGCCAGTCTGCTGGCCATGGAGCTGTACATGGTGTTCGCGCCCGAGAAGGCCCAGCGCGATCTGCTGAACCTGCGCGCCTGGATGCACCGTCACAAGGACCAGGCGATCGTCCTCATCTGCCTTCTGCTCGGCCTGTGGCTCGTCGGCAGGAGCCTGTACGAGCTCACGTGAGTCGTCCGCACCGCGCCGGCCCCGTGCCCGCTACGGGCGCTTGACCACGACCACCGCGTTGCTCACCGCGCGCTCGCGCGCCGCGGTGTCCTCCCACTGGTCCCAGGGCCGGTTGTAGAGGGAGTTCTCCACCATCAGGGTCGTGTCACCGCCGCTGCCGAGCCCGACGGCGTCGCGCGCGCCCAGCCACTCCATCACCCGGGCGGCCTCGGGCAGCGTCACACCGACGCTGGCCTGGGGGTTCCGGCCGTCGATGGTGACGAGCATGAGGTGGCCCTCCGCGGAGATCCCGGCGAGGGTGCGCGGGTGGCGGGCGGTGAGGATGCCGCTGGGGCGGCAGCCCGCGGCCGGGGCGGGCAGGGCGCAGGCGACGTGCGCCATCCCGTTGGCGGCCGGGTTGAGCCACACCTGACCGTTCCGCATCAGCGCGGGCGTCCCGGCCCCGAAGGCGGCGAGAGCCGACGCGGTGACCGGGGTCCCGGCCATGTCGGTGACGCTGGTGTGCGGGGTGACCCGGTCCCCGGTCTTCAGGGCCTGCAGCCACTCGCCGCCCTTGCCGATGCCCTGGAGGACCCGGCCGCCCGCCGGTATCGGTCCGGGGGCGTCGCGGAGGTAGAGCACGTCCCAGTTGCCGTTCATGACGACCTCGGTGACGGGCGCGTCGCCCCACTCCTTGGCGGGTGCGGGGGTATCGGCGCCCCACTCGGGCCGGAAGACCACGATCTCGTTCGGGTCGTAGCAGGTCCCGTTGCGCCAGGGGTCGAGGCGCGGCACGTTGCCCAGGCTCGCGGTCTTCCGGAAGTCGTCGCCGACGCCTCCGCAGCCGAGGATCTGGCCCGCGACCCGGTTGATGCCGTCGACGTCCCGCGTGCTCCCGTCCGGCGCGGTGATCCACGTCCGGGACTTGACCTCGGTGATGCGGTGGCCGCCCGCGGCGTTCAGGAGCAGCGCGGTACGCCCGTTGTTGGGGGCCCCGAGCAGCACGTTGTTCTTCATGTAGAGGCCCTGGGGGACGCCCTCGTAGCCCATGAAGTGGGTGTTGTTGGTGGATTCGATGTCGAACTCGGTGCCGTTGACGGCGGCCAGCGCACCCGCGGCCGCGGAGAGCTGCCGTACGGTCTCGGAGCCGGAGACGTTCGCCCCGTGCTCGGCGCGCAGGTCGACCTTGGCGTCCGGCCTGACGGTGATCACCCGGATCTGCCAGGGGCCGCGGCTGTCCGGGGCGGTCTCGGCCGTGTACAGCACGCGGGAGTCGGTGAACCCCTTGGCCTTCAGCTCCGTCTGGAGGGTCTTGGCCTCCGCCGCGGTGGTGTACGAGCCGACGTGCACGCCGTAGAACGTCTGGGCGTACGTGTCCGCCGTGGCGGGCGAGTTCACGGGGACGACCCGGACGTCACCGAACGCGGCGGCCCGCAGCTTCTCCGCGTGGGCCGTGGCGGCGCTCTCCGCCGTGGTCACCTCCTGCCCGTCGTCGAACCGCACCCACACCGTCCAGACGTCACTGGCTGCGCCCTGGTTGAACACCCGGTAGGTGACGCCGGGGGTGAGCTCCTTGTACCCGGTCTTCGGCGTCGAGTGGTCGCCCAGCGGGAAGACCGCGCCGAGCGCGGGATGGTCGGGTACGGGTTCGGCGGTGGCCGTGGTGGCGAGCAGCGGTGACGCGGCGACGAGAAGCGCGGCGCTCACACGCGCGGCTCTCCGGGACGAGGAAGAAGAAGATCGAATCACACGGGCTGGACGCACGGCGGAGGCCCGGGGTTGCCCTGGGCGGCGGAAACAGCGCTCCCGGCCTCACGGGCCGGATCCGTTTCGCGGTGTGAAGCATCGGAGTGAAGTCGGCGTGTCGCTACGACACGCCGAGTCACCGGCGGTGCGCCGTGGGACACGACGAAGCCCGTGGCGCAGGTGAATCCTTCCTGCTGCCACGGGCTGTGGTGGGGCGGGTGGGACTCGAACCCATTTCGGTGACGCGTCTCACCTGCGGCGATGCCAAAGGGCCGGACGAATCCATCCGATTCCATCCGGCTGCGTTCCCGCTCGATCCCACTCGATCGAGGACCGTGCAGCGTTCGCTGCACCGCTGTCGCCGCGCTCCCCCGCACCCGCGGATCTCAGGTCGACTCCGCCCGCCTGCGGCTCGCCATCACTCTGTGGGCCTGCTGTTAGGCCGTCCACACGCCCGCCAGGTGTACCCGGCGGGCGGTCGCGCTACGTAATCCATCTGCCGCTGGGGCGCCGACTCGTTCCCGGCCACCAGCGGCGTGCTCGTCAGTGCGCGCCGGTCTCCGGTTCGGGCCGGGGCAGTTCGTCCAGGTCGAGGGTGAAGGTGCGTCCGTCGGCCAGGTCGACAGGGAGCTTGCCGGTGCCGTACTTGTGGGTGTGCGCCGCAATGTAGCCGGTTCCAGTGGGCTGGGTGTGGACGACGACCTCCGCCGCGTACGGGTCCACCACGAGGTAGATGGGGATGCCGTAGCGGCCGTACTTGGCGGTGCAGTCGTCGTAGTCCTTGCGAGCGGAGGACACGGGTACCACCTCCGCGATCAGCAGGACGTCCTCGAAGCTGTAGCGCCGGTCATGATCACCTTCCCGTCGGCACCGAAGAAGACCGTGTATCCCTCGGGGAACTCGGTGTGCATGATCGCCTCGACGCTCATCAGCGGCTCCTTCCCGTCGCCTCCAGAACACGGTCGACACGCGTCAGCAGCGGGCGCCACCGGCAGATCGATGCCGAACCGATCACCTGTTCGCTACGGTGACCCACAGCAACGTACGCACGAAAAGAATGGGCGCCTCCGTGAGTACCACGGCGCTCACCGACCGCCCGGCCCCGGCCAGCCACCCTCACATCCCAGGAGGCCGGATACCGCCCCGTGATGGCGCCGGCCCCGGCCGCCCGGAAGCGTTCTTCTGGATCCGCACCCGCAGCAACATCGCATGGCGCCCCGTGCCGGCCCGCGTCCGCGCCCGCACGGCTGGCCCCAGCCCCGCCGGCTCGATCGAATCGCGAAACACGGTCGCGTCGGGATGCGCGTCGGGGGGCGAATTCGCCACCATCACCCGATCATCTCCAGGCGCACCACAGGTACGTCCGCGTACGTCCCGACCGCGGCCTCCGCCGCGCGAAACCCGCGGCCGACGAGCTGATCGTCGCGCGCGGACCGGGTATCACTCCGCACGTCGTCGGCCGGCACCACCGGCGTGGACAGCGGCGACAGCGCCGCCGTCCCCCACCCGGAACGATCTCCAGATCCATCCGCGCAAGCGCCGCCCGCTCCGCCTCCAGCGGATCCGGCGCCTCCAGGAACGCTGGAGCGGCCGGAACAGGATCGGGTGACGCCCACTTGGCACACTCCTCGGACGGCTGCCGCGTGAACATCCAGCCCCTCTTCGACGCGCTCGGCATCCAGGAGAACACCAGCTCGGCCCTGGCCGACGACCTCCGCACCCGGATCGACGAACTACAGGGCCCGCTGCGGGAGGCAGAGACGCCGCTTCCTGCACCGCCGCACGCCTTCCCACGAGATCCGCGACTCCGCGCCGTGACCCACGGCCTCGGCTACGCGCAGAGGCTCCGCCCCCGTGCTGGGGGCGGAGCCTCATGGCCGTTTCGTCGGCCCTACGTCTGCCCTCGGGCTACCGGGCTCGACCTCCTACACCAAGAGGAGCTGCACGTTCTCCGACCGAGGTCTCTTGGGGCTCGCGGTGTAGAGGATGAACCCTCCGCCGGGGGTGATGGCGATCTCTGAAATTGGCCAGGCGTGCTCGCCGCCCCACTCGGTCGGGATTCCATGAGGAGGATCTGGAAGCGCCACGCACGCTGGGGTGCAATGTGCCGCCACCCGCGAACGCGGGGACTTAATACCAGCGCGGCCGCGGAGGCAGCCATGCTGCCGGTCCCGCATGGCGGGGAAGCACGTGGCCCAGAGCATCGTCAAAGCTGCCCGGCAGGAAGTCGGCCCCCCACGGGGGCTTGCCCTGGTCGTGGTCGTCGTGACCGTGACCCTGCTCGCCCTCGTCGTGACCGTGACCCTGCTCGCCCTCGTCGTGACCGTGGTGGCCGTGGTCGTGATCAGGCTTTGTGGGTCCGGCGGGTCCAGCAGGCCCCGTGGGTCCGACGGGTCCTGCGGGTCCGGCAGGGCCGGCAGAACCTGTGGG
>NZ_BJMN01000030.1 GCF_006539185.1 Streptomyces gardneri
GGCGGCAGTCGGGACCCTGTGCACGGGCGCGTCCTGGCTGCGGGTAGGGTCAGGGGGCAACGTCGGCATCATCTCAGCAGGAGGCCCCCGGGTGGAGGTCCAGGAGACTCGCGTTCAGACCGACCGGGTCCTCACCATCCCCAACATTCTCAGCATGGCGCGTCTTCTCGGCGTGCCGCTGTTTCTGTGGCTCATTCTCCGTCCGGAGTTCGGCGGCCCCAACAGCGACGGATGGGCTCTGCTCGTCCTGATGCTCAGCGGCGTCAGCGACTATCTCGACGGCAAGCTCGCCCGGCGCTGGAACCAGATCAGCAACCTCGGCCGGCTGCTCGACCCGGCCGCCGACCGGTTGTACATCCTCTCCACGCTCGTGGGGCTCACCTGGCGTGAGATCCTGCCGCTGTGGCTGACCGCCGCCCTGTTGGCGCGCGAGGCGATGCTGCTGGTCATGGTGGGAATCCTCCGTCGACACGGCTACCCGCCGCCGCAGGTGAACTTCCTCGGGAAAGCTGCGACATTCAACTTGATGTACGCGTTCCCGTTGCTGCTTCTCAGTGACGGAACGGGCTGGCTCTCGTCACTCGCTGAAGTTTTCGGGTGGGCCTTCGCCGGATGGGGTACAACTCTGTATTGGTGGGCAGGGATCCTCTACGTGGTCCAGGTCCGTCGACTCGTGAAGGCGGATACCGCGGCCGATTGAGCCCGTCCGTCCCGTGCCGAGCAACGTCGCCGGCAGGATCGAGGACGCCGAAGGGCCACCGAGCGGACAGGTGAAGTCGGCAGGACCGTCGTCTCTTCAAGGAGGACGCTTCCGACATGAAGGCCGTCGTGATGGCCGGTGGCGAAGGAACCCGACTTCGCCCCATGACCTCGAGCATGCCCAAGCCCCTTCTGCCGGTAGTAAACCGGCCGATCATGGAGCACGTCCTGCGACTGCTCAAGAGGCACGGTCTCAACGAGACCGTCGTCACCGTGCAGTTTCTCGCCTCCCTCGTCAGGAACTATTTCGGCGACGGCGAAGAGCTCGGGATGGAGCTCACATACGCCAACGAGGAGAAGCCGCTCGGTACAGCGGGCAGTGTGAAGAATGCCGAAGAAGCGTTGAAGGACGACGCTTTTCTCGTCATCTCGGGGGACGCGCTCACAGATTTCGATCTGACCGACCTCATCGCCTTCCACAAAGAGAAGGGCGCACTCGTCACCGTCTGCCTCACCCGGGTCCCGAATCCCCTGGAATTCGGTATCACCATCGTGGACGAGGAAGGGAAAGTCGAGCGGTTCCTGGAGAAACCCACATGGGGCCAGGTCTTCTCGGACACGGTGAACACGGGTATCTACGTGATGGAGCCCGAGGTCTTCGACTACGTCGCAGCTGACACGTCGGTGGACTGGTCGGGCGACGTCTTCCCTCAGCTCATGAAGGAGGGCAAGCCTATCTACGGCTATGTCGCCGAGGGCTACTGGGAGGACGTCGGCACTCACGAGAGCTATGTGAAGGCCCAGGCGGACGTTCTCGAAGGCAAGGTCCAGGTCGACATCGACGGCTTCGAGATCTCACCCGGCGTCTGGGTGGCCGAAGGCGCCGAGGTGCATCCGGACGCCGTGCTGCGCGGGCCGCTCTACATCGGGGACTACGCCAAGGTCGAGGCCGGCGCAGAGATCCGTGAGCACACCGTCATCGGTTCGAACGTGGTGATCAAGAGCGGGGCCTTCCTGCACAAGGCCGTAGTGCACGACAACGTCTACATCGGGCCGCAGAGCAATCTGCGCGGCTGTGTCATCGGCAAGAACACCGACATCATGCGGGCCGCCCGGATCGAGGACGGGGCCGTGATCGGGGACGAGTGCCTCGTCGGTGAAGAATCGATCGTGCAGGGGAACGTCCGGGTCTATCCGTTCAAGACGATCGAGGCCGGCGCCTTCGTCAACACGTCGGTCATCTGGGAGTCCCGGGGGCAGGCGCATCTCTTCGGGGCGCGCGGGGTGTCCGGCATCCTGAACGTGGAGATCACGCCGGAGCTGGCCGTGCGGCTTGCGGGGGCGTACGCGACGACCCTGAAGAAGGGGGCGACGGTCACCACCGCGCGTGACCACTCCCGAGGCGCCCGGGCGCTGAAACGGGCGGTGATCTCGGCCTTGCAGGCCAGCGCCATCGACGTACGGGACCTGGAGAACGTGCCGCTGCCCGTGGCCCGGCAGCAGACCGCGCGGGGGAGTGCCGGCGGGATCATGGTCCGGACCTCGCCCGGTGTGCCGGACTCCGTGGACATCATGTTCTTCGACGAGCGCGGGGCGGACCTCTCGCAGGCCGGGCAGCGGAAGCTCGACCGGGTGTTCGCGCGGCAGGAGTACCGGCGGGCCTTCCCTGGGGAGATCGGTGACCTGTCCTTCCCAGCAAGCGTCTTCGATTCGTACACCGGGTCGCTCTTGCGGAACGTCGACACCACCGGGATCGCGGAGGCGGGACTCAAGGTCGTCGTGGATGCCTCCAACGGAAGCGCCGGGCTCGTGCTGCCCAGCCTTCTCGGGCGGCTCCAGGTGGACTCGCTGACGATCAACCCCGGGCTCGACGAGTCCCGGCCCACCGAGTCGGCCGAGAGCCGGCGGGCCGGGCTCGTACGGCTGGGGGAGATCGTGGCGTCGGCGCGGGCGGCGTTCGGGGTGCGCTTCGACCCCGTGGGAGAAAGGCTCTCGCTCGTCGACGAGCGGGGGCGGATCATCGAGGACGACCGGGCGCTCCTGGTGATGCTGGACCTGGTGGCGGCCGAGCGGCGTTCGGGGCGGGTCGCGCTGCCCGTGACGACCACGAGGATCGCCGAGCAGGTCGCCGCGTACCACGGCACGCAGGTGGAGTGGACGACGACCTCGCCCGACGACCTCACGAGGGTCGGCCGGGAGGAGTCGACGATCTTCGGTGGTGACGGGCGCGGCGGGTTCATCGTGCCCGAGTTCAGCAGCGTCTTCGACGGCGCCGCCGCCTTCGTGCGGCTCATCGGTCTCGTCGCGCGGACCCAGCTCACGCTGAGCCAGATCGACGCGCGGATTCCGCGGGCCCACGTCCTGAAGAAGGACATCGCGACCCCGTGGGCCGTGAAGGGGCTTGTCATGCGTCGGGTGGTGGAGGCGGCGGGCAGCCGGTCCGTCGACACCACCGACGGCGTGCGGGTGGTCGAGGCCGACGGGCGTTGGGTGATGGTGCTGCCCGACCCGGCGGAGGCCGTCACCCATCTGTGGGCGGAAGGCCCCGACGACGCCTCCGCGCAGGCCCTGCTCGACGAGTGGACCGAGGTGGTCGACAGCGCAGGTCGCTGACGGAGCGGGACCGTCAGGCCGGGAGGTGCCCCTGGGGTGCCTCCCGGCCCTTTACGGGGGCCATTCGGTGGTAGGCCGTGCGACGTGCGACGATGTGCGGCATGTCGCAGCAGCCCCCCGTTCGGAGCACCGGATCACCGCCGCCGCGCCCGGACGCGTCGATGTCGCTGCTGAACAACGTGATCGACCACGCGCTCGACGACGGCTACGCGGAGGCTACGGCCCGGCGTGCCGCCGAGGGGAACGATCTGCCCCGTCCCCTGCGCGCCAAGCTCGGCGTCGCGGCGGGCCTCCTGCTCGCCGCCGTAGTGGTGACCGTGGGTGCGGCCGAGGCGCGGATCTCTGCGCCGGTCGTCGCCAAGGAGCGGCAGGACCTGATCGACCGGATCGAGGGGGAGACCTCGGCCGCCGATCGGCTGGAGCGTGACGTCGAGCGGATCCGGTCCGAGGTCGCGCAGAGGCAGCGGCAGGCCCTGGAGCAGCACGGCGGGGACCAGGCCGAGCTCGTCGCCCTGCTCTCAGGTGCGACCCCGGTGCACGGCCCCGGGGTGAAGCTGGTCGTCGACGACGCCAAGGGCACCGACACCGGTGGCGGGGGACCGCGGGAGAGCAGCGGATTCTCCGACACGGGACGGGTCCGCGACCGGGACATGCAGCGGGTCGTCAACGGGCTGTGGGAGTCCGGCGCCGAGGCCGTCTCGATCAACGGTCAGCGTCTGACCTCGCTCTCCGCGATCAGGGCCGCCGGTGACGCCATACTGGTCGACAACAAGCCGCTGGTGCCGCCGTACACCGTCCTCGCGATCGGGGACGGGCAGCGGCTGAGCACAGCGTTCCAGGACAGCGCCGACGGGCAGTATCTGCACGCGCTGGTGGAGAACTTCGGGATCAGGAGCAGCATCTCGGCCGAGGGCGACGTACGCCTGCCGGCCGCGCCGAGCCTGACCGTACGTACAGCAGAGCCGAGGGGGGCCGGGGCGGCGACGCCGTCCGGTCGGGCCACGGCCGACACAGGGAAGGGCACATCGTGATCGCCGTACTGGGCCTGATCGTCGGAGTCGTGGTCGGACTGTTGGTCCGGCCCGAGGTGCCGGCGGTGGTCGAGCCCTATCTTCCGATCGCCGTGGTCGCCGCTCTGGACGCGGTCTTCGGCGGCCTGCGGGCCATGCTCGACGGGATCTTCGTCGACAAGGTCTTCGTGGTGTCGTTCCTCTCGAACGTCGTCGTGGCCGCGCTGATCGTCTTCCTCGGCGACAAGCTGGGCGTGGGCGCGCAGCTGTCGACCGGTGTGGTCGTCGTGCTCGGCATCCGGATCTTCTCCAACGCGGCCGCCATTCGGCGCCACGTGTTCCGGGCGTGAGGCCGATGAGCGAGGACCAGGACCCTCAGATGCCCGAGAACCCTGAGAACGCCAAGAACGCCAAGAACGCCAAGAGTGCCGAGGGCGCCGACAAGTCCGAGAGTCGGCGGGATCCGCAGAGCCCGGAGGGTTCGCAGAGTTCGAAGAGTGCGCAGGAGCCTGAGCGGGCTCGTCCGGGTGAGAGCGCTGAGCAGCCCCGGGGGCCGCAGAGCTCGAAGGGTGTCGAGAGCTCGGGGCAGGGCGACGACCCCGTGGACGCGCCTGTCCCTTCCTCCGCGCCTGTCCCTCCTGCCTCGTCCGTTCCTCCCGTCGCGCCTGTTGCTTCCGGTGGGGGCGAGCCGAGTGGGCGTCGTCGGCTCGCCGCCGCTCTGTGGCCGCCGCGGGTCACGCGGGCCCAACTCATCGTCGCGCTGCTGTTGTTCGTCCTCGGTCTGGGCCTGGCCATCCAGGTCTCCTCGACCAGCGAGAACAGCGCGCTGCGAGGCGCCCGGCAGGAGGACCTGGTGCGGATCCTCGACGAGCTCGACGACCGTACGCAGCGCCTGGAGGACGAGAAGGCGCGTCTGGAGAAGCAGCGCACCGAGCTGGAGTCCAGCTCGGACCAGGCCGAGGAAGCCCGTAAGCAGACCCAGGAGAAGGAGCAGCAGCTCGGGATCCTGGCGGGAACGGTCGCCGCCGAGGGGCCGGGGATCACCCTGACCGTCGGCGATCCCACCGGGGCCGTCGAGTCCGACATGCTGCTCGACGCCATCCAGGAGCTGCGCGCGGCGGGTGCCGAGGCGATCCAGGTCAACGGTGTGCGGGTGGTGGCGGACAGTTATTTCACCGGTAGCGGTGATGACATGCGGATCGATGGAACGAAGGTGGCCGCTCCGTACGTCTTCAAGGTCATCGGCAAGCCGGAGGATCTCGAGCCCGCGCTCAACATCCCCGGCGGTGTCGTGCAGACCCTCGAGAAGGAGCAGGCCACAGCCACGGTGGAGCGGTCGGCGAAGATCGTCGTCGATGCCTTGCGACCCGCGAAGCGGCCTGACTACGCTCAGTCGTCCTCGCAGTGAGACGGGGGACGAGGGGGGTCCCGCGACAAGGGCATGACGTTGCGGGGGGTCGGCGCACCACAACGGTGGTGCGTGGTGGAAACTGTCCGGAGGATACGGACGTTGTGAAGGTGTCCGGGTCGGCAGGTGTGAGGAATTTCGGTTCGTCCTGCCCCACGGGCGGGTCTGTTTCGGTCAAGGGGAATCGCCCGTGAAGTTGTTTGCGAAGTTGTTCGGCAAGAGCGCACGCGAGGACGGCGGCAACGCCAGGCACCGCGCGCCGCGCCATGCCCAGAGCGAGGAGCAGGGCGGCGAGCGCCCGCTCTTCCGCGATGAGGTCGACGGTCAGGGCGGTGACATTTCGGGCGCGCAGGGCGCGTCTTCTGTTGACCCCGCCGGGGCCGGACGCATAGGTTTCGGGGAACCATCAACCTCAAGTACGGGTGGAGGGTTTACCCCCGACCCGTATGCGACACAGACCTCCGCGGGGATGCCGCGGCAGGAGGATGCGTCCATGCCGGTGTGTACGAGGTGCGGTCACCGCAACGCGGCCGACAGCCGCTTCTGCTCCCACTGCGGCACGCCGCTGCGGGGCGGAGTCGCCCCCGAGCGTGCGTCCGAGACGACGTCGACGATCTCCATCTCGGGGCTCGAGGCGTACGACGCGGAGGTCACCGGCCAGAACGCGCTCCCGTCGCTGTCCCCCGAGGCGCTCGCCGCCGTGGAGGCCCTGCCTCTCGGCTCCGCGCTCCTCGTGGTGCGCCGGGGTCCGAACTCCGGCAGCCGGTTCCTGCTCGACGGAGAGCTGACGACGGCCGGCCGTCACCCGCAGAGCGACATCTTCCTGGACGACTTCACCGTCTCCCGGCGCCATGTCGAGTTCCGGCGGGCGCAGGACGGCAGCTTCACCGTCGCCGATGTCGGCAGCCTCAACGGCACGTACGTCAACCGTGAGCCGATCGAGTCGGTCGTGCTGTCCAACGGCGACGAAGTGCAGATCGGCAAGTACCGGCTGGTCTTCTATTCGAGCCAGCGGGGCGTGTGACGCCTCGGAGAAGCCTTCAGGGAAGGTCCATGCTGCGAACACCGACGGGCGGTGCCGGATCCGGCACCGCCACCGCGGGCGACCGGCTGGTGAGCATCGGCACGGTGCTGAACCAGCTGCGCGACGAATTTCCCGAAGTGACGATCTCCAAGATCCGGTTCCTGGAGGCCGAGGGGCTCGTGGAGCCCCGGCGGACGGCGTCCGGGTACCGGAAGTTCAGCCCGCAGGACGTGGAGCGGCTCGCTCAGATCCTGCGGATGCAGCGGGACCACTATCTTCCGCTGAAGGTCATCCGTGAGCATCTCGACGCTCTCGCCCGGGGCGAGCAGGTCAGCCTTCCCGCGCCCGGGCGCCGGGGGGAGCTGCTCGACGGACCCTGGGAACAGGACGGGGAGCGGCCCACCGCCGCACGGATCGGCCGGGCCGAGCTGCTCGCCGCCGCGGAGGTGACCGAGGCCGAGCTCGCCGAGTGGGAGGCCTTCGGTCTCCTCGCCGAGGTACGGGGCGGCGGCTACGACGCGGAGGCCGTCACCGTCGCCAGACTTGTCGCGGATCTGGGGAGATTCGGTCTCGAACCCCGGCATCTGCGCGGCGTCAAGGCGGCCGCCGACCGTGAGGCCGGGCTCCTCGAGCAGATGGTCGCGCCCCTGCGCCGGCACCGTAATCCGCAGACCAGAGCGCATGCCGAGGCCACCGCGAAGGAGCTCGCCGAGCTCTCCGTGAGGCTCCACGCGGCCTTCGTACAGACGGCTCTGGGCATCCGGCTCCAGTGATCTTGGACGGGCCCGACTATCCAAACCGGTCGGGCACGTCCTAGGGTTGCTGTGTGAACGAGCTCGACGTTGTGGGTGTCCGGGTGGAAATGCCCTCCAACCAGCCGATCGTGCTCCTGCGGGAAGTGGGAGGCGATCGGTACCTCCCCATCTGGATCGGACCGGGTGAGGCGACCGCGATCGCCTTCGCCCAGCAGGGGATGGCCCCTCCGCGGCCGCTGACGCACGACCTGTTCAAGGACGTGCTGGAGGCCGTGGGGCAGGAGCTCACCGAGGTCCGCATCACGGACCTGCGTGACGGGGTCTTCTACGCCGAGCTGGTCTTCGCCAGCGGCGTCGAGGTGAGCGCCCGGCCGTCCGACGCGATAGCACTCGCCCTGCGCACCGGAACGCCGATCTACGGCAGTGACGGTGTGCTGGACGACGCGGGTATCGCGATTCCGGACGAGCAGGAGGACGAGGTGGAGAAGTTCCGCGAGTTTCTCGACCAGATCTCACCGGAGGACTTCGGGACCAACAGTCAGTGAGACGTGCGGCCGGAGGCCGCTTGCGAGGCCGGTCGTGCGGGCCGTTCGCGGGGTGCCGTCAGAGCATTCGAGTAGCCTTTCCCCGGGGAGAGACACGGCAAACCACTCTCAGGGTGATTATCACTCGGCGTGCCGAGTGTGGCGATCGTTGACGCACCCCGAGTGACTGCCTACCTTCGTGTGGGCAGGTCAAGGACGGAGGGTCGGCGTGATGAGCAGCGCGGACGGTACGGCAGGGAGCTCGCTCGGACGCGTGTCCGGGGAGTCCGGTCCGTATCCGCTTCACGGCAGTGTGGGCGACTTCGGAGCGGACGCGAGTACGGGCCCGGCGGGTGACGTGATCGGCTACCGCGGCCCTACGGCCTGCGCAGCCGCCGGCATCACCTATCGCCAGCTGGACTACTGGGCACGCACCGGGCTCGTGGAGCCGAGCGTGCGGCCCGCGTACGGGTCGGGGACGCAGCGGCTCTACAGCTTCCGCGACGTCGTCGTCCTGAAGATCGTCAAGCG
This sequence comes from Streptomyces gardneri, assembly GCF_006539185.1. Lineage (GTDB taxonomy): Bacteria > Actinomycetota > Actinomycetes > Streptomycetales > Streptomycetaceae > Streptomyces > Streptomyces gardneri. The sequence continues at coordinate 8,565 of NZ_BJMN01000030.1, forward strand.
CTTCCTCGACACCGGGGTGGCCCTGCAGAACATCCGGGCGGCGGTGCAGCACCTGCGTGCCCGGGGCTTCCGCGATCTGGAGCGGATGACGCTCATGAGCGACGGAGCCACCGTCTACGAGTGCTCCTCGCCCGACGAGGTCGTCGACCTCCTCCAGGGCGGCCAGGGCGTCTTCGGGATCGCCGTCGGGGTCGTCTGGCGGGACGTGGAGGCGGCGCTCTCGCAGCTGCACGGGGAGCGGGTCGACACCGGCGAGACGCTCGTCGGGCACAACCCGGGGGACGAGCTGGCGAGGCGGCGGCGGGACAAGGCGGTCTGAGGGGTCCGAAGAGGTCCGAGGGGGTGCGCTCCTGTGGGGGCGCAGCTCTGAAGGGTGGCCCGTCCTGTGGCTCTGAAGGGCGGCCGGCCCTGTGACCGGTAGTCCTGGCTCGGGGGAGTGGTCGATTCCGCTGCCGGTGTTTCCGCGGCTCCTCGGGTGGCCGGCGTCCCGTTGTCAGTGGCATGGGGCAGCATCGGAAGTGTGAGAGCCGCGCCGACGATCCTGCATCTCGACATGGATGCGTTCTTCGCCGCCGCCGAGCAGGCGGCGAAGCCCAGCCTGCGCGGAAAACCCGTGGTCGTCGGCGGTCTCGGGCCACGCGGAGTGGTCGCCACCGCCTCGTACGAGGCCCGTCGCTTCGGAGTGCACTCGGCCATGCCGATGGGCCAGGCGCGGCGGCTCGCGCCGAACGCCGCGTATCTCGTCCCGCGCTTCGCCTTCTACCGGTCGATCAGCGAACAGGTCATGGAGCTGCTCGGTCGGCTCTCGCCGCTCGTGGAGCCGCTCAGCCTCGACGAGGCCTTCGTGGACCTGGAGGCGGGGGGCCTCGCCGACGACAGCGCGGGAGCGCTGGTCGTCGGGGAGCGGCTGCGGGCCGACATCCTGGCGACGACGGGACTGACGGGGTCCGTGGGGCTCGCGGGATCCAAGATGATCGCGAAGATCGCCTCCGAGGAGGCCAAGCCGGACGGGCTCGTACTCATCGAGCCGGGGACGGAGAGGGAGCTCCTCGGGCCCCGGTCGGTGCGGATCCTGCCCGGGGTCGGGCCGGCGACCGGGGAGCATCTGCGGCGTGCTGGGATGACCACGGTGTCCGACCTGGCCGAGGCGGGCGAGGACGAGCTCGTACGACTCCTTGGACGGGCGCACGGGGCCTCGCTGTACCGGATGGCCCAGGGGTACGACGATCGGGCCGTGGTGGCCGAGCGGGACGCCAAATCGGTATCGGTCGAGGACACCTTCGACGTCGACCTGCACGACCGCGTGCGGATCCGGACCGAGGTGGAGCGGCTCGCCGATCGTTGTGTGGCGCGGTTGCGGGCCTCGGGGCACTCGGGACGGACGATCGTCCTCAAGGTGCGGCGGTACGACTTCTCGACGCTGACCCGGTCCGACACCCTGCGGGGGCCGACGGACGACCCGGTGGTCGTGCGGGAGGCCGCGGGGCGGCTCCTGGAGGCCGTCGACACGACCGGAGGCGTCCGGCTGCTCGGGGTGGGGGTGAGCGGGCTCGCGGACTACACGCAGGAGGACCTGTTCGCTCAGGCGGAGGAGGAACGGGCGGCGGTCGCGATTGCGGAGGCGGGGGCGGGGGCCGGGGCGGACGCGGTGGAGGCGGTGGGGGGTGGTGCCGGTGGCGGTGTCGCCGGTGTTTCGGGCGAACCCGAGTCCGCCGGCGTCGTCGCCGTCGAGCGGCGGTGGGCGCCGGGGCACGACGTGTGGCACGCGGTGCACGGGGCGGGATGGGTGCAAGGGAGCGGCGTCGGGCGGGTCACGGTGCGGTTCGAGGACCCGTGGTCGGCGCCTGGGCGGGTGCGGACGTTCTCGGTGGACGATCCGGAGCTGGAGCCCTCGGAGCCGTTGCCGTTGGTGCGGGGGGAGTGCGGGGCGGAGGCGTGACGGGGCCGAGGACTGGTGCGGAGCGGTGGGGGTGCGCCCGGCCTGCGGCCGGGCTGGGGTTCCCACCCGCACCGCCCGTGCGGCTGGGTGGGCATTGGTGCGGGTTTTCCGGTGGGGGTGCCGCGCCGTCGGCGGCTGCGGGCGCGGGACGGTTCTCGGCCCGCCTGGCCTGTTGGCCCCCTGACCCGCCTGGCCTGCCTGCCTGCCCTGCCTGGCCCGCTCGGCCCGCCTGCCCCGTCGGACCGTCCGGCCCGCCTGCCCCGTCGGACCGTCCGGACCGTCCGGCCCGTCCGGCCCGTCGGCCCGGGAGGGCCGGGTGGCCCGGGCCCGACGGGCCCGGGGGCTGTATGTGGTGGTGAGGGTGGGGTTCCCGCCCGCACCGCCTGTGGGGGTGGGTGGGCAGGGGTGTGGTTTCCCGTGGGGGCTGCGGTGGCTGTGGGCGGGGGAGAGTGCCCGGTTTGGGGGTCAGGGGTGGCTGTGGTGGGAGCCGGCGGCGTTCTGGTGGGGCTGTGGGTGTGGTGTTTCAGGGGCCCTCTTGGCCTGCCAGGTGGCCGAAGTCGGTGTCCTGGGGGGTTTGGGGCGAGGGGGGCAGCGTGAGGCTGTAGTGGCGGTAGAGCTGGAGTTCCTGTTCCGGGGAGAGGTGGCGGCCCACGCCGAAGTCCGGGGCGTCCTTGATGAGTGCGCGTTCGAAGGGGATGTGCAGGCCGTCTTCGAGCAGGTCGCTCGGCTCCAGGGGGACGAAGGCGTCCCGGCTGAACAGGCCGGTGCGGACCGCGGCCCATTCCGGGATGCCGGTCGCGTCGTCCAGGTACACCTCGTCAACGGTTCCGATCTTGTGTCCGTTCCGGTCGAACGCCTTGCGGCCGATCAGGCTGCGCGGATCGATGTCGGTCTGCACGGTCCCTCCAACTGGTCGCAACTGCTCTACACCTCTACGAAAGTGCACAAGTGGGATGTCGGCCACTTGAGCGATGGGAGTCGTAACCGCGCTGGTAGGCTGGCTGTGGCTGTCGACCCTGTGCGGGAGAGTCCCCCGGAGAAACCTTTCGGAGGGCGCCGAAGGAGCAAATCCTCCCCGGAATCTCTCAGGCCCACGTACCGCACAGACGAGGTCACTCTGGAAAGCAGAGCGGTGTCCGACGGCATGCGCTCTCACCGACGGTGAAAGCCGGCGTGCCGCAAGGTGTGCCGGTGAAACTCTCAGGTTGAGATGACAGAGGGGGAGGCCGTCCGGGTACCCGCGCCGTGGTGCCCCTCGCAGGTCGTGACGACCAGGAGGCCTCCGTACATGACCGCCAACCGCATTCCGCTCTCCGAGCTCGAGCAGGGCATCCCGTTCGAGCAGCGGCACATCGGGCCCGACGCCGAGGCGCGCGCCAAGATGCTCGCCCAGGTCGGCTACGGCTCGCTCGACGAGCTCACGGCCGCCGCGGTGCCGGACGTGATCAAGAACGCCGAGGCGCTGGGCCTGCCGGCCGCGCGCACCGAGGCCGAGGTACTCGCCGAGCTGCGCACGCTCGCCGACCGCAACCAGGTCCTCGCCCCGATGATCGGCCTCGGGTACTACGGGACCTTCACCCCGCCGGTCATTCTTCGCAACGTCATGGAGAACCCGGCCTGGTACACCGCTTACACGCCGTACCAGCCCGAGATCTCGCAGGGGCGCCTTGAGGCGCTGCTCAACTTCCAGACCATGGTCGCCGACCTGACCGGGCTGCCCACCTCCGGTGCCTCCCTGCTCGACGAGGGCACCGCCGCCGCCGAGGCCATGGCGCTCGCCCGGCGCGTCGGCAAGGTCAAGAACGGCGTCTTCCTCATCGACGCCGACGCCCTGCCGCAGACGATCGCCGTCATCGAGACCCGCGCCGAGCCGACCGGTGTCGAGGTCGTCGTCGCCGATCTGAGCGAGGGCATTCCCGCCGAGGTCGCCGAGCGCGGTGTCTTCGGTGTGCTCCTCCAGTACCCGGGTGCCTCCGGTGCCGTCCGCGACATCAAGCCGCTGATCGACGCCGCCCACGAGCTCGGCGCGATCGTCACCGTCGCCGCCGACCTGCTCGCGCTGACCCTGCTCACCTCGCCCGGCGAGCTGGGCGCGGACATCGCCGTCGGTACGACGCAGCGCTTCGGTGTGCCCATGGGCTTCGGTGGCCCGCACGCCGGTTACATGGCCGTCCAGGACAAGCACGCCCGCTCCCTGCCCGGCCGCCTGGTGGGGGTGTCCGTCGACGCCGACGGCAACCGCGCGTACCGCCTGGCGCTCCAGACCCGCGAGCAGCACATCCGCCGCGAGAAGGCCACCAGCAACATCTGCACGGCCCAGGTGCTGCTCGCCGTCATGGCCGGTATGTACGCCGTCTACCACGGTCCGGACGGGCTGAAGGGCATCGCGCTCCGCACCCACCGGTACGCCACGATCCTCGCCGCGGGTCTCACCGCCGGCGGCGCCGACGTCGTGCACGGCTCGTACTTCGACACCCTCACCGTCCGGGTGCCCGGCAAGGCCGACGAGGTCGTCGCCGCCGCCCGCGAGGCCGGCGTGAACCTCTACCGTGTCGACGCCGACCTCGTCTCGGTCTCCTGTGACGAGACCACCGGGCGCGAGCAGATCGCCGCCGTCTGGGGCGCCTTCGGTGTCGAGGGCGACATCGAGGCCCTGGACGCCGCCGCCGAGGACACGCTGCCCAGCGGGCTGCTGCGCTCCGACCCGTACCTGACCCACCCGGTCTTCCACGCCCACCGCTCCGAGACGTCGATGCTGCGCTACCTGCGCAAGCTCGCCGACCGCGACTACGCGCTCGACCGCGGCATGATCCCGCTCGGCTCCTGCACGATGAAGCTGAACGCGACGACCGAGATGGAGCCGGTGACCTGGCCCGAGTTCGGCCAGATCCACCCCTTCGCCCCGATCGACCAGGCGCAGGGCTACGTCACGCTCATCACCGAGCTGGAGGAGCGCCTCGCCGAGGTCACCGGCTACGACAAGGTGTCGATCCAGCCCAACGCCGGATCGCAGGGCGAGCTGGCCGGTCTGCTGGCCGTCCGCGCCTACCACCGCGCCAACGGCGACCTGCAGCGCACCGTCTGCCTCATCCCGTCCTCCGCGCACGGCACCAACGCCGCCTCCGCGGTGATGGCCGGCATGAAGGTCGTCGTCGTCAAGACCGCCGACGACGGCGAGGTCGACGTCGTGGACCTGCGCGCCAAGATCGAGCAGTACCGCGACGAGCTGTCCGTGCTGATGATCACCTACCCGTCCACGCACGGTGTCTTCGAGGAACACGTCGCCGACATCTGCGCCGAGGTCCACGAGGCCGGCGGCCAGGTGTACGTCGACGGCGCCAACCTCAACGCGCTGGTCGGTCTCGCCAAGCCGGGCAAGTTCGGCGGCGACGTCTCGCACCTGAACCTGCACAAGACCTTCTGCATCCCGCACGGCGGCGGCGGCCCGGGCGTCGGCCCGGTCGGCGTCCGCGCGCACCTCGCGCCGTACCTGCCGAACCACCCGCTGCAGCCGACGGCCGGTCCGGAGACGGGCGTCGGCCCGATCTCGGCCGCCCCGTGGGGCTCCGCCGGCATCCTGCCGATCTCCTGGTCGTACGTGCGCCTCATGGGCGGCGAGGGCCTCAAGCGCGCGACGCAGGTCGCCGTGCTCGCGGCGAACTACATCGCCAAGCGCCTGGAGCCGCACTTCCCGGTGCTCTACACCGGTCCGGCCGGTCTGGTCGCCCACGAGTGCATCGTGGACCTGCGTCCGATCTCGAAGGAGACGGGCGTGACGGTCGACGACATCGCCAAGCGTCTGATCGACTACGGCTTCCACGCGCCGACGATGTCCTTCCCGGTGGCCGGCACGCTGATGATCGAGCCCACCGAGTCCGAGGACATCACCGAGCTCGACCGCTTCTGCGACACGATGATCGCGATCCGCGCCGAGATCGAGAAGGTCGGCTCGGGCCAGTGGCCCGCCGACGACAACCCGCTGCACAACGCCCCGCACACCGCGGCCGCGCTGGGTGGCGAGTGGAACCACGCCTACACCCGTGACGAGGCGGTCTTCCCGGCCGGCGTCTCGGCCGCCGACAAGTACTGGCCGCCGGTCCGCCGCATCGACGGCGCCTTCGGCGACCGCAACCTGGTCTGCTCCTGCCCGCCGATGGACGAGTACGACAACTGAGCACGGGCCGAGGGCCGGTTCGGAGGATCCTCCTCCGGGCCGGCCCTCGGCGTTTCTCTCCCTCGTACGGTGTTTCCTCGCACGCTCAGGCGGCGGTCGTCACCTGTCCCGCCGTCAGCGGCCGGTGCGGGGCGATGATCTGCCCGTCCGGCAGCAGTTCACCGGTGTCCTCGAAGAGCAGGACGCCGTTGCACAGCAGGCTCCAGCCCTGTTCCGGATGGTGTGCCATCAGGCGGGCCGCCTCCCGGTCGTTGGAGTCGGCGGTGGGACAGGCAGGCTGGTGCTGGCACATGGGTGGGTTCTTTCGCTGCGTCGTGGTGGATGTCCTGCGGCTCTTCGCGCTCATCGCCGCCCCCGTCGGTCGGTTCGGTTCCGGTCCCAGTCTTGCTCTACGGACGGTCTTCCGCAGGTATTTCGCGGCAGCTCGTCCTCTCCGGGGAAGACGCATCACCCGCAGGGGCGGTTCAGGTCAAGTGCACGGTCCCTTCGGGTGGTTCGGAGTGGCCCGAGCGGGCTAGTCCGTACGGGAGGGCTGTTCGGGAACGCCGTTCGGGCGTGGCCGTCGGACAGCAGTACGCCCCGTGACCCGGTCGGGTCACGGGGCACGACACCCCCTTGGCAGGGTGGATCAGGCGGGCGCCGCCGAGCCCAGGAGGGGCGGCGGCGCGAGACGCGTACTGAGCACGGGCAGGAGGTCGGCGACCTGGTAGGGCCGGTGGGCCGCGATCCCCGGCGGCGCGGGGGCCAGGGGTACCAGAAGGTCGGCCGCGGCCGGGGCGTCGGTCGTGCCGTCCGCCTCCGGTTCGGCGTGCAGCCAGAGCGTCAGCATGTAGAGCTCGGGTACGGAGAGCAGCCGGGGCTGGTAAAGGGTGGGCAGCGCCTCGGCCTGGAGCAGGGCCCGCTCCGTCGCGGTGACGTACGGCCCCTCGAAGAAGTGCGAGAACGTCCAGCCGTCCGGGGTGAGCATGGTGTCCGCGGCGGCGATCGCCCGCTCGCCGTTCCGGATCAGGAACCGCCAGCCGGCGAGCCGGGTGCGGGGCGACCGTCCTGGTGTTCCCGTGACGCCGAGGACGTGTACGGGCAACGGGAGTTCGGGGCTCAGCGGTCCCTGCGCAGCCCGCAGGGCGGGCGTTCGGGCCTCGTGGACGGCGGTCGGTGAGCCGAGGGCCGTGAGGACACTGCGGAGGGCCGGCGCAGGGGCCGGGGAGGGTCGGAGCATGGTGGGTCGCCTCTCACTCAGGAGACACGGTGATGCGTGGGCAGGTACGACGGCGCTGTCAGCGGCGCGGCCAGAGAGGGGCCATGGGGTCATGGGTCCATGACCGGGCACCAACACTCTGCCTCGTCCGCGGAGTTTATACGACACGTGTTCACAGAGTGTTTCCGCTAGACGTCGCCGATATTCCTGGCAAGGCCTCATCAGGCCTTATTTCATGGGCTGTTCAAGCGGAATCATGACGGCCGGGCGGCGCCCACCTGCGTAGTCCTCGCCGGGTCGGACGGCTGAATTCTGATCCCCCGTCAAGGGGTAATAGGACATTGGTATATGTCGACCGTGTCATGCCTTCGGGAAGTGCCCGTGGAGAGCTCCTTCCAGCCTATCCTCCGGCGGCCCCGATCCGCAGGCGTTGTGGATCAGCGGGGTGGGCATCATGGTCCGTGACGCGCGGCCGTCGTCGCGGCTGCCCACGGTGGGAGGGACGGCTCGATGGGGGAGAAGGTCGACGCGGACGGGTTTGGCCCGGCCGACCGGCAGCAGTACCGGAGAAAGCTCCAGCAGTGTCTCGCGGGGCTCGCGAGGCTGCTGGCGGAGAAGAGGTTCGACCGGCCCCGAAATCTCATGGGCCTGGAGATCGAACTCAATCTCGCCGGTGCTGACGGGCTCCCGCGGATGCTGAACGCGCCGGTTCTGGAAAGGATCGCGAGCTCCGATTTCCAGACGGAACTCGGATTGTTCAACCTGGAAGTGAACATCGCTCCGCACCGGCTGGGCGGCAGGGTATTCGACCGGCTCGCCGAGGAGATCGGGACCGGGATCGGATATGCCGACCGCAAGGCCAAGGAACTCGACGCGGGCGTCGTCATGATCGGCATACTGCCCACGCTCGCCCAGAGCGACCTGGTCTTCGAGAACCTGTCGGCCGCCGACCGCTACACGCTCCTCAACAACCAGATCCTGGCGGCCAGGGGCGAGGACTTCACCCTCGACATCCACGGAGTCGAGCGGCTCCAGTGCACCTCGGAGTCGATCGTGCCGGAGGCCGCCTGTACCTCCGTCCAGCTCCACCTCCAGGTCACACCGGCCCGGTTCCCCGCCGTCTGGAACGCCGCGCAGGCCGTGTCGGGCGTCCAGATCGCCCTCGGCGCCAACGCGCCCTTCGTCTTCGGCCGCGAGGTGTGGCGCGAGTCCCGGCCTCCCCTCTTCCAGCAGGCCACCGACACGAGGCCGCCCGAGCTGCAGTCCCAGGGCGTCCGGCCGCGCACCTGGTTCGGGGAGCGGTGGGTGGACTCGGTGTACGACCTCTTCGAGGAGAACCTCCGCTACTTCCCTGCGCTCCTCCCCATCTGCGACGAGGAGGACCCGCTGCTCGTCCTCGACGAGGGCGGCGTACCGAAACTCCAGGAGCTCGTCCTCCACAACGGCACGGTCTACCGCTGGAACAGGCCGGTGTACGGCTGGGTCGACGGGGTCCCGCACCTGCGCGTGGAGAACCGGGTCCTGCCCGCCGGGCCGACCGTGACCGACGTGATCGCGAACGCGGCCTTCTACTACGGGCTCGTCCGCTCGCTCGCCGACGAGCCCCGGCCGGTGTGGAAGCGGATGGCCTTCGAGGACGCGGAGGCCAACTTCGACACGGCCTGTCGCCACGGCATCGACGCGGAGCTGCGCTGGCCCCGGGCGGGCCGCGCGGGTGGTGTCGCGACCCTGCCGGCGGTACGGCTCGTCCTGGACGAGCTGCTGCCGCTCGCCGCGGCCGGTCTGGACGCCTGGCACATCGAGCCGGCGGACCGGGACTTCTACCTCGGGGTGATCGAGCAGCGCTGTCTGAAGAAGGTGAACGGGGCCTCCTGGCAGGCGGACACCTTCCACCAGGCGCTGGAGTCGGGTCTCGACCGGGAGGCGGCGCTGGCCGCGACCACCCGCCGCTACCGGACGCTGATGCACGAGGGGGAGCCCGTGCACACCTGGCCCGTGGGGATCGGCTGACACCTGCCCCGCGTGGTCCGGGCGGTGGTCCGGAGCGGCATCCCCGGGCATGGGTGATCATGTCAAGGTAGTCGAGGCGGGCCGAGGACGATCCAAGGGCGACCGAGGGCAACCGAGGTCGACCGAGGCGACCGCGGCCGCCGAGACCGCCGGAACGGCATGGGCCCACGACGGGGAAGTGGAGACAGGTGTGGTGTCGGAGCAAGACGTGAGGGACGCTTCCCTGCCCCCCGGAGGCCTGCCGCGGAAGGTACTGCGCTCCGAGACCCTCATCGTGCTCGCGCTCTCGCTCGGCGCGAGCGCGCTGTCGTCCCTCATCAGCTTCATCGGCTCGCTGACCCGGCCGGGGTCGCTGAAGGAGCAGGCGGCGACGCTCAACGGCTCGTACGCGCCGGGGCGGCCGTGGCTCGACCTGTCCTGGCAGCTCTTCGGCATCGCCTCGGCGCTCGTGCCGGTGGTCCTCGTCGCCCATCTGCTGCTGCGGGAGGGCGTCGGGCTCCGGGCCATCGGCTTCGACCGCACCCGGCCCTGGCCCGACCTGGGGCGCGGGGCGCTGGTCGCGGCCGGGATCGGGAGCGCGGGACTCGCCTTCTACCTGGCGGCGCGGGCTTCCGGGTTCAACCTGACGGTGGTGCCGGAGTCGCTGCCGGAGGTGTGGTGGAAGTACCCGGTGCTGATCCTCTCGGCGGTGCAGAACTCCGTCCTGGAAGAGGTCATCGTCGTCGGCTACCTGCTGCGCAGACTCGGCCAGTTGGGGTGGACGCCGATGGCGGCGCTCGTCGCGAGTTCGGTGCTGCGCGGCTCGTACCACCTCTACCAGGGGATCGGCGGCTTCATCGGCAACGTCGTGATGGGCGTCGTCTTCGTCCTGCTGTACCGGCGCTGGGGGCGGGTCGGGCCGCTGGTCGTGGCGCATGCGCTGCTCGACATCGTGGCCTTCGTCGGATACGGGCTGCTGGCGGGGAAGGTGGGCTGGCTGCCTACCGTGTGACGCGAGGATGTGCGGGACAGAGGTGAGGGGCGTGCGGCTGTTGCCGTACGCCCCTCGGCCTTTCGTTCCTGCTCGTCAGGCGTGGAGCTCGCCCTCGATGACCGTCACGGCATGGCCGGTCAGCAGGGTGCGCTCGCCGCGCAGCCGGGTGTGGACGAGGCCCGTGCGGGCGCCGCCCTGGAAGCCGGTGAGCTCGTCCCGGCCGAAGCGGGCCGACCAGTAGGGGGCGAGTGCGGTGTGGGCGCTGCCGGTCACCGGGTCCTCGTCGATGCCGACGGCGGGGAAGAAGCCGCGGGAGACGAAGTCGTAGCCCCGGTCGGGGTCCTGCGCGGCGGCGGTGGCGATGACTCCGCGGGAGGAGAGGTCCACGAGGGCGGCGAAGTCCGGCGCGAGGGAGCGCACAGTGGCCTCGTCGCGGAGTTCGACGAGGAGGTCGCCGATGTGGGCGGCCGTGTCGTGGACGGCGACGACCTCGGCGCCGAGCGCCTTCTCCAGGCCGTCGGGGACGGGGACGGGGGTGAGGGTGGAGGTCGGGAAGTCCATGGTGATCGTGCCGTCCGCCGTGGCGGTGGCGCCCAGGACGCCGGACCGGGTGGCGAAGCGGACGGCGCCGCTCGCCGTGCCCGTGGTGTGCAGGACGTGGGCCGTGGCGAGGGTCGCGTGGCCGCACATGTCGACCTCGGTGGTCGGGGTGAACCAGCGCAGGGCCCAGTCCGCCTCGCCGCCGGCGGGCAGGGGGTGGGCGAAGGCCGTCTCGGAGAGGTTGACCTCGGCCGCGACCTTCTGGAGCCAGGCGTCCTCGGGGAAGGAGTCGAGGAGCAGGACTCCGGCCGGGTTTCCGGAGAAGGGCTGGTCGGTGAAGGCGTCGATGATTCGGATCCGCATGCCGCCGACCGTACAAGGTGCGCGATCACGTGGACCAAGGCCAATCGCGGAGAACTGGACCGGGCCTTCCTGCGTCCCCCCGAGTGGGGACGGGGAGCGGGGAGCGGGAACAGGCGATGGGTGACGTCGCCGGACTCGGGGGGCTTCGATGATGTTCGGGTACTCGGACGAGTGGTGGGTGCTGTTCTTCGTTCCGGTGGTGCTGTGGGTGCCGTTCGGACCGTTCGTCATGGGCGGGATGGGAGTGTGGTGCGCCTTCCGGCCGGGCCTGCGGGCGCGGCTGTGGTCCGTACTGCTGCCGCTGCTTCCGGTGACGGTCTCCGCGATCGCCATGGTGATGCCGCTGGATCAGCCGAAGCGCACCGACGACCTCGTGGGCTACTTCCTCGTGTACGTCCTGGGCATCACGGTGCTGCCGTGGCTGCTGGGGTGGGGGATCACGCGCGTGGTTCGGGCCGTACGAGCCGTCCGGGCGCGGCGGCGGGCGGAGTCACAGGGGTGAAAGGACCATGAGGACCTCGTCGCGGTCGTCGCCGGGGGCCAGCCGGAGGGCGCCCGGCCAGCGGCCGGCCTCCTGATAGCCGAGGCGGCCGTAGAACTCCTCCAGGCCGACACCGCCGCGTGCCGCGAGCCGAAGCTGCTCCAGGGCCATCTCGTCGCGGGCGATCGCCCGGGCCTGCCGTACCAGACCCGCGCCGATGCCCTGTCCGCGTACCCGGAGGCGGGTCTGGACGTGGTGGAGCGTGCCCCAGTGCGCGACCAGGGGGTGCGGGTCGCGGCGGAGGTTGAGCCAGCCCGCGAGGGCTCCGTCGACGGTCGCGACGACGAGGCGGCTGGTCGCGGGGGCGAGGCCGGTGACGATGCGGTCGACCGCGGCGGCGACCTCGGTGGGATCGACCGGCGGGAAGGGGAAGCCGGCGGCGCCGCCCGCGTCGCTCACTTCGGTCCAGCACTCGGCGAGGGCCGTGACGAGGGCGTCGCTCGCCGCGTCGGGGGAGGTGAGCTGCGTGTAGAAGGGGGTGTCGTCCCCGGTCGTGACCGTTGTCATGGTCGTGATCATGGCAGGAGCGCAGGGCCAGGATCAGGTCTCGTGCGGTGGGTTGGCGGCGAGCAGCTCGCGCTTGACGTGCTCGTAGTCGGCCAGGGCTTGCGGGTCGCCTTGGTGATAGGCGGTCCAGAACCCGGGGCGCTGCCAGCGGGCGTCCGCGAGGCGGGTGTGGCCGTCGGCGATGACCAGGGTCCAGTCGGGAGGGATGCGGGCGTCCACCGTCTCGAAGTCGGCGGGATCCCAGAGCAGTCCGGGGTCGGGTGTGTCGGCGCCCAGGACGCGGATCTGGCAGTCGATGTCGTAGGCGACCAGCTCCAGCACCGGATAGACACCGCCCACCCGGATCCCGTCGTACTCGGGGACCGGGATGTCGGCCGCGGGATGGATGATCCGCCGGCATCTGACTCTCATGGGAAGAGTCTCGCCCCTGGCTCTCCCGCATCACCACGGCCCCGACCGGCATGCCGGTCGGGGCCGACCCGTCCTCCAGAGCGTTCGTTTCGGTATCGGCTCTTGCTCGGTGAACAGTTCCGATATATCGTTGAGGTATCGCGACAGTTCAACGATGGAAACCCGATGGAAGGAGCGTTGCGATGCGTTCACATGGACACGAGTACGGAAACGGACACGGAGCCGGTCGTGGGGCCTGCGGCCCCGGACCTCGTGGGGACTTCGAGGGGCGGCGGGCATTCGGGCCGTTCGGGCCCGGCTTCGGCGGCGGCGGTGGTCCCTGGGGCGGGCGTGGTCGCGGTGGCGGCCGGGGGAGGGCGCGGCGCGGTGACGTGCGTGCGTCGATCCTGGCGCTGCTGAAGGATCGCCCCATGCACGGCTACGAGATGATCCGCGAGATCGGCGAGCGCAGTGACGGGGCCTGGAAGCCCAGCCCCGGCTCGGTCTACCCCACCCTCCAGATGCTGGAGGACGAGGGGCTGATCACCAGCGCGAGCGAGGGCGGCAAGAAGCTGTTCACGCTCACCGACGCCGGGCGCGCCGAGGCCGAGGAAGGGCCGGACGCCCCGTGGGAGGAGGCCGGGCGCGGTGTCGACTGGGACGCCGTGAACGAGATCCGGCAGGCCGGCTTCGGGCTGATGGAGGCGTTCGGGCAGGTCTGGAAGACCGGCAGCGCCGAGCAGCGGCAGAAGGCGGTCGGCGTGATCAACGAAGCCCGCAAGAAGCTGTACCTCATCCTCGCCGACGAGGACTGAGGCCGAGCGGCGGCAGTGAAGGACGAAGAGCCCCGCGGCGTGTGCCGCGGGGCTCTTTCCGTGCCTTCGGTCAGGCGACCAGGCCCGCGAGCTTGCGGAGTGACTCCGTCAGCGCCGCCGTCGCCGAGTCCTTGAGCTTCCCCGCCATCAGGGAGACCGCCGCGCCCGTGAACTCGCCGTCGATCCGTACCGTCGTCGCGTCCCCGTCCGCCGCGAGCGAGTAGCGCGTCGCGACGGTCACCCCCATCGGGCCCTTGCCCCGGATGGCGAGCGCCCGGTCGGTCTCCAGCTCCTCGACCGTCCAGAGCACCTCGGCGGGGAAGCCCATCAGCTTCATGTTCTCGGTGAAGGTGGCACCCGTCTCCAGGCTCTCCGGGCCGCCGCTCGGGAAGCTGGTGTGCGTGGCGTTCCACTCGCCGTACGAGGGGAAGTCCGTCAGGCACGCCCAGACCTTCCCGGCCGGAGCCTCGATCCGTGCCTCCGCGCTGACTTCGGCCATGCGACCACCCCTTCAGGCGTGCCAACTGGTTCCGGTGTCGCGGAACGTAGCCGGGCGGGCGTGAACATTCAATACTGATGAACCGTCAGTTCTGCGGCGGCCGGGTCCGCGCCGTCGCCGATCCACCAGATCTCGGCCGAGTCGAAGCAGTCGGAGGCGCGCGGCCCCCCGTCCTCCTCGTGGCAGTGGAAAGCGGCCCAGAACAGGTCGGCCGGCAGCGCCTCCCGGGGTGCGTACACCCGGTACACGTACTGCCGTCCGTCGCGCGCGAGCAGAGCCACCATCCAGAACACGTCCGGAGGACGAACGGCAACGGGCCCGCGGTTGCAAAGGGGGCGCAATGCAAGGCGGCGCGCGCCCCCGGAGGCGAACGCGGGCAATCTCCTCCGTAAGGAGGAGGAATCGTGCGCCTGTGCCCAACTCCGGTGGGATGCGGACATGCTTCTCCGCGCTGATGCCCCCGGCTCCCCGGCCTGATGAGGTGGAAGGGTGCACCGTCCCGTTCCTCTCCCGCAGCCGCCCCGGCGGCCCGTCGCCCCGCGCGCCGAGCTCACGTCCTTCCTGTCCTTCCTGACGCCGTCGCTCGCGACCGCCGTGACGGGCGCGCGCCGCAGAGCCCTCCGGGACGGGGACCGGCAGATCGACACCGCGCACCTCCTGCACGCGCTCGTCGAGTCGGACCCGGACGTCGGCGACGCCTTCGAGAGCGGCCATCAGCTCGCCCGTGTCCTCGGCTACCTCGCCCAGCGGTCCATCGGTTACGGCCTGCGCTGGCAGCGCTCGGTCGAGGAATCGGGCGCCGGGCGCCTGTTGCCCGCCGCGCGCGAGGCCGAGCCCCGGGGCGACGACGGCCGGTCCTTCGGCTGGTCGCCGGCTGCCGCCGCCGCCCTGGAGGGCGCCTTCCGGCGGGCCGCCGGGCGCGGGGACGAACGCGCTCACGGGCTCGACCTGCTCGTCGGCGTCGCCGCCGACCCCGAGAGCCGGGCCGTCGAGGTGCTCAAGCGGGCCGGGGTCGATCCGGTCGCCCTGGTCGCGCGTGTCGATGCGTCCGTCGAGCCCCGTATCGGTGGTCGCGACGGCGCCTTCGGCGAGGAGCCGTCTCAACAGGTGTAACGGGGGTTACGCGCCTGACCGGGTCCTGTCATGATGGCCCGATGTTCGCGTCTCAGGGGAGAAGCGCCGGCCTGGGACTTGCCCTGGCCTCGGCCTTCGCATTCGGTGGTTCAGGAGTGGCGGCCAAGCCGCTCATCGAGGCGGGCCTCGACCCGCTCCATGTGGTGTGGCTCCGGGTGGCCGGCGCCGCCCTCGTCATGCTGCCCGTGGCCTGGCGCCACCGGGACCTCCTGCGCCGCAAACCCGCACTCCTCGTGGGCTTCGGCCTGCTCGCCGTCGCCGGTGTCCAGGCCTGTTACTTCGCCTCGATCTCCCGCATCCCCGTCGGTGTCGCGCTGCTCATCGAGTACTTCGCCCCGGCCCTCGTCCTCGGCTGGGTCCGCTTCGTCCAGCGCCGGCCGGTCACCCGCGCGGCCGCCCTCGGCGTCGTCCTGGCCGTCGGCGGCCTCTCGTGCGTCGTCCAGGTCTGGTCCGGGCTGAGCTTCGACCTCGTCGGTCTGCTCCTGGCCCTCGCCGCCGCCTGCTGCCAGGTCGGCTACTTCGTCCTCTCCGACCAGGGCTCCGACGAGGCCGAGCAGGCCGATCCGCTCGGCATCATCGCGTACGGGCTGCTCATCGGCGCGCTCGTCCTCACCGTCGTGGCCCGGCCCTGGGGCATGGACTGGGCGATCCTCGGCGGCAGCGCCGACATGGACGGCAGCAGCGTGCCCGCGTGGCTGCTGCTCGGCTGGATCGTGCTGATCGCCACGGTCCTCGCGTACGTCACCGGCGTCATCTCGGTGCGCCGGCTCTCTCCGCAGGTCGCGGGTGTCGTGGCCTGTCTGGAGGCCGTCGTCGCGACCGTCCTGGCCTGGGTGCTGCTCGGCGAGCACCTGGACGCGCCGCAGATCCTCGGCGGAGCGCTGGTCCTGGTCGGCGCCTTCATCGCGCAGTCCTCGACGCCGAAGGCGCCGTCGTCCGATCCCGTCGCGGCCTCCGGGGGCGACGGCGCGGAGGTAGCCGTCGGCGCAGCAGGAACCGGCGGTACGGAAGGATCCGGCGGGCGGGACGAAAAGGAGTTGTCGGCGGGGCGGACCGCCTCCTAGCGTGGCGATCATGCACGCGACCGTACTTTCGCCGCCGCCGCCCGCCTCCTAGCGCGCGGCGACATCTCCTGACGAGGAACGGGCCCGGGTGGGCGGATCACCGCCCCCGGGCGGTTCGTCGCTGTCCGCGCGCGGAGCCGAGCGACCACACCCTTCCTCCCTCTTCCTCCTCGGAGAAGTCACGTGCCGAACTCCTCGCCGTCCGCCCTGCCCGTCGGGCGGAGCCTGCTCTATCTGATCGTCGCCGGGATCGCCTGGGGCACGGCCGGTGCCGCCGCCTCGCTGATCTTCCGGGTCAGCGACATGGGCCCGCTGGCCCTCTCCTTCTGGCGCTGCGTCGGCGGGCTCGTCCTGCTGCTCGGCGCGCTGGCCCTGCGGCCCCGCCGTGCCGTCTCTCGCACCGCCGCGGAACCGCGTGGCCGGCGGACGGCCCGCATCCTCGGTACGGGTATCGGGCTCACCGTCTTCCAGAGCGCCTACTTCGCGGCCGTCCAGAACACCGGCCTCGCCGTCGGGACCGTCGTCACCCTGGGGGCCGGGCCGGTCCTCATCGCCGTCGGCGCACGGCTGACCATGGGCGAACGCCTCGGCCGCGGCGGGCTCATCGCCGCCACCGGGGCGCTCGCCGGACTCGCCGTCCTCGTCCTGGGCGGCGGGGCCGCGGAGGTGCGGCCGCTCGGCGTGATCCTCGCGGTCGTCTCGGCGGCCGGCTACGCCGCGATCACCCTGCTCACCCGATGGCTCGGGCGCGACGGCGGCGCCACGGACGCCCTGGGGACCACCACGTGGGCCTTCGCGATCGGAGCGGTCGGTCTGCTGCCGTTCGCGGTCGCGGAGGGACTCGTACCGCACACCGGATCGCCGCTGCGGGTCGTGCTCCTGCTGCTGTACGTGGCGGCCGTGCCGACCGCCCTCGCCTACGCGCTCTACTTCGCCGGGGCGGCCGTCGTCCGGGCCGCCACCGTCTCCGTGATCATGCTCCTGGAGCCGGTGAGCGCGGCCCTGATCGCCGTGTCGCTGCTCGGCGAGCGGCTCACGTCGGCGATCGTCCTCGGCACCCTGCTCCTGCTCGCCGCGGTCACGGGCCTCGCCTTCGCCGAGGCGAGGACGGCGGCGGTACGCCGGCGAGTGGAGGAGATGGAGCGGATCGAGGAGGAGGCGGTGGCGGTGTAGAGCCGCCGAGCGCCGCCCGCGTCCCGGCCCGGTGTCAGTTCGCGGTGCGGCGCCGCAGCTGGTGGGCTCGGGCGGCGAGGTCGCCGGGGCCCGCCCGCTCCGCCAGGCGGTCCGCGATCCGGTCCTGTACCTCCTGGGGCTTGTTGCCCGCGTACTTGAACTTGGCCCGGACCTCGGTCACTTCCAGGTTCAGGACGCGGATGCCCGAGAGGAGGCGGCCGAAGGGCGCCTCGCCCGGGGCCGCGAGGGCGGTGGCGCCGTCCGGCTGGAAGTGGGCGACCTGACGGTTGAGGAGCTCGGCCTTCTCCGCCGGGTCGTCGATCACGTGCGCCGTGCACCGCAGTTGGACCGCCGCGTAGTACGAGGTCGGCGTGGAGTGTGCGGTCGGCGTGCCCTCGGGGGCGGTCCACGGACCCGGGGCGAAGACGTAGTCGTCGACCACGCTGAGAAGGACCGTCGGCTGCGCTTCCACGGCTCGCCACAGGGGGTTGGGGCGGGCCAGGTGGGCGAGGATGCGGCCGTACGGGCCGGGGCCGTCCTCGTACCGGAAGTGCATCGGCTGCACCCACGGCGGTTCGCCGGGCAGGCCGTTCACGGCGAGCTGGCCGAAGTCGTGGCGGGAGAGCCAGTCACGCCACTCGTCGTCATCGAGGGCCGCGTCCCAGGGGTGGATCAGCATCGTGGGTGCTCCTTTCCCGTTCCTGTCCTAATCCCGTGCTCAGGGAGCGGAGAGGTAGTCGGGGAGGGCGACGGCCGGGTCGAGGTCGTCGGCGGGGACCGGGGTTCCGTTGACCGCGCGCACGGGGACCACGCCGGACCAGTACGGCAGGCCCAGGTCCTCCGCGTCGTCGTTGGGGCCGCCGGTGCGGACCTTCGCCGAGACCTCGTCCAGGTCGAGCCGGATCACGGCGGTCGCGGCGAGCTCCTTGGCGTTCGCCGGGCGCGAGTCGGCGGAGCGGCCCGGGACGACGTGGTCGACGAGCGCGTCGAGGGCGGTGCGCAGCTCCTCCGGGTCGGTCACCTGGTGGGCGGTGCCGTGGACGACGACCGAGCGGTAGTTGAGGGAGTGGTGGAACGCGGAGCGCGCGAGCACGAGGCCGTCGACGTGGGTCACGGTCAGGCAGACGGGCAGACCGGGGGCCTTCACGCCGTCGCCCGTGGCGCGCAGCGGGCGCGAGCCGGTCGAGCCGTGGACGTAGAGACTCTCCCCGATGCGGCCGTAGAGCGTCGGGAGGACGACCGGCGCGCCGTCGCGGACGAAACCGAGGTGGCAGACGTATCCCTCGTCGAGTATCGAGTGGACCAGTGCCTTGTCGTACGAGGCGCGCTCCCGGGAGCGGGTCGGCACGGTCCGGTCGGTCGGCGCGTAGGTGTCGGCGGCGGCGGTCATTGCGTACTCCATTGCACTAGTGCATAATCTCTTTTGTGCTAGGAGAGTATCGGATCGAAGGTCGTCGCGCATCGGACATCGCCGCCAGCGTCGAGCGCGGAGTCGGCACAGGCGCCCTGGAGCCCGGGCAACTGCTGCCACCCATGCGGGAATTGGCGCTCACGCTCGGCGTGAACGCGAACACGGTTGCCGCCGCCTATCGCACCCTGCGTGAGCGCGGGGTCATCGAGACGGACGGCCGGCGCGGCAGCCGGGTGCGGCCGCGGCCCGCCACCACCGCCCGCGGCTCGATCCGGGTGGACGCTCCCGCCGGGGTCCGGGACGTGAGCAACGGAAGCCCCGACCCCGCACTGCTGCCACCGCTCGGCGAGGCCTTCGCCGAGGTCGCGCGCGGGTACGCCGAGCGGCCCGGCATGTACGGAGAGGCCCCCGTCGACGAGGAGTTCGGGCGGCTCGCGCGGGCCGCCTTCGACGCGGACGGCGTGCCCGCCGGGCCGGTCGGGGTCGCCTCGGGCTCCCTCGACGCCATCGAGCGGGTGCTCGCCGTGCACCTCAGGCCCGGGGACGCCGTCGCCGTCGAGGACCCGGGCTGGGGAAGCCTGCTCGACCTCGTACCGGCGCTCGGGCTGCGACCGGTGCCCGTCGCCGTCGACGACGAGGGACCGCTGCCCGAGGAGGTCGAGCGGGCGATCCGGCGCGACGGGGCGCGGGCCGTGATCGTGACCGACCGCGCGCAGAACCCGACCGGGGCGTGCGTCACCGAGGAGCGGGCGGCGGAGCTGCGGCTGGTCCTCGCCGCGCACCCCGACGTCCTGCTCGTGGAGGACGACCACGGGCACGGCATCGTCGCGCAGCCCCTCCACCCCCTCGCCGGGGTCACCGAACGCTGGACGCTGGTGCGCTCGGTCGCCAAGGCGTACGGGCCCGACCTGCGGATCGCGGCCTTCACCGGGGACGCCGAGACCGTCGACCGGGTCCTCGGGCGGCAGCGGCTCGGCCCCGGCTGGGTCAGCCGGCTGCTCCAGCGGACCGTCGCCCACCTCTGGGCCGCCGAGGCGGTCGACCCGGTCGCCGTCGCCCGCTCCTACGGGAAGCGGCGCGACGGACTGGTGAGGGCCCTCGCCCGGCGGGGCATCGAGGCCCACGGGCGCAGCGGCATGAACGTCTGGGTGCCGGTCGCGGACGAGACGGGCGCGGTGTCGCACCTCGTGGCCGACGGCTGGGCCGTGGCGCCGGGTGCGCGCTTCCGGATGAGCGCGGGGCCGGCCGTCCGGGTCACCGTCTCCGGCCTCGCCGTCGGGGACGTCGAGCCTCTCGCCGAGGCCATCGCGCGGGCGGCGGGACCGGCGCCCGCGCGGAGTTACGGGTGAGTCTCGGTCGCCGTGTGCCCGGCCCGGGCTTCCGGTCCCGGACCCGCACCTAGGCGCAGTGGGGCGGAGGCCCCCGCGAGGGCGCCGTCCCGTGTGCCCACCTTCCCCGCCGCGGCGGGACGCATACCCACGCGCGACGGCGGTGCGGTACGGCGGGAAGCCCGGGTCTGGGTGAGGGCGGCTCCCGCCAGGACGATCACCGCGCCGACCGGTGTGTTCCAGGCGAGCTGCTCGCCCAGGACCGCCACGCCCGCCGCCGTGGCGATGACGGGGATGAAGTACGTGACCATGGAGGCCGTCGTCGGGCCCACCTCGGCCACCACGCCGTACTGCAGCAGCATCGCGTACCCCGTGCCGAGCGCGCCGAGCGCGATCACGGCGAGCAGCGGCACGACCTCCACCGACTCCGGCACGGAGGTGAACAGCGGGGTGACCACGGCCAGCTGGAGCGTCGCGAGGCCCACCTGCGAACCGGCGAGCGAGAGATGCGAGACGCCCGTGTCGCTCAGCGTCCTGCGGACGTAGATCCAGCCCACCGCGTAACTGAAGGAGGCCAGCAGGGCCAGCGCCGTGCCCGTCACGTCGAGCCCGGAGAAGCCCTGCCAGGCGCCGAGGACGGTCAGGACCCCGATGAAGCCGATGCCCAGACCGGCCGCGCGGACCCGGGTCGGGCGGTCCTCGGAGAGTGCGACGAGCGAGAGGAGCATGCCCCACAGCGGGGTCGTCGCGTTGCAGATGCCCGCCAGGGTCGACGGGATCGTCAGCTCCGCGTACGCGAAGAGCGAGAACGGCAGCGCGTTGAGCAGGAAGGCCGCGACCGTCAGATGGCCCCAGACGCGAGCGCCGCGCGGCAGCCGGTCCCGCTTCACCACCATCGCGACGGCGAGCACCGCCGTACCGAACAGCAGCCGCCCGAACGTCACCTGGAAGGGGGCGAAGCCCTCCGTGCCGACCTTGATGAAGAGGAAGCTGAACCCCCAGATGAGGGCCAGGACGCCGAAGCGGACGCGCCAGTCGAGCAGACGTGAGGTGCGGGCGGGACGCGAGGAGGTCGAGGGGGGCGCGGAGGGCGGGGCTGCGGGGCTCATGCACTCAGGGTGACGGGCTCCACCTCTTAGAACAAGCGAGAATTGTTCGACCCCTTCCCTTAGTATCGCTTACATGTTGAATCTGGAGCGCCTGCGCACCCTCGACGCCGTCGCCCGGCACGGTTCGGTCAGCGGCGCGGCCGACGGGCTGCACGTCACCACCTCGGCCGTCTCCCAGCAGCTCTCCAAGCTGGAGCGCGAGGTGGGGCAGCAACTGCTCGCCAAGCACGGGCGGGGGGTGCGGCTCACCGACGCCGGGCTGCTCCTCGCCGAGCACGCCGCCCGGATCCTGTCCCAGGTCCAGATGGCCCAGGCCGACATCGAGGCCCAGCGGGGCCAGGTGGTGGGTGAGGTGCGGGCCGCCGCCTTCCCGACCGCTGCCCGGGGGCTCTTCCCGGCCGCGCTCGCCGCCCTGCGCGAGGGGCACCCCGAACTGCGGGTCCGGACGACCGAGCTGGAGCCCGAGCACGGGGTGCGCGCGGTGCTGCGCGGCGACGCGGACCTCGCCCTCGTCCTGGACTGGAGCAACAAGCGGGCGCCGGTACCGGGGGGCCTGGAGCGGGCCCATCTCCTGGACGACACCGCGGACGTGGCGCTGCCCGCCGGGCACCGCCTGGCCGGGCGGGAGACGGTGGATCTGGAGGACTTCGCCGACGAGGAGTGGGTGTCCTGGCCCGAGGGCGAGTTCTGCCACGACTGGCTGATGTTCACCCTGCGCTCGCAGGGCATCGAGCCCCGCATCGGGCACCTGGCGGGGGAGCACCACACGCAGCTGGCGCTCGTCGCGGCCGGCCTCGGGGTGTGCGTCACGCCCCGGCTCGGCCGCTCGGTGCCGGACGGGGTCGTGTTCGTGCCCGTCCGGCAGAAGGTGCGACGCCACATCTACGCCACCTGGCGCGCCGACGCGGGCCGTCGGCCCTCCGTACGGGCGGTCGTCGCGGCGCTGCGGGCGGCGGCCGAGCCGCTCGGGAGCTGACGGGCGCCGCCGTGATCGGGGGAGGCCCTTCGAGTCGGCGACCCCCTGGTAGGGCCGGTGCCTCCCTGATAGCGCCGGCGCCTCCTGGTAGGGCCGGTGCCTCCCTGATAGCGCCGGCGCCTCCTAGATCTTGCGGAAGTCCCAGGACGCGATGGCGTCCGGGGTCAGTCGCGCCCAGGCGTGGCGGCCGTCGTGCGGCATCACGTCCAGGCCGAAGTTCTTGGCGGCGAAGAGCTGTTCGGGCGCTTCGAGCTCGGGGAACGGTTCGCCGGTACGGGGGGCCTCGCCGACGAACTCGACCGTGCCCGACAGCTCGACGCCCCGCAGCTCGCCGTACTCCTCGCCGTCGTCCACGACCACCGCGATCCTCGGATCGGCGCGCATCTCCGACCAGCGGCGGCTGCGCGTCAGCGAGTACAGCCACAGGGCCCGGCCGTCCCAGGCGAACCACAGCGCGCTCACATGCGGACGGCCGTCGGCCGACACCGTCGCCACCCGGCAGGTGCGCTGTTCGGCGAGGAAGGAATCGAGCTCGGCCGGGGTCATCATGATCCGGCGGCCATGGCGCTGTGCGACGGTCATCGTCCGCACCCTTCTGGATTTCTGATGAGACGTCAGAAAGCATGGAGGGCCATCGGCGCACAGGCAAGGGGAGACCATGGGTGAGAGTGCGAGAGAGCGGCTCGGGGAGTGGATCCGTCCGGACGGCGGGGTCGTGCTGCTCACCGTCGAGTGTCAGCGGGGAGTCGTCGGCACGGAGAGCGCGCTGCCCGAACTGGCCGCCGTCGCCCGCTCGTCGGGTGCCCTGCGGAATGTGGCGCGGCTCGTGGCCGCCGCGCACGAGGCCGATGTCCAGGTGATCCACGCCGTGGCCGAGCGGCGCCCCGACGGGCGTGGCGCCAACACCAACGCGCGGCTCTTCCGGGCCGCCGCCCGGCTGCCGGTGCAGCAGCACAGTGGCAGCACGGCCGTACGGATCGCCGAACCGATCGAGGTCGCGGACGAGGACATCGTCGTCCGGCGCCTGCACGGGCTCTCTCCGCTCGCGGGCACGGACGTCGACGCGCTCCTGCGCAACCTCGGCTGCCGGACGCTGATCGTGACCGGCGTCTCCGCCAACGTGGCCGTGCCCAACGCGGTCTTCGACGCCGTGAACCGCGGCTACACAGTCGTCGTGCCCGGGGACGCGATCGCGGGGGTGCCGGCCGACTACACCCCCGCGATGATCCGGAACACCCTCGCGCTCGTCGCCACGATCACGACGACGGACGAGGTGCTGGGCTGCTGGAAGGCCCCCCGGCGCGCCGGGCGAGCCGACGGCGCGCCCCGCAGCGCCGACCGGGTGGCCGACCGGGTGGCCGACCGAGGGGCCGGCCGAGGGGCCGCCGGGGGCGCCGTCAGCCGAGGCTGATCTCGTCACCCACCACCTGGATCGGCGTCGGCGGCAGCGGGGAGGTCGCCGGGCCGGACTTCACGCTGCCGTCCGACGCGTCGAAGTGGCTCTGGTGGCACGGGCACACGATCACGCCGTCCTTGACGCCGCTGACGGCGCAGCCCGCGTGGGTGCACTTGGACGAGAAGGCCTTGAACTCGCCGGCCTTCGGCTGGGTGATCACCAGGCCCTGACCGGCGATGACCTTGCCGCCGCCCACCGGGATGTCCCCGGTTCGCGCGAGGGTGGCGCCCGCCTGCTCCTCCGTGCCCTTGTCCTCGGTGTCGCCGCCACCGCAGGCCGCGAGCGCCGCCGCCAGGCCCGCGGCGCCCGCCGCCGAGACCACCGTCCTGCGTGCCACTCCGCTCATGTGCTGCCCCTCTTTCCGTCACGCACTGGTGTGTTGGCACCCGACGGTACGGGTGTGACCTGTGCCCCGTTCACAGGATCGCCTCTTCGGGAGCCTTACAGTTCTTAGTAGAGTGTCGGAACATGGACACCCCGCGGTGAAAGTGTCAACGGTCAGCGCCCACCACGTACGGGCCGCGCTGCTGGGAGGCGAGCGGCGAGGAGTCGCCCCCGCGCCGCTCCTCGCCAGGGCGGGACTGCCCTCCGAACTGCTCGGGGACGCCCATGCCAGGGTCCCGGCGGAACAGTTCGGGCGGCTCGTGAGGATGCTGTGGGCCATCCTCGACGACGAGCTGATCGGCTTCGGCGATGCGCCGAGCAAGGTCGGGACCTTCGCGATGATGGGCCATGCCGTGGTCCACGGCAGCCGTGACCTGCGCGAGGCGCTCCAACGCAGCCAGGCCTTCTACGCGCTCTTCCCGTCCGGCCCGCGCTTCCGGCTCGTCGAGCCGGGCGGAGGCGACGAGGCGGGCGGCGAGTGGGGTGACGAGGGCGGCGACGAGGCCCGGATGGAGTTCGACGTCGCCGGGTACGACGATCCGCTCCACTTCGGTGCGGAGTCCACCGTGCTCGTCGCCCACCGCTTCGCCGGCTGGCTCATCCGCCGCCGGATCGGCCTGCGGCGCGTGGAGTTCGCCTACCCCGAGCCCCGGCACGCCCAGGAGTACGCCGTCCTGTTCGGGGCGCCCTGCGTCTTCGGCGCCCGGCGGACGGCGGCCGTCTTCGACCGGGCGGACCTCGACGAGCCCGTCCTGCGGGACGCGGAGGCCCTCAGGGCCTTCCTCCGCCGGGCCCCCGTCGACGTATTCGTCTGCGCCGACTACGGCTGTACGGTGACCGGCCGCGTACGCCACCTGATGGGGAGGGCCCTGCCCGCGGGGTCAGTGCCGACACCCGAGGAGCTCGCCGACCGGCTGTCCGTCAGCCCGCAGACCCTCCGCCGCCGACTGGCCGCCGAGGGAACCACGTACCAGCGCTTGCGCGATCAGGTGCGCCGCGACCACGCCATCGCCGAACTCTCCGGCGGCCGGGTCTCCATCGAGCTGCTCTCGCGGCAGCTCGGCTTCTCGGAACCCAGTGCGTTCCACCGGGCGTTCCGGCGCTGGACCGGCGAGACGCCCCGGGCCTACCGGGCCCGCAGTGGGTGAAGACGGTCAACAACCGTGAGCGGTACGGTCACAGCCGCCGTCCGCCGCCGGGCCTACCGTCCCGCCATGACCGAAATCGACCGGTCCGGCGCCGGCCGGCCCCCGGACCCCACCCGCCACCGATGAACGCGCGCCGGGCGGCCGGCGCCGTCCTCGGTACCGGCGTCCTGCTCTGTCTGCTCGCGGCGCTGGCCGTCACGTCCCTGAGCGTCCGCGTCGACGGCACCAGCATGACCCCCACCCTCCAGGAGGGGGACCGGGTGCTCGTCGCACCGAGTTCGGCGGGCGAGGCGCGCCGCTTCGACGTCGTCCTGCTCCGGGCGACCGGCCGGGACGCGCTGCTCGTCAAGCGGGTGATCGGGCTGCCGGGCGACCGGGTGGCCATCGCCTCCACGCCGGAACGGCCCTTCGAGGTCCTCCTGCAGGAGCGGGGCCAGGGTCCGGTCCACCGGGTGGTGGCCCCGCAATGGACCACGCAGGCCCACCGCACGGGTGCCTGCTGCGCGCCGGACGGCACGCGGTCGGCGCGGCCGGAGCTGCGGACCGTGCCCGAGGGCGCGTTCTTCTACCTGGGGGACAACCCCGATCTCTCGGACGACTCCCGGGCGTACGGCTGGGGGCGACTCGGCCGCGTCGAGGGGCGGGTCGGCCTGCGGGCCTTCCCCGTCTCGGCCTCGCCGGGCCTCGGCAACCGGCCCGTCCTGGAGCGATGGCAGGGCTTGGGGCAGGGGTCGGTGAAGGGGGCGGGCCCGTGAGCCGACCTACCGGGTGGTGGGCGCGACGTTCTCCTGGCCCGTGCTCAGCGCGACCCGGACCACCGTGTCGGCGACGCGACGCGCCGACTCCTCCGGTGAGGCCGTGGACTGGACGATGTGGCTGGCCGTCAGTCGGACCGCCGCGTCCACGGCCAGCTCGCGCGCGACCGGGTCCACGCCGGGCCAGGCCTCCGAGACGTACGCGTCGGCCATCGCCGTCGCGGTCTCGAACGCGGCCGCGGACCGGGTCGTGAGATAGGGGAGGAGGCCGTCCTCGCCGGTGCTCGTCAGGACCGCCTTGACCAGGGGATTCCGTCCGGCCAGCGTGAGCGTGAAGCCGACCGCGGCCTCGACGGCGGCGCGCAGGTCGTCCCGGTGCGCGTCCAGGCCCTGCTGGATGCCGAGGAGGCAGCGCTCCAGCTCGCGCTGGAACAGGGCCTCGCCGACCGCCTCCTTGGAGGGGAACTCCGAGTACAGCGTCTGTCGGCTGACGCCCACGGCTCCGGCGAGGTGCGCCATCCGGAGCTTGTCGAAGCCGCGGTCCGCGACCGCCTCGTACGCGGCGTCCAGGAGGCGTTCGCGCAGCAGTGTCCGGACCGTCTCCCTGAACCGTGCCATCGGGTCAGCCTAGTCCAGCCGGATTTCTGCTCAGGACTGTCCAGAGTGTTGACACTTCTTCTCTGACTGTCCAATCCTCGAACAGGTAGCCGCGAAGTGTCATCCGTCTCCGGTCTTCCGGCCGTGAGGCGCACGGCTGCCGGGTTCACATCCCCCCGCGCCGACGGCGCGGGACGACGGTGGGAGATCACATGCAGGAAGAGAACAGAGGCGTCACCCGCTGGCGCAGATCGGCGTTCCTGGCTCTGCCCGCGACCATCGCCGTGGCGGCCATGGCCACGGCGATGGTGCAGGGCGCGCTCGCCGCGAACCTCTCGCTGACGAGCGTCCCCTTCACCCTCAGCTCGAAGACCGTCGCCGCTCCGCAGGGCATCGGCGCGGTCATGCACACCATCGACGCCAGCGGGGCCAAGGGCGCCGCCGAGGTCGGCATCGCCAAGGCGGGCCTCGACGGCATCTGCGTCCACGCCGTCCAGTCCGTCAACCTCCCGGTCATCGGCAGCCTCGGCACCTGGTCGCTCAACATCTCCTCACCGGCGGCGGCGACCCCGCTCACCAGCGACCAGCTCGTCGCCGGAGCCGGGCTCCAGGCGAACAAGCTGGTCCTCGACGCCCAGTCGCTCAAGGCGGCCACCGCCACGCTCAACGCGAGCGACACCACCCCGAACGTGATCGGCGCCGCCGCCGACGGCGCCGGGATCAAGGGCACCGGCATCAACGACGGCACCCCGGGCCAGTTCGGCCTGGACGCCACCGGCGGCCGGACCGACATCAAGAACCTCAACGCCGACGCCAACGGCGCGACGATCTCCGGCGCGATCACCCTGCCGGACCTCGCCATCGCGGTCGCCCACGGCGACAAGCCCTGCTGAGTCCGGCCTGACACCGCCGGGGATCCGCGTCTCCAGGGACGCGGATCCCCGGCCACGTCCCCCCCCAACCCCTGATCCCGACTGCGAGGGTCCATGACCACCGATCCGACGCCCGAGCGGCCTGAGTCGTCCGAGCCGACCGCTCCCGTCACCCCCACCCCGCGCGGGGCCCGCCTGGCCTTTCGTCGCTGGCGCCGCACCCGGCCGTTCTGGGCGGCCCTCTGGACCGGGGCCGGCGGCTTCGTCATCTTCTTCCTGCCGATGGCACCGCTCGGCAAGATCCTCCAGGTCGGCGTCGGCGGTGTCGCGGGCATGGCCGGAGGCATCGTCCTCATGGCGATGGCCCTGCTGATCCTGCTGCTCCCGGGTCAGCGCCACACCGCCGGTGTCATCGCGGTGATCGCGGGAGTCGCCTCCTTCCCGCTCTCGAACCTCGGCGGGCTCTTCCTCGGCATGTTCCTGTCCGTCCTCGGCGGCTCGATGGCCTTCGCCTGGCTGCCCGAGAAGCCTGCCCGGAGGCGCGGCGGCCTCCTCCGCCGTATGCGGCCGGGCGCCGAAACGCCCGTACCCGCCAAGTCCGTGGGGAGCGGATCCGTATGAATCACCTGACGACCCGTCTCGGCCCGTCCGTCGGCCGGGTGTGCGCGAGAGGCACCCGCGCCGTCACGGAATGGAACGCCCGGATGCTCGCCGAGGCCTCCGACGGCACCCGGCGCGGCACCCGTTGGGGGCGCGGCGCCCTCGCCCTCGTACCCTCGGCGCTCGCCGTCGGGGTCCTGGGCACCGCGCTGGCGCAGGGCGCGCTCGCCGCCAACTTCAGCGTCACCGGGCAGCCCTTCACCCTGACCTCCAACGGGGTCGAGGGCTCCGGCTTCGGGGCCATCGTCAACACCCCCGCCGTCGGGCGCCCGGACGGCACCACGACCACCAACACGGCGATGGCACGCGTCGGTTTCGCGAGCGCCGGCCTCGCCGGGCTGTGCGGCATCGTCCACCAGACGATCGCGGGAGTCCCGTACTCGCTGCTCCTGACGGGCGGCCAGAAGGTGACGGCCGCACCGCCCGGCACGTTCACCACCGACATCGACGCGTCGAACCTCTACATCCAGGCCACCGAACTGCAGGCGTACGGGCCGACCACCCTCCAGAACGCGGTGCTCGGCCAGTCTGCCGACCAGGTCACCGTGGCCGGAAAGCCGCTCACGGGCGCGCTGCCCGGCGGGTTCGGACTCGGCTCGGCGGGCGGCGAGGGAGGCAGCTCGATCACCCTGCACGGGCTGAGCGCCACCGCGTACGACGCCGAGATGGCGGGGGCGCTCGTGCTTCCGGACCTGAAGATCAGGGTCGTCGCGGGATCGGCCACGGCATGCTGAGCGGGGCGGCTCGGAGCGATCGGGCGGATCGCGCGGGTCGGGCAGCTCGGGTCGTCGGGGCGGCTCGGGAGGGGTGCGGCCGGTGGGTCCGGTGGTTCAGGGCCTTTCGGCGGACCCGGCCGTTCTGGGGCGGGCTGTGGCTGATCGCCGGCGGGTGGACCGTCCTCAAGTTCTCCCTCAGCTCCCTCCAGTTGATCGTGAGCACCGGTTTCGGGGGCGTGGCCGGCTACCTCGTCGGCGGCGGGATGATCCTCTGCGGCCTGATCCCGATGGCGCTTCCCGCCCAGCGCTACACCTTCGGGCTCATCGGCGCGGTCCTCGCGGTCGTGTCCCTCGTCGTCTCCAACCTCGGCGGGTTCCTCGTCGGGATGGCGCTCGGCGTCCTCGGCGGTTCGATGACGGTCGGCTGGGGTGCCAAACGCCCGCGCCGCGGGGCGGTGGAAGGATGACGCGCCGCGTACCGTCCAAGCCGCTCGCCGTGACGACCGCCCTGCTCCTCGCCGTGGCCACGGCCTTCTGGTCCGGGCAGCCGAGCAGCGCCGCCGGCCGGACCGCCGCCGCGCCCGAGCCGCTGGGCGTGCCCTTCCTGCCCGCGCCCGACCCGCTGCGCGTCACCATCGCGAGCATGGTCGCCGTCTCGATGACCGTCGACAGGAACGTCACCATCCGGCTCTCCGACGGGACGACCAGGACGACGACCCAGTACACCTTCACCAAGCTCAAGATCCGCTCGCACATGAACGTGACCCAGCGGGCCGCGGGGCACACCGTCACCATCGACGTGCCGAACGAGGGCTCCCTCGGCGGCTACGACAGCGCGGGGAAGCCCGAGACGACCACGATGTGGGGGAACATCACCAACGTCTGCGTCCGGGTCCTCGTCAAGATCTGCGGGGTACAGGGGCTGCTCGACTTCTTCGGCTCCCTCATCCCCCTGACCGCCGGGGCCGAGGACTTCGCCGGCGACATCTACGCGATCCGCACGGTCGACGACCATGCCGCCCTCGACTCCACGGACAACCCCGTCCACCTCCCCGGGACCATCACGGTGACCGTCCCGTGAGCCTCCCCGAAGGGCGCACCCACTGGCGCCGTTCGCTCGCCGTCGCCGTGCCCGCGCTCCTGGTGGCGGCCGGCCTCGGGTCCGCGATGGCGAGCGGCGCGCTCGCCGTCGGCCTCCGGATCCAGGACCGTCCCGTCGACTTCACGACCAGCAGCCTGTACGGGACGCAGTACGGCGCCGCGGTCGTCGACCAGGCCGTCGTCCGGCCCGACGGCACCACCGGCACGGTCCGGGTGCTCCGCATGGGCTTCGCCGACGGCGTGCTCAACGGCCTGTGCCTCAGCCAGCGCCAGCAGATCGCGGGAGTCACGTACACGCTGATGCTCACCCTGGGCGACGACAACCCCCGCTCCTGGGAGATCCGGACGAAGAACACCGTCCTCGACCTGCGCAGCGCCACCGGGGTCCTCGACATGGACGGCATCGTCGACCTCAACGTCAACGGCGCCGACGTGAAGACGGTCAAGGACGCGACCGGGGCGTACGTCGCCAACCCGCTGGACAGTCCGCAGCATCGTTTCGGCATCCAGGCGCGGTACGCCAAGTTCGACCGGATCGTCGGCACCGCCCAGGACTTCCAGATCCCGGGCCTCCTCACCACCCCGAAACTCGCCCTCACCGTCAGACCGGGCACGGTCGCCTGCCCCGCCCCACCCGGGCCCGTCGGTACACCCGGGACGCCGTGATGGCAGACTGCGGCCCTCACGGTCGACTCCTGGAGGTAACCGATGGCGTGGCGGCGATCCGGACACGCGGCTCCCCCGAGCAGCGCGGGTTCCCGGTGACCCCGGGGACCGGCTGCCGCGCGAGGCCGACCGAGCCCGGCACCCTGCTCGTACGCAGCGCGCCGGCGATGCCCGCCGCGGCGGTCCTGCTCCTCCACGGGGGCCGCGCCGACGGGCCGGAGCCGCCGCCCGCCCTCAATCTGCCCGCGCTGCGCATGAGGCCCTTCGTCGGCGCCGTGACCCGCGCCGTCCGGGGCCGGGACGTGCTGGTCGCCGAGGTGCGGTACCGCCACCGCGGCTGGAACGGCCCGCGCGCCGACGCCGCCCGGGACGCCGAGGCCGCCCTCGTCCGGCTCCGGGAACGCGTCGGTCCCGTACCCGTCGTGCTCCTGGGCCACTCCATGGGCGGTCGCGCCGCACTCAGCGCCGCCGGCGACCCGGCCGTCCGCGGTGTGGTCGCCCTCGCGCCCTGGTGCCCCACCGGCGAACCCGTCGACCACCTCGGAGGCCGTCGGCTCTACCTCCTGCACGACGAGACCGACCGCGTCACCTCGGCGCGCGAGTCCTGGGACTTCGTCCGCAGGGCGCGGGCGGCGGGCGCGGACGCGGCGGGCATCCCGATGCCGACGGGCGGGCACGCCATGCTCCGGGGCGCCGGCTTCTGGCACCGGCGTGCGGCGGAACTCACGGCGGCGCTGCTCTCACACGGCTGACGCACCCGGGCGCCTGCGGCCGACCACGGCCGCCTCCTAGGGGGTGAGCAGGTCGGCGCAGGCCTCGTACGTCGCGCGGTGCACCGCCCGTGCCAGCCGCGCGCCCCAGAGCGACCGCGGCCCGGCGAAGGCCTCGGCGGTCGGTTGTCCGCCGGACGGTCCGGTGGGCGAGGGCGCGGCCACGCAGACGGCGTCCGTCGGTGTGCCCGAGGCGTCCGCGCCGAGTTCGACGAGGGCCTGCACCTTCGCCTCGGTGGCGGTGGCGACCGCGTTGACGAGGGCGGCGTCCGTGAGAGGCACGGGCAGCGACACGACGATGTTGATCGTCCCGGGGCGCGGGGCCGCGACGCCGCCGGCGCCCGGAACGGCCGCCCAGCCCCGTACCCCGATCCCGGCCGTGACCACGGCCTCGGCGCCGCCGTCCGCCGCGTACCGCCGGTTCTCGACCGAGGCCGCCGTCATGAGCCCCACCCCGGGCCCTTCGAGCCCGGCCCCGGAGGCCAGCGCGCGGAGGTGGGAGACGGGGTCGAGCCGGTCGTAGCCGGGCGGGACCTGCGCGTTCAGGACCCAGGCCCGCTCCCCGATGCCTCCGCCGAGGACGGCGCTCGACACCATCCGTACGCCGGATCCCGGGGCCCACACCAGGAGGGGCCACGCGCGGCCCTGCTCGGTGTGCGAGAGCAGGGCGGCGTCGGCCAGGGACGGGCTCGCGAGGAGGGTTCTGGGAAGCACCCCCACACCCTAGGAGGTGTCCTGCGGCTCACCTCGACAGGGCCGCCATCACCTCCGCGGCCAGGGCGACGGGGTCTCCGGTCGGTGTCGTCGTGTACCGCTTGTGGCCGCGCGCCCAGGCGTCGTCCCTCGCGAACCAGTCGATGGGCTGTGGATCCGTACGATTCGCCAGCGCGGTGTCGAGACTCGCGAAGTACGCGGCCCAGCGGGGCGCATACACGTCCTGGATCAGACCGGCCCATTCGCGGTTGGCGTAGTCGTGCAGGCCGCCCGTCTCGCTCGGCACCCGGTCGCCCCAGGTGGTGAGGATCGAGCGGGCGTCGTACTCCAGCCGGTCGCGTTCGGCGCGGTCGGTCCCCCAGGCGCGGGCGTCGGCGAGCCACGGACCGAGCAGGAACCGCCGGTCGGAGGCGACCAGCCGCCCGAGCAGCTCCACCTGGGCGTTCCACTCGGCCACCAGCTCCCGGAACCGGGCCGCGTCCTTCACCTCGTACGCGGTCCTGATACGCGGCAGCAGGACGCGGCCACGGTTGGTGAGCGCCTGCCGTGCCACGTCCACGACGTCGAAGCGGTAGGCGTCCGTGGCCCGCAGCTCGGGCGCCACCCGCAGCAGTTCGGCGAGCGCGCGCTCCACGGTGGCGGCGTCGTAGCGCATGGCGCTCGGGCTCCAGCGTGCCGCCCTGGCCGCCGTGAGGCTCGGCCGCGCGGCGAGGAGGCCGTCCTGCGGTTCGCTCCACGTACCGGACGGCGTGCTGTACGGGCCGAGGCGCAACTGCTCCCACGCGGCGGCGGCGTGGGGGTCGGCACCGCCGTACCGCCGGGCGGCGTACGCCGCGAACCACGACCGGTGGTCGACCGGGCCCGGCTGCCAGGCGAGTTCGGTGAACAGGTCGAACGCGGCGGGGTTCCCGCCGGTGCCCTCCGGGAGGTAGGCGATGCCCCGCAGCGAGCTGCCGGGCGCGGTCAGCCACGTGTGGAAACGGTCGCCCCACACACCGGTGTTGGAGCCCAGGCTGGTGTGGCCGCCGAAGTTGCCGATCGAGCCGAAGGCGTACGGCGTACCACCCCACTCGGTCTCGCGGTCGAGTCCGTCGTAGCGGTCGGAGAGCCCGTCGACGACGAGCACCCGACGGCGGTCCACGCCGCTCAGGAGAGCCTCGGAGGGATTGCGCTGCCAGCCGAGCATGACCCAGGTGGCGCCGGGGTGCGCCGCCTCCAGCGCCTGCTGGACGGCCCCGGCCGCTCCCGCCACGTCGACGGGCCCTGGGGTGCCGCCCTCGTGCAGCAGATCCATCTTGAACATGTCGCTGTCCCCGAACCGCCGCTGCTGGAACCAGTAGTACGTCGCGGCCAGCCGCGCGAAGACCGGCCCCGTGGGGTCCAGCCAGTCCGGCCGGGCGAACCCCACCCACTTGCCCTGCGGCACCGTGACCGCGCCGGGGTTCCGGGTGGCGAACTCCGGTGGCACCGTGCCGAAGAAGCCCGGCAGCACCGGGGTCATCCCCAGCGAACGCAGATGCTCCGCGATCTTGCTTCCCAGCGACGCGCGGGACTCGATCAGCTGCTCGGAGACCGGTCCCGCGAAGCCCGACATGTTCTGCAGCAGCCACCAGCCCTGGTGGGCCGGGGCCGGGATCCAGTCGCGCAGCTCGGCCGCGGTGTAGCCGAACCGCTGGAGAGCGAGGTAGTACGCGTACTCGGCCCCCGTCGGGACGAAGACCTCGTTCACGCCGTGCAGCGCCATCAGGTCGATGTCGTGCCGGTACGAGGCGAAGCCGCGGTAGGCGCCGGAGTAGCCCTCGTCGGTGTCGTTCAGTGCGTAGCGGTGTGGCACGGCCGCTTTGCGGGTGATGGTGCCGGTGACCTCGGGGAGCGTGGAGGGCAGACGGGCGAGGCTGTCGCCCGGCCATCCGATGTCGACGCCCGCGACCCGCTCCAGGTACCAGCCGACCCCGGCGAGGAGCGTGGCCGGTGAGGTGCCGCGTACCTGGATCGCCCCGGTCGTCCCGGAGACGGAGAAGTAGTCGCCGGAGGCGGGTTCGTCGACCGCGACCAGCTCGAACTGCCCGGCCACGGAGGGCAGCAGGCGCTCCAGGCCGGCCCGGGCGGGCGAGGGGTCGAAGGCGGACGGGGGCGGCGGCCCGGGTACGGGTACGGGGGCGGGGACGGGCGCGGCGGTCGTGGCGGCTGGGGAGACCGCGGTCAGGAGGGCGAGCGCCGCGACGACGAGGGTGGGACGGCATCGGAGGATCAGACGACTGGCCATCTGGCTCCCGATCGGGGAGGGCTCCTGCGCGGAGGAGGGCAACGACGAGGACTAAGGCGTGGCTCATTGTCGGGTGGCCCGTGCCGATGGAGAGGGAGGCGGAGCCGTGGACCGAGCGATGCTCATCCCGTCGGACGCCCAGCGGAGGGATCGATCCCGCATGGCTTTCCCACGGGCCGCAGAGACAGGATCCCCCCGTGGCGGCCGCCGACACCCCGATGGCCGCGTCAGGCGTTGTCCGGGAGCGGGGCGGACTCGCCGACCAGGCCCGCGGCGCGGAGGTCGGTCCAGAACGCGGCGGGGATCGTCTCGGTGAGCGCGGCGGTGTCCTCGGCGATGCGGCTCGGGCGGGTGGCGCCGGGGATGACCGCTGCGGCGGCCGGGTGGGCCAGCGAGAACTGCAGCGCCGCGGCCTTGATGCTCACGCCGTGCCTCGCGGTCAGCGCCTTGAGCCTGTCGACGCGCTCGATGATCCCGGCGGGGGCCTTCCGGTACTCGAAGTGGGTGCCGCCGGCGAGGATGCCGGAGCTGTACGGACCGCCGACCACCATGTCGACGTTCTGCGCCTGGGCCATGGGGAGCAGGCGGGTCAGGGCGTGTTCGTGGTCGAGGAGGGTGTAGCGGCCGGCGAGGAGGAAGCCGTCGGGCCGCGGCTCGTCGAGGGCGAGCGTCAGCTCGATGGGCTCGGTCCTGTTGACGCCGAGGCCCCAGGCCTTGATGACGCCCTCGTCGCGCAGGCGGGACAGGACCCGGAAGGCGCCGGTGCGGGCCTCCTCGAACTTCCCGAGCCACTCGTCGCCGTGGAAGTCCTGGGCGATGTCGTGGACCCAGACCATGTCGAGCCGGTCGGTGCCCAGGCGCTTCAGGCTGTCCTCGACGGAGCGCTCGGTGGCCTCGGCCGTCCACTCGTGGACCATCTTGTTCGGGTTGCCGTGCTCGAACAGGCCGCCCTTCTCGCCCAGGTCGCGGGCGGCGGTCTCGTGCTCGTCGAGGACGACCCGGCCGACCTTGGTGGACAGGACGTACGTGTCGCGCGGCTTGGTGGCCAGGACTTCGCCGAGGCGGGTCTCGGCGAGACCGGCGCCGTAGAAGGGGGCCGTGTCGTAGAAGCGGATGCCGTGGCTCCAGGCGGCCTCGACGGTGGCGTGGGCCTCCTCGTCGGGGATCGCACGGAACATGTTGCCGAGCGGGGCGGTGCCGAAGCCGAGACGGCCGGGAAGGATTTCCTTGAGTGACATGACGGTGCCTTCTTATTGATGTGGGGGGCTAGTTGAGCTCGTCGGGGTGCGGGCCGGTGCGCAGACCGCGGTCGAGCGAGGCCACGGCGCTCATCTCCTCGTCCGTGAGGGCGAAGTCGAAGACCTCGAAGTTCTCGCGGATCCGGGCCGGGGTCACCGACTTGGGGATGACGACGGTGCCCAGCTGAAGGTGCCAGCGCAGGACGACCTGGGCGGGGGACTTTCCGTACCGGGCGGCCAGCTCGCCGATGACGTGGTCGTCGAGGACCGCGCCCTGGGCGAGCGGGCTCCAGGCCTCGGTGGCGATCCCGAGCCCGGCGTGCAGCGCGCGCAGCTCCGCCTGCTGCAGTCCGGGGTGCAGCTCGACCTGGTTGACGGCGGGGACGAGCTTCGCGCCGTCCATCAGCCGCGCGAGGTGGCCGGGCTGGAAGTTGGAGACGCCGGCCGCGCGGACACGGCCCTCATCGGCGAGCCGCTCCAGGGCGCGCCAGGACTCGCGGTACAGGTCGCGGGCGGGGGTCGGCCAGTGGATCAGGTAGAGGTCGGCGTAGTCGAGGCCGAGTTTGGCGAGGCTCGTGTCGAAGGCGCGCAGGGTGGCGTCGTACCCCTGGTCGGCGTTCCACAGCTTCGTCGTGACGAACAGTTCCTCGCGGGGCAGCCCGGAGGCGGCCAGCGCACGGCCGACGCCGGTCTCGTTGCCGTAGATCGCGGCGGTGTCGATGCTGCGGTAGCCGGTCTCGAGCGCGGAGGTGACGGCGGCGGCGGTCTCGTCGTCGGGGACCTGGAAGACGCCGAAGCCGAGCTGGGGGATCTCGACGCCGTTGTTCAGCGTGACGGTGGGGACGGCGAAGCCCTCCTGAGGGGTGCGGGTCGTCGTCATCGGGAGAGCTCCTCGAGCGCGGTGGTGGCGAAGCCGTGGTCCTGTTCGGGGGCGCCGCCGCCGACGCCGATCGCGCCGATCAGACGGCCGTCGCGGTGGACGGGGACGCCGCCGGCGATGAACAGCAGCGGCCGGTCGAGCGCGGTGGGCAGGGAGTGGAACGGCCCGTCGGGCTTGACGAGCTCGACCAGGTCGGCGGTCGGGGCGTCGAGCTGGAGCGCGGTGTACGCCTTGCGGGTGCTGGTCTCGCCCGAGATCAGGACCGCCCGGTCGTCGCGGCGGAAGGCGAGCAGGTGCCCGCCGGCGTCCAGGACGGTGACGCTGACGGTGACCCCGGCCGCCTCGGCGGCGCGGCGGGCGGCGGTGATCAGGATCTCGGCGTCGGCCGTCGTCAACGGGGTCACGGCAGTGGCTGTGGTGGTGGTGCTCATGGCGCTTCTCCTGGAATCGAGAGGGAGGGGAGGGGGGAAGGGAGGGGGGGAAGGGCTGGTCAGTGGTGTGCGGGGGTACGGGCCGCCGCGACCGCGGCTGTCTCGGCCGGTGCCGGTGCCGGTGCCGCTGCCGCCGCCACGGGGGCGCGGCGCTCCAGGGCGGCGGACCAGAAGGCGAGGCCGAGTGCCGCGGCGGCGAGGACGGCGCCGACCCAGTTCGGGGAGGTGTAGCCGAAGCCGGAGGCGATGACGAGGCCGCCGAGCCAGGCGGCGAGCGCGTTGCCGAGGTTGAAGGCGCCGATGTTGACGGCGGAGGCCAGCGTCGGCGCGCCGTGCGCCTGGTCGAGCACCCGCTTCTGCAGCGGGGGCACGGTGGCGAAGCCGAGCGCTCCGACGAGCAGGATGGCGATCGCGGCGAGGACCTTGTGGTGGGCGAGGACGGTGAACAGTGCGAGGACGACCGCGAGCCCGCCGAGGGTGGTGTAGAGCAGGGGCATCAGGGCGCGGTCGGCGTACCGGCCGCCGATCAGGTTGCCGAGGAACATGCCGATGCCGAAGAGGACGAGCAGCCAGGTGACGGAGCCCTCGGAGAAGCCGGCGACCTGGGTCATCATCGGGGCGATGTAGGTGATCGCGGCGAAGACGCCGCCGAAGCCGAGCACGGTCATCGCCATCGCGAGCAGCACCTGCGGGTTGCGGAAGGCGGTCAGCTCCCGGCGCAGTCGGGCGCCCTCGGGGCGCGGTGTGTCGGGGATCAGCCTGGCGATGCCGAAGAGTCCGACGACGCCGAGCGCGGCGACGATCGCGAAGGTGGTGCGCCAGCCGACGGCCTGCCCGACGAAGGTGCCCAGGGGCACGCCCACGATGTTGGCGACGGTGAGACCGGTGAACATCGTGGCGATGGCGCCGGCCTTCTTGTCCGGGGCGACCAGCTCGGCGGCGACGACGGACCCGATGCCGAAGAACGCGCCGTGGGCGAGCGAGGCGACGACCCGGCCGGTCAGCATCATCCCGAAGCTCGGGGCGACGGCGGACAGCACGTTGCCGAGCACGAACAGGCCCATGAGCAGCATGAGCATCCGCTTACGGCTGACCTTGGTGCCGAGCACCGTGAGCAGGGGCGCGCCGACGACGACGCCGAGCGCGTATCCGGTGACGAGGAGGCCGGCCGTCGGGATGGTGACGCCGTAGTCGGCGGCGATCTCGGGCAGCAGCCCCATGATCACGAATTCGGTCGTGCCGATTCCGAAGGCCCCGACGGCCAGGGCGAGGAGTGCGAGCGGCATGGCTCAACCCTTCCGAAATTGCTTGAGCGAGCTCTTTACGTGCCTTCACAATAGTTGCATGCGCGCTATAAGTGCAAACGCTGATAGTCCGTGCGCTCGGGATGGCGGTGGCTGCACGTTCAGGCCCGCATCGGCGGCGACGCGAGGGTGACGGCTGCCTGGTAGGAGTCGGCTGTCTTGTCGTAGCGGGTCGCGATGCTCGGTGCGTGGCGAGGTTCCGTGCGTCGTCGGCGTTTCGTGTGTCTGCCTTCTGGCACTCTCTTCGTGCATGGGGGTATGTCGTGCGAAAAGTCGATAAGGGGTATTCGTGAATCCGGAGAACCGAAGCCGGACGTTGAGGGCCGCCGCCGGAGTCTCGGCCATGGTGCTTCTGCTGCTGACGGGGTGTGACGTGCCCGGTGTCTACCGGCCGGCCCGCCCCGCCAAGGGCGGTCCGTTCACGTTCTACGTGAGCCGCGACGGTGACGACAGGAACGACGGAATGTCGCCGGCGGCGGCGTGGCGGACCCTCGACCACGCGAACACCGTGCAGTTCCAGCCGGGCGACCGTCTCCGGCTCAAGGGCGGCCAGCGGTTCGCCGGCAGCATCACCCTGGACGAGGACGAGGCGGGCAGCGCGACGAAGCCGGTCGTGATCGAGTCGTACGGCGCCGGGCGCGCGACGATCGCCCCACGCGGAACGTCGGGCATCACCGTGCGCGACACCGCCGGCGTGGAGGTGAGGGACATCGCCCTCGTCGGCGACCGGAAGTCACGGCGCGAGGGCGTCGGCATCGCGCTGCGCAGCAGCCTGCCGGACACCCGTCGGCTCAGCCACGTCAGGATCACGAACGTGGAGGCGAGCGGATTCCAGAACGGGATCAGCATCGGCGCCGAGGGTGAGGCGCGCGCCGGCTTCGGCGACGTACGGATCGTCAACGTCTCCGTGCACGACAACCTCGAGACCGGCCTCGTCGTCTACGGACCCGCGTTCCGGGCCGCGCACCCCGCGTACGCGCACTCCGGACTCCGGATCGAAGGCGTCAAGGCGTACGCCAACACCGGCGATCCGGAGAGCGCCCGGCGCAACACCGGCAGCGGCATCTCGCTCGGCAGCGTGCTCGACGCGAAGGTGGTGGGCTCGGTGGCCCACGACAACGGCACGAGGTCCGCCACCGACGCCGAGGAGGGCCCCGAGGGCATCTGGGTCTACGACTCCTCCCGCGTCGTCCTGGAGCACAACAAGTCGTACCGCAACCGCACCGGATCACGCGTCGACGGCGGCGGGTTCGGCCTCGACAACAACGTGTCCTTCTCCGTCATGCAGTACAACCTCGCCTATGGCAACGACGGTCCCGGCTTCCTCGTCTACTCGGGTCAGCCGACCGGCGCCCACCACGACAACGTCGTCCGCTTCAACATGAGCTGGGACGACGCCAGGAAGCTGCCCGAGTACGGCGGTATCGTCGCCTACGGCACCCGCATGAAGAACCTGGACATCCACCACAACACGGTCGTGATGCGCACCGAGGGCCTCCCCTCCGCGGCGGCCGCGGGCATCCGGCCCCCGGCCCTGCGGCTGCGCGACGGCATGGCCGGTGTGCGCGTCGCCAACAACGTCTTCGCGACCGACGGCGGCCCCCTGCTCGACACCCAGTCGGCGTACGGCCGGAGCACCGTCAGGCTCGCGGGCAACGACTACTACAGCACTGGCGGCTGGGCCCTGGAGTGGGGCGTGCACCGTTACACGTCCCTGGACGGCTGGCGTGTCGCGTCCGGCCAGGAGACGCTGGACGGCGGTCCGACCGGCCTCAGCGAGGACCCGTGTCTGAGCGGCCTGACCGCGCCGGTCACGGACGGCGCCGCCGGTCCGGAGGGCCTGGTGCCACGCTGCGAGGGCCTGGTGCCCCTCGGCGTGGATCCGCAGGCCCTCGGCATCGACCCGGGTCCCGTCGACTACTTCGGCCACCCGGTTCCGCAGACTCCGGCGGTCGGGGCCGTCCAGCCCCGCGCCACTGACTGAGGCGGCCCCGGTACCGTGCGGCGCTGCCCGGCCGGCCGAGACCGGTCCGGGCAGCGAGCCGCTGGTCACCACCGGCTCGCTACGTCCCGCTGACAGAGCTGACGCCGCCCACCGGGCTGACGGGAAGCGCGGGGGACGGTACTCCGGATGCCTGCGAACCGGACGCCGCCGGGGACGCGATGAGAGTGCGCAGGGGCTCCACTGCCCGGTCGCCGGCCTGCCGCGGCTCCTCCGGCGGCGGTGCCGGACGGCCCAGTGCCTTCACGGTCCAGCCGGCCGCGCGCCACGCGTCGTGCGGGAGCGCGTTGCGCCCGTCGATCAGCAGCGGGGTACGAACCACGCGGGCCAGCTTGACCGGATCCAGCTCGCGGTACTCGCTCCACTCGGTGAGGTGCAGCACGAGCTCGGCGCCCTGGCATGCCGTCAGCAGATCTGCTCCACAGCGCAGTTCCGGGTGGGCGAGCACGGCCTTCGCCGCGCCCTCGGGGTCGTGAACCCGGACCCGCGCGCCCTGCCGGTGCAGCTCCGTCGCGACGGCCAGCGCCGGCGAGTCCCGTACGTCGTCGCTGTTCGGCTTGAACGTGGCGCCCAGCACCGTGACCCGCCGGCCCGTGAGGTCGCCGCCGAGCAGTTGCCGGGCGAGCGCGACGGTCCGGCTCCGCTGCCGCTGGTTGATCTCGTCGACCTGGCCGAGGAACGCCACCGCGGGCCCGACGCCGAGCTCCTGGGCGCGGACGGTGAACGCCCGGATGTCCTTGGGCAGACAGCCACCGCCGAAGCCGAGCCCCGCGTTCAGGAACTGCCGGCCGATCCGGGTGTCGTGGCCGATCGCGTCGGCGAGGGTGGCGACGTCCGCGCCGGTGGCGTCGCAGATCTCGGCCATCGCGTTGATGAAGGAGATCTTCGTGGCCAGGAAGGAGTTGGCCGCGGACTTGACCAGCTCCGCCGTGTTCGGGTCGGTGACGAGGTACGGGACGCCCGCAGCCAGCATCGGGGCGTACACGCGGCGCAGCGCCTCGTCCGCCGCCTTGCCGGTCACACCGGTGACGATCCGGTCCGGCCGCAGCGTGTCGTCGACGGCGAAGCCCTCGCGTAGGAACTCCGGGTTCCAGGCGAGCTCCACGCGCGTGCCCGGAGGCGCGAGCCGCGCGACGCGGGCGGCCAGCCGGGCGGTCGTGCCCACGGGGACCGTGGACTTGCCGACGATCAGACAGGGTGCGGACAGGTTCGGGGCCAGTCCGTCGACGACGGCGTCCACGTACCGCAGGTCGGCGGCCTGGGAGCCGGCCTGCTGCGGGGTGCCGACGCAGATGAAGTGGACCTCGCCGTGCGCCGCCGCCTCCCGCAGATCGGTGGTGAAGCGCAGCCGGCCGGAGTCGAGCGCCCGGGTCAGGACGTCCTCGAATCCCGGCTCGTAGAAGGGGGGTCGGCCTTCGGAGAGGCCGGCCACCTTCTCGTGGTCGACGTCCACACCGAGGACGTCGTGTCCGATCTCGGCCATGCAAGCGGCGTGCACGGCTCCCAGATATCCCGTACCGATGACGGTCAACCGCATGCGTTGTGCTCCTGTCTGCGCGGGGGAGGGGAAGGTGGGAGTGGGTGGGAGGGGAGGCTCAGCGGGCGTAGCCGTACGGGTTCTGCTGCTGGAAGTGCCAGGCGTCGCGGCACATCGCGGCCAGGTCGTGGCGGGCCCTCCAGCCCCAGGCCGCGGCGACCTTCGACGGATCGGCGACGAGTTCCGCGACGTCGCCGGGGCGGCGCCCGGTGACGCGGTACGGGATCGGGCGGCCGGACACCTCCTGGAAGGTGCGTACGAGGTCCAGGACCGACGCGCCGCGTCCGGTGCCGAGGTTGAGGATCACCATGCCGGGCTCGTCGTCGATGTGGTCGAGGGCCGCGCGGTGCCCCTCGGCGACGTCCACGACATGGATGTAGTCGCGGATGCCGGTGCCGTCGGGCGTCGGGTAGTCGTCGCCGAAGACGCTCAGCTCCTCGCGGCGGCCCACGGCGATCTGGGTGAGGTACGGCATGATGTTGCCGGGCACGCCGTGCGGGTCCTCGCCGAGCAGCCCGGTGGGGTGGGCGCCGGCCGGGTTGAAGTAGCGCAGGGCCAGTACCCGCAGCTCGGGCACATGGCGGCAGGCGTCCGCCAGGATCCGCTCGCAGGTCCATTTGCTGGTGGCGTACGGGTTCGTCGGCGCGGCCGGGGACGCCTCGGTCAGCGGTACGGTCGTCGTGTCGCCGTAGACCGAGCAGGACGACGAGAACACCAGCCGGTGCACCCCGTGGTCGTGCATGGCCGAGATCAGGGCCGTGGTGCCGCCGACGTTGATGTCGTAGTACGTGAGCGGGATCTGCACCGACTCGCCGACGGCCTTCTTCGCGGCGAAGTGGATCACCGCGTCGATCGGGTGGGCGGTGAAGACGGCATCCAGGGCCCGGCGGTCACGTACGTCCCCGACATGGGCCGCCGCGATCGGACGGCCCGCGATCTTGGCGACGCGTTCAAGGGCCTCGGGGGAGCTGTTGGAGTGGTCGTCGAGGACGACGACCTCGTGGCCGGACGCGAGCAGCTCGACGCAGGTGTGGCTGCCGATGAAGCCGGCGCCGCCGGTGACAAGGACCGTACGGGGCACGGGGAACCCTCATTTCTCGGCCGGCCACGCGGGCCGGCCGGGCCGTCACCAGGCGTAGTAGCCGGTGAGATAGGTGGGGAAGACGTACACGGCGAGCGCCAGGGGAACCGCGCACACCAGGCCGCAGCAGAGCGGCAGCGCGGCCGTGCGCAGGGCTCGGAACGCGGAGACACCGGTGGCGCGCGCGGTCTCCTTGACGTGCAGTACGCCGATCGCGAGCGTCACGGCGGCGTACGAGACGGCGCCGAGCAGACAGAGGAAGACATAGCCCACGGCGGGCCCGGTGAACTGGCCGACGAGCGCCGAGCCCGACAGGACCGTGGTGATCAGCAGGTACGGGGCGACGGTGCGCAGCGGGAGCGGCTCCAGGCCGTCGCGCTTCTTCGGGGTGACCTTGAAGGTGATCTGACGGGGCCGCAGCTTCTGCAGCACCGCGGCGAGCACGCCCCAGGCCACGTATGGCCAGCGGGACAGGCCGAACAGCCAGATCTCCCAGCTGAGGACGGCGGAGTCCCGGGGGCGCAGCAGCCCGCGGCGGCGGCAGAGCAGTGTCAGCAGGATCAGCCAGACGGACATGCTCCAGAAGTGCGCCAGGAACTCCCCGTAGTTCACGTTGATCCAGGGCATGCCGGTGATCGCGGCGATCGGCGGCAGCGCGATGCCCACGACGGTGGCCGCGGCGAGCAGCGGGTAGAACATCAGCGCCGTGGCGAAGCGCACGCGCAGCTTGAGCGGCATCCGGCCGAGGTGGCGGGGCAGCATCCCCAGGAGCATCACCGCGAGGCTGCGGGACCACTGGAACTCCTGCGTGATCATCGCGCCGAAGGTGAGCGGTCCTTCGCCGTGCGCCTCCGCGTCGATCGCGAACGCGCCGTGCCAGCCGGCCGAGTTGAGCAGGAACGTGGTCGAGAAGTCCTCGGCGAGCTCAGGTCCGAGGCCGCCGATCTCCCGCAGGGCCTGGGTGCGGACGGCGTAGTGGGAGCCGATGCACACGGGCGCCAGGCCGGCCGAGTGGCCCAGCTGCACGGGCCCGTGGAACATGGCCTCGCGCTGCAGCCGGCCGCGGGCCGCCCAGGACTCGGCGGCGTTGGAGTCGCACACGCTGGGAGCCGCGACGTAACCGATGGCCGGGTCGGCGAAGGGGCGCACGACCTCGGCGAGGTACCGGGGGCCGGGCACGTGGTCGCAGTCGAGCTGGGCGACCACGTCGTAGTGGGCGTATCCCCAGTGGTCGTAGAAGAAGGCGAGGTTGCCCTCCTTGCAGCGAGTGCGTCGTGGCCACTCGGCCCGGTGGTAGTCGGCGCGGCCGCGCCGGCAGGAGACGTGGACGCCGCGGCCCTCGCACCAGTCGAGGATCTCCTCGGTCGGGTCCTCGTCGCACAGCCACACGTCGTAGCCGTACGGGAAGTCCTGGGCGAGCATCGCCTCCAGGGTGGTGCGGGCGATGTCCCAGCTCTCGGAAGGGGCGCGGGTGACCACGAACGCGGTGTGGAGCGCCGGCACGCCGACGGCCGGATCGAAGCGGCGCATCCGGAGCAGCGCGACGAGGAAGTGCACCGGCAGGTAGGTCAGATAGAGCAGCAGGGCGCTGTTGACGATGAGACCCGGCCAGCCGATGCGGTGCGAGGGCTGGAGCCACCAGGCCCAGAACCAGACCAGGCAGGCCACCCAGCCGAGGGACAGCAGGACGACGAGCCAGCGGTCGACGCGCGTGAAGGCGCGTACGAAGCTCGACGGGAGCGTGTCGAGTCGGCGCGGCGGCCCGGCGAGGACCGGGCCGTCCGGGCCGATGGAGGCCACGGATCCGCCGGACAGGGTACGGATCTCCGCGCCCAGCGCCTCCCATTCCTCCGGGGAGCCGGGTACGGGGGAGAGGAGTGGGGGATTCTGGACGGTCCCGGTGGCGAGGGTGGGGCCGTGCTCCAACGACGTCATGGCAGCGAGTTCTCCAGGCGGTGCGTGAGCGGGCCGTGGGATACGGAGGAGCCGGGGAAAGAGCCGGAGGCGGAAAGGCGGGAGGCCCTTGGACGGTGCGGCGGGGGAGGCGCGGGCGTCGCGCAGATCAGCCGCCCGAGCCGGACGGACCGGCCGTCGTGGGCGTCACACCGGCGGTCTCGGCGGCCGGGCCGGGGATCGTCTGCGCCGCCGTGGTGGCGCCGGTCACCGCGGTCAGCGGCACCGTCTCGTCCTGGCCGCCGCGGATCGCCGCGGCCGAGGCGCCGAGCCGGTCCGGCCGG
The DNA here is from genome assembly GCF_006539185.1 of Streptomyces gardneri. GTDB lineage: Bacteria > Actinomycetota > Actinomycetes > Streptomycetales > Streptomycetaceae > Streptomyces > Streptomyces gardneri. The sequence goes on from NZ_BJMN01000030.1 coordinate 53,524, forward strand.
GCGGCGAAGTACGCGACGGTCCTGCGCAGGCCCTCGGTGATGTCGATCTCCGGTTGCCAGCCCAGTACCTCCTGGGCCCGGGTGATCACCGGGCGGCGGCGGACCGGATCGTCGACCGGTAGCGGGTGGTGCTTCACCTCGGAGCGCGACCCGGTCATGGCCAGGACCGCCTCGGCGAGCTCGGTGACGGTCCGTTCGACCGGGTTGCCCAGGTTGAACGGGCCCATCTCGGAGGAGTCGAGGAGCGCCAGGAGACCGCGGACCAGGTCGTCGACGTAGCAGAAGCTGCGGGTCTGCTTGCCGTCGCCGTAGATCGTCAGGGGCTCACCGGTGAGGGCCTGGGTGATGAAGCTTGACACCACCCGCCCGTCGTGCGGGCGCATCCGCGGCCCGTAGGTGTTGAAGATGCGCGCGATGCCGACGTTGAGGCCGTGGGTACGGCGGTACGCCGCGGAGACCGCCTCGGCGTATCGTTTTGCCTCGTCGTAGACGCTGCGCGGGCCGATGGAATTCACATTGCCCCAGTACGCCTCCTCCTGCGGATGGACCAGCGGATCGCCGTAGATCTCGCTGGTCGACGCGAGGACGAAACGCGCGTTGTGGCGGAGGGCGAGGCGCAGGGCGTTCTCCGTGCCGCGGCTACCGACCCTGAGGGTCTCCAGCGGCCGGCGCAGGTAGTCGGGCGGCGAGGCGGGGGACGCGAGATGGGCCACGGCGTCGACGCGGCCGGCGCCATCCGCCGACACGCTCACGTCGGCGTGCTGGAAGGCGAAGCCCGGGTGGGAGAGGAGCGGAGCGATGTTATCGGGATCGCCCGTCGAGAAGTCGTCCAGGCACACCACCGAGTCACCGCGCCGCAAGAGCGCTTCGCAGAGATGTGACCCAAGGAAACCACCGCCACCGGTCACGGCTACGCGCATGTGTTTCTCCAGGGGTGAGAAGCGGAAATGGCGTCACGCCCCGATGGCGCGACGGCGCGAGAAATGCTGATCGGGTGAGCTGATAAACGCAGCATTCTCGGGAAAGGCAAGCAAAAGCGTATGGCCGTACATACTCATTGTTTTGGAGGCGATTCCGGCTGTTCGGCTGTTCGGCCGATCCCTTCGGTGACCGTCTCTCCGGGAAGTCCCCCAGTTCCCGGGCCGCCACTGCCGTAGGGCCTGCGGGTCACCGTCACGCGCACGTGTGAGTGCGGGCTGCGCGCGCCCGGAGCCCGGCCGCGCGCGGCCGCCGGCTCACTCCCGTACGTACAACTGCACCAGGCCGCTCTTCAGCTGCGTGCTGCGGGCGAGTTCGAATCCCTTGCGCACGGCGATGATCTTCGGGTCCTCGTCGAACCACTGCTCGCTCCAGGCGCTCGGCCAGGCCACCACCCAGACCCGCCGTTCCGCGCCGATGCGCGCTCCGATCCGGTCCGCGTCGAACTCCTGGCCGTAGAACGTGCCCGACGCGGCCGCGTCCACTTTGAGGGCGATGTCGCGGCGGCCGGCGAACTCCCGGTCGTAGGTGAGGAAGATGTGCCGCTGGTACGAGGGGACGAACAGCACCGCGTCGTTCGGGCGCGTCTGCGCGGCCACGTACGCGGCGAGCTCCCGGAGGTCGTCGATGCGGCCGTCCTTGCCGCGCTCCTGCTCCTGGAACGGGAGCTGGCACCAGAACGCGGCCGCGACCGCCACGACGCCGGCCGCCGTCACCACCGGCCGCCAGGGCGCGGAGCGCAGCGCGCCCAGGAGGCGTTCCCAACCCGCGCCGACCAGCAGCGGGAATCCGGCGAACGCGAACAGCAGGTAGCGGTCGACGAACAGCGGCTTCACGAGCGAGACCGCGAAGAGCAGCGCCACCGGCAGGACGACGAGCGGCAGCGCCACCGCGGTCAGGCCGACACGGCCGGTGCGCCGCAGAGGCGACAGCACGGCGAGCCCGGCGAGCAGCGCCGCGACCGTCAGCACCCGGATGTCCGGGCCCGCGAACTGCAGGGCGAGCAGCCTCAGTTCCTCCACTCCCGGCTCCTGGATCCACGAGGTCTGACTGCCCTGTCGGGAGGAGACCAGCGCGAGCGGCACCAGCGGCACGACCGCCGCGCCCGCGGCCGCCGCCCACCGTCGCAAGGCCCCGGTACGGGACCCGGCCGCCAGCACCGTGGCCCCATGGGCGACCAGCATCAGCACGGCGAACTCGTGCAGCAGGGCCGTGCCGGCGACGGCGGCCGCGTACCCGGCCCAGCGTCCGGCCGAGTCGTGCTCGATGGCGCTCACCAGGCACCAGGTGGCGAGCGCGGCACCGGCCGCCACGAGGGCGTACGAGCGGCCCTCCTGTGCGTAGAAGGAGGTGAACGGGGTGGCCGCGTACAGCAGCCCGGCCCACAGGCCCACCCGGGGGCGGGCCAGCCGGCAGCCGATCGCGGCGACCAGTCCTGCGGAGCATGCCGCGCCGAGCACCGACGGGAGCCGCAGCATCACCTCGTCGGCCCGGACGGCGAGGACGGCGTGCATCAGGAGGTAGTAGAGGCCGTGGACGGCGTCCAGCTCGCCGAGGAGACGCCAGATGTCCGGTACCGAGCGCCGGGCGATCTGGAACGTCGCGGACTCGTCGCGCCACATCGTGCCGCGGTTCAGGCCCCACAGCGCGATGCCGAGCATGACGGCAGCGGGCACGAGGACCGCGCCCGCGGTGGCGAGGCGGCTCGGCGGGACGGCGGGCGGAGGTGTGCGGTCACCGTCCGGGACGTACCGGGGCGGGGTGCTGCTGACGGGTGAGTTCGCCGTGTGCATGCTCGGACCTTAGGCGTTTCAGACGTATTTGCCCCAGTTCAACCCTGTTGGGTGAACGCCCTGTCACCTCAACGGAGCTGGAGCGGGACGCGGTGTCGCCGCTGATGCCCGTGCCATGCGCAGGACTCGACCAGCGGCGGGCTGGACGGAGAACACCCGCACTCCGGCCTCAGGCGATGACAGAGCCCCTTGACAGGAGCTGTACGACGGCCAGCCCCGCAACCGCGATCGCCGCCCGGAACGGCCATCGGCTGCCCTCACGCCACCTCGGGACGGTACCCATCACCGCGGCGCATCCCGCCGCCGTCGCACACGCCCAGCCCGGTGCTCCCGCCGTCCCGGGCGGGCACACGGTGACGATCGCGACCGCGGTCAGCATCGTGACCAGAGCGAGCCGGCGACAGGCCACGGGACCGAGGCGCTGAGGCAGTCCACGCACGCCCGTCGCGAGATCGTCCGCGATGTCCGGCAGTGCGTTCACCCAGTGGGCGCCGACACCGAGCAGGCCGCTCGTGACCACGGCCCACCAGGCGGGCCAGGCGTGCGTCGGCGGGCCGAGCGTCACGAAGGCGGGCAGGGACGCGAACCCGACGGCGTACGGCACGGGCGAGATCGGGGTTCTCTTCAGGACCAGGTTGTACGCCCACCCGCCGGCGATCACGCCCGTGAGGTGGACGGTCGCGGCGGCCGGGCCACTGAGCAAGGAGAGCGGGACACAGGCGGCGAGCGCCACCACGGCGGCCACGGCGGCCGTCCGTGGGTGCAGAGCCCCGGTCGCGATCGGTTTGTCGCGGCGGCCGCTGGCGGTGTCCCGGCCCGCGTCCACCGCGTCGTTGCACCACCCGATCGAGAGCTGACCGGCGAGCACCGCCGCTCCGACCGCCACGGCGCCCCCCGGTCCTCGCCCCGACGTGGCGGCCAGAGCGGTGACGAACGCCGTCACCGCGAGTGTCGGCTCCGGGTGGCACGAGTGGAGCAGCGTCGCGAGCCGGTGTGTCGCTCGCACCGGAAGACCAGGGAGGTATAGAGACACGGGAGCAAGGTAATCGCGCCGTCGGTCGTGAGGAGACATCCCGGAATGCGTGTCCCCACAGCCGACCCGCTCGCCCCCGTCACGCCCTCGGCCGCGCCCGCCGGCGGCCCCATCGGTGAGCGGACCGATCCGGACGGATGGAAGAGCGTCGTCGTCGCCGTCCGTACGGCCCTGCCGGAGCATCGGTACACCCAGGACGAGCTCACCGAGCTGATCGGCGACCTCTGCCTCGCCCCGGGAGCGGACCGCACGGTGCTGCGCCGGCTGCACGGGGCCGCCGGGGTGCGGACTCGTCATCTCGCTCTGCCGCTCGACCGGTACGCGGCTCTGGGGGACTTCGGTGAGACGAACGCGGCATGGATGGCCGCCGGTCTGGAACTCGGCGAACGGGCTCTGACGTGTGCGCTCGAAGCTGCCGTGCTGTCGCCCTCGGAGGTGGATCTTCTGGTGTGCACCTCCATCACCGGCATCGCCGCGCCGTCGCTCGACGCCCGGCTCGCCTCGCGCATGGGCATGCGGCCGGATGTGAAGCGGATTCCCGTGTTCGGGCTCGGCTGCGTGGCGGGAGCGGCCGGTCTTGCCCGGCTCCACGACTACTTGCTCGGCCATCAGGGCGAGGTGGCCGTGCTGCTCAGCGTGGAGCTGTGCTCACTCACCCTGCAGCAGCGCGACGACTCACCGGCCAACCTCGTCGCCGGTGCCCTGTTCGGCGACGGTGCGGCGGCGGTCGTCGCGCATGCCGCGCGGGCCGACGACCACCGGTCCGGTCGGCCGGCGGTGGTGGCCACCCGCAGTCTCCTCTACCCGGACACCGAGCACCTGCTGGGCTGGACGATTGGTGCCGGAGGGTTCCGACCGGTGGTGGACGCCGCCATCCCCGATGTCGTGGGGGCCCGGATCGGTCCGGACCTCCGGGACTTCCTGGCCGCCCAGGGCCTGGCTCCGGACGACATCGAGACCTGGATCTGCCACCCCGGGGGACCGCGGATCCTCACAGCAGTGGCACACGCCCTTGACCTTCCCGACGGTGCACTCGACTCGGCCCACCGGGCCCTGGCGGTGTCGGGGAACATGTCCTCCGCCTCGGTACTGCGGATCCTGGAGGACGTCACCACCGACACCCCTCCGCCACCGGGCTCATGGGGCCTGATGATGGCGATGGGTCCGGGTTTCTGTGTCGAGTTCGTCCTCCTGCGCTGGTGAGGGATCACGGATCATGCTCTGGTACACGCTCCTCCTGGCGGGCGTCGCGGCGGAACGCCTCGTCGAACTCGTCGTGGCACGACGCAACGCGGCCTGGACCCTGGCCCGTCTCGGGGTCGAGTACGGCCGCGGTCACTACCCGGTCATGGTGGCCCTGCACACGGCTCTGCTCGCGAGCTGTCTGACCGAGGCCTGGCTGGCCCACCGACCGTTCCTGCCCGTACTCGGCTGGACCATGCTGGCCGTCGTCGTCCTGGCCCAGGCGCTGCGCTGGTGGTGTGTCACGACCCTGGGCCCGTACTGGAACACGCGGGTCATCGTGGTCCCCGGCGCCCGTCTCGTGCGCGCCGGACCGTACCGCTTCGCACGCCACCCCAACTACGTCGCGGTCGTGGCGGAGATCGTGGCGCTTCCTCTGGTGCACTCCGCGTGGCTGACCGCGACCGTCTTCACCGTGGCCAACGCGGCGCTGCTCACCGTCCGCGTCCGGTGTGAGAACTCCGCCCTGGCGCGGGTGAGCGTGGCGTGAGCCGCACCCACGATCTGCTGATCGCGGGCGGCGGCCCCGCGGGGCTGGCCACCGCGCTGTATGCGGTGCGGGCAGGGTTGGACGTCGTCCTGGCAGAGCCGCGAGGCCTGCCCGTCGACAAGGCCTGCGGAGAGGGGCTGATGCCTGGGGCGGTCAGGGAACTGGGCGCGCTGGGACTGGACGTGCCCGGACGGCCGATCCTCGGCATCCGCTACCGGCAGGGCCCGCACCACGCCCAGGCGGAGTTCCGGCACAGCCTCGGCCTCGGAGTGCGTCGCACCGTACTGCACGCCGCCCTGCACGCGGCCGTCCTCGCCGCCCGAGTGCCCGTCCTGCCGGTACGCGTACGGGACGTGCGTCAGGATGCCACGGGCGTCTTCGACGGCGCCACGGGTGTGCGCGCCAGGTGGCTCGTCGCCGCGGACGGACTGCACTCGCCGGTGCGGCGTTCGCTGGGGCTCGGCATGCCCGGCAAGGGCGTCCCGCGTTACGGGCTCCGCCGGCATTACGCCGTGGCGCCGCCCTCCTCGTACGTCGAGGTCCATTGGGGTCCCCACGGCGAGGCGTACGTGACCCCACTCGGGCCACAGCTCCTGGGCGTCGCCCTCCTGACCTCACGGCGTGCCCCCTTCGACGAACAGCTGGCCGGCTTCCCCGAACTGGCGGCCACTCTGCCCCGGCAGGCCGCGATCGGCGCCGTGCGTGGTGCGGGTCCCCTCCGCCAGAAGGTCCGCACGCGCGTCCATGGGCGGGTCCTGCTGGTGGGCGATGCCGCCGGCTACGTCGACGCGCTGACGGGCGAGGGCATCTCACTGGCTCTCACCGGCGCCAGGGTCCTGGTAGATCAGCTGCGTCGCGGCTCAGCCGGCTCGTACGAGGCCGCCTGGCAGCGTGCGACCCTCCGGCACAGGCTCCTTACCGACTGTCTGGTGCGAGCTCGGCAACGGCCCCGGCTGGCGGACAAGATCGTGCCGGCCGCGGCCCGGCTTCCCCGCGTCTTCACCCTCGCGGTGAACGCCCTCGCCTGAGCGTCCTCCCTGCCGTGAAGCCGTCGAGGCCGGCCACGGTCAGCTCCTCGGGTGCGGTGGCAGGGGGCTGCGGAGCGCGGAGCGCCCCGCCGACCACGCGGTGCGAACGTGGGCGCCGAATTTGTTCTCGAGCAGGACGGTGGCCGCGCTCCCGAAGGCGATGTCCGGCTCCAGGGAGGGTTCGTCGGCGAGGAGCCCGCCGATGACCTCGCGCCGTACGACCTGTTCGTGGACGGCATCGGCCTCGACGTGCTCGGCGTAGAAGTGCTCGGCGGCCGGCCCCGCGCCGCAGCGGCGCATGGCCTGGGCGAGCCTTCGCGAGCCGGGCGGGGAGGTGACCTCGACACAGGCGAAGTGGCCGACCAGCGCTCCGCGCAGGGCCCGGTGCAGTCCGAAGAGGGACATGAGATTGACGGTGGCGAGCAGCGGGGCGGGGGCGTGATCCAGGTAGTGGCCGTAGGCCGGGTCCAGGTCGAGGTCGGTCATGAGGTCCGCGAAGAGCTGCGCGTGAATGCGCGCGGGGTGCCCGGCGCCGAACTCGTCGTACTCGACGGCCACCATCGCAGCCTTGGCTCGGCCGGTCAGACGCGGGATGACCCAGGCGTGCGGGTCCGCCTCCTTGAGGTGGTAGAGGGAACGCAGGGCGGTGTACTCGCGCAACTGCCACAGCTCGCCCTCGGTTTCCAGGTAGTGGCTGGCGCTGTCGGCCGGATTCGCCTGTTCGACGAGCAGCGGGGCGAAGGCCTCCTCGACGGATCGGGGCGCATCGGGGAGTGCGGTGCGCAGCGCATGGAGGAACAGGTTTTCCGAATCCCGCCGCAGACGCAGCAGGTCCGGGTCCCATTCGCGATCGTCGTCGACGCCCTCGAAGCCCCGGTAGTGGAGCTCGTACAGCAGGTACAGCGCGAGCTGGAGGTCCTCTCCCCAGGGGTCCGCTCTTCGGAGGCTGGCCTCGGTGTATGCGGGTGGCCGGCCGGTGCGAAGGGCCCTCTCGACGGCGCCGGAAAGGTCACCCCGCGCTGCGACGAGGTGGGGGCCGGATTCCGTGACGCTCGTGCTGGACGGGGTCATGTGAGGCTCCTGTCCTCGGATGGTGCCACACGCTCCCGGCGGCGGTGGCTGGTGTCGCACCAGGGATACGCACGGCTACGGCCGCACGTGCACAGCGCGACCATGAACCGGTCGGATCGGGCGAGGGTCCCGTCGTCCAGCACCATCTCCACCGGGCCCTCGACCAGGATCGGGCCCTGCGGATCGATGGCCACCCGGCGTGCGGGGCACGAGGGGCCCGCCGGCGTCACACCGTCAGGGGCGCTCGGCACGGATGATCACCAGCTCTTCGTGCTCGTCGCCTGCGCCGGCGATGCCCTGCTTCTGCAGCCAGGTGCGTCGCGCACGCAGTACCAGACCCCATGGGACGGAGGCCCGCGCCGTTACCTCGGCGGACAGCCCGCCCGCTTCCAGACGGGCAAGCGTGGCCGGTGGACCGCACATCCCGGAGTGCACCATCAGCAGGACGCCACCGGGTCGCAGCAGGGACGGCGCGCACGCGCAGACGCGGTCGATGACGGCCCGCCCGTCGGGGCCGGCGTCCCAGGCGCGGGCGGCCCCGTGCGGCGGCGGCCGGGATCGTGGCGAGGGTACGTAAGGCGGGTTGGCGAGGACGACGTCGAAGCGCCGGCCTTGGGTACGGGTCGCGAAATCGCCGTGCGTCACTCTCAGTGGCAGTCGCTGACGGAAGGCGTTCAGGCCGGCCGCGATGACAGCGGGCCACGAGACGTCGACGGCTTCGACCCGGGCCCCGGTACGCGCCGCGGACAGCGCAATGACACCCGTTCCGGTGCCGATGTCGAGCACGTCGGTGTCCGCGTCCATCCGTTCGTGCGAGAGAGCCTCCGCGAGGAGCCAGGTGTCGGCCTGCGGGCGGTACACGCCGGGCAGGGCGATGAGCGCCCTGGGAAGCGTGCCGAAGGCCAGAGCCGTACTGGGCACCATGAACCTCCGGATCTCTGAGTTCGCGGGGGAGGGCCCGTCGTCGGCGAGGGAACGGCCGGGATCGCGATCCCTTTCCCGGGCCCCCCGTTTCCGATGGCTCGGAAACGGTGCCGTCTCCCGCTCGGCGGCCGTGGCGTGGGAGGGGGCTCCTTCCAGCCAGAACACGGCTCCATTGTGGCGCGGGGCCGCCTCGTCCGCCGCTCGACGCATTCGGGCGACCGGGCCGCGGGACGGCGGGCCACGTGGTGGCATGGTGGGAGGCGCTGCGCCAGGCCGACCACCAGGTGCCGATGCACTCCGTCCACAGGGCGATCGGTCTGCCCGGCAAGGATCTGCTCGACCACCTCCTGGGAGGCGACCGCGACCCAGCGCAGGACGACCGCCTGAGCGTCGCGCGCCACACCCTGTACGCCACCTTCTTCGACCGCCTGCCCGGCCCTGGCATCGGCCGCCGACCTGTTGCGCGCGCTTGCCGGCAGCGGCTGGCGGGTCGTCCTCGTCACGTCGGCGAAGGACAGCGAACTCTCGGCCCTGCGCCGAGCCATCGACGCCGACGACGCCATCGCCGAAACCAGTCCGTCTGATGACGTCGAGGAAGGCAAACCCGCACCGGAGCCCGTCCGATATGCCCTTCGGCCGGCCCAGGTGCCACCCGTGCTCGTGTGACTGCCGTGGGCCTTCTCTGCGGCGGAATCCCGCGGGCCGACCTGGCCGGTGCCGCCGCCGTGTACCGCGATCCCGCCGTTCTGCTGGCCCATCTCGCTGAAGCGCCCCAGGTTTGCCGGTCGGAATGTCGGTCAGAAGCTATATGTATGGTTTGGTCCCATTTTCAGGGAGTGATCGATCGTGTCGAACAAGGAGAAGGGCAGGGCCAAGGCCGAGCAGGCCAAAGGCAAGCTCAAGGAGACTGCGGGCCGTGCGGTGGGCAATGAACGCATGACTGCCGAGGGCCGTGCCGAGAAGACGAAGGGGAACGCCCGCCAGGCCAAGGAGAAGATCAAGGACGTCTTCAAGGGCTGACCCGCCGATGGTGTGAGTCGTGGGCGAGGAACCGCGGTGGTTGTCGAGCACCATGGGGCGGTGAAGAGCCGTTCGCCCACGACCGCCTCAGGGGCACCCATGTGAGACGGCAGGTCTTCCCGCTCATGAAGAGGAGTGAACGGCGGTGGCCGAATGAGAAGCGTGGGTGTGGAGGAAGAGCTGCTTCTCGTGCATGCCCGCAGCGGGGAGCCCCTCGCTCTGGCAGGTGCTGTCCTCGCGGCTGCGGACCGGTTCGGAAGGCAGCAGCCGCACGATGATGGCGCGCCAGGACACGTCTTCGAGAAGGAACTGCAGAAGGAGCAGGTGGAGTTCGCCACCAAACCGGTGACGGAGATGGGCGAACTCGAGGATGAGATCACCCGGTGTCGCGCCGAGGCCGGTCGGCACGCCGCGTCCGCAGGCGCCCGCGTGGCGGCCCTCGCCACCTCGCCGCTACCCGCCCGGCCCTCGTTGAACGCGGGCAAGCGATATGCGTGGCTGGGCGAACAGTTCGGCCTGACCGCGCAGGAACAACTCACCTGCGGCTGCCACGTCCACGTCTCGGTCGAGTCGGACGAGGAAGGGGTCGCCGTACTGGACAGGATCCGGCCCTGGCTTTCCGTTCTGACCGCGATGAGCGCGAACTCGCCCTTCTGGCAGGGTGAGGACAGCAAGTACTCGAGTTATCGCAGCCGGGTGTGGAACAGGCTGCCCTCGGCCGGCCCGATGGACGTCTTCGGCTCTGCCGATCGCTACCACGAGCAGGTCCGTGCCATGCTCGACACCGGAGTCCTGCGCGACGAGGGGATGATCTACTTCGACGCCCGGCTGTCGGCCACCTACCCCACTGTGGAAGTCAGAGTGGCTGACGTGTGCCTCGAAGCGTCGACGCCCGTACTCCTCGCCGCCCTGGTGCGCGCGCTCGTCGAGACTGCCGCCAGGTCCTGGTGCGGAGGGGATCCCCCCTCCCGCGTCAGCACGGACCTGCTCCGGTTGGCGGCATGGCAGGCCAGCCGGTCAGGCTTGGACGGCCCCCTCCTCCATCCCGAAACCATGCGAGAGGCGCCGGCGGTGGAGGTCGTCCAGGCGCTGTACGCCCATGTCCGAGAGGCCCTGGTCGAGAGCGGCGACGAAGAACGGGTCCGCGAAGGCATCGCCGGTCTGCTGGAAGGGGGTAACGGGGCTCGCATCCAGCGCGGGCTCCTGCGCACCCATGGCACTCTCACCTCGGTGGTCACCCGGTGCGCGCGTATCACGAGCGGCTCCCGAGCCTGAGATGCCAGAACCGACGAAGGAGGCGGACGCGAGGAAGGCCCCGGCCACGAAGCCGGCTCCGTAGAAGGCGGCGACAGGCGGCGACATTCCGGCGCCGGAAGTCCGCTTGAAAGGCGAGGAGAAGGGTCATGGCAGCGAAACGGACCGTCTACCACGTCGCACCGTCCGGCGAGCGGGCGGCGGCTGCGGGTGTGAAGTGGCAGGTCGAGGGCAGGGAAGGCCGCCGGCTGATGCACGAGCCACACCGGACACAGAAGGACGCGATCGACTCCGCACGTCGGCATGCCAAGGAGCACACCCCCGCACAGGTCATCGTCCATGCCCGCGACGGGCACATCCGAACCGCTTACACCTACGGCGACGCCCCCATGGCATCCCCCGATGAACGCGGCCGCAGGGCAGGGGCGCGCGGGGGCCTCTTCTAGGTCCTGTCCGGTGGGTCGGGTGACCGGATGTTCGGGGCTACTGTCCACACGGGGCAGCGGGGCAGCCGGCAGAGATCACCGCCGGCTCAGGTGGCACCTGTGTGCTCCTGCTCCACGACCTTGGCCAGGCGGGCCAGCATTCCTCGGTGGCGGAGCTGGAGCAGTGCCTCGAAGGCGGGGTTGTGGAACGTTCCACCCAGGCCGCGTAGGGGGTGCTCGTCGCAGACGAGGAGGGTATCTTCGCCCCACGGACGGAGCTGGAGGAAGATCCTCGCCGTACCGAGAGCCTTGAACGCCGCTTCCAGTTCCAGCTCCTTGCCGGACTCGCGGTGGCGTACGGTCGTCACTCCCTCGGCCGACCAGGGACCCAAGGGCACGGTGTAGCGGAGCCGGGATCCGACATCGGGCCATGCGTGATCGAGCGGCGTGGATTCGGACGGGCCCACGACCCACTCCGCGTACCGGGTCGGATCGGCGAGTACGGCCCACACCGCGCGCGGGGAACACCGGATCAGCTGGTGACGTACAGCCATGGAAGAAATCCTCCTTGCGCCTTCGTGAAGGCGGGCGACGCGGTCGCATCATGCGGTGCGACCGCGTCCTGCGAGGATCGGAGTGAACCCCTCCGCCGCCGCGTGCACCGGTTCGCCGAGTGCGTGCTGTCTCCATAGTCATGGTGCGCGCACTCGTATGTCCTCGCATCTCACCCAATCCGGAGCGTACGAGCATCGCCGGACCGGGATGCGTGCATCGGTGCTTGTGCTTCGGCCAAGACCTCGCCGCCGGCGAGCTCGTCGCCCAGGACCTCGCCGGCAATGAGGACATCGGGGCTGTAAAGGCCGGGACCTCGTCCTCCGACGACCTCCCGTACGCCCCGGGACTCGGCACCGCCGAAGGCAGACGGTACGCAGTCGCGGCATTTCCGTTCCGCACGAAGGGGGAGGGAAGCGCCGGCGACACCGTCGGCGTCGAGGTGGTGGCCATGGACGCCGAGAGCGGGCAGGAGGCGTGGCGGACGAAATGGGATCTTCCGAAGTCCTACGACACGCATCTCGTGACCTACGTCGCCGGGGTCACCGGCCGTACGGCAGTCGTCGTGTCCCACGGTGAGAACCGATACCCCGTGACGTACGGGATCGACCTCGTCACCCACAAGGTGACCTGGAGCGAAACCGCCTTCAAGGCGCAGCTGGTCCAAGGGACGCGGGTCCTTGGCCAGAGGCGCGGAGCGGAGGACGCCCTCAAGCTGGCGGCCGTCGACGGCGGGAGGGGGCGTGACCTCTGGACGGGCATGGAGGTCGGCGAGGATCGGACCGTCAGGACCTTCGCGCCGGACAGCGCCTGGGTGGGGGACCCGGAAGGGCGGGCGGTGATCGACAGCGCGACGAGCCACGGGCTGAACCGCACAGCCCCCACACCCCAGTTGAGCGCGCAAACAAGCGGGAACGCCAGCGTGTCCGGGGGAGGTGGACCGGCCGGTCGCGATCGACTCCACGATCGTGCGGGGCCCATCAGCAGGTGCGGGGGCCCGCGGGCTGGCGGCGCCCCCCCACACCTTTCCTCGGTCATGCCATGGGGCCCAGGAGCAGGGCCGCCGATCGGCTGTGGATCAAGGCCCTGCGAAATGTGGGCCGGAGCGGTTGGGCGAGACGGCGGCGTCGCGGTTCGCGGGTTTCCAGCGCGCAAGAAGGAGTGCCGCGAGCATCGGGACGCAGGTCAGGAGTATGAACGTCATGACGTGGCGGCCATCGTCGGCGCCTGGGCCGGCTGCCGTCCTGCCGTGGCGGCGGCCAGGAGGCGTTGGACGGCCCGGGAGCGGCTCGCGAGCCTGACGCGGCGTCCGTGCCGGGGCCATGACTCGAGGACGGCGAGGAGTTCGGAGTCACAGAAGGTGACCTGCGACGTGTCCAGTACGAGGCCGGTGTAACCGTGGTCGGCCGCCGAAGCCAGAAGCGCCCGCAGTGGAGCGGAGCTGCAGTGGTCGATCTCTCCCCTGAGATGGAGGACCAGGGTGGTGCCGAGGCTGGTGCAGGAGTCGACGACTATGACGCCGGGCGCGGTGTCCGCGCCCGAGTCGTGCACGAGGGGAGTGGCCAGAGGCGCTGGAGTGGCGGGCAGTATCGGGGCGGTGCTTGAGGTGCTCACATGTCCATCAACGGCCTTCCCCCGGTGCCAGGGCACGAGACACGCGGCCGTTTCACCCCATGCGACCAGCACCGATCCCCGGTGAGAGGGAAAGTTCTCACCCGTACGAGGCAGTGAGACGCCTGCGGTGCGGCCGGTGCCCCAGTTCCGGTCCTGTCGGACGAAGCCTGGGGCGCGGTGTCACCGAGATCCGCACTCCGCAGAATCGTCTCGAAGGGCACCGACGGCCAGTGCGAGGAGCTTGAACGGGCTGCCCCCGGCAGCAGCGCTGCCGGGGGCAGGGCGGACGTTCCCCGGGCGCTACCCGCCCCAGGCCTCGAACTCGTAGATGCGGGCGGCCGGGTCGGTGTTCTGGGTCGGGGTGGTGATCGCCAGGCGGACGTAGCGGGCGGTCAGGCCGACCGGGTGGGTGGTGGTGCCCGCGGTGTTGCCGGTGACGGTGACGGCGGTCGTCCACGGGTCGTTCGTGGTGTTGCGCACCTGGACGGTGAAGGCGCGGGTGTTCCAGGACGAGCTCTCACCGCCGGCCTGGGCGTGCTTGACCACGAAACTCGACAGGCTGCGGGACGAGCCGAGGTCCACCTCCAGCCACTTGCCGGTGGTCAGCGTGCACCACTTGTCGCTGTTGCCGCCGGAGACCGAGCCGTTCACGGCCTTGGCCGCCGTCTCGGTGCCGCTGCACTGGCCGGAGGCGGTCGCCGGACGGTTCAGCGCCAGGTTGCTCGCGGTGGGGGCGGACCAGTTCACCGTGGTGGTGGCGGGTGTCGAGCGGCCGTACTCGGTGGAGACCGCTTCCACGTCGAGCGTGGTGGAGGCCTCGGTGCCGACCCGGTCGAGCCGGGGGACGAAGTACGCGTCGTTCGGCGTGGCGCCGAGGAAGGTGCGGCTGCCGTCGGGGTTGCGCCGGTACACCTCGTAGTGGTGGACCGAGCCCGTGGCCGAGGCGGTCCAGGACAGTCGCAGCGACTTGCCGGTGGAGCTGACGTCGGTGCTGCCCAGGACGGTCAGCCCGGTCGGCGCGGCGGCGCTGTCCACTGTTCCGTCGTAGACGGCGAGTTGGCCGAGCTTCAGGTCGTACGCGGAGGCGGTGCCGGTGGTCCGCAGGCCGATCTGGGCGATGGTGCGTCCGGCGTACGCCGACAGGTCGAAGGTTCTGCGCTCCCAGCCGGTGGTGGTCGTGGAGCCGAGGTCGAGGGTGGTGAAGGTGGTGGGCGAGTCCGTGAAGGAGACGGCGGCCTTCAGGCGGGTCGGTCCGGCCGCCGGGGTCTTCACGACGGCCGACAGCCGGGTGTCGGCGGCGACCGGCAACCGGGTCTGGTAGAGCCGGATGGTGTTCTCCGCGTCGAGGGTGCCGGTGAGGCGCAGCGAGGAGCCGCCCTCGTAGGCGTCGGTGAAGTCGATCGACGGGGTGAGCTTGGAGCCGGTGGAACCGACCAGCCAGCGATAGGTGGGCGGTACGTCCTGGAGCGAGAGGTTGTTCCAGCCGGTGGAACTCACCCGGACGCCGCCGGAGTTGTAGAAGTCGCCCTGGCCGCTGTCGAAGGAGGTGACGAACGGCTTCGTGGTCACGGGCGAGGCCTCGGGGATGTAGTGCGCCAGGCCCTTCCAGCTGGAGCCGGTGGTGGTGTTGGAGGGGTCGCCGTTGGCGCCGTCCCAGTACCGGGCCTCGCGGGTGTACGAGTCGGCCCTGGAGCTCGCGGAGGTGTACGTCCACTCGGGGCGGTACAGGCCTAGCGACGTGACGTGCGGCTGGCCGGCCGGGAAGAGCGAGGCCCAGTTCACCGAGGTGTTGTAGCCGTTGGCCTCGGTGTCGATGCCGGAGAAGAGCTCGTGCTCGTCGCGGCCCAGCGAACCAGCCAGAGTGCGTGAGGAGTTGAGGCCCGAGGCGGTCCAGTTGAAGTTCAGGAACATCGAGTCCGTGGTGCGTTGCGTCCCTTCCTGGAGGAAGGCGTCATTGGCCGGGGTGAGCGCGTTCTGCCAGCTCACCGGGCCGGACTCGGTCATCGCGTCGTACCACATGAACTCGACCGGACCCAGGGTGCGGGCGTAGCGCATGGTGTTGCGGACTTCGGTGGCCAGGGTCGAATCCCCGCCCGCGGTCTCCTGGTTGACGAACCAGCCGTCGAAGCCGTAGTGCTGGGCGACCTGCGCGAGCTTGTCGGCCACCGGGTAGGTGCTGCCGGACTTCTTGGTGAAGTCCTTGACCCACTGCAACTGGCCGCCATAGGCGGCGGGCGGGAAGAACACCGTGCCGTAGACCTTGACGCCGTTGCGGTGGGCGGCGTCGATCACGGTGGAGTTGGGCGCGAGGATCAGGCCCTCGCCGGCGGAACCGCCCCAGAACACCAGGGTGTCCACGTACTGCCAGTGCCCGAAGGCGTAGTGGTTCGGGCTGCTGGAGCCCTGGGAAGGGTTGTTCGAGGTGGGTCCGAAGGACACCAGCGAGACCACCTTGCCCTCCCCGGCCCGGGCGTTGGCGTTGGCCTTGAGTGCCGGGTCCGAGGTGCGCGGCTGAAGGGGGACGCGCGAGCGGTTGAACGGTGCGTCGGGGTCGGTGCCCGGGTCCCAGTCGAGGAGGGTGTTCGGGTACCAGTACGACGCGTACGGCTGGCTGCCGGTGGTGGTGGCATCGGCGGCAGTTCCGGTGGCAGCGGTGGTCTGGGCGGGGATGAGGGCGATGGCGGCGGCGGTTAACGCGGCGCTCATCATCAGGGTCAGCGGGCGTCGGTTCATCCGGGTCTCCGGTCCAGCAGGAGGGGTGGGTACTGGCGCTCTGGTGGTACGGATGACGCGAAGCAGCGGGGGGCGACGAGGCGGGACGGCAGGTCCACCGGCGACCCCGCAGGTTCAGTCCGGGAGGCTAAAGCCCTTTAGTCGTGACGGTCAAGGGCAGATGCGGCCGAAGAAGTCACGTCGATGGAGAGGGTGATGAGAAGCGCCGAAGTCGCGCAGCGGGCGATCGGCGCCGAGGCGTCCAGCGGGCGTTCGGCGACGACGTATCCGGCGGGCCTTCGGCGCCGAGGTCCTACAGCGGGCGGGCCGTGGACTCGCGGACCGTCAGCCGTGGGGTGGGGTTCTGCACGTCGCGCGCCGACGACGGGTCGGCGATCACGGCGAGCAGCTCCCGGGCGACCTGCTCGCCGAGAGCGAAGGTGTCGCGGGAGAGCGCGGTGAGCGAGGGGTGGACGATCCGGGCGAGGGTCGAGTCGTCGAAGGAGACGAGCGACAGCTCGCCGGGTACCGCGACGCCCATCTCGGCGGCCACTCCCAGGCCGGCCACCGCCATGACGTCGCTGTCGTAGATGATCGCGGTGGGCCGGTCGGGCCGGGCCAGCAGCGTGCGGGTGGCGGCAGCGCCCTCGGCGTCGCTGAAGTCGGTCGGCAGGGAGACCGCCTCGGTCAGGCCGAGTCGGCGGGCGCAGTCGCGCACCGCGCGGATCCGGCGCTGGGTGTGCTGGAAGGCGGGCAGACCGGCCAGGTGGGCGATCCGGCGGTGGCCGAGGGCGGCCAGGTAGTCGACGATCGAGATCATGGCCTCCCGGTCGTCCGCCCAGACGCTGGGCAGGCTGCCGTGCCGGCCGGGGCCGCCGATCACGAGCGCGGGGATGCCGAGCTCCTCAAGCACGGGGATCCGGGGGTCGCGGACCTGGAGGTCGACGACGACGAAGCCGTCCACGCGGTGCTCGGACGCCCAGCGCCGGTAGACCTCGATCTCGGCGGCGGTGTCCTCGAGCACCAGCAGCTGCAGCGCGGTGCCCGAGGCGGACAGTCCGGCCTGCAGGCCGGAGAGCAGCTGTCCGAAGAAGGGTTCCAGGCCGATGGTGCGGGCCGGTCGCGCGAGCACCAGGCCGACGGCTCCCGCCCTGGCCCCGCCGAGGGCGCGCGCCGCACTGTGGGGGCGCCAGTTCATCTGTTCCGCGATGCGCAGGATGCGCTCCCGAGTGGCCTCGCTGACGCCTGCCCTGCCGTTCAGCGCGAACGACACGGCGCCCTTGGAGACCCCGGCCTCACGGGCGATGTCGGCGATCGTCGGTCTGGCCATGAAGATCCCCCGCCTGCCTGGCGCTGCGCACTCTCTTGACAGCGATTGTAGCCCGGTGGATGATCCGGCAGCACTGAAGCGGTTTAGTTGCTCTGCTCGCCAGATAGGGAGACCTCACTGATGCGAAGCACCCACTGGGCACGGACGACACTGGCCGCGATCGCGGCCGCGACGCTCGCAGGCTGCGGCCTCGGCGACCCGAACAGCTCGGACGGCCCGGTGTCCGCCACCGGTGAGGTGAAGGGCAAGGTGTCGATCCAGACCTGGGCCCTGAAGCCGAAGTTCACCGACTACATGGACGGCGTCATCGACGCCTTCGAGAAGAAGTACCCCGGAGTCCAGGTGGAGTGGCTCGACCAGCCGGGCGAGGGCTACTCCGAGAAGGTCCTCAGCCAGGCGGCCGGCGGCACCCTGCCCGATGTGGTCAACCTCCCGCCGGACTTCGCGCTGCCGCTCGCCGGGCAGAGCATGCTGCTGGACGTCGCGGAGGCCGACCCGAAGCTGGCCGACGACTACGTCGAGGGCGGCATCGACGCCTACCGCTTCGCCGGCCAGGACGGCGCCTACGGCTACCCCTGGTACCTCAACACCGACGTCAACTACTGGAACTCCGAACTGCTCGGCAAGTACGGCCTGGACGCCCGGAAGCCGCCGGGCGACCTGGACGAGCTGATCGCCCAGGCCCGGACGGTCAAGGAGAAGTCCGGTGGCGCCGCGTACCTGATGAGCCGCAAGCCCGGTCTCGGTGATCTCGCCGACGCGGGGGTGAAGATCATGGCCGACGACGGCAAGAGCTTCACCTTCAACACCCCCGAGGCCGCCGCCGTGCTCGACAAGTACCGGAGCGCCTTCAAGGACGGCCTGCTGCCCAAGGACGTCCTCACCGAGACGTACGCCGGAAACGCCAAGCTGTTCAACGCCGGCACGGTCGCCTGGACCACCGGCGGCGGCAACTACATCACCAGCCTCGCCACCGACAACCCCACCCTCGCCCCCAAGGTCGTCCCTTCCGCGGCGATGGGCACCCCGCCGCTCTATGTGCAGGGACTCTCGGTCGCGAAGAACAGCAAGAACCGGGCCGCCGCCGTCGCGTTGGCCCGTTGGGTGACCAACGCCGAGAACCAGGCCGCCTTCGCCCGGCTGACCAGCATCTTCCCCTCCACCAAGGCCTCTGCCACAGACCCGTTCTTCAACCAGAGCGACGGCGGGAACGCCGGCAACGCCAAGGTGATCGCGTTCACGTCGCTGGCCAAGGCGCGGATACTCCAGCCCGTCGAGGTCAACGACGCGATGAAGACCGTGGTCAACCAGCAGATCGCCCTCGCCATCAGCGGTGAGACCGGTTCCAAGCAGGCACTGGACACCGCCGTCAGCCGCTGCAACCAGCTGCTGAAGGGCTGACTCGCCGAATCCGCGGCGCAGTGGTCCTCCCCTTCGGCCGCCGCGCCGCCCGGCGCGCACCGCTCCCGCTGCCCCGTCGGCTGTCACCCTCCGGGAAGGGAAGGCACCTCCATGACCCACCGACGCTGGTTCACCCCCTGGCTGCTCGCCGGGCCTGCCGTGATCTGGCTGGCGGTCTTCAACCTGTGGCCCGCCGTCAACACGGTGATCCTCTCCTTCACCAACGCCAAGCCGCTCGGCGGCGGGCACTTCACCGGCCTCGCCAACTACCGACGCGCGCTCAGCGACGACCAGCTGGTCGACGCGCTGGTCAACAGCATCGTCTACCTGGCCGTCTGCCTGCCGCTTCTCACGCTGCTGCCGCTGCTGCTGGCCCTGCTGGTGGAACGGAAGCTGCCCGGTATCACCTTCTTCCGCACCGCCTTCTACACCCCGGTGGTCGCCTCCGCCGTCGTCGTCGCGCTCATCTGGGGCTGGGTCCTCGACGACCGCGGTCTGCTCAACGGCCTGCTCGGACAGTTCGGCCTGACCGACCGCCCCGTCTCCTTCCTCACCGACCGCTGGCTGCTGCTGTTCAGCGCCATCGCCCTGACGACCTGGAAGGGGCTCGGCTACTACATGGTGATCTACCTGTCGGCGCTGGGGAACGTCGGCCGGGAACTCCACGAGGCCGCCGCCGTCGACGGCGCCTCCGCCCTCCGGCGCTTCTGGCACGTCACGATCCCCGGGGTGCGGCCCACCATGCTGCTGATCTCGGTGCTGATCTCGGTCTCCGCGCTCCGGGTCTTCTCCGAGCTGTACGTGCTCTCCAACGGCACCGGCGGACCAGGCGGCCGTGACATGTCGGTGGTGATGCTCATCCAGATGTACAGCCGCGGCTTCAGCGGGCACATCGGGTACGCCTCGGCGCTCAGCCTGCTGCTCTTCGTGATCACCATCGGGCCGATGCTGCTGCTTGCGCGGCTCGGCAGGAAGGCGGCCTGAGCGATGGCCCGAGGCTTCGGCACCCCGTCGACCGGCGAGAAGACGGTCCGCTACCTGCTCCTCGTCCTGGTCCTGCTGATCACCGTCGGCCCGTTCCTCTGGCAGCTGTCCACCTCGCTCAAAGGCCCCGGCGAGGACGTCTACGCCCGGACCCCGAGCTTCCTGCCGAGCGACCTGACGTTCGCCAACTACGCGAAGGTCGCCGACACCGTCCCCGTCTGGACGTACGCCGCGAACTCGCTGGTGGTGGCGGCGATAGCGGTCGTCGGCAACGCCGTCGGCGCGACCCTCGCGGGTTTCGCGCTGGCCCGGCTGCGCTTCCGGGGTGTCCGGCTGGTGCTCGGCCTGTTCCTGGCCACACTCGTCCTGCCCGGTGAGGTCACGATCGTCTCCCAGTACGTGACCGTGCGCAGCCTCGGCCTCACCGACACCCTGACCGGCGTCGCGCTCCCGGGTGCGATCGCGATGCTGAATGTGCTGCTGATGCGCACCGCCTTCGCGGCCGTCCCGCCGGAGCTGGACGCCGCCGCACTGGTCGACGGCGCCAACGCCTGGCAGCGGCTGGTCCACGTCGGCCTGCCGAACGTGCGCGG
The DNA here is from genome assembly GCF_006539185.1 of Streptomyces gardneri. Classification (GTDB taxonomy): domain Bacteria; phylum Actinomycetota; class Actinomycetes; order Streptomycetales; family Streptomycetaceae; genus Streptomyces; species Streptomyces gardneri. Next base: position 73,968 of record NZ_BJMN01000030.1, read on the forward strand.
CATGCTCAGCGTGGTGGTGATCTTCACCTTCATCGGCGCCTGGGACGACTTCCTGTGGCCGTTGATCGTCCTCAGCGACCCCGGCAAGTACACGCTCACCGTCGGCCTGCAGTACCTGAACGGCACGTTCAGCGCCAACCCCCGGGTGATCGCCGCCGGGACCATGATCGCCTTCCTGCCGATCGTCGCCGTGTTCGCCACCCTCCAGCGCTTCTTCTTCCGAGGCGTCGAGGAAGGCGCGGTCAAGGGATGACCGCGACCGAGAACGTACTCACAAAGGAATCCGCCCGAGCATGACCATTCCCCAGGACCGCCCCCGCGTGCCGCGCTTCGGCGTCAACTACACCCCGAGCGACGGCTGGTTCCACCACTGGCTCGACTTCGACCTCGACGCGGTCCGCGCCGACCTGGACTCCGTCGCGGCCCTCGGCCTCGACCACCTGCGCGTCTTCCCGATCTGGCCGCTCTTCCAGCCCAACCGCACCCTGATCCGCCCCCGGGCCGTCGAGCAGCTGGTCCAGCTCGCCGACGCCGCCGCCGAGCGCGGCCTGGACATCGCCGTCGACGGCCTGCAGGGCCACCTCTCCAGCTTCGACTTCCTGCCCTCCTGGACCGCCACCTGGCACCGGCGCAACCTCTTCACCGACCCCGAGGTCCTCGACGGGCAGGCCGCCTATCTGCGCACCCTCGCCGCCGCCCTCGTCGACCGGCCCAACTTCATCGGCATGACCGTCGGCAACGAGATCAACCAGTTCTCCGGCGAGGCCCACCCCGACCCCGACCCGATCACCCCCGGCCAGGCCGAGGCCTGGCTGCACCGGATGCTCGCCGCCTGCGAAGAGGGAGCCCCCGGCAGACTGCACCTGCACGCCGAGTACGACGCCGCCTGGTACGAGGACGACCATCCGTTCACCCCCGCGCACTGCACCCGGATCGGCGCGGCCACCGCCGTGCACTCCTGGGTCTTCAACGGCACCGCGCAACGACACGGCCCCACCGCCGTCGCCACAGGGCAGCACGCGGCGTACCTGATCGAGCTCTCCAAGGCCTGGGCCCACGACCCCGGACGCCCGGTCTGGCTCCAGGAGGTCGGCGCGCCCGCCCCGCACATCCCCGCCGAGGGAGCCGCCCGATTCGCCCGTACGACCGTCGCCGCGGCGCTCGACTGCCCCGACCTGTGGGGTGTCACCTGGTGGTGCTCCCACGATGTCGACCGGTCGCTCGCCGATTTCCCCGAACTCGAGTACAGCCTCGGCCTGTTGACCAACGGCCGGGAGGTCAAGCCGGCCGGTGCGGCCATCGCCGAGCTCGTGGCGGAGGTCCGCGCGGGCTGGTCGCCGCCACCGGTCCGCTCGACCGCACTGGTCCTCGACCTGCCGGACCAGGCGCCCAAGCGGTCGCTCTGCGCGCCCGGTGGAGCGTACTTCGAGGCGTTCATGCGACTCGCCGCCGACGGAGTCCGGCCGACCGCCGTCCTCGCCGGACACTCCGAGGACGCGGAACACCTGGCCGCTCGGGGTATCACCGAACTCGTCACCGTCGACACGATCAGCTGACCAACCGTCACCCATAGGGAGTCACATTCCATGCACGACGACCGCAGCCTCGTCGAGTCCCGTCTCAAGCGCGTCCTGGAGGAGCGCATCCGACCGGCCGTGTACCCCGAGTCCGTCCCGCTGGCGGTCGGCATCTGGACCGCCCCCGACGAACCCGTGCCCGTCGCGGAAGGTCTGGCCGCGCCGCGTACCCCGATCGCCGTCGGCACGGAGTGGGGCGCGCCGTGGGGCACCAGCTGGCTGACCGTCTCCGGTACCGTCCCGCCGGAGTGGGCGGGCCGCACCGTCGAAGCACTGATCGACCTCGGGTTCGACGCCAACATGCCGGGCTTCCAGTGCGAAGGCCTGGTCTACCGGCCCGACGGCACACCGGTGAAGGGCCTCAATCCCCGCAACCAGTGGGTGCGGATCGCCGCCCCGGCGGTCGGCGGGGAGCAGGTGCTGCTGCACATCGAGGCCGCGTCCAACCCCGTCGTCCTGGACTACCACCCCTTCCTGCCGACCGAGCTGGGCGAGAAGGAGACGGCCGGTGACAAGCCGCAGTACCGGCTGGAACGGATGGAGCTCGCCGTCTTCGACGAGACGGTGTGGCAGCTGGTCATCGACCTCGAAGTGCTCGGTGAGCTGATGGCCGAGCTTCCGGTGGAGGGCGCGCGCCGATGGGAGATCCTGCGTGCCGTCGAGCGGGCCCTCGACACCGTCGACCTGCAGGACGTCAACGGGACGGCGGCGAAGGCACGTTCGGAGCTGGTCGGGGTACTGGCCTCGCCGGCCGAGCCGTCCGCGCACCTGATCAGCGCCGTCGGGCACGCCCACATCGACTCGGCCTGGCTCTGGCCGCTTCGCGAGACCGTCCGCAAGGTCGCCCGGACCACCGCCAACATGACCGCCCTGCTGGAGGACGAACCCGAGTTCGTCTACACCATGTCCCAGGCGCAGCAGTACGCCTGGATCAAGGAGCATCGGCCGGAGGTGTACGCGCGGGTCAAGAAGGCGGTCGCCGAGGGCCGCTTCGTCCCGGCCGGCGGCATGTGGGTGGAGTCCGACACCAACATGCCCTCCTCCGAGGCGATGGCCCGTCAGTTCGTCCACGGCAAACGGTTCTTCCTGGACGAGTTCGGCGTCGAGAACGAGGAGGCCTGGCTGCCGGACACCTTCGGCTTCGCCGGCGGCCTGCCGCAGATCATCAAGGCGGCCGGCTCCAAGTGGCTGCTGACCCAGAAGATCTCGTGGAGTCAGATCAACTCCTTCCCCCACCACACCTTCCTCTGGGAGGGCATCGACGGCACCCGGATCTTCACCCACTTCCCGCCCGTCGACACCTACAACTGCTCCATGCAGGGCAGGGAGATCGCCCACGCCGTACGGAACTTCAAGGACAAGGGCCGCGCCAGGCACTCGATCGCCCCGACCGGATGGGGCGACGGGGGCGGCGGTACGACCCGCGAGATGGTCGCCAAGGCCGCGCGGCTGCGTGACCTGGAGGGCTCGGCGCGGGTGACGTGGGAGCGGCCCGCCGAATTCTTCGCCAAGGCCGAGGCCGAGTACCCCGACCCGCCGGTGTGGGTGGGCGAGCTGTACCTCGAACTCCACCGGGCCACCCTCACCAGTCAGGCGAGGACCAAGCAGGGCAACAGGGCGAGCGAGAACCTGCTGCGGGAGGCCGAACTGTGGTCCGCCGCCGCGGCCGTTCGCCTCGGAACGCCCTACCCGTACCAGGAGTTGGACCGGATCTGGAAGACCGTGCTGCTGCACCAGTTCCACGACATCCTGCCCGGGTCGTCGATCGCCTGGGTGCACCGGGAGGCGGAGCGCACCTACGCCGCCGTGGCGGAGGAGCTGAACGGCATCATCGACCGGGCGCAGCGGGCGCTGGCCGGCACGGGGGAGGGCACCGTCGTCTTCAACGCCGCTCCGCACGCGCGCGGCAGTGTCCCGGCCGGTGGCGCGGCGCCGGAGGCCGGCGCAGGTGCGGGCTGTACGGTGACCGACCGGCCGGGCGGCGGGTACGTGCTCGACAACGGGCTGCTGCGGGTCGCCGTGGACGAGCGGGGGCTCGCGGTGTCGGTGCTCGATCTGCGGTCCGGGCGGGAGACCCTCGCCCCCGGCAGGGCCGCCAACCTGCTGCAGATCCACCCCGACTTCCCCAACATGTGGGACGCCTGGGACGTCGACTCCTTCTACCGCAACACCGTCACCGATCTGACGGACGCCGACGCGGTCGAGATCGCCACCGACACCCCGCACCTCGTCTCCGTGCGGGTCACCCGCTCCTTCGGCTCCTCGCGCGCCGTCCAGACGCTCACCCTCGCCGCCGGGGAGGCGCGGCTCGACCTCGGCACCGAGGTCGACTGGCACGAGACCGAGAAGTTCCTCAAGGCCTCCTACCCGCTCGACCTGCGTACCGACAGTTACGCCTCCGAGACCCAGTTCGGCCACCTCAACCGCCCCACGCACACCAACACCAGCTGGGAGGCCGCCAAGTTCGAAGCCTGCAACCACCGCTTCGTCCACCTGGAGGAACCCGGCTGGGGCGTCGCACTGGTCACCGCCTCCACGTACGGCCACGACGTCACGCGCGCTGTGCGCCCCGAGGACGGCGGCACCACGACCACCGTCCGGGTCTCCCTGCTGCGCGCCCCCCGTTTCCCCGACCCGCACACCGACCAGGGGCTGCACCGCTTCCGGCACGCGCTCGTTCCCGGCGCCGACATCGGCGACGCCGTACGGGAGGGCTACCGCATCAGCCTGCCCGAGCGCCGGGTCACCGGCACGGCGGACGTCACCCCGCTCGTCACGCTCGACGACGACGCGGTCGTGGTCAGCGCGGTGAAGCTCGCGGACGACGAGAGCGGTGACGTGGTGGTGCGCCTGTACGAAGCCCACGGCGGCCGCGCCCGCACCCGCCTCACGCCGGCGTTCGAGCACGGGCCGGTCCGGACGTGCGACCTGCTCGAACGCCCGGTCGGCGACGTCGAGCCGGTGGACGGGCACGTCGAACTCCACCTGCGGCCCTTCCAGCTGCTCACCCTCCGCTTCACCCGCGCCTGAAGGGCAGCGCGGGAAGAGGGGCTCCCCGGTGAGGCGGTGACTGCCGTCGGCCGTGTCAGGAACGCGTGAAGAGAGACCGTGCAGGCGCCAAGAACCCGCCAGGAACGGCGGAGGCGTCCTGCACGGGGCTCACGCTGGGCGGACATGATCCACGAGCCCGAAGGAGTTCGTCCGCATGGCCGCCCCGACCCTCGAGAAGAACGCCGTCTCCGGCGCCGAAGAGCCGCCTGATACCGGTACGGATATCGACACCGGTACCGGTATCAACACGGGTACGGACGTCGACACCGGCGCCCGGCACAAGCTGACGGTCGTCACCGGGCTCGCCGCGCTCTCGCTCGACGCGATGGCCTCGGTCGCGTACGGCCCCGAGGCCATCGTCCTGGTCCTGGCCGCCGCCGGAGGCCACGGTCTCGGCTTCACCCTGCCGGTCACGCTCGCCATCGCCGCGCTGCTCGCGGTACTCGTCGCCTCGTACCGGCAGGTCATCGCGGCCTTCCCGGACGGCGGCGGCTCCTACGCCGTCGCGAAGAGGCACCTCGGCCGCCGCACCAGCCTGGTCGCGGCGGGATCGCTGATCCTGGACTACGTCCTGAACGTGGCCGTGGCCGTGACGGCCGGCGTCGCCGCCCTCACCTCCGCCTTCCCGGGCCTGTACGACCACCGCCTCGCGATCTGTCTGGGCGTTCTCGTGCTCGTCACGGCGGTGAACCTTCGGGGCATCGTCGACTCGGCGCGCGCGTTCATCGTCCCGACCGCCGTCTTCATCGGCGCGATCCTCGTACTGATCGCCGTCGGCCTCTTCCGCGACGCCCCCGTCTCCACGGCCGCGTCCACCGGCCACGCCTCCGCCCTCGCCGACAACGCCACCACCGTCGGCGCCCTGCTCCTGCTGAAGGCGTTCGCCTCCGGCTGCTCGGCGCTCACCGGTGTGGAAGCGATAGCGAACGCGGTGCCGTCCTTCCGGGCCCCTGCGGCCCGCCGGGCCATGCGCGCCGAGGTCGCCCTCGGCGGGCTCCTCGGCGTGATGCTGATCGGCCTGTCCGTACTGATCTCCCGCTTCGGACTCCAGCCGGTCGAGGGCGTCACCGTCCTCGCCCAGCTCGCCGACGCCTCCCTCGGTCACAACTGGGCTTTCTACGTCGTGCAGTTCGCGACCATGGTGCTCCTGGCGCTCTCCGCGAACACCTCCTTCGGCGGTCTGCCCGTCCTCCTGAAGCTGCTGGCCCGCGACAACTACGTGCCGCACGTCTTCGGCCTGAAGGCCGATCGCCAGGTCCACCGCCACGGCGTCGTCTGGCTCGCCGTCGTCTCCGCCGCCCTGCTCGTCTTCTCCGGCGGCGACACCAACACCCTCGTCCCGCTCTTCGCGATCGGCGTCTTCGTCGGCTTCACGATCGCCCAGACCGGCATGGTCCTGCACCAGCTCCGGGAACGCGGCACCACATGGGCGGCGAAGGCCCTGCTGAACGGCCTCGGGGCCGTACTGACCGGAGTGTCGGCGGTCGTCGTCACCGCCACCAAGTTCCACGACGGGGCCTGGCTGATCGTGATCGCCCTGCCCGTCCTCGTCCTCGCCTTCGAGGCCGTCCACCGCACGTACGGACGGATCGGCGAGCGGCTGGGCGTCGGCCGGATCCCCGAGCCCCCGCACCGCGAACGCTCGCTCGTCCTGGTCCCGGTCGCCTCGCTCACCCGGCTCACGAGCGAGGCCCTGACCGCCGCCGTCTCCCTGGGCGAGGAGGTGCGTGCGGTCACGGTCTGCCACCCGGACGCCGAGGACCTGGCGGCCACCGCGGCCCTGGAACGGGACTGGGCGCTCTGGAATCCGGGCGTACCCCTGGTCCGGCTCCCCTCCGAGCGGCGCTCGCTCGGTCGGCCCATCAGCGCGTACGTACGCGACCTGCGGACGGCCGAGCCGAGCACCCGGGTCACCGTGCTCGTCCCGGAGGCCGAGCCGGAGCATCTCTGGCAGCGGCTGCTGCAGAACCAGCGGGGCGCGGTCGTCGCCCACGCCGTACGGCGGGACACGGACGCCGTGGTCTGCCGACTGAGGTTCCGGCTCGGGCCCCACGAGCCGGGCAGGGGTCGGAGGACATGACGCCGGGATGGATAGCCTGGGGAAATGCTTACAGAAGTGACAGCGACCCGCTACGTCACGCCCTTGCGTGAGGGCGGCTCGCTCCCCGGGATCGTCGAGGCCGACGATCTCGGCACGTACGTCATGAAGTTGTCTACCTGGTGGCGCTGACCTGCATCGATGCGACTGTGTCTGCCCCTGACCTGCGCGGATGAATCTTTCGGCGTCTTTCAGGATTCTGCTGCGTTACGCGGTCGATTCTCCCCACCCGCTCTCCAAGGCCGTCGATACTCCCCAGATTCTCCCCAGGACGGCGGGCTTGGTGGCACTGGACGTCCCACCACCGGAGGCGCTGCCAAGGGCACATTGAGTGAGCGCCTACGAGGGCAGGGCCGAAGCCTGGGGCCGAGCGGATGAGTGCAAGGCGTGATTCTGACTCTGCGTGAGCACTCCTAGGTTCGAACCCGCCGTCGGAAGCCGACGTCCTTCCGATGACGCACCACGTGGAGTGCGTGGCGATTCCGGAGCCGGTGAAGAAGGACGCCTGACCTCGAGGTCGCTGTTGAGGGCGGCGGTGGGGCCGACGAAGTGCTTGCTATAGCCCGCTGTCGACTCAGGACGACGGCGCGCTGCTCCAGGAGCGCGCATCGCATTCCCGATCCGGTAGACCGTCGTCTCGTGCCCGGCGACGAGCAGCAGGAAGGCCAACGAGATCAGCTCGTCCTCGGCGAGCCGGTTGCCGCCCTCGTCGACCGTGTGCACGAGGGCACTGAGCAGGTCCTCCCCGAGGCTCTCGCCGCGGGAGCGGGATCGTGGAGGCCTGCGAAAGCGGAGAGGAACATCGCCCGTTTGAGCTGCCGGGTTCCCGCCTCTGGGGGCGAGCTCGCCGTGGACCGGGGTTCCCGACTGGCGGGCGCCGGGGTCGCGGCCCGCGCAGGAGGCGAAGTGGGCGGCGCTCGGGAAGGAGCTGTGACGGTGGCCAGGAGGACTGCGGTGGTTCTGACGCCGATGTCGGGCATTAAGGCCAGGACCTGAGAAAGAGAGCATCTGATGGCCTTCGAGCCATGGCCGGGTCCGAGAACAGCGGCTGACGCGACTGCTAGGAACTCACAGCAGCTGTCATTGGTCTCTCAGGACACAGGACCTCAGGCACCAGTGCGCTTGTTTCGACTTCGTCCTCAGACTTGGGCAGTATCGGCCTCGTCGTCCGGCGTCGTGGACAGTCCGGCCGCGTCGGCAAGGTCCGGGTCCTCCATGCTCTGGTTTCCCGAAGGTGTGTCCGACTCCTCGCCCGGAGTCCGGTCGCTGTCGGCGAGTGTTGGCAGGACATATGCCTGGGCCAGCCCCGCCAGGTGGAGGGGGAGGGGGAGAGACAGGGCGGCGGCGTAGTCCGGGGCCTGGCGGAGCTGGTGCATGGCGAGGGCCAGCGCCTCGGGGTCGTCGGGCCTTCCCCGTACGGGGGCTGCCGAGCCGTCGTCCTCGTGGCAGCCCAGGACCGCGATCTCTACCAGGGTTGGGTTCCAGGCGCTGGTGCCCGCCTGCGAGGTGAGGTTGCCTGCCGCGTTGACCCGGGTGGCGAGGCGGTCGAGTGCGGGGGAGATCGCATGAGTTCCGGGGCGTTCGGTGGTGCTGTAAAAAACCCGCTCGCCCGGCGAAGCCCCGTCCCCGTGCCGCTGCTGAGGATTCTGTGCCCAGAAACCGGCTGGCTGCCCGTGGGACTTGCCTGGTTCGGCCAGGCCCCACCACTGGGCGCTCTCGCGGCCGCCGCACCCGCGCACGCGTACGAGGCGGAGTTCGTCGTCCAGCCGGCCTGCCGGGGCGTGGCCGGTCTTGATCAGGTCGCGTTCGGTCTGGCCGTCCTGGAGCCAGGGCCAGTGCAGTCGGCTGTTCTGAGCGTGGGTGATCAGCGCGGTGGGCTGTCCTCGGAGGGAGTGCAGCACGCGCTGGAGGAATGCCGCCGTTTCCTTGCGCTGCTGGGTGAGGTTGCTGCGCCACTGCTTGCCGGTGACCCGAGGGGGAGAGGGGCGCGCGTCCTCGCCTGGAGCCTCGGGTTCCGTGAACGCCTCGGGGTCGATCTCCGCTTGTTTCACCAGTCCGAGAAGGAACCGCGGGTAGGGCACCCATTCCCCCGCAGTGTCATCCCAGCCGCGTACGGCCGCAAGGCCGTCCCCGGCCGGGAGCGGGGTGACGAGTACCGCCACAGGCAGGTGCTTGGGCAACCGGGTCGGGCCGTCCTTGCGGCGCTTCACCATCCACACCGCCGCGTACTGCAGCGCGTCCGGAAGGTCGTCACCGAGGGTGTGCTGGGGCAGTACGCGGACACCGAGCTGGCGCAGTCCGTCGAGCCACGAGCTGTGTGTGCGGTGGTCGAGGCTGTCCGCGTTGTCGATCTGCCGGTCGGTGGACGGGGTGACGACGAACTGCGTCAGCAGGCCCGCGTCGGCGCACCCGAGGCGGATCGCGAACTTGGGGTCGGTCGACGCAGGGCGGAATGTGCTGCGGTGTGCGACTTCCACGAGGGCGAGTTCGGGGCGGGAGGGGTCCGCTCCGTCCGCGCGGAGCCAGGCGCGCAGGGCACGGCGCCGATCGGCGACGGCCGCCGCGAGTGCCGCGCCTCTGCCCTTGACCGCCGGGTCGGGCACGAGCCGGTCGCCCAGTCCGTCGGCGAGGGGCAGACAGCGCAGCCGGAGGGTGATCTCCGCCGTCCGCCACTCCAGGACGACCGGCGCTCCGGGCGTGGCCTCGTCGAAGTCCCGGTCCGTGATGTGGGCGGCACTGGCGCCGCCGTCGCCGTCGAGGCCCAGGGCCTTGGCGAACTGCTCCACCGCCTCGCCGCGTACCTCGGGCGACTGCCACAGCAGCCGGGCCTCCACCACGGTCGGGCCGGCCTGTTCCGGGCCGTGGGAGGCGATCCGGGCCTGTGCCGCGAGCGCCACCCGCCGTGCCTGGGCCTCGCGCAGCAGCTCGGCCTTCTTGGCCTCGTCGGTCCTGGGCTTGGGCCGCCGGTTCTGCGGAGCGCCGATGCCCTTGCCGCGCCCGCGCGCGAGGTCGGGTACCCGGACCAGTGCTTCAGGGAGGGCCTGCTCGGCCCATTCGGTGAGCTGGGCTCGCTGGTTGGGCATGAAGCCGGGGCCGATCTCGTGCTTGCCCATCCTGGTGCTGTGGACCACGGCGGCGCGGACGCCGCGGCCCTCGCCGATCCAGGAGACCGGTTCGGTGAGGAGCTGTTCGGGGTCGGGGAAGTTGCCGGCGAGGCTGAGTCCGCGCAGGATGCCGGCGGTGTCGTTCTCCGACCAGACGAACGTGTCGGCGGCCCGATCGCGGCGCAGACGGGCCAGTGCGTAGCGTTCGGTGGCCGGTGCGCCGGGCAGCCAGGGGATGGTGGGCCGCAGGTAGACGGTGGTGGCCTCCCGGTAGGGCAGGTTGAGGCGTTTGGTGGTGGTCCGGGGATGGGTCGCCCAGCGGCGCACCCCCCAGTGCAGGTGGACACGCGGCCTGGGGTCGAACGGTGTTGTGTGCAGGGAGATGTTCAGGAGGACGGAGAACCACCACTCCTTGCGTTTCACGGTCCGGCACAGGGGCTGCGACATGAGTTCCGCGCCCTGGTCGCGAGGCCCGCGGGGCAGCGCCCGGAACCGCAGCTCCCCGCCCTCGAACGGGAAGGGATCGAGGGTCAGGATGCGGCGTGCCAGGGCGTCGGTGGCGAGCTGGAACTGGCGCGGTTCCGGGGCGGCGGTGCCGCCCCGGGTGGTCGAGGTGGTGAGGAGTTCGACGCTGGTGACCGGCTGCCACTCGGGCAGGTTCTGCTTCAGCTCCGCGCTGCTCGCGAGCAACAGTGCGCGGAACCGCGGATCCTGTGCGGAGTTCTTGGGACCGAGGGTACGCAGCCAGGCGTCGAGGAGCTGCCGCAGGGAACGGCCCGGGAGGGGGGCGGGTGCCGAGGCCGGTACGTACATCCAGAAGTCCTCGGCGGCCTGCGGCCCCGATTCCACGGGGATCCGCGGCCGGGGGCGGACGATCACGTCGGGGGCGAGCGTCTGGAGCACTCCGTCGAGTCGGCGGGTGGGCAGCGTCGGCTGCCGCTTCTCCTCGTCCCGCCCGTGGTTGTGCAGGTCGAGGAGTCCGGCATGCCAGTGTTCGGGGAAGGGGAGCGCGCGGAAGTCCTCGGCCCAGGGGGTGCCCTCCTCGGCCAGGTGGTACGCGGATCGGCGGATGCTCTTGTACATGTCGGTTCTCCCTGCGATGTCCGTACGGGCGCGGGTGCGGTTGCCTGCCAAGAGCGCTGCCCAGGGCGGTGGTTGGCGTGCTTCAGTCGGCCGGTCGCGGGCCGGGTGACGTCCCCATGGCGCACAGTGCTTCGTACAGCGGGCGGTAGAGCAGCTTGACGAGTGCGGCGTCGGCGGGGTCGCTGCGCGCGCCGTACCCGGCGGTGTCGCTTTCGGTGTCGGTCTGGGCGAAGTACGGCGCCAGGACGTCCCGCAGCCGGACGAGCAGTCCCGGGTCGCCCGCGCGGCATGGACGCCGGCCATGGCCGGTGAAGGGGGCCTGTGCCGCGGCGAGTCGTGGTGCGAAGGCCGCGTCGACGAACACGACGCGGGCGGGTACGCCCCCGCGGACGAGGCGCCCGATGACCTGCCAGATGGTAACGAGCTGGTCCCAGACGAAGGACTTCTTCTCGTCGTCGGAGAGCGAGGAGTAGATGTAGGGCCGTGACAGCACGTGTCGCCACACGCCGCGTGCGGTAGTCCTGAAAGCGCTGCCCGCCGCGTCCAGGTCCCCGGTCTGGGTGACCATGTCGCTGAACGTCCCTTCCTCCGGCAGCTTCAGCTGACCGCGTACGAACCGCGTCGCCCAGTCGTTGATGGCGAAGACCGCCAGGGAGAGGTCGTCGGGGCGGGGGTGCGGGCGGACCAGAAAGAACACCGTCCCGAACGCCGCCACCTTCTCCTCGCCGGGCCGCTGGGGGGCGGTGAGGATGTTGTGTCCTCGCTCCACGGCGAGGAGGGGTGCCACGAGCAGTTCGGCGTCCGGGTCGTCGGCGAAGGACGCGAGGTCCCCACGCCGGACCGCACCCGCACCCGCACCCGCACCCGACCCCGTGCCCGGTGCCTGGCTCCCCGCCGGCGCCGTCCCGTCGACGGCGGCCTCCAGTTCGGCGTCGTCGGCGGCCAGGACGCGTACCCGGCCGCGCCAGCGCGGGATCTCGTTGAGGGCGGTGGCGGCTACCTTGGCTTCCGCGTAGCTGCCCACCAGGAGGAGGGCACGCTTGCGGCGCTGGTCGGGAATGTGGGCGAGTTCGCTCTGGAGGGGAGAGGAGTTGCCGTCGCTCCGGGACCGGGCGAGCCGGTCGATCATCAGGCGAAGGACGTCCTCACGCTGGTCGGGGTCTTGGCCGGAGAGCCGGATCGGCTGCCCTGCGGCGTCGTAGAGGAACTCGGTGCGGAACACGGTCTCCCGGATGGCGTCGAGGGCCTTGCGCTGCGGTTTCAGTACGGCGCGGACGGGGGCGAGGACATGGGCCCGGGTAGAGGTGCCGGCCCAACTGGTGCCCGACATCAGCAGCACATGTGGGCCCGCCTTGCCGAGGCCGGGGTCGGCGCCGAGCTGGGGAAGTCCCAGGAGTAGTTCCCGGCCCACGCCCGCGCAGCGGAAGAAGCGCAGGGTGCCGGTGCGGTATCCGTCCTTGTCGCGGGCGGCGGCCCGCTCGTCCACCAGGAACTGGAAGCCCAGGACGTTGCCCATGGGCGCTTCGGGCAGCAGCGGCGCGTAGTCGAGAGGCGGGCGGCGGGTCAGCTCGTGGGCCGCGGAGTCCAGTCGTAGCGCCGCCTCCACCTGGGGCCACAGGAATGTCACCCGGTCCAGACGCTGGTGCAGGGCGGCGAGGACGAGGGTGAACTCCAGTCGTCGCGCGTTGAGTTCCCGCCACTCCTCGGTGAGCGGTACGTCCTCGGGGGCAGGCTTGTTGCCTCGCCCGGCGGTGGGCATGGGGCGCTGTTCCGGGCCCGGCGCTCCGACGAGGAGAGCGTCGAGGAACGCGCGGACACGGCGCCGTGTCTGCTTCTCGTCGAGGGTGTGCAGGACGTCGTGGGCGAGGGCGGTGAGCTCGTCGGCGGGGGTTCCGTAGGGGCCGCGTCCGCCGAGCGGATCGTCGCGGAACGTGTCGAAGAACCCGGTGATCTCCGTGCGTCGTTGCGCCCAGGGAGCCTCGGGGACGGGGGAGTCACCCTCGGCCCCGAGCCCTTCCTCGTCCTCGTAGAGCGCGCTCTCGTCCTCGACGTCCCCTTCGCTCGTGCTGTCCGGCCGCCCGGCGGGCTGGCCTCGCGTCAGCGGATACCAGGCGTGCAGCAGCTTCTCCTGGAGGGTCCACGCGCTGAAGTAGTCGATCTGCGCCCAGTCCCGCAGGCTTCCGTCGTCGATGAGCATGGCGTACAGCCGGTCCGCGGCGGAACCGACAATGTCCAGGGCGGCGGACCACCGTTCCACATCCTGGTCGGAGAGCTGCAGCCGTCCCTGCCGGGCGAGTTCGGCGATCTCGTGGGTCTGCAGCTGGTCGAGCCAGGAGTCGGAGACACCGGTGGTGACGAGCGTGGCCGACGGGGCGAACATCTGGTCGAGCTGCATCTGTACACGGTCGGCCTCGTCGACGACGACGATGTCGCTGCGCAGGCAGGCCAGCTCCAGATAGCGCAGGCGCTCGGCGTTGAGCTGACGCGGAACCGCCGTCTGGACGAGACTGGCCGGGTTGGCCACCCAGATCAACGCGTCCACGAGGTCGCGCGCGGCGGAGTGCCGGGGGCAGACGCTCCACAGCGGGCAGGCGTGCGGGGTGCCCTGCTCCTCCTCGTCGGTGTCGGTGTCGTCCGTGGGGGCCTCCCTGCCGACGGCACCTCGAGCTCGTTTGAGTTCGCTTACCGCGCGGTCGGCCGCGGGCTCCTCGGCGGTCTCCTGGCGCCGGGCAAGGTGAAGGGCAGCGCAGGGCGCGTCGGCGTAGCGCAGGGGCTCGGACGTGTCGAGTGCGCGCAGGGCGTCGAGCGGGCAGGCGGTGCTCAGGTGGGCGAAGACGGGACCGGTGTGGGCCAGCAGGGAGTGTTCTCCCCGCGCGGCGAGTCTGCGGTGCAGCCGCTGGGTGTGCTGGGGCCGTGTCGTGCCTCCCTGCACCAGGGCGGCTCTCAGGCCGAGCGTGCGGAACAGCTCGGTCAGCGTCAGCTGTTCGGCCACGTCGCCGACGACGAGGGTGATGTGCAGCCCGTTGTGGTGCGCCCAGACGGCGAGCAGGGTCATCAAGGTCGACTTGCCGGCGCCGACCATGCCGACGAGGTGGGTGAGCCGGTCGAGCGGCAGCGCGGACGCCGCCTCGAAGACGGTCCCGTCCGGGGTGCGGGTGTCGAGATCGAGTTGGGCGAGGCGCTGCTCCCAGTTCCCCGCCTTGAGCCCACGCCGCCGCTCCTTCGCGTCCATCCACCGTGCGATGTCGGCGAGTTCGTCGAGTGGCACGTCGAGGGGGCCAGCGGTGGCCGGGCGTTCGGTGGTCAGGGGGTGGCCGGGGAAAGGGTCCCGTACGAGATCGGCGGGGACGGTGACGGAAGTGCGCCGGTGACGGCGGTCCATGAAGCGGTGTTCGCCCGCCCCCGCCGGGGGAAGCGCCTTCGTGGCGAAGCCGGGGAGGTTCGCGAGCGCGTCGTCGTAGGTGGTGAAGCGGTCGGCCGCCACCTTGAGGGGGACCCGGTGGGCGGGTTCCCCGGCCGCCGGGACACGGTACGCGCGCAGCCGTTCGGGCAGTTCCAGGTAGGCGTCCAGGCTCTGCCGCCACATCCGGCCGCGGCGCATGGGCCAGAGCAGGTGCCGGGCCGCGGCCAGCGCGACCTGTTCGGTGGTGCCGGTGGGGAGCTTCGAGGCCCGTGCGAAGGCGAGGCCGTAGCCGCCGAGGAGCGTCCACGCCCCGTCGGCGGCGTGACCGGGCGCCACGGTCTCCATCAACCGCAGGGCGAGCTCGACCTGGCAGAGCAGAGCGGGCCGGGTCCCGGCGTGTTCTTCGGGCCAGGGCTTCAGTGCGGCGACGACCGGCTGGTACCAGCTGCTGCGGTCACGCATGGTCCGCTCCCTTCTTTCCGGCGCTGTCGGTCGCCGCCGTCTGGTTTCCGGACCGGGACGACGCCGTGCGTGCCCCGCCGTGCTCCCTGGCTGGAGGCACGGTGTGCGGGGGTGCGATGGACGCGTCCGGCCCGTGTTCGCCGGACAGCCGCAGCCGCGCGGCCCGTTTCAGTTGGTCGTCCGTCAGCAGTCGCAAACCGCCCGCCCCCGCGCCCCGCTCCTTGGCGTATGTGGCCAGATAGTCGCGGCGGGCGCGCACCCGGAACGCGGGCACCACCCAACAGGCTTCGTCGTACGGGGGCTCGGGGCGGACGGCGGTGGCGGCGCGTCCGAGGAAGGCGGGGTGTGCCCAGTCCTTGACGTCGACGGCCCACACATGTCCGTCGGGGAAGGTGATGCGAAGGTCGTACGCGTCGAAGCCGGGCCACATCTCGACGGTGAGGCCTAGGGCGCGCAGCTCGGCCTCCAGGAAGACCTCGGCGCGTCCGGGCCCGGTGACGAACTGTCGCAGCGGTTTCCGCAGTTGACGCAGCTCGCCCACCTCGGACGCGACGAGTTGCCGGCCCTGCGGTGGTGGGCCCTGGTGTCGGCACTGGTCGCGCTCGCACCACCACTCGGTGTCGGACACCGGATGGAGCAGGGTCAGGCAGCGGTGACAGCACAGGTACGCGCCGTCCCGGCGGAACCCGAGGGGGACGGGGGCGTAGATCTCCTCGACGAGGAAGCGCACGGGGTCGAGGAAGAGGTCGGTGCTCACCTCGGCCCAGTCAGCCTCGGTGAGGACGGGCTGATTCACCAGCAGGCGCCGGAAGGCCGTGTACGACTCGGGTGACGACACGGCCCGGCAGGCGCGCAGAGCCTCGTGGATCACCAGGCGGTCGTACTGCCGTCCGGTGCTGTCGCCGTAGCCCCGTACGGCGAGCTCGTGGCAGAGCTGCGAGGGCTCTCCGGAATCCTCGTCGATCAGCCGGTCTGCGGTGTCGAACAGGTCGGCGGGCAGCCGGTCGAGGGGCCAGCTGCCCAAGGGGCGGGCGCGAGCCCAGCGCATCATCTCGGGCACCCCGGCCGGAGGCTTGGCGCCGTTGCGCAGGCACTGGAGCACCAGGGCGTCCAGAGCCCGCTGCGCGCCGGGCGGGTAGGGCAGGGCGAAGGAGTCGAGGTGGTCGACGGCCGCCAGGTGCAGGACGGCGGTGGCCACGTCCCGCAGGAGGACGACATCAGGGTTGGACAGCCAGTCCGGTACGAGCTGCTGGTCAGGCATGGGGCGGGGCGTCTCCTCGCGGCGGGGTCTGCGGGGCGGGGCTCGACGGGCGCGGATGGTCGGTGACGTAGGCGCTGCCGGGCCGGCACCAGGTCCGGGCCTGACAGCCGTGGCAGTGGCGTCCGGTCCTCGGCTCGTAGGCGGTGTCGTCCAGGAGCGGCTGGGCGAGTCCGGCGATGACGGCCCGCGCCTCGTCGACGGTCTTGGCGCGGCCGGGGTCGATGCGTTCGAGTCGGCTCTCCCCGCGGGCCTCGCGCAGATGCTCCAGTTCGACCCAGGAGCGGCGCGGGTCGTCGCCGAGCGCACCCGCGTGGAACAGCAGTACGCCGAGGGCAAGTTGGGGATAGGTGTGCAGCAGGGAGTCGCGTTCCCATAGCGGGCGGGCCGAGGTCTTGGTCTCGCGCCAGATCCACCGGCCGCGGTGGGTGTACACCAGGTCGGGTACGGCGAGGACGACGATGTCGAGTTCGGGCACGTAGGCCGTCACCCGATGCTGTACGAGCACCTGCTCGCCGGCGTCGAGTCCGTTGAGCGGGCACAGCAGTCGGTGTTCCGCAAGCATCCCGGCGGCCTCGCGTGCGGAGGTGTCGTCGAGTCCGGCCCTGGCCTGTACAGCCGTCGGCCCGGGGATCTCCCGGTCCCGGCAGCCGCGCACCGGGCGTTCGGCGTGCTCCGCGTCGAGCCAGGCGTCGACGGCTCTGCCGCGCCGTGCCCCCCGGTCCTCGGCCGAGAGGTCGTTGAGGTGCAGTCGCCGTACCAGGTGGTACTGGGCGGGGCACTCGGCGTGCAGCCGCAGGTCCCAGACGGAGACGGAGCGGCGTGGGCGTGCGAGAGCCGGAGGGCGTCCACCCCACAGCCGCGGGGCGCGCTTCAGATCCGTGCAGCCGGCGATGGCCTTGCAGTCGACACAGCTCTCCCCGGGCCGCACGCCGGGTTCGGTGGCAGCCGTGACGAAGGCGGGCGCGGCGTCGTCCCGAAACCGCTGACTCGCCTCGGCGGAGCCTGCGGAGAGCAGCTCCTCCATTGACCCGTCAGCGCACCCGACGTCGAAGACGCGGACCAGATCCGGCAAGCAGGTGCTGTCGGTCTCGGTGGGCGGAGGCTGGGCGCGCTGCTTGCGCCGAGGCGTGGGCGCGCCGAAGGCCATCACCTGTGCCACGGCCCCGAGTTCCGCGTCGGGACGGTCGGTCTTGGCCCGGCCCATGGAGGGCAGCCACAGATCGCGCACCCTTCCGTCGGCGGAGACGTACATGCGGCCCCAGACGGTGTGCTCGTACTGCCGGGCGCCCCGCGCGTCGGGAGCGTCCGTGCGGGAAGTGCGCCACGTCCACGGCTGCTTCACCGGCTTGGTCTCGGGCAGCCCGGCCTCGACGGCGGCGGCCTGTTCGCGGGTACGGGCGGCCACATAGTGCTCCAGAGCGTGGGCGGTCCAGGCCAGGTGGGCGGGGTGGACCGGGGCGCCCCATCCCTGGAAGGGACCGCGGGTGGCCCGGAGTTCCTCGCGTACCCGCTCCACGGGCCACCCGTTGTGTTCCACAAGGTCGAGGGCGGTGAAGAGCGGGCCGAACCCGAACTCCTCGCGGGGTGGCCGCGAGTAGGGCACGGCCGGGTCGGCGACGAGCAGGGGCCGCATCGCGGTGCGCCGGTGGGTGGGACAGGCCGCGTCGTCGGGACGGGCCGTCCGGGGGCTCGCCCTGATCAACCAGTCGTGGCCGGCGACGCCGGGTGGGTTCTGCATGGTGACCCCCGTGGCAGGCGGTATGGGCAGAAGGGTGCCCGGAGCGACGGGAGTCCGAGGACTTCCGAGCACCACATGAGCATGGCATAAGATTGTGAACTGAGTCCACGGACGTCTCGCGATTAGAATCTTTCACGCTACCCTGGTGGGTCTGATGCGCAGTGGTGCGAAGGGGCACGGTGGTGGACGCGGATACGTACAAGCCCGGCGTGGGTGATCTGGTCGACGGGCGATACGAGTTGAAGGACTCGCTGGGCAAGGGCGGGATGGCCCAGGTCTGGCGGGCTCGGGAAGTGTCCGCGGGGCGGGAGGTGGCGGTGAAGTTCCTGCGCCACGACTCCGAGGCCCTGTACTGCCTCGACCCGTACGAGCGTGATGCCGAACTCGCCGTCAGGAACGCCCGGTTCCGGCGCGAGGCCAGCCTCCTGGGCACGCTCGACCACCCGGGCATCACCGAACTGCACGGAAGTGGATCCCACCGGGGCGTCCCCTACATCGCCATGCGCCTGGTGACCGGAGTGAGTCTGCGGACGTTCCTCGACGAGCACAGTCCCCTGCCGCTGGCCACGGCGGTCGCCGTCGCCGTCCAGGTGGCAGGGGCGTTGGCGTGCGCGCACACGCTCCCGGTCGTCCACCGGGATCTCAAGCCCGCGAACATCATGGTCGACGAAGAGGGCTGCGCCGTCCTCATCGACTTCGGCATCGCCAAGCCGCTGCACGCCGACGCCACCCGATACACGGCCCACGGTTCGACGCTCGGCACCCGCGGCTATCTGGCGCCGGAGCAGCTCCTGGAGCGTGAGCCCACGACGCGTACGGATGTCTACTGCTTCGGGTGCATCCTCTACGAACTCCTCACCGGGCGGCCCCCGTTCCCGCTCGGCGCGGAGTCCGGCCTGACCGACAAGCACCTCAACGAAGTGCCGCTGCCACCGAGCGCGTACGCCGCGGGCATCCCGGAGCCGCTCGACGATCTGGTGCTGCGGATGCTCGTCAAGAAGCCCGAGCAGCGTCCGGCCGTCGACGAGGTCCTGGCGGTCCTCGCCCCGTACGCCCCGGCGGTCGGCGATCCCGAACCCCGGCCCCGCACCCACCCCGACCCCACCGCCCCCCTGCGTCGGCCGCAGGACCGGATTCGTCCGCGTCCGGTCGCTCTCACGCCGCCTGTCGCTTCCGCACCGGCCGACGAGTGGCTGGACGCCCGTGTGGTGGAAAAGCTCTGCGTGCAGGCCGAGTCGGAGATCGCGTCCGGTGAGCCGGGCGACGCGACCGACCGGCTGTCCGGCCTGACAGAACGCGTCCGCGAGGAGTGGGGCGAGCGGCGCTCTCTGGTGCGTCGCGTGTGGCAGGGGGCCGCGGACGGATTCCGTCTCTCTGGCAACTTCGGCGCCGCGGCCCGCCTCTACCAGGCCGTCGACAACGACCTCATGCACGGGGAAGGCCCGGCCGAGCGGGCCGATCGCGCCCTGATCCGGCTGTGCTTGGCCGAGTGCCAACTCACCTTCGGGGAACTGGAGGCGGCCATCGCGGCGGTGGACGCGGCGGGCCACATCGCTGCCGGCCTGCCACCGGTACTCGCGGCTCGTGTCGAGACCGTACGCCAAGCGGTCGACGCCCAGCTCACGGCCCGCCTGGCCGAGCCCAGGGGCAGGGAGGCGTGACGCCGACCGGTGTGGGCGGGGCGATGGGCTACGTCTGATGAGCCAGCCGCCCCGCCGCCAGCTCGTCGCCGAGGTCGCGAGCAAGACTGGTGCCGAGGTCGGCGCTGCGACGCAACAGCCTTTCGAAGGCGGTGAGTTCGCGGAACGCCTCTCCATAGCGCCGCTGCTCCGAGAGGGGAACCTGGCGGATCTGGAGACGGCGGACGTCGATGCGGGAGGAGTTCGTCGTGTGGGTGCCGGCCTGCCGGGCGTTGGCGGGAGCCCGCAGTGAACCGGCCAGGAACCAGGCGTCGAGCTGTTCGGGCTGCACTTGCACGGCATGCAGCTGTGGGCCGAGGGCAGTCGGCGGCCCCTCGTGGACCCATGCGGAGAAAGCGCGGGCGACGCCCACCACCACGATGTCCCCGGGTTCGGCGATCACGGCCTCGCCGACCGCCGCGGTGTCGTGGGCGAGCCAGCTGCGGGGTTCGCCGTCCACCAGAAGGTCGGGGACGGTGAGGAGGGGGATGCCGTCGTCGGGCGGCGGGCCGGCGTGGATTGACTCCTCCGGCGGCTGCTGGCCGCTGCGCAGGGTGAGCGCCCCGGCCCGGGCGAGCTCGGCGACCGTGGTCGCCGTCGGTGTGTCCGCTTCGGCCGTGGCGAGATCCAGCGCCGCGAGCAGCTTGGCCGACTTGTTCACCTTCGCGGTGAGACCGGTGAATTCCCGCCAGGCTTCGGCCAGTCGGGGTGCGGTGTCCGCCGGGGACGGGGCGATGTGGCGTCCAGGGGTGAGGTCGACCTCGTCGTTGAGGAGCTCGATGACGGGCACCTGCCGTACGTAGGCAGGGGCGTGCGGGGAGTCGGCCTCCGCAACGGCCTCGCGTACGAAAGCGCTGATCGCCGTCCAGTCGGGGGTCCACTTCTCCTCCGGGTCCCGGGGGAAGCGCGAGGCCGCGTCGGCGACCAGCAGCCGATCGCCCGCCGGTGCGCCTTCCCCGGCGGTGGGCATCCGCAGCACCCACAGGTGCAGGGAGACGCTGTGCGGTGCGGCGCAGCCGGGCGGCAGCGCGACGACGGCCCGCAGTTGCCCGGTGCGCAGCAGCGAGCCGCGAATGCGGCGGCCGGCCTTCCTGGCCGCGACGGCGGGCGGCAGCAGCAGGACCGCGGCGCCGCCGGGCCGCAGCTGGGCCAGACAGTGCTGGACCCAGGCGAGTTCGGGCTCGGTGCGCGGGGGGAGGCCATGGCTCCAGCGGGCGTCGGTGGCCAACTCCTCGTACCCCCAATCCCGTTCGTTGAAGGGCGGGTTGCACAGGACGATGTCGGCGCGGGTGCCGGAGAACGGGTCGTTGCGCAGGGAGTCCGCAGCCTGTACGGAGACCCGCGCCCACTCCTTCTCCTTCTGCCCCTTGTTCTCGGCGAGTGCCATACGGGAGTCCGCCAGCGAGGAGAGGACGGCGTCCCGGTCGCTGCCGAGCAGCGTGAGCGCCCCAGCGCCTGACGCCCTCACGGCGTCGGCCGCGGCCAGGAGGAGGTTCCCGGGGCCGCAAGCAGGGTCCATGACCGTGGTGCCGCCGGAGATCCCCGGGCCGTCGCCCGCCACACGGTCGGCCGCCCAGAGGGCGAGCTCGGCCATGAGGGATGCCAGCAGTTCCGGGGTCGTGGCGATCTGGCGCACATGGACGTCGAGCCAGCGGCGCAGCAGAAACGCGAACGTCTCCATGCCGCCCTCGCGCTGTCCGAGATCCACGGCCCGCTCGATCAGCTCCCGCGCCTCGGCACGGATCTCACGGCTTCCCGCGCCCTCGTCGCTCACCCGCCCGGAGAGGAGTCGGCCCACCTCGGCGATCGCGGCCCCGGTCTCGTCACGCCCGCCGAGCGCCTCGAAACCGGGCCAGAGCCATTCCCTCTCGGCGGACTTCTTCAGCTTCTTGTTCTCGCGCAGCCAGCCCTCGATGTCGGCCAAGGAGAACTGAGGGTTGGTGTCGGTGCCGGCGATCCGCTCGGGGAAGGAGGGATGCCGTCTCCGCCAGTTACTCACCGCGGCTCGTCCCACACCCGCAAGGCGGGCGATTTCCGCCAAGGTCACCGGTACGGCACGCGACGTGGACATCTGCACTCCCAGGGCACTTCTGGTGGAGGGAGGACTTTCCCTCGGTCATGGGTGTGTGATCAAGCCACCCTTCCTCCAAACTGCATCCGCCAGCGTACATGACCATTGACTTTGTTCACAGATGCGCGTTCCGCCCCGCAGCCCACGCCCGCACCGGCCGGGCGTCGGGTCCCATCGGGTGGGTGAAGGGCCGCAGCGGGTCCACTTCGGCCCACGGGGCGAGTGCCTGTTCGGGGGTGCGGCGCTCCGGCAGCCACACGGCGAGGCGCCGCCACACCTCGCCGGCGTGGGCGGGTCGATCGTCGGGGTCCTTGGCCAGCAACTGGAGCACCAGGTCCTCCAGTTCGGAGGGGATGCCCGCGCGGAGCCTTCCGGGTGGTACGGGCGGCCGCTCAAGGATCATGCCGGGCAGCATCAGTTCGGACTCGTGCGTGAAGACCGGCTCGCCCGTCAGCATCGCGTACAGCAGACAGCCCAGCGCGTACAGATCGGTGCGGGGGTCGACCGGCTTGCCCCGCACCTGCTCCGGCGCCATGCACTCCAGGCTGCCGGGGCGCTCGCCGGTCGTGGTGAGGCCGGTGGTGTCCGGATCGAGGAAGGCGGCAACGCCGAAGTCCAGGACCTTGACCACGCCGTCCGTGCGGATCACGACGTTGCTGCCCTTAAGGTCGCGGTGCACGACGTCGCGGGCGTGCACGGAGCCCAGGACGGAGGCGATCTGGACGCCGATCGACGCGGTCTCCTCGATGGAGAGTGGGCCCTCCTCGACGATCCGGTCGTCGAGCGGTGGACCGATCACGTACTGCATGACGAGGAAGCGGGTGCCGTTCTCCTCGCCGAGGTCATAGACGGTGGCGAGCCCCGCGTGGTCGAGCCGCGCGACGGCCTGCGCCTCCCGGCGGAACCTTTCGGCGTCGCGGGCACGCTGCCCCTCGGTGAGCCCCAAATCGACGTTCATGGTTTTCAACGCCACGTCACGGCCCAGGTTCTCGTCATGGGCGAGCCAGACGACTCCCATGCCGCCCCGGCCGATGAGGTGCTTGATCCGGTAGCGACCGGCGATCAGTGTTCCGGTGTCCATTCGCGCTGCGGCCCGTCCCCTCCGTGCCCTGCCGCGCCCTGCCCGGGCTGGTGTCAGGGAGAGTGTGACACGGCGGCGCTTCGAATGCCGCCTGCGTGACGATTTATTCGTTGACTGAGTTCACATACTCTTGCTCTAATGGGGTGAAGGCGGGACGGTTCGTCCCGTGCGCCTCACCCGCTACGGTGATGCGTGGATTACGTCGGGAGCTAGTGAGGATCACGTGGACGTCTTCGAGGTGCACCGTCGGCTCATCCGGGACTACAAGGAGTACACGTCCGGATCGGTGGTGATCGACGACCCGCGGATCGGCGAGAAGGTGTCCAAGTCCCTTGCCGACGGCGACCAGTGGCCCGACCCCTGGCTCTCCCTCAACCCGAGCTTCGCGCCCGGCGGCACCGTCGATCACCTCGCCGACGACCTCGGTCTCCTCCACCCCGAGTGCAAGCGGATCTTCCGCACCGGCAAGGACAAGCGGGATGCGACGATCCGTCCCATCCGCTTCCACCGGCACCAGCGCGACGCCATCGAGGCTGCCGACTCGAAGGACTCGTACGTCCTGACGACCGGTACCGGCTCCGGCAAGAGCCTCGGCTACATCGTGCCCATCGTCAGCCGGATCCTGCGAGAGAAGCGGCCCGGAGACCCCCCAAGCATCAAGGCGATCATCGTCTACCCGATGAACGCGCTGGCCAACAGCCAGCGGGGCGAGCTGAAGAAGTTCCTCACCGCCGGATACGGCGAGGGTGACGAGCCCGTCACGTACGCCCGTTACACCGGCCAGGAGAAGCAGGTCGAGAAGGACGCGGTCCTCGACACGCCCCCGGACATCCTGCTCACCAACTACGTGATGCTGGAGCTGATGCTCACCCGCCCCGAGGAGCGCAAGCGGCTCATCGGCAAAGCCAAGGGCCTGCGTTTTCTCGTCCTGGACGAACTGCACACCTACCGGGGCCGGCAGGGCGCCGACGTCGCCCTGCTAGTCCGGCGTGTGCGCGAGGCGTGCGAGTCGCCTGCCCTGCAGTGCGTCGGCACCTCCGCCACCATGTCCACCAAGGGCACCCCTGCCGCCCGCCGCCGCGAGGTCGCCGAGGTCGCCTCCACTCTGTTCGACACGGAGATCTCCCCGGACCGGGTGGTGGCCGAGACCCTGGTCCGCGCGACCGGCGACATGCCCCCCACGCGTGCCGAACTCGCCGCCCGCGTAAGGGAGAACAACCCGCCGCTGGAGTATGACGCACTCAAGGCCGACCCGCTGGCCCGCTGGGTCGAGACCGAGTTCGGCCTCACCGAGACCACCGACGAGGACGGCACCCGTCTGCTGGTGCGCGCCAAGCCCACGACCGTGGAGCTCGCCGCGCGCGCCCTGCGCGAGGACGCCTTCGACATCCCGCGCGACGCACCCGAGGACGAACCGTACACCGCCTGTGCCAAGGCCATCCGGTCCACGCTCCGGGCGGGCACGCAGGTCCGCGACGACGAGGACCGCGCCCTGTTCGCGTTCCGCCTCCACCAGTTCCTCTCCAAGGGGGGCTCGGCGTACGTCTCCCTGGAGCCGGCGGACAGCCGCCACATCACCCGCACCTACCAGCAGCGGGTGCCCGGAGAGCGGGAGAAGCTCCTGCTGCCGCTGTCCTTCTGCCGCGAGTGCGGCCAGGAGTACCTCACCGTGGCCCGCGAGCAGAGCGACGACGGCACGGTCGCATTCCGTACCCGTGAGGACGCGGACGACGAGCAGGGCTACCTCTACCTCTCGGCCGCCAACCCGTGGCCCGAGCGCGTCACGGACGCGATCGACCAGCGCCGCTTCCCCGACAGCTGGCTCACCCTCGACCCGAAGAAGGGCGCGCCCGTCCTCACCGCGAGCCGCAAGAAGCGCGCCCCGCAGCCTGTGTGGGTGAGGCCCGACGGCACGGCGGTGAACAAGGACGGGGATGGCCTGTACGCCGCCTACGTGCCCGCCCCGTTCCTGTTCTGCCTGGAGTGCGGGGTCAGCTACGAGCAGGTCAAGGAGCGTGACTTCGCCAAGCTGATGACGCTCGACCAGGAGGGACGCTCCACCGCCACATCCGTCGTCAGCGCCTCCATCGTCCGCCACCTCAAGGGCCTGCCCGCGGACGAACTCGGCGAGGACGCACGCAAGTTGCTCACCTTCGTCGACAACCGTCAGGATGCCAGCCTGCAGGCGGGGCACTTCAACGACTTCGTCATGGTCACCCAGCTGCGCGGTGCCCTCTACCGCGCCATGCTGAGGGCCGGGGAGTCGGGCCTGCGCTGGAAGCGGCTGGGCGAGGAGGTCGTGGCCGCCATGGGGCTGGCCCGCCACGAGTACGCCAACAACCCCACCGAGGTGGAGGCGCTCGCCGAGGAGACACTGAGCGCCCTGGCCCAGGTGGCCGAGTACCGGCTCTTCCTCGACCTGGAGCGCGGCTGGCGGATCACCATGCCCAACCTGGAGCAGACCGGTCTGCTGGGCCTGGAGTACGCGGGCCTCGACCAGATTGCCGAGGACGAGGAGCGTTGGCAGCGCGCCGCCGGACCGCTGCGCACCGCGACCCCGGCGACCCGGCTCGACCTGGCCCGAGTCCTCATGGACGAGCTGCGCCGCCAGCGCGCCGTGGACACCCCGTACTTCACCGAGGCCAAGTTCAACGAACTGGGCAAGGAGTCCGCCAAGCTCAACGACGCCTGGGCCATCGCCGAGACCGAGTCCGCGCCCCCCGCGCCCGGCGTCGCGGTGGCCCGCTCCGGCCGGCCCGGCCGCTCCGGACGCATCCGCAGCGAGCTGAACCTCACCGGCCGCACCGCCTTCGGCCGCCACGTCCGCAAGGCGGAGACCTTCCCGGACTGGAGCCACGACCTCTCCCTCGACGACGCCCAGGACGTGATCCGCGACCTCCTCGACATCCTCGCCGACGGCGGTGTCCTGAGCAGGATCACCCAGGGCCGGGGAGAGGATCCCGGCTACCAGATCCACCACCCGGTGATCCGCTGGCACGCCCGCGACGACGAGCACGGCGCGGTGGACCGGCTGCGCCGCACCTACCGCACCGGCCGGGGCCCCCGAGTCAACGCCTTCTTCAAGGGGCTCTACAAGGAGGTCGCGTCCACCTTCGCCGGCCTGCATGCCGCCGAGCACACCGCCCAGGTCCACCCCGAGGTCCGTGAGGAGCGGGAGAGGCTGTTCAGCAAGGGCCTTCCGCTGCCCCTCCTCTATTGCTCGCCCACGATGGAGCTCGGCGTCGACATCGCCAGCCTCAACGCCGTCAACCTCCGCAACGTCCCGCCGACCCCCGCCAACTACGCCCAGCGCTCCGGCCGCGCGGGCCGCTCGGGCCAGCCGGCGCTGGTCACCACGTACTGCGCTACCGGTAACAGCCACGACCAGTACTACTTCACCCGCTCCGACCAGATGGTCGCGGGCACCGTCGCCGCGCCCCGCCTCGACCTGGCCAACGAGGACCTGATCGCCTCCCATGTGCACGCCATCTGGCTGGCGGAGACCCGCTTGGAACTCGGCCGCACCATGACGAAGATCCTCGACACCGACGGCAAGACCCCCTCGCTGGAGCTGCTGCCCGAGGTACGAGAGCAGATCCATAGGCCGGCCGCCCAGCAGCGCGCCCTCGCCCGGGCCCGCACTGTCCTCGCGGGCTGCGTCGACGACCTGCGCGATACGTCCTGGTGGCACGAGCAGTGGCTGGAGGACACCGTCGCCAAGGCCCCCGGCCGCTTCGACGAGAAGTGCGGACGCTGGCGGAACCTCTACCGCAAGGCCCTGGAGGAGCGGGAGATCCAGCACGACAACATCCGCAACCGCACGGCGACCGGCCGCTCCCAGGCCCAGGCCGTCCGCCGCCGCGCCCAGGCGGAGAACCAGATCGCCCTCCTGGAGAACAGGCAGGGCGGCGAGCGCACGGTACTGTCCGACTTCTACCCGTACCGCTACTTCGCCTCCGAGGGCTTCCTGCCCGGTTACTCCTTCCCCCGGCTGCCGCTCGCCGCGTACATCCCCGGCACCGGCCGCACCAGCCGCGGCTACGACGGCGACTACCTCCAGCGGTCCCGTTTCATCGCGATCAGGGAGTTCGGGCCGGGCGCGCTGATCTACCACGAGGGCAGCCGGTTCAAGGTGGACCGGGTGCAGCTCCCGCCGGACACCGCGGGCGAGCTGACCACCGAGAGCGCCAAGGTGTGCCAGGGCTGCGGATATCTGTCCCCCGAGGAGCGGCGCGAGGACACCTGCCTGGGCTGCAACAGTTCGTACGGCGACCCTCGCACGGGGCTGCTGCACCTGCACACCGTCTTCACCCACCGCCGTGACCGGATCTCCTCCGACGAGGAGGAGCGCCAGCGCACGGGCTATGCGGTGGAGATCTCCTACCGTTTCAAGCAGCACGAGGACGGCCGAGACGGTTCGCTGCGCGCCGAGGCGAAGGCCGCGGCCGGCCGCCTCCTTGCCGAACTGGTCTACGGCGACAGCGCCACCGTCCGGCTCACCAACCTGGGCTACCGCCGCTCGGTCGCCAAGGGCGAGATCGGCTTCTGGCTCGACCCGGTCACCGGTCAGTGGCTGGCCGGCTCCACCGGCAAGCAGAGCACGAGCGCGCCCGGCCGGGAGACCCCCGTGGAGGACGAGGGGCTCGCCGACGCGGAGAAGGCCGTACGCAAGATCCCCGTCATCCCGTACGTCCAGGACACCCGCAACATCCTCGTCCTCAAGCTCGCGGCCCCCGTCGACAAGGACACCGCGATCACCCTCCAGTACGCGCTGGAGCGGGGCATCGAGGCCGAGTTCCAGCTGGAGGACTCCGAGCTGGACACCGAGGAGCTGCCGCCGCACGACGGCCCCCGCGAACGGCTGCTGTTCATCGAGAGCGCCGAGGGCGGCGCGGGCGTCCTGCGCCGTCTGCAGGCCGAGCCCGACGCGCTCGCCCGCGCTGCCCGCCGGGCCCTGGAGATCGCGCACTTCGACCAGGTCGGGCGCGACCGGGGAGCCGAGAAATCCAATGGCGACCCCTGCGAGAAGGGCTGCTACGACTGCCTGCTCTCCTTCGGTAACCAGCGCCACCACCGGATGATCGACCGCCATCTGGTGAAGCAGCTGCTGATGGACTTCGCGGGCGGTGAGGTCGGCTCCAGCCGCGCGGGCCGCACCCGCGACGAGCACGCCGACGCGCTCATCGAGGGCGCCGACTCCTCCCTGGAGGAGCGGTTCGTCGCCTACCTCAGGACCCACGGCCACCGCCTCCCCGATCACCAGCAGGTGAAGCTGAGCGCGGCCCTGTCCAAGCCGGACTTCGTCTACGACACCTCCTTCGGCCCCGTCGCGGTCTTCGTCGACGGCCCGCACCACGATCACGCGGAGACGACGCTGCGCGACGAGGAGGCAGCGGACCGGCTGAAGGAGATCGGCTGGGAGGTCATCCGTATCCGCTACGACGACGACTGGTCGAAGGCCGTGGCCGACTATCCTTCGGTGTTCGGCGAGGCGCGCCGTTGATCTCAGGGACCGGGGCGGACCTCTTCGATCCGCCCCGGTCCCACAGCCCGCACCCGATCCGCCCGGCCACCGCCCCGGCCGACCCGCCGGAACGACTCCTACGCCCCGACCCCGGAAGGCCCGCATGACCACCGCTGCCCAGCCGACCCGGCAGTACGCCGTCGGCTCCCTCGTCCACGCCCGGGGCCGCGAGTGGGTCGTGCTGCCCGACTCCACACCCGACCTCCTCGTCCTGCGCCCGCTCGGCGGCGCCGACGACGACATCGCGGGCGTCCTGCCCGGCCTGGAGACCGTCGTCCCCGCCACCTTCGCCCCGCCCACCCCTTCCGACCTGGGCGACCAGCAGGCCGCCGGGCTGCTGCGCACCGCCCTGCGCATCGGCTTCCGCTCCGGCGCCGGCCCCTTCCGCTCCCTCGCCTCGATCGCCGTCGACCCCCGCCCGTACCAGCTGGTCCCCCTGCTGATGGCGCTGCGCCAGGACACCGTGCGGCTGCTGATCGCCGACGACGTCGGTATCGGCAAGACGGTCGAGGCCGGGCTGATCGCCGCCGAGCTGCTCGCGCAGGGCGATGCCCGAGGCCTGGTCGTGCTGTGCTCGCCCGCCCTGGCCGAACAGTGGCGGGCCGAGCTGTACGGGAAGTTCGGCGTCGACGCCCGTCTCGTGCTGCCGTCCACGATCAGC
Organism: Streptomyces gardneri; assembly: GCF_006539185.1. Lineage (GTDB taxonomy): Bacteria > Actinomycetota > Actinomycetes > Streptomycetales > Streptomycetaceae > Streptomyces > Streptomyces gardneri. Next base: position 102,761 of record NZ_BJMN01000030.1, read on the forward strand.
CGTCTGGAGCGCGAGACGCCGTACGGCCAGTCGGTGTTTCGCCCCGACGGCGCGTACGTCGTCTCCACCGACTTCATCAAGTCTCCCCGTCACCGGGAGGACTTCCTGCGCCACTGCCCCGACCTGGTGATCGTCGACGAGGCGCACTCCTGCGTCTCCGACACCACAGTCGGCGCATCCGCCCGCTCCTCCCAGCAGCGGTACGCGCTGCTGCGCGCCCTCGCCGACCGGACCGACCGCCACCTCCTCCTCGTCACAGCCACCCCGCACAGTGGCAAGGAGGAGCCTTTCCGCCGCCTGATCGGCCTGCTCGACGACCGCCTGGCCGCCGTCCCCCTCGACACCGACGCGGGCCGCAGGCTGCTCGCCGAGTTCTTCGTGCAGCGCCGCCGCGCCGACATCCGCGAGGACTTCCAGGACGGCGCGCACTTCCCGTCGTCCCGAGACACCGCCGAGACCGCCTACACCCTGCACCGCGACTACAAGAAGCTCCTCGACGAGGTCCTGTCGTACGCCCGCGAGACCGTACGCGCGGCCGACGGCGCCCTCCAGCAGCGTCAGCGCTGGTGGTCCACCCTCGCCCTGCTGCGCACCCTGTCCTCCTCCCCGGCCGCCGCCGTGCAGTCCCTGAACACACGCGCCGGCGTCGAGGAGGCGGACACCCCCGCCGAGGCGGACCGCACCGGGGAGCGCACCGTCTCCGACCCGGCCGACAGCGAGACCCCCGAGTCCGCGGACGCCGTACCGGGCACCCGCCTCCCGAAGGCCACCGCCACCGAGGCCACCGCCTCCGACACCGAAGACACCGAGGCCGACGACGAGGAGAGGGCCCGCCTGGTCGCCATGGCCGAATCAGCCAGGAAGCTCTTCGGACCGACCCGCGACGCCAAGCTGAAGAAGCTGATCGCCACGGTCTCCGGCCTCCTCGACGAGGGCTACCGCCCCATCGTCTTCTGCCGCTATATCGCGACCGCCGACTACGTCGCCGACCACCTCAGGAAGGCCCTCAACAAGAAGGGCACCGAACACCCGGTCGCCATCGCCTCCGTCACCGGCGAACTCTCGCCCGACCAGCGCGTCACCCGCATCGCCGAGCTGACCGGCACCGACGAGGAGGGCAACCCCGCGCCCGAACGCCGCGTCCTGGTCGCCACCGACTGCCTGTCCGAGGGCGTCAACCTCCAGGAGTCCTTCGATGCGGTCCTCCACTACGACCTCGCGTGGAACCCGACCCGCCACGAGCAGCGCGAGGGCCGCGTGGACCGCTTCGGCCAGCGCACCGACGTCGTCAAGGCGCTCACCCTGTACGGCGCGGACAACCCCGTCGACGGCATCGTCCTCAATGTCCTGCTCCGCAAGCACGAGCGGATCCGCCGCGTCACCGGCATCTCCGTGCCCGTACCGCAGGAGTCCGAGAGCGCCATGCAGGCCGTGTTCGAGGGCCTGATCCTGCGCGGCGAGCGGTCCCCGTACGAGCAGGAGGGGCTGTTTGCGCAGGAGGAGGTGGCCGCGCAACTGGAGATCGCCTGGCAGTCCTCCGCCGACCGGGAGAAGCGCCACCGCTCCCGGTACGCCCAGCTCACCATCAAGAAGGACGAGGTGGCCGCCGAGGTCGACGAGGTCCGCGCCGCGCTCGGCACCGGCGAGGAGGTACGGGACTTCACCCGCCGCGCCCTGGGCGCCCTGCGCGGTATGCCCGCGCCCACGAAGCAGGGCGGCTTCACCGCGCACACCGACGCCCTCCCGCAGGGCCTGCGCGACACCGTCTCGCACGCGCTCGGCCCCCGCCACCCCCGCCCGGTCGTCTTCCACGACGCCCCCAGCGCCCCGCGCGGCGAGGCCGCCCTCACCCGCACCGACCCGGTGGTCGCCGCCGTCGCCCGCTTCGTGCTGGACGCGGCCCTCGACGACGCCGGCAAGGTCCCCGAGTGGCAGCGCCCGGCCCGCCGCTGCGGAGTCGTCCGTACGGCAGCCGTGGAGCGGAACACCACGCTCCTGCTCGTACGTCACCGCTTCCAGCTGAACCTGCCCGCCCGCGACGGCTCGGTGCGCGAGCAGCTCGCCGAGGACGCCCGCGTGGTCGCCTACCGAGGCAGGCCCGATGCCCCCGAATGGCTGCCGGAGGACGAGGCGGTGGCCCTCCTCGACGCCCGCGCCACGCAGAACACCGACCCGAAGTTCGCCACCGAGCACATCGCCGAGATTCTGGCCTCCCTGCCCGCGATCATGCCCGAACTGCGGTACCAGTCGGCCGAGTTGGGCCGCACCCTGGAGGCCTCGCACCGCAGGGTGCGCACCGCCTCCCGCGCCCGTCTCGCGGGCCTGAAGGTCGTCCCCCAGGGCGACCCGGACATCCTGGGCGTGTACCACTACCGCCCGGCCCCGACGTTCTCCCAGGGAGTGGGCGCATGAGCACCGCCAGGACCCAGGTCACTGACTCCGTCGCCACCGTCGGCGGCCTCCTGCCGTACGACCTCCTGGTCAGGATCAAGGAGGGCAAGGAGCAGACCGGCTCCAAGCCCGCCGACTACCGCCTGTACGCCAAGGGCGACTCGGTACGGGACGCCGCCGAGCGCTCCTGGGGCTATCTGCGCGGCGTGTGGGCCGCCTACCAGGACGCCCTGGCCCGCGACGGCGCCGACGCCGACCCCGGCGTGCACGCGGTCGGCGTCACCACCGAACGCTGGCTGCTGCCCCTCTTCGAACAGCTCGGCTTCGGCGCCCTCACCCCCGTCCCCGCGCCCGGCCTGCCCTCCCACGACGGCGAGAAGGACTTCGAGGTCAGCCACCACTGGGCGCACGTCCCCGTCCACCTCACCGGCTGGAACGTCCCCCTCGACACCCGCACCACCGAACTGGCCAAGCAGGCGCCGCAGTCGATGGTGCAGGAGTACCTCAACCGCTCGGCGGACTCCACCCTCTGGGGCGTCCTCTCCAACGGCCGCCAGCTGCGCCTGCTGCGCGAGTCCGCATCCCTCACCGGCGCCGCGTTCATCGAGTTCGACCTCCGGGCGATTTTCGACGGCGACCGCTCCGACGACTTCGTCCTCCTGTGGCGCCTGCTGCACCGCACCCGCTTCGAACCCCGTGCCGAGGGTGAGCCGGCCGCGACCTGCCTACTGGAGAAGTGGCGCACCGAGGCCATCGACAGCGGCACCCGCGCCCTGAAGGAACTCCGCAAGGGCGTCGAGAAGGCCCTGACCGTGATCGGGACGGGCCTGATCGCCCACCCCGACAACGCCGACCTGCGCGACGCCCTGCGCACCCGCGACAAGAACGTCCGCGACGACCTCCACCCGGCCCTGCTGCGCCTCGCCTACCGCCTGCTGTTCCTCTTCGTCACCGAGGACCGCGACCTCCTCCTGCACCCCGACGCCACCGAGAAGGCCCGCGAGACGTACGAGAAGTACTTCTCCACGGCCCGCCTGCGCCGGGTCGCCCGCCGAACCGGCACCCTCCACGGCGACCAGTGGCAGGCGCTGCGGCTGGTCATCGAGGGCCTCGGCACACCGGGCGGCCGCCCCGAACTCGGCCTCCCCGCGCTGGGCGGCCTGTTCGAGCCCACCGCCACGGAGGCGATCCTGGACGGCCTCAGCCTGTCCAACCAGTCCCTGTACGAGGCCGTACACGCCCTGTGCGAGGTGTACGACGCCAAGCTGGGCCGCCCCCGCAAGGTCGACTACCGCCACCTCGGCGCCGACGAGCTCGGCTCGGTCTACGAGTCTCTGCTCGAACTGGAGCCGCGCCTCGGCGAGGGCAACGAGTACGTCCTGGCCAAGCTGGACGGCAACGACCGCAAGACCTCCGGGTCCTACTACACCCCGTCCCCCCTCATCGACTGCCTCCTCGACTCCACCCTCGACCCGGTCATCGACCAGGCCGTCAAGTCCGGTACGACGAAGAAGGAGCGCAAGGACGCGCTGCTCGCCCTGACGGTGTGCGACCCCGCCTGCGGCTCCGGCCACTTCCTGGTCGCCGCCGCCCGCCGCATCGCCCGCCGCCTCGCCGAGATCGAGACGGACGACCCCGAGCCGAGCGCCGAGGACGTACGGCACGCGCTGCGGGACGTTATCGCCCGGTGCGTGTACGGCGTCGATCTCAACAAGATGGCCGTGGAGCTGGCCAAGGTGTCCCTGTGGATCGAGGCGATGGAGCCGGGCCGGCCGCTCACCTTCCTCGACGCCCACATCAAGCACGGCAACGGCCTGCTGGGCACGACGCCGAAGCTGCTGGCCGAGGGCCTGCCCGACGACGCGTTCAAGCCGCTGGAGGGCGACGAGCCGAAGCACGTCACCGATCTGAAGAAGCGCAACGCGGCGGAGCGGACCGCATGGAAGACCGCGCTGCGGCACGGGGCGAACCAGGACGCCCTGTTCGCGGAGGAGGAGGTGCTGGCCGAGTCCAACTCGGCGTTCGGCGAGAAGGTCTCGGCGATCACCGGGACGGACTCGCAGGAGCTGGACGACGTCCGGAACCAGGCCAAGGCGTACCGCGAGCTGACCACGTCCCCGGACTACATCAGGGCCGTGGAGCTGGCCGACGCGTGGTGCGCGGCGTTCGTCTGGAGGAAGACGAAGACGGCGACGCCGCCCGCGCTGACTACGAAGTCGCTGCTCACGCTGCACTCCGAGGACGGCGGCGCGAGCTTGCCGGGCGGCACGGTGGAGGAGGTTGCACGGCTGCGGGAGGAGTACCGGTTCTTCCACTGGCACCTGGAGTTCCCGGAGGTGTTCCGGGTTCCGGCGGATGCGAAGGCGCCGGGGGTGGACGAGCGGACCGGGTGGAAGGGCGGGTTCAGTTGCGTGCTGGGGAACCCGCCGTGGGAGCGGGTCAAGCTCCAGGAGCAGGAGTTCTTCGCCACCCGTGACGAGAAGATCGCGAACGCCGCGAACAAGGCGGCGCGTGAGCGCATGATCGACGCGCTGGCCGAGAGCGAGGAGGAGACGGACCGCACGCTGCACACCGAGTTCATCGACGCGCGCCGCCTCTCCGAGGGCGTCAGCCATCTGCTGCGCGACTCGGGCCGCTTCCCACTGGCCGGACGGGGCGACGTCAACACGTACGCCGTCTTCGCCGAGGCCGCCTCCCTGGGCGTCGCGTCGACCGGGCGACTGGGCCTGGTCCTGCCGACCGGCATCGCCACCGACGCGACGACGGCGCCGTTCTTCTCGGACCTGGTGCGCGCGGCTCGGCTCGCGTCGTTCCTGGACTTCGAGAACGAGGCGTTCATCCTCAGCCGGGATGTGCACCACTCGGTGCGTTTCTCCCTGTTCACCGTCACCGGCGTTGGTGCGCGCGTCGACGAGGCGTCCTTCGCCTTCGGTACCCGGTACATGGATGACCTGGAGAGCCGGCGGTTCGCCATGCCTCCGGAGGAGATCCTGCTGGTTAACCCCAACACGGGCACCCTTCCGGTGTTCCGCACCCGGCGGGACGCGGAGATCACCCTCGGGATCTACCACCGGGTCCCGGTGCTGATGAAGGAGCCTGACGAGAACGGCTGGGGCGGGACCAACCCGTGGGGTCTGACGTTCATGACCATGTTCCACATGTCCAACGACTCCCACCTGTTCCGGGGCAAGCGGGAACTGGAGGACGAGGGCTGGCAGTTGATCGGCAACGTCTTCGCGCGCGTCGATGAAGAGGGGAAGACGCGCCGCTATCTCCCGCTGTACGAGGCGAAGATGCTCCACCACTTCGACCACCGCCTCGGCACGTACGAGGGCCAGACCCAGGCCCAGGCCAACGTCGGCACCCTCCCGCGCGTGACACCGGAACAGCACGACGACCCCGACTTCGCGCCGCTGCCCCGGTACTGGGTGCCGGAGCAGGATGTGGACTCCGGCAAGCGGGACAAGAAGGGGAACCGGATCATGTGGGCGGGGGTGGAGACGCGGCTTGCGGAGCGGGAGTGGTGGAACGGGTGGCTGATGGGGTGGCGGGACATCGCCCGCTCCACTGACACCCGGACGACCATGGCGACCGTTCTCCCGCCTTACGGCGTCGGGCACACCAACCCGCTCATGTTCCCGGAGGACGCCGAGTCGGCTGCGCTGCTTCAGGCGTGCATGTCGTCGTTCGTCTTCGACTACGTGATCCGGCAGAAGATCGCCGGAACGCACCTGACGTACGGCTACCTTTACCAACTCCCGGTTCCGCTGCTCGCCGACTTCCGCGCGGTGCCAGGCGGGGCGGAGTGGTTCACTGCTCGTGTGGTGGAACTCGCCTACACCAGCCGTGACATGGCCGACTTCGCCGAAGACCTTGGCTACGAGGGAGCCTCGTTCAGGTGGGATGAGGGACGCCGTGAGCTGCTGCGCGTGGAGCTGGACGCGGCGCTCTTCCACCTCTACGGGGTCAGCCGGGCGGATGTGGAGTACGTCATGGACACCTTCCCCGTGGTGAAGCGCGAGAACGAGGCCGCCCACGGCGGCGCCTACCGCACCAAGGACCTCATCCTCGACATCTACGACCGCATGGAAGAGGCCCGCGCAACCGGCGGCGAGTACCGAACCGTGCTGGCCCCGCCGCCGGGCAAGGGACCGCGTCACGAGGCCTGAGTGCCGCAGCCTCGGGCGGGTCGGTCAGAACCCGTCCCGCCCGAGGTCCGCGACGAACCCGGCCCACGCGTCCCGCGTGAACGCGAGTTGCGGCCCGTCGCCCCGCTCTTTGGAGTCCCGTACGCGGACGGCGGTCCCGTCGGCGGCGAGCTCCAGGCATTCGCCGCCCTCGTTGCCGCTGTAGCTGCTCTTGAACCAAACAAGTCGCGCAGGTTCCGCAGTGTTCATCATCGTTCCCCCAGCAAGTTCTCGATCAGGGATAGGGACTCGCGCATGGTGAGCGCTTGTCCCCTGATGCTGCCGTACCGTGCGGCCAGGATACGGACTTCCTCCGGGTCCGTGATCAACCGGCTGGAGTTCTGTGCCTCGGTGTATCCCAACTGAGCCTTCCCCTTGGGCGTGAGGAGCACGAACGCACCGCCCATCCCCGCGTGCTCGCTGCGGTCGGTTGGCATCACTTGCAGTTCCACATTGCGCAGTTGCCCGAGTTTGAGCAGCTGCTCCAGCTGCTCCCCATGGACTTCTCGCCCGCCAAGAGGGCGCCGCAACACGGTCTCCTCGATGACGGCGCTGACCATTGGCGGAGGCCAACTGGTCAGGATCTCCTGACGTCCCATCCGAGAGGTCACCCGATGCTCGATGGTCTCCTCGTCCAGCAGCGGCTTACGCATCTCGTACAGGGCACGGGCCCGCCGCTCGGTCTGCAATAGCCCCGGAATGTCATGGTTGTTGTAGAAGTTGATCTCAACCGCGTCCCGCTCCAGCCGCGCATAATCCCTGAACCACTCCGGATGCCGAACCCTCCTCCGCGCCCGAGCCCGCTCCGCATCCTCCGCAGCCGCAGCCAGCAGCCCCCCGCACTCCAGCAACTCATCGACCGTGCGCAGCAGTTCGGGCTGAGGCGTCCGTCGCCCCCGCTCCACGGACGAGATGGTCTCCTCCCCAGACCGGGGCCGGTCGCCCAGCTCCTTCTGGCTCATCCCGGCCCGTGCCCGCGCGACCTTGATCTGCCGCCCGAGCGCCCGGAACAGGTCGGCCACCTCGTCCGTAACGTCCGCCTCACCGCCGGCGGGAACCCCCGAACCGCCCTCCTGTGTCGCCATCCCGTACCACCGCCCACTTCCGTCGCACCAGGGGTGAACCGCCGAACGTCCGGCCAATCACGGCCGTACGCCCGGACATCCCGCCCTCCGCCCCGGGACAGTCATCCTCCGTACCGCCCCGCACCCTCCACGCAGTAGAAGCGCTCCGTCACTCTTGGTGAGGTGATCCAGCAAACCGTCATCGTCACCGGTGAACCGACCGTCATCACCCACCACTTCCGCGTCATGTTCCCCACCAGCAGACACGGCGCCCACACCGCCCGCCACGCTGCCGAACGCTGGCTCGCCGACCAGCGGGACTGCCCTGAGGCCGCGGCCGGCGACGAGGACGCGGCCACGACCTCCCTCCTCATCGCGGAACTCGCCGCGAACGCCGCCCTGCACGGCCGCGTACGGGGCCGCCACGCCCGCCTCGCCCTGACCCTCACGTCCGGCACCCTGCGCATCGAGGTCACGGACGCCCGGGGTGACCGCCTGCCCGAACTGGCGCCAGGCAGAGACGGCGACGGAGATGGGGACGGCGAGTCGGGGCGCGGCCTGCCCCTCGTCGCCTCGCTCGCCGACGCCTGGGGCTGCGAGCCCCACCGCCCGGGTGGCAAGACGGTCTGGGCCGAGTGCGCCCGGCGTGAACCCGCGCTCAAGGGGGGGCGCGTGAACTCAACTATGCACCTAATCGCAGGAGTTGGGGATTGACGGTGGTTGTGAACGGCCTTCACGCTTAACAGGTAATCGTGAAGGCCGTTCACGGGGAGATGTCATGGAAGGCATGCCCGAGGCGGATGACCAACTCGTCGGACTGTTCGAAGTGGCGGAGATGGCGGGGGTCGGTCGGACGGTCGTAGCGAATTGGCGCGCCCGTGACAAATACTTCCCCGCTCCCATCGCGGACCTGCGGAGCGGGCCGGTTTTCCGGGCGAGTCAGATTCAGCGCTACCTCAAACGGAGGAAGAAGCACATGGCACCCAAAGCCCATGTCATCTCGACCATCAATCTGAAGGGCGGCGTCGGGAAGACCACCACCACGGCCGGACTTGCGGAGTTCCTCTCCGCGGAGTTCCGCAAGCGGGTCTTGGTGGTCGATCTCGACCCGCAGACCAATCTGACCACGGTCCTGATCGGCGAGGAGAAGTGGGAGGAGCTCAATGACGAGGGGTACACCCTGGCGACCCTCTTCAAGGACGCACTGCGGCCCGAGGACGAGCCTCTGGAGTTCGACCTGGAGAAGACACTCCAGCGCAATGTCTCATCGGTCGATGCGGTGACGAAGGTGGACCTCCTGCCTTCTTCGCTGGACCTCATCGATGTTCAGGACCGCCTGGCGTCCATGCCCAGGGGGCGTTTCCACGCCAACAACCCCACCGATCTCCTGCGCAAGGCGATCCGGAAGATCATTGATGATTATGACTACGTGCTCGTCGATTGCCCTCCCAACCTCGGAATCGTCACTCTGAACGGTCTGCGCATCTCCGAGGGATATATCATCCCGACCATTCCCGATGTCCTGTCCACCTACGGGATCCCTCAGATCCAGCGGCGGGTGCGGGCCTTCGCGGAAGACCTGGGGGAGACCATCAAAGAGATCGGCATCGTCATCACGAAATACAAGGCCAATTCGACGGTCCACTGGAACACCGTCAGGCGACTTCAGGGAGACAACAAGCTCCCGGCCGTGCTGCCGACCTTCATCCCCGAGAAGAACGACATCGCCGGTTCGGCGGAGTTCGTCGGTCGCGGTACCCTGCGGCAGAAGTACGGCTACCAGGGCGGGTTCGACGCTTTCCGCGGCATGACGCAGGAGTTCATCGAACTGGTCGAGGAGAAGGCGTGATCGAGCAGAGCGACAGTCGGCCCGACGACAACGGTCTCCTGAACGCCCAGGTGCGGGAGGCCGAAGAAGCCTTGAACAAGCTCGGCGCGTCCGATCTGGAGCTCGCAGCGACGCTCGCCCGTGTCCTCGGTGTGGTGGCGTCCGAAGCCGCACGCACGACACGCTTCGCCCGAGCACTGGCCAAGGCGCTGACGCCTCCCGATTCGCAGACAGCGCCTCAGCCGGTAGAACGCCCGAGGCGTAGCCGGCGAGCTCCGGGAGTGATCGACCCGTTCGCGGTGTTCGCCGAAACCGGCGAGACGGGACTTCGTTCGAGCCTGAGCGAGCTCGGCCTCGAACAATTGCGGGACATTATCTCCGAACACGGGATGGATTACGACCGGCTGGCGCTGAAGTGGAAGGGTCCTCAACGGGTCATCGACCGCATCGTGGAACGCGTCGAATCGCGGACAGCCAAGGGAGCCGCCTTCCGGGGACGGCCGGAGCAGTCCACACTGCGGCACGACGAGGCCGCCGGCCCGGCGGCCGAGGACTCGTCGAAGTGAGGTGAGCTGGGCGCGACGAGCCGAACGCCTCGCGGCCGCCGCCCATGCCAAGGCCATCCGCATCGAGCGCCATGTCGAGAACCGCACCATCTTCCTCTTCGACGACCTGTTGACCACCGGCCGGCAGATGCCGGCCGTCGCCCGCCTGTTACGCGGGCGGGCGCGGCTGAGGCAAGGGGTCTCGTCCTTGCTCGCGCCCTTTGGCGAGGGGCGGACCGCCAGGGGCACTGTTCGACTTGTGACGATCGACCTGGGCCCCTGAGTCCATGTCTCAGTCCGTGCCCCGACTCTCCCAGCGGTCCCGGAACCACGTCAGAGTCTCGACGAGCAGCTCACGGTTGCGGTCTTTCTCCAGCACCGACAACTCGAACCTGGGGTCCGGCCCCGGCTTTCTCTCCTGGAGGTCGACACCTTCGAGTTCGTTGAGGCGCCTGAGGAATTCGGCACGCAGGGCGTGGTCGGTGAAAGGCTCGTGTACGGCCAGAATCTGGAAGGCGACGTGCGCCGAGCCGGCCCACCCACTGCCCGGCATGAAGCTTATCGGCGAGATCCAGCGGCTCGGGGCGATCGTCTCACCCAGCGTGAGGAACGCGCTGCTCATGGTGTCGTTTCCTACCCAGTGGATTGAGCCGCCGAGTTCCTCCCAGTGGGCGAAGAGGGCGCGCACCGCATCCACGGTCTCGAGGGAGTCGTGCGCCGCGAGCCGCCGGAAGAACCGCCTCTCGTCGGAGTTCTCTGCCACGAGCTGAGCGTAGAACTGGTCGGCCCGCGTCTCCTCACCCTGACTCTCCGGGGCGCGCTGCGCAGCGTCCTCCTCGCCGTCGGCTTCCCCGACCAGCGAAGCAAGCTCGTCGGCGGAGAGGCGCTGCGTCGGATCGGCGGCCCCGTTGACCGTGAAGCGCACGCCGTCGTCGCTCAGCCGGGAGCGGACGTCTCCTCCCGCGTCCTGAGGCGTCCAGCGGAAGCCGTCGGAGACCTTGCCCTCGGAAGTGAGCACCCGGTACGCGTTGGCCACCCCCGGCGTATTGGCCAGATGGTTGCCCACGGCCTGGGCTCCGGAGCCGATGAACGCCGCGAGATCGCCGTACGACGTCCAAGTACCGTGGGGGAGCGCGGCGAGCACTTGGTGGGCCAGGTTCCAGTCCCGGCTCCGCTCCGCTCGGCCGACTCCGCGCAACGGAGCCGGCCACAGCGCGATCGCGCGGTCGGCGAGTTCGTCGGCACGTGCGCGGATCTCGTCCGCGCCCCACCGTTCTGTGGCCGCGATGCGGCGGTTCATCTCCAGGTGGCTGCCCTGGAGCAGGTCCTGCTTGCGCTCGAAGGGGTGATTGGACAACTCCGCGTTGACCGCGGTGAGCGTCAGGTTCCCGAGCGTGTGCTGGAGTCGGGAGTGCAGGTCCTCCGCGCTCTCACCGTCGACCACGTCCTCGCTCAACATCCGGAGCCACTCGTCGCCCGGCGACTGCGGCATGACGTGCTCGATCGTGAGCTGCGCGGCGGCGAAGTCGACCGGTTCGGGATGCTCGTAACTCTCCTCCAACCGCTGGAGCACCATCTTGCGCTGGTGCCCGCGTCCGAACTTGTAGAAGGGCGCCGTCCGGACCTTCTCGCGCAGCTCGTCGTCATCGGGCCAGAAGCGGTTCTCGGCGGAGAGGAGCTGGTGCAGCCCGTCGGCGACAGCCACGTCCAGCGGGAGCTGCCCGGGCACTGCCTGGAAGATCCGGTTGAGGTTGTTCGTCGGCACCCGGCACATCATCCGGCGCACCAGGAAGCTCTCGACGTACGACATCGCGCGGGCCGTGTCCGTGGAGTCAAGCTCCCCGCGCTCGCGCCGGTCGAGCAGCAGCATCAGCGCGGGATAGGTGACCTGGGCCTGCCAGGTGTCCAGACGGTGCAGATGGGCGCGGACCGCTTTGTTCGCCTCTTCCTCGGGGTGGAGCAGCCGACGGAAGAGGGCGCCGCGCCGGTACAACTCCCTGATGTACGCCTCGATCTCCGCCTCGCTGACCTCACCCCGCTCGAAGCGCTGCTGCTGAGCCGCGTACAGGTCCTGGCGGCGGACCCGGTCGTCTCCGTCGAGCACCAGCTGCAACCACATGAGCTGTTCCAGCTCGTCGTTGCTCAGACTGTCCTGCAAGGGAAGCCAGTAGGTCTCGTAGATGTGCTCACCGCGGGTGGGCAGACGCATGAACAGGTAGTTGCGCAGCAGGTCGGCCTGGCTCAGCTTGAGGCCGGTGTTGTTGAGGGACTCGAAGATGCGGTGCACGTTGTCCGCGCGCTCGGCTGTCACCGCCACCAGCGTGAGCCGGGAGGTGATGGCCTCCTCGATGCGGAGCACGTCCTGCGGGGCGGCCGGATCGGCGGCCTCGACGAGCTTGCGGCGGAAGTAGCCGTAGGCGGCGGCGACGGCTCCGCCGGCGGCCTGCTCTGAGAGCGGCCCGCGCACGTATGCCGCGAACTGCGCCCGGTCAGCCTGGGTCGGCAGCAGTCGGAAGCGATCGCTCCCGTTCTTGCGCTTGTTGATGAGGTATTCCTCGTCGATGCGCTCGGCCTCGTCCGGCTCGCCGTCCGCTATGTGGTCGCGGATCGCGGCCAGGGCGAGCGACAGCGTGGTCAGCCGCTGCTGTCCGTCGACGACGAGCCAGCGGGGGAAGGTCGCCTCGTTCTGCGGCGACGGCGCGAGCACCACGGACCCCAGGAAGTGTGTGCTCGCCTTCTCCCCGGACTCCAGCAGCTCGGCCTGCTCCAGGATGTCGGTCCACAGCTGTCTGAGCTGCTTCTCCGTCCAGGAGTACGTCCGCTGATAGAGCGGCACCTGGAACTGCTGTGCCCTGCCCTGGACGAGATCGGCGAACAGCGTCTCCTTCGCCTGCACGGCGTCCCCCTCGGCAATCGGTCCGGTCGTAGCGCGTGGGAAGGACTTTAGGGCTTCCCGGCGACAGTCAGGGGCACTTCAGCCCTCGTCGAGGCACGCACACCACAGCGCGTAAGCCCGGTCCATCTCGTCAAGTGCAGCCCGCGTGAACCGGGCGTCCAGGAAGGCCCGGTCGACGATCCGCTCCGCGAGCGCGACCAGGTGCGCCGCGACGTGCTCCACCCGCTCCCCGCGCACCCGGTCCTGAACCCGCTCCAGGCGTTCCTGACGCTCCCACAGGTCGGCGAGGCTCGCGCCCGCCTCCTCGTCGTCGTACACGGACGGCACGCGGGGCAGCAGGGCGGGGGTGAGGGCGGGGACAGGGGTCAGGGCGGCCGGTTCGTCCGGTCCGCCGTTGCCGAGGACGCGGTTGGCGATCGTACGTACGGCCTCGGAGCGTTCGACGCGCGCCGCCTGGGCTCGCAGGGCGCCGAGCAGCGCCGGGACCTCGGCCCGGTCTCGGCGCCGCAAGGTCTCCGCGAGTGCAGTCGTCAGGTCCTCGCCCAGGTCCGAGGCGTCGTCCAGTACGTCGTTCGCCGCGCCGACCTCCTCGAAGGCGCGCTGCGCGGTGCGGGCCGCCTCGGTGAGCAGGGCGATGTCCTCGGCGGTCGGCTTCACGCCCGCCTGCAGCCGGGCCACGGCCGCGTCCAGGGGGTCACCGGCCAGATCGAAGAGGTCCACACAGTCGTCTTCCAGGACGAGTTGGCCGTCCATTTCCGGTTCCAGCAGTGTCATCTCCCCAACAACCCCCGCGCTCGCGATGCCCCTGTGTCGTGCGGCAACTCCTGCGACGAATCATGGAGGGTTTCGTAAACTGAGTCAACAGATAGTCTGTCGGCCGGTGCTGTCGAAGGGTGGGGAACATGCCGCAGATCGCGATCACCAACACGTTCTGGGAGGGCGTCGACCGGCTGGACAAGCCGGCCCGCGCCCGCGTCCACAAGGCGATGGCCAAGTTCCAGCAGCTGACGGTCCCGCAACTTCACGCGGACAAGGGGCTGCACCTGGAGTCGGTGGTGAGCTCGCGCGACCCGCGGATGCGGACCATCCGCGTCGACGACGGCCTGCGCATAGTGCTGCTCGCGCCCGACGACGGCAGCGACCTCTTCGTCTTCGTCCTCGTCGTCCCCCACGACAAGGCCTACTCCTGGGCCCGCCGACGGCTCTACACGGTCAACTCCGTGACCCGCTGCCTCGAAGTGCGCGACCTGACCGCCATGGAGCAGATCACCCCGCTCTTCGCTCAGGAGGCCGCCGCGGCCCCCCAACTCCTGTTCGCCCCCTGGTCGGACACCGTCCTGCGGCACCTCGGCGTCGACGACGTCACCCTGCGCGCCGCCCGCACCGTCACCGGCAAGGCGCAACTGGAGGCGTTCGGGTCGCTGATGCCGGAGGACCAGTACGAGGCGCTGTGGCTGCTCGCCGAGGGCCTCGACCCCGACGACATCTACCGGGACCTCGTCGCCGTACGCCAGAAGACGACCGTCGCCGAGAGCGCGGCGGGGGAGGACACCGCCGGGGACGACCTGGCCGCCGCCGTCACCCGCACCCGCAGCCGCATCGCGCTCGTCACCGGCCCCGACGACCTCGCCGACATCCTGACCAAGCCCTTCGCCGCCTGGCGGATCTTCCTCCACCCCACCCAGCGGCGCATCGCCTACCGGCCCGGCTATGCCGGACCCGCCCAGATCACCGGTGGCCCCGGCACCGGAAAGACGGTCGTCGCCCTGCACCGGGTCAAGCACCTCCTGGACCGGGCACCCGACACGCGCGTCCTCCTCACCACCTACACCGGAGCCCTGGCCCGCTCCCTCCAGAGCAGCCTCGCCCTGCTGCTCGACCACGACCCGGCGCTGCTCGCCCGTGTCGACGTCACCACCGTCGACGCCGTCGCTCACCGCGTCGTACGGCAACTGCGCGGCAACCCGGGGACGGCGCTCGGCGACCGGGACGAGCGGCCCCGCTGGCAGCGCGTGGCCCGCTGCCTCGAACTGCCGTGGAACGAGGCGTTCCTGTCCCAGGAGTACCGGCACGTGGTCCTCGCCCAGGACCTGCGGAGCGAGGAGGAGTACCTGGCCTGCGAGCGGCGTGGACGCGGCAGCGCGCTCGGGCAGGCCCAGCGGCGGCGCGTCTGGCAGGCCGTGACCGTGTTCGAGGATGGCCTGGCCCGTGACCGGGCGCACACCTGGCTCCAGGTCTGCTCCGAGGCCACCCGGCTGCTGCGCGACAAACCGGGCGAGGGACCGTCGTACGACCATGTCGTCGTGGACGAGGCGCAGGACCTGCACCCGGCGCAGTGGCGGCTGCTGCGCGTCCTGGCCCCCGAAGGGCCCGACGACTTGTTCGTCACCGGCGACCCGCACCAGCGGATCTACGACGCCCGGGTCTCCCTGCGCTCCCTCGGCATCTCCGTCGCGGGACGCAGCGGACGACTGCGCGTCAACTACCGCTGCACCGAGGAGATCCTGCGCTGGGCCCGCGGCCTGCTCGACAGCGAGCCCGTCGCCGACCTGACCGGCGACGTCCACGACACCCTCACCGGATACCGCTCGCTGCTGCACGGCGCACAGCCCGTGTGCGAGGGGCACGGGAGTGAGAACGAAGAGGCCGACGCCGTCGTCCGGCAAGTGCGCGGCTGGATGGACGCCGGGGTCGCGCCCTCGGACATCGCCGTCTGTGCCCGCTTCAACACGCTGGCGGGCAAACTCGGCGACCGCCTCGCCGCGGTCGGCGTCCCGGTGGTGCGGGTGCGGGACGGGGAACCGGAGAGTGTGGTGGGGGTGCGGGTGTCGACGCTGCACAGCATGAAGGGGCTGGAGCACCGGTGCGTCGCCGTCGCCGGGGTCACCCGCTCCGCCTTCCCGTTCGCGCCCGCCGTCACCCCGGCCGAGGTGGACGGCATTCAGCACACCACCGACCTGGCCGCCGAACGGTGCCTGCTGTTCGTCGCCTGCACCAGGGCGCGGGAGGCGCTGTATGTGTCGTACAGCGGGCGGGCCAGTGAGTTCCTGCCAGGGTGAGACAGCGACTGCGTTCAATCGCAGATGCCGTAGGTCCTGCGCGATCGGGGAAGGTGGCGCCGAGGAGAAGCCGCGATTGGGCGGCCCTCGAACAACACCCGGAACCAGTCGTCCTCCAGCAGTACCGTGACGGTCTTGCCGCGGTACTGCACACCCACGTCGATCGTCTGCCGGTCCACCAGGATCCGTCCGGTGTGGTGGACTTTTCGGGTGACGTGGAGTTCGTCGGCGAGGTCGAGGGGCGGATCTGCTGAGACGGTGGTGCACGGCTCGACATGAAGGGGTGGTGGAGTGACGACCGGAGGGTGAAGGTACTCCAAGGTCCGCCCGCGCAACTTCGACATCGCCTTCGACTCGACCTGGCGTACGCGTTCCCTCGTGACACCCAGGATTCGGCCTGTGGCCTCGAGCGTCAGCTCTGGTCCTCCGTCGAGCCCGTGCCGCAAGGTGATCAACCGGCGCTCTCGTTCGCTGAGACAGCCGAGGATGTAGTGGACCTCCTTCGGAGACAGGTTCTTGTAGTAGGCGTCGGATTCGGACCAGTGCGTTCCGTGCACGCTTGGGTCGGCCTCCTCGTGCAGCGCATCGTCACCGATCGCCTCGGTCAGATCCTCCAATGGGAGGGTGCGGCGCACGTGAGACAGAAGCTCGGCTGCCTTGTCCAGCTGTACCTCCGCGTGGGCCGCCACTGCAGGGAGAGCGTCGGCAGGCGCGTCATGCCCAAGCTCCCGGGCGGCCTTGTGCAGTGCTATCAGGATGTCGTGGGCGTACACCGGAAGTCGGACAGTGCGGCTCTGGTCCGCTATGGCCCGCTGGATCGCCTGCCGGATCCACTGGACTGCGTACGTCGAGAACTTGAAGCCCTTGCGGTGGTCGAACTTCTCGATCGCGTGGATCATGCCGACATTGCCCTCCTGGATCAGATCCATGAGGTCCAGCCCGCGTCCTGTGTACCAGGTGGCCATACTTACCACCAGCCGTAGGTTCGCGTGGGCGAAGTCAGTGAACGCCAGTTCTCCGAGCCGGACGAGCTGTTCAAGCTCACGCCGCAGCTTCGGGGCGATCTTCCTGCCGGCCTCGTCCAACTGCTCGCGAGCCAGCAGTCCCGCCTCGATGGCCTGGGCCAGCTCCGCCTCCTGCTGTCGGGAGAGTAGCGGGAACCTGCCTATCTCCTTGCGGTAGTGCTTCAGGGAGTCGAACGCGGCCTGACGTGGGGAAGCGTCCTCCTGCGGGGCGTCGGCGCCGGGTTCGGGGCGAGGGTTCGGCGGAGGTTGGGCGGGAGGCACGGTCGCTGGATCGGCGGGCGTCTCGTGCGGCTTCTCGGCCCGCAGCGGCGGCTGGGGCGCCGAGAAAACGCCAGTACCAAGCGCTCCAACGGTCAACGCGGAAAGGTCCAGTCGGCTGTCCTGGCTCAGCTCAAGAGCGAAGTGGGGCGATCTTCGTGATTCCGGCTTAGGCTCCGCTGGAACCCGGCGTTCACCCTGCGTGTGGCTGGGCGGCTCCGCGATTGCGGGAGGCTCTGGCGTCGCCGGAGCCCCGGAACCGCCGTGCAGACCGAACGCGGCCACCGCGGCCGGAGGCAGTGCGACCCCCTCCGCCATCACCCGGCTCACCACCTCGGCCACCACCGCGGGATCCACTCCGACCAGCAGCCCCCGCAAGGCCACCGGAGTCAGGGCTCGCTGCGGGCCCGCGGCAGCCACCAGCGCCTCATGCAGCAGGGCCTGTGCACCGGCCTCGATGTCCGTCGTCATCAGAGTGCCCCCATGTGTTCTACAGCGGTGCGACGAGCCTTCTCGCATTGCACCACCCACCACTGACAATCAGCCACGCTCCAGGTGGGAGCGCACTGTTCACCTGAAGATCCCCCATGCTCCTTATGTGAAGGAATGGTAGAACGTACAACGATGGTCGGTCCCGGGGTGAGATCGCGTACGTCCGGGGCGGGGGAAGGGGCGGGACATGCTGGTTGATCCCACGCAGCTGCTGGACGACTGCGAGCGGGCCTGGCGCGAGGCGGGGGAGCCCTCCATCGGCGCAGCGGAGCCGGCCGCCGCCGTACGGACCGCGCTCGTCCTGGAGGCGCTGGTGGCGTACCGTCTGCTGGCGGACCACTCCGGCTTCGCACGTGACACGGTCTTCGCACGCTGGCCCGCCTGCGCGATCTACACCGTGGCAATGGCCGACGGCCCGGGACTCCCGCGTCTGGTGGCCGAAGCACGCGCGCGCGTGCTCGCGGCGCGCCCCGACCTGGGGTCACACGGAGCCGCCCCGGAGAACCCCGGCGAGTGGAGCCGCGCCGCGCACGAGGCCGCCCGCTCGCTGGGCTGGACATGGCGCGCCCCGGCCGCGGCGGCCGATTCGGTCGCCCCGTCCCGCAGCGTCGCCCCTCCCCCCGAGCTCCGTCTCGGCCCCGGCGCAGGCAGTGTGCGGCTGACCCTGCCCGGCGAGCCGGACGCGGGGGACTGGCAACTGTCCGCCGACGGTGAGGTGTTCACGGTCCGGCCGCCCTACTGGATACTGCCGGGCCCCGTGCGCCGCGTCGAGACGACGGATGCGACGGGGACCACCCATGTCTCGGCCGTCGTGGACCCGGACACCGCCCTCCTGGCCTTCGATGCCGACGGCCACCGCATCCCCCCGGACGAGCCCCTTCCCGCCGCCGAGATCCACCTCCTGCACGCGGGCACCCTGCAGACCGAGGGCACCGACTCCGCCGTCGTGGAACTGCCCACTCCGTACGGCTGGAACGGCTGGACCTT
Source organism: Streptomyces gardneri (assembly GCF_006539185.1). Lineage (GTDB taxonomy): Bacteria > Actinomycetota > Actinomycetes > Streptomycetales > Streptomycetaceae > Streptomyces > Streptomyces gardneri. The sequence goes on from NZ_BJMN01000030.1 coordinate 121,493, forward strand.
GAGCAGGGTGTCGCTGACCGGGGTGACCCGGGTACGAACTTCCGCCGCGGTCCCGGGAAGCTGGCTGGAAGTCGCCGCCGGACGGCCGCTCGGCTGGGAGGGCGGGGCGACGCTGCCCTGGATCACAGGCGACGACGGAGCACCCGTGTGGCACCGTCCGCCCGCTCTCCGGCTCCCTCGTCGCGCCGGTGAGCCGGACGGGCGGCTCTGGCAGGCCGAAGTACGCCGCCGTGGCCACGGGGAGCCTCTCGCCCGTCACACCGGCGCCCCCGGGGCGCTCATCGACCCGTGGAGGGACGTACCCCGCCCGCTGTTGGGACCGTACGAGATCTTCGTCCACCGCGTCGGCTCCCGGCGCAGTCGTCGGCTGGCGGCCTTCCTCGCCGAGGGCATCACGGCCGAACCGACCGCCGAGTGGCGTCTGCTTGCCTCGCACGGGGGCCTGGTCCCTGCTCGGCTGACCCTCGGCGCCGGCGGAGCGGTCACCGCTTCCGCGCACTCCGTCGCGTTCTCTCCGTACGAGATCGCCAAGAGCGTTCTACTGGGCGACGGGATCCGTCGGTTCGCCGTCGAGGCATGCATCCCGCACTCCGAGGTCCGCCTCGAGCTCGGCGGCCAACCCCTGACCTGGTCCGTCCGGCCGCTCGACATCGACGCGACGGACCTGGCCGGGGAGAGCGCCCTGACCGTCCGCCTGCCCGAACAGGCGGTGGCGGTGACCCCCCAGCTGGCACTGGTCGTCGAGGGGACGACCCTGCACACCCTGCGTCCGGAACGCCGCACTCGCACGCGCAGAGGAGACCTGCGGTACTCACTGGCGGCCCTCGCCGACACCGTGCGCGACTGCGTGAAAGCCGAGATACGGCTGCTGGTCGCGGGGGAGAGCATCCATGTCGCGACCGTACGCACCCAGCCAATCGCGGAGGACGTCGTACCGGACGGCGGCGGACTGCTGCTGCGGGGCCTGCGCCACCCTGGCGCACTGACCGCCCGCCTGTACGCCGTCTTCGCCCCGTGGGAGCAGCCGTTGACGGCCACGGTCGACCAGAGCGGCCGTATCCCGCTGCCCTCGGCCTGGCGGTCGCTCGGTCCCCTGATCGTGCACCTGAACGCGAGCGCCCCCACACCCACCACTCCCGGATGGCCCCGCCTGGGCGATCGCGACACCCTCGTGCTGCGCCGGTCCCCGTGGACCTTCGCTGCCGGCCACGGAACCGGCGCCAGGGTCTCCGAGTACCTGGCCGGACACGGCGCGCTGCCGCGCGACACCGACGCGATCCCCTACCAGTGGATCGTGGCCGCCCGCGGACGCGACCTGCAGGCGTGCGGAGCCAGAGAGACGGCACCGGCGGAATGCCGCAGCGCCCTCGCGAACGCCGGGCCCACCGCCCTCACGGGAGCGGCCGACAGCACACTGCGCTCCGGCGAACTCGCCTCCGTGCTCGCCGGCAGCGGTCTCGCCGCCCTGAGGATTCGAGAGGTGGCGAACTCTGCCACCGTACGTCACGTCTGGCGGCAGGCGCCCCTGTGTGCGCTGCTGCTCACGGCCCCGTTGCTGCCGTACCTCTCCGGTGACCTCGCCTATGACGTCGGCGAGTTGTACCCAGAGGAGGGAGAACTCCTCGACCAGGTGGGCCAGTTCCTGGGAAGCACCGCCATGGCCTTGCTGGCCGGGCACGCGGATCCGAGCGGCGCGGTCGGCCGGTTCGACGCCCAGACCCGTGCCCTCGACCAGCTCCCCGAACTCCAGCAGCAGGCCGTGTGGCGAAGTGCCCGTGTCGTCCCGCGGGGCCTGTTGGACCCCGATACCCGTGCCGACGCGGCCTGGCAGGCGTTCCGTGCCCGCAAGAACCTCCAGTACCACGCCACGGGTGAGGAGTTCCGCGACGGCCTGGACGCCGTATCGATCTTCCTGGACGACGGACACCCCGACCTGGCCCAGACCCTCCGCGGACGGGACCCGGGCCAGTTGCACGGGCCGGGCGAAGCCTGGATGAGGGTCCCTCAACTGTCTCTGGGATGCGCGCTGATCGCGAGACTCGCCGCCGCCGGTGACGCCCGTGCCGCCGGTCTGGAACGGGGACTTCGCCACCTGTGGACGCCCATCGCGTCCCACGCACCGGATCTCACTGCCGTCGACATCGCCCTCGCGGAATGCCTGGTCACCGCGGAGGCCGTGCACAGCACCGGCTGACCACCGGTTCCCGTCCAGCCCGTACCGCACCGGTACCGCCCCACCACTCGTCAGAAGCCGACCGTCACATCGGAGCCTCCCGTGCACAGCCTCGACCCGCTCGCCACCTCCACCATGATCAGCGACACCTACCGCCGCTACCTGCGTTCCCTGCTGCCCCTGCGCGAGCCCCGCCTGGCCGAGGCCCTCGCCCACGCCATCGACACCAGCCCGCTGCTCACCAAGGGGCCCTTGCTGGAGGCCACCCCCGCCTACGCGCCGGGCGCCACCCTGAACGAGCTCGTCGCAGAGGGCGTACTCGACCCCGCGTTCCGGCAGCTGACCGGCCCCGCACTGCCCGCCGACCGTCCCCTGTACCGGCACCAGGAACAGGCGCTGCGCAAGGCCGTCGCCGGACGCAACCTCGTCGTGGCCACCGGCACCGGCTCCGGCAAGACCGAGAGCTTCCTCCTGCCCGTCCTCAACACCCTCGCCGCCGAACACGCCCGCGGCACTCTCGGCCCCGGTGTCCGCGCCCTGCTGCTCTACCCGATGAACGCCCTGGCCAACGACCAGATGAAGCGACTGCGCCGACTGCTCGCCGACACCCCCCACATCACCTTCGGCCGCTACACCGGCGACACCAAGGACGATCCGCAGCGCGCCGCCGACACCTTCGAGCAGCTCAACCCCGGCGAACCGCGCCTGCCCAACGAACTGCTCAGCCGACGCGAGATGCGCGCCACACCGCCCCACCTCCTGCTCACCAACTACGCCATGCTGGAGTACCTGCTGCTCCGCCCCCAGGACATGGACCTCTTCGAGGGAGAGCAGGCGGGTTCCTGGCGGTTCGTCGTCGTCGACGAGGCCCACGTCTACGACGGAGCGCGCGGCGCGGAACTCGCCATGTTGCTGCGCCGCTTGAAGGACCGTGTGGGGCAGGGGCGGGAGATCCAGGCCATCGCCACCAGTGCCACCGTCGGAGCGGACGAGAACCCGGCCGCCGTCACCGCCTTCGCCCAGGCCCTCTTCGACGTCCCCTTCCGGTGGGACGCGAGCGACCCCGCCGCCCAGGACCTGGTCACCGCCACCCGGGTCGGGACACCCGACGGCCCGCACTGGGGACCGCTGCCGACCACCGAGTACCTGCGCCTGGCCACGACCGCCGACCCCGAACCGGAGATCGTGTCGGCCGCCCGCATGCACGGCCTGCCCGCCGACACGACCGCGGCCACCGCCCTCGCCGCCGAGGCCGGCACCGCCGCCCTGCGCCGGGCCATGGCCGACGGACCCCGGCCCGTGAACGAGATCGCCCGCGACGTCTTCCCCGGTGACCCCGTCGGACCCGCGGCGGTCACCGCGCTCATCCAACTCGCCAGCCAGGTGACCGACACCGACGGCGCTCCCGTGCTCTCCGCCCGCTACCACCTCTTCGCCCGCGCCACGGAAGGCGCCTTCACCTGCCTCGACCCGGCAGGCCCCCACCTCGACCTGGCCCGCCACGAGACCTGCGCGCGCTGTGCCCGCCCGTCCTTCGAACTGGGCGCCTGCCGCCGCTGCGGTGCCGTACACCTGCACGGCACCTTCACCGGCAAGGGGGCACAAGCCCGCCTCGCACACCGCAAGTCCCCCGACAGCCCTCACACCTGGCTGCTCCTCGACGGGGACGGCTCGGACACCGGCGCCGACGAGGACGACGAGACACTCGGCGACAGCGCCAAGGGCGGCCTCAAGGAACGCAGGCTGTGCACCCGCTGCGCGGCCGTGCACCCCGCGGCCACGGCATCCTGCGCCGCTCCCGGATGCGGTGGCACCGAACTGCGCCGCGTCCACCAGCTCGACACCCACGAGGGCACCCCGGCCGCATGCCTCGCATGCGGAGCTCGCGGTCACGGCATGATCCGCCTCTTCGAGGCGGGCAACGAGGCTTCGGCCGCCGTCCTCAGCACCGCCCTCTACCAGGCACTGCCTCCGGCGACCGACGGCCCGGCCGCCGCACTGCCCGGACAGGGCCGCAAGCTGCTGTTCTTCAGCGACAGCCGACAGGCCGCCGCGTACTTCGCGCCCTACCTGGAGGACTCCTACACCCGCATCCAGCACCGGCGCCTGATCACCCAGGCCGTCCGGCAGGGCTGCCCCGGCCCCGACGAGCCCCTGCACATCGACGACCTCGTCGCCCACACCATCCGCGCCGCCGACCGCGCCGGAGTTTTTCGCCGCAACGACTCCCGCCAGGCCAAGCAGCGCGAAGTGGCCCTGTGGGTGATGCAGGAAGTGCTCAGCCTCGACGACCGCCAGTCACTCGAAGGCCTCGGCCTGCTCCGGATCGACATCGACCGCGAGCCCTTCTGGCAGCCGCCCGCCGCCCTCACCTCACTCGGCCTCGCGGACGACGAGGCATGGCTGCTGCTGCAGGAACTCCTGCGTACCCTGCGCAACCAGGGCGCGCTCACCATGCCCGAGGACGTCGACGCGGGCGACGAGGCGTTCGCCCCGCGCAAGGGGCCCATCTGGGTCCGCTCCCAGGGCTCCGAGGCCAAGCGCAGGGTGATCAGCTGGCTGCCCAGCGCCGCGAGCGCCTCGAACCGACGCGTCGACTACCTCGTACGAGTACTCGATGCTCTCGGCCACCGGGGCGAACGACGGTCCACCGCCCTCGATGTCCTGAACCGCCTGTGGACCGACCTCACGACCGGTCACCTCGCCGACTGGCTACCGTCCGAGAACCAGCCCGGGATCGGTGTCGTCCGCCGACTCGACCACGCCTGGCTGCGGTTGCGGCCGGTGACGGCGGACAGCGGTCCGCTGTACGCCTGCGACCGCTGCCGCCGCATCACCGCGGTGTCCGTACGCGGTGTGTGCCCGACGCTGCGCTGCACAGGACGCCTGGAGGACTTCAAGCCGTCGCCCGAGACGGACGAGCACCTGCGGCGCCTCTATCTGACCTTCGACCCCGTTCCACTGCGCGCCCAGGAGCACACCGCGCAGTGGACCGGGGAGAAGGCCGCCGAGATCCAGGGGGAGTTCGTCCGAGGGCAGGTCAACGCCCTTTCCTGCTCCACCACCTTCGAACTCGGCGTCGACGTCGGTGAACTCCAGGCCGTCGTCCTGCGCAACATGCCGCCCTCCACCGCCAACTACGTCCAGCGCGCCGGCCGCGCCGGCCGCCGCGCCGACTCGGCCGCGCTCGTCCTCACCTACGCGCAGCGGCGGCCCCACGACCTCTCCCGGTTCGCGGAGCCCGAGCGGATGATCGCCGGGGAGGTACGGGCCCCGATCGTCCCCGTCGACAACGTCCGGATCGACCGCCGCCACGCCCACTCCATCGCGCTCGCCGCCTTCTTCCGTGCCATGAAGGACGAGCGGGGCCGGATTTGGCGCAAGGCGGGAGAGTTCTTCCTTCCCGACGACACCACCGGCGAGATCGCCGCCCACACGGTGCGCGACTGGCTGACCCCCGTCCCGGACAGCGTCATGGTCTCCCTGCGCCGGGTTCTCCCCGACCAGGTCCAGAAAGAGATCGGCATCGACTCCGGCGACTGGGTCGCCGAACTGGACCGGCTCCTGCGTGCCGCACAGCAGATCCTCGACCAGGATGTCACCTCGTACAGCGAACGCCGCGAGCAGGCCGCGGCCGCCCGCAAGTACCGGCAGGCGGAGATGTACGAGAAGGTCATCCGCAACCTCACCCAACGCGAACTGCTCGGCGTCCTCGCCAACCGCAACGTGCTGCCCAAGTACGGCTTTCCCGTGGACACCGTCGAACTGCGCATTCCCCAGGAGGGCGGCGCCGTCTCGGGGCAACTCGAACTCACCCGTGACCTGAGCGCCGCCGTCTACGAGTACGCCCCGGGGGCCGAGATCGTGGCGGGCGGCCACCTGTGGGCGTCAGCCGGCGTCTACCGGCTGCCGGACCGCGAACTGGTCAGCCGCCACTACGCCGTGTGCGCGGCCTGCGGCCGCTACCGGGAAGCCACCGAACCCGTGGACCCCTTCTGCGCAGCCTGCGGCACGCAGTCCGCGGCCGCGCAACGCCGGTACGTCGAACCGGTCTACGGTTTCGTCGCCGCGCGCGGCCCGCAGCGCCGCCCGGGGCAGACGCCGCCACGACGGTCCTGGTACGGCGACGTCCACATGTCCACCGACACCGCCGACCTCCAGGAAGGCGCGACCGCCTTCGTCTCCGGCCACACCACGCTCTGGTCGGCGGGCACCCGGGGAGAGATGGTGGTCGTCTCCGAGGGGCCGGCCGGCGCCGGGTACCAGATCTGCGACTGGTGCGGCTGGGGCCGTCCGCACGCACAGGCCGGGCCTCCGCGCGGCGGACACCCGCACCTACTGAAAGACACCCAGTGCACGGGCCCCCTCCGTGTCGTCTCTCTCGCACACCGATACCAGACCGACTTCCTCCAGATCCATCTGGACCCGCTCACAGCCTTGACCGCCACCGTGGCCCGTCTGCGCTCCGGCCTGTACGCACTGCTCGAAGGCGCCGCCGCGCACCTGGAGATCAGTCGCGACGACATCGACGGCACGGTTCACACCGGCACCGACGGCATGCCGTCCCTGCTGCTCTTCGACACCACTCCGGGGGGCGCGGGCAACGCCGTGTCCATGGGCGAGCGGCTCGAACCGGTTGTCTCTGCTGCGCTTGCCCGGGTGGCGGCCTGCGAGTGCGGCCCGGAGAGCAGCTGCTACGCGTGCCTGCGGAACTTCCGCAACGAGCGCTTCCATGAGCTGCTGACCCGATATGAGGCCATGGCGCTCCTCAACGCCTTGACCGGAGATTCGACCTGATCGGGACATACCGCTGGCTTCGGTGAACTTATGGTCCCGCTGGCCCAACACCAGGCATTCGCGAGTAAGAATTCCACGTGCTTCGGCACACCTACGCCTCGATCATGTTGGAAGCCGGAGAGTCCGTCGTGACACTGGCTCGGTGGCTCGGACACTCCTCGCCGGCGATCACCCTCGGTTACTATGCTCACTTCATGCCGGAAGCTGGCAGCAAGGGGCGTGGCACCATCGACGGTCTGCTTGGGGAGCGGGGAGTCTGGCCCGCCGGCCGAAACTCCCCAGATTCTCCCCAGCGCCGTTGACCGGCGATTCCCGCCTCTTCGCCCCGGCGAAGTCGTCATCCGTGGATTATAAGGCTGAAGAGATGGGTGGCCTGGGAAAGTGTTGGAAGAGGTCGTAGCGACCCGCTATGTCACGCCCCTGCGTGAGGGCGGCTCGCTCCCCGGGATCGTCGAGGCCGACGATCTCGGCACGTACGTCATGAAGTTCACGGGCGCGGGCCAGGGTCGCAAGACCCTCGTCGCCGAGGTGGTCTGCGGACAGCTCGCGCGCAGGCTCGGGCTGCGCGTCCCCGAGCTCGTCTCCATCCAGCTCGACCCGGTGATCGGCCTCTCCGAGCCCGACCAGGAGGTCCAGGAGCTGCTCAAGGCGAGCGGCGGGCTCAACCTGGGCATGGACTTCCTCCCCGGTTCGCTGGGCTTCGACCCGCTCGCGTACGAGGTCGATCCGAAGGAGGCCGGCAAGGTCGTCTGGTTCGACGCCGTGATCAACAACGTCGACCGGTCCTGGCGGAACCCGAACATGCTGGTGTGGCACGGCGACCTGTGGCTCATCGACCACGGCGCCACCATGATCTGGCACCACAACTGGCCGGGCGCGCAGGCCTCCGCCGCCAAGCCGTACGACGCCTCCGACCACGCGCTCGCGCCCTTCGGACCGGACGTCGCCGCCGCGGCCGCCGAACTCGCGCCGCTCGTCACCCGCGAGCTGCTCGAAGCGGTCGCCGCCGACGTACCCGACGAGTGGCTCGTCGACGAGCCCGGGTTCTCCCACACCGACGAGGTGCGCGCGGCCTACGTCGACGCGCTCCTGCCCCGCGCCGCCACCATCCACGAGCGGATCACGCTCGGCCCCCGTACCGAGAACCGGCCCCAGCAGCCGCCCGGCTGGCTGGCCGAGCGCCTCGCGCCCCGGACGCACTCCACCGAGAAGGACAGCACCACGTGACCCAGCGCGATGTCTTCGAGTACGCGCTCCTGCGCGTGGTGCCGCGGGTCGAGCGCGGCGAGTGCTTCAACGCGGGCGTGGTCGTCTACTGCCGTGCCCGGTCCTACGTGGCCGCCCGCACCCACCTGGACGAGGCCAAGCTGGCGGTCCTCGACCCGACGGCGGACGTCACGGGCGTCCGGGCCGCGCTGCGCGCCGTCGAGGGGGTCTGCCTCGGCGGCGACGACGCCGGACAGGCCGCGCGGGACGACGCGGGCCGGCGCTTCCGCTGGCTGATCGCGCCCCGCTCCACGGTCGTGCAGCCGGGTCCCGTGCACACGGGGCTCACCGCCGACCCGGAGGCCGAGGTGGAGCGCCTCCTCGATCTGCTGGTGCGCTGAGCCCGTCGGCGGCGGCGTCCGTCGCCGTTCCGCCACGGGGCGTGACCTGGGGCACCCGGTGGGCCGTTGACACCGGGTGCCATCGCTTCTAGCGTCTCGTTCTGCGGACGATACTAAGCGGTCGCTCATGTGCGGGACGCGTGAGCGGCACGCTCGGTCCGTCCGCGGTCAGGGACGATCCAAGGGCGAGGAGAACCAAGCATGTCCACCACCGAGCAGCGCGTAGCCGTCGTCACGGGTGCCGCACGAGGCATCGGCGCCGCCACCGCGCTCCGCCTCGCGGCCGAGGGCCGCGCCGTCGCCGTACTCGACCTCGACGAGGCTGCCTGCAAGGACACCGTCGAGAAGATCACCGCCGCGGGCGGCACCGCCCTCGCGGTCGGCTGCGACGTCTCCGACAGCGCCCAGGTGGAGGCCGCCGTCGCGCGGATCGCCGCCGAGCTCGGCGCGCCGACGATCCTCGTCAACAACGCCGGCGTGCTCCGCGACAACCTGCTCTTCAAGATGTCCGAGTCCGACTGGGACCTCGTCATGAACGTGCACCTCAAGGGTGCCTTCCTGATGTCGAAGGCCTGCCAGAAGCACATGGTGGACGCGGGCTTCGGCCGGATCGTCTCGCTCTCCTCCTCCTCGGCGCTCGGCAACCGCGGCCAGGCCAACTACTCCGCCGTCAAAGCCGGTCTGCAGGGCCTCACCAAGACGCTCGCCAAGGAGCTCGGCAAGTTCGGCATCACCGCCAACGCCGTCGCCCCCGGCTTCATCGTCACCGAGATGACCGCGCAGACCGCCGAGCGCGTCGGCATGGGCTTCGAGGACTTCCAGGCCGCCGCCGCCTCCATGATCCCGGTCCAGCGCGTCGGCCGCCCCGAGGACGTCGCGAACGCGATCGCCTTCTTCGCGGGCGACGACGCCGGCTTCGTCTCCGGCCAGGTCATGTACGTGGCCGGCGGCCCGCTCAACTGACCTACCGGACACAGCGAGAGGAGGCGGTCATGACCGCGAACGAACGGCCGGAGCTCTCCGGCAAGGTCGCCCTCGTCACCGGCGCGAGCCGGGGCATCGGCTACGGCATCGCCGAGGCGCTCGTCGCCCGCGGCGACCGGGTCGTCATCACCGGGCGCGGCGAGGAGGCCCTCAAGGAGGCCGTCGAGCGGCTCGGCGCCGACCGGGTGATCGGCGTCCCCGGCAAGGCCCACGACCTGGACCACCAGGCCGCGGCCGTCGAGGCGGCCATGGACGGCTTCGGCCGGCTGGACTTCCTGATCAACAACGCCGGCACGAACCCGGTCTTCGGCCCCATCGCCGATCTGGACCTGGGAGTGGCCCGCAAGGTCTTCGAGACCAATGTGATCTCCGCGCTCGGATTCGCCCAGCGGAGCTGGCACGCCTGGCAGAAGGATCATGGCGGTGCGATCGTGAACATCGCCTCGATCGCCGGTGTGTCCGCCTCTCCCTTCATCGGGGCGTACGGCATGAGCAAAGCCGCGATGGTGAATCTGACCCTCCAGCTCGCGCACGAATTCGCGCCGCTCGTGCGGGTCAACGCCATCGCCCCCGCCGTCGTGAAGACGAAGTTCGCGCAGGCGCTGTACGAGGGCCGTGAGGCGGAGGCGGCCGCCTCCTACCCGCTCGGCCGGCTCGGCGTCCCCGCGGACATCGGCGGGGCCGCGGCCTTCCTGACCTCTCCGCAGTCGGAGTGGATCACCGGCCAGACCCTCGTCGTCGACGGCGGGATTTTCCTGAACGCCGGAGTCGGGTGACCGATATCCGGACACTTTCCGGAATTCGTGTCCGGATTGGCCCCGGTTATACGTCGAATGAGCCAAGTGCCCCGTCAGACTCGAACATTGACCTGACGGGGTGCTGCGGTATCGTCGGCCGACCCGTGGCTGAACGAGGAGCGTGCACGTGTTCAACCGGACCAGTCTGCAGGTTGCTGCAGCCCTTGCGTCCATATCCCTGGTGTCCGGATGCGGTGTGTTTTCGGACAGTGAATCCGCCGGGGATCAGAGAATCGTCATCGGTACGACGAGTTCTCCCACCACGCTTGATCCTGCCGCGGCCTGGGACAATTCCTGGGAGCTCTTCCGGAACGTCTTCCAGACCCTGGTGAGTTTCCCGACCGGCAGTACGGCACCGCAGTCGGACGCCGCCGACTGCAAGTTCACCGACACGTCGAGCCGCGTCTTCGAGTGCAAGCTCCTGGACGGCCTGAAGTTCTCGAACGGTCACAAACTGGACGCCGAGGCCGTGCGGCACTCGATCGAGCGCATCCGCACGATCAACCACAAGGGCGGCCCGAACGGGATGCTCGGCTCGCTCGGCAAGATCGAGACCGTCGGCGACCGCACGATCGTCTTCCGTCTGAACAAGCCGGACGCCACCTTCCCGTTCGTCCTCGCGACCCCCGCGATGTCGCTCGTGGACCCGGCCGAGTACCCGGCGGACAAGCTCCGCACGGACGGCAAGCTCATGGGCTCCGGCCCGTACGTCCTCGACTCGTACGACGAGCGCAAGACGGCCGAGCTGACCAAGAACCAGACGTACAAGGGCTTCGCCGCCCGCAAGAACGGCGGCGTGACCATCAAGTACTACGACGACTCCGAGGCGATGGTCACCGCGCTCCGGAAGGACGAGATCGACGCCACCTACCGCGGCCTCACGGCCGAGGAGGTCGTCGCGCTCCAGGAGGACAAGCCCGAGAACAAGGGCCTCCAGCTCGTCGAGTCCACCGGCGCCGACATCCGCTACCTGGTCTTCAACGCAGAGGACCCCTCGGTCGCCGACCCGGCCGTCCGCAAGGCCATCGCCCAGCTCGTCGACCGCGACGAACTGGTCAACAAGGTCTACCAGGGCACCGCCGAGCCCCTGTACTCGATGGTTCCCAAGGGCATCGCCGCCCACACCACCAAGTTCTTCGACCGCTACGGCATGCCGAGCGTCTCCAAGGCCAAGAAGATCCTCAAGGACGCGGACGTCGAGACGCCCGTCAAGCTGGACTTCTGGTACACGACCGACCGGTACGGCTCCTCGACGGCCGCCGAGTTCACCGAGCTCAAGCGGCAGCTGGAGGAGTCCAAGCTCTTCCAGGTCGAGCTGCACGGCCAGCCCTGGAAGGAATTCCAGGCGGGCTACCAGAAGGGCCAGTACCCGGTCTTCGGACGCGGCTGGTTCCCCGACTTCCCGGACCCGGACAACTTCGTCGCCCCCTTCCTGGGCAAGGAGAACGTCCTCGGCACGCCCTACGTGAGCGAGCGGATCACCGGCGAGCTGCTCCCGAAGTCCCGCCGCGAGAGCGACCGCGGGACCGTCACGGACGAGTTCGTCGAGGCCCAGGAGATCATGGTCCAGGACGTCCGGCTGCTGCCCCTGTGGCAGGGCAAGCTGTACATCGCGGCCGGCGAGGACATCGGCGGCGGCGAGCGCGCGCTCGACCCGCAGACGGTCATGCAGCTGTGGGAGCTGCACCGCCGCGCCAGCTGGTAGAAGGCCGGACGAACACAGGTGATCAGACCGCCGGGGGCCACTGTCAGTGGCCCCCGGTAGGTTTTGGGGCGTAGACAGGAACGTCCACCGGAGGTTGTTGACCGTGACCGACACCAGCATGCTGCCCGAGTCCTGGCGGGGTGTTCTCGGCGAGGAACTGCAGAAGCCGTACTTCGCCCAGCTCACCGAGTTCGTCGAGGAGGAGCGCGCCAAGGGACCGGTCTTCCCGCCGAAGGACGAGGTCTTCGCCGCCCTCGACGCCACCCCGTACGACAAGGTGAAGGTCCTGATCCTCGGTCAGGACCCGTACCACGGAGAGGGCCAGGGGCACGGCCTCTGCTTCTCCGTCCGCCCCGGCGTGAAGACCCCGCCCTCCCTGCGGAACATCTACAAGGAGATGCAGGCCGAGCTCGGCCACCCGATCCCGGACAACGGCTATCTGATGCCGTGGGCCGAGCAGGGCGTCCTCCTGCTCAACGCCGTGCTGACGGTCCGCTCCGGCGAGGCGAACTCGCACAAGGGCAAGGGCTGGGAGAAGTTCACGGACGCCGTGATCACCGCCGTCGCCTCGCGGCCCGACCCCGCCGTCTTCGTCCTCTGGGGCAACTACGCCCAGAAGAAGCTGCCCCTCATCGACGAGGACCGGCACGTGGTGGTGAAGGGCGCCCACCCCTCGCCGCTGTCGGCGAAGAAGTTCTTCGGATCGCAGCCCTTCACCCAGATCGACGCGGCCGTCGCGGCCCAGGGACACGAGCCGATCGACTGGCGCGTTCCGGACCTCGGCTGAGCCTCGGCCGGATCCGGGCCGGGTGCGGCTAGCGTCGGCTCTCCCATTGGGTGAACGGGTGGAGGTCGGCGTGACCGAGCAGCAGCAGGCGGCGGACGACGGGGTCATGACCAGGATCGGGCAGGCCATGATGCTGCTGCACGGCGGCGACCGCGAGGAGGCCCGCAACCGCTTCGGGGTGCTGTGGCAGCAGATCGGCCCCGACGGGGACCCGCTGCACCGCTGCACCCTCGCCCACTACATGGCCGACGCCCAGGACGATCCCGACACCGAGCTGGCCTGGGACCTGCGGGCGCTGAGCGCGGCCGAAGGGCTCGCGGAGGAGCGGCTCGCCGCGCACGGCTCGGCGGTCGCCCTGCGCGCGCTGTACCCGTCGCTCCACCTCAACCTCGCCGCCGACTACGTCAAGCTCCAGCGGCCGGACGCCGCGCGGGTCCATCTGGACCGGGCCCGCGCGGCGTCCGACACGCTCGACGACGACGGCTACGGGAACGGGGTCCGGGCGGCGATCGAGCGCCTGGAGTTGCGGCTCAGGGCCATGTGACGAGCCCGAGGAGCGTGGCGGGGCGTCCGGCCGGCAGCTGTGGGCGGGGGCTCGGGGGCGCCGGGCACGGGGCGGCGGCTCACCGGCCGTACGTGCCGTGGCAGATCCTGGCCTGATCACTGTGCGGGTCCCAGCCCCCGTACCGCTCGCCCAGGTCGCAGACGTCCGCCCGGGACTGCGGCGGTTCCTTCGGCAGGTCCGCGAGCCCCGGCAGGTCGGGTACGGCGGGCCGGGGAGCCGGGCTCGGCGTCTCGTGGTGCCGGGGTGTGGCGGCGGGGCGCGGCTCCGGCGGCTGCGGCGTGACCGCCGTTCGCCGGTGCCGCTCGGGTGCGGCGGCGGGTACGGGTGTCGCCCGGGGCGCGGTGGACGGCGGGGGCACGGCGGAGGGCGGGGGAGCGGGGAGCGCCGCTTCGAGGGCCTCGCGGGCCGGGCCCTCGACGATCTGCGGCGCCACTTCCTGGGCGGGGAGGACGGAGCTCTCCGCGGCGGGCGGGGGGACGGGCGCCGGCGGTCGCGCGTCCGCCGGGGCGCAGCCCGCCAGGGCGGCGACCGCCGCCCCGACCAGGATCTTCGCTGTGGTTCGGGTTCCATGCACCGCGCCACTCTGCTGGTCCGGCGGCGATCTTCGCGCCCCTACCGGCGGGGAATGCCCCGCACGGGTGAGGTGCCGCAGGTCCGGCCTTGACCCGCGGACCGGGCCTCAGTCGCCGGTGGCGCCGTCGATGCGCTCCCGGATCAGGTCCGCGTGGCCGTTGTGGCGGGCGTACTCCTCGATCATGTGCAGGTAGATCCAGCGGAGGTTGAAGGTCCTCCCGGTGCGGTGCTTGCCCACGCCGAGGTCGTCGAGGCCGTGCGGGGCGGCCAGGGCGCGCGCGTGGGCGATCTCGGCCTGCCAGGTGGCGTAGGCCTCCTCGTAGGTGTCCTCGTCCGTGACGTGGATGTCCCGGTCCGGGTCCTCCTCGGTGGAGTAGATCCAGCCCAGGTCCTCGCCGGTCAGCACACGGCGGAACCAGCCGCGCTCGACCTCGGCCATGTGCCGGACGAGGCCCAGCAGGTTGAGGTCGGACGGCGGGGCGGAGAGGGTGCGCAGCTGTGCGTCGTCGAGCCCCTCGCACTTCCCCGCGAGGGTCGCGCGATGGAAGTCGAGCCACTGCTCCAGCGCCTCGCGCTCGCCCGAGGTCGTGGACGGGTCGACGCGAGGGTCGGATTCGATGCGTTCGGTGGTCATGCGCGGCATCGTCCCCCAAGATCACCCGGCCACGCCAGTGCTTTCGCCTCGCGCGCCCCGTTCACGGGAGCCTCGGGGCCGAGGCCTTCAGGCGGTGTCGAGCATGCCCCGCAGCAGTTCGTCGAAGCCGGTGCGCAGTTCCGCGAGGGTGGGCACGGCGGCGTGGAAGGAACCCGCGGCGCAGGAGAACATCAGGCCCTCGCACCAGGCGACGAGGGAGAGCGCGTGCCGCTCGGGCGCCGGTGAGCCGGCCGCCGTCATCATCGCGACCAGCGGGTCGCGGAAGGCGGAGCCCGCGGCGTCGAAGAAGGCGCGGAGCTCGGGGCGGCGGGTGGCCTCGAGGGCCAGCTCGTAGCGGGAGACGAGCAGCGCCCGATGGTCCGTGAGATAGCGGTGCAGGGCGAGGGCGAGCGCGTCCACGAGGACGTCGGCGCTCGGGGGCCCGCCGTCGCCGCGCTCCGCTTCCGGGCCGCCGCCCGGCAGCTCGTCCGGGGTGAGTACGCGCGCCTCCCAGTGGACCTGGCGGCGTACGGCCGTCTCCAGGAGTGCCTGACGGGTGCGGGCGTGGTTCGAGGTCGATCCCTGCGGCAGCCCGGCCCGTTCGTCCACGGCGCGGTGCGTCAGGCCCCGCATGCCGCGCTCGACGAGGAGGTCGAGGGCGGCGTCGCCGATCCGCTCGGCGCGAGAGGCGGCGGAGGGCTTGGCACTCGGGGAGGCCGGGGAGACGGGGGACTCCCCGGTCGGGGCGGTCGGTGCGCTCATGGGGACAACCTACTACCGGCCACTACCCGACTGACTACGCCTGTAGTACGGTCGTGATGTCGGAGTTACTACGCCTGTAGTTGAGTGCTCAGGGGAGCAGCCATGGAACAGCGCCGTGCCGTCGTCGTCGGAGCCGGAATCGGCGGGCTCACCGCCGCCGTCGCCCTTCTCCGCGACGGCTGGCAGGTCACCGTCCTGGAGCGTGCCGCCGACCTCGCCCCCGTCGGCGCGGGCATCGGCCTCGCCCCCAACTCCCAGCGCGCCCTGGACGTCATCGGTCTCGGCGACCGCGTCCGCGAACTCGCCGCGTGGCAGGGCGACGGCGGCATGCGCGCCCCCGACGGCCGCTGGCTCGCCCGGACGGACGCCAAGGCCGCCGCCGCGCGCTTCGGCGGGCCGCTCGTCCTCCTCCACCGCGCCACCCTCGTCGAGATCCTCACCTCGGCCCTGCCCGAGGGCACCGTCCGCACCGGAGCGGCCGCCACGCTCGCCGACCCCGGCGACGACCACCGCCCCGCCCGGCTGACCACCCCGGAAGGCGAGATCGAGGCCGAACTCGTCGTCGCCGCCGACGGCATCCGATCCGCGATCCGCCACGCGCTCTTCCCCGAACACCCCGGCACGCGCTACGCCGGCTGCACCACCTGGCGGGTCGTCGTCCCCGCCCCCGCCCGGCCCTTCGCCCCGCACGAGACCTGGGGCGCCGGACGCCTCTGGGGCACCCAGCCCCTCAAGGACGGCCGGGTCTACGCGTACGCCATGGCCGCCGCCCCCGCCGGCGGCCGCGCGCCCGACGACGAGAGGGCCGAGCTCCTGCGGCTCTTCGGCGACTGGCACCACCCCGTCCCCGAGATCCTCGCCGCCGTCGACCCCGGCCAGGTCCTGCGCCACGACGTCCACCACCTGCCCGACCCGCTGCCCGCCTTCCATCGGGGCCGGGTCGCCCTCCTCGGCGACGCCGCGCACGCGATGATGCCGAGCCTCGGCCAGGGCGGGAACCAGGCCATCGAGGACGCCGTCGTCCTCGCCCACCACGCCCGCTCCGGGCCCGGCTTCGACCCTGCCGGCGCGCTCCCCGCCTACACCGCCGACCGCCTGCCGCGCACCACCGCCATCGTCCGCAAGGCCGCCCGCACCGGAGCGGTCACCCTGCTCTCCGCCCGCCCGGCCGTCGCCCTGCGCTCCGCGCTCGTCGGAGCGGTCTCCCGCTTCGGCCCGGGCCTCGTCCTGCGCGGCTTCGACGGCATCGCCGACTGGCGGCCGCCGGTGGCCCCGGCCCGTCCCGCGTAAGCTGACCGGCGCGAACGGCCCGCGCGAGCACGGCCGATGGACACGAGCGACACGAACGACACGACAAGGGAGACCCCGTGAAGGTTGGCTGCATCGGACTCGGCGACATCGCACAGAAGGCGTACCTCCCCGTCCTCGCCACCCTCCCCGGGGTCGAGCTCCACCTCCAGACCCGTACCGCCGCGACCCTGGACCGGGTCGCCGACTCCCTCCACCTGCCCGCCGCGCAGCGCCACCGCGACCTCGACTCGCTGATCGCCGCCGGACTCGACGCGGCCTTCGTCCACGCGTCCACCGCCGCCCACGCCGAGATCGCCGGCCGACTCCTCGAAGCGGGCGTCCCCACGTACGTCGACAAGCCCCTCGCCTACGAGTACGCCGACTCCGAGCGGCTCGTGGAGCTCGCCGAGAAGCGTTCGGTCAGTCTCTTCGTCGGCTTCAACCGGCGCCTCGCGCCCTCCTACGCGCAGTGTGCCGACCACCCGCGCGAGCTGATCCTGCTGCAGAAGAACCGGATCGGCCTGCCCGAGGACCCCCGCACCTTCGTCCTCGACGACTTCATCCACGTCGTCGACACCCTGCGCTTCCTCGTCCCCGGGGACATCGAGCACGTCGACGTGCGCGCCCGGATCCGCGAGGGGCTCATGCACCACGTCGTGCTCCAGCTCTCCGGCGACGGCTTCACCGCCATCGGCATGATGAACCGGCTGAACGGCTCGACCGAGGAGATCCTGGAGGTCTCGGGCCAGGACACCAAGCGCCAGGTCCTCAACATCTCCGACGTCGTCGACCACAAGGGTCAGCCGACCGTGCGCAAGCGCGGCGACTGGGTGCCGGTGGCCCGGCAGCGCGGCATCGAGCAGGCCGTGCTCCTCTTCCTCGACGCCGTGCGCGAGGGCCGTACGCTCAGCGCTCGCGACGCCCTGCTGACCCACGAGCTCTGCGAGCGCGTGGTCCGCGAGTCTCTGCTCCAGGCCTCCTGAGCGCGCCCGCGCCCTCGGCCGCGCACACGGCGCCCACCACGGCGAGCGCTCCGTACAACGGCCAGTCGCCCCAGCGGACGTAGCCCGTCGTCGCCGTCGAGAGCGGCAGCTCGCGGACGGCGACGACGCTCGCGTCCGTGCCGAGGACGGGCCCGACGCGACGGCCGTCGGGGCCGTACACGGCACTGACCCCGGTCAGCGTCGCGTGCACGACGGGCCGGCCCGTCTCCGCGGCCCGCAGCGCCGCCAGGGAGGCGTGCTGGGCGGGCGCCCAGCTGTCCTGGAAGGTGCTGGTCGCCGACTGGACGACCAGGAGCCCGGCACCGTCCAGGACGAGACGCCGGCTCATGTCGGGGAACGCCGACTCGAAGCAGATGAGCGGCCCGATCCGCAGCCTCTCGGCCCCCGCTTCGCCCGGCAGGGTCATCACGACCGACGCACTGCCCCGCCGCCGGTCCTCCTCGGCCGCCTTGCCGAACGAGGTCACCCAGCCCAGGGCGCCGCGCGCCGGGACGTACTCGCCGAACGGCACGAGCCGCATCTTGTCGTACCGGTCGCCCGTGAGCCCCGCCGGACCGACCAGGACGGCGCTCTTGAAGATGCCGGGGCGATCGGCGCCCCGCGCGTCCACGTTCACCAGGAGCGGCGCGTCGACGGCCCGCGCCAGCGCGGTGAGCCGGGCCGCGAGATCGGGTCGCCCGGCCGGATCGGCGCCGACCCCGCTCTCGCCCCAGATCACCAGGTCGAGCCGCTGCCCCGCGAGCGAGCGCGTCAGCTCCTCGGCGCGGTCGAACCGCCGCTCAGCCCCGTCCGCGCCGTCGAAGACACCCGGCTGTACGAGGGCCACCCGCACCGTCCCGTCCTCGCGCGGCGCCCCGACCCCCCAGGCCGCCGAGCCCGCCACGAGCGCGCAGGCGGCGAGCCCCGCGACCCCGACGGCACGCGGCCCCGGGGCCGCGACGAGCAGGACCACGGCCGTGTTCACCGCCACCACCAGCAGGCTCACCAGCCACACCCCGCCGACCGAGGCGAGCCGCAGCGCCGCCGGCACCTCCCACTGGCTCGCGCCGAGCAGCCCCCACGGCCCGCCGAGGCCCTCCCAGGAACGGACCAGCTCGATCAGCAGCCAGCCGGAGGGCACCGCGAGCAGGGCGGCGGTGGCCCGGGCAGGTGACGGCGAGCCGCAGAGCAGGGAGCGTACGAGCCACCCCCACGGCAGCCACAGCAGACCGAGCAGCGCGGCGAGCGGCAGAAGGAAGACGTGCAGGCTGGGCAGCAGCCAGTGGTGGACGGCGAGGATGAAGCCGGCCCCGCCCAGCCAGCCGTCCACGGCCGCGCGGCGGGCCCCCGGAGCCGTACGGATCAGGAGCATCCACGGGACGAGCGCCAGGTACGCCCACCACCAGAGCCCGGGCGCGGGGAACGCGAGCGCGGGGAGCGCGCCGCAGCCGACGGCGAGCAGGGAGCGGACGAGGCCTCGCCCACGTGCGGGCCCGCGACCGGGTCCTGGCGCGCGGCCTTCGGCCCGGTCGTCCGGGTCCCTTTTCACGAACGGCATGCGCATGGCGGCCTCCCGCCCTCGCTTTCAGTGTCGGACGTGATCGCTCCCGGCGCGGCACGGTGGGCCCGTACCCGGCAGGCCGACCGACGAACCGACGAACCGACGAACCGACGAACCGACCAACCGACTGGCCGGTCGACGGACCGACCGGCTGACCGGCCGGCTGATCGACCGACTGACCGGGCAGGGCCCGCCCGTCAGTGGCGGCGCCACCGCTCCTCGACGACGACCGAGGAGAGCCGCCAGCCGTCGCCGGTGCGCAGCGCCGCGAAGGCGTAGCGGCCGCCGCAGATGAAGTCCTCACCGGTGGCGAAGCGCATCGGGTTCACGTAGTCGGCGCGGACGTCCGCGCCGTCCCCGGACTCCTGGTAGCCGCCTGCCTCACGGAAGAGGACCCGTCGGTTCACGATGAGGTGCTGGCGTACGGGGAAGAGGGTCAGGGTCTCGGCGAGCCAGTCGGCGACCTCGGCCGCCGGGCCCTCGATCCCGCCCGAGCCGCGGTAGTCGGCCCGGCCGTCCGGGGTGAACAGGGCTCGGTAGCCGGTCCAGTCGGCGTCGTCCACGGCCGCCGCGTAGCCGGTGATGAGGTCGTCGATGGCGAGCCGGTCCATCACGGTCGCGAGGTCCACGCGCTGCGTCATCGGTTCAGTCTCGGGCAGCGGGGTCCCGGGGCCAAGGGTCGTGCGGGCGGTGAGTTCCGCGGTGCCCTCACGGCGCCGTCATACTGTCCGGATGCGCGTGAACATAGATCCCGAACTGACCGACCGGACGTCCTTCTACCGGTTGCTCACCGCCACCGTCGTGCCCCGGCCGATCGCCTGGGTCTCCACGTCCTCGGCGGACGGGACGGACAACCTCGCCCCGCACTCCTTCTTCACGATCGCCTCGGTCACGCCGCCGGTCGTGCAGTTCACGTCGGTGGGCCGCAAGGACTCGCTGCGCAACGTGGAGGAGACGGGGGAGTTCGTGGTCAACCTCGCCCCCGAAGGGCTCTTCGAGCAGATCAACGCCACCGCGACCGACTTCCCGCACGGGGTGAGCGAGTTCGACGCCTGCGGCGTCGAGCGGGAGCAGAGCCTGCGGGTGAAGCCGCCGCGCGTGGCCGGGTCGTCGGTGGCCCTCGAGTGCGAGCTGCACAGCACGCTGCGGATCGGCGACTCGACGGTCGTCTTCGGCCGGGTCGTGCACGCGGCGGTCGACGAGTCGGTGATGGTCGACGGCCACCCCGAGATGGCCCTGATGCGCCCGCTGACCCGGCTCGGCAAGAACGAGTGGGGCACCCTGGGCGGCATCAAGGAGATCGCCAGGGTGCCCTACCAGGGCTGACCGCCGGCCTGCGGACGATCCGGGG
>NZ_BJMN01000031.1 GCF_006539185.1 Streptomyces gardneri
GGGGCCCACCTTGCAGTGGGCCCCGCCTGCCGTCACGCGTACATCCCGGTACGCCCCCGTGTGGGCAATCGTCCCGCTGGGCTGGGGGCGACCCCTCTGGGGCCCCGCAGGGTGTGCGCCAGGTGGACCACTCCGAGGCGCGCCCCAGCACCCCGCTCCCAAGACTGGGAAGCATGATCACGCGCCGCCGCTCCCACCTCCGAGCCTGGGCCCTCCTCGGCGCCCTCCTCGGAGCCACCGGCACCGCCTGGCCCGCCGAGGCGCACCAGGCTCGGGCTCAGGCGCCCGCACTCTGCACCTCGTCCCGCGAACCCGCCCTCGCCGCCCGTATGTCCCAGGACATCGCCGCGGCACTGAAGGACCGCGACGGCACGGTCTCGGTCGCCGTCCACGACCCCGGCCGCGGACTGCGCTGCCGGCTGGGGGACACCCGGCTCTACGACTCCGCCAGCATCGCCAAGGTCCTCATCCTGCAGGCCGTCCTCGGCCGGGCCGAGGAGCTGGGCCGCGCCCCCACCCGCCTGGAGGCCCAGCGGATGAAGGCCATGATCACCCGCTCCGACAACACCGCCGCCACCGACCTCTGGCAGAAACTCTCACGCGCCCGCCTGAACCGGGTGCTGCGCGAGGCCGGCGCCCAGGACACCGTCCTCGGCCACGACCGCTACTGGGGCCTCACCCGCACCACCGCCCGTGACCAACTGGCCCTGCTCGCCGCCGTCTCCCGCCGCACCCAGGCACTCGATCTGATGGGGCAGGTCGTCAGCAGCCAGGCCTGGGGCGTCACCGCGGGCGCGCCCCGCACGGTCAAGGTCCACCTCAAGAACGGCTGGCTGCCCCGCGCCACCCACGAGTGGCGCGTCCACAGCATCGGCATCGCCCGAGGCACGGGCACCACCGGCACCGCCGCCGTCGACTACCGGCTGGCCCTGCTGAGCCACGACAACCCCACCATGCGGTACGGAGTGCGCACCCTGGAGGGGGTCGCCCTCGCCGTGCACCGCGGACTCGCCGGCGGCACGGCGGCCCGCGGCTTCACCCCCGGGCACAGGATCAGCGAGACCCCGGACGGGAGCGTTCCGTCCGGCGCACCGGGACCTCTGCCTCCTGCGCCGCCGCACCCGCCGCAGGAGTGGGGGACGTTCCCAGGAACCGTGCCCCCGTCCCGTACAGCACGAGACCGACGGCGAGCCCCGCGCCGGCCCCGAAGCAGGCCGTCGGAATGACGTCCAAGGGCGTCTCGATCCGGTCCCAGCCCCAGTACGCGGCCCAGCGCAGCACCCGGTGCGCGACACCGGCGAGGACACACCCGCCGATGAGGCCGACCGCGACGAGCCGCCCTCGCCGGCCCGGGACCGGCACGGCGGCGGGCAGCTCCGTGTCCGGCGCGGTGGAGCGCAGCGCCCGCAGCGTGAACCAGCCGAGGAGCCCCAGGGCCAGCGCGGAACCCCCGTACTGCGCGTAGAGGTAGACGGGGAACCCGGCCACGAGCTCGCCGAGGAAGGGGATCGCCCGCGTGCCCCAGCGGTCGAGGTGGGTGAAGGAGTCCCACACCACGTGGGTCGTCGAACCGAGCACCGCCGAGAGGAAGAACCAGCCCGCGAGCACCGCCGTGTGCCGGTCCCGCCAGGGGCGTCCCCGCACGAGCCCGAACACCCGCGCGCGCCACCGGGCGGGCAGCAGCGCGACGAGCGGTTCGCGCACGATCAGCCACAGGGCCACGAGCGCCGCGGTGATCAGCACGTCGGCCGTGACGATCCCGACGGGGGAGTGGGTGACGTCGCCGAAGACCATCGCCCCGGGCACCGCCGTGGCCGCGAAGTAGGTCATGTCAGGCGCGAAGGAGCCCGCGACGAGCGCGGAGGCGACGAGCGGTCCGCGCGCGGTCCCGTCGCGCCGCAGCCCGGGCAGGACGGCGGCGGCATGGCTCAGCGTGAACGGCAAGGCGGGCTCCAACTCGGTTCCGGTGGCGGCGGCCGGGGCGGACGACGGCCGCAGTGCAAGAGGTGTCGGACCCGCAGGTCGGTTCCCGTTTCAGGCCGTTCGGCCCGTATGTGTGCGGAGGTCACCGGTCCGGCTCCGGTCGCGAGGAGGCCGAGAGGTGACGAAAGCGTGAAACACGGTCAGGCGTCAGTACCCGGCGGTACGGAGTTGGCATAGGGTCGCCAGAGGTCACACGCGGGGAGCGTGGGACGCAGTCGATGGGGAGGGGACCACAGGTATGGCAGCGCAATTGGGCCGCCGGCTGCGCAAGGGGGCCACCAGCGGTGCGGTGGTGGCCGCGGCGGTCGCGGCGCTCGCCGCCTCGCAGGCGCCGGAGATGATCCCGCCGCCCACGGACAACGCGGGAGGCGACCGGGCCATCGGCACCGGGGACGCCACGACGCCGCCGTCCGACGGTTCCGCGACGGGCGATTCCCCGTACTTCACCGAACTGCCGCCCCTGAACACCCCGAACAAGCCGGGGGCGCCCACCCACCTGCCGGTGATCACCGGGCCCGCGGAGGCCGGCATACCCGCGTCCGTCCTCGCCGCCTACAAGCGCGCCGAGGCGTCGGTACGCTCGACCGACCCCGGCTGCAACCTGCCGTGGCAGCTGCTCGCCGGCATCGGCAAGGTCGAGTCGGGGCAGGCGCGCGGCGGTGGCGTCGACGCCAACGGCACGACCCTCTCGCCGATCCTCGGCCCCGCCCTCAACGGCGTCGGCTTCGCCAACATCTCGGACACCGACGGCGGCGCCTACGACGGCGACAAGATCCACGACCGAGCCGTCGGCCCGATGCAGTTCATCCCGTCCACCTGGGCGACCTGGGGTCAGGACGCCAACAGCGACGGCAAGAAGGACCCCAACAACATCTACGACGCCGCGCAGGCCGCCGGTCTCTACCTCTGCGCCAACGACCGGAACCTCGCGCTCAAGGCCGACCTCGACCGCGCCGTCCTCAGCTACAACCGCTCGACGGAGTACCTGAACACGGTCCTGTCCTGGTTCGAGTACTACAAGCGGGGCACCCACCAGGTCCCGGACGGCACGGGAGTGCTGCCGGTCGACCGCAGCGACAACCGCGGCCGGGGCAACCGCCCCGCGTCCACCCCGCCGTACTCGCCCCTCCCGACGACGCCCGCGCCGACGACGTCCGCGCCGAAGCCGGTGACGCCGGACCCGAAGCCGTCCGAGACGGGCGTCCCCCCGAAGACCCCGCCGGCGACGACGGACCCCGGCAAGACCCCGACCACCCCGCCGACGAAGCCCACGGTTCCGCCGACGAAGCCGACCGTCCCGCCGACGACGAATCCCACCGTCCCGCCGGCCGCCAGGGTCGCGCGGCTGACGACGGTCGCGACCGGTGCGCTGACGGCCACCACCGGGAACGCCTTCGGCAAGGCCCCCACGGTCGCGGCGCTCGACGCCTCGGGCGCGCCGGTCACCGGGGTGAGCATCAAGTTCGAGATCGTCGGAAGCACCGACGCCCGCTTCGCCGGCGCGAGGACCACGGCCACCGTCACCACCGGGTCGAGCGGCCTGGCGGCCTCTCCCGCGCTGCAGGCGGGCCAGAAGGTCGGCCCCTTCACGGTCCGGGCCACCGTCGTGAACCGCACCCTGGCCGCCGAGTTCACCGCGACGGTCACCGCCCGTCAGGCGGACACCCTCACGCGGCTCGACGGCGACGCCGCCCTGGCCGCCACCACCGGCACCGGGTTCACCCAGCAGCTGCGGGTGAAGGCCACCGACAAGGGCGCGCTCGCCCCCGGTGTCCTCGTCACCGGCGCTGTCGTCACCTCGAAGACCGCGACCGACGCGAGCACCGAGGGCCCGTACTTCAAGGGCGAGGCGGGCGCGACGGCCAGGACCAAGGTCTTCACGACCGACGCGGACGGCCTGATCACCCTCGCCCCCGGCGACCTCCTCGCGGGCGACAAGGCCGGCACGTTCTTCCTCAAGCTGACGGCGCCCGGCGGCGGCAGCACCTTCGTCGAGCTCACGGTCGCGGCGCCCGAGCCCACCCCCGAGCCGTCGACCCCGGAGCCCACGCCCTCCACGAGCGACGCTCCGACCGACTCGCCCGAGGCCACCTCCTCCCCGTCGCCCTCGGCCTGACCCAAGGACCCCTCCCCGCGTCGCGTCCTCCAGCGCCGCCCCTCCGTCCACACCGGACGCGGGGGGGCGGCGCTCCGCGTTACCCGGGTGCAACGTGTTCTCATCTCACGGCCGCGTTGCTACGGTGCCCGACCTGACGCCCTATCAGATCGAGCAGTGGGAGGCCGACCATGCGCGCCCTTGTCGCCGTCGCCATCGGACTCGCCCCAGTCCTCCTCTTCGTCCTCCTCGTCTCCCTGGTAGATCTGCCGCCCGACGGGCCCACCTCGCCCAAACCGCTACTGACCGCCGACCCCGGCCCGAAGAAGTAGGGGGCGACCGTGCGCCGCCGAGCCAGCCTCGTCCTGCTCGCCCTCGCCGTCTGCTGCGCCGCGATGGCCCCGACCCTGCGGTGGTACGCCTTCCCGCGCCTGGCGAAGATCCCGCCGAACCAGTACCAGGAGACCGTCCTGGAGGCCCGGCCGGCGACCCTCCTCAACTACTCCACGCTCAAGGCCGAGAAGGTCGAGAAGATCACGATCATCCAGACCCTCAAGGGCAACGTGGAGGAGTCGAAGCGGATCGAACGCGACGCCGGGCGCGACGTCGTCGTCTGGGACGCCCTCGCCTATGTCACGGGCCCCGACGGCAAGATGGTCTCCAAGATCCCCGAGCGGTACATCTTCGACGCCCACACCCAGGACCCCGTCAACGCCACCGGCGAAACGGTCGACGGCGACCCGGTCCGACGCGAGGGCATCGAGTTCAAGTGGCCCTTCCTCACCGAGAAGCGGGACTACCAGTACTTCGACGCCCAGACCCGGACCTCGGCCCCCATCCACTACAAGGGCACGCAGACCTTCCGCGGCCTGGAGGTCTACTACTTCGAGCAGACCGTCCCCTGGACCAAGGTCCCCATGCCCAAGGCCATGCCGGTCAAGGGCATCACCCCGCAGGTCCTCGCCGACTCGGGCCTCACCCGCTGGTACACCACCAAGCGCATGTTCTGGGTCGAACCGGTCACCGGCGCCCCCGTCAACGGCGAGGAGATCCACAGGGAGGAGCTCCGCAACGCCAAGGCCCTGATGGGCCAGGACACCATCACCGTCTTCGAGGGGCACGTGAAGATGCGCGGCGACTACGTCGACAGCATCGTCGAGATGGTCGGCTCCAACCGTCTGATGGTCATGATGCTCGTCTCCTACATGCCCTGGAGCCTCACCGTCCTGGCCCTCGCCCTCCTCGCCCTCGCCTTCTGGCTGGAGGCCCGCTCCCGTCGCCCGGCGGCGCCGCCGGCAGGATCGCCGCCGCCGGGCCCCGTCACCGCTCCCGTCTGAGCCGCGCGCTGGTGTGCCGAGTCGCTTCCGCCACGGACGGGTCCTCCGGCCACGGATGCTTCGGATACCGGCCCCTCAGCTCCGCCCGGACGGCGCGATAACCCTCCCGCCAGAACGACGCCAGGTCGGCGGTGACGGCCGCCGGCCGCCCGGCGGGGGAGAGCAGATGGACCAGGACCGGCACGCCCGCCACCCGGGGCGTCTCGGCCAGGCCGAACATCTCCTGGAGCTTCACCGCGAGCACCGGCCGCCCGTCGCCGTACTCGACCCGTATCCGCGAACCGCTCGGCACCTCGATCCGCTCCGGCGCGAGCTCGTCCAGCCGGCCCGCCTCGCCCGTCGCCCAGGGCAGCAGCCGCCGCAAGGCCTGCCCGGCGTCGATCCGCCCCAGATCGGCCCGGCGCGCGGCCCGGGACAGCTCCGGCTCCAGCCACTCCTCGGCCCGGTCGACCAGCGCCCCGTCCGCCACGTCCGGCCAGGGCTCGCCCAGCTCCCCGTACAGGAACGCGAGCCGCTCGCGCAGCTCCGAGGCGTCCCGGCTCCACCGCAGCAGCCCGACCCCCTCCCGCCGCAGCCCGTCGAGCAGCGCCTCCCGCACGAGAGCGGGCGCGGCACCGGACCCCAGGGGCCGCACGGTCAGCTCGACCGCGCCCAGCCGGTCCACCGAGCGCGCCACCACATCGCCGTCCTCCCAGTGGACCTCCTCGCCCGTGGCCCGCAGATGACCCGCCGCCCACCGGGCCGTGCCCTCGTCCACCACGGCCGCCAGCCGCACCCGCGCCGTGGCGTCCCGCGCCGTGCGGTCCGCCACCGCCACGGCCAGCCACGGAGTGGACCGCAGCCCCGAACCCTCGGCGAGCCGGGCCCCGCTGCCCGACACCATCAGATAGCCGTCCTGCTCCCGGGCCCTGGCCACCCGCTCCGGAAAGGCCAGCGCCGTCACCAACCCGGCCACGGCGTCCTCACCGCCCGCCCGCGAGCCGACCCCGCCCGTTCCTTCCCTCCCCGCCTCGGCCGCCTCGCCGGCCGAACGCTCCAGGCGCCGCGCCTCCGCCTTCCACCGGGCCGCGTACCCGTCCCCGCCCCGGCGAGCCGACCGCCAGGCCGCCGTCAGATCGTCCCCGTACTCCCGGGGAGGCTCCTCGCTCAGCAGCGCCACCACCTCCGCCGCCCGCCGGACGCCCACCTCGGCGGCGCCGTCGACCAGGGCCCGACCCAGCCGGGGGTGGAGCCCGAGCCTCGACAGCCGCCCCCCGCGCTCGGTGGCCCGGCCGTCCTCGTCCACGGCGCCCACCGCCGCCAGCACGGAACGGGCCGCCGCCATCGCCCCCGCGGGCGGCGCATCGAGCAGAGCGAGCCCCTCCGCCGTCGGATCGCCCCAGCACGCGACCCGCAGGGCGAAGTCCGCGAGGTCGGCGATCCTGATCTCGGGGGAAGGGAACCGAGCCCGGTTCCCGTCCTCGGCCTCCGCCCAGCACCGGTAGACGGTGCCGAAGGCCTCACGCATCGAGCGCCCGGACCGCTGGGTGGCCGCCGCGGTCGACACCGGCACCGTCGCCAGCGACCCCAGCCCCCGCGCGTGGTCCATCCGGGGCTCCCGCGCGAGCCCCGAGTCCACGACGATCCGGACCCCGGGCACCGTCAGGCTCGACTCCGCCACCGAGGTCGACAGCACCACACGGCGCCGCCCGTCCGGCCCGGCACCCCTCAGGACCGCGTCCTGCACCGCCGCCGGCGCCCGGCCGTGCAGCTGGAGCACCTCCGCGTCCAGACCCGCGAGCAGTCCCGCCGTCCGCGCGATCTCCCCCGTACCGGGAAGGAAGCAGAGGACGTCCCCCTCGTGCCGCTCCATCGCCAGCCGGACCGTCGCCGCCACATGCCGCAGCAGCGCCGGGTCCACCCAGGTGCCGTGCGCGGGCCGGATCCCGGCCGGGGGAGCGGCGAACCGGACCGCGTACCCGTGCCCCTCGCCCTCGCTCCGCACGATCGGCGCGGGGTCGCCGCCGTCCACGGACGTCAGAAGCCGCGCCCACGCCTCCGCGTCGCTCGTCGCCGAGGCCGCGATCAGCTTCAGCTCCGGCCGCAGGGCCGTGCGCACGTCGACGAGGAAGGCCAGGGCCGTATCGGCGTCCAGATGCCGCTCGTGGCACTCGTCGAGCAGCACCACGTCCACACCCACCAGCTCGGGGTCGCGCTGCAGCCGCTGGAGCAGGAGACCCGTCGTCACCACTTCGACCCGGGTCGCGGGACCCACCCGCCGCTCACCGCGCACCGAGAAGCCGACGGTCCCGCCGACCTCCTCGCCGAGCAGCCAGGCCATCCGCCGCGCCGCCGCGCGCACCGCCATCCGGCGCGGCTCGGCCACCAGCACCCGCCGCTTCGGTCCGTCCCCTATGAGCCCCGCGAGCGCGAGCGGCACCAGCGTCGTCTTGCCGGTGCCGGGCGGCGCGTGGAGCACCGCCGTGCCGCGCTCCGCGAGCGCGGTCAGCAGCTCGGGCACGGCATGGCGGACGGGAAGCAGGTCGAGTGCGTCGTTTCGGATCACGCACTCAGTCTCGTACGCGCCGAGAAAAGGCGGGTCCGGTTGTCCACAGGACCCACCCATTAATAGGACTGCTCCTGTTAAGAGGACTGATCCTGGCGTTCGCAGACGAAGATCGCCGTGCCCGGGATCAGGTTCCCCCGGAGCGGGGACCAGCCGCCCCACTCCTGACTGTTCCAGGCCGGCCACTCCGGCTCGACCAGATCCACGAGCCGGAAGCCGCCGGCCACCACGTCCCGCACCCGGTCCCCGAGCGTCCTGTGGTGCTCCACGTACACGGCCCGGCCCTGCTCGTCCTGCTCGACGTAGGGCGTGCGGTCGAAGTACGAGGCCGCCACCGACAGACCCTCCGGCCCCGGCTCGTCCGGGAACGCCCAGCGGATCGGGTGCGTCACCGAGAAGACCCAGCGGCCGCCGGGCCGCAGCACCCGGCGGACCTCACGGAAGACCCGTACCGGATCGGCGACGAACGGGACCGCGCCGTACGCCGCGCAGACCAGGTCGAAGGAGCCGTCCCGGAAGGGCAGCGCCCCGGCGTCCGCCTCGACCAGCGGCACGCCCCCGCCGATCCGCAGCGCGTGCTGGAGCTGCCGGTGAGAGAGGTCGAGGGCGACCGGCCGCGCGCCCTGCGCCGCCAGCCAGCGCGAGCACTGCGCCGCCCCCGCGCCGATCTCCAGGACGTCACGCCCCTTCAGCGAGGCGGCCGGGCCGAGCAGCTCCGCCTCGGCCTCGTCGAGCCCCTCGGGCCCCCATACGAACCGGTCGTCGCCCAGGAAGGCCCCGTGCTCGCTCTGGTACTCGTCCGCGTTCCGGTCCCACCAGCCGCGGCTCGCCCGGCTGCTCTCCGCGTCCCCCGCGTCACGCCGGGTCGCCTCGGCGTCGTCCTCGGCCTCGTCCCGGCCCTCGTGCTGTTCGTACTCTTGGTTCATCTCGCCCGCCGATGTAGTTTGCGCTCAGTGCCGCCCGTGGCCGACCCGCCGATGCGGCGTGGATCCGGCGCGGCGGACAAGAAAATGTGCCGGGTTTGCGCGGTTCTGCCCCTGGTGCGCGCTTCGCGCATTGACCCTGTCCGGCCGCCCCCGTATGCTAAAGGTTGCGCTGCGGGCCTGCGCGCCTCAGACGGAGCAGGCCGCGCTCGTACCTGTTGTATGTCCCCTCGGTTTTCGAGGCACCTCCCGTTTCGCGGGCAGGGGCTTCATTGGCTGTCCGGCTTCTTGGTGCGATACGGGCTCTCGGCGTAGCAGTACCTACGACTTTCTGTCCGTAACCGGAGCCCTTTCCCACATGACGAGCAGCACCGAGACCACCGCCACCAGCACCACCCCGCAGGTTGCGGTCAACGACATCGGTAACGAGGAAGCCTTCCTCGCCGCGATCGACGAGACGATCAAGTACTTCAACGACGGCGACATCGTCGACGGCGTCATCGTGAAGGTCGACCGGGACGAGGTCCTGCTCGACATCGGTTACAAGACCGAAGGCGTGATCCCGAGCCGCGAGCTCTCGATCAAGCACGACGTCGACCCGAACGAGGTCGTCAAGGTCGGCGACGAGATCGAGGCCCTGGTTCTCCAGAAGGAGGACAAGGAAGGCCGCCTGATCCTCTCGAAGAAGCGTGCCCAGTACGAGCGCGCCTGGGGCACCATCGAGAAGATCAAGGAAGAGGACGGGATCGTCACCGGTACCGTCATCGAGGTCGTCAAGGGTGGTCTCATCCTCGACATCGGCCTCCGTGGCTTCCTGCCGGCCTCCCTCGTCGAGATGCGTCGCGTCCGCGACCTCCAGCCCTACGTGGGCAAGGAGCTCGAGGCGAAGATCATCGAGCTGGACAAGAACCGCAACAACGTGGTCCTGTCCCGCCGTGCCTGGCTCGAGCAGACCCAGTCCGAGGTTCGCCAGACGTTCCTCACCACCCTGCAGAAGGGTCAGGTCCGCTCCGGCGTCGTTTCCTCGATCGTCAACTTCGGTGCCTTCGTGGACCTGGGTGGCGTCGACGGTCTCGTGCACGTCTCCGAGCTGTCCTGGAAGCACATCGACCACCCGTCCGAGGTTGTCGAGGTCGGCCAGGAGGTCACCGTCGAGGTTCTCGACGTCGACATGGACCGCGAGCGTGTCTCCCTGTCGCTGAAGGCGACGCAGGAGGACCCGTGGCAGCAGTTCGCCCGTACGCACCAGATCGGTCAGGTCGTCCCGGGTAAGGTCACCAAGCTGGTTCCGTTCGGTGCGTTCGTCCGCGTGGACGAGGGCATCGAGGGTCTGGTCCACATCTCCGAGCTGGCCGAGCGCCACGTGGAGATCCCGGAGCAGGTCGTCCAGGTCAACGACGAGATCTTCGTCAAGGTCATCGACATCGACCTCGAGCGTCGTCGCATCAGCCTCTCGCTGAAGCAGGCCAACGAGTCCTTCGGTGCCGACCCGGCCTCGGTCGAGTTCGACCCGACCCTGTACGGCATGGCCGCGTCCTACGACGACCAGGGCAACTACATCTACCCCGAGGGCTTCGACCCCGAGACCAACGACTGGCTCGAGGGCTTCGAGACCCAGCGCGAGGCCTGGGAGACCCAGTACGCCGAGGCGCAGGCTCGTTTCGAGCAGCACCAGGCTCAGGTCATCAAGTCCCGCGAGGCCGACGAGGCCGCCGCTGCCGAGGGCGCTGCCGCCCCGGCCGCCGGTGGCAACGCCGGTGCGGGCATCTCGGGTGGTTCGTACTCCTCGGAGTCGGACGACAACTCCGGCGCCCTGGCGTCGGACGAGGCGCTCGCCGCCCTCCGCGAGAAGCTCGCCGGCGGCCAGAGCTGAACAGGCTCTCCGCTGAGCGCTAGCCGCTAGCGAATCGAGGCCCGCTTCCCTTCGGGGGAGCGGGCCTCGGTCGTTTCCGCGACTTTGCCGAGGCCCTGCCGGACTCCTCCTCCGGAAGATCGGCCCGCGCGGGAATGGTGGTGCGGCTCACGGCGTTGCCAGAGAGAACACGAGGAGGAGCGGTAATCGTGCTTGATCCCCAGGATTTGTACGAATGGGACCCGAAGGGCCTGGCCGTCGTGGACCTGGCCCTGGCGCAGGAGTCGGCCGGGCTGGTCATGCTGTACCACTTCGACGGCTACATCGACGCCGGCGAGACGGGTGAGCAGATCGTCGAGCGGCTGCTCGACACCCTTCCCCACCAGCTGGTGGCCCGCTTCGACCACGACAGGCTCGTGGACTACCGCGCCCGCCGCCCCCTGCTGACCTTCCGGCGCGACCGCTGGACCGCGTACGAGACGCCGTCCATCGAGGTCCGCCTCGTCCAGGACGCCACCGGGGCACCCTTCCTGGTCCTCTCGGGCCCCGAGCCCGACGTCGAGTGGGAGCGGTTCGCCGCCGCCGTCGGGCAGATCGTCGAGCGGCTCGGCGTGCGCCTCGCGGTCAACTTCCACGGCATCCCCATGGGCGTACCGCACACCCGCCCCGTCGGCCTCACCCCGCACGGCACCCGGACGGACCTGATGCCCGGGCACACCAGCCCCTTCGACGAGGCCCAGGTCCCCGGCAGCGCCGAGTCCCTCGTCGAGTACCGGCTCTCGGAGTCCGGCCACGACACCCTCGGCGTCGCCGCCCACGTCCCGCACTACGTGGCTCGCTCGCCGTACCCGGATGCCGCCCTGACCGTCCTCGAGGCCGTCACGGCCGCCACCGGCCTCGTGCTCCCGGGCGTCGCCCACGCGCTGCGGACGGAGGCCCGCCGCACCCAGACCGAGATCGACCGCCAGATCGGCGAGGGCGACGAGGAGCTGGTCGCGCTCGTCCAGGGCCTTGAGCACCAGTACGACGCGGTGGCCGGCGCCGAGACCCGCGGCAGCCTGGTCGCCGAGCCGGTCGACCTGCCGTCGGCCGACGAGCTGGGCCGCGAGTTCGAGCGCTTCCTCGCCGAGCGGGAGGGCGACGCGTAGCCCTCCCCGGGGGCGACGCGCGGTCCTCGTCGGACAGGCCCTAAGCTGCCGCTCATGCTGAAGGTGGGCCTGACCGGCGGGATCGGCGCCG
Source organism: Streptomyces gardneri (assembly GCF_006539185.1). Taxonomy (GTDB): domain Bacteria; phylum Actinomycetota; class Actinomycetes; order Streptomycetales; family Streptomycetaceae; genus Streptomyces; species Streptomyces gardneri. The sequence goes on from NZ_BJMN01000031.1 coordinate 11,975, forward strand.
GCAAGAGCGAAGTGTCGCGGCTGCTCGTCTCGTACGGAGCCGTGCTGATCGACGCGGACCGGATCGCCCGCGAGGTCGTCGAACCCGGGACACCGGGGCTCGCGGCCGTCGTGGAGGCCTTCGGGGAAGCCGTCCTGACCGAGAGCGGGACGCTCGACCGGCCGAAGCTCGGCTCCATCGTCTTCGCCGACGCCGACCGGCTGGCCACCCTGAACGCCCTCGTGCACCCCCTGGTCGGGGCGCGATCTGCGGAGCTGGAGAGCCGGGCGGGCGCCGGAGACGTCGTCGTCCACGACGTACCCCTGCTCACCGAGAACGGGCTCGCGCCGCTCTACGACCTGGTAGTGGTCGTGGACGCGTCTCCCGAGACCCAGCTCGACCGGCTCGTACGCCTCCGGGGCATGGCCGAGGCCGAGGCCCGGGCCCGGATGGCCGCCCAGGCCACGCGGGCCCAGCGACTGGCGATCGCGGACCTCGTGATCGACAACGACGGCCCGCTGGAGGCGCTGGAACCGCAGGTGCGGAAGGTCTGGGACGAGCTGGAGCGCCGGGCCGCCGACCCGGCCTGAGACCCGTCACCCGCCACCCGGCGCTGCGCGTCAGGCGCCGGGGTCGGCAACCGGGCGGAGCACCGGCGGAATGCGGCCGCCGGGTTCGGTGTTCCTTCACCTCATCAAGGGAAGGATGCCATCGTGGCCGACACGAACCCGGAAACGCACGTCATCGACTTCCGCGCCGCCGAGCACCTGCTGGCCGCGCGGGACCCGCGTGGCGCCGTGAAGCTGCTGGACTCGGTGATCGCCGCCCACCCCGAGAACACGGCCGCGCGACTGCTGCGGGCCCGGGCGTTCTTCGCCGCCGCCCAGCTCCGTCCGGCCCAGCTGGAGTTCGAGCTGGTCCTGGAGCGCGAGCCGGACAACGCGTTCGCCCACTTCGCCCTGGCCCGCACCTTCGAGCGCTCCGGGCAGACCGCGCAGGCCACCCGGCACTTCCGGCTCGCCGCCGCACTCGACCCGAAGCCGGAGTACCTCCAGGCGGCGGGGTTCGACACGCGGAACTGACGGCCGCGGTTCAGCGGCCCGTGCCGCCGTGATCGGGTTCGTACGGCGGGATGTTCCGGCCCGGCTGCCAGTGCGGGCCCTGGTGGATGTGGTGCAGCACCATCGCCAGGTCGCACACCACCACGAGGAAGAGCACCCCGCATGCCGCCGCCCAGCCGGGACGGCCCACCAGTGAGAAGACGGTCGTACCGAAGGCGGCCCAGAGCAGTCCCCACACAGCCAGCCAGAACCGCATGCGCAGGGGACTGCGCGCGGTCGCCGGTTCGTTCCCGGAACGCATGACGGTCACCATCTCCCGTCCGAGCCCCGAAGGGGGCTCTTCCAGGATGGACCCTGCGGCGGGTGGAGGGAACCGGTCAGTGGATGACGCTGTAGCTGCGCCACGGCAAGGCGCCCGGCGCGATCTCGTTGCTGGTGCTGGTGGGGAGGTAGATGTTGTGCTTCCCCTTGCAGTCGCGCGTCGGGTACAGCCTGATGTCGACGAGGGTGTCGTTCTCGACCCTGGTCGCCCCGCGCGGGACGAGGAGGCGGTGGCAGCCGTTCACCGAGGGGCTCGTCACGGTCACCACGACGTCGCGATCCGTCTCGTACGAGAGCGTGCCGACCATGGTGCGGTCCAGGCTCGAACAGCCGGCGACGGCGAGAGTGAGCAGCACGGCCCCGGTGGCGGTCGTGAGACGCCGGCGAACGGACATGGCGGTTCCTCTTCTGTCGGAGTCCGGGTCTTGTCCCGGCGGCACCTCGGGTGCACCCGGTCCAGGCCACCATCGCGCCCCCGGGCGCCCGTGTCATCCGCTGCTGGGCCGCACGGGCGAACCCGCGTGGCGGCCGTTGTCAGACCCCCGCCGTAAGGTCGGAGATCCAGTCGGACACTCGTCACCCGGTGGGAAGGAGCGCGGAGCCGTGGCACACACCTGGATGACCAGCGCCGCCGTCTTCCTGCCGGCCGGCCTGCCCCGTGAGGGTCGCGTCGCCTTCTGGGCCCCCGACGGCGACGCGCTGCCGGACCCGGCGGAGAGCGGTGCGGAGCGCGTCGAGCTGACCGTCGTCCGACGGCACGGAAGCGGCGCCCGTACGCGGGTCGTGCCCGCCGTCACCCTCCCCGTCGCCGCCGCCCTGCCCCATCTCGTCGCGGCCCGCCGCCACCCGGCCGCCCACCTCGCCACCGCCGGCTGGGGCGCCGCCGCCCTGCACGCTCTGCACCTGGTGGCCCGCGGCCGCATGCTGCCGGGTCTGACCGCCGACGACCTGGACGCCTGGCGGGCCGGCCCGCTGGACGCCGACGACATCGCCCACCTGCGGGCCGTCGCCGCGGCCATGCCGTACGAGGCGCATGCCGTGCCCGCGCCCGGCCCCGGCCCGCTGCGGCTGCCCGAGCCCGAGGCGCTCGTGCGCGCCTTCCTCGACGCGGTCGCCGACACCCTGCCCCGTACCCCGGCCGCCGTCCACGCGGTCGGGGCGCCGTTCGCGGCCCGCGCGCCGCAGCACCTGCCCCGCGCGCGTGCCTGGGCGGCGGAGGCCGCCGCCGGGATGGACGCGGGTGTACGGGTCTCGCTCCGCCTCGACCTGTCGGGGTACGAACTCTTCGACATCGCCGACACGGCCGCGGGGGAGGAGAGCGGTGCCGAGCGCCAGGCCGCCGCCGCGATCCTCCAGATCCACAGCCTCGCCGACCCGACCCTCGTCATCGACGCCCTGGCCCTGTGGGCGGGGGAGGGTGAGCACTTCGGGCCGCGCGCCCGGATCGACGCGGTCCTCGCCCTGCGCCGGGCCGCCCGCGTCTGGCCCCCGCTGGCCCGGCTCCTGGAGCGGGACGTGCCCGACGTCCTCGCCCTCACCGAGGACGAGCTGTACGAACTGCTCGGCCCCGCGGCGGCCCGGCTCGCGGATGCCGGGGTCGCCCTCCACTGGCCGCGCGAGCTGGCCCGCTCGCTGAGCGCCTCCGCCGTCGTCCGCCCCGCCCTGGCCGCGCCCGGCTCCGCGACCGACGGCACGGCCTTCTTCGACAGCGAGGAGCTCCTGCGGTTCAACTGGCAGCTGGCCCTCGACGGCGATCCCCTCACCGAGCGGGAGATGGACCTGCTCGCCGAGGCCCACCGGCCCGTCGTACGCCTCCGCGACCAGTGGGTCGTCGTCGACCCCGACCTCGTCCGCAAGGCCCGCAAGCGCGAACTGGGCCTGCTGGAACCGGTCGACGCCCTCGCCGTCGCCCTCACCGGCACCGCGGAGGTGGACGGCGAGACCGTCCCCGCCGTCCCCGTCGGGGCGCTCGCCGCCCTCCGGGACCGGCTCATGGCCGGCCCCGAGGCCGTGCAGGCCCCGCCCGGCCTGACCGCGACCCTCCGCGACTACCAGCTCCGCGGCCTCGCCTGGCTGGACCTGATGACCTCGCTCGGCCTCGGCGGCTGCCTCGCCGACGACATGGGCCTCGGCAAGACCGTCACGCTCATCGCCCTCCATCTGCGCCGCGCCCGCCGCGCCCCCACCCTCGTCGTCTGCCCGGCGTCCCTCCTCGGCAACTGGCAGCGGGAGGTGGAGAAGTTCGCCCCCGGCACGCCGGTGCGCCGCTTCCACGGCGCCGACCGCGGACTCGACGGGATGGACGGCGGGTTCGTCCTCACCACCTACGGCACCCTGCGCACCAGTGCCGCCCAACTCGCCGAGCGGGAGTGGGGCATGGTCGTCGCCGACGAGGCACAGCACGTCAAGAACCCGTTCTCCGCGACCGCGAAGGCGCTGCGCGAGATCCCCGCACCGGCGAGGGTCGCCCTGACCGGAACCCCCGTGGAGAACAACCTCTCCGAGCTGTGGGCGCTCCTCGACTGGACCACCCCCGGTCTCCTCGGACCGCTCAAGGCCTTCCGCTCCCGCCACGCCCGGGCCGTGGAGAACAACGAGGAGATCGAGCACGCGGAGGCCGTCGAGCGGCTCGCCCGGCTCGTACGGCCCTTCCTGCTGCGCCGCCGCAAGTCCGACCCCGGGATCGTCCCCGAACTGCCGCCCAAGACCGAGTCCGACCATCCCGTGTCCCTCACCCGGGAACAGGCCTCGCTGTACGAGGCGGTCGTCCGCGAGACGATGGCGCAGATCGAGGCCGCCGAGGGCATGGCCCGCCGCGGGCTCGTCATGAAGCTGCTGACCTCGCTCAAGCAGATCTGCAACCACCCCGCGCAGTACCTCAAGGAGCAGGCGCCGCGCGGCAGCGGCACCGCCCGGCTCGCCGGCCGCTCCGGGAAGCTCGCCCTGCTCGACGAGCTCCTCGACACGATCCTCGCCGAGGACGGGTCCGTACTCGTCTTCACCCAGTACGTGTCGATGGCCAGGCTCCTCGCCGACCACCTGGCCGCGCGCGGCATCCAGGCCCAACTGCTCCACGGCGGCACCCCGGTGGCCGAGCGCGAGCGGATGGTCGACCGCTTCCAGGCCGGCGAGATCCCCGTCTTCCTGCTCTCCCTCAAGGCCGCGGGCACCGGCCTCAACCTCACCCGGGCCGGCCACGTCGTGCACTACGACCGCTGGTGGAACCCGGCCGTGGAGGAGCAGGCCACCGACCGGGCCTACCGGATCGGACAGACCCAGCCGGTGCAGGTCCACCGCCTCGTGGCCGAGGGCACGGTCGAGGACCGCATCGCCGAGATGCTGCTAGCCAAGCGCGCCCTGGCCGACGCCGTCCTCGGCTCGGGCGAGGCCGCCCTGACCGAACTGACCGACCGCGAGCTGGCCGACCTGGTGTCCCTGAGGAGGCACGCGTGAACCGCCCGCGCTCCGCCCGTGGGGCCCTGCCCCGCCACGACGACCGCCGCCGCAGCTTCCCGCAGGTAGCGCCCCGCGAGGCGCCCGACGGGCGGTTCGCCGCCACCTGGTGGGGGAACGCCTGGGTGGAGGCGCTGGAGGGCACCGCCCTCGACCCGGCCCGCCTCGCACGCGGGAAGGCGTACGCCGGGCGTGGCCACGTCGACGCGATCACCGTCACCCCCGGCCGGGTCGTCGCCTACGTCCACGGCAGCCGCACCCGCCCGTACCGCACCGAGATCAGGATGCGGACCCTCGGCGACGACGGCTGGGAGCGGTTCCTCGACGAGGCCACGGCCCGCCCCGATCACATCGCCGCGCTCCTCGACAAGGACGTGCCGCACGCCCTGGAGGCCGTCACCGGCCTGCTGCCCGCGCCGGGGGACCTCGTCCCCGACTGCTCCTGCCCGGACGACGGTTACCCCTGCAAGCACGCCGCCGCCCTCTGCTACCAGGCGGCGAGACTCCTCGACGAGGACCCGTTCGTCCTCTTCCTGATGCGCGGGCGCGGCGAGCAGGAGCTGCTCGCCGAGCTCACCCGGCGCAACGCCGCCCGGTCCGCAGCCGAAGCGACCGCCGCCGCGCCGCCGATGCCGACGGTCCCCGCCCCCGCCGCGCTCGCCGCGACGGCGGCCGGACTTCTGCCGCTGCCCCGGCCGTTGGCGCTTCCCGACCGGCCGGGCCGTCCGGCCGTCTTCCCGCCCGATCCCGAAGCCCCCGATCCGCTCGCCCTCGACCTCCTCGCCAGCGAGGCCGCGGTCCGCGCCCACACCTTCCTCGCCACCGGACACGACCCGGTCGCCGCGCTCACCCCCTGGCAGGACGCGGTCCGACTGGCCGCCGCGCACCCCGGTTCCGGGCTCACCGCCTCGACCCGCGCTCTCTACCGCGACCTGGCCTACGCGTTGGACCGCACACCCACGGACCTGGCCCGTGCCGTCGCCGCCTGGCGGCAGGGCGGCGCCGCAGGACTCGCCGTCCTGGAGGAGCCCTGGGACCCGCCGGCCGGCCCGTTCGACCGGGCCCGACCCGCGCTGCTCGCCGCCGACTTCCCCGCCTTCCGGCCCTGGCGCAACCGGCTCTCGACGGAATCGCTCCAGCTCAGGCTGGGCCGGGACGGCCTCTGGTACGGCTACGAGTCGGACGCGGGGCGCGAGGACTGGTGGCCGCGAGGCGAGCCCGATCCGGACCCGGTCGGCGCCCTCACCGACCTGCTGGGAAGGTGACGGGAAGGCGCGCCGACACTCGAACGGCGCCCAGGACACCCCACTCGAAGGAGTGAATCACGCCAACGGCCGGATCCGGCACCCATGTTTGTCGCGTTGATTCCGGTACGGGCGCTTGCCCGTGTACACCTCCGGAAGGCAGGAAGCCATGCGGCAGATTCGCCGAAGTGGTCTGGCCACACTGATGGTCACGGGTGGGGCGCTCGCGCTCTCGGCGGGCGCCGCCCATGCCGACGCCGGTGCACAGGGCGCCGCGGTCGGTTCGCCGGGAGTGATCTCCGGCAACACGGTCCAGCTGCCCGTCCATGTGCCGGTCAACGTCTGCGGCAACACGGTCAACGTCGTCGGGCTGCTCAATCCGGCGGCGGGCAACCGCTGTGCCAACAAGTCCGCCGCGCCCGAGCCGGGTGGCTACGGCGAGGAGGACGGCGGCGGCCGGTCGCACAAGGACCTGCCCGGCACCCCGCGGGGCGGCGAGCAGGGCGGCGGCTCCGAAGGGGGCGGCTTCGAGGGGGGCGGCTCCTCCAACGGCGGTGGCGCCACCGCCGAGACCCACACCGAGGGTTCCCCCGGCATCCTCTCCGGCAACGGCCTCCAGCTGCCGATCGACCTCCCGGTGAACGTCACCGGGAACTCGGTCAACGTCGTCGGCATCGGCAACCCGGCCGTCGGCAACACCTCGGTCAACGGCCCCGGCAAGCCCGCCCAGCCGATCGAGAAGCCGACGCCGCGCCCGCAGACCCCCGTCAAGAACGTGCCGGTTCCGCGTGCCGAGGAGGCCCCGAAGCCCGTCCCCGCGCCCGTCCCCGCCCCGGCCCACGCGCCGCAGGGCGAGTCCGACTCGGTCGCGCTGGCGGCCACGGGTTCGGACACCGTCGGCTACGCCGCGGCGGGGAGCGCCGCGCTGCTGCTCGGCGGCGCCCTGATGTACCGCCGCGCCCGCCGAGCCGGAGACCAGGCCTGACGATCCCGTCCTAGCGCCGGGGACCGGACCCCAGGTCCGTCCGTCGCGCCCCGACCGACGCGCGCTGACGCCCGAGCCGTCAGCCGCGTCCCGGGCCGCGCGTGTCCTCGGCGCCGTGGCGCCAGGCCCGGAGCACCGTCTCGATGGCGGGAGCGACCCTCGTCCGGGCCTGGTGCCGGGGAACGCCCTGCATCAGCAGGCTGTCGTACGGCGTGTCGACATGGCGTACGGAGGCGCGTACGGCGGCGGTGACGGCGCCCCGGTCGAGCGACCGCCCCGCGGCCGTGCGCCCCACGCGCCCGCTGCCCTTCGCCGACGCGTGCTCGGAGATCTCCTCGGCCCGGTCCGCCGGGCAGGACGGGAACAGCCGGAGGATCTCGGCCCGCAGGGTCGCGGTGATCTCGGTGTCGACCGTCGCCCGCCGTGCCGCGTCCCGGGCCCGTCGCCTGGCCCGCGCCTCCGCGTCCGCCAGGCAGGCCGCCTCCGCCCGTGCCAGCGCCGCCTCTTCGACGAGCAGACCCTGACGCTCGTACCGCGTACGGCGCTTGTTGTGCCGTACGACCACGGCCCAGAGGGTGCTGCCCTCCCTGGCGCGCCGGGTGAGTGCCGTGTCCCCCCGGCGCAGGAACACCAGATGGCCCAGGTCGGCGCAGTCCAGGCAGATCAGTGCGTTGTACTCGACGACCATCCGCTCCAGCGGCCCCTGGAGGCATTCCGAGCAGCGGCGCCGCCGCAGCGGCTCCACGACGACGGGCGCGACGAGGTCCACGTCCGGTCTCCCCTCAGCGGACGCCGGGCGCGGCGGCGGCGATGAACGTGGCGAGCGACTCCTTCGCCTGCTCCGAGCGGCGGGCCCGATCCGCCTCGTCGACCGCGTCGTGCATGCAGTGGGACTCCACGAAGGCCGCCTCGGCGAGCCGTCGGGTCTCCGGGTCGTCGCAGACCAACTGGACGCGGAAGAGGGCCTGTCGGGCGGCGGTGCGCTGCCGGTAGGAGGCGTGGCGGGACTCCTCCGCCTCCTTCGAGCCGGGCTTCATGGCCGCCCGGAACCAGCGGTCGTTCTGGCTGTGCCGGTACTCGACGACCGCGCCCGCGAAGGCGCTGTACGTCTCGATCCGCTCCTGGCGCAGCTGCTCGTTCCGGGCGAGTGCGGCTGTCCGCTCGGTGGCCCGCCCTTGGAACCAGTGCGTGGCGACCACACCCAGCAGTGTTCCCATCACGGCTATCAGCGCCACATCCATGACCGGCCGGTCCTCCCCGTTCCCCCGGCCGAAGTCCTCGGCCGCATCGCTCGTCCGCGCCCGAAGATCCTTCGGACCCTCAGATCATGACAGCCGGGGGACGGGACGTCACTGGCGGTAGCTGCTCAGGAAGCGGCCGATGCGGCTGATGGCGGCGTCGAGGTCGTCGGCGTACGGCAGGGTCAGGATGCGGAAGTGGTCCGGGCGCGGCCAGTTGAAGCCCGTTCCCTGCACGACCTGGATCTTCTCCCGCAGCAGCAGGTCGAGGACGAACTTCTCGTCGTCGTGGATCTTGTGCACGGCGGGGTCGAGGCGCGGGAAGGCGTACAGCGCGCCCTTGGGCTTCACGCAGGAGACGCCGGGGATCTCGTTGAGCTTCTCCCAGGCCCGGTCGCGCTGTTCGTGCAGCCGGCCGCCGGGGGCGGTGAGCTCGTGGATCGACTGCCTGCCGCCGAGCGCGGCCTGGATGGCGTACTGGGCGGGGGCGTTGGGGCAGAGCCGCATGGAGGCCAGCATGGTGAGGCCCTCCAGGTAGTTCCTGGCGTGCTGCTTCGGCCCGCTGACGACCAGCCAGCCGGAGCGGAAGCCCGCCACCCGGTACGTCTTCGAGAGCCCGCCGAAGGTCATGACGACCAGGTCCGGGGCGAGGGAGGCGGCCGGGTAGTGGACGGCCTCGTCGTAGACGATCTGGTCGTAGATCTCGTCGGCGAAGACCATCAGGCCGTGGCGGCGGGCGAGATCGAGGATGCCCTCGACGATCTCCTTCGGATAGACCGCCCCGGTGGGGTTGTTGGGGTTGATGATGACGACGGCCCGGGTCCGGTCGGTGATCTTCGACGCCATGTCGTCGAGGTCGGGGTACCAGTCGGCCGACTCGTCGCAGAGGTAGTGCACCGCCTTGCCGCCGGCGAGGGTGGTGACCGCCGTCCACAGCGGGAAGTCGGGGGCGGGGATCAGGACTTCGTCGCCGTCCTCCAGGAGGGCCTGGACGGCCATGGAGACCAGTTCCGACACGCCGTTGCCGAGGAAGACGTCGTCGACGTCGACCTCGGGCAGGCCCATGGCCTGGTAGCGCTGGGCGACGGCGCGGCGGGCCGAGAGGATGCCGCGGGAGTCCGTGTAGCCGTGGGCCTTGGGGAGCATCCGGATCATGTCCTGGACGATCTCCTCGGGTGCCTCGAAGCCGAAGAGCGCCGGGTTGCCGGTGTTGAGGCGCAGGACGCTGTGGCCCGCCTCCTCCAGCGCGTTGGCGTGCTCGATCACCGGACCGCGGATCTCGTAGCAGACCTCGCTCAGCTTGCTCGACTGCCGGAACTCCATGTCCGACCTCCCCAGGTCCCCGGAATCAGTGTTGCTTGGTTTTACCAAGTTCGAGCTTGGAAAGTCCAACAACATGTCTAGACTGCGTCGCATGCCACGTCAGCCACGCCGCCGCAGCTACGACCAGCACTGCGCCGCAGCGCGCGCCCTCGACCTCGTCGGCGACCGCTGGACCCTGCTCGTCGTCCGCGAACTCCTCGCCGGGCCGCGCCGCTACACCGACCTCCACGCCGACCTCCCGGGCGTCAGCACCGACATGCTCGCCGGGCGCCTCAAGGACATGGAGGGCGCCGAGCTCGTCACGCGCCGCCGACTGCCGCCGCCCGCCTCGGCGTCCGTGTACGAACTCACCCCGCGCGGCCGGGACCTGCTGCCCGTCCTGCGCTCGCTCGCCGCGTGGGGGGCGCCCGACCTGGGCGAACCGCGGCCGACCGACGCCGTCCGCGCGCACTGGTACGCGATCCCGCTCCTCGGCCCGCTCGCGGAACTGGGCCCGGGGGTCGTCCAGGTGAGCCTGGACGAGGGGGAGTTCCATGTGCGGATCGGGGGCGACGGGAGCGTGGCGTACGGGGACGGGGCGGCGGACGCCCCCGATGCCCGGCTGCGGACCGACGTGGCGACCTGCCGTGCCCTCGCCGGGGGGGAGTCGACGCTCGCCGCGGCGATCGAGTCGGGGCGCGCAGCCCTCGAACGTACCACGCAGGTCGCGGAGGCCCGCTGACCCGCGTTCCTTGATCGAATTCCCGTGCCGGTCCTCCCTGCCCCGGGTAGCGTATGGCCGTTTCGGCGGCCGTGGAACGTACGGTCGCCCCGCGAACTCGGAGGGCGATTCCATGGGGCTGGGGCTGGACATAGGTGAGGCGGCGCGCGTCGCGCGCCGCCGCAGGAGTCATGCCGTCGCGGGCGCGGTCGGCGCGGTGGCGGTCGTGCCGTCCGCCGCGGTGGCCTCGCCCGGCAGCGGCGTCAGCGGGACCGTGCTCGCCAGGGGCACCTCGGACGGCGCGCTGAGGATCAAGCCGCCCGAGGGCGACACCGATGTCGTCGTCCGGACGATCACCATCGCCCCCGGCGGTTCGACCGGCTGGCACCACCACCCCGGACAGGTCATCGGCGTCGTCCAGACCGGCACGCTCACCCGTACCTTCGACGACTGTTCGGTCGAAGTGACCTCGGCTGGCGAGGCGTTCGTCGAGGCCTCGGGCAGGGAGCACGCCCATGTCGGCCGCAACTTCGGCAGCGAGCCCGTCGTCCTGTACGTGACCTACCTGCTCCCCAAGGGGGCACCGCTCTCGGTCGACGAGCCGGACCCGGCCCGCGCCCAGGGCTGAGCGCCCGCCAGGGCGGCCGCCAGCCGGTCCCGGGCCGCGGTCTGCGCCGCGATCCGTGCGTCGAGGACGGCCAGTCGCTCGCGGGCGATCTCCAGCCCGCGGGCGGACGGCGCGACCGAGGGCATGTCGCCATCGAGGCACGAGCGGAACGCGGACACGTCGTCCAGCGTGAGCCCGGCGGCCAGCAGGTACCGGATGTTCGACACGCGCGCGACGGCGCCTTCCCCGTACACCCGGTATCCGTTGTCCGCCCGGGCCGACGCGATCAGCCCCGCCTGCTCGTAGTGGCGCAGCGCGCGCGGCGACACCCCTGTCCGCCGGGCCAGTTCACCGATACGCAAGGGCGCCACCTCCGTACGCAGTCGTATCACGTGACCAGCGCGCCCCCGTCGACGGGAACGACGGTGCCGGTCAGGAAACCGGCGTCGGGTGCGGCGAGCGAGGTGATCACCCGCGCGACCTCCTCGGGCCTGCCGAGGCGGCCCATCGGGGTGTGCGCGAGCTGCCACGCCCGCAAGGCCGCCAAGCGCTCGGGGGAGAGGCCCATGTGGTCGGCGATCGGGGTCTCGATCGCGCCGGGCGCGACGGCCACCACGCGGACTCCGTCGGGCGCGAGCTCCAGCGCCCAGCACCGGGTCAGGGTCTCCAGGGCGCTCTTGGTCGCGGGATACACGGAGTTGGCGGGCCAGCCGCGCTGTCCGATCGCCGTCGACACGTTCACCACCACGCCCCGGCACTCCTTGAGCGCGGGGACGGCGGCCTGGGTGAGGAGGACGGGGGCGACGAGGTTCGTCTCCAGGAGCGGGGCGATCACGGAGCGGTCGAGGGTGCCGAGCGGGCCGCCGGAGGAGATCCCGGCGTTGTTGACGAGGACGTCGAGACGGCCGTGGGCGGTCACGGCCGCCTCGACGATCTCCTCGGCTGCCCCCTCCGCCGTCACGTCCGCGACGAACGGGCGGATCCCCGGGTGTCCCTCGGCGGCCTCCCGCAACGGCTCCTCCCTGCGCCCGACGGCGACGACCGTCGCCCCCTGTCGGGCGAAGGCGCGCGCGGTGGCCCGGCCGATGCCGGTGCCCGCGCCGGTGACGACGACGACCCTGGTGGGTGTGATGGTGTCCATGAATCCGATGGTCGAACAGTGACGCCAGTGACAAGGTCAAGCCGTGACGAAGCGGAATGCGCCGGGACGCGGGAAGCAGCGGGCAGGATGAGTGGAATGCGATACGAGGCGATCACCTGGGAACGGCTGGCCGGCACGCTCGCCGGGCACCTTGACGCGGCCACACCCGGCGACGGCGGGCCGTGGCTCAAGGTCGCCATCGACGGGCCGCCCGCCGCACCCGGCGGCGAGCTCGCCGGGCTCCTCGCCGAGGCGCTCCGGGCACGCGGCCGAGCCGTCCATGTGGCCGGGACCGGCGGCTTCCTGCGCCCCGCCTCCCTCCGGTACGAGTACGGGAAGCGGGACCCCGACGCGTACTACGACGGGTGGACCGACATCGGGGCCCTCTGGCGCGAGGTCTTCACCCCGCTGGAGCCCGGCGGCACCGGACGCGTGCTGCCCGACCTGTGGGACCCGGCCACGGACCGGGCGACCCGCAGCCCGTATGTGACGCTGCCGCCCGGCGGGGTGCTGCTGCTCCACGGGCCGTTCCTCCTCGGCCACTGGTTCCCCTTCGACCTCACCGTGCACCTGCGTCTCTCGGCCGCCGCCCTCGCCCGGCGCACCGAGGAGTCCTGGACGCTGCCCGCGTTCGCGCGGTACGAGACGGAGGTCGACCCCGTCTCGACCGCCGACGCCGTCGTGCGCGCAGACGACCCGCGCCACCCGGCGTGGACCGGGCTGGGCGGCGGAGGCTGAGGGGCGGGGCTATGGGGCGGGGCTGAGGGGCGAGGTCACGGGGCGGGGTCAAGGGGACTCCGGGGGTCCGGGGCTCCGGGACTCAGGGGGGCGGCCTCCCACGAGAGTGACCGCCTCCGCGCCCGCGCGGCACCCGGCCTCCGCCGCCTTCGCGGCGTCCGCGCCCGCGAGCCGGGCCGCCAGGAACGCCCCGGTGAACGCGTCGCCCGCGCCCGTCGAGTCCACCCGCAGCGCCGCGGGCACCGGAGGCGCCGCCACCCGCGCCGTGACCGCGCCGCCCTCGGCGACCAGCGCGCCCGTCGCTCCGAGCGTGACCACGACCAGCGGATGACGTCGGCTCAGCTCCGCGGCCGCCGCCTCCGGCTCGCGGCCCCCGGCCAGCAGCCGGGCCTCGTCGGCGTTGGGCAGCAGGACGTCGGCGCCCTCCGTCGCCGTCAGGAACCCCTCCACCCCAAGCTCCGCCAGGAACCCGGCGGAGGCCGGGTCCACGCTCACGGGTACGCCCGCCTCCCGCGCGTCCCGCAGCGCCCTCCGGGCCGTCTCGCGGCTCGTCGCGGCGAAGAACAGGTAGCCGGACAGGTGCAGAGCGGCCACCCCGTCGAGCAGGCCGGCCGTCCAGTCGGCGGGGGAGAGGCGCAGCGCGGCGCCGCTGTCGGTGAGGAAGGTCCGCTCCGCCGAGGCGTCGACGAGCGCGATCACGGTGGCCGTCGCCGCCTCCGCGTCCGGGACGAGCAGCGGGCGCACCCCGGCCCGTATCAGCGCCTGCTCGTGCCAGTCCGCCGCGTCCGTCCCGACCCGGCCGAGCAGCCGTACGTCCGCGCAGCCGGAACGGACCGCCCAGCAGGCCGCGTTGGCCCCGGCACCGCCCGGGAGGGTCCGGATCTCCGCCGCCGTGTCCGTCGCGGCGGCGAGGGGCGTCCGGTGCCGGGCGACGACATCCGTCACCACGTCCCCGACGACCAGCAGCGCGCGCCCCGGCCCGCTCACCGGCCGCCCGCGCCGGGTGCCCACGCGCCCCGTATTTCCGCGTGGTACGCCGTCGCGATCCTGGCCGCGAGCCGGACGTTGCCCCGGACCGCCGCGAGGTTCGCCTCCAGGGACGCCCCTTCCGTGTGCACCGTCAGGTATTCGAGCAGGAACGGCGTCACCGCCTGCCCCGTGATCGCCTTCTCCTTCGCCGCCGCGAGCCCCCGCGCGAGGACCCGGTCGTGGAGCGCGGGGTCCAACTGCTCGGTCTCCGGCACCGGGTTGGCCACGACGAGCGCGGCCTGGCGCCCGCCGAGCGCGTCCTGGGCCCGTATGACCGCCGCCACCTCCTCAGGGCTCCGCAGGGTCCAGTCGACGGGCTCGCCCGAGGAGGACAGGTAGAACCCGGGGAAGTGCTCCGTGCCGTACCCGACGACCGTCACCCCCAGCGTCTCCAGGCGTTGCAGCGTGGCCGGCACGTCGAGGATCGACTTCACCCCGGCGCACACCACCGTGATCCCGACCTCGGCGAGCAGCCGCAGGTCGGCGGATTCGTCCTGTGTCTCGCTCCACTCGCGGTGCACCCCGCCGAGGCCGCCGGTCGCGAACACCCGTAGGCCCGCCGCGTCCGCGAGCCACGCCGTCGCCGAGACCGTCGTCGCCCCGGTCACCCCGGTCGCCAGGGCCGGCGCCAGATCGCGGTGGCCCAGCTTCCGCACCGCCGGATCCTCCGCGATCCGGACCAGCGCCGCGCGGTCCAGACCGACTCTTGCGGTGCCGTCGATCACGGCGACGGTGGCGGGGACGGCGCCCCCGGCCCGTACGAGCTCCTCCAGCTCCAGGGCGACGGCCAGATTCCGCGGGCGGGGCAGGCCGTGGGCGATGATCGTCGATTCCAGCGCGACGACGGGACGCCCTTCGAGGAGCGCCTCCCGTACCTCTTCGGACACCTGTGTGGACATGTCCCATTCCTGGCGCGACCACGGGCCCCGCAAACCTCGGTGGCGAGCTCCTGCCACACAACGCACCACCATCGGCCACGGCTGCGGAATCCGTGACGGCGGCGCGGCTCCGGCGGCCGGGGACCGCCGCGGGCCCCGGCGCGCCTCACCGGGAACGTGGTGCGGAATCCGTCGCCGTCGGCGCATTCAGGTAAGTCGCCTGGTAGGAGGCGAAGCGGAGTGATCTGTTCCACCAGATCCCGGTCCCCGGGCGGCTCCGAACCCCCGCTACAGTCACCGCCCATGACGACACATGACGCGCCTTCCTTCGCCGTGCACATCCCCGACGCGGAGCTCGAGGCGGACCCGCTCGACCCCGCCCAGATCGTCTCCGGCACGCCCGAGGTGACGGGCAAGGTGCTGTGGGAGTCCGCCGACGGAAAGCAGGTGCGCGGCATCTGGCAGATCACGCCCGGCGTCGTCACCGACACCGAGGCCAACGAGCACTTCGTGGTGGTCAGCGGACGGGCGACCGTCGCCGTCGAGGGCGGGGAGACCCTGGAGATCGGCCCCGGCGACGCGTGCGTGCTGCGCGAGGGCGACAAGACGACCTGGACCGTGCACGAGACCCTCCGCAAGGCGTACCACATCAGCCTCTGAGGACTCCTGAGGACTCCTGAGGGCGCCCGGGGACTCCCGAGGTGCTCCCGGGTGGCGCTCCCGGGGGCTCCTGTGGTGCTCCTCGCGGTGGCTCCGACGTCCGCGCGGGCAGCGGGAGTTGAAAGTCTGGTAGGAAACCTTCCTATCGGCTAGCATCCCGGCCAGCGGCTTGGCGCGGCGCCCGACCCCCCGGGCGTGACGCGCTCAGCGAGAGCTCTGACCCGGCCGCCGAGCACCACCCCGCCGCGTGGCGCCCGAATCGCCACGCGGCAGGGCCGTCGTGCTCCGCACCGGTGTCCAGCTCTCGCCGACCCCTCAGGCCAGGGAGCCCAGGTATGCGCCTGTTCGCCTCCACACCACCGCGCAGCACCCCCACCACCACCCTCACGACCCCGTTCACCACCACCCGTCTGACCCTCGTCCTCACCGCCGTCCTCCTGCTCGTCGGCGGGCTCCTGCTCGCCCACCCGGACCGGGCCGGCGCCGCCGCCGACTCGCTGATCTCCCAGGGCCGACCGGCCACGTCCTCCTCCGTCGAGGACTCCACCTTCGGCCCGGAGAAGGCCTTCGACGGCGTCTCCACCACCCGCTGGGCCAGCGCCGAGGGCGTCGACCCGCAGTGGATCCGGGTCGACCTCGGCGCCGGGTCCACCGTCTCCCGCGTCAAGCTCGTCTGGGAGGCCGCGTACGCCAAGGCCTACCGCGTCGAGATCTCCGCCGACGGCACCACCTGGACCCGCCTCGCCACCGAGACCGCCGGGAACGGCGCCACGGACGACTGGACCGGACTCACCGGCCAGGGCCGCTACCTGCGCGTCTACGGGACCGCCCGCGGCACCTCGTACGGCTACTCCCTCTTCACGGTGGAGGTCTACGGCACGGCCGGCACCACGCCCCCGCCCACCGGCGCCTTCACCGTCGTCGCGGCCGGGGACATCGCCGCCCAGTGCACGGCCTCCAGCAGCTCCTGCGCCCACCCCAAGACGGCTGCCCTGGCACAGCGGATCGCCCCGTCCTTCTACCTGACCATGGGCGACAACCAGTACGACGACGCCCTGCTCTCCGACTTCCGCAACTACTACGACAAGACCTGGGGCGCCTTCAAGGCGAAGACCCGGCCCGTGCCCGGCAACCACGAGACCTACGACCCGGCCGGCCCGCTCGCCGGCTACAAGTCGTACTTCGGAGCGATCGCCTACCCCCAGGGCAAGCCCTACTACAGCTACGACCAGGGCAACTGGCACTTCGTCGCCCTCGACTCCAACTCCTTCGACGACCCCGCGCAGATCCAGTGGCTCAAGGACGACCTCGCGCGGAACACCAAGGGCTGCCTCGCCGCCTACTTCCACCACCCGCTGTACTCCTCCGGCGGCCACGGCAACGACCCGGTCTCCAAGCCCGTCTGGAAGATCCTCTACGGCGCCAAGGCCGACCTGGTGCTCAACGGACACGACCACCACTACGAGCGCTTCGCCCCGCAGGACCCCGACGGGCGGGCCACCGCCGACGGCATCGTCGAGATCGTCGGCGGCATGGGCGGCGCCGAGCCCTACGACATCGAGACGGTCCAGCCGAACAGCCAGAAGCGGATCAGCGGCCCGTACGGCGTCCTGAAGCTGGATCTCACCGACACCACCTACACCTGGCAGTACGTCGGTACCGACAACCAGGTCAAGGACTCCGGCCCGACCTACACCTGCCACTGATGTACCTCGCGACCACCGGTCGCCGCGACGCGCCGCCCGCCCCCTCGCGGGGCAGGCGGCGCGTCCCGGGCACCGTCCTCGCACTCGGCGCGGTCAGCCTGGTCACCGACATCTCCTCGGAGATGGTGACCGCCGTGCTGCCGCTCTACCTCGTCGTCGGACTCGGCCTCTCCCCGCTCCAGTTCGGGCTGCTCGACGGGCTCTCCACCGGCGCCACCGCGCTCGTACGGATCCTCGGCGGCGCCACCTCCGACCGCGGAGGCCGCCACAAGCAGGTCGGGGGGCTCGGCTACGCCCTCTCCGCCTGCTCCCGGCTCGGCCTCCTCCTCGCGGGCGGCTCGGCCGGCGGGATCGCCGCGGCGATCACCGCCGACCGGCTCGGCAAGGGCGTCCGCACGGCTCCGCGCGACGCGCTCATCACCCTGCACAGCCCGCCCGAGGAGCTGGGCCGTGCCTTCGGCACCCATCGCGCCATGGACACCACCGGGGCCCTCCTGGGCCCGTTGGCCGCCTTCGCCCTCCTGTGGGCCACGGCGGAGGCGTACGAGGCGGTCTTCGCCGTCAGCTTCTGCGTCGGGCTGTTCGGCGTCCTGCTGTGGGTGCTGTGCGTCCCGGGCCGGCGAGGCCCGAAGCCGCGGGGCCGCCCGACGGTGCCGGGACGGTCGGATGCGCCAGGGCGGTCGGTGGTCCCGGGGCGGTCGGCCGTGCCCGGTCCCCGCCCCGCCGCCGAAGCGGCGCCACGCGCGCGTGGCGGGGTCTTCACCGTGCTGCGCTCGCCCGCGTACCGGCGGATCCTCCTCTGCGCCGCCCTCCTCGGAGCCACCACGGTCGGCGACGCCTTCCTCTACCTGCTGCTCCAGCAGCGGCTCGAACTCGACGCCACCTGGTTCCCGTTCCTGCCGCTCGGCGCCGCCGGTGTCTATCTGCTGCTCGCCGTCCCGGCCGGCCGCCTCGCCGACCGCGTCGGCCGCCGCAGGCCGTTCCTGTACGGGCACGGGGCCCTGCTCCTCGCGTACGGGCTGCTTCTCGCCCCCGTGACGGACGTCCTCCTCCTCGGGGGAGTCATCGTGCTCATCGGGACCTTCTACGCGGCCACCGACGGCGTCCTGATGGCCCTGACCGGGCCCTTCCTCGCCGAGGGGCGCCAAGCGGGCGGCCTCGCGCTCGTGCAGACCGCGCAGGCGCTGGCCCGGCTCGGCGCCGCCGTCGCGTTCGGCGCCGTCTGGACGGCGAGCGGGCCGCGCGCCGCGCTCGTGGCGGCGGTCCTGGCCCTCGCCGCGGCCCTGTGCTGCGCCGGGAGACTCCTGCCCACGAGCGGCCCGCCCGCCGCGAGTCCGCCGCCTGCCGAGAGCACCCCGCCCGCCGCCGGTCCCCGACCCGCCGAACCCACGCCCCTCCGAGAGGACTGACCCATGCACGCCGTGACCGATGTCCGCCTGTCCCGCCACGCGCGCGTGTGGATCCTCGTCCTCGCCCTCGTGCTGCTGGGCGGCGGCGCGACCGCCTACACCCTGAGGGCGGCCTCCGGGCGGCAGGCCGGGGCCGCCGGGACTCCGGTGGCCGGCTTCACCCTCGACGGGGGCCGTCCCGGCGCGCTCCACGTCAGGGACACCGCGACCGGGCGCGTCGCGCGCCTGGACCCGTCCGCGTCCGGCGGCCGGGTCGCCGGAGGGCCGGCCTGCGACCGCTTCCACGCCGCCGGGCCGACCGCGCTCTGCCTCGTGCGCCGACCGGGCGTCCCGGCCCGCTCGTACGCCCTGGTGCTCGACGACCGGCTGCGCGAGACGCGCCGGATCGCGCTCCCGGGCATCCCCAGCCGGGCCCGGGTCTCCGCCTCGGGGCGGATGCTCGCCTGGACGATGTTCGCGACCGGCGACTCCTACGCGCGCTCGTCCTTCTCCACCCGCACGTCCATCCTCGACCTGCGCACGGGATACCTGGTGAAGAACATCGAGCAGATCCCGCTGACCCTCGGCGGACGCCGGTACCACGCCCCCGACGTCAACTACTGGGGCGTCTCCTTCGCCGCCGACGACAACCGCTTCTACGCCACCGTCTCGACGGGCGGGCGCACCCATCTCGTCGAGGGAGACATGGCGAACTGGTCGGCCCGGACCCTGCGGGAGAACGTCGAATGCCCCTCGCTCTCCCCGGACGGAACCCGCCTCGCCTTCAAGAAGCGGGTCTCCGAAGGCCCGCGCGAGCCGTGGCGGCTGTACGTCTACGACCTGCGCTCCGGGCGGGAGCACCCCGTCGCCGAGCGGCGCGGCATCGACGACCAGGCCCTGTGGACGGACCCCGGGACCCTCGCGTACGGATACGGGGGAGCGGTCTGGTCCGTGCCGGCCGACGGCACGGGGGAGCCACGGCGACTGGCGCGCGGGGCCTCGTCACCCGCGGTGCCGCGCTGACCGGCGCGCCCCCGGCCGCCGTGCCCGGTTCAGGCCTTCCGGAGGGAGCCGCGGACCGCGAGAGCCGCCATCGGCAGGAGCAGGCACGCGGCGATCGCGTTGAGCGGCCCGTAGCCCGCCTGCGAGACGATCAGGCCCGCCGCGAGGCCGCCGACACCGGCGGCCGTGTTCATCACGAAGTCGGAGAGCCCCTGGACGGCCGCCCGCGCGGCCTGCGGCACCGAGTCGGTCAGCAGCGCCGAGCCGGACACCAGACCGGCGGACCAGCCGAGGCCCAGGACGAAGAGCCCCAGGGCCGTTCGGCCGTGGCTCGCTCCCGCCGTGCCCGCGATGAACGCCGCCACGGCGATCAGCCCGACGGCGAGCCCGATCACCGACAGCCGGCCCAGCCGGTCGGACAGCCAGCCCATCAGGGGCGAGAAGGCGTACATGCCCGCGATGTGGCCGCTGATGACGAGGCCGATCAGCTGGATGTCCGCGCCGTGGTGGGTCAGCGCGACCGGGGTCATCGACATGATCGAGACCATCGCGGTGTGCGAGGCGGCAACGGTGACCAGGGCGAGCCGGGCCCGCGGCGACTCCCGGACCGCGCGCATCCCGGCGCGCAGGGAGCGGCCCTCCGGCTGCTCGCCCGCCCCGGCATCGGCGAGCGCACGGGCGGTGAGCAGCGGGTCCGGGCGCAGGAGGAGGGCGACGACCGCCGCCGAGACGACGAAGACGCCGGCGGCCCACACGAAGGGGCCCGCCGTCGCGGGGATGCCCAGACCGGACACGCTCTCCCCGGCGGGTGCGGCGATGTTCGGCCCGAGCACCGCCCCGATCGTGGTCGCCCACACCACGGTGGAGATGGCCCGGGCCCTGCGGTCGGGCTCGGCGAGGTCGGCGGCGGCGAAGCGGGCCGCCAGGTTGGCCGAGGATCCGGCACCGAAGCCGACGAGTCCGAGCAGGAGCAGCGGGAAGCTCTCGACGACCGCGCCGACCACGACCACCACGGCACCAACTGCCCCGAGCAGGTACGCGAGGACGAGCCCCGCCCGGCGCCCTCGCGAGGCCATCAGCGCGGCCAGCGGCATGGCGAGCAGCGCGGGACCGGCCACCGTCGCCGTGGACGCGAGCCCGGACAGCGCCTCCGTGCCACTGACGTCCTTGGCCAGGACGGCGGCGAGCGCGACGCCGATGGCGATGCCGAGCCCGCCGAGGATCTGGGTGGCGATGAGGACGGCCTGAACCCGTCGGCGCAGCGCGGGCAGTTCGGCCGCGGTGACGGGAGCGGATATCCCGTCGGACAGGGCGACGTCAGGGGCGTCGGGGGAGTTGGTCACTTACGTGAGTGTGCCAGCCGTCCCATCCGATGGGAACGTCCCCCTCAGAACAGCGGCGCGGGCAGCACACCCTCCAGCGCCAGCAGCTGCCGCTTCGTCTCCAGACCGCCCCCGAAGCCCCCGAGCCCGCCGTCGCTCTCCACCACACGGTGGCACGGCACCACCACGGGCAGCGGATTGGCGCCCATCGCCGCTCCGACCGCCTGCGCCGCGCCCGGCTGCCCCACGCGCCGCGCCAGCTCCCCGTACCCCACGACCGTGCCGTACGGGACGCCGGTCGCCAGCTCACGCAGCACCTGCCGGTTGAAGCCGGTCGTCAGGCTCCAGTCCAGCGGCAGGTCGAAGGGGCGCGGGTCGCCCGCGAAGTACGCCTCGAGCCGGCGTATCGCCTCGGCGAGCAGTCCCGAGGCGCACTCCACCGGCTCCACCCCGAACCGCCCGCCCAGGCGGTCGAGCATCTGCACCCGCCGTGCCGCGTCGGCGTGGAACTCGACCCGCACCAGCCCCCGCCCGGTCGCGGCGAGGAAGAGCGGACCGATGTCGCTCTCCACGACCGTCCACTCCACCGCGACGGCCGGCTCGCCGCCCGTCGGCTCCGCTTCGATGTCCATGCCGCCCACGGTACGACCCGCCACTGACAACCCGACGGGAGCGGGCCGACCCGGTCACGGAGCGGACATCGGAGTGCTTCGAAGATCACGGACCGGTCTCGCTCCGGTCTCGCGAGCAGAAATTCCCCGGTCACATGGTCGTGAGGTCCCCGGCGCGCCATAATCTCGCCCCGGTAGTACTACCCAGCGGTACCGACTGTTTTCGGACGACGTGGCACCAGGGGTGGAGGACACACGCTCATGCAGGGCACGGTCGACGGATTCAGCTACGGGCTCGTCACTCCGGTGGCCGCTTTCATCATGGCCTGCCTCGGCGGCGCCCTCGGTCTGAGGTGCACCACGAGGTCGCTCCGCCACCGCGACACCTTCAAGGCGGGGTGGCTCGCCCTCGGCGCCACCTCCATCGGCACCGGCATCTGGACGATGCACTTCATCGCCATGATGGGCTTCTCGGTCCAGCAGGCGCCGATCAACTACGACCGCCCCATCACCTTCGCCAGCCTGGGCGTCGCCGTCCTCATGGTCGGCATCGGGATCTTCATCGTCGGGTACCGCGGGGCGACCGCCCTCACGCTCGTCACCGGCGGCACGATCACCGGCCTCGGCGTCGCCACGATGCACTACCTCGGCATGGCCGGGATGCGCCTCCACGGCCGCATCGAGTACGACACGCTCACCGTCGCCCTCTCCGTGGTCATCGCTGTCGTGGCCGCCACCGCGGCCCTCTGGGCGGCCGTCTCGGTCCATGGATTTCTGGCCAGTCTCGGTGCGAGCCTGGTGATGGGCGGAGCCGTCAGTGGTATGCACTACACCGCCATGGCGGCCGTCAGTGTCCACATCCAGGGCGCCGAGATCCCCGCCGGCACCGGCGACACCGCGACCTCGCTTCTCCTGCCGATGCTGATCGGCCCTGCGGTCTTCCTGATCCTGGCCGCCGTGGTCGTCATGTTCGACCCGCTGCTCGTGATGGGCGACCCCGACTGGCAGCGGCCCGCCGCGCAGAGCGTGCACCGCCCCGGCGTGCCCGCCCCGCGCCACGTGCCGTCCTACGGCGAGCCCGCCAACTGGTCGGCCCGTCCCGCCGGACGCGCTGCCCGCAGGAGCGTCCCCCGCGGCGGCCACCGCTCCCAGGACTGGTGACGGGACACCTCAGGGACGGGCGGTGAGCCGATCACCGCCCGAGTGTCAGTGCCGGGTCGTACGGTGGATCCATGCGGCCCGTTTCCAAGATCGAACGTTCGATGGCGCCCTTCGAGGTCGTCAGCTCCTACCAGCCCAGCGGCGACCAGCCGACGGCCATCGCCGACCTCGAGCGGCGCATCCGCGCGGGCGAGAAGGACGTCGTGCTCCTCGGCGCCACCGGCACCGGCAAGTCCGCCACCACCGCGTGGATGATCGAGAAGCTCCAGCGCCCCACTCTGGTGATGGCGCCGAACAAGACCCTGGCCGCCCAGCTGGCGAACGAGTTCCGCGAGCTCCTGCCGAACAACGCGGTCGAGTACTTCGTCTCGTACTACGACTACTACCAGCCCGAGGCGTACGTCCCCCAGTCGGACACGTACATCGAGAAGGACTCCTCGATCAACGAGGAGGTGGAGCGGCTCCGCCACTCCGCGACGAACTCCCTGCTCACCCGCAGGGACGTCGTCGTGGTCGCCTCCGTCTCCTGCATCTACGGCCTCGGCACGCCCCAGGAGTACGTGGACCGGATGGTCCCGCTCAAGGTCGGCGAGGAGATGGACCGCGACCAGCTGCTCCGCCGCTTCGTCGACATCCAGTACACCCGGAACGACCTGGCGTTCACCCGCGGCACCTTCCGCGTCCGCGGCGACACCATCGAGATCTTCCCGGTGTACGAGGAGCTGGCCGTCCGCATCGAGATGTTCGGCGACGAGATCGAGGCGCTCTCCACCCTCCACCCGCTCACCGGCGAGGTCATCAGCGAGGACCGCGAGCTGTACGTCTTCCCCGCCAGCCACTACGTCGCGGGCCCCGAGCGCATGGAGCGGGCGGTCAACGACATCGAGCGCGAGCTGGAGGTCCGCCTCGCCGAACTCGACAAGCAGGGCAAGCACCTGGAGTCCCAGCGCCTGCGCATGCGGACCACGTACGACATCGAGATGATGCGGCAGATCGGCTCCTGCTCCGGCATCGAGAACTACTCGATGCACTTCGACGGCCGCGAGCCCGGCTCCGCGCCGAACACCCTCATCGACTACTTCCCCGAGGACTTCCTGCTCGTCATCGACGAGTCGCACGTCACCGTGCCGCAGATCGGCGCCATGTACGAGGGCGACGCCTCCCGCAAGCGGACCCTCGTCG
The DNA here is from genome assembly GCF_006539185.1 of Streptomyces gardneri. GTDB lineage: Bacteria > Actinomycetota > Actinomycetes > Streptomycetales > Streptomycetaceae > Streptomyces > Streptomyces gardneri. Next base: position 35,704 of record NZ_BJMN01000031.1, read on the forward strand.
ACCACGGCTTCCGGCTCCCGTCCGCCCTCGACAACCGCCCGCTGAAGTGGGAGGAGTTCCAGAAGCGCATCGGTCAGACCGTCTACCTCTCGGCCACCCCGGGCACCTACGAACTCTCCCGGGGCGACGGCTTCGTCGAGCAGATCATCCGCCCCACCGGGCTCATCGACCCCGAGGTCGTCGTCAAGCCGACCGAGGGCCAGATCGACGACCTCGTCCACGAGATCCGGCTGCGCACCGAGAAGGACGAGCGGGTCCTCGTCACCACCCTCACCAAGAAGATGGCCGAGGACCTCACCGACTACTTCCTGGAGCTCGGCATCCAGGTGCGCTACCTCCACAGCGACGTCGACACCCTGCGCCGCATCGAGCTGCTGCGCGAGCTGCGCGCCGGCGAGTACGACGTCCTCGTCGGCATCAACCTCCTCCGGGAGGGCCTCGACCTCCCCGAGGTCTCCCTCGTCGCCATCCTCGACGCCGACAAGCAGGGCTTCCTGCGCTCCGGGACCTCCCTCATCCAGACCATCGGCCGTGCCGCGCGAAACGTCTCGGGCCAGGTCCACATGTACGCGGACCGGATCACCCCGGCGATGGAGCAGGCCATCGACGAGACCAACCGGCGCCGCGAGAAGCAGGTCGCGTACAACACGGCCCACGGCATCGACCCGCAGCCGCTGCGCAAGAAGATCAACGACATCGTCGCGACCATCGCCCGCGAGGAGGTCGACACCGAGGAGCTCCTCGGCAGCGGCTACCGCCAGACGAAGGACGGGAAGGCAGCCAAGGCCCCCGTGCCCTCGCTCGCCGCGCACGGCCCCAAGGGCCGGGGCAAGGGCGGCAAGGCCGGTGCGGCGGGCTCGACGGTCGAGCTCGGAAGCCGGCCGGCCACCGAACTGGCCGCGATCATCGAGGAGATGACCGACCGGATGCGCGCCGCCGCCGCCGAGCTGCAGTTCGAGGTCGCGGCCCGGCTCCGCGACGAAGTGGGAGAGCTGAAGAAGGAGTTGCGCCAGATGAAGGAGGCGGGTCTCGCCTGACCGGACACGGTCCGGTGTGTTGCAAGACCGACACAAATCCGGACCGCGGCTCTGCGGTGTCAGTGCCGCTGCGTAGGGTGCTGGACAACCGCACGCACCGGACAGCGGGCGCGGGGAACGCTAACGAGAGGGGCAAGCGCGTGACGGTCAACATGACCAAGGGTCAGGCCATCAGCCTGGAGAAGCAGGGCGGAGGCAGCCTCAACCAGGTGCGGATGGGGCTCGGCTGGCAGGCGGCACCGCGCCGCGGTCTCTTCGGCAAGCGCACGCAGGAGATCGACCTGGACGCCTCGGCCGTCCTCTTCGCGGACAAGCAGCCGGTCGACGTGGTCTTCTTCCGCCACCTGGTCAGCGACGACGGCTCGGTCAAGCACACCGGTGACAACCTCGTCGGCGGCGCGGGCCAGGGCGGGGACGACGAGGCGATCCTCGTCGACCTCCAGCGGGTCCCGGTCCACATCGACACGGTCGTGTTCACCGTGAACTCCTTCACCGGTCAGACGTTCCAGGAGGTGCAGAACGCCTTCTGCCGGATCGTCGACGAGACGAACGGCCAGGAGCTCGCGCGCTACACCCTGGACGGCGGCGGCAACTACACCGCGCAGATCATGGCGAAGGTGCACCGGGTCGGCTCCGGCTGGCAGATGACGGCCCTGGGCAACCCGGCCAACGGCCGGACGTTCCAGGACCTGATGCCGGCGATCCTGCCGCACCTGTAAGCAGGGCCGCGCAGGACGGCACCCACAGCTCCCGGAGGCAGCAGGCCGCCGGGAGCTGTCCCGCACCACCGCACACCGCACCACCGCGCATCCGCTCCACCGCACGTCCGCACCACTTCGTACCGGGAACCGCTGAGGGGAAAGAGCCGATGACGGCCGAGCTGGTCCGGGGGCAGAACCACCCCCTGCCCGACACCCGACTGGAGATCAGGGTGTCGGCCGGTCACCCGGTCGTCGCCGGAGCCGCCCTCGGCGACGAGCGGGGCAGGGTCCCGGGCGTGGAGTGGATCGCCCACCCGGTCGCCCCCTCGCTCCCCGGTGTGGACGTCCCCCGGCAGGTCGCGGCCGACCAGCGCCTCGCCGTCGACCTGGCGGCCGTGCCGGACGCCGTCCACCGCGTCTCCGTCCTCCTGGCGCTGCCCGTGGGCGCCGGCGGGCCGACCTCCTTCGGCAAGGCCGCCGCTCCCTTCGTCGCCGTCACCGGCCCCGACGGCACCGAGATCGCCAGCTACACGATCACCGGGCTCGACAGTGAGTCCGCCGTCGTCGCCCTGGAGCTGTACCGCCGCCAGGGCGCCTGGAAGGTCCGTGCCATGGGCCAGGGGTACGAGGGCGGTCTCGCCGCGCTCCTCGGCGACCAGGGCCTGGAGCACCCCGCCGACCTGGCCGCGTCGATCCTGGCTCCGACCCAGGCTCCGGCTCCGGCTCCGACCCAGGCCCCGACTCCGACTCCGACTCCGACTCCGACTGCGGCTCCGGCTCCCGCCTCCGAGCCCGCCCCCGCCGTTCCCGGGCAGGCCCAGACCCCCGGCGGCCCGATCAGCTACACCCACCCCCGGCGCCGGACCACCACGCCGGAGCCCGCCCCCACGCCCGCCCCCGCCCCCCAAGCGGCGCAGGCGTCGCAGGGCACCGCCCCCGTCCCCGTCGCCGGGGATGCGGCCGGCTGGTCCATGGACGAGCGCCTGTACAACCAGGTGTGGGGGATGTTCGAGGACCTGGCCCGTACCGCCGCCGCCTACCGCAGCGCCTGCGAGTTCGCCGAGTCCCGCCTCGACCGGGAGCTCGACGAGACGCTCACCGACTACCGCTCCCGGGTCGGGGGAGCGAACGACGCCGCGCGGTCGGCCGCCCGCGCCCGTCACGACGAGCTCGTGGAGCGGGCGCGCGAGGTCCTGGACCGGGACCTCGCCCAGCTCGCCGTCGAGTCCGAGGTGGTCGAACCGGCCCTGCCGCCCGCCTACGCCCGCTGGGACAACCCGGCCTGGCACGCCTACCGCCCGCCGGCGGAGGAGCCGATGGCCGTGCGCCTGGGCGACCTCCATCTGCCCGAGCGCACCGAGCTGCGGATCCCCATGCTCGTCCGGCTCCCGCTGGAGCGCGGGCTGTGGGTGGACAGCGGGCGCGGCCGCTCGGAGGCGGCCGGCCTCCTCGACGAGACGGAGCTGCGGCGGCTCGCCCTCGACAGCGCCGTCGCGCACGCGGCCCGACTGCTCGCCGTCCACCCGCCGGGCGGCTTCGCGGTCCACGTCGTGGACGCGGCCGGTGCCGGCGCCGCCGCGCTCGCGCCGCTCGTGGACACCGGCGTGCTCGCCGCCCCGCCCGCCCGGGGAGCGGCGGGAGTCACGGCCGTCCTCGACCAGCTCACCGAGCGGGTCGACCTTCTCCAGATGGCCCTGCGGAACGGCGCCGTCGACGCGCTGCCGCCCGGTCTGGACGAGGCCCGGCAGCTCCTGATCGTGCACGACTTCCCGCACGGCTTCGACGACCGGGCGGTCACCCGCCTCCGCTACCTGGCCGACGAGGGCCCCGGGGTCGGCGTCCATCTGCTGATCGTGGCCGACCGGGAGGACGCCGCCGCGTACGGCCCCGTGCTCGACCCCCTCTGGCGCTCGCTGCTGCGCCTCACCCCCGTCCCCGACGACCACCTCGCCGATCCATGGGTCGGTCACGCGTGGTCGTACGAGCCCCCGATCCTGCCGCCGGGCAGCCGGATCCTCCGTCAGGTGCTCGCGCAGGTCGTGGAGGCCCGCCCGGCAAAGCAGCCCTGACCTGGCCTCTTGGTGGCTCTTTACCCTGCCCTTTACCTTCTCTTGGTCTTTCGGGTAGTCTTCATGGTGCGGAGGGGAGTACTCCCCATGCGCGGCGTACCCGTCAATACGGACGGATCCTCGGTGATCCGATCCCGGGGCGTCGGCCCGACCGTGGTGTGAGCCGCTCGGGTGGAAGAGACCTCCGGCAGCGACGACGCTGATCAAGTAGCCGTACGACGCCGGAGGCGCAGTGGACGTTTCAATGACCCTGTGGGTGCTGACCATTCTCGGTCTGGTCGCCCTCATCGGAGCCGACTTCTTCATCGGGCGGAAGCCCCATGACGTCTCGGTCAAGGAAGCCGGTATCTGGACGATCGTCTGGGTCGTGCTCGCGGTGCTCTTCGGAGTCGGCCTGCTCGTGTTCGGCAACAGCCAGGCGGCCGGGGAGTTCTTCGCCGGCTACGTCACCGAGAAGTCGCTCAGTGTCGACAACCTCTTCGTCTTCATCCTGATCATGGCGAAGTTCTCGGTACCGTCCCACCTCCAGCAGCGCGTGCTGCTCGTGGGTGTCGTGATCGCCCTGGTCCTCCGCACGATCTTCATCGTCGCGGGCGCCGCGGTCATCGCGAACTTCTCGTGGGTCTTCTACATCTTCGGTGCGTTCCTGATCTACACCGCCTGGAAGCTCATCCAGGAGGCGCGCGCCGACGAGGAGGAAGAGGACTGGGAGGAGAACCGTCTCCTCAAGTCCGTCGAGAAGAAGTTCGGCGTCGCCGACAAGTACCACGGCACCAAGCTCTTCATCCGCGTCAACGGCAAGCGCGTCCTGACCCCGCTGATGATCGTCATGATCGCCATCGGCACCACGGACATCCTCTTCGCCCTCGACTCCATCCCGGCGATCTTCGGCCTGACCCAGGACCCGTACATCGTCTTCACCGCCAACGCCTTCGCCCTCATGGGCCTGCGGCAGCTGTACTTCCTGATCGGCGGCCTGCTCAAGAAGCTGGTCCACCTCAGCTACGGCCTGTCGGTGATCCTCGGCTTCATCGGCGTGAAGCTCGTCCTGCACGCCCTGCACGAGTCCGGGGTGCACGTCCCGGAGATCTCCATCGGGTTCTCGCTGGCGGTCATCGGTGGCGTCCTGGTCATCACCACGATCACCAGCCTGATCGCCTCCAAGAAGCAGTCGGAGCGAGCCGCTGCCGAGAGCGCGGCCGACACCAAGGGCGTCGAGGACGCGGACGGCGTCGAGAAGGACAGCGTCGACGCCTGACGCGTCACCCACGGCGACGGCCGGCCAGGGGCACCCGCCCCCGGCCGGCCGTCGCCGTCGTGTTCCGGCCTTCAGGCCGGCGAGCCCTCCACCGCCGCGGAGGGCTCCGGCAGCGTCTCCGGCAGTGTCTCCGGGAGCAGGGCGAAGCAGCCCAGGCTGATCAGGGCCACCACGGTCAGATAGGCCGCGACGCCCCAGGGCGGGCCCGAGCCGCCGTCCGCCGTGAGGGCGGTGGCGACGATGGGCGTGAGGGCGCCGCCGAGGACGCCGGCGAGGTTGTAGCCGACGGCCGCGCCGGTGCAGCGGACGCGGGGCTCGTAGAGCTCCGGGAGGTACGCGGCGATCACCGCGAACATCGTGATGAAGGCCAGCAGCGAGCCCAGGAAGCCGAGGAACATCAGGAACGGCTCCGCGGTGTGCAGCAGGGCCACCATCGGGAACATCCAGAGCGCCGAGGCCGCGCACCCCGCGAGGCACAGCGGGCGACGGCCCCAGCGGTCGGAGAGGTGGGCCACGAAGGGCGTGGCCGCGCCCTTGACCGCCACCGCGGCCATCACGCAGGTCAGCATGACCGTGCTGCTCACCCCGAGCCGCTCGGTGCCGTAGGTCAGGGCCCAGGTGGAGACCGTGTAGAACACCGCGTACCCGACGGCGAGCGCCCCGGCCGTCAGCAGCACGAGACGCCAGTGGTCGCGCGCGACCTCGGCCAGCGGGGCGCTCGCCCGCCGTCCCGACGAGGACAGCTCCTCGAACTGCGGGGTCTCCGCCAGCGAGGAGCGCAGCAGCAGTCCGGCCGCCGCGAGCAGCCCCGCCGCCCAGAACGGCACCCGCCAGCCCCAGGAGCGGAAGTCCGCGTCGCTCAGGCCCGCCGTGAGCGCCAGCATCACCCCGTTCGCGAGGAGGAAGCCGACCGCCGGGCCGATCTGCGGGAAGCTCGCCCACAGCGCGCGCCGGTTCGGCGGCGCGTGCTCGGCCGTCAGCAGGACGGCGCCGCCCCACTCGCCGCCGAGGCCGAGGCCCTGGAGGAAGCGGAGGGCGAGCAGGAGCAGGGGTGCGGCGATGCCGAGTGTCTCGTACGTGGGGACGCAGCCGACCGCGACGGTGGCGCAGCCGGTCAGGAGCAACGAGGCGAAGAGGACGGGACGGCGGCCGTACCGGTCGCCGACGTGCCCGAAGAGGACCGAGCCCAGCGGGCGGGCGACGAAGCCGATGGCGAAGGTGCCGAAGGCGGCCAGGGTTCCGGCGAGCGGGGAGAAGGTCGGGAAGAAGAGCGGCCCGAGGACGAGAGCGGCGGCGGTCCCGTAGACGAAGAAGTCGAAGAACTCGATGGCGGTGCCGACGAGCGAGGCGGTGGCGAGCCGGACCATCGAAGGCGGAGCGGGTGGAGCCGGGGGAGCGGGCGGGGACGGAGCGTGACTGGGGCGCATGTGGCGCCAACTACCCGGCGGCCGCCCCGGTTACGGGGGCGTACGGAAGCGCGCGGCCGGTGAGCCGCGCGCTGTCGGTACGAAGGCCGCTCACCAGCCGCGCTCGCGCCACTCCGCGAGGTGCGGGCGCTCGTCACCGAGCGTGGTGTCCTTGCCGTGGCCCGGGTAGACCCAGGACTCGTCCGGGAGGACGGCGAAGAGCTTGGTCTCCACGTCGTGGATGAGGCTCGTGAAGGCCTCCGGGTCCTTCCAGGTGTTGCCCACCCCGCCGGGGAAGAGGCAGTCGCCGGTGAAGACGTGCGGGTGGCCGTGCGGGTCGTCGTAGACGAGGGCGATCGAGCCGGGGGTGTGCCCGACCAGCCTGCGGGCGGTCAGCTCGACCCGGCCCACCCGGATCGTGTCGCCGTCCTCGACCGGCACGTCGGTGGCGACCGGGATGCCCTCCGCGTCGTACGCCCCCGCGTAGGTCCGGGCGCCTGTGGCAGCGACGACCTTCGACAGGGCCTGCCAGTGGTCGCCGTGCCGGTGGGTGGTGACGACGGCGGTGATGCCGTCGTCACCGATCAGCGTGAGCAGCGTGTCGGCGTCGTTGGCCGCGTCGATCAGCAGCTGCTCGCCGGTCGCCCGGCAGCGCAGCAGGTACGCGTTGTTGTCCATCGGGCCGACCGCGACCTTCGAGATCATCAGGTCCGTCAGCTCGTGCACGTCCGCCGGTCCGCCGACCTTCACACTTCCGCTGTACGTCATGGGCTCAGCCTAGCTCCGCCCACGGACAACAGCGGGTGCTACAGCGGAGGGAGCGCCGGGAGCGGGCCGCCCTCGGTCTTGAGCGCGGAGCCGTCGCGGCGGCCGGCGAGCCAGCCGAGGAGCTCGGGGGCGGGGCCGGTCACGGTCACCTCGGCGCCCTCGGGGGAGCCGGTGGTCCAGGTGCCCGCGCCCTCCGCCGCCACGATCCGGGTCGGCGGGACGGTCGCGTGGCCCGTGAAGCGCTCCGCGAGGAAGTCGATCTCCCGCCGGACGAACTCCTCGGGCAGGTCCTCCAGCTCGTAGCCGACACCCAGGTCGACGTGGTGCAGGGCCACCTCGACCCAGCGGCGGAAGGGGATCCGGGAGGCGCTGTCCGTGACGCCGTTGCGGAGCTCGACGGTGCGGCTCCAGTCGGCGGGCTCGGCACCCGCGGCCTGGAAGCCGTCGCCGCTCTCGCGCAGGTCGGCGAGGTGGACGGCGAGCGGGCGGCTCGCGTCGCGCTCGATGTCGGCGTCGCGGGTCGCGGCGTCGGCGTACATGGGAAGGCCCTGGAGGACGTTCACCAGAGCGTCGGCGTTCCGGGCGATGTGGGCCAGGACATGGCCGCGCGTCCAGCCGGGAAGCCGTGACGGCTCGGCCGTCGCCGCGTTGTCCCAGGAGGCGGCGGCGTCCAGCAGGCGATCGGTCGCTGCTTTGACAGAGGCGAGATCACGTTCGTGGTCGATCATGGCGCCGACCCTAGCGCCGCCACTCGTTCGGGTGAAGCGGTCTCCATGCGGCCGGAAATCGAATGTGCGTGCTATAGGCTCGGTGGAAGCATCCGGCATCCTTGGTTGTTGGGTGTGTCAGGACCTCCGCTCTCTCAAGAAAGGTGCGGACCGGCGTGGCCGACCGTCTCATCGTTCGTGGCGCTCGCGAGCACAATCTCAAGAACGTCTCGCTCGACCTCCCGCGTGACTCCCTCATCGTCTTCACCGGGCTCTCGGGATCGGGCAAGTCCTCCCTCGCGTTCGACACGATCTTCGCCGAGGGGCAGCGCCGCTACGTCGAGTCGCTCTCCTCCTACGCCCGACAGTTCCTCGGCCAGATGGACAAGCCGGACGTCGACTTCATCGAAGGTCTGTCGCCCGCCGTCTCCATCGACCAGAAGTCGACCTCGCGCAACCCGCGCTCGACGGTCGGCACGATCACGGAGGTCTACGACTACCTCCGCCTGCTCTTCGCCCGCATCGGCAAGCCGCACTGTCCCGAGTGCCGCCGGCCGATCTCCCGCCAGTCGCCGCAAGCCATCGTCGACAAGGTCCTTGACCTGCCCGAGGGCAGCCGCTTCCAGGTCCTCTCGCCGCTCGTGCGCGAGCGGAAGGGCGAGTTCGTCGACCTCTTCGCCGACCTCCAGACCAAGGGCTACAGCCGCGCCCGGGTCGACGGCGTGACCGTGCAGCTGAGCGAGCCGCCGACGCTGAAGAAGCAGGAGAAGCACACGATCGAGGTGGTCATCGACCGCCTCACCGTGAAGGACAGCGCCAAGCGCCGCCTCACCGACTCCGTCGAGACCGCGCTCGGACTCTCCGGCGGCATGGTCGTGCTCGACTTCGTCGACCTCCCCGAGGACGACCCCGAGCGCGAGCGGATGTACTCGGAGCACCTCTACTGCCCGTACGACGACCTGTCCTTCGAGGAGCTGGAGCCGCGCTCCTTCTCCTTCAACTCGCCCTTCGGTGCCTGCCCCGACTGCACCGGCATCGGCACGCGCATGGAGGTCGACCCCGAGCTGATCGTCCCGGACGAGGACAAGTCGCTCGACGAGGGCGCCATCCACCCCTGGTCGCACGGGCACACCAAGGAGTACTTCGGCCGGATGATCGACGGCCTCTCCCAGGCTCTCGGCTTCCGCACCGACATTCCGTTCGCCGGTCTTCCGCAGCGGGCCAAGAAGGCCCTCATGTACGGCCACAAGACCCAGATCGAGGTCCGCTACCGCAACCGGTACGGACGGGAGCGCGCGTGGACCAGCCCCGCCTTCGAGGGAGCCGTCTCCTTCGTCAAGCGGCGCCACGGCGAGGCCGAGAGCGACTCCAGCCGCGAGCGCTTCGAGGGCTACATGCGCGAGGTGCCCTGCCCCACCTGTGAGGGCAGCCGCCTCAAGCCGATCGTCCTCGCGGTCACGGTCATGGAGCGGTCCATCGCCGAGGTCTCCGCGATGTCCATCAGCGACTGCGCCGAGTTCCTCTCCCGGCTGACGCTCAACGCCCGCGACAAGAAGATCGCCGAGCGGGTCCTCAAGGAGGTCAACGAGCGGCTGCGCTTCCTCGTCGACGTCGGCCTCGACTACCTCTCCCTCAACCGGGCGGCGGGCACGCTCTCCGGCGGCGAGGCCCAGCGCATCCGGCTCGCCACCCAGATCGGCTCCGGCCTGGTCGGCGTGCTGTACGTGCTCGACGAGCCGTCCATCGGTCTCCACCAGCGCGACAACCACCGGCTCATCGAGACCCTGGTCCGCCTCCGGGACATGGGCAACACGCTCATCGTCGTCGAGCACGACGAGGACACCATCAAGGTCGCCGACTGGGTCGTCGACATCGGCCCCGGCGCCGGCGAGCACGGTGGCAAGGTCGTCCACTCCGGCTCCCTGAAGGAGCTCCTCGCCAACGAGGAGTCGATGACCGGGCAGTACCTGTCCGGCCGCCGGGCGATCGCCACCCCGGACATCCGCCGCCCGGTGGACCCCGGGCGCCGGCTCACCGTCCACGGGGCCCGCGAGAACAATCTGCGGGACATCGACGTCTCCTTCCCGCTGGGCGTCCTCACGGCCGTCACGGGCGTCTCGGGCTCGGGCAAGTCGACCCTGGTCAACGACATCCTCTACACCCACCTGGCCCGCGAGCTGAACGGCGCCAAGTCGGTCCCCGGGCGCCACACGCGCGTGGACGGCGACGACCTCGTCGACAAGGTCGTGCACGTCGACCAGTCGCCGATCGGCCGCACCCCGCGGTCGAACCCGGCGACCTACACCGGCGTCTTCGACCACGTCCGCAAGCTCTTCGCGGAGACGATGGAGGCCAAGGTCCGGGGCTACCTGCCCGGCCGGTTCTCCTTCAACGTCAAGGGCGGCCGCTGCGAGAACTGCTCCGGCGACGGCACGATCAAGATCGAGATGAACTTCCTCCCGGACGTCTACGTCCCGTGCGAGGTCTGCCACGGCGACCGGTACAACCGGGAGACCCTGGAGGTCCACTACAAGGGCAAGTCCATCGCCGAGGTCCTGAACATGCCGATCGAGGAGGCCCTCGACTTCTTCGAGGCCGTCCCGACCATCGCGCGCCACCTCCGCACGCTCAACGAGGTCGGCCTCGGCTACGTCCGCCTCGGGCAGTCCGCCCCCACGCTCTCCGGCGGTGAGGCCCAGCGCGTGAAGCTCGCCTCCGAGCTCCAGAAGCGCTCGACGGGCCGCACGGTCTACGTCCTGGACGAGCCGACCACGGGTCTGCACTTCGAGGACATCTCGAAGCTGATCAAGGTCCTCTCCGGCCTGGTCGACAAGGGCAACTCGGTGATCGTCATCGAGCACAACCTCGATGTCATCAAGACCGCCGACTGGGTCATCGACATGGGCCCTGAGGGCGGCAGCGGCGGCGGCCTGGTGATCGCCGAGGGCACGCCGGAGGAGGTCGCCTCGGTCCCGGCGAGCCACACCGGCAAGTTCCTCCGCGAGATCCTCGACGCCGACCGGATCAGCGACGCCGGCGGATCCGTCCCGGCGGCACGGGGAGCGAAGAAGGCGGCGGCGAAGAAGGCCCCCGCCAAGAAGTCCGCGGCCCCGGCGAAGAAGACGGCCACCAAGGCAGTGGCCACGAAGACGGCGGCCACGAAGACGGCGGCCACCAAGGCCACCGCCAAGAAGGCGACGACCCGGGCCCGCAAGGCCTGACCCGGAGGCGGGGCCCCACCCGGGGCCCCGCTTCTCAGGTCCGGCCCGGCCGACAGCCCGCGGAACTCCGCCGGTATCGTCGGTTCGGTCACGCCTTGCCCCGATCCCACCGTGGAGCGCTCATGTCCGGCCAGTCCAGCCGCCGCACCGTACTGAAGGGTGCCGCCCTCGCCGGCGCCGCCGGGCTGGGAGTCGCCGCCTGCTCCACCGAGTCCAAGCTCGGCCACGCCGTGGTCCCGACCCCGACCGCCCCCGTCGCCCTCGGCGCCCCGGACGAGGTCCCGGTCGGCGGCGCCAAGCTCTACCGCGAGCAGCGGCTCGTGGTGAGCTGCCCGGCCAAGGGCCAGTACAAGGCCTTCAGCGCCCAGTGCACCCACGCCGGCTGTGTCCTCGACAAGGTCGAGGACAACGAAGGCAACTGCCCCTGCCACGGCAGCCGCTTCGACGTGACGACCGGCAAGGCGCTCAAGGGCCCGGCCACGGTCCCGCTCCCCGAGGTCCCGGTCCGCGTGGAGAACGGCGAGCTGGTCGCCGGACCCGAGGCGTAGGTCAGGACCAGTCCCAGTCGATCCCCAGGATCCCCGGGCGCACCCCCTGCTCCACGACGTGCACCGTGCGGTGCCGACCGCTCAGCGTCAGCTCCGCACGGCCGCCGCGCGGCGCGCCCGCCGAGGTCTGGGCGAACCTCCGGCACCGCACCGGAAGCGCCGCCTCGTCGAAGTGCACCTGGAGCACGTACTGCCCGCCGGCGAAGCTGAAGCCACGCACGTACTCCCCGCTCGGCCCCGCGGTGCCGTCCTCGAACCCGTACGAGAACAGGTGCGTGTCCCCGGCCCGCAGCCGCGCGTCGAAGAGCAGCTCCGCGACCACCACGCCCGTCTCCTCGTGCCACCGCACCCGCCCGGTGCGGCAGTTCTCCACGGCCCGCACCGCCACCCGCGACGGATCGCACCCCGGATCCCCGTGGTGGATGGCCAGATAGCGGTCGACCCCGTCCCGGTGCGCCCGCACGACGTGCTGCGACTCGCGCCCCACCAGCTCCCGCGCCGCCCCGATCCGCACCCGCTCGTGGTGCCCCACCGTGTGCAGCCCGCCGTCCGCGGGGGACTCCAGCTCCGCGAGCAGCTCCTCGACCGAGCCGGACACCTCCACCAGTGAGCGGTACGAGCGGCCCGCCGGGCGCTCCACCTCGACCCGGCCGGCCGCGTCGCCCGACAGGAGCCGCAGGAGCGAGTTCCCGGGCAGCTGGAGCACCTCCTCCAGGGCGCGTACGGCCTTGAGGGACTCCGGCCGCTGCGGGCGCCGGGCGCCCTGCTGCCAGTAGCTCAGGCTCGTCACGCCGACCCTGATGCCCCGGTGCGCCAGATGGTGCTGGACCCGCTGGAGCGGCAGCCCGCGCACGGCGAGCGCGGTGCGCAGCGCCAGATGGAAGGGGCCGGTGTGCAGGAGTTGCACGAGATCGGCCTCGGTGTGGCTCACGAGGGCTCCTCAGTGAACATTCACGGTGGGGGAGCGGACCGACGCGCCGCGTGGGGTGGGCGGGCAGGTGGACCGAGGGCGTCCGTTCACACCCGGGTCACACCGTTCACAGTCCGATGTCACCCCGCATTGAAGCGTGTTGACCGGATCCCGACAACGGCCGATGCTCCTGACCAGCGTCCGGACGCGCTCCTCCACTCCCCACATCCCCACCCCCCTCCACGGGAGGAACGCGATGCGCAGCAGGAAACTGTCCCTCGCGGCACTCGCCGCAGCCGCCCTCTTCCTCGCCCCCACCACCTCGGCGTCCGCCGCGCCCACCGGTGAGGACGTCTCCACCCTCGGCTCCAAGCGGCTGAACATCACCATGCAGGCCCAGCAGAAGACCAACTGGTGCTGGGCGGCGGGCGGCAACACCATCGCCACCTGGTTCGGCCGCAACTACAGCCAGAACCAGTTCTGCAACGCCGCCTTCAACCGCCAGCAGGGCTACGACTGCCCCAACAACCAGGCCACCCTCGGCAACGTCCAGACCGGCCTCAGCTGGGCGGGCGTCAACCCCGGCTCGTACGTGACCGGCTGGCTGCGCTACCCGACCGTGCAGACCGAGATCAACGCCGACAGACCGATCGAGACCCGCATCCAGTGGTCGAGCGGCGGTGGCCACATGCACGTGATCTACGGCTACGACGACGCCAACAGCTGGGTCTACTGGGGCGACCCCTGGCCCTCCAGCGACCGCTACAACTGGGCCTCGCACTCCTGGTACGTCAACAACAACTCCTTCTCCTGGACCCACTCGCTCTACCGGATCGGGGCGTGACGACGATGAACGGACGTGCCATCGGCGCCGGTCTCCTGACCACCGCCGCCCTCGTCGCCCTCGGGGCGCTCCCGGCCGCCGCCGCGGAGAACCTGCCGGCCGCGCCGACCCCGGAGCAGGCAGCCTCCGCGCCGCAGACCCTGGACACCCTGTCCCGGTTCTTCGCACGGGACGGGGCGCTCGCCCGTTCGGCGGCCGCCCCGCGCGTCGAGGGCGGATCCGTGCCGGTCCTGATCCTCTCCCCGGACTTCGTCGCCGGGAAGGCGGGGGCGCCCGTCGCCCGCGTCGAGTTCCGGGCCAGCCGGGCCGTCGCCTCGGACGGCCAGAAGGCCTCGCTGTGGACGGTGAAGCAGCCGGGCGGCTGGCAGGTCGTGAACATCGCCACCGGGGACGACGAGATCCGGTACGCCGAGCAGGGCGGGCGCGTGCTGCCCGGCGGCCTCGTCTTCCGGGAGCCGCAGATCGACGCCTGGTACGTCCAGAAGGGCGCGAAGGTGCTGCCCCTGGACGAGGACGCGGTCCGCGCCGTCGGGAAGAACGGGACGAGCCTGGCCGCCTACCGCGAGCGGGTCGCCGAGGCGTACGGGGACAAGCTCCCCGGCTCGGCGTACGCGAGGAAGGGCGCGGCGGGCGGCTACGCCCCGCAGGCGGCGGCACCGGCACCGGCGCCCGCACCCCGTGCGGCGGCGGCCGAGGCGGAGCCCGCGGTCACCGTTGCTTCCGCCGCGGCGGGCGCGGGCGCGTTGCTGGTCCTCGGACTGACCGGCACGGTGCTGATACGCCGACGGAGCGGGGCCGGCGAGGCCTGAGCCGCGCCGGCGGTGCGGGTGGGCGCCGGGAGCGGAGGCGCCCACCAAGGCGCCGCCCCGTGTGCCCACCCGTCCCGCCCCGGCGGGACGACCGCCCACACGGGCAAGAGGCCCGGAGGCGGCTCGCACCGGGACGGGGGGTCAGCGGGCCAGGTACCCCCCGTCGACCGGGAGGATCGCGCCCGTGACGAACGAGGCCTCGTCGGAGGCGAGGAACAGGATGGCGGACGCCACCTCCTCCGGGGTGCCGAAGCGGCCCATCGGGTGGGCCCCGAGTACCTCCCCCAGGTACTCGGGGCCGCCGGGCTCCACGCGGGCGGCGGCGACCCGCTCCGTCTCGATCGTGCCGGGCGCCACCGCGTTCACCCGGATCCCGCGGTCCGCCCACTCCACCGCCAGGTGCTTGGTCAGCCCGCTCGCGACGAACTTCGCCGGGCCGTAGACCGCCTGCCGTGCCTGCCCGGCGACCCCTGAGATCGACGAGGTGCACACGATCGCCCCGCCTCCCGAGGCGAGCATCGCCTCGATCGCGTACTTGCAGGTCAGGAACATGCCACGGCCGTCGACGGCCATGACCGTGTCCCAGTCCGCCGGCTCCGCCTCGGTGATGTCGAGCAGCGGGATGACGCCGGCGTTGGCCACGAGCACGTCGAGCCGTCCGAAGCGCTCGACCGCCGTGTCGATCATCCGCCGGGCGTCCTCCGCCACGGAGACGTCCCCGATCACGGGAACGGCGCCCTCCAGCGTCGCCAGCCGCTCCCCGTCGAGGTCCGCGGCCACCACCCTCGCCCCCTCGGCGAGGAACCGCTCGGCCGTCGCCCGGCCGATCCCGCTCGCCGCGCCCGTGATCACGCACACCCGGTCCGCCAGCCGCCGCGCGGCCCGTCCCGTCACCTGATTCGTCATGTCCCGCCAACGAGCGCGCGAGGCCGGAGTGTCGGTCCCCGCCAGTAGGGTGGGGACCATGGCAGACCCCTCCAGCTACCGCCCCAAGCCGGGGCAGATCCCCGACTCGCCGGGGGTCTACAAATTCCGCGACGAGCACCGCCGGGTGATCTACGTGGGGAAGGCGAAGTCCCTGCGTCAGCGGCTGGCGAACTACTTCCAGCCGCTCGTGAGCCTGCACCCGCGCACGGCCACCATGGTGACGACCGCCGCCTCCGTGGAGTGGACCGTCGTCTCGACCGAGGTCGAGGCGCTCCAGCTGGAGTACTCCTGGATCAAGGAGTACGACCCCCGGTTCAACGTGAAGTACCGGGACGACAAGAGCTACCCGTACCTGGCGGTCACGCTCAACGAGGAGTTCCCGCGCGTCCAGGTCCTGCGCGGCCACAAGAAGAAGGGCGTGCGCTACTTCGGGCCGTACGCGCACGCGTGGGCGATCCGCGAGACCGTCGACCTGATGCTGCGGGTCTTCCCCGTCCGGACGTGCTCGGCCGGCGTCTTCCGGAACGCGGCCTCGGCGGGCCGCCCCTGCCTCCTCGGCTACATCGGCAAGTGCTCGGCACCCTGCGTCGGCCGGGTCACACCCGAAGAGCACCGCGAACTGGCCGAGGAGTTCTGCGACTTCATGGCGGGCCGCACCGGCACGTACATCCGCCGCCTCGAGAAGCAGATGATGATCGCCGCCGAGGACATGGAGTACGAGAAGGCCGCCCGGCTCCGCGACGACATAGAGGCCCTGCGCAAGGCCATGGAGAAGAGCGCGGTCGTCCTCGCCGACGCCACCGACGCCGACCTGATCGCCCTCGCCGAGGACGAGCTGGAAGCCGCCGTCCAGATCTTCCACGTGCGGGGCGGGCGCGTACGCGGCCAGCGCGGCTGGGTCACGGACAAGGTCGAGGCCGTCGACACGGCCGGGCTCGTCGAGCACGCGATCCAGCAGCTGTACGGGGAGGAGAGCGGCGACACGGTCCCCAAGGAGGTCCTGGTCCCGGCCCTGCCGGAGGACACCGAGGCCGTCACCGCCTGGCTGGCCGGCCGCCGCGGCTCCAACGTCTCGCTGCGCATCCCGCAGCGCGGCGACAAGAAGGACCTGATGGAGACGGTCGCGCGCAACGCGCAGCAGGCACTCGTCCTGCACAAGACCAAGCGCGCCAGCGACCTGACCACCCGCTCCCGGGCCCTGGAGGAGATCGCCGAGGCCCTGGACCTGGACTCGGCGCCGCTGCGCATCGAGTGCTTCGACATCTCGCACCTCCAGGGCGAGGACGTCGTGGCCTCGATGGTCGTCTTCGAGGACGGGCTGCCCCGCAAGAGCGAGTACCGCCGCTTCCAGATCAAGGGCTTCGAGGGACAGGACGACGTCCGCTCGATGCACGAGGTGATCGGCCGCCGCTTCAAGCGCTACCTCGCCGAGAAGGAGAAGACCGGCGAGTGGGGTCTCCCCGCCGAAGGTAGGGGACGGGTCGACGGGGACGGTGAGGTTCCGGCGGAGGACGGCCAGGACGACGGTCGGCCCAAGCGTTTCGCGTACCCGCCCCAGCTCGTGGTGGTCGACGGCGGGCAGCCGCAGGTCGCCGCCGCCCGGCGCGCCCTCGACGAGCTCGGCATCGACGACATCGCGGTCTGCGGGCTCGCCAAGCGCCTGGAGGAGGTCTGGCTCCCCGGCGACGACGACCCGGTCGTGCTGCCCCGCTCCAGCGAGGGCCTCTACCTGCTCCAGCGGGTACGTGACACGGCTCACGACTTCGCCATCCGCTACCAGCGCTCCAAGCGGACGAAACGCATCCGGACCAGCCCCCTCGACGCCGTCCCGGGTCTCGGTGAGACGCGGAAACAGGCGTTGATCAAGCATTTCGGCTCGGTGAAGCGGCTCCGACAGGCGACAATCGAGCAGATCCGCGAGGTCCCCGGCATGGGCCTGAAGACCGCGGAGGCGGTCGTCGTGGCCCTCGCTCAGGCGGCCCCGGCCGCACCCGCCGTGAACACGGCGACAGGAGAGATCATGGAAGACGACGGGGGCGGCACGGCATGACCGCGCAGGAACAGCACGAGCAGCACGACGAGCAGGACCGAGAAGACGGAGCAGGACACGTGAGTACGGGCACGAAGGAGACCCCCGGCGACAACGGCGCCGAGGCGGCCATTCCCGAGCTGGTGATCATCTCCGGCATGTCCGGAGCCGGCCGCTCCACCGCGGCGAAGTGTCTCGAGGACCTCGGCTGGTTCGTCGTGGACAATCTGCCGCCCGCGCTGATCCCCACCATGGTGGAGCTCGGCGCCCGCTCCCAGGGCAACGTCGCCCGGATCGCCGTCGTCGTGGACGTCCGCGGCCGGCAGTTCTTCGACAACCTCCGGGACTCCCTCGCCGACCTCGACTCCAAGCAGGTCACCCGCCGGATCGTCTTCCTGGAGTCGTCCGACGACGCCCTGGTCCGGCGCTTCGAGTCGGTCCGCAGGCCGCACCCCCTCCAGGGTGACGGCCGCATCACCGACGGCATCGCCGCCGAGCGCGACCTGCTGCGCGAGCTGCGCGGCGACGCCGACCTGGTCATCGACACCTCCAGCCTCAACGTCCACGAGCTGCGCGCCAAGATGGATGCCCAGTTCGCCGGGGACGAGGAGCCCGAGCTCCGCGCCACCGTCATGTCCTTCGGCTTCAAGTACGGCCTGCCGGTCGACGCCGACCTCGTCGTCGACATGCGCTTCCTGCCGAACCCGCACTGGGTCCCCGAGCTGCGCCCCTTCACCGGCCTCAACGAGGAGGTGTCGAACTACGTCTACAACCAGCCCGGCGCCAAGGAGTTCCTGGACCGCTACACGGAGCTCCTCCAGCTGATCGCCGCGGGCTACCGCCGCGAGGGCAAGCGGTACGTGACCATCGCCGTGGGCTGCACGGGCGGCAAGCACCGCTCGGTCGCCACCGCCGAGCGGCTCGCCGCCCGCATCGCCGCCGAAGGGGTCGAGACCGTCGTCGTGCACCGGGACATGGGGCGCGAGTGAAGCCGTACCGTCGCCGCGTCTCCACGCTGACGGTGCGGCGCACGCTCCGCAGGCGCGGCGCCCAGCCGAAGGTCGTCGCGCTGGGCGGCGGCATGGGCCTCTCGGCCTCGCTGGCCGCCCTCCGCCGGATCACCGGCGACCTCACCGCCGTCGTCACCGTCGCCGACGACGGGGGCTCCAGCGGCCGGCTCCGGGAGGAGCTCGGCGTGCTGCCCCCCGGCGACCTGCGCAAGGCGCTCGCCGCGCTCTGCGGGGACGACGACTGGGGCCAGACCTGGGCCCGGGTCATCCAGCACCGCTTCCAGTCCAAGGGCGAGATCAACGGCCACGCCGTCGGCAACCTGCTGATCGTCGCCCTCTGGGAGCAGCTCGGCGACCCCGTCCAGGCCCTGGACCTGGTGGGCAGGCTGCTCGGCGCCCAGGGCCGGGTGCTGCCCATGTCCGCCGTACCCCTGGAGCTCCAGGCCCTGGTCAAGGGGCACGACCCGGAGCGGCCGGACGACGTGGACACCGTGCGCGGCCAGGCGACCGTGGCGCTCACCCCGGGAGACGTGCAGTCCGTGCACCTCGTGCCGCACGACCCGCCGGCCGTGCCCGAGGCGGTCGCGGCCGTGCTCGACGCGGACTGGGTGGTCGTGGGTCCGGGCTCCTGGTTCTCCTCCGTGATCCCGCACCTCCTCGTCCCCGAACTCCTCGACGCCCTCGCGCAGACGAAGGCCCGGAAGGTGCTCTCGCTGAACCTCGCTCCGCAACCCGGAGAAACAGAGGGCTTCTCTCCGCAGCGTCATTTGGAGGTTTTGGGACGACACGCCCCTAAACTCGCCCTGGACGTGGTGCTCGCCGACGAGGCTGCCGTGCCCGATCGCGAGTCCCTCGCCGATGCCGCCAAGCGGCTCGGTGCCGCGGTCGAGCTGGCGCCGGTGGCCGGGCCCGACGGCTCCGCGAAGCATGACCCGGAGCTGTTGGCCGCCGCGTACGACCGTATTTTTCGGATGCATGGAAGGATCGGCCCATGGCGATGACGGCAGCGGTGAAGGACGAGATCTCCCGGCTTCCCGTCACCCGGACCTGCTGCAGGAAGGCAGAGGTCTCGTCGATCCTGCGGTTCGCGGGCGGGCTGCACCTGGTGAGCGGCCGCATCGTGATCGAGGCGGAGCTGGACACGGCGATGGCGGCGCGCCGCCTGAAGCGGGACATCCTGGAGATCTTCGGACACAGTTCCGAACTGATCGTGATGGCCCCCGGCGGGCTGCGGCGCGGCTCGCGCTTCGTGGTGCGCGTGGTGGGCGGCGGCGACCAGCTGGCCCGCCAGACGGGCCTCGTGGACGGCAGGGGCCGCCCCATCCGGGGTCTCCCCCCGCAGGTGGTCTCCGGCGCGACCTGTGACGCGGAGGCGGCCTGGCGCGGCGCCTTCCTGGCCCACGGCTCGCTGACCGAGCCCGGCCGGTCCTCCTCCCTGGAGGTCACCTGCCCGGGACCGGAGGCGGCGCTGGCCCTGGTCGGCGCGGCCCGCCGGCTCTCCATCGCGGCGAAGGCCCGCGAGGTGCGGGGCGTGGACCGGGTCGTCGTCCGCGACGGCGACGCGATCGGCGCCCTGCTCACCCGGCTCGGCGCGCACGAGT
Organism: Streptomyces gardneri; assembly: GCF_006539185.1. GTDB lineage: Bacteria > Actinomycetota > Actinomycetes > Streptomycetales > Streptomycetaceae > Streptomyces > Streptomyces gardneri. The sequence continues at coordinate 55,549 of NZ_BJMN01000031.1, forward strand.
CGGTGCTGGCCTGGGAGGAGCGGCGGATGCGGCGCGAGGTCCGCGCCACCGCCAACCGCCTGGCCAACTTCGACGACGCCAACCTGCGCCGCTCGGCGCGCGCCGCGGTCGCCGCGGGGGCCCGGGTGCAGCGCGCCCTGGAGATCCTCGCCGAGGAGGTGCCCGAGCACCTCGCCGCCGCGGGCCGGCTCCGCATGGAGCACAAGCAGGCCTCCCTGGAGGAGCTGGGTGCGCTCGCCGACCCGCCGCTCACGAAGGACGCGGTGGCCGGACGGATCCGCCGACTGCTCGCGATGGCCGACAAGCGGGCGCAGGACCTGGGCATTCCCGGGACCGAGTCCAACCTGACCGAGGAGCTAGACGACAGCCTGGTCGGCTGACCGGCCGTCCCATCGTCCGGAACCCCGAACTCCGAGCTGCCGGTGCCTTTCTGAGGCACCGGCAGCTTTCTCGTACACCCGCGAGGCACCCTTGACAGGCCCATGAGTGCCCATGAGCCTGGCGTCTGTTCACCTTCGTGGCAGGCAATAGCAAGGGGGGCTCATGAGACGCAGAGCGAGATCGATCCTCGCCGCGGCTTCACTGCTGATCGCGGGAGTGGCGGCGGCACCCGTCGCCGGAGCACAGCCGAACGACCGGGACGGCGGCGACGCCCTCTCCGTATGGCGCGCCGAGGTCACCAAGGAGCAGGTTCCGCTGCTCCTCGAAGCCGGGGCCGACGCGCACGAGATGACCGAGCAGGTGCCCGACAAGGGCTCCGCGACGGTCGAACTCTTCCTCACCGACCGGCAGGCGGGGCAGCTGCGCGGTCAGGGCGTCGAGCTCGCCGAGCACGACCTGAGCGCCCAGGCCGAGAAGCGGGTCGCCGCCGCGGGAGACGGCGTCTTCCGCCCGTACAGCGGCCCGAACGGCCTCAAGCAGGAGATCCTGGACACCGCCCGGGCCAACCCCGGCATCACCAAGGTCGTCTCCATCGGCAAGACCCTCAAGGGCCAGGACATCCTCGCCCTCAAGGTCAGCAAGGGCGCCCAGCGCGCCAAGGACGGCTCCAAGCCCGCCACGCTGTACGTGTCCAACCAGCACGCACGCGAGTGGATCACCCCCGAGATGACCCGGCGGCTGCTCCACCACTACGTCGACAGCTACGGCAAGGACGAGCGGATCACCCGGATCGTCGACACCACCGAGCTGTGGTTCGTGCTCTCCGCCAACCCGGACGGCTACGACTTCACCCACGCCGACCCCGAGAACCGGCAGTGGCGCAAGAACCTCCGGGACAACGACGGCGACGGACGGATCGTGCCGGGCGACGGCGTCGACCTCAACCGCAACTTCGCCTACAAGTGGGGCTACGACAACGAGGGTTCGTCCCCCGACCCGGCCGACGAGACCTTCCGCGGCACCGGCCCGATGTCGGAGCCCGAGACCAAGGCCCTGGACGCCTTCCAGAAGCGGATCGGCTTCTCGTACGGCATCAACTACCACTCGGCCGCCCAGCTCCTGCTCTACGGCGTCGGCTGGCAGGTCGCCACCGACACCCCCGACGACATCGCCCTCAAGGCGCTCGCCGGCACCCCGCAGAAGTCGGCCGTGCCCGGCTACCGGCCGCAGGTCTCCTCGGAGCTGTACATCACCAACGGCGAGGCCGACGGACACGCGGCCAACGTCAACGGCATGCAGATGTTCACCCCGGAGATGTCGACCTGCGCCACCGCCTCCCGGGTCGACCCGAACGACGCCTGGAACCCGGCCGACTGCGCCTCCGTCTTCACCTTCCCGGACGACGAGAAGCTGATCCAGGCCGAGTTCGCCAAGAACATCCCCTTCGCGCTGGCCGTCGCCGAGAGCGCCGCCCGCCCGGACCGGCCCGTCTCCCCGGTCGGCACGGAGGCTCCCGACTTCACCCCGGCCGCCTTCGCCACCTCCTACGCCCGCGGCGGCGAGCAGGAGGTCGCGGTCACCGCGCGCAAGTCCCTGCGCGACAAGACCCTCACCTACCGGATCAACGGCGGCCGCACCCACCGCGAGGAGCTCGACGCCTGGAAGGGCGGCGAGACCTACGGCGGGGAGGACAACCTCTACTTCGACGAGTACCGAGCGGAGGTCGAGGGCGCCAGGCCCGGCGACTCCGTCGAGGTCCGCTTCACCGCCCGCACCCGAGAGGGCCGGGCCACCGCCTCCGCCCCCTTCACCTACAAGGTGGCCGAGCGGCCCCGCGGCGACGTGCTCGTCCTCGCCGACGAGGGCGGCACCACCGCCGCGAAGCACACCGCCGCCTACGTGAAGGCGCTCGCCGACAACGGCCGCAGGGCCGCCGTCTGGGACGTCGCCACCCAGGGCACCCCGGACGCCCTCGGCGTGCTCTCCCACTTCCGCACCGTCGTCTGGTACACCGGCGCCGAGCGGCCCTCCGGGCCCACCCAGCTCGCCGTCCGCGCCTACCTCAACGAGGGCGGCAAGCTGATCAACGCCGGTGAGAAGTCCGGCGGGCTCACCGTGGTCGGCCGGGCCGAGACCAACGACTTCGCCCAGTACTACCTCGGCGCCTACCACCGGGCCGGCCTCAAGAACCCGCCCGCCTTCGCCGGCACCGGTCGCTTCGCGGGCGTCGGCGCGGGCCTCGGCGCCGCCGCCGACAACCCGCTGGACAACGCCGGTGCGTACACCGTCACCTCGGACACCCTGAAGCCGGACGAGTTCCCGCAGTTCGCCGACAGCGCCTCCGCCGGTGACTACCCGGGCGTCCGCACCCCCTTCGAGCCCGCCGAGGGCGCGACCTTCGCGGCCGTCAAGCACGCCGACGGCACCTGGGCCCGGCTCAGCAGGACCGTCGACCTCACCGGCGTCGCCGCCGCGGCCACGCCGCGCCTCGACTTCCAGGTCAGCTACGACACCGAGCCCGGCTACGACAACCTGATCGTCGAGGCCCACACCGTCGGCCAGGACGACTGGACGACGCTGCCCGACGTCAACGGCGGCACCTCCGCCACACCCCCGGCGGACTGCGGCGAGGGCTACTACGTCCGCGACCACCCGTTCCTCGCCCGCTACCTCACCGTCGGCGAGGACGGCTGCGCGGCCACCGGCACCAGCGGTTCCTGGAACGCCTTCACCGGCCCCTCCAACGGCTGGCGGCAGGCCTCCGTCGACCTGAGCGCCTGGGCCGGCAAGCGGGTCGAGCTCTCGATCTCGTACGTCTCCGACCCCGGTACGGGCGAGACCGGCGCCTTCGTCGACGACACCCGCCTCGTCACCGGCACCACCACGGAGCCGGAGGGCTTCGAGACCGGCCTCGGCGCCTGGACGGTACCGGGCGCACCGGAGGGCAGCCCCGGCAACGGCACGGACTGGACGCGCTCCCCGGCGCTCTTCCACTCCCAGGCCGCGGTCACGACACGCGACACCGTGCTCCTCGGCTACGGGCTGGAGCACGTGCCCGGCGCGACCGAGCGGGGACGGATCGTCGGCCGCGCCCTCGGGGTGCTCCGGCGCTGACGGAGAGTAGTGGGGACAAAGGTCCCATGGCGGCCCGTACCCGTTGGTAGGTACGGGCCGCCGGCCATTTTCCCTCACTTTCCGGGCACGCGCGGATGCGCGCGATGTCACTCCGAGCCCCCTGGAGGGGTAGGGTCGTAAGCGGTCGGGGACATCCCTAAAAAACAAAAATCTCGCCGGCGTCGAGTACACCGGCGTAGCTAACGAGGAGATCGGTTCGTGACGATCCGCGTAGGCATCAACGGCTTTGGCCGCATCGGCCGGAACTACTTCCGCGCGCTCCTTGATCAGGGTGCTGACATCGAGATCGTGGCTGTCAACGACCTGGGTGACACCGAGACCACGGCACACCTGCTGAAGTACGACACCATCCTGGGACGCCTCAAGGCCGAGGTCACCCACACCGCCGACACCATCACGGTCGACGGCCACACCATCAAGGTGCTCTCCGAGCGCAACCCGGCCGACATCCCCTGGGGTCAGCTGGGCGTCGACATCGTCATCGAGTCGACCGGCATCTTCACCAAGAAGGCCGACGCCGAGAAGCACATCGCGGGCGGCGCCAAGAAGGTCCTCATCTCGGCTCCGGCCTCCGACGAGGACATCACCATCGTCATGGGTGTCAACCAGGACAAGTACGACGCGGCCAACCACCACGTCATCTCCAACGCGTCCTGCACGACCAACTGTGTCGCGCCGATGGCCAAGGTTCTCGACGAGAACTTCGGCATCGTCAAGGGCCTGATGACCACGGTCCACGCGTACACCAACGACCAGCGCATCCTGGACTTCCCGCACAAGGACCTGCGCCGCGCCCGCGCCGCCGCGGAGAACATCATCCCGACCACGACGGGCGCCGCCAAGGCCACCGCCCTGGTCCTCCCGCAGCTCAAGGGCAAGCTCGACGGCATCGCGATGCGCGTCCCGGTCCCGACCGGCTCCGCCACGGACCTGGTCGTCACCCTGGACCGCGAGGTCACCAAGGACGAGGTCAACGCCGCGTTCAAGAAGGCCGCCGACGACGGCGACCTCAAGGGCATCCTCTACTACACCGAGGACCCGATCGTCTCCTCGGACATCGTCAGCGACCCGGCGTCCTGCACCTTCGACGCCTCCCTGACCATGGTCCAGGAAGGCAACACGGTCAAGATCCTCGGCTGGTACGACAACGAGTGGGGCTACTCCAACCGTCTCGTCGACCTCACCGTCTTCGTCGGCGGCCAGCTCTAAGCTCTAGGGTTCAGGGCAGGCTTTCGATGTGAGCAGGGCTCGGGCAGCGCAATGCCGCGCTGTGCGAGCCCTGTTTGTGTGCTCCACCGCGTACCAAGGAGTCTGTGACAGATGAAGACGATCGACGAGCTTCTCGCCGAAGGCGTCTCCGGCAAGCGGGTGTTCGTCCGCGCCGACCTCAACGTGCCCCTCGAGGGCACGACCATCACCGACGACGGCCGCATCCGCGCCGTCGTCCCCACGGTGAAGGCGCTCGCCGGCGCCGGCGCCCGTGTCGTGGTCGCCTCGCACCTGGGCCGCCCCAAGGGCGCCCCGGACCCGGCGTTCTCCCTCGCCCCGGCCGCCGCGCGCCTCGGTGAGCTGCTCGGCGCCGAGGTGGCCTTCGCGACCGACACGGTCGGCGAGTCCGCCACGGCCACCGTCGCCGGCCTCGCCGACGGCCAGGTCGCCGTGATCGAGAACCTCCGGTTCAACGCCGGCGAGACCTCGAAGGACGACGCCGAGCGCGGCGCCTTCGCGGACCAGCTGGCCGCCCTCGCCGACCTCTACGTCGGCGACGGCTTCGGTGCCGTGCACCGCAAGCACGCCTCGGTCTTCGACCTCCCGGCGCGCCTCCCGCACGCCGCGGGCTACCTCATCGCCACCGAGGTCGGCGTCCTGAAGAAGCTCACGGACGAGGTCCAGCGGCCGTACGTGGTCGTGCTCGGCGGCGCCAAGGTCTCCGACAAGCTCGGGGTCATCGACCACCTCCTGGAGAAGGCCGACCGCATCCTCATCGGCGGCGGCATGGCGTACACCTTCCTCAAGGCCCAGGGCCACGAGGTCGGCATCTCGCTGCTCCAGAAGGACCAGATCCCGGCCGTCCTGGACTACCTGAAGCGTGCCGAGGAGCGCGGCGTGGAGTTCGTTCTCCCCGTCGACGTCCTGGTCTCGCCCGAGTTCCCGGACCTCAAGACCAAGGCTCCGGCCAACCCGACCACGGTCGCCGCGAACGCCATCCCGGCGGACGAGGAGGGCCTGGACATCGGTCCGGAGACCCGTAAGCTCTACGCCTCGAAGCTCGCCGACGCCGGCACCGTTTTCTGGAACGGTCCGATGGGCGTCTTCGAGCACCCCGACTACGCCGAGGGCACCAAGGCCGTCGCCCAGGCGCTCGTCGACTCCCCGGCCTTCACGGTCGTCGGTGGTGGCGACTCCGCCGCCGCCGTGCGCACGCTGGGCTTCGACGAGAAGGCATTCGGCCACATTTCGACCGGCGGCGGCGCCTCCCTCGAGTACCTCGAGGGCAAGACGCTGCCCGGCCTCGCCGCACTGGAGGACTGACCCCCAAATGAGCACCCGCACCCCGCTGATGGCGGGCAACTGGAAGATGAACCTCAACCACCTCGAGGCCATCGCCCACGTCCAGAAGCTCGCCTTCGCCCTGACCGACAAGGACTACGACGCCTGTGAGGTCGCGGTCCTGGTCCCCTTCACCGACCTGCGGTCCGTCCAGACCCTGATCGACGGTGACAAGCTCAAGATCAAGTACGGCGCCCAGGACCTCTCGGCGCACGATTCCGGTGCCTACACCGGTGAGATCTCGGGCTCGATGCTGGCCAAGTTCAAGTGCGCCTACGTGGCCGTCGGCCACTCCGAGCGCCGCCAGTACCACGCCGAGAACGACGAGGTCTGCAACGCCAAGGTGAAGGCCGCCTTCAAGCACGGCGTGACCCCGATCCTCTGCGTCGGTGAGGGCCTCGACGTCCGCAAGGCCGGCCAGCAGGTCGAGTACACGCTCGCCCAGCTCGACGGCGGCCTGAAGGACGTCCCGGCCGAGCAGGCCGAGACCATCGTGATCGCGTACGAGCCGGTGTGGGCCATCGGCACCGGCGAGGTCGCCACTCCCGAGGACGCGCAGGAGGTCTGCGGGGCGATCCGCGGCCGTCTCGCGGAGCTGTACTCGCAGGAGCTGGCCGACAAGGTCCGCATCCAGTACGGCGGCTCGGTCAAGGCCGGCAACGTGGCCGCGATCATGGCGCAGCCGGATGTCGACGGCGCCCTGGTGGGCGGCGCGGCGCTGGACGCCGACGAGTTCGTCAAGATCGCACGCTTCCGCGACCAGTGACCTCACCGGTGAGTATGCGGTAGCGGAGTTACGTCGTACCCTTGCGGGGGTCGGGCAGGCGCCCGGCCCCCGTCCGTATAAGTCCGAGGAAGTTGGTCCAGCCGTGGTTATGGGGTTCTCGATCGCCCTGATCGTCTTCAGCGCGCTGCTGATGCTGCTCGTGCTGATGCACAAGGGGAAGGGCGGCGGCCTCTCCGACATGTTCGGTGGCGGCATGCAGTCGTCCGTCGGTGGCTCCTCGGTCGCCGAGCGCAACCTGGACCGGATCACGGTTGTGGTCGGTCTGCTCTGGTTCGCCTGCATTGTGGTACTTGGTCTGTTGATGAAGTTGGACGGGTAACTCCGAACACTGGACGCGCGTTGGGCCTTACGTAGACTGGGGCATCTTCGAGCACCATCACGCAGGGAGTTACGACCGTGGCAAGTGGCAACGCGATCCGGGGAAGCCGGGTCGGAGCGGGGCCGATGGGCGAGGCCGAGCGGGGCGAATCGGCGCCGCGCGCCCGCATCTCCTTCTGGTGCTCGAACGGGCACGAGACGCAGCCGAGCTTCGCCAGCGACGCGGCGATCCCGGAGACCTGGGACTGCCCACGGTGCGGCTTCCCGGCAGGTCAGGACCGGGACAACCCGCCGGACCCGCCGCGCACGGAGCCGTACAAGACCCACCTCGCCTATGTGCGGGAGCGGCGCAGCGACGCGGACGGCGAGGCGATTCTCGCCGAGGCGCTCGCCAAACTGCGCGGCGAGATCTGAGCGTGGTGTGACGATGTGACGAACGGGCCTTGCCTGCGAACTCTGTTCGCGGACAAGGCCCGTTCGCCGTCTCCCCACCGGCGATCCCCCGTCGGACCGGCGCTGTCAGTGGTGCCTTCTACAGTCGGTCGGGCAGAAGATCACCGACGCGGGGGGACGGCATGACGGCGACGACGGACGCGGTGGCCGCCAAGGCCGTACCCGACTGGAGGGGCGGCTTCGGACGCCTGTGGACGGCCGCGGTGGTGTCCCGGTTCGGCGACTCGCTGCGCACCGCCGCCCTGCCCCTGCTCGCCGCCTCCCTCACCGACGACCCCCTCCTCATCGCCTCCGTCACCGCCTGCGGCTTCCTGCCCTGGCTGCTCTTCGGACTCCTCGGCGGAGCCGTCGCCGACCGGGTCGACCAGCGGCGGGCCATGTGGGCCGTCGACCTCGTCCGCGGCGCACTCATGGCTGCGTTCGCCGTGGCCGTCGCGTTCGGACACGCGACGATCGCCCTGCTGCTCGTCCTCGCCTTCGCCCTCACCACCCTGCAGACCCTCTTCGACAACGCCGCCACGGCGCTCCTCCCCGCCCTCGTCCCCACCGAGGCCCTGGCCGCGGCCAACGCCCGCCTGATGACCGGTCAGCAGTTCGCCGGCGGACTCCTCGCCGCGCCCCTGGTGCCCGCCCTGCTCCTCGCCGGGGACGCCGTGCCGTACGTGGCCGACGCCGCCACCTACACCCTCGCCGCGCTCCTCATCGCCTCCCTGCGCACCGGAGCGGCCGACCGGCCGCCCCGCCCGGCCGGGTCCACCCTCCGCAAGGAGATGGCCGAAGGGATCGCCGCCCTCCGCCGGGACCGGCCCCTGAAGTGGCTCTGTGCGGCGACCACCCTCTGCAACATCGGCATGGGCGCCCTCATCGCCACCCTCGTCGTCCACGTGACGGACGGGCGGCAGGCCGGAACCGCCGGAAACGCCGCATACGCGGCCACCATCACCGCCTACGCGGTGGGCGGCGTCGCCGGCGGCTTCCTCGCCCGCCGCGTCGCCGAGCGGACCGGACGGATACGCGCCGTGGCCCTCGCCGGGACGGCGCAGACGGTCTGCCTCGTCCTGATGGGAACCGTCCCCGTCCTCGGGGCATCGATCGCGGCCATGGCGGTGTTCGGCTTCATGGGGACGGTGTGGAACGTCAACCAGACGACCCTCATGCAGGAGCGCGCCCCCGAGGGGATGCTCGGCCGCATCGCCGCGGCCTTCCGCACCCTCGCCGTCGCGGGCGCTCCGCTGGGGGCCCTCCTCGGCGGCGCCGCGGCCGCCGGCTGGGGACCGCACACACCCGCCCTCGTCGCGGCGGCACTGTTCGCGCTCGCCGTAGCGTCGTTGGCCCCCCTGATCAATTAGGTTGGAGGGGCAGCGGGGCAGACATACGAGAAGAAGTGGGCGATGTCCGAGATGAACAACGAAGGCCGCACCAGGCTGAACCGGCTGCCCGAGTGGGCTGCCCTCGGCAAGCACCGTGAGCAGCTGGGCGAGACCCACCTGCGCGAGCTGTTCGCCGCGGACCCGGCCCGCGGCACCGACCACACCCTGCGGGTCGGCGACCTCCACCTGGACTACTCCAAGCACCTCGTCACCGACGAGACGCTGACCCTGCTGCGCGAACTCGCCGCCGCCACCGGCGTGGCCGAGCTGCGCGACGCCATGTTCCGCGGCGAGAAGATCAACACCACCGAGGACCGCGCGGTCCTCCACACCGCGCTGCGCGCCCCGCGCGAGGCCGTGATCGAGGTCGACGGGGAGAACGTCGTCCCCGGTGTCCACGCCGTCCTCGACAAGATGGCCGCCTTCTCCGACAAGGTCCGGGCGGGCGAGTGGACCGGCCACACCGGCAAGCCCGTCAAGAACATCGTGAACATCGGCATCGGCGGCTCCGACCTCGGCCCCGCCATGGCCTACGAGGTCCTGCGCTCCTTCACCCAGCGGGACCTGACGCTCCGTTTCGTCTCCAACGTGGACGGCGCCGACCTCCACGAGGCCGTCCGCGACCTCGACCCGGCCGAGACCCTCTTCATCGTCGCCTCGAAGACCTTCACCACCATCGAGACGATCACCAACGCCACCTCCGCCCGCGACTGGCTCCTCACCGGCCTGGGCGCCGGCCAGGAGGCCGTCGCCAAGCACTTCGTGGCCCTCTCGACCAACGCCGAGAAGGTCGAGGAGTTCGGCATCGACACCACGAACATGTTCGAGTTCTGGGACTGGGTCGGCGGCCGCTACTCCTACGACTCCGCCATCGGCCTCTCCCTGATGATCGCCATCGGCCCGGAGCGCTTCCGCGAGATGCTCGACGGCTTCCACCTCGTCGACGAGCACTTCCGCACCGCCCCGCCCGAGGAGAACGCACCGCTGCTCCTCGGCCTCCTCGGCGTCTGGTACGGCGCGTTCTTCGACGCCCAGTCGCACGCCGTCCTGCCGTACTCCCACTACCTGTCCAAGTTCACCGCCTACCTCCAGCAGCTCGACATGGAGTCCAACGGCAAGTCGGTGGACCGCCAGGGCAACCCGGTCGACTGGCAGACCGGCCCCGTCGTCTGGGGCACCCCCGGCACCAACGGGCAGCACGCCTACTACCAGTTGATCCACCAGGGCACCAAGGTCATCCCGGCCGACTTCATCGGCTTCGCCCGGCCCGTCGCCGACCTGCTCCCCGGCCTCGTCGCCCAGCACGACCTGCTGATGGCCAACTTCTTCGCCCAGACCCAGGCACTCGCCTTCGGCAAGACGCCCGAGGAGGTACGGGCCGAGGGCGTCCCCGAGGAGCTCGTCCCGCACAAGACCTTCCAGGGCAACCACCCGACCACCACGATCCTGGCCGACGCGCTCACCCCGTCCGTCCTCGGCCAGCTGATCGCGCTCTACGAGCACAAGGTCTTCGTCCAGGGCGCGATCTGGAACATCGACTCCTTCGACCAGTGGGGCGTCGAGCTCGGCAAGGTCCTCGCCAAGAAGATCGAGCCGGTCCTGACGGGTGCCGCCGGGGCCCAGGGCGGCGAGCAGCTCGACAGCTCGACCGCCGGGCTCGTCTCCGCCTACCGCGCGCTGCGCGACCGGGGCTGATCGCATGAGGGGGGAGAACGCGGTGCGGCTGCGACCGCCCAGGAACGCCGTGGACGAGCGGGCCGTCGCCTGGTGGCGGAGCCAACTCCTGGTGACCACCGCCGTGCCGGTGGTCGTCCTCGCCGTCCTCGGCGCGCTCATCGGGCCCGCCCGGTTCTGGCTGCTGCTCGCGGCCGGGGCCATCGCGGCCCTGGGCCTCGGCTGCGCCGCGTTCTTCCCCGCATGGTGGTTCCGGGTCCACCGCTGGGAGGTCACCGACGAGGCCGTCTACGTCCGCACAGGGGCCCTCTGGCAGGAGTGGCGGATCGCCCCGATGTCCCGGATCCAGACGGTCGACACCGTACGCGGCCCGTTGGAGCAGCTCTTCCGGCTCGGCACGGTCACGGTGACCACCGCCTCCTCGAAGGGCGCCCTCCGGATCGCGGGACTCGACCACGAGCTCGCCGCCGAACTCGGCGAACGGCTCACGGCCCTCACCCAGGCCACCCCCGGGGACGCCACATGAGCGAGGCCGCACCCGGCGAGGACCGGTACGTCGGCGACGGAGACATCGGCGACGGAGACATAGGCGGCGCCGGCCGGCCGAGTGTGGCGGTCCCCGGCGAGGAGTGGCGGCGCCTGGACCGGCGCATGCTCCTGGCCACCGCCGCCGTCCTGTGCGGCGTGGCAGGCGGCGCCGGACTCCCCGCGACGGTCGGCCTCGCCGGATCCAGGCCGCTGTGGCAGGTCCTCTCCTGGGTCCTCGCCGGAGCGCTCCTCCTCGTCCTCGGCGGCACCGCCGCCGACTACGTCCGCTGGCGTCGCACCCGCTACCGGATCGGCCCCGAGCGGGTCGAACTCCACACCGGGCTCCTGCTGGTCAAGCGCCGCTCCTTGGCCCGTGAGCGCATCCGCAGCGTCGACCTCACCGCCAACCCCCTCCAGCGCCTCCTCGGCCTCGTGAAGGTCCGCATCGGCACCGGCGAGAGCACCGGCGGCAGCGAGTCCACGCTCGAACTCGACCTGGTCACCCGCGCCGAGGGCGAGCTCCTCCGCCACGACCTCCTCGCCCGCGCCGCCACCGACGCCGGCGTTCCCGACGAGGGCGCCCTCGCCACCGTCGACCCGCGCTGGATCCGCTACGCCCCGGTCTCCTTCGTCGCCCCGGCCCTCGGCGGCGCGGCGGCCGGAGCCGTCATGCAGGTCAGCGAATGGTTCGGCGCCCAGGCCGAGGTCATCGACTGGATAGGGGAGCGCTTCCGGGACGTCTCCCTCGTCTGGATGCTCGTCGACCTGGCCCTCATCGCCACCGTCGTGGGAGCCGTCGGAGCCCTCGGGCTCTGGGTCGAGATGTGGTGGAACTACCGCCTGGAGCGCGAGCCCGGCGGCACCCTGCGCGTCCGCCGCGGCCTCCTCACGGCGCGCTCGGTCTCCATCGAGGAGCGTCGGCTGCGCGGGATCGAGGTCGTCGAGCCGCTCGGGGTGCGCCTGGCCGGGGCCGCCCGCGTCGACGCCGTCGCCACCGGCCTCGCGAAGGACGACGGCGACAAGCACGCCGACCTCAAGACCCTGCTGCCGGCCGTGCCCCGGGAGCTCGCCGACCGCGTCGCCGCCCAGGTCCTCGGCGAGCCGGAGCCGCCCACCGGTGCGCCGCTCGCCGCCCACCCCCGCGCCGCCCGCACCCGCCGGCTGCGGTGGGCCCTGTGGTCCGTGGCCGCCCCGGTCGCCCTCCTCGCCGGCCTCGGACTCCTCCTCACCCCGGTCCTGCTGTACGTCGCGGCGGGCTGCGCCGTCGTCCTCACCCCGCTCGCCGTGCTCCTCGCCCTCGACGCGTACCGCAGTCTCGGACACGGCGTCAGCGGCGCCTATCTGGTGACCCGTTCGGGCACGGTCCGACGCACCACGGTCGCCCTCCAGCGCTCCGGCGTCATCGGCTGGACCGTCAAGCAGTCGTACTTCCAGCGCCGCGCGGGCGTCCTCACCCTGACCGCCACGACGGCAGCCGGGGACGGCGCCTACGACATCCTCGACGCGGGCGAGAGCCAGGGCCTGACCTTCGCCGCCGAGGCCGTACCCGACCTCCTCGCGCCCTTCGTCGAGCCCGTACGAACGCCGGAGGCCCGGTCCACCGAGGGGTGAACCGGGCCTCCGGGCGTGCGGTCGAAAAGCAGGCGGTATCAGGCGGAAGCCGGCGGATACAGGTTCCGCGGCAGCTCCGAGGCGGCCGCCGCGTCGAGCAGCCACAGGGTGCGCGAGCGCCCGTAGGCGCCCGCCGCGGGGGCCTGCACCTCGCCCGCGCCCGACAGAGCGATGGCCGCGGCCTTCGCCTTGTCCTCGCCGGCCGCGAGCAGCCAGACCTCCTTGGCCGCCCTGATCGCCGGAAGCGTCAGGGAGACCCGGAGCGGCGGCGGCTTGGGAGCGCCGTGCACCCCGACCACCGTCCGCTCGGTCTCGCGGACCGCAGGCAGCTCGGGGAAGAGCGAGGCCACGTGCGTGTCCGGGCCGACGCCCAGCATCAGCACGTCGAAGGTCGGCACCCCGCCGTGGTCGCCAGGACCCGCGGCGGCGGCCAGCTCCTCCGCGTACGCGGCGGCGGCGGCGTCGACGTCGGAGCCGTACGGACCGTCCGAGGCCGGCATGGCGTGCACCCGCGCCGGGTCGAGAGGCACCCGGTCGAGCAGCGCCTCACGGGCCTGGGTGACGTTCCGCTCGGGGTCTCCTGAAGGCAGGAAGCGCTCGTCGCCCCACCACAGGTCGAGCCGCGACCAGTCGATCGCGTCCCGCGCGGGAGCCGTGCCGAGCGCCGCAAGCAGGCCGTTGCCGTTGCGTCCGCCGGTCAGCACCACCGAGGCGGAGCCGCGGGCGGACTGGGCGTCGACGATCTTCGTGATCAGCCGGGCCGCGGCGGCCTGCGCCATCAGCTCCTTGTCACGGTGGACGACCAGCTGAGGGGTGCTCACTTGGCCGCCGCCTTCTTGGCCGGGGCCTTCTTCGCGCTCTTGGCCGGGCCCGGCGCAGGCGCCGACTCCACGACCGCGACCGTCTCGGCGGCGGGCTCGGGAGCGACGGGCTCGGGAGCGATGGTCGCCGCCTCCTCGTCGAGCCGTTCGAGACCGAACTTGAGCGCCGTCGCGTAGGTGTCGTCCGGGTCGAGCCGGCGCAGCTCCTCCGCGATCAGCTCGGCCGTCTCGCGGCGCTTGAGCGCCACGCCACGGTCCGGCTGTCCCTGGATGGAGAGCGTCGCGAGCGAGCCGTCCGGCCGGTCCAGCACGATCGGCCCGGAGCTGGTCTCCATCCGTACGGAGGTGAGACCGGGCCCCGTCGACTTCGAGCGCCGCACCGGCACCTTCAGCCGCTCGGCCAGCCACATCGCGAGCAGCTCGACGCTCGGGTTGAACTCCTCGCCCTCGACCTCGGCCGAGGTGACCTCGCACACGACCTGGTCGAGCGCGGCGGCCAGCATCGAGCGCCACGGGGTGATCCGGGTCCACGAGAGGTCCGTGTCGCCCGGGGTGTACGTCTCCGCCCGCGCCGTCAGCTCCTGGATGGGCTGCTCGGCGGCGTACGTGTCGGTCACCCGGCGCTGGGCGAGCGCGCCCAGCGGGTCGTTCGCCGGGTCGGTCGGCGCGTTCACCGGCCACCAGACGACGACGGGCGCGTCCGGGAGGAGCAGCGGAAGCACCACCGACTGGGCGTGGTCGACGACCTCGCCGTACAGCCGGAGGACAACCGTTTCGCCGGTGCTGGCGTCGGCGCCGAGGCGGACCTCGGCGTCGAGCCGCGCCTGGGCGCGGTCCCGCGGGGAGCGCGAGACCCGCTTGATGACGACGAGCGTCCGCGAGGGGTGCTCGCGGGACGCGTCGTTGGCCGCCTTCAGGGCGTCGTAGGCGTTCTCCTCGTCGGTGACGATGACGAGGGTGAGCACCATGCCGACGGCCGGCGTGCCGATCGCCCGCCGCCCGAGCACCAGCGCCTTGTTGATCTTGGAGGACGTGGTGTCCGTCAGGTCGGTCTTCATGGCCGGCGCCAGCTCCGTCCGTCTCGTGCGAGCATCTCGTCCGCCTCGACCGGACCCCAGGTCCCGGACTGGTACTGCGCGGGCTTGCCGTGCTTGTCCCAGAACTGCTCGATCGGGTCGAGGATCTTCCAGGACAGCTCGACCTCCTCGACGCGCGGGAAGAGGTTCGAGTCGCCGAGCAGGACGTCGAGGATGAGCCGCTCGTACGCCTCGGGGCTGGACTCCGTGAAGGACTCGCCGTACGCGAAGTCCATCGACACGTCCCGGATCTCCATCTGGGTGCCGGGCACCTTGGAGCCGAACCGCATCGTGACGCCCTCGTCCGGCTGGACCCGGATCACGATGGCGTTGCGGCCGAGTTCCTCGGTCGCGGTGTGGTCGAAGATGGAGTGCGGGGCGCGCTGGAACACGACCGCGATCTCCGTGACGCGACGGCCCAGACGCTTGCCGGTGCGCAGGTAGAAGGGGACGCCCGCCCAGCGGCGGTTGTCGATCTCCAGCTTGACGGCCGCGTAGGTGTCGGTCTTCGACTGGGGGTCGATGCCGTCTTCCTCCAGGTAGCCGACGGCCTTCGCGCCGCCCTGCCACCCGGCCGCGTACTGGCCGCGGACCGTGGACGCGCCCAGGTCCTTGGGCAGCTTCACCGCGCCGAGGACCTTGGTCTTCTCGGCGGCGAGCGCGTCGGCGTCGAAGGAGGCGGGCTCCTCCATCGCGGTCAGCGCGAGCAGCTGGAGCAGGTGGTTCTGGATGACGTCACGGGCCGCGCCGATGCCGTCGTAGTACCCGGCCCGGCCGCCGATGCCGATGTCCTCGGCCATGGTGATCTGCACGTGGTCGACGTACGACCGGTTCCAGAGCGGCTCGAAGAGGGTGTTGGCGAAGCGGAGCGCCAGGATGTTCTGGACGGTCTCCTTGCCGAGGTAGTGGTCGATCCGGAAGACCGCCTCGGGCGGGAAGACCTCGTGGACGACCTCGTTGAGCTCCTTGGCGGAGACCAGGTCGTGGCCGAAGGGCTTCTCGATGACCGCACGGCGCCAGGAGCCGTTCTTCTGGTCGGCCAGGCCGTGCTTCTTCAACTGCTGGACGACCAGCGGGAAGAACTTCGGCGGCACGGAGAGGTAGAAGGCGAAGTTGCCGCCGGTGCCCTGCGCCTTGTCCAGCTCCTCGACGGTGGACTTCAGCTTCTCGAAGGCCTCGTCGTCGTCGAAGTCGCCCTGGACGAACCGCATGCCCTGGATCAGCTGCTGCCACACCTCCTCGCGGAACGGGGTGCGCGCGTGCTGCTTGACCGCCTCGTAGACCTCCTGCGCGAAGTCCTCGTCCTGCCACTCACGGCGGGCGAAGCCGATGAGCGAGAAGCCCGGCGGCAGCAGGCCGCGGTTGGCCAGGTCGTAGACGGCAGGCATCAGCTTCTTACGGGACAAATCGCCCGTGACGCCGAAGATCACCAGACCCGACGGCCCCGCGATACGCGGGAGCCGTCGGTCTGCGGCGTCACGGAGCGGGTTGGCTCCGTGGACTGCGCTCAAAGTGCTTACGCCTCCGAAGGTGCGAGGCGCGAGAGCTCCGCCTCGGTGGACTTGAGAAGGTCGTTCCAGGACGCCTCGAACTTCTCGACGCCCTCGTCCTCGAGGAGCTGGACGACATCGTCGTAGGCGATGCCCAGCTTCTCGACGGCCGCGAGCTCGGCACGCGACTGGTCGTACGTGCCGCGCACGGTGTCACCGGCGACCTCGCCGTGGTCGGCGGTGGCCTCCAGAGTGGCTTCCGGCATGGTGTTGACCGTGCCGGGGGCGACCAGGTCCACGACGTACAGCGTGTCCTTGTACGCCGGGTCCTTGACACCGGTCGAGGCCCACAGCGGACGCTGCTTGTTGGCCTGCGCCTTGTCGAGGGACGCCCAGCGCTCGCCGCTGAACACCTCCTCGAACGCCTCGTAGGCCAGACGGGCGTTGGCCAGGGCGGCCTTGCCCTTGAGCGCCTTGGCCTCGTCGGTGCCGATGCCGTCCAGGCGCTTGTCGATCTCCGAGTCCACGCGGGACACGAAGAAGGACGCCACGGAGTGGATCTTCGAGAGGTCGAGGCCGCGCTCGCGGGCCTTCTCGAGACCCGCCAGGTAGGCGTCCATGACCGCGCGGTAGCGCTCCAGCGAGAAGATCAGCGTCACGTTGACGCTGATGCCGAGGCCGATGACCTCGGTGATCGCCGGCAGACCCGCCTTGGTGGCCGGAATCTTGATCAGCGTGTTGGGGCGGTCCACCAGCCAGGCCAGCTGCTTGGCCTCGGCGATGGTGGCGACCGTCTCGTGGGCGAGACGGGGGTCGACCTCGATGGAGACCCGGCCGTCCTGGCCGTCGGTCGCCTCGAAGACCGGCCGCAGGATGTCGGCGGCGTCGCGGACGTCCGCCGTCGTGATCATGCGGATGGCCTCGTCGACGGTCACCTTGCGGGCGGCGAGGTCGGCGAGCTGCTGCTCGTAACCGTCACCGTGCGAGATGGCCTTCTGGAAGATCGACGGGTTCGTGGTCACACCGACCACGTGGCTCTGGTCGATGAGCTCGGCCAGGTTGCCGGACGTGATCCGCTTGCGCGAGAGGTCG
The DNA here is from genome assembly GCF_006539185.1 of Streptomyces gardneri. GTDB lineage: Bacteria > Actinomycetota > Actinomycetes > Streptomycetales > Streptomycetaceae > Streptomyces > Streptomyces gardneri. Next base: position 72,835 of record NZ_BJMN01000031.1, read on the forward strand.
TCCAGCCAGATCGCGACGCCTTCGTCGGAGAGGCGCTTGAGAGCGTCTGTCATGAGAGTTGCATCTCCATTAAGTCGTACGTATTCGCGTCAGCGCGCGACGGCGTCGAGAGATTCCCGCGCGGCGGCGACGATCGCCTCCGGCGTGAACCCGAACTCGCGGAAGAGGACCTTCGCGTCCGCCGAGGCACCGAAGTGCTCCAGCGAGACGATCCGGCCGGCGTCCCCGACGTAGCGGTGCCAGGTGAGACCGATGCCGGCCTCGACCGCGACGCGGGCCTTGACCGACGGCGGCAGGACGGAGTCCTTGTACGCCTGGTCCTGCTCCTCGAACCACTCGACGGACGGCATCGAGACCACACGGGTCGGGACACCGGCGGCCTGGAGCTGCTCGCGGGCCTCGACGGCCAGGTGCACCTCGGAGCCGGTCGCGATCAGCACGAGCTCGGCGGGGCCGCCCTCGGCCTCGAAGAGCACGTAGCCGCCCTTGGCCGCGTTCTCGTTCGACGCGTAGGTCGGCACACCCTGACGGGTGAGGGCGAGACCGTGCGGGGCGCCCTTGCCGAAGACCTTGGTGTGCCGCTTCATGATCTCGCGCCAGGCGATCGCCGTCTCGTTGGCGTCGGCCGGGCGGACCACGTTCAGACCCGGGATCGCGCGCAGCGAGGCGAGGTGCTCCACCGGCTGGTGCGTCGGGCCGTCCTCGCCCAGACCGATCGAGTCGTGCGTCCACACGTACGTCACCGGCAGGTGCATCAGGGCCGACAGACGCACGGCGTTGCGCATGTAGTCGGAGAACACCAGGAAGGTGCCGCCGTAGATGCGGGTGTTGCCGTGGAGCGCGATGCCGTTCATCTCGGCGGCCATCGAGTGCTCGCGGATGCCGAAGTGGATCGTGCGGCCGTACTTGTCGGCCTCCGGCAGCGGGTTGCCCTCGGGCAGGAACGACGAGGACTTGTCGATCGTCGTGTTGTTCGAGCCGGCGAGGTCGGCCGAGCCGCCCCACAGTTCGGGGATGACCGCGCCGAGCGCCTGGAGGACCTGGCCAGAGGCGGCACGGGTGGCGATGCCCTTGCCGGGCTCGTAGACCGGGAGCTTCTCCTCCCAGCCGGCCGGCAGCTCGTTCGCCTGGATGCGGTCGAACTCGGCGGCGCGCTCCGGGTTGGCCGTACGCCACTCGGCGAGCGACTTCTCCCAGGCGGCGCGGGCCTCACGGCCACGGTCGCCGAGCGAGCGGGTGTGCGCGATGACCTCGTCGGTGACCTCGAAGGTCTGCTCCGGGTCGAAGCCCAGGACACGCTTGGTGGCCGCGATCTCCTCGTCGCCGAGCGCCGAGCCGTGCGAGGCCTCGGTGTTCTGCGCGTTCGGGGCGGGCCAGGCGATGATCGAGCGCATCGCGATGAACGACGGACGCTCGGTCTCGGCCTCGGCGGCACGGACCGCCGCGTACAGCGCGGCCGGGTCCAGGTCGCCGTTGGACTTCGGCTCGACGCGCTGGACGTGCCAGCCGTACGCCTCGTACCGCTTCATCGTGTCCTCGGACACGGCGGTCTCGGTGTCGCCCTCGATCGAGATGTGGTTGTCGTCCCACAGCAGGATCAGGTTGCCGAGCTTCTGGTGGCCGGCGAGCGAGGACGCCTCGGCGGAGATGCCTTCCTGGAGGCAGCCGTCGCCGGCGATCGCGTAGATCCGGTGGTCGAACGGGGAGGTGCCGGGGGCCGCCTCCGGGTCGAACAGACCGCGCTCGTAGCGGGCGGCCATCGCCATGCCCACGGCGTTGGCGACACCCTGGCCCAGCGGGCCCGTCGTCGTCTCGACGGCGGCCGTGTGGCCGTACTCCGGGTGACCGGGGGTCTTGGAGCCCCAGGTACGGAAGGCCTTCAGGTCGTCCAGCTCGAGACCGAAACCACCCAGGTACAGCTGGGTGTAGAGGGTCAGGGACGAGTGGCCGGCGGAGAGGACGAACCGGTCACGCCCGACCCACTCGGGGTCGGCCGGGTCGTGCCGCATCACCTTCTGGAAGAGGGTGTACGCGGCGGGCGCCAGGCTCATCGCCGTACCGGGATGGCCGTTGCCGACCTTCTGTACGGCGTCCGCGGCCAGGACGCGGGCGGTGTCGACGGCCCGCTGGTCCAATTCGGTCCACTCGAGGTCTGTGGTGGTCGGCTTAGTGCTCACCCTGGGTCAGGGCTCCTCTCCACATGTTCTGAAGCCGGTGACTGAGGGTGTACCGGCGGTGTCGAGCCTACCCCCGAAGAAGCCCCCTCTTTTCGTGTGCGGGCCCCTCAAATGAGCGGACAGAGCAAGACTGCCGGTGGCCGTATGAGTTCGCCTCCCGAGCGGTGTCCACACCTTGGGACACACCCCTCCAACACGACCCCACCCCCGCGAAGATCGGCGTCTGGGCAACGTCTACAGTGGCGTGGTACGCGCAAGCTTCACCCCGTCTTCATACGGGGAGCTTGCTGGGAATTTCTCTGTCAGGGGTGTGCGTGACGGCCGTCGAGTCCCGACCCGCAGGGGTCGTCTTGACTCCCAGCCCGGGGGGCCATCGGCCGTTCGGGGCCCGCGTCAAGGCATACGTGGCGCTGACCAAGCCGCGGATCATCGAACTGCTGCTCATCACGACCGTTCCGGTGATGTTCCTCGCCGAGCAGGGCGTGCCGAACCTGTGGCTGGTGCTCGCCACCTGCTTCGGCGGCTACCTGTCGGCGGGCGGCGCCAACGCGCTGAACATGTACATCGACCGCGACATCGACGCGCTGATGGACCGCACCTCGCAGCGTCCACTGGTCACCGGCGTGCTCACGCCGCGTGAGGGCCTCGTCTTCGGTCTCAGCCTCGCCGTGATCTCCACGATGTGGTTCGGCCTGCTGGTCAACTGGCTCTCCGCCGCACTCTCGCTCGGCGCGCTCCTCTTCTACGTGGTCGTCTACACGATGATCCTCAAGCGGCGGACCGCGCAGAACATCGTCTGGGGCGGCATCGCCGGCTGCCTGCCGGTGCTCATCGGCTGGTCGGCCGTGACCAACTCGATGTCGTGGGCCGCGATCATCCTCTTCCTCGTCATCTTCTTCTGGACGCCGCCGCACTACTGGCCGCTGTCCATGAAGGTGAAGGAGGACTACGCCCGCGCCGGCGTGCCGATGCTCCCGGTCCTCGCCTCCAACAAGGTCGTGGCCAAGCAGATCGTCGCCTACAGCTGGGTGATGGTCGCCGTCTCGCTGCTGCTGACCCCGCTCGGCTACACCGGCTGGTTCTACACGGCCGTGGCGCTGCTCACCGGCGGCTGGTGGCTGTGGGAGGCGCACGGGCTGCTCAACCGCGCGAAGGCGGGCGCCACCGGCGCGAAGCTCAAGGAGATGCGCCTCTTCCACTGGTCCATCACCTACGTCTCGCTGCTCTTCGTGGCGGTCGCGGTGGACCCCTTCCTCCGCTAGCACCCGATTCGCCGGACAGGACCCGAGGCCCTTTCCGCTCAGATGATTTGCTCGGTCGACGGCCGGGTCACGTGGGATAGGCCACGTGACCCGGCCGTCGCCAGTAGATCTACCCCTCGGTAGCATCTTTTTCATGGCAGAAACGAAGCAGGAAGAGCGCAAGGCGGCCCGGCTCGCCAAGGAGATCAAGGCCTTCTCCAAGGAGCACGGCGGCACCGAGGGGCACCTCGCGCACATCGGCCAGGCGGGCACCCGGATCGTCCTCGTCGGCACCGACGGCGGCTGGGGCGACCTCGTCGCGCCGAGCTACGAGATCGCGAAGCAGGCCGCCGAGAAGGCCGGTCTCACGCTCCACGAGGAGTTCGACGGCGAGTTCGCCGCCAAGGTCGTCACCGGCCCGTACGAGTGGAGCCGGATGGCCGGTATCCAGATCGGCGGCCCCTCCAACAGCTGAGGCAACAACCTCGCGCGGGGCTCACCCGTTAGGACGTGTGGAGACACGTCCACACAGGGAGCCCCCCGAGATGATCGACACGCCGAGCCTGGTGGACCAGTACTGCCACGGAGTGCTCCGTACGGAGCTCGGCCTGGGCACCTTCGAGACCCACCTCGGCGCGCACCTCGGCGACCGGCCCGGCGGTCCGTCCGGGCTGCCCGCCGCCGGGACGACGTTCTTCGACACGCAGACCGGTTTCGCGGTACGGCGCTGGTGCCCGCCGCTCCTCGGCCTCGAACCGCACTGCCCGCCCGCCCGCTACCTCGCCCGCCGTCGTGAGCTCGGCGTCGTCGAGGCGGGCCGACGGCTGCTCAGGGCCGCCGGGATCTCCACGTACCTCGTGGACACGGGGCTCGCCGGCGACCTGACCCGGCCGGCGGAGATCGCCGCGGCCGCCGGGGCGGAGGCCCACGAGATCGTCCGCCTCGAACCCCTCGCCGAACAGGTCGCCGACACCTCGGGGACCGTCGAGGCGTTCCTCGCCAACCTCGCCGAGGCCGTCCACGGCGCCGCCGTGAACGCCGTGGCCTTCACCTCGGTGGAGGGCGTACGCCGAGGGCTCGCCGTGGCGCCCGAACCACCCGGACCGGGGGAGGTGCGCGGGGCCGCGGGGCGCTGGCTGGCCGGACGCCCGGCGGGCGGGCGGCTCACCGACCCCGTCCTGCTGCGGCACCTGCTCTGGATCGCCGTCACCGCCGGGCGCCCGCTCCAGCTGCACACACGGGACCACGACCCGGCCCTCCTCGGCGCCTTCGCCGCCGCCACGACAGGGCTCGGCACCGACCTCGTCCTGCTGCACGCCTACCCGCACCACCGCGCGGCGGCGCACCTGACCGTCGTCCATCCGCACGTGTACGCGGACCTGGGCCCGGCCCTCGCCCACACCGGGGCCCGGGCGGCGGCCGTCCTCGCCGAGGTCCTGGAGTCGGCGCCCTTCGGCAAACTGCTGTTCTCCAGTGGCGCCCACGGACTGCCCGAGCTCCACGTCGTCGCCGCCGGCGTCTTCCGCTCGGCGCTCACCCGGGTGCTGGGCGAGTGGGTCGTGGAAGGCGCCTGGTCCCACGCGGACGCCCAGCGCGTCGCCACGATGATCGCGGCCGGGAACGCCCGACGGGTCTACCGCCTCGAACCCGCTGTCAGTCCCCGTTGGTAGCGTGCGCAGCAGATGGAAACGATCATGGGGGAGACGGCAGCCATGGGAGAGACGACCGTGCACGAGGTCGACGGCGCGAGGATCGAGCAGGCGCTCGACGGCATCAGGGGGCGGATCTTCGGCCGCTGGCACGACCTCCGGTACGGCAGCGGCATGTCGCTGACCGGCCTCGGGGAGACCCGCGACGAACTCCTGGACCACATCGGCGCCCGCACCCTGGAGGACCCCGCGCTCGCCGCGGACCCCTCCCGCGCGGCGCTGCTCACCGCCGCCGAGTGCGCACTCGGCGTCCTGGGCATCGGCTGCTTCCCCGACGGGGACTGGGACGTCCCGCTGCCCCTCGCGGGCGAGACCCTGAGCAGCGACGACCAGCTCTTCGACGAGGGCTGGGACCGGGGACACCGGGTGCCCACCGCGCGGACCTGGGTGGACGCCTTCGCACTCTGCCTGATCAGCGGGCTCGCCTGGGAGCGCCGACGGGTGATCGGGCCGCTGCTCCACGAGGACTACGCGCCCGCGATCCGCTCCGGCGTGCCGTACTCGCGCTTCGACTCGGTCTCGGAGCCGGCTGACCTCGCCGAGATGGACGCCCTGTGCGCCTACCTGACGGTGGAGCACGGCCCCATTCCCGGCGCCGTGCCCGGCGACGTACCGCTGCGCCGGCCCGGTGCGGAGGAGCTGGCGGCCGCGGCGGCACGACTCGACGCGGCGGGGGAGCTGAGCCCGGACCAGCGGCTGCTGCGCGTCCTGCTCGACGACGACCGCGAGGCCTTCGAGCGGGCCCTCGTGGAGCGGCTCGACGCACACCGGGCGGGCGTCGGCGCCGACGCCGAGCCGAGGACCCTGCTGCCGGTGGGGACCGTCGCCCTGGCCGCCCTCGCCCACCTGGCACACGGCTGGGAGCCGACGGTCCGCTCCGGCTACCTGCCCGGGGCGCTGCTCAGCGCGCCGGTGTCCGCATAGCCGGACCGCCCGGACCCCCGCCGGTGCGGCGGGGCTCCGGGCGGTCCGGGGTGTTCTCAGGCGCTCGCGAGCGCGGAGTCGGTCTGGGCCGGGATGTCCGCCGTGGGGACCGGGCGCTCGCGCATGCTCAGGGCGAGCCGCAGCACCGCGATCCACATGAGCGACGAGCCGAGCATGTGCACGGCGACCAGGACCTCGGGGACTCCGGTGAAGTACTGGACGTAGCCGATCCCGCCCTGCGCGAGCAGCACGACCATCAGGTCGCGGGCGCGGGCCCGGGTGTCGACCGGGGCGTCCACCACGCGCAGCACCAGCCACATGGCGAGCGCGAGCGCGCAGACGACCCAGGCGGCGATGGCGTGGAGGTGGGCGGCGTCCGTCCAGTCCCACGGCATGCGCGGGACGTCGCTGCTGTCACCGGCGTGCTTGCCGGCGCCGGTCACGGTCGTACCGAGCGCGATCAGCAGACCCGAGGAGATCGTGATCGCCCACGACAGCTTGCGCACCGGGCGCGGCACGCGCGGCCGGGGCGGGGTGTCGCCCTCGCCGGTCCGGTGCCAGGTGATCACGGCCACCGTGAGCAGGGCGTTCGCGGCGAGGAAGTGGCCGGCGACGGTCCACGGGTTGAGGCCCATCCACACCGTGATGCCGCCGATGACGGCGTTGCTCATCACGATCCAGAACTGCGCCCAGCCCCAGCGGGTGAGGTTGCGGCGCCACGGCTTGGTGGACCGGGTGGCGATGATCGCCCAGCCGACGGCCGCCGACAGGACGTACGTCAGCATCCGGTTGCCGAACTCGATCAGGCCGCGGTAGCCCTGCTCGGGCGTGACGATGAGGCTGTCTTCCGTGCACTTCGGCCAGGTGTCGCAGCCGAGACCGGAACCGGTCAGCCGGACCGCGCCACCCGTGACGATGATGAGAACGCTCATCACGACGGCGGAGAGCGCGGCACGCCGGAGCGTCCGGGGGGACGGGGTCCAGCGCTGGGCGATGGAGGCGAGGGGGTTCAGCACGGGCCCCATCGTAGGACGGGGCTTGTGCACGCTTTCACGAGGGGGGTGGCTTGTCGGGAAACGTCACCCTCTGAACCCCTCCGGCTACTCCCAGCGGAAGAATTTCGCCGCCGCGCCGAGGCCGAGGATCGCCCAGACCGCCAGGACCAGGGCGTTGCCCCACGGCATTGCCGCGCCGTGCTGGAGGACGTCCCGCAGGCCGTCCGAGAGGGCGGAGATCGGGAGCAGTTCCAGGAGCGAGCGGGCCGGTTCCGGGAACTTGTCCAGCGGCACGATGACCCCGCCGCCCACCAGGAGCAGCAGGAAGACCAGGTTGGCGGCGGCCAGGGTGGCCTCCGCCTTGAGGGTGCCCGCCATGAGCAGGCCGAGGCCCGAGAAGGCCGCCGTGCCGAGGACCAGGAGCAGCAGGACGGAGAGCGGGTTCCCTTGCGGGGACCAGCCGAGTGCCAGGGCGATGGCGGTGAGGAGGGCGACCTGGAGCACCTCGGTGACGAGGACGGCGAGCGTCTTGGCCGTCATGAGCGCCCAGCGGGGGAGCGGTGAGGCGCCGAGTCGCTTGAGCACCCCGTACCGGCGCTCGAAGCCGGTCGCGATGGCCTGGCCGGTGAAGGCGGTCGAGAGCACGGCGAGCGCGAGGACGCCCGGGGCGAGGAAGTCGACGGCCTCGCCGGCGCCCGTGTCGACGATGTCGACCGTGGAGAAGAGGACGAGGAGCAGCGAGGGGATGATCACCGTCAGGAGGAGCTGCTCGCCGTTGCGCAGCAGCATCCGGGTCTCCAGGGCCGTCTGCGCCGCGATCATCCGGCCGACGGGGGCGGCGCCGGGCTTCGGGGAGTAGGTACCCGTGCTCATGACCGCAGCTCCTTGCCCGTGAGCTCAAGGCTGTGTCCGCCCGGGGGGCAACCCCCGGACCCCCGGCTGACCCTGGTGTCGTCCGGCATCATCCGCGCAGCTCCTTGCCCGTGAGCTCAAGAAAAACGTCTTCGAGGGTGTGGCGTTCGACGGAGATGCCCTCGGGCATGACGCCGTGCTGGGCGCACCAGGTGGTGACCGTGGCGAGCAGCTGGGGGTCGATGGTGCCCGTGATGCGGTACGTGCCCGGGAGGGGCTCCGCGGCGGCCGTGCCGTCCGGGAGTGCCTTGAGCAGGGCGCCCAGGTCGAGACCGGGGCGGCCGGTGAAACGCAGGGTGTTCTCGGCGCCGCCGCGGCAGAGCTGCTCGGGGCTGCCCTGGGCGGCGACCCGGCCGGCGTCGATGATGGCGACGTCGTCGGCCAGCTCCTCGGCCTCCTGCATGAAGTGCGTGGTGAGGACGATCGTCACGCCGTCGGCGCGCAGCTCGCGTACGAGGTCCCAGGTGGCGCGGCGGGCCTGCGGGTCGAGTCCGGCGGTCGGCTCGTCGAGGAAGACGAGCTCGGGGCGGCCGACGACGGCCATGGCGAGCGCGAGGCGCTGCTGCTGGCCGCCGGAGAGCCGGCGGTAGGTGGTGCGGCCGCAGGAGCCGAGGCCGAGCCGCTCGATCAGGGCGTCCACGTCCAGGGGGTGGGCGTGCAGCTTCGCCATGTGGCGGAGCATCTCGTCGGCCCGGGCGCCCGAGTAGACGCCACCCGACTGGAGCATCACGCCGATCCGGGGGCGGAGCGCGGCCGCGTCGGCGACCGGGTCGAGGCCGAGGACGCGGACGGTGCCGCCGTCGGGTCGGCGGTAGCCCTCGCAGGTCTCGACGGTGGTGGTCTTGCCGGCCCCGTTGGGGCCGAGGACGGCGGTGACGGTGCCCGCCCGCACGTCGAGGTCGAGGCCGTCGACGGCGGTTTTGTTTCCGTACCGCTTGACCAGGCCACGTACCTGGACGACGGACTCATTTCCCATGGGCGGAAGTCTAGAGAGGGGGCGGAGGTCCTCCCGGCGCGGGGCCCGGGTCGCCCCGGGGGGTCGGGACGTCTCGCGGGGTGGGTTCAGGGGCTGTGGCCTGCGTGTACTGGTGCATCGGGCGCCTCGGGGAGGGGCCGGTCCGCGGGCCGAATTCGTCCTACGAATGATCATTTCCGCAGGTCAGGTAAGCCTTACCTGAGTGACGCACGGCACCGCCGCCGCCGACGACGCGGCTTGTCAGTCCCTGATTAATTACGCAACAATGGCGTTGTGAAAAACGTTGGCGCGGCTCCGGTGGAGGAACTCGCGACCCGAGAGCGTTCCACGCGCAACCGGGTCGCGCGGTCGATCCTGGATCACGGCCCCTCGACCGTCGCCGACCTGGCCGGGCGGCTCAGCCTGACCCAGGCCGCCGTCCGACGCCACCTCGACTCGCTGGTCGCGGAGAACGTCGTCGAGGCCCGTGAGCAGCGCGTCTACGGCACCCGCTCCCGCGGTCGCCCCGCGAAGATCTTCGCGCTCACCGACTGCGGCCGGGACGCGTTCGACCAGTCGTACGACTCCCTGGCCGTCGAGGCGCTCCGCTGGATCGAGCGCAACGCCGGTGGGGAAGCGGCGGTCGCCGCCTTCGCCCGCGACCGCATCGAGGCCCAGGGCGACACGTACAGGGAAGCCGTCGAGACGGCCGATCCCGCCCGGAAGACCGAGGCGCTCGCCAAGGCCCTGACGGCGGACGGGTACGCTGCCACTGCGCGGAACGCGCCGGTCGGCGAGCAGCTCTGCCAGCACCACTGCCCGGTCGCACACGTCGCCGAGCAGTACCCGCAGCTGTGCGAGGCGGAGACGGAGTTCTTCTCCCGCCTCCTGGGAACGCACGTCCAGCGTCTGGCCACCATCGCGCATGGTGACGGCGTCTGTACGACGTTCATCCCGCACAGCGCCCCACAGACCAACTCATCAGCATCTGTCAGCACGGCCGGGAGGAACCCCGCATGACCACCGAGATCAGCCACCCCGAGCTTGAGGGCCTGGGTCGGTACGAGTACGGCTGGGCCGACTCCGACGCGGCCGGTGCCACCGCGAAGCGCGGTCTGAACGAGGACGTCGTCCGCGACATCTCCTCGAAGAAGAACGAGCCCGAGTGGATGCTGAACCTGCGTCTCAAGGGTCTGCGGCTCTTCGGCAAGAAGCCCATGCCGACCTGGGGCTCCGACCTCTCCGGCATCGACTTCGACAACATCAAGTACTTCGTGCGGTCCACCGAGAAGCAGGCCGAGTCCTGGGAGGACCTGCCGGAGGACATCAAGAACACGTACGACAAGCTCGGCATCCCCGAGGCGGAGAAGCAGCGCCTCGTCGCCGGTGTCGCCGCCCAGTACGAGTCCGAGGTCGTCTACCACCAGATCCGCGAGGACCTGGAGGAGCAGGGCGTCATCTTCGTCGACACCGACACGGCGCTGAAGGAGCACGAGGAGCTCTTCAAGGAGTACTTCGGCACCATCATCCCGGTCGGCGACAACAAGTTCGCCTCCCTGAACACGGCCGTGTGGTCCGGCGGCTCGTTCATCTACGTGCCGAAGGGCGTGCACGTCGAGATCCCGCTCCAGGCCTACTTCCGTATCAACACGGAGAACATGGGCCAGTTCGAGCGGACGCTGATCATCGTCGACGAGGACGCCTACGTCCACTACGTCGAGGGCTGCACCGCCCCGATCTACTCCTCGGACTCGCTGCACAGCGCCGTGGTCGAGATCATCGTGAAGAAGGGCGGCCGCTGCCGCTACACGACCATCCAGAACTGGTCGAACAACGTCTACAACCTGGTGACCAAGCGCGCCGTCGCCTACGAGGGCGCCACCATGGAGTGGGTCGACGGCAACATCGGCTCCAAGGTCACCATGAAGTACCCGGCCGTCTACCTCATGGGCGAGCACGCCAAGGGCGAGACCCTGTCCATCGCCTTCGCGGGCGAGGGTCAGCACCAGGACGCCGGCGCCAAGATGGTGCACATGGCCCCGAACACCTCCTCGAACATCGTCTCCAAGTCGGTGGCGCGAGGCGGCGGCCGCACCTCCTACCGCGGTCTCATCGAGATCGGCGAGGGCGCCCCGGGCTCCAAGTCCAACGTGCTCTGCGACGCGCTGCTCGTCGACACGATCTCCCGCTCGGACACGTACCCCTACGTGGACGTGCGCGAGGACGACGTCTCCATGGGCCACGAGGCCACCGTCTCCAAGGTCTCCGAGGACCAGCTCTTCTACCTGATGAGCCGCGGCCTCACCGAGTTCGAGGCCATGGCGATGATTGTCCGCGGCTTCGTCGAGCCCATCGCCAAGGAGCTCCCGATGGAGTACGCCCTGGAGCTCAACCGGCTGATCGAGCTGCAGATGGAAGGTTCGGTCGGCTAAGGCCCCGCACCGCACCGCAGCGACCGATTTTCTTTACGTACGCAGGAAGAGAGCAACACGACAGCCATGGCTGAGGCTCAGAACATCCCCGCGGGCTCCACCACCGCGGGCTCGATCGCGGTGGCCGCCGAGTCCACCGTCGCCACGCGCATGAGCGCGCCCCCGTCCTTCGACGTCGCGGACTTCCCGGTCCCGCACGGTCGCGAGGAGGAGTGGCGGTTCACGCCGCTCGCGCGACTGCGCGGCCTCCACGACGGCACCGCCGTCGCGTCCGGCGAGGGCGTCAAGGTCGAGGTCCAGGCCCCCGAGGGCGTCACCGTCGAGACCGTCGGCCGTGACGACGAGCGTCTCGGCAAGGCCGGCAAGCCCGTCGACCGTGTCGCGGCCCAGGCGTACTCCTCCTTCGAGAAGGCCTCGGTCGTCACCGTCGCCAAGGAGGCCGTCCTCACCGAGCCGATCCGCATCGCCGTGCACGGCGAGGGCGGGGTCGCCTTCGGCCATCAGGTGATCGAGCTCGGCGCCTTCGCCGAGGCCGTCGTGGTCATCGACCACACCGGTGACGCGGTGCTCGCCGCCAGCGTCGACTACGTGCTCGGCGACGGCGCCAAGCTGACCGTCGTCTCCGTCCAGGACTGGGACGAGAAGGCCGTCCACGTCGCCCAGCACAACGCGCTGGTCGGCCGCGACGCCTCCTTCAAGTCGGTCGTCGTCACCTTCGGCGGCGACGTCGTCCGCATCCACCCGCGCGTCGAGTACGCGGGCCCCGGCGGCGAGGCCGAGCTCTTCGGTCTGTACTTCACCGACGCCGGCCAGCACCAGGAGCACCGCCTCCTGGTCACCCACAACCTCCCGCACTGCAAGTCCAACGTGGCCTACAAGGGCGCGCTGCAGGGCCAGGACGCACACGCGGTGTGGATCGGTGACGTCCTCATCCAGGCCGCCGCCGAGGGCACCGACACGTACGAGCTCAACCGGAACCTGGTCCTCACGGACGGTGCCCGGGTCGACTCCGTGCCGAACCTGGAGATCGAGACCGGCGAGATCGCCGGCGCCGGTCACGCCTCGGCCACCGGCCGCTTCGACGACGAGCAGCTCTTCTACCTGATGTCCCGCGGCATCCCGCAGTCCGAGGCCCGCCGCCTCGTCGTCCGCGGCTTCTTCGCGGAGCTGGTCCAGCAGATCGGTCTGCCGGACGTCCAGGAGCGTCTCCTCGCCAAGATCGAGGCCGAGCTGGAGGCCTCCGTCTGATGGCCTTCGTCCGAGTCTGCGCGCTGAGCGAGCTGGAGGCCGACACCCCGAAGCGGGTCGAGGTCGACGGCACGCCGGTGTCGGTCGTGCACACCGAGGGCGAGGTGTTCGCGATCAACGACATCTGCTCGCACGCGAACGTCTCCCTCTCGGAGGGCGAGGTCGAGGACTGCGCCATCGAGTGCTGGCTGCACGGGTCGAGCTTCGACCTGCGCACCGGGAAGCCCTCCGGCCTGCCGGCGACGCGCCCCGTGCCCGTATACCCCGTAAAGATCGAAGGGGACGATGTGCTCGTCTCCGTCACCCAGGAGTCCTGAGTCACCCATGGCAACGCTTGAAATCCGCAACCTGCACGTCTCCGTCGAGGCCGAGAACGGCCCCCGCGAGATCCTCAAGGGTGTCGACCTGACCATCAAGCAGGGCGAGACCCACGCCGTCATGGGCCCCAACGGCTCCGGCAAGTCGACCCTGGCGTACTCGCTCGCCGGCCACCCGAAGTACACGGTCACCGGCGGCACCGTCACCCTCGACGGCGAGGACGTCCTGGAGATGTCGGTCGACGAGCGCGCCCGCGCCGGCGTCTTCCTGGCCATGCAGTACCCGGTCGAGGTCCCCGGCGTCTCGGTCTCCAACTTCCTGCGCACCTCCGCCACCGCCATCCGCGGCGAGGCCCCCAAGCTGCGTACCTGGGTGAAGGAGGTCAAGTCCGCGATGGAGCAGCTCCAGATGGACCCGGCCTTCGCCGAGCGCAACGTCAACGAGGGCTTCTCCGGCGGCGAGAAGAAGCGCCACGAGATCCTCCAGCTGGAGCTCCTCAAGCCGAAGATCGCGATCCTCGACGAGACCGACTCCGGCCTGGACGTCGACGCGCTGCGCCAGGTCTCCGAGGGCGTCAACCGCGTCCGCGAGACCGGCGAGGTCGGCACCCTGCTGATCACGCACTACACGCGCATCCTGCGCTACATCAAGCCCGACTTCGTCCACGTCTTCTCCGAGGGCCGCATCGTCGAGTCCGGCGGCGCCGAGCTCGCCGACAAGCTCGAGAACGAGGGCTACGAGGCCTACAGCACGAAGGGTGGCGCATCCGCGTGACATCTGCCCATCAGGGGCTCTCCGGCCTCCTCGACACCGAGGCGATCCGCAAGGACTTCCCGCTCCTGGATCGCGTGGTCCACGACGGCAAGAAGATCGTGTACCTCGACTCCGCGGCGACCTCGCAGAAGCCGCGCCAGGTCCTCGACGCGCTCAACGAGTACTACGAGCAGCACAACGCCAACGTGCACCGCGGCGTCTACCTGGTTGCCGAGGAGGCGACGGCGCTGTACGAGGGCGCCCGCGACAAGGTCGCGGCGTTCATCAACGCGCCGAGCCGCGACGAGGTGATCTTCACCAAGAACGCCTCGGAGTCGCTCAACCTCGTGGCCAACATGCTGGGCTGGGCCGACGAGCCCTACCGCGTGGACCACGAGACCGAGATCGCCATCACGGAGATGGAGCACCACTCCAACATCGTGCCGTGGCAGCTGCTCGCGCAGCGCACGGGCGCGAAGCTGAAGTGGTTCGGCCTCACCGACGACGGCCGTCTCGACCTCTCGAACATCGAAGAGGTCATCACCGAGAAGACCAAGATCGTCTCGTTCACGCTGGTCTCGAACCTGCTGGGCACGATCAACCCGGTGGAGACGATCATCCGCCGCGCCCAGGAGGTCGGTGCGCTCGTCTGCATCGACGCCTCCCAGGCGGCCCCGCACATGGTCCTGGACGTGCAGGCGCTCCAGGCCGACTTCGTGGCCTTCACCGGCCACAAGATGTGCGGCCCGACGGGCATCGGCGTGCTGTGGGGACGGCAGGAGCTCCTGGAGGACCTCCCGCCCTTCCTCGGCGGCGGCGAGATGATCGAGACCGTCTCGATGCACTCCTCGACCTACGCTCCGGCCCCGCACAAGTTCGAGGCGGGTACGCCCCCGATCGCCCAGGCCGTCGGCCTCGGCGCGGCCGTGGACTACCTGTCGGCGATCGGCATGGAGAACATCGCGCGCCACGAGCACGCGATCACCGAGTACGCCGTCCGGCGCCTCCAGGAGGTCCCGGACCTGCGGATCATCGGCCCCACCACGGCCGAGGACCGAGGCGCGGCGATCTCCTTCACGCTGGGCGACATCCACCCGCACGACGTGGGCCAGGTGCTCGACGAAGAGGGCATCGCGGTCCGGGTCGGCCACCACTGCGCGCGGCCGGTCTGCCTGCGGTACGGAATTCCTGCGACCACGCGGGCGTCGTTCTATCTGTACTCCACCCCGGCCGAGGTCGACGCCCTCGTCGCGGGTCTGGAGCACGTACGGAACTTCTTCGGGTAGGGGTCGGTCGTGAAGCTGGATTCGATGTACCAGGACGTCATCCTGGACCACTACAAGCACCCCCACGGGCGCGGTCTTCGGGACGGCGACGCCGAGGTGCACCACGTCAACCCGACGTGCGGCGACGAGATCACGCTGCGCGTGAAGTACGAGGGCTCGCGCATCGCGGACGTCTCGTACGAGGGTCAGGGCTGCTCGATCAGCCAGGCTTCGGCCTCGGTCCTGAACGAGCTGCTCGTCGGCAAGGAACTGGCCGAGGCGCAGAAGATCCAGGGCACCTTCCTGGAGCTGATGCAGTCCAAGGGCCAGATCGAGCCGGACGACGCGATGGAGGAGATCCTGGAGGACGCGGTCGCGTTCGCGGGCGTCTCCAAGTACCCGGCCCGGGTGAAGTGCGCGCTGCTCAGCTGGATGGCGTGGAAGGACGCGACCGCCCAGGCGCTGGGTGACGACGAGAAGTCTGTGAGGAAGTCGGCATGACCGAGAACGCTGGGGCCACCATGAAGCCGGCCTCCGAGGAAGAAGTCCGCGAGGCGCTGTACGACGTCGTCGACCCCGAGCTGGGCATCGACGTGGTCAACCTCGGTCTGATCTACGGCATCCACATCGACGACTCGAACGTCGCGACGCTGGACATGACCCTGACGTCGGCGGCCTGCCCGCTGACCGATGTGATCGAGGACCAGGCGAAGTCCGCGACGGACGGCATCGTCAGCGAGCTCAAGATCAACTGGGTCTGGATGCCGCCGTGGGGTCCGGACAAGATCACGGACGACGGCCGCGAGCAGCTTCGCGCGCTCGGCTTCAACGTCTGAGAGACGGACTCGTGTGAAACGGCCGTGCCCTTCGGGGCACGGCCGTTTCGCGTACGCGGTGCCGCTGCGTCAGTGCCGTCTGCCCCAGTCGCCGCGCGGGCCCGTGTCGGGGCCGGGGGAGAGGCCGGCGGCCCGGGCGAGGTCCGGGGCCAGGTTCTCCTTGCGGATGCGCAGGTCGACGTAGATCAGGGACGTCACGAGCGGGGGGAAGACGGAGACGGCGAGCTGGCTGACCAGCTGTCCGACGAGCACGAAGGCGATGATCACGGCGAAGGCGGCGATCGTCGCGCTCTCGCCGTCGCCGGAGAAGTCGATGGCGGCGATCGGCGCCGAGGCCACGATCGAGAGCAGCTGCTGGATCACCCAGCTGACGAAGGTGGTCGCCACCGCGACGAGCAGCATGATGCCGAAGGAGCGCCACCAGAAGCCGCGGACCAGGGCCGAGGAGCGGCGCATCGAGGCGATCGCGCCCTGGCCCTCCATGACCGCGGCCGCCGGGGCCAGGCTGAACTTCACCCAGATCCAGAGCGCGAGCGGGGTGACGAGCAGGGCCAGGAGGAAGGCGAGGACGGGCAGGAGGAGGTAGTTGCCGTCCGGAACGCCGTTCGAGTCGGCCGTGGCCGAGAACAGCGCCAGGAACATGCCGACCGTGCCGACGAGGACGATCGCGAACGGGAGCATCAGGGCGGCGCTCGTCAGGAACACGGTGCCCAGGACGGCCGGCATCCGGGACCAGGAGCGGCGCCAGAGCGCGCCGAAGCGGGTCGGGCGGCCGAGGACGGCTTCCTGGATCACCGCGGGGCAGGCCGCCGCCATCAGGGCGTTGGCGCAGACGATCGCGATCACGGCGGCGATCCAGACGAGGACGAACGCGACGATCAGCGGCCGGACGTCGTCCCACTGGGGCTCCTGGCCCACGGGCAGGTCGAACACCGCGGGGAAGAGGTCGCTCACGGCCGCGTACGCGATGCCGATGGCCGCCCCGACGAAGAGGAGCGCCGTGCCGTAGACGGCGGCGGTGACGCCGAGCAGCTGCTTCCAGTGGCGCCCGAAGGCGGCGAAGGTGCCGGAGAGGATCGCCCCGAGGGTGAGCGGTGCCAGGGGTATGACCCCGGGTCTCGGAGGCGGAGGCGGCGGCGGGTAGCCGTAGCCGTACGGCGGCACGGGGGGGAACGTCATGCCGGACACCGTATCCGTAGCCGATGCGCACATCCGTACTATTTCATGTGTACGCCTGTACGCATCGATGTGTACGCTCGTACGCATGGGATACGGACTCCTGGCGGGCGCCATCGTGGCGGAGATCCTCGCCACCACCTCGATGAAGTACAGCGACGGCTTCTCCAAGCTCTGGCCCTCGCTGATCACCGGCGCGGGTTACCTGATCGCCTTCGCGCTCCTCGCGCAGGCCCTCAAGACGCTCCAGGTCGGCACCGCGTACGCCATCTGGTCCGGTGTCGGCACCGCCGCCGTCGCCACGATCGGCATCCTCTTCCTCGGTGAGACCCTCAGCCTCGCCAAGATCGCCGGGATCGTCCTCATCGTCGCCGGGGTCGCCGTCCTCAACCTCGGCGGCGCGCACTGATGGCCCGGGCCCGCCGCCACGACCCCGAGCGGCGCGAGCGGATCGTCGCCGCGGCCCTCCGGGTCGTCGGGCGGTCCGGCCTCGCCGGACTGAGCCACCGCACGGTGGCCGCCGAGGCGGACGTGCCGCTCGGCTCCACCACGTACCACTTCGCCTCCCTCGACGAACTCCTCGTCGCCGCCCTCCGCGAGGCCAACGAGGGCTTCGGGAGGCTGCTCCGCGAGAGCCCCGCCCTCGCCGATCCGGCCATCGGCCTCGCCACCGCGCTCTCCCGGCTCCTCGCGGAGTGGATGGGCGGCGAACGCACCGGCGTGGAGCTGGAGTACGAGCTCTATCTCGCCGCCCTCCGCCGGCCCGCCCTCCGCCCGGTCGCCGCGGAGTGGACCGAGTCCGTCGTCGCCGCGCTCTCCGCCCGGACCGATCCCGCCACCGCACGCGCCCTGGTCGCCCTCATGGACGGCATCTGCCTCCAGGTCCTGCTCACCGGCGGCACGTACGACGAGGAGTACGCGCGCGAGATGCTGGCGCGGGTGCTGGAGCCGGGCCGGTAGGCGGGCCTGTCTGTAGGGGGTGTCGGCTCATCCGGCGTCCGGGGCGGAGCCTGCGGCCAGGTGGTGCGCCAGCTGGGACGGGTGCGTCAGCTGGGGGTAGTGGCCGGCTCCGGCGATCTCGGTCACCGGGTGGTCGACGGCCGCGACCAGCGGGTCCTTCGCGCCCACGACGATCCTGACCGGCACACCCACCCGGTCGAGCAGCGCCCGCGAGCGACGGCGCTCGGCGGCGTCCGTGCGCAGCGCCGCGGCCACCCGGCGCGCCACCCCGCGACGGCGCAGATCCGCCGCCGCGCTCTCCACCTCCGCCCCCTCGGGAACGCCCAGCGTCCGGGCCAGCCGGGCGGCGGACATGCGGCGGAGCACCGGCGCCGCCAGGCCCGAGCGGGCGAGCCGCGCCGCAGGGGCCTGGAGGAACGCCGGGGAGACGAGGACGAGCTCGCTGACGCGGTCCGGGTGGTCGACGGCGAAGCGGAGCGCGGGTCCGCAGGCCGCGGAGTGCGCGACCAGCACCGGGCGCGTCGACACGGGGCTCAGCAGGTCGGCCAGCCACGCGTCCACCGGCCGGTCCGTCGCGGCCGAACGGCCGAGGCCCGGCAGGTCGGGGGCGAGGACCGGACCGGGAAGGAGGGCGGCGAGGGGCGCCCAGAGGTCGGCGTTCATCGGCAGGCCGTGCAGCAGGACATGGGCGGGGTGCTGCCGCTCGCCGGTCACCCAGGTGCGACTGCCCGCCACGGCGTGGAAGCCGTACGGGCGGAGCCAGGGCGAGGCCCCGCCGAACCGCGCCGCCACCAGGTCGTCGGCCCACTCGCGCAGGGCGTCGGCGGCCGGCGGCATCTCCAGGCCGGCGCTCGCGGCGAAGGCGCGGGCGGACGCCGTCGGATAGCGGTCGTTCGACAGGAAGGACAGCGTCTCGGGATCGGCTCCGGTCAGCTTCGGCGGCAGCCGCCGCAGCAGGCCTGCGGGGACGGTCCGCCGAGGGGCCCGGACGCCGGTGTGCTCGGCGACCGTCCGGATCAGGTCGGGCAGGAGGGGCGTGCTGTCGTCGAGCACCCAGTAGTGCTCGCCCGCGGGCGCGGAGGGGACCTCAGCCAGGAACCGCGCGAAGTAGTCGATGGTGGTGATCGGCAGGAACGTGTCGCGGCTGCCGGGCAGCGCGGGGAGCCGCCCGCGCCACAGGTCCTCGACGAGGGAGGCGAGGCCGACGTACTGGCCGGGCCCGATCACGGTGCTGGGATTGGCGATCGTCAGCGGGACCCCCAGCTCGCGGGCCCGGGTGCGCACCGCGAGGTCGGCCTCGGACTTGGAGGCCTCGTACGCGCCGAGAGCGGCATAGTCGGCGGGGCCGTCGGCCGCGCTCACCCGGTAGCCGCTGATGTGCACCAGGCGCCGCAGCCCGGGCAGCGCGGCGGCCCATTCGAGTACGTGGAGCGCCCCGGTGACATTGGTCGCCCGCGCCTCCTCCGCGCCGAGGCCGAAGGCGAAACGGGCGGCGGCGTTGTAGACGTCCCGCGCCTCGGGCAGCCCCGAGAGCGGCCGGGTGATGTCGGCGGTGACGATCTCGAGACCGGCGGTGTCCACGCCCTGGGAGGTCAGCCAGGGGGTGAGGGTGTCCTTGCGTACGGCTGCCGCCACCCGCAGGCCCCGGGTGAGCAGCTCGGCGACGAGGGAGCGGCCGATGAAGCCGGTCGCGCCGAAGACGATCGCGTCCATGGGACTCCTTGGAGAGGTTGATGAACACTGAATAGATCGGTCTACATATTTTTTGGGCAGAAGGAAGGCCCGCCGTCGTGCGGCGGGCCTCGGTCAGCCCAGCAGAGTGTGGACCTGGCGGGCGACACGCTCCAGAGGGTCCCTGCTGCGGTGCGCCCGGGCCAGCAGGAGCGCCCCCTCCACCAGGGCCAGGACCGTGACGGCGAGGTCGTCGGCGTCCGGGCGGCTCGACAGCCGTGCGCGCAGGGCCGTCTCCCAGGAGGAGTAGACCTCCGAGCACACCTCCTGGAGCGGGTCGTTGGCGGCGGCCGTCTCCAGTGCCACCGTGGCCACCGGGCACCCCTTGCGCCAGTCCGACTCCGCGAGCCGGTCGCCCAGGTGGCGCAGCACGCCTTCGACGAACTCCGCCGGTGAGGGGTCGGTGCCGGCCGGCTCGCCCAGGGCGTCGCCGATCGCCTGCCCTGCCCGCCGGACGGACTCGCCGACCAGCTGGTCCTTGCCGCCGGGGAAGTGGAAGTAGAGCGAGCCGCGGGGTGCGCCGCTGGCCGCGATGACCTGGTTGAGTCCCGTGCCGAAGTACCCGGCCGTCTCCACCAACTCCTGTGTCGCGTCGAGGAGTCGGTCCCGCGTCTCGGCGCCCTTCTGTCCCATGACCGTAAAGTAGACCGATCTATATATTTTCTCAACCCTCCCCCCGGTCCTCTCCCCGGTCCCCTTCCCCGCCTACGCGCTCGACCGACACCTGAGACCGGTTGGCCCGCGCGGGGGCCCGACCGTTAGGTTTTCCGTCATGACCACTGCTCCTCGCACCACCGGCGCCGTCGCCGCCGGCCTCGCCACCATCGCCGGTGACGGCTCCGTTCTCGACACCTGGTTCCCCGCCCCCGAGCTGACCGACGCGCCCGGCCCCGCCGGCACCGAGCGGCTCAGCCCCGACGAGGCCGTGAACGCCCTCGGCGAAGGGGCCGCCAAGGCCCTCGGCGTGGACGCCCGCCGCGGCGTCGAGGTGGTCGCCGTCCGTACCGTCATCTCCTCGCTCGACGACAAGCCGCTCGACGCGCACGACGCCTACCTGCGCCTGCACCTGCTCAGCCACCGGCTGGTCAAGCCGCACGGCCAGAGCCTGGACGGCGTCTTCGGCCTCCTCACCAACGTGGCCTGGACCTCGCTCGGCCCGGTCGCCGTGGACGACATCGAGAAGGTCCGGCTCAACGCCCGCGCCGAGGGCCTGCACCTCCAGGTGACCTCGATCGACAAGTTCCCGCGCATGACCGACTACGTCGTGCCCGCCGGGGTCCGCATCGCCGACGCCGACCGGGTGCGCCTCGGCGCCCACCTCGCCGCCGGTACCACCGTCATGCACGAGGGCTTCGTCAACTTCAACGCCGGCACCCTCGGCACCTCGATGGTCGAGGGCCGGATCTCCGCCGGCGTCGTCGTGGGCAACGGCTCCGACATCGGCGGCGGCGCCTCCACCATGGGCACCCTGTCCGGCGGCGGCAACGTCGTCATCTCGATCGGCGAGCGCTGCCTGATCGGCGCCGAGGCGGGCGTCGGCATCGCCCTCGGCGACGAGTGCGTCGTCGAGGCCGGTCTGTACGTCACGGCCGGCACCCGGGTCACCATGCCCGACGGTCAGATCGTCAAGGCCCGCGAGCTCTCCGGCGCCTCGAACATCCTCTTCCGCCGCAACTCGGTCACCGGAGCCGTCGAGGCCCGCCCGAACAACGCGGTCTGGGGCGGACTGAACGACATCCTCCACAGCCACAACTGATGCGGTGACTCTGCGTCAACAGTCGACGTTAGGCAGGACGCAGAGTCACTGTACGCAGACAAGGCGAGGAGTCGACATGAGGACGAAGCCCACGGTCGCCGGGGTGCTCACGGCGGTGGCGGTGCTGCTGCCGGCCGGCACGGCCCAGGCGGACGAGACACACACGCACAACGGCCCGACCGTGACGAACGGCCCGAGTCTCTCCCTCCACACCGGGCAGATCGACGACCCGCTGGAGGACGTCCTGGAGCACGCCGCGATCCTGGGCCGGACCTACACGACCGACTCCGCCTGAAGCAGCGCTTCGAGCGCACCCCGCAGCCCGTCGACCGTCTCCCGGTCGGCGGGCTGCAGCGGTTCGCGCACGGGCCCGCCGAGCAGCGCCTTGGCGGTCACCGTGCCGGGCAGCCCCGAGGCCATCATCAGCTCGGCCAGCGGCATCGTCCGGGCGTGGAGCAGGGCCGCGCCCGCGGTGTCTCCGGCGTCGAAGGCGTCCAGGACCGCGCGCAGCTGCCGCGGCGCCACATTGGCCACCGTGCTGACATAGCCGGCGCCGCCGACCGCGTACAGCGGCAGGTTCAGCTCCTCGGCACCCGAGTAGTACGCGAGCCCGGTCTCCGCGATCAGCCGGGCCGAGGCCAGGAGGTCGTACGAGCAGTCCTTCACCGCCACGATCCGCGGGTGCTCGGCGAGCCGCCGCATCGTCGCCGGCTCGACGCGCGTGCCCGTGCGGCCGGGGATGTCGTAGACCATCACCGGCAGCTCCGTCGCGTCCGCGACCTTCAGGAAATGCGCCTCGACGGCCGCCTGCGGAGGCCGGCTGTAGTACGGGGTGACGACCAGCAGCCCGTCGGCGCCCGCCTTCTCGGCCTGGCGGGCCAGCTCCGCGGTGTGCCGGGTGTCGGCGGTGCCGACGCCCGTGAGGAGCGACGGGCCCGGACCCACGACCTCCCGGACGGCGCGGACGAGCGCGGTCTTCTCGGCGTCCGTGGTGGTCGGCGACTCACCGGTGGTGCCGTTGAGGACCAGGCCGTCGCAGCCCTCCGCCACCAGGTGCGCGGCCAGCTCGCCCGCCCGGTCGAGGTCGAGCGCGCCGGAGGGGGCGAAGGGCGTGATCATCGCGCAGAGCGCGCGGCCGAAAGGGCGTTCAGTGCTCATCCGGCCAGTCTGGGTGCGAATGACCGTGAAGGTCCACTTAGTTCTGCTTGGCCGGAGAATTCAGTTCTGCTGAACGATGGCCGTCTGGCATGATCGGCCGCCTCGACATCCTCGTCAACTGCGCGGGCACCACCCTCCCCCATAGCCTTAAGGGCATGGGGGGACCCCCACCATCCCGCACGACGACCTCGAAGCCGCCTCGCCCGACGTGTGGCGGCACCTCTACGACGTCAACGTCATCGGCGTCTGGCAGACCGTCACCGCCGCCGTCCCGCACCTGCGGAAGACCCGCGGCAGCATCGTGACGATCTCCTCCCAGGCCGGCGTCCGCCCGGGCGGCAGCTCCATCCCGTACGCGGTCTCCAAGGCCGCCGTCAACCACATGACGAAGCTCCTCGCCAAGACCCTCGGCCCCGACGTGCGGGTCAACGCGGTCGCGCCCGGACTCATCGACACCCCCTGGTTCGACGGGGTCGACGGCGCCGACGCGGCCAAGGCCCATGTCGCGGACGTCGTCCCGCTGCGCCGGGTCGGCAGCCCCGAGGACATCGCGCGGGCGGTCTTCGACCTGGCCCACGCCTCGTTCATCACCGGCGAGGTGCTCCTCGTGGACGGCGGCGGGCACCTGCTCGGCTGACCCGTCCCTCAGAGGGGCAGCTTGAATCCGTCGTGGCTGCGCGCGAAGCCCAGCGAGGCGTAGAAGCGGTGGGCCTCCGTCCGCCGCTTGTCGCTGGTCAGCTGGACGAGCGCGCAGCCGCGCGCGCAGGCCCGCGCCACGGCCCGCTCCATCAGCTCCCGCCCGAGACCGCCGCCCCGCCGGTCGGCCCGGATCCGTACCGCCTCGATCAGGGCCCGCTCGGCGCCGCCCTTGCCGAGCCCCGGGATGTACGTGATCTGGAGGCAGCCCAGGGCCTGCTCGCCGTCCGTCAGGACCAGCATCTCGTTGCGCGGATCGGCCTCGATGTCGGCGAAGGCCCGCTCGTACGCCTCGGTGACGGTGATCGAGGCCGGGTCCACGGCCGTGTCCTCGTCGGCCAGGAGCGCGAGGACGGCGGGGAGTTCGTCTCGGGTCGCGGGGCGCAGGGTCAGGTCGCGAAGGATCATGGCGCGAAGTCTCGCACGGGGACGAGGGTTGACCTCAACCTTGGTTGAGGGAGGACCGTGGAGGCATCCGAAGAACAGGAGATCTTCCATGAACGCCGTCGCCCACCCCGATGCCCGCCCCGACCTCCACCGCTCCGGAGTCGGCGCCGTCCTCGTCAGCACCTGGCGGGTCGGCACCCCCGAGCGCCAGCGCGCGGCCGTCGACGCCATCCGCAAGGCATGGGAGAGCAGGGAGTGGCCCGACCTCGGGCTGCTCTCGTACAGCGTCCACGTCGGGACCGACGGGGACACGCTGCTGCACTACTCGCAGTGGACCGCCGAGGAGGCGTACGAGGACTTCGTCCGCACCTACCGCGACGACCGGAACGCCGAGATCGACGCCGCCGTGCCCGGCATCGAGCGGGTGGAGCTCCGCCGCTACGCGCCGATCCACCGGTCCGCCGTCCGCGCCGGGAGGGGCACGGGGGAGCTGCCCGGGATCGTCGTGGTCGTCGAGGCCGACTTCGGCGGGCCCGAAGCGGGGAGCCGGGAGGACTGGGTGGACACCGTGTTCACCGCCATGGACGAGGACGCGGCGACGCGGCCGGGGTCCGGTGGGGCCGCCGCCCACTTCCATCTGTCCACCGACGGCGGCCGGGTCCTGAACTACGCCGAGTGGGAGAGCGAGCAGGCCCATGTGGAGTGGCTGGCGGACGACGCCCGGCTGGACGAGGCCTGGACGCGGGTGCACCACTACCCGGGGCTCGTGGGCGGCCGGGTGAAGCGGTACACGCCCGCGCTCAGCCTGAGCGCGGGCGTGTGACCGGGGCGCGGGGCCCCGGGTGACTACGGGCGGAAGCGGACGACCTGCGGGTCGTGGTCGCTGTCCTGGTCGGCGAACTCGGCGTTGATGTGCACGCTGTCGTACTCGAAGTGGCGCACGCCCGGGCTCGTCAGGATCTGGTCGAGGACCTGGCTGTTGCCCTGGTAGACGTACGAGTACCGCTCCGAGCGCGGCAGCGACTTCACGGCCGGGTACAGCACGTCGCCGTCGGCCAGCGCCTCCGTGGTCCCGGAGAACTCGAAGTCGTTGATGTCACCCACGACCAGGACGTCGGCCTGCTTCTCCAGGGCGACGATGTCCTTCACGAAGGCGTTGACGGCCTGCGCCTGGAGCAGGCGCTTCGCCTCGGAGGAACGGTTCGGCGGCTGGTGGTGCGAGACGATCGACTCGTCGCCGCCCTTCGAGCCGAAGTGGTTGGCGATCACGAAGACCGTGCGGCCGCGGAAGACGAACTCACCCGCGAGCGGCTTGCGGCTGCTGTCCCAGGCGGTGTTCGCCGGGTCGATCCGGCCGGGGGACACCGTCAGGGCAGCGCGGCCCTTCGAGCCCGTCACGGCAGTGGCGGAGGTCTCGTCGGTGGCCGCGCGGTCCGTGAAGGAGACCCGCTCGGGGTTGAAGAGGAAGACCTGGCGGATGTTGCCGCCGGGCTCGCCGCCGTCCTTGTTGTTCTGCGGGTCGACCGAGCGCCACTCGTACGCCGGGCCGCCGGCCGCGACGATCGCGTCCGTGAACTTCTTGACCGTCTGGTCGGCGGCGACCGTGCCGTCGTTCTTCGCGCCGTTGTTGTCCTGGATCTCCTCCAGGGCCAGGATGTCGGGCGAGGCCAGGTTGTCGACGACCGCCTTCGCGAGGGCGTCGAACTTCTCCTGCGGGTCGGTCGGGTCGAGGTTCTCGACGTTGTACGTCGCCACGGCCAGCTCGTTCTTGTGCTGCTTGTCCGTGCTCTCGCGCTCCAGGCCGCTGTCCTCGACCGTGCCGAGCGTGCGGGCCGTCAGCGTGTAGCCGCCGAACTGGTTGAAGTCGAGCGGGCCCTCGGTCGTGCCCCTCAGCCAGTCGCCGACGTTCGCCTTCGGGAAGGGCTGCTGGGCGATCGGGGTCAGCGACTGGATCTGGAGCCGGCCGGTGTTCTGGGACTCGTACGAGCCGTAGACCGTGCCGCCGCGCCAGTTGCGGTTCTCCCAGGGCTTCACCGTCACCCAGAGCTCGGAGTACGGGTCGGTGGCGCCGACCACCCGCGAGGTGCCGACGCGGACGTTGGTGCCCTCCAGGGACTCGTAGTAGTCCAGGGCGTACGTCTCCGGGTCCAGCGTCAGGCCGTTGATCGAGCCGCCGGCGGCCGGGTCGCCCTCCGGGGTGTACTCGTCGGGGACGGACCAGGGGGCGATCGTCACCGGGGCCGGGACGGCGTTGCCCTTCGAGACCACCGTGATCACGGGCTTGGAGAGCTGGGTCAGCGACTGGTTGCCGGAGTTCAGGCCGCCCGGGACGTACTCGGTGACCGTGCCGTTCACACTGACCGCGTCGCCGACGGCGACGGTCGGGACCGAGCTGGTGAAGACGAACAGGCCCTCGCTGGTCGCCGGGTTCGCGTCGGCCTCGGGGTCCTGGATCCAGAATCCGCGCGAGCCGTAGGTGCGGACGCCGGTGACGATGCCCGTCACGCCGGTGACCTGCTTGCCCACGAGCGGGGAGACGCGGGTGGTGCCCTGGATGTCGTGGACGCGCGTGCCGGTGGCGCTGTCATCGGCGGCGGCGCTCGTCGAACCGGCCAGCAGCCCGGCGGCGAGCGCGGCGGCGACGACGGCGGAGACGGCGGCGGATCTCGGTATGGAGGAAGGCATCAAGGGCTCCGGAAGGTGCTTGGAGGATCGGCAGATGAATCTACGCGCGTCAATCTCTTGTGAGAGAGGGGAACTTGTCAAGAGTCGACGGGTGTACGAAGGCTGACGGATCCGTGAACCGGCGGACAGCCCCCCGGATGCGTCTACGCTGAGTACCGCTCTTTCCCGGGAGTTCCCCCCTCCCGCCCCCCTCCTGTGCCACTTCCGTCCCACCC
Organism: Streptomyces gardneri; assembly: GCF_006539185.1. Lineage (GTDB taxonomy): Bacteria > Actinomycetota > Actinomycetes > Streptomycetales > Streptomycetaceae > Streptomyces > Streptomyces gardneri. Next base: position 99,364 of record NZ_BJMN01000031.1, read on the forward strand.
CCCGTCCCACCCGTACGCGTCGAGGAGACACCCCACATGTCAGCGGAGCAGCCCACCCTTCCCCCCGTTCGGCTTCCCGCGGACGCGGAGCTGGCGCGGGACGCCCTGGCCGCGCCCCTCCTCGCCCGCGCCGTGCGGCTCGCCCGCTGGGCCGGCCCCGAGACGCGGGTCGGCGCGGGCGGCGAGCTCGTCGACGAGCAACTGCAGGACGCCGTCGACGTCCTGGGCCTCACGGTCGAGGCGGACGGAGAGGACGCCGGCGAGGGCGTCGGCTCCTTCGAGGACACCGAGGCCTACGAGGAAGCCGTCGAGGAGGCCGAGATCCTGGCGGCCGACGCCTGGCGGCTCGCCGTCGACACCGGCCTCGTCGCGGTCGAGGACGGCGCGGACGACGAGACGCCCGGCGGAGCGGGGCCCGGCGAGAACCTGGCGCTGGTCACCGACGGGTCGCCCCAGGACGTCCTCGCGATCTGGCTGGACGGCTTCGACGCGGTCTTCGCCGACGCCGTCGTGCCCGTCCTCGACGACCTGGACACGATCGTCGGCGAGGACGGCGAGATCGACCTCGCGTCCCTGGACTGGGACCCCGAGATGGAGGGCGAGTTCCTGGAGGGCGTGCTCGGCAACCTCTACCTGCTGACCGTCAGCGAGGGCGGACCCGGCGACGGCCCGGTCCCGCTGCCCGCGCTCGCCGCCTCGATGGTCGTCCCCGACGACATGGGCGAACCGACCGACGACGTCCTGGAGCAGGTCTCGGACGCGATGATGCGGCTCGACGAGCAGTTCCGCCTCCTGGAGGCCATCGGGCTCGTCGAGTACCAGCCCGTCGACGAGGCCCTGATGGCCGAGGAGGGCGAAGAGCCCGCCGCGCCGCTCGACGACGAGGACGTCTCGCGCTACGGCATGGTCCGGCTCACCACGCTCGGCCTCTACGGCGTCCGGGCCCGGATGCTCGACGCCGGTGTGGACGCGCCCGCCGTCGGCGACCTCGCCGACAAGGGCGCCGACGCGCTCCTCGGCGGCATCGCCGGCTACCCGGAGGCCGCCGCGCGCGCCGAGACGGCCGCGTGGCTCTCCGGCCGCGAGGTCGAGACCGCGGCGCGGGAGCTGCTGCACGCCGCGCGGGGCGCGGACGCGGGCTCTCCGCTGCGTCGCCTCCACTGCCAGCAGGCGCTCTCCCTGGTGGGCGCGGAGGCGGAGCCCGCGGTCCGGGAGGTCCTGGACGACGCGGAGCTCGGCGGCCTGGCGCGGGTCTGGCTCGCGGAGCGGGGCGCGGCGGACGTGCCCGCGCCCTCCGAGTCGATGGTCTTCTGGCTGGCGATCGACACGATCGCGGCGCAGCTCGACGCCGACGGCGATCTGCAGGAGGTCCAGGAGCTGATCGAGGGGCTCACCGGCCGGCACAGCGGCTTCTTCGAGGCGGCCTGGCGGGTGGAGCACCCGGCGACGGGGGAGGTGCTGGAGGCGATGGGCCGGCTGCACCGGGACAAGACGGCCGCGAAGGAGGCCCGCAAGGCGGCCTTCAAGGCCCGCTCGCGGTCCGGGTCCTGACGGTTCGGACACCGGTCGGGCGCCGGCCGCTCCCGGCGGACGCCCGACAGGGTCCGGCGGGGGCGTGACCGGGCTCGGCGGGGGCGTGACCGGGCTCGGGTCGGGTCCGTGCGGGTGGTGTCGGCTCGCCGCCGGTCGGTGTCCGTTCGGCGCGGGGCCTGCGCCGGTCGGTGTCCGCTCGGGGGCGGGTCCGTGCCGGTCGGTGTCGGCTCGGTGCCGGGTCCGTGGCGGTCGGCTCCCGGCGGTCCCGGTGGTGGTCGCTCCTGTGATGCCCGGCCGGCGTTCCCGCGGTGTTTAGCTCGCGTTCGAGGGGGCACGGGAGGGTGGTTCGTATGATCCACCCGCCCCAGGGAGACCCTTACATCATGCCGCTCAATCGCCGAGAGTTCACCAAGCAGACCGCCGTCGCCGGCGCGGGGCTCGCCCTCACCGGCGTCGTCGGTGCTCTCGCCACCGCGCCCGAGGCGCTCGCCTCCGACGAGTCGGAGGTGTACGGAGCCGGGCACGGCGAGAGCCACGGCCACGCGCTCGGGTACGGGCCGCTCGTCGCCGACCCCGAGGGTGTCCTCGCCCTGCCGGCCGGGTTCTCGTACCGCATCGTCACGCACAGCGGCGTGACCCGTATGGAGAGCGGCGAGTTAACTCCCTCCAACCACGACGGCACCGCGGCCTTCGCCGGCCCGCGCGGCACCACGTACCTGGTCAACAACCACGAGCTCTACGGCCCCCGCGCGAACTGGCCCCACCCGGTCCCGCTCACCGAGGGGCTCGTCTACGACCCGACCGCCCCCGGCGGCTGCACCGTCGTCGAGATCCACCGGGACGGCACCGTCGCGGAGTGGGTCGGCCTCGCCGGCACCTCCACCAACTGCGCGGGCGGCAGCACCGCCTGGGGCACCTGGCTGACCGGCGAGGAGAACTCCGACCTCGCGGGCGTCAACGGCATGACCAAGGACCACGGCTACATCTTCGAGGTCGACCCGCGCGACCGGGGCGCCAACCTCGACCCGAAGCCGATCAAGGCCTTCGGCCGCTACGACCACGAGGCCGTCGTCATCGACCCCAAGCGCGGCCACGCCTACCTCACCGAGGACGCCGCCCTCCCCTTCGGGCTGCTCTTCCGCTGGGTGCCGCCGAAGGGCTTCGAGCACGGGCGCGGAAAGCTCCGTACGCTCGCCGACGACGCCGGTGTGCTCCAGGCCTTCAAGTGCACCGACTCCGGGGGCCGTTTCGTCGACGACCTGTCCCGGGCGACCCGCATCGGCACCGTCTACGGCGTGGACTGGGTCGACGTCCCCGACCGCGACGCCCGCACGGTCCCCGTCCGCAAGCAGTTCGGCCCCGGCGAGGTCACCCGCGGCTGCAAGCTGGAGGGCATGTGGTGGGCCGACGGCGGCGCGTACGTCGTCTCCTCCTTCGCGCGCGCGGAGTGGAGCCCCGGCGCCGCGCACGACGGCCAGGTCTGGTTCTACGACCCCAAGCGCCGCACCCTCACCCTCAAGGTGCTCCTCGGTGTGAACGCCGCGCCCGAGGAGGACGGCGCCCTCGACGGCCCCGACAACATCACCGTCTCCCCGTACGGCGGGATCGTCATCGCCGAGGACGGCCGGGGCGTGCAGCACCTCTTCGGCGCGACCGACTCCGGCCGGACGTACCCGATCGCCCGCAACGACCTCAACGACGCCGAGTTCACCGGGGTCTGCTTCTCGCCCGACGGCGGGACGCTGTTCGCCAACATCCAGGAGCCGGGCATCCTGCTCGCGATCACCGGCCCCTGGCGCCGCCAGCCCCGCCGCTGAGTCATGGGCCGGGCTCCGGGCTGCCCTTTCGGACCGCCCTGTCTGCCCCTCTGACCCCTGGTCAGGTCCATGGGCTGACATCTAACATGTCAGCCCATGGACGCACTGAGGCCCGTGGGCCGGACCCTTCTGCGCGACCGGGCGTACGAGGCACTGCGCGAGGCCATCGTGCGCGGCGACCTCGCCCCCGGCGCCCCGCTGAAGGACGCCGACCTCGCCGACCTCCTCGGGCTCTCCCGCGCGCCCGTGCGCGAGGCCCTGGCCCGGCTCTGCGACGAGGGGCTCGTCGAGACCAAGCCGCAGAGCTACACCCGGGTCACCCGGCCGGTCAGCCGGGTGGTCAGGGACGCCGCCTCCGTCGTGCGCGTGATGCACGAACTCGCCGCCCGCACCGGGGTTCCGCTGCTCGGCCCCGAGGGCGTCCGCACCATGCGCGAGGCCAACGAGCGCTTCGCGGCGGCCGTCCGCGACTCCGACGTCGAGGCCGCGCTCCGCGCCGACGACGAGCTCCACCAGGTCCTCGTCGTCGCCAGCGGCAACCACGCCGCCGCCGCCACCATCGCGCGCTACACGCCCCTGATCCGCCGCGTCGAGCGGCGGCTCTTCGGCGACTCCGGCAGCTGCGGCTCGGCCGAGCTGCACGCCCGGCTGATCGACGCGTGCGAGAGCGGGGACGCCGAGGCGGCGGTCCGGATCACCACCGAGATCTGGGCGGCGCTCGAACAACTCGCGGACGACGCCGTCGAGGTGGCCGAGGTCACCGGCATCCCGGCGCCCGCGGAACACCCGTAGCGCCTCCAGCCCCCCTCGAAGCCTCTTCACCCACCGGGAGCCGTCTTGCCGATCACCGATTTCGCACGCTATCCGCTCCTCTTCGGGCCCTCCCCGGTCCACCCCCTCGAACGGCTCACCCACCACCTCGGCGGCGCCACGCTCTGGGCCAAGCGCGAGGACTGCAACTCCGGTGTCGCGTACGGCGGGAACAAGACCCGCAAGCTGGAGTACCTGGTCGCCGATGCCCTCGCCCAGGGCTGCGACACGCTCGTCTCCATCGGCGGGGTCCAGTCCAACCACACCCGCCAGGTCGCCGCCGTCGCCGCCCGGGCCGGGCTTGCCTGCGTCCTCGTGCAGGAGAGCTGGGTCGACTGGCCGGACCCCGTCTACGACAAGGTCGGCAACATCCTGATCAGCCGCCTCGCCGGCGCCGACGTCCGCCTCGTGCGGGCGGGCTTCGGCATCGGCTTCAAGGAGAGCTGGGAGCAGGCCCTGCGGGAGGTCGAGGAGGGCGGCGGGAAGCCGTACGCGATCCCGGCGGGAGCCTCCGACCACCCGCTCGGCGGTCTCGGCTTCGCGAACTGGGCGTACGAGGTGGCCGAGCAGGAGCACGAGCTCGGCGTCCACTTCGACACGGTGGTCGTCTGCTCGGTGACCGGCTCCACGCAGGCCGGAATGGTCGCGGGCTTCGCCGCGCTCGCCGAGGAGGGCGGACCGGCCCGCCGGATCATCGGCGTCGACGCCTCGGCGAAGCCCGGTCCGACACATGAGCAGATCACCCGGATCGCCCGCGACACCGCCGCGCTCATCGGCGTCGAGCGCGAGGTGACCGCGGCCGACGTCGAGCTCGACGAGCGCTACCACGCCGGCGTCTACGGCCTCCCGGACGAGGCCACCCTCGACGCGATGCGGCTCGCCGCCCGCACCGAGGGCATGATCACCGACCCCGTGTACGAGGGGAAGTCGATGGCGGGCCTGATCGATCTGGTGGAGCGGGGAGAGATCGGCCGGGACTCGACCGTTCTCTACGCCCACCTCGGCGGTCAGCCCGCCCTCAACGGTTACAGCGCGCTGTTCTCGTAAGGGAGGGGCAAGACACCCCCTAAGTGCTGAGCCCGCCGCTCAGAGCGACTGGGCGGCGGGCTTCACCATGCCCCGGACCGTCCGCGACTTCACGAACTCGCCCATCGCCGTCATCTCCCACTCACCGGTGAACTGCTTGATCAGCTTGGCCATCATCACGCCCGTCTGCGGCTCGGCGGTGGTGAGGTCGAAGCGGACCAGCTCCTCGCCGGTCGCCGCGTCCATCAGCCGGCAGTAGGCCTTCGCGACCTCGGTGAACTTCTGGCCGGAGAAGGAGTTGACCGTGAAGACCAGGCCGGTGGCGTCGGCGGGCAGCCGGCCGAGGTCGACGACGATCACCTCGTCGTCGCCCGCGCCCTCGCCCGTGAGGTTGTCGCCGGAGTGCTTGATCGAGCCGTTGAGGATCGACAGCTTGCCGAAGTAGCAGCTGTCCAGGTGGTTGCGCTGCGGCCCGTACGCGATGACGGAGGCGTCCAGGTCGATGTCCTTGCCGCGGTACGCGGGCTCCCAGCCGAGGCCCATCTTGACCTGGGAGAGCAGCGGCCGGCCGCCCTTGACCAGGGACACCGTCTGGTTCTTCTGGAGGCTGACCCGGCCCTTGTCGAGGTTGATCTTGCCGGTGGAGACGGGGGCCGCGGCGGGGGCGGCCGGGGGAGCGGCCGGTGCCGGGGGCGCCGAGGCCGCGATCCGCGGGTCCAGCGGGGCGGTGACGGGCGGCGCGGGCGGGGCCGGCGGGGCGACGGGAGCCGGGGCGGGCGCCTGGGCGGCGGCGGGCTCGTCGTCCACGGAGACGCCGAAGTCCGTCGCGATGCCGGCCAGCCCGTTCGCGTATCCCTGGCCCACGGCGCGGGCCTTCCACGCGCCGTTGCGCAGATAGATCTCGACGACCACCAGCGCGGTCTCCGTGGCCAGCCGCGGCGGGGTGAAGGTGGCGAGGACGGTGCCGTCGTCCGCGTTCCGCACGGTCGCCGTGGGCTCGATGCCCTGGAAGGTCTGGCCGGCGGCGTCGGGGCTCGCCGTGACGACGATCCTCTCGATGCCGGCCGGGAGCGCGCCCGTGTCCACCACGATCGCGTCGGGCGCGGTGCCGCCGCCGGAGCGGTAGGTCACACCGGGCCCGGCGGGCTGGTTGTAGAAGATGAAGTCGTCGTCCGAGCGCACCTTGCCGTTGGCGCCGAGCAGCAGGCCCGAGACGTCGAGCCGCACCGGGGCGGCGACGTCCACCGCCACGCGCGCGGCGGTGAGAGGGATGTTCGAGCCGGGGGTCATAGCGGTCATGCCAGGGGTAACGATCCGGACGGCTTTGCCGTTCCCTTACCCTCGCCGGGTTCGGCCACTTTGGTTACGCGGATGGTTCCTGGCCTGCCGCTCGTTGCCGAAGCGGTACGCGCCCGTCCACCGGGCCATGACCAGCTGGGCGTCCCCCGCCTCCACCTCCGCGAGGAACTTCTCCGCCCGCCCGCCGCGCAGCACGCCCGCGGCGCGTCCGTGGTGGGTGAGGACGACGGAGCCGTCACGGCGGCGCTCGTAGGTGAATCCCTGGGGTCTCGGCATGCCGGGCATCCTGCCGTTCCCGGTCAGATCCGTCATATGAATATTCTTTCGACCCATGGGGACAGTGGGCGGGAGTTCGTTCCGCACGGAGGACGTCGACGAGGCGCGCGAGGAGCTCGACGCGCGCTACTACGCCAACCGCATGGACGTGGTCGACCGGCAGAGGCCCTTCGCGGCGCGCTTCGACACCGTCGCCCTCGGGCCGCTGGTCATCGGCGACCTGAGCTGCGGGACCGACGTGCGGATGAGCTTCGGGGAGCTCGGCGCGTACCACCTGAACGCGCCGCTCAGCGGCCGGATGGAGATGCGCCAGGGCAGCCGCACCGGGATCGTCGCGACGGCCACCGAGGCACTGCTCCTCGACCCGGCGGGGGACACCTTCCTCGACCGCTGGAGCGGGGACTGCCGGACCCTCTCCGTGAAGATCGGGGCGGCCGAGCTGAGCGACCGCCTGGAACGGCTCCTCGGCCGCCCGGTGAGCGGTCCGCTCGCCTTCGCGCCCCGCCTGGACATCTCGCGCGGCCCCGGCCTGAGCTGGGTCCGCTTCGCCCGCCAGGTCGCCTACGAGGCGCTCGCGGGGGAGGGGCTCGCCCACCACGAGCTGGTGGCGCGGCCGCTCCAGGAGGCGCTGCTCAACGGACTGCTCCTGGCCGCCGAGCACCCCTGGCGCGAGGCGCTCGCCCACCCGGCGGAGGCGCGCCGCCCGGCGCCGGTCAAGCGCGCGATGGACGCGGTTCGGGAGCGCCCCGAGCACCCGTTCACGACCACCGAACTCGCGGCCCTGGCCCGGGTGAGCGTGCGCCGCCTGCAGGAGTCCTTCCGGGAGTACGTGGGGATGTCGCCGATGGCGTACGTGCGGGAGGTCCGTCTCGACCGGGTGCGCGAGGAGCTGCGGGCGGCCGCACCGGACGAGCTGACCGTGAGCGAGGTGGCCTGGCGCTGGGGCTTCGCCCACCAGGGCAGGTTCGCCGCCCGCTACCGCGAGAAGTACGGCGAGTCCCCGTCCCGGACCTTGCGGGCGTGCGGTTGACCCGGCGTCCGGGCGTCCGGGGGAGGGGCGAGCGGGGCGCCGCGTGAGCGGACCGCGCAATCCGGACAGAGGCCGCGTTCGGCGGCTCGCGATGATCTTCGTCCGCGTTTAACGTGGACAAGTCCGGTCTGCCAGCGCGCACCCGTGACCCGGGCCCCGGCCGGCTCCCCCGTTTAAGTCCGGCCGGGTCCTGTGTACGTCCGCCCCGTCCCGGTGGCGAAGGTCAGTGCGGCCAGCGCGGCGGGTCCACGCAGAAGTGGCCGCCCAGGTAGAGGTCGTCGGCACTGCCCTCCTCGGGAAGTCCCTTGTCGGCGACGATCTTCTCCGCGTAGACCTCCGAGTCGTCCTGCGGGTCGTAGCCGAGGGCCCGGGCCGTCGAGAGGTCCCACCACGCACGGGTGTTGGCGGAGGAGCCGTACGCCACGGTGTGGCCCACGGACTCCGCGGTGAGCGAGGCGTGCAGGAGGCGGGCGCAGTCCGCGGGGCTGAGCCACATCGAGAGCATCCGCACCGAGGTGGGCTCGGGGAAGCAGGAGCCGATGCGCACGGAGACCGTCTCGATGCCGTGCAGGTCCCAGTAGAGCTGGGCCAGGTCCTCGCCGAAGCACTTGGAGAGGCCGTAGAAGGTGTCGGGGCGGTGCGGGGTGTCGACCGGGACGACCGGCTCGCCCTCGCGCGGGCGGCGGGTGAAGCCGACGGCGTGGTTGCTGGAGGCGAGGACGACGCGCCGGACGCCCTCCTCGCGGGCGGCCTCGTAGAGGTTGTACGTCCCGGCGATGTTGGCGGCCATGATCTTGTCGAAGTCGGCCTCCAGGGAGATCCCCGCCAGGTGCACGACCGCGTCGACGCCCCGGACCGCCTCGCGCAGCGCCGTGCGGTCCGCGAGGTCGGCGACGACCGCGTCCGGCGCCCCTTGCACGGGGGCGACGTCCAGGAGGCGGAGCTCGTAGCCGTACGGGGGCAGCAGCTCCCGCATCAGCGTGCCGACGCCGCCGGCGGCGCCGGTGAGGAGGACGGTGCGGGGTGCGGACATGGAGTGGTTCTCCTCCGTCGAGTGGCGTCGATTGCCATGCAGATGGGTGTCGTTCACAACCGTGGACACGGTAGGGAGCGGTCCGACGGAGCGTCAAGACTCCGTCATACGGCGTGTTCTCTTCTTGACCGGCCCTTCCGGGCTGTTCTAGCGTGCAGCACGTCGGTGTTCAAGAATATGGATGACAGTCAGAACTGTGCACGACTGTGCAGAGGGACGGCTGTACGCGACGGACTTCCTGGGAGCCTCCGTGACCACTGCCCCGCTCGCCGGCCGGCTCGACGGCCTGCTCTTCTTCCCCGTCACCGCCTTCGGGCCGGACGGCTCCCTCGACCTCGACGCCTTCCGCGCCCACGTCCGCGCGGGCGTCGACGCGGGCGCCGCGGCCGTCTTCGCCTGCTGCGGCACGGGCGAGTTCCACGCCCTCACCCCCGAGGAGTTCCGGATCTGCGTCGCCGCCGCCGTCGAGGAGGTCGCGGGCCGCGTCCCCGTCGTCGCCGGAGCCGGCTACGGCACCGCGCTCGCGATCCAGTACGCGCGGCTCGCCGAGGAGGCCGGCGCCGACGGGCTCCTCGCCATGCCCCCGTACCTCGTCGTGGCCGACCAGGCCGGGCTGCTCCGCCACTACACCGAACTCGCCGCCGCCACCTCGCTGGACGTCATCGTCTACCAGCGGGACAACGCGATCCTCACCCCCGAGACGGCCGTCGCCCTCGCCCGCACCGACGGCGTCATCGGCCTCAAGGACGGCCTCGGCGACCTCGACCTCATGCAGCGCATCGTCAGTGCCGTCCGCTCCGAGGGCCTCGACCTGCTGTACTTCAACGGCCTGCCGACCGCCGAACTCACCGGCGCCGCCTACCGGGGCATCGGCGTCACCCTCTACTCCTCCGCCGTCTTCTGCTTCGCCCCCGACCTCGCCCTCGCCTTCCACCGGGCCCTCACCACCGGCGACGACGCGACCGTGGACCTGCTCGTCGACGGCTTCTACCGGCCGCTCGTCGAACTCCGCGCCCAGGGCCGGGGATACGCCGTCTCGCTCGTCAAGGCGGCCGTACGGATGGAGGGTCTGGACGTCGGAGGCGTACGGCCGCCGCTCAGCGAGCCCGCCCCCGAACACCTCGCGGAGCTCGCCCGGCTCATCGAGCGCGGCCGGGCCCTCCTGAAGGAGGCCGGAGCGTGAGAACGGCGGCCTTCCTCTACCCCTGGGACGTCGACGGCGACCCCGCCGCGCCCGGACTCCTCGCGGAGCTGGGCATCGCACAGGTCACGCTCGCCGCCGCCTACCACTCCACCCGGGCGCTCAGCCCCCGCCACCCGGCCCACCGGATCGTCACCGCCGAACACGCCGCCGTGCTCTACCCGCCGGACCCGGACCGCTGGGCGGGCCGCGCGCTCCGCCCGTACACGGCGGGGGACTGGGCCCCCGGGGACTCCTACGGCCGGGCCGCCGAGGCGCTCGCCGGCACCGGGCTCGACGTGCACAGCTGGGTCGTCCTCGCCCACAACTCCCGGCTCGGCGCCGAGCACCCCGAGACCTCCGTCGTCAACGCCTACGGCGACCGCTACCCCTGGGCCCCCTGCATCGCCCTCCCCGACGTCCGCGCCCTGCTCGTCGACCTGGCCGCCGAGGCCGCCGTACGCCCCGGGGCGGCCGGCACCGAGCTGGAGTCCTGCGGCTGGTACGGCCTCGCCCATCTCCACGCCCACGACAAGACCTCCGGCGTCCCGCTCGGCGACCGCGAGCAGTACCTGATGTCCCTCTGCTTCTGCCCCTCCTGCCGCGAGGGGTACGGGAACGGCGGCGCCGACCCCGATGAACTGGCCGCCGCCGTACGCCGGGCCCTCGCGCCCGTCTGGGCCGGCTCCGGACCGGCGCTCGGGCTCGGCGACCTGGAGGCCCCCGTCCTGGCCTGGCGCTCCGGGACCGCCCGCTCTTTCCAGGAGGCCGCCGTGGCCACCGTACGGGCCGCCGCCCCGCCCGGCTTCCGCGTCCTGCTGCACGCCGACCCCGACCCGTACCGCTGCGGCGCCGACGCCGGCACGGACCCGGCCCACGTCCTCGCCCTCGCGGACGGCGTGGTCGCCCGCCCCCCGAAGGTCGCCTCCTTCGCCGCCCACGCCGGCCCCGGCAGGGTCGTCGCCGCCAATCTCTCCGTCGTCACCGGCATGGGCGGCGCCCCCGACCACCTGGCCCGCGACGCCGAACGGGCCCGGGCCGCGGGCGCGACCGAACTGCGGCTCTACCACGCGGGACTGGCCTCGGACGCGGACCTGGACGCGGTCCGTACGGCGCTGCTCAAGCTGGACATCCCCTAGGGCGTGCGGCGTTCTGCGCGCAGGCGGCGCACGGCCAGTGCGTAACCGATCCCCGCGATCAGCGCGGTGAAGAGGCAGACGACCAGGACGGCCATGGCCACCCAGAGGAACCGCCGAGCACGTCCCCTGTGGTGGAGACCTCTCCCCGCTCGAACTCGCAGACGACGGACGGGGGAAACGCCTCGAACCGCGATCCCGTCGGCGTGCCCGGCCCCTCGGTCCAGCCCCGACCGCACTCGTCGTCGGCGTTCAGCGTGCCGAACAGAGCCAGCGCCGAGCCGATCCCCGTGGCGACGAGCGCGCCCCTGAACACCGCCCACAGGCGATCGGTCCGGTAGCCGCCGTGCGTCGGTGTGTGCGACATCCGCGCACCCTAGTCGATGCGCGTCAACCGGCTTGCTCCCGGCGGGCGTTCAGCAGACGCAGGGCCGAGGCGCGGGTGGCGGCGACGTGGGCGCGGGCCAGGGACTCCGCGGCGGATTCGTCGCGGTCGCGGACGGCCTCGTAGAGCCGTTCGTGGGCGCCGCACATCGGTTCGCCGTCCGCATCGGCGGAGGTGAGCCGGAAGAGGCGGCGCAGGCGGGAGTCGAGCGGGGCCATCAGGTCCACCAGCAGGGGGTTGCCGGAGAGCTCGACGATCCGCCGGTGGAAGTCGGCGTTGAGGGAGACGGCCTCGCGGAGCCGTCCCGACTCCGCCGCCCGCCGCGCCCGGGCGAGGAGCTCCTCCATCGCGGCGAGGTCCTCGGGACGCGCGTGCCGGGCGGCGAGGCGGGCGGCCAGGCCCTCCAGGTTCTCCCGTACGTCGAAGAGGTGCGCGGCGTCCTCCGGGCCGAAATCCGTCACCACCGCACCCCGGCGCGGCTGCACGGAGAGGAACCCCTCCGACTCCAGCCGCTGCATCGCCTCGCGCACCGGCACCCGGGAGACCCGCAGCTCGTCGGCGATCTCCCGCTCCACGAGCCGCGTCCCCGCCGCGTACTCCGCCTCGATGATCCGCTCGCGCAGCTCCGCGTAGACCCGCTCCCGCAGGGACGGGTGGGTGTCCCCGGCGGCGGAGCCGCGGGGGGCGGGGCGGGGGGCGGTCATGGGAAGGGCTCCAGTCCGGCGGGGTCGGGGCTGCCGCCGCTGCCCGATCTTCGCAGACCGGCGGGGCCGGCCCGTCAGACCAGGCGGCCGTCCCTCGCCACCACCCGGCCCGCGCGGACCACCAGGTCGCGGCGGGGGCGGTCGACCACCACCTGGGGGAGGCACTCGCCGTCGACGAGCATGAAGTCGGCGGGGGAGCCCGGGCGCAGGTCGGCCTTCGGGAGGCCGAGGAGCTCCGCGCCGCCGTCGGCCGCGAGGCGGAAGCAGGCCTCCAGGTCCTCGTCGAGCCGCGCGTCCAGGGCCCAGCCGGCGAGCCAGGCGCGGTGCAGCATGTCCGCGTCGCCGAACGGGCTCCAGCTGTCCCGCACCCCGTCCGAGCCGAGCCCGACCCGGACCCCGCGCTCCGCGAGGCGCCGGAAGGGCAGGATCGTCGTCTCCGACAGGGCGACCGTGGTGAGGGAGATCCCGGCCTCCGCGAGCAGGTCCGCCGTCTCGTCCAGCTCCCGTGCGGCGAGGCCCGCGACCGCGAAGGCGTGCGCGACGCTCACCCGGCCCTGGAGGCCGAGGGCCCGGGTGCGGGCGGCGATGTCCCGCAGCGGGGCGAGGCCGCGCTCGCCCCGGTCGTGGAGGTGGATGTCGAGCCCGAGGCCGTGCCGCTCGGCGAGCGCGAAGACCGTGCCGAGCTGATCCCCCTCCCCGTCCCCTTCCGCGTCGAAGCCGGCCGGGTCGATGCCGCCGATGTGCGTGACGAGACCGCTCGCGGCGGCCTCCGCCAGGAGCTCGGCCACCCCCGGCGTGCGGACCACCCCGTGCTGCGGGAAGGCGACCAGCTCCACGTCGACGATCCCGGCCAGCTTCCCGACCGCCTCGGCGACCCCCTCGATCCCGGAGAGGCCGTAGGCCGGGGCCACGTCGGCGTGGGCGCGCATCGCCCGGGTGCCCTGGGCCGCCGCGTGCGACATCAGCCGCAGCGCCCGCTCGCCCACCGGGGCCGGGAGCGCGCGGGCGAGCTCCACGTCCCCGGCGACGTAATCGGCGATGCCCTGAGCCGGCCGCCTGCTGTGCCAGGGCTCGCCCCAGGACGTCTTGTCGGGGTGGATGTGGGCGTCGACCAGGGTCGGCAGGGCCAGCCGGCCGCCCCCGTCGACCCGCTCGACGACGGCGCCCGGCGGGACCTCGGCCACGAGCAGGCCGTCCACGGCGATCAGCTCGCCGGCCGGGCCCCCGGAGGGCAGCCGTACGTCGTGGAACACGGTCGCGGTGCCGATCGGCTGCGGCGGGGTCGTCACGGGGTCTCCTCGGGGCTTCGACGGTCTGGTATACCAGCTCTTGGTATACCACGAAGATCCCGGCGGGCGAGGGCCCGCTTCTCACCAGGCCAGGTCCTCCAGAGCGTCCAGGTCCGGCACCACGTTCGCCGCCATCGGACCCGCGTCCATGTCCTCCACCCGCAGCTCGGCCCAGATCGTCTTGCCGCGGCGGCCGTACCGCGTGCCCCAGCGCTCCGCGTACTGCGCCACCAGGTACAGCCCGCGGCCGCCCTCGTCGGTCGTCGTCGCGTGCCGCAGGTGCGGGGACGTGCTGCTGCCGTCCGAGACCTCGCAGATCAGCGTGCGGTCGTGGAGCAGCCGCACCCGGACCGGATCGGCGCCGTACCGCACCGCGTTCGTGATCAGCTCGCTGAGGATCAGCTCCGCCGTGAACGCGAGCCCGTCGAGCCCCCACTCCGACAGCTTCGCCGCCGCCGCGTTCCGTACGGGCGAGACCGCCGACGGGTCCCGTTCCACCTCCCACTCCGCGATCTGCTCCCGGTCGAGCAGCCGGGTCTGCGCCACCAGCAGCGCGATGTCGTCGCGCGGCGAGGGCGAGAGAAGCGTCGCCAGGACGTCCGCGCAGGTCTGCTCCGGGCTCCGGTCCTCGCGCGCGAGCGTGGACCTCAGCAGCGTGAGACCCGTGTCCAGGTCCCGCCCCCGGTCCTCCAGGAGCCCGTCCGTGAAGAGCACCAGCTTGCTGCCCTCCGGCAGCCGCAGCTCCGTCGTCTCGAACGGCACGTCCCCCAGTCCGAGCCCCAGCGGCAGCCCCGGCGACAGCTCGGGGAACTCCACCCGTCCGTCCGGGCCGACGAGCGCCGGTCCCGGATGCCCCGCGCTCGCCACCGCGCACCGCCCGGAAGCCGGGTCGTAGATCGCGTACAGGCAGGTCGCACCCGTGATGCCCTCGTCCCGCCGCCGCCCCTCGGTGTCCGGGCCCTCCAACTCGCGGTGGTCGATCCGGGCCGTCAGCTCGTCGAGGTGGCCGAGGAGCTCGTCCGGGGGCACGTCGAGCGTCGAGAAGTTGTGCACGGCCGTCCGCAGCCGCCCCATCGTGGCCGCCGCGTGCAGCCCGTGCCCCACCACGTCGCCCACCACCAGCGCCACCCGTGCCCCCGGCAGCGGGATCACGTCGAACCAGTCGCCGCCCACCCCGGCCTTCGCCGGGAGATAGCGGTACGCCACGTCCACCGCGCTCTGATCCGGCAGCGCCCTCGGCAGCAGGCTCCGCTGGAGCGTCACCGCCATCGCGTGCTCCCGCGTGAACCGGCGCGCGTTGTCGATCGCCACCGCCGCCCGCGCCGCCAGCTCCTCCGCGAACGACAGGTCCTCCTCCCCGAACGGCTCCGGGGTGTCCGCCCGCCAGAAGTTCGCCATCCCGAGGACCACCCCACGGGCCAGCAGCGGCACCGTGAGCAGCGAGTGCATCCCGTACGCGAGGGCCTGCGCCGCCCCCTCCGGGTCCTGCGCCCGCCAGGCCTCCGCCGCGGCCAGCTCCGGCTGCGCCACCGCGTGCCCCGCGGCCAGCGCGACCGCCATCGGGGCGCCGGTCACGTCGAAGTGGATGGTGTCCCCGACCGGCTGGAGCGGCTGGTCCGGCCGCAGCCCGCTCAGCGCCGTCCGCCGCATCTCCGTCATCGTGGCCGCGTCGTCCGGGGGCTCCTCCCCGCGCAGCACCGGTTCGAGCAGCTCCACCGTCGCGAAGTCCGCGAACCGAGGCACCGCCACCTCCGCCAGCTCCTCCGCGGTCCGTACGACCTCCAGCGTCGTCCCGATCCGCACCCCCGCCTCGTACAGCAGCTGGAGCCGGCCGCGGGCCACCGCCGCCCGGCCGGTCACCACGGCCAGCTCGGTGGTGTCCCGCATCGTCATGACGCTCCCGGACTCGGCGCCGGCGGTGAGCGTGGGGCGCACGCTCACCGCGAGCAGCCGGTCGCCCGCCCGGTGCACCTCGTCGGTGGCGGCCCGCCCCGACGTGAGGAGTTCGACCGTACGGGGATCGAGGCCGAGCTCCGAGACGTGCCGCCGCTCCGCGTCCGCGGACAGCCCGAGCAGCCGCCGCGCCTCGTCGTTGGCGAGGAGCAGCCGGTGGTCGGGGCCCACGATCAGGACTCCTTCGCGCACGGCGTGCAGGACCGCCTCGTGGTGCTCCTTCATCCGGGTCATCTCGGTGGGCCCGAGGCCGTGCGTCTGCCGCCGCAGCCGCCGGCTCACCAGACCCGCCCCGCCCACGGCGAGCGCCAGCGCGCCGGCCGCCGCACCGACGAGCAGCGGCAGCCGCCCCCGCAGCGCGTCCGAGATGCTCTGCACCTCGATGCCGCTGCTGACCATGCCGACGATCTTTCCCTTCTCGTCCACCACCGGGACCACGGCCCGTACCGCGTCGTTCGGCGCGCCCCGGAAGAGCTCGGTGAAGGAGTCGCCGTCGACCGCCGCGCGCGTGAGGTCCCCGGTGGCGACGCGGCCGATGAGTTCAGGCTGGGAGTCGGTGAACCGCACCCCGGCCGGGCTCAGGACCGCGATGAAGTCGACCCCCGTCGCCAGGCGGGTCGCCTCCGCCCGGGCCTGGAGCTCCGCCGTCGGATCAGGCGAGGTCAGCGCCTCGTCGATGCCCGGCGCGTGCGCGAAGGCCTCCGCGACGGAGAGCGACCGGATCCGGGCGTCCCGCTCGGTGTCCCGCTGCGCCTGGTGGAAGATGACGAAGACCGCCGCCGCGATCAGCAGCAGCGCGATCAGCGCCTCCAGGGCGAAGACCTGGCCCGCGACGCTCCGCAGGCCCGTCCTGTCGTCCCGGGGCGTCCTGCCGTCCCGGGGCTTCCGGCCCGCTCGCGCGTTCATGCCGTGCTCCGTGCGACGAGCAGCGCCACGTCGTCCTGCGCGCCCGGCCTGCGCAGCGCCTTGAGCAGCATGTCGCAGGTCTCCTCCAGGGGCCCGCGTGCCCCGTCGAGCAGGTCCACGAGCACCGCGAGCCGGTCGTCGATCGCCGCGTCACGGGTCTCGACGAGACCGTCCGTGTAGAGCACGAGCACGTCCCCGGGACGGAAGGGGATCCGGGCCGTCCGGAAGGTGCCGCCGCCCACCCCCAGCGGCACCCCCGTCGAGAGCCGCACCAGCTCGGCGGGGCCGTCCGCCGGGATCCGCACGGGCGGCAGATGGCCCGCGTTCGCGATCCGGCACCGCCCCAGACGCGGATCGTGCACCGCGAAGAGGCAGGTCGCGATGTAGTGCTCCAGGCCCGCCGTGATCCGGTCCAGGTGCCGCAGCACCTGCGCCGGCGACAGGTCGAGGTCCGCGAACGCGCAGGTGGCCGTGCGCAGCCGGCCCATCGTCGCCGCCGCGTCGATCCCGCTGCCCATCACGTCCCCGACGACGAGCGCCGTCTTGTCGTCGGGCAGCGGGATCACGTCGTACCAGTCGCCGCCGACCTCGCTCGACGCCTGCGCGGGCTGGTAGCGGGAGGCGACCTCCAGGCCCGCGCGCTCCGGCGGAGTGCCGGGGAGCAGGCTGCGCTGGAGCGTCACCGCCGAGTTCCGCACGCTCTGGTACCAGCGGGCGTTGTCGATGCTGACCGCGGCGCGGGCGGCGAGCTCCGTCGCGAGCAGCACGTCGTCGCCGTCGAACGGCAGCGGATTGCGGTCCCGCTTGAGGTCGAGCGCGCCGAGCACCTCCCCGCGCGCGATCAGCGGAACCGCCAGATACGAGTGCACCCCGGCCCGCCGGAGCTGATCCGCGGCCTCCGGGCTCCGGGCGATCCGGGGCAGGTCAGCGGGGCCGACGTGCTCGACGAGGACCGGCAGCCCGGTGTGCACACAGCGGGTGACGAGCCGGTCCGCCCCGTACATCGCCACCGCCCCGGGCGGGTCCGCGGCAGGCAGCGCCTCCGTCGGCCCCGAGGCCTTCACCGCGAGCGCGCGGAAGAGTTCCGGGCCCGCCTCGGGCACCCCGGGCCTGCGCAGCGCCAGGACGGAGTCGAGGACGTCGACGGCCGCGATGTCCGCGAGCTCCGGCACCACGACCCCGGCGAGTTCGTCGGCCGTCCGGTCCACCTCCAGGGTGGTGCCGACCCGCGCCGAGGCGTCCGCGACGAGCGCGAGCCGCCGCCGGGACCGGTTCGCCTCCGCGTCGGCGTCCTGCTGCTCGGTCACGTCGATCACCGAGGCCGCGACCCCCAGGACCTGGCCCTCGGCCCCGTCCAGGCGGTAGAAGGACACCGACCAGGTGTGCTCGTGCTCGGGGTCCGCCGGGGTCCGTCCCGTCGTCGGGTGGTCGAGCAGGGGCCGGCCCGTGGCGAGGACCTCGCGCAGCGCCGTCTCCAGCGCCGCCGCGTCGATCCGCGGCAGCATGTCGGCTATCCGGCGCCCGATGTGCAGCGCGGCCGGGACGCCGTTGATCCGTTCCAGGGCCGGGTTCACGAGGACGTACCGCAGGTCGGTGTCGAGGACGGCGAGACCGATCGGCGACTGGGAGACGAGCCGGTCGGAGAGGGCGAGGCCGGTCTCGACGCGTTCGACGACGGCGCGGTCGGCGGCGATCCCCAGGGCGTACAGACCCCCCAGGTCGTCGGTGAGCCGCATGTTGCGGAACTCCACCTCGCGGGTGCTGCCGTCCTTGTGCTGTACGGGGAAGGTGCCCGCCCAGGTCGCGCCGCCGCGCAGCACCTCGCCGAAGAGGCGCAGCGCCTCCTCGCGGTGCTCGGCGCCGACGATCAGCCGGGCGATGTACCGGCCGAGGGCCTCGTCCGCGCGGTAGCCGAAGAGGGCCTCCGCCTGCGGGCTCCACAGCACGATCCGGCCGCGCGCGTCGATGACGATGGCCGCGACCCCGAGGATGTCGAGGAGCCCTTTGGCGTCGAACGGCACACTCGCCCGCCCCGCCGTCTCCGGGAAGGAACCGGCCGTCACACTGCCCTCCTCCCGCCGCCCTACGCGCCTCCCTCCATGCTCCCCGCCCCCTGCCCACCCCGCACCGCGAGGCCGTCCACCCGGCCACCGCCGGGGTCGCCGCCCCGGCGCCCGCCCCGTACGGCGAGGCCGGCGGCCCAGGCCGTTCCCGCCACCGCGAGGACCGGCAGGAGGATCCGGACGTCGACCACCGCGACCAGACCGGCGCCGAAGGCGATGGCCAGCGCGTTCGGGGCGAAGACCAGGGTGTGCGCGGTCGCCGCCACCCGGCCCACCGCCTCCGCCGGGGCCTCCCGCTGGACCGCCGTCATGGTGGCGACGAGGACCCACGGCATCCCCAGGCCGATCACCGCGCTCGCCACGAGGGCCGTCACCCCGTACGGCAGCGCCCGTACGCCCACCGCCACCGCGAACACCGCGAGACCGGTGGCGGCGAGCACCCGCTCCGGCACCCGGCGCAGCAGCGGCCCCGTGAGCAGGCCCGCGAGGACCGAGCCCGCGCCCTGGACCGCGTACAGCACACCGGCGTACGCGGGGGAGCGCCCGAGCCCGCTGTCCACCACGGCGTAGATCGCGGCCCCGTTCACCCCCGCGAGCAGCATCGTGAACCCGCCCGTCGCCACCAGCGGCCGCAGCACGGGCGAGGCCCGCAGCAGCCGTACGCCCTCGGCCGTCTCCCGCCACCAGTGCGGGCGCGCGGACCGAGCGGGGCGCTCCTCCCGGACCGGCATCAGCGCGAACAGGACCGCCGCGAGCGCGAAGCTCGCCGCGTCGAGGAGGGCGACCGGACCGCCGCCGTACCGGGCGAAGAGCCCCGCCGCCACGAGCGGGGCGATCAGCTTCATCGACTCGTTCGCGGTCATCCGCAGCCCGTTGAGGGTGCCGAGCCGCCCCTCGTCGAGGGTCGTCGCGACGAGCGCCTGCTCGGCGGCCTCGTGGACGGCGCCCTGGGCCCCGTACAGCACGAGCACCGCGAACAGCAGCCACACCCGGTCCGCCGACTCCACCCACAGGAGCACGGGCAGCAGGAGCGCCATCGCCACGTTCAGGACGACGAGCAGGGGCCGCCGCCGCACCCGGTCGGCGAGCGTGCCGAGCAGCGGCCCGAGGAGGACGGGCGCCCACAGGGCGAAGGCGGCGAGCGCCGCCAGGCTGTCCGAACCCGTGAGGGACTTGACCCAGATCCCGGAGACCAGCCACATGGCCGTCGTACCGAAGCCGGACACGACGATGCCTGTCAGATACCAACGCATGGCCGCAGCCTGGCCTCTGAGGAGGGCCTTACGGATCGGTCACCTGCCCTATCCCGGATGCCCGGGACACGATGCCAGGGGCCCGGTGCCCTCGGTCCCGGCGCCTTCGGTGCCCGCGCTCATCCGCGCTCGCCGCCCCGCTTCTCGTACCGCAGCGCCGCCCCCGTCACCACGGCCCCGAGTCCTTCCCACAGGCCCACGCCGAGGAAGCCGGCCGGGGCGCGGCCCGTGACGACGGCGAGGGTGAAGACCGCGCAGGTGAGGAGCCGGAAGGGGACCGTCCAGCGGAAGAAGGGCTTCCAGTCGGCGAGTGCGGCCAGGACGTAGTAGACGCCCATGTTGAGCGCGGCCATCGAGGAGGCCGTGAGGAAGACCAGGGTGTGGTCGCCGTCCGCACGCTCGCCCCGGGGCACCGGTGCGAAGCCCATGACCGTGAGCAGGGCGTCCGGGGCGACCAGGCCCACCACGCCGAGCGCGGCGGCGAGCACGCCGAAGACCGCCATGGTCCAGCCGGACAGGGAACGGGGCAGGCGCACGGCGGTCCTCCGCGAGGGAAAGCAGGGTCAGCGACTCGATGGCGTTCGAATGCTTGCTCGGACGGGCGAGCGTGACCTTGCATATCGTGTGACGGGGGCCCAGAGCCAATCGGGCCCCTCAGGGGGTGTCTTGCCGATCAGGCCGGGCTCGCGGCGTGATCGGCAAGACACCCCCTTCACGTCACTTCAGCGCCGCGGCCATCATCTTCTGCGCCACGGGGGCCGCCAGGCCGTTGCCGCTGACCTCGGAGCGGGCGGCGCCCGAGTCCTCGATCATCACCGCGACGGCGACCTGCTTCCCGGTCGAGGGGTCCTTCGCGTAGGAGGTGAACCAGGCGTACGGAGTCTTGCTGTTGTTCTCGCCGTGCTGGGCCGTGCCCGTCTTGCCGCCGACCTCGGCCCCGGAGACCGCCGCGTTGGTGCCGGTGCCCTTCTCCACCACCGTCTGCATCGCGCTCCGCAGCTGCTCCGCCGTCGAGGAGGAGACGATCCGCGTGGTGTCCCCGTCGTCGAACGAGGTGAGGGCGTCGCCGTCGGAGTCGACGACCTCCGAGACCATGTGCGGGGCGGCCAGGAGGCCGTCGTTGGCGATCGCGGCCGACACCATGGCCATCTGGAGCGGGGTGGCGGTGACGTCGAACTGCCCGATGCCGGTGAGCGCCGTCTGCGCCGCGTCCATGCCCGAGGGGTACACGCTCGCGTAGGCGCGGACCGGGACGTCGAGCTCGGCGTTGTTGAAGCCGAACTTCTCCGCCATCGCCTTCACCTTGTCCTGCCCCAGGTCCGCGGCCATCTTGGCGAAGACGTTGTTGCAGGAGTACTGGAGCGCGGTACGGATCGTGGCGTTCTCGCAGGGCGCGGAGGCGTTCTCGTTCTTCAGCACGGTCCGGGTGTTCGGCAGCGTGTACGGGTCGGGGCTCTTCGTCGCCGTGTCCACCGAGCCGTACAGCCCGTCCTCCAGGGCCGCCGCCGCGACGACCAGCTTGAAGGTGGAGCCGGGCGGGAGCGGCTGGCGCAGGGCCCGGTTGACCATCGGCTTGTCCTCGTCGGTCGTCAGCTCCTGCCAGGCGGCGCCGTCCGCCGTCCCGGCGATCTTCGACGGGTCGTACGACGGGGTCGACACCATGGCCAGGATCCGGCCGGTGGCGGGGTCGACCGCGACGGCCGCGCCCTTCGTGTTCCCGAGGGCCCGGTAGGCGGCCTTCTGCACGTCCGGGTCGATCGTGGTGACGACGGTGCCGGGCTCCTGCTGCTTGCGGGTCACCGCGTCCACCGGGTTCTTCAGCCGGTCGTCGGTGCCGTCGAGGACGTCGTCGTAGATGCCCTCCAGCTGTGTGGCGCCGTACGCCTGCGAGCTGTAGCCCGTGACCGCCGCGTAGAGCTCGCCGTCCGTGTAGGTGCGCTTGTACGCGAGATCGCCTCCCTCCGTCTTCTTCGAGCCGGTGACCGGCGAACCGGCCACGACGATGTTGCCCAGCGGCTGCGCGTACTGCGCGATGGTCTTCCGCCGGTTCTTCGAGTCGTCCGCCAGCGCCTGGCCTTCGTAGAACTGCACCCAGGTCGCCCGCCCCAGGAGGGCGAGCACCAGGATCAGCACGAAGACCGACGTGTGCCTGATCGTCTTGTTCATCGCACCAAGGGGGACGAACGAGCCGGTGGGGGACGTTCCGGATGTGTTCGGTTTCTCAGGGAACCTTCATCCTGGTTCGTCCCGGCCGCGGGGCGCGCCGGTCCCTGTCGCCGGGCCGCACCACCCCCGGCCGCGGGGCCGCCGCACCCTGGCCGCGGGGCCGCCGCACACCGTCATCCCGCCCGCACGAACCCCGACTCGTACGCCAGGATCACGGCCTGCGTCCGGTCCCGGGCGCCCAGCTTCGCCAGGACCGCCGCCACGTGCGACTTGACCGTCGCCGGGCCGACGCCGATCCGCTCGGCGATCTCGGCGTTCGTCAGGCCCGTCGCCACCTGCCGCAGCACCTCCGCCTCCCGCTCGGTGAGCCGCGCCACCCAGGGCGCCGCCGCCGGAGCGCGCCGGGCGTGCTCGGCCGCCAGACCCCGTACCGCCGCCGGGTAGAGCAGCGAGTCGCTCCTGGCGACCAGCCGGACCGCGCTCACCAGCTCCTCCGCCGCCGCCCGCTTCAGCAGGAAGCCGGCCGCGCCGACGCGCAGCGCGTCGTACACGTAGGAGTCGTTCTCGAAGGTCGTCACGACCACGATCCGGGGCGGCTCCGCCATCCCCGACAGGATCTGCTCGGTGGCCCGGATCCCGTCGATCTCCGGCATCCGCACGTCCATCAGCACGACGTCCGGCCGCGCCGCCCGCACCACCGACACCGCCTCGGCGCCCGTCGAGGCCTCGCCGACGACCTCCAGATCGGGCTCCGCGTCCAGGATGACCCGCAGCGCCGTCCGCACCATCCGCTCGTCGTCGGCGAGCACGACCCGCACCGGCCGCACCTCCGCGCTCACCGGGGGATCCTCACCGCGAGGCGCCACACGCCGTCCACCGGACCCGCCACGGCGGTGCCGCCGAGCAGCCGGGCCCGTTCGCCGACCCCGCGCAGGCCGCGCCCGCCGTGCGGGCGGGCGACCGGGGGCCGCTCGGGCAGGGGGTTCTCCATGGTGATCTCCAACTCCTCGGTACGGGCGTCGAGCCGTACGGTGACGGGCGTGCCGCCCGCATGTCGGGCCGCGTTCGTCAGCCCTTCCTGGACGATCCGGTACGCCTCCCGCGACAGCACCTCCGGTACGGGGCCGAGGGCCCCGTCCACCGTCAGCGCCACCCGCGGTCCGGCGCCGCGCACGAGGGCCTCCAGGGCGTCGAGCCCCGGGCCCACGCCCTCCTCGACCTCCTCGCCGCGCCGCAGCAGGCCGAGGACCCCGTCCAGCTCCCCGACGGTGCGCCGGGTGGTCTCCTCGATCGCGGTCAGCGCCTCCCGGACGAACTCCAGGTCGGCCGCGTCGCCCGTGTCGAGGACCCGGCGGGCCGCGCCCGCCTGGAGGGTGACCGCGCTGAGGGCGTGGCCGACCGAGTCGTGCAGCTCGCGGGCGAGCCGGTTGCGCGATTCCGCCTCCGCCGCGCGCCGCTCGGCCGCCGCGAGCCGGTCCGCGGGGCTCGGCCCGAGCAGCCGGAGCGCCTGCCGGGCGAGCAGCGCCCCGGTCGCGGCGGCGGTGGCGGCGAGCGCCAGCAGCATGAGCAGACCCGCGGGGAGCGCCGCCCAGAGCATCCAGGGCCGGTCGAGCCCCCAGTACCGGCCGACCTCCGACTCCCGCAGGGCCGGCCAGAGGGGCAGCGCCGCGAGCGACACCGCGAACGGCGGCAGGGCCAGGGACGCCCCGCTGATCAGCGCGCCCGCGCCCACGTGCAGCGTGAACCAGCCGGCCGTCCGGGCCTTCGCGTCGCGGCCCCGGGCCGGACCGTCCGCGAGCCGGTCCGCCGGAATCCCGCACAGTGCCCGCGCCACCGCCACCGACATGGGCCGGGCCAGCGGGAACAACGCGGTGACCGCGGCGAGCGGCAGCCCGATCGCGTACGCCCCGAACTGCACGGCGACACTGCCCCCGAACATCCCCGGGGAGTCGAGGAAGGCCCCCAGGGCGATCGTGCCGACCAGCCAGTACGGCATGAACAGCGCGCCGCCCAGGATCAGATGGAGCCAGCGCAGCCTGGCCCGCTGCCCGAACAGGGCGATCGCGCACCGCCTCACGCCTCGGCGCTCCGCCGCCGCAGGAACACGGCCACGCACGCGGCCAGCAGGAACCCGGTGATCATCTGGCCAGCGTAGGACAGCTGTGCGAGGGCCGGGACCTGCTTGGCGACATCGGTCTCGGGCTGGAGCGCGACGAGCGACATGTACGCGCCCCAGCAGCCCATCGCGCCGGTGGAGACCCAGGCCAGGGCGAGGACGGGCCGCACGCCAAGCCGCGCGGGCCGGCGCAGGACGAGGAGGAGGGTGAAGACGACGGCGGCGACGAGGAAGGCGAGGTGCACGGCGCTCAGGACGTAGAAGTCCGGGTCCCGTTCGGCGGCTCGCCGGGCGGAGAGGCCCGTGGTCGAGCCGGAGAGCCAGATCAGCTGGACCGTCGCGGGGAGGAGCGCGACCACCGCGCCGGCGAGGGCGACGGCCCGTACGCCGGGCCCGGAGGTGCGGGCGGACAGCTCGCCGAGGCGGCCCTGCCAGACGTGGCCCCAGCGGTCCCGGGAGTAGAGGACGAAGAGGGTGCCGAGGGTGAGGCCCTGGAGGATGAAGCCGCCGTAGACGACGGCGAAGACCCAGTCGTCCAGGAAGGGTTCGCTGGCGGCGGCGGCCCGTTCGTCGCCGCTGAGGAGCGCGACCGCGAGCTGCGCCGGGTACCCCGCCATGATCGGGGTGAGGAGGCCGGTCGCGGCCCACATGGGGAAGGCGAGCAGCCAGGCCCGCACCCGAAGGCCCCACGCCTGGGTCAGCAGCAGGGCGAGGACGACGACGACGATGTCGGCGAGGACCGAGATCGAGTTGGCGACGGCGAGCAGCGTCCGGTGCTCCAGGAGCTCGCTCCCGGCCGGGATGCCGAGCGTGCCGCCCGCCACCCAGACGATCTTGAGCGAGATGTACGGGAGGCAGGCGACGATCGCGAGGACGCGCAGCACGCGTCGGAGGAGGGAGGGCCGGTACCCGGTCGGTGTCATGGCTCCACGCTCCCGCGAGGACCGCCGGGGCCACGTCCTGCCGTGTGCTGAACCGCCTCCGCCGCACGGGGGAGAGGCCCTCCGACCAGGGTCAGAATTGACCCATGATTTGGCTGCTCAATTGACCCCTTTGTAGCGGTCAATGGCTCACTAGAGTAGTGATCATGAACGAGATCGCGACCTTCGCCCCGCTCCTGACCCGTGCCGCCACCGCCGAGACCACCGCCGACCCGAGCAGCGTGATGACGCTCCTCGCCGACTCCGACACCACCGGCGGGCAGCTCACCAGCTACCGCTCCTCGTTCGCGAAGGGCGCGGTCGGCGCCCCGGCGCACTTCCACACCAAGGCCTCGGAGATGTTCTTCGTCCTCGGCGGCTCGCTCCAGGTCCTCGTCGGCGAGGAGCTGACCGTCCTGGAGGAGGGCGACTTCCTCCTGGTCCCGCCGCACACCCCGCACGCCTTCGCGGCGGCGCCCGGCGCCGAGGCCGACGTCCTCTTCGCCTTCACGCCCGGCATGGCCCGCTTCGACTACCTGCGCCTGCTCGGCCGGGTCATGCGCGGCGAGGCGAGCTTCGAGGAGATCAAGGCGTCCTCGGAGCAGTACGACAACCACTACGTGGACAGCCCGGTGTGGCAGCAGGCCCTCGCCGAGCGGGGCTGAATCCTTCGGGGCCGGCCCGTGTGGGGCCGGCCCGGGCCGTCAGAGGCGGCGGGTCGCCAGCGTCAGCCGGTCCCGTGCGTCGAAGAGCGCGTCCTTGATCATCTGCTCATGGGCCGGGGTGAGCCGCGCCACCGGCACCGAGCAGCTGATCGCGTCCCGCGCCGGGGTCCGGTACGGGATCGCGATCCCGAAGCAGCGCAGTCCGAGCGTGTTCTCCTCGCGGTCCACCGAGAAGCCCTGCTCGCGGATGACGCGCAGCTCCTCGATGAGCTCCTCGCGGTCGGTGATCGTGTGCTCGGTCAGCGCCGGCAGCGTCTCCGGGAGCAGCTTGCGCACCTGCTCGTCGGTGTGGGTGGCGAGCAGCGCCTTGCCGAGCGAGGTCGAGTGCGCGGGCAGCCGGCGCCCGACCCGGGTGAACGGCCGCAGGTAGTGCTGGGACTGACGGGTCGCCAGATAGACCACGTTGGTGCCGTCGAGCCGCGCGAGGTGGATGGTCTCCGTGGTGTCGTCGGAGAGCCGGTCCAGCGTCGGCCGGGCGGCGGCCACGACCTCGTCGCCGTCGATGTACGAGGTGCCGACGAGCAGCGCCCGCACCCCGATGCCGTACCGCGTGCCGGTGGCGTCCGTCTCCACCCAGCCCAGCTCGACCAGGGTGCGCAGCAGCATGTAGAGGCTGGACTTGGGGTAGCCGACGGCCTCCTGGACGGCGGCGAGCGAGTGCATCCCGGGGCGCCCGGCGAAGTACTCCAGCAGCTCCACGGTCCGCACCGCGGACTTCACCTGTGCCCCACCCGCGTCGGCAGTCGCCATGACCCTCGCCCCTTTTTCCGTTGTCCGGTCGTCCCGGTGGCCGCCCCGGCCCCTTGTGGAGACGGTCGGGCCGTCAATAGAGTCCCTCGCAGACGCGTTCATCTACGAGAACGCTGTTCAGAATAGCGAACAGGGGCGTGGCGGTGGCGGCAGAACCAGTGTGGAGTGTGGACCCCCGGACGGGGAAGCCGCGCGAGCAGGTTGCGGTGGAGGCCACAGCGGACGAGGTCGACCGCGCGGTCAGAGCCGCGCACGGCGCCCGGGACGCGCTCGCCGACCGCACGGTGCGGGCCGCCTTCCTCCGTACCGCCGCCGACCTCCTCGACGCGGCGCGCGAGCACGTCATCGAGGCCGCCGACGCCGAGACGGCCCTCGGGCCCGTCCGCCTCAGCGGCGAACTCGCCCGGACCACCGCCCAGTTGCGGAGCTTCGCCGAGGTCGTCACGGAGGGCTCCTTCCTCGACGTCCGGATCGACCTCCCCGACCCGGACGCCACCCCGCCCCGCTCCGACATGCGCCGGTGGAAGATCCCGCTCGGTGTCGTCGCCGTCTACGCCGCCAGCAACTTCCCGCTCGCCTTCTCCGTCCCCGGCGGGGACACCGCGAGCGCCCTCGCGGCCGGCTGCCCCGTGGTGGTCAAGGCCCACCCCGACCACCCGGCCACCTCCGAACTCTGCGCCTCGCTGCTGCGCCGGGCCGCCGCCAAGGAAGGCCTCCCCGAGGACGTCGTCGTCCTCGTCCACGGCTTCGACGCGGGCGTGCGGCTGGTCCGCCACCCGCTCGTCGCGGCGGCGGGCTTCACCGGTTCGGTACGTGGCGGACGGGCGCTCTTCGACGCCGCCGCAGCCCGGCCCGTCCCCATCCCCTTCCACGGCGAACTCGGCTCCCTCAACCCGGTCGTGATCACCCCGGCCGCCGCCGAGGAGCGCGCCGAGGAGCTCGGGGCCGGCCTGGCCGGCTCCATGACCCTGGGCGCGGGCCAGTTCTGCACCAAGCCCGGATTCGTCCTGGCGCCCCGGGGCGAGGCGGGCGACCGCTTCCTCGCCGCGCTCACCGCCGGGGTCAGCGAGACCGAACCGGCCGTGATGCTCGACCACCGCATGCGGGACGCCTTCGTCACCGGGGTCGCCGAGCGCGCCGCCCTCGACGGGGTACGGACGCCCGTCACCCCGGGCGCGGGCGGCGAGCACACGGTCAGCGCCGGTGTCCTCGCCGTCGACGCCGACCGGCTCACGGGCGGCGACCACGGCCTTCTCCTGGAGGAGTGCTTCGGGCCGGTCACCGTCGTCGCCCGTTACGCGACCCGGGACGAGGTCACCGCCGTCCTCGGCCTGCTGCCGGGCAACCTCACCGCCACCCTGCACAGCGCGGAGGAGGACGAGGCCGCGGCTCCGCTCCTCGCCGAACTCACCCCGCTCGCCGGCCGCGTCCTCGTCAACGGCTGGCCCACCGGGGTCGCCGTCGCCGCCGCCCAGCACCACGGCGGCCCCTACCCGGCCACCACCTCCACCTCCACCTCGGTCGGCGCGACCGCGATCGAGCGCTGGCTCCGCCCGGTCACGTACCAGTCGACCCCCGGGCACCTGCTCCCGCCGGAGCTCCGCGACGGCAACCCGCTGGGGGTGCCCAGGCGCTGACACCCGGGGCAGCGTCTCGGCGCCTTGACACCCCCTAGTGCCGCACGCGCACCACGATCTTGCCGGTGTGCGTGTTGGACTCCATCAGCCGATGGGCGTCGGCGATCCGCTCCAGACCCTCGAAGGTCTCGGCGATCACCGGCGCCAGGGAGCCGTCCCGCAGCCCCGAGCCGATGAACCCGGCCGCGCGGCGGCGCCCCTCCTCGGTCCTGGCGAGCGCGCCGTTGGCGTACCCGTGCGTGGTCAGCGGCCAGTTCATCGACAGCTCGATGGGCCGCGGGTCCAGGAACCCGTACACCACGGCGGTGCCGCCGGGCCGCAGCGCGTCCCCGAGCCGGGCGAAACCGGGCCCGCCGATCGCGTCGAACGCCAGGTCGGCCCCCGCCCCGCCGGTGATCCGCCGCACCTCCTCCACCACGTCCTCCGTGTCCGTCACGATCACGTGCGCGGCCCCGAGCTCCAGGAGCCGCTTCCGCTTGCCCTCGCCGCGCGTGGTGGCGATCGGCACCGCGCCGATCCGCAGCGCCGTCTGGATCGCGGCCGTCCCCACCCCGCTCGAAGCGCCCGTGATCACCACGTGGTCGCCGGGGCGCAGCCCGCCGGTCAGCACCATCCCGCCGTACGCGGTGAAGTACGTCAGCCAGACCGCCGCCGCCGTCACCGCGTCCACCCCCTCGGGCCGGGCCACCACGTACTCCTCCGGCAGCACCACCCGCTCCGCGTGTACGCCGTACGTCCCGAAGTCGAAGTTGGCCGCCGCCATCACCGGATCGCCCGGGGCGTACGCGGTCACCCCCGCGCCGACCGCCTCCACGACGCCCGCCGCCTCATAGCCGAGCCGCGAACCGGGCAGCGTCGCCGGGTAGTAGTAGGTGCCCTCGCGGAACAGCGCCTCGGCGCGGTTGAGTCCGATCGCCTCGACCCGTACGAGCACCTCCCCGGGCCCTGGGGCGGGCAGCGCCACCTCCTCCACCGTCAGCACCTCGGGGCCGCCGGTCTGGTGGAAGAGAACCGCCTTGGTAGTCCTGCCTGTTGTCGTCGTCATGACTCGACCGTAGGAGGGTGCGGCGAGACGATCCATATCTCCCTGACTCCCGCTCATGTCCGATCGTCTCGCCGTTCTCGACGAGGAGTACGGTGCCGGGATGGACGTACTGAGCGATGCCATCGCCGCCATGCGCACCGGCCGGCCGCACTCCTCCCGCACGGCCCGCTTCGCGCCCTGGGGATTCCGCTTCTCCCCGAGCAGGGGTGCCGGATTCCATGTCGTCCTCCAGGGGACCGCCTGGCTC
Organism: Streptomyces gardneri; assembly: GCF_006539185.1. Classification (GTDB taxonomy): domain Bacteria; phylum Actinomycetota; class Actinomycetes; order Streptomycetales; family Streptomycetaceae; genus Streptomyces; species Streptomyces gardneri. The sequence goes on from NZ_BJMN01000031.1 coordinate 128,663, forward strand.
CTGCCCCCGGACGACGGCGCCCCCGTCAGGCTCGGCCCCGGCGACGTCGTCCTCCTCGCCCACGGCACGGGCCACGCCCTCGCCGACCGGCCGGACACCCCGCTCGTCGACGCCCAGCCCGCCCCCGACGGCTCCTGGCCCACCCCGTCCGACCGGGGCCCCGTCGGCGCCGAGGAGACCCTGCTCCTCTGCGGCGCCTACCAGCTCAGCCGGGCCCGCGCCCACCCGCTCCTGACGGAACTCCCGCCGTACGTCCACTTCCCCGCCCGGGTCGGCACCCACCCCCGGCTGCGCGCCGCCGTCGACCTGCTCGGCGCCGAACTCGCCGAACCCCAGCCGGGCTCCGACGCCGTCGTGCCCGCCCTGCTCGACACCCTGCTCCTCTACCTGCTGCGCGCCTGGTGGCTCACCGAGTGCGGCGACCGGTCCACCGGCTGGTCGGCCGCCCTGAGCGACCCGGTGGTCGCCGGAGCCCTCAGGGCCCTCCACGACGACCCGGCCAGAGCCTGGACGGTCGAGGAGCTCGGCGCCCTCGGCGGCCTCTCCCGCGCGGCCTTCGCCCGCCGCTTCACCGCCCTCGTCGGCCGCTCCCCCCTCGCCTACCTCACCTGGTGGCGCATGACGACAGCGGGCCGCCTCCTGCGCTCGGACGACCTCCCCCTCCGCGCCGTAGCCGAACGCTCCGGCTACTCCTCGGAGTTCGCCTTCGCCAAGGCCTTCAAGCGGGAGTACGGGGTGCCGCCCGGGCAGTACCGCAAGGGCGCCTGAGCAGGCCGGGCCCGCTGGGCAGGCCGGGCAGGCCGGGCAGGCCGGGCAGGCTCAGCGGGTCCGGCGGCCCGGCAGGCGCAGGGACGCCAGGGCCGTCAGGGTCAGCAGGCCCGCGCTGATCAGCAGGCTCGACCGCAGGGTCGACGCCATGCCGGCCGTGTCCTGGGCCGCCAGCGAGCCGAAGACCGCGATGGCGAGCGCGCCCGCCGTCTGGCGGATCGCGTTGAGCAGGCCCGCCGCCGTGCCCGCGCGCTCCGCCGGCACGGCCTCCATCATCGAGGCGATCAGCGGCGGCAGCGAGAAGCCCGCGCCCAGGGCGAGCGGGACGAGCAGCAGGGCCTGCGCCACCCGTGAGGTGTCCGCGTCCACCACGAGCAGGCCGAGCAGGCCGGCCACCGCGACCGTCTGGCCCACCACGATCGGCAGCCTCGCCCCGTACCGGGCCGCGGCCTTCGCCGACAGGAGGTTCACCCCGGCGAGCAGCCCCGTCATCGGCAGGAACATCAGCCCCGCGCCCAGCGCCGAGAGGCCGAGCACCTGCTGGAAGAAGAGGCTGAAGACGAAGATCATCCCGTAGAAGGCCACGCTGTTCGCGGCGCCGGCCGTCACCGCCACCGCCACCGTCGTGTTCCGGAACATCCCCAGGGGCACCATCGGATGGCGCCGTCGCGCCTCGATCAGCAGGAAGGCCGCCAGGGAGACGGCCGCGACACCCAGTGCCCACCAGGCCTCCGTACCGCCTTCGATGGCCGCGAAGGTCAGCGCGCCGACCGCCGTCGCCGCCGTGAGCTGCCCCGGCAGGTCGAGCGGCGCGGGCCGCCGCACCGAGCGCGCCACCCGGGTCAGCAGCGCGAGCGCGAGGAGCCCGAGCGGCACGTTGACGAAGAAGATCCCGCGCCAGCTCCAGGCCGTCGTCAGGGCGCCGCCCACGACGGGGCCGAGCGCCACCGCGACCGTCCCGCCCGCCGCCCACAGCGACACCGCCCGGGCCCGCCGCCCCGGATCGCCGTACGCCTCGCGCACCAGGGCGAGCGAGGCCGGCAGCATCACGGCGGCCGCCGCGCCCTGCACCGCCCGGGCGGCGAGCAGCGAGGGGAGGCCGGGGGCGAGACCGCAGGCCACCGAGGCGAGGGTGAAGACGACGACCCCGACGCCGTACGCCCGGCCCGCCCCGAACCGGTCGGCGAGCGCCCCGCTGGACAGCAGGAGCGCCGCGAACACCAGCGTGTACGCGTCGACCACCCACTGGAGACCGGTCATGCCCGTGCCCAGGTCGGCTCCGATCGCGGGCAGGGCGACGTTGACCACCGAGGTGTCGAGGGTGATGAGGGCGAAACCGAGCGTCGCGGCGGCGAGGGCCGGGGTGGGGGAGGGCGAAGGAGAGGGGGAGCGGGCTCCGGTCGGGGTGTCGCGGTGGACGTCGGGGGCTGCGGTGAGCTCGGGCGATGACATGCCCCCACTCTGGTGACCGGCGCGGACGTAGAGTAGTGGCCCGAATGCCATATGCCCGGAGGTTCTGGCCATGACGGTCGCGTCCCCTGTCCCGTCCGCCGCGCCCGTCCCGTCCGTCGCGCCCGCTCCGCCCGTCCGGCGCGTCGCCGTGATCGCCGCCCCGCCCGTCTCCCTGTTCAACCTGGCCATTCCCGAGATGCTGTTCGGGAAGGTCGAGATCGACGGCCGGCCCGGGTACGAGACGGTCGTCTGCGCCCCCGACCCCGGTCCCGTCACCACCACCGGCGGCCTCGACCTCCTCGTCCCGCACGGCCTCGACGCCGTGGACACCGCCGACACGGTGGTCCTCACGGGCAGCGGCTCGTACACGGACCCCGACCCACGCATCCTCGACACGCTGCGCCGCGCCGCCGCCGCGGGCAAGCGCATCGCCTCCATCTGCACCGGCGCCTTCGCGCTCGCCGAGGCCGGACTGCTCGACGGCCGGGCGGCGACGACGTACTGGGCGTACCGGGACCTGCTCGCCGAGATGCACCCGGCCGTCGACCTCCAGGACGACGTCCTCTTCGTCCAGGACGGCCCCCTTCTCACCTCCTCCGGATACGCGGCGGGCATCGACCTCTGCCTCCACGTCATCCGCACCGACCACGGCGCCGCCGTCGCCAACACCGTCGCCCGCCTCGCGCTCGTCGCGCCCGTACGGCCCGGCGGCCAGACCCAGTTCACCCAGACCCCGCTGCCGCCCGAGCGCGGGATCTCCTTCGCCGACACGCGCGCGTGGGCCATGGGACGCCTCGACGAGCCGCTCACGCTGACCGACCTCGCCCGGCACGCCGGCACCTCCGTCCGCACGCTGTCGCGCCGCTTCCACGCCGAGACGGGGGTCAGCCCGCTCCAATGGCTGCTCCACCAGCGCGTCGAGCGGGCCAAGGAGCTCCTGGAGACCACCTCGCTCGGCATGGAGCGGGTGGCCAGGGAGAGCGGCCTCGGCACGGGGGACTCGCTGCGGCAGCACCTGCTGCGGCGCACCGGCCTCACCCCCAGCGCGTACCGGGCCTCCTTCAGCCGTGCCGATCCCGCCGGAACCGGTCGGCGCGCCGCCGCGTCCTGAGCTTTCATGATCCGAACACTCACGATCCGCCCCGCGACCGCCGCCGACCTCGACGCCGTCACCAGCATCCACGCCGATGCCCGGGCCACCTACTACCGCGGCCACCTCCCCGAGTCCGACTACGCGGGCCCCGAGGAACTGGCCCGCGCCCGGACCGGCTGGGCGGGCGCGATCGAGCGCGGGGCCGTGCTCTGCGCCGAGCCGGACGGCGAGGGGACCGGGATCGCCGGGATCGCCGCCTTCGGCGAGCGCGAGGGCGTCATGGTCCTGACCCAGCTGCACGTGGCCCCCGCCCACTGGCGCCGGGGCGTCGGCGGCGCCCTCCACGCGGCCTGCGTCGAGGCCTGGCGCGCGGCCGGGACGACCACCGCCGTCCTGGAGGTCTTCGACAGGAACGAGCGCGCCCAGGCCTTCTACGCGGCCCACGGCTGGACCCCCGACCCGGACTCCCCGCGCTCCGGCGATCACCTCGTGCTCCGCCTCACACTCGCGCCGCAACCGGAATGAACCGGGCCGGCCGGGGTGTTCCCGTCGACGAACACCCGCACAGGCAACCCCCTCGGAGATCCCTCACATGCGCGTCGAAATCTGGTCGGACATCGCTTGCCCCTGGTGTTACGTAGGCAAGGCCCGCTTCGAGAAGGGCCTCGAGGCCTTCGCCCACCGCGACGACGTCGAGGTCGTGCACCGCTCCTTCGAGCTCGACCCGCACCGCGCCAAGAGCGACACCGGCCCGGTCCTGGAGATGCTGGCGAAGAAGTACGGCCGGACCCTCGACGAGGCCCGCGCCATGGAGCAGCACGTCGCGACCAACGCGCACGCCGAGGGCCTCGGCTACCGCACCGAAGGCCGTGACCACGGCAACACCTTCGACATCCACCGGCTGCTCCACCTCGCCAAGGCGCGCGGTCGCCAGAGCGAGCTCCTCGACCTGGCCTACCGCGCCAACTTCGCGGAGGAGCGCTCCGTCTTCGACGCCGAGACCCTCGCGGCGCTCGGCGTCGAGGCCGGTCTCGACGAGGCCGAGGTCCGGGCCGTCCTCGCCGACGAGTCGGCCTACGCCGAGGCCGTACGGGAGGACGAGCGCGAGGCCGCCGAACTCGGCGCCAACAGCGTGCCGTTCTTCGTCCTGGACCGTCGCTACGGCGTCTCCGGCGGCCAGCCCGCCGAGGTCTTCACCCAGGCCCTGGAGCAGGCCTGGCAGGGCCGCGTCCTCCAGCCGGTCGGCGCCGAGGCCGACGCCGAGGCCTGCGGCCCGGACGGCTGCGAGGTCCCGCGGGCCTGACCGCCCGAGCTCCCGCGGGGCCGACCGCCCGAGCTCCCGCGGGGCCGACTGCCTGAGCCCCCGCGGGACCGACCGCCCGAGTTCCCGCAGGATTGACCGTCGCACGCGGTCTGACCTGCGGAAATAAGGGCGTCTTGGGGATTCCCCACGGTCGAATCGCCATTGACGGGTGATCGCGGGGAATCCAGGGTGGGGACATGGATTCCCTGCACCGGCCGCTCGGCGGCGCCGAGTTCGCGCCCAAGAAGACCTATCTGAACACCTCCGCCTGCGGGTTGCTGCCCCGCCGGACGATCGACGCCGTGACGCTCCTCGCCGAGGAGACCGCCGACGGCCGCTCCGACGGCGCGGGCAGCTTCGCCATCGTCGACGAGGCCAGGGCGGCCTTCGCGCGGCTCGCCCACGTCCCGCACGAGCGCGTCTCCGTCGGCAGCTCCGTCGCCGTGCACTGCGGGATGATCGCCCAGTCGATGCCCGCGGGTTCCGAGATCCTCTTCCCCGAGGGCGAGTTCTCCTCCGTCATCACCCCGTTCACGATCCGCGGCGACCTCAAGACCCGCTTCGTGCCCCTGGAGCTGCTCGCCGAGTCGGTCCGCCCCGAGACGGCGCTCGTCGCCTTCTCGGCCGTCCAGTCGGCGGACGGCCGTACGGCCGACTTCGCGGCGGTACGGGCGGCGGCGGCCGCCCACGGCGCCCGGACGCTCCTGGACGCCACGCAGTCGGCCGGCTGGCTCCCGCTGCACGCGGGCGACTGGGACTACACGGTCGCCGGTGGCTACAAGTACCTGCTCTGCCCGCGCGGGGCGTCCTTCCTCACCGTCACCGAGGAGGCGCAGGACTCGCTGCTCGCGATCCACGCCAACTGGGTCACGGGCGAGGAGCTGTGGGTGAACAGCTACGGCCCCGTGCGCGAACTGGCCCGCTCCGCGCGCCGCTTCGACGAGCCCGTCGCCTTCTTCTCCTACCACGGCGCGGCCCGCTCCCTCGCGCTGCTCGAAGAGATCGGCATCGACCGCATCGAGGCCCACAACAAGGGACTCGCGGCCCGCTTCCGCGCCGGACTCGTCGAGCTCGGCCACGCGCCGGTCATGGATGACTCGACGGTCGTCGCGGTCCCCGGCCTCGGCGCCCGGGAGGACGCGCTGCGCGCCGCCGACGTGCTGCTCTCCGCCCGCGCGGGCAACCTGCGGGCCTCGTTCCACCTCTACAACACGGCGGCGGACGTCGACCGCGCCCTGGACGTCCTGGCGGGCTGACCCCACGGCCCAGGGGCCCGCGTCCCCGTCGGGACCGGGCCCCCGCCCGTCAGCAGCTCTTCGGCAGCGGCGGGCAGTCGCCCTCCTCGCCCGCCTCCTCGTACAGGTTCTCCGCCACGAGTCCGAGCAGGCGGGCCAGCTCCGCCCGGTCGGCCGGGGCCAGCCCGCCGAGCGACAGCTCCTCGAGGCCCTCCCAGGCGCCCTCGACCCCGGCGCGCAGCGCCAGGCCCTCGTCCGTCACCTCGACGAGGACCGCGCGCCGGTCGGCGGGGTCCGGGCGGCGCCGGACGTGGCCGCACTGCTCCAGGCGCTGGAGCATCTTCGTCACCGTCGACGGGTCGAGCCCGAGGGACTGGATCAGCTCGGACTGGCGGACCGGCCCGCAGTCCCAGAGGCGCATCATCATCAGCTCCTGGCCCGGATAGAGGCCGAGCTCCCGCAGCCGCCTCCCCATGGCGATCCGGTGCATCCGGGCCACCCGCGCCAGGGTGTGGCTGACGGGCCCGCCCCGCGCGGCGGTCGGCGGTTCGCCGCACACACCGGTGCGCGCCGTGGCGCGCGGCTCGGTACAGACGGGGTCGGTGGTTCCTGACATCGGGACTCCTCGGGACGGCTCTCCCAGAAGATTACCTTGGTCGGCCAATGAATGGGTTACAGTGACAACGGCCCAATTAGTTGGCCGACCACATAATCATGTGAGGGAACCGCCATGACCACTGCCTTCGACCCCGTCGACCTCGCCGGCACCCGTCTCGCCAACCGCATCGCCATGGCCCCCATGACCCGCAGCCGGGCCGAGGGCGAGAGCCGCACCCCCACCGCGCTCGTCGCCGAGTACTACGCCCAGCGTGCCTCGGCCGGCCTCATCATCACCGAGGGCGCCCAGCCGACCGCCGTCGGCCAGGGCTACCCGAACACCCCCGGCCTGCACAGCGCCGAGCAGATCGCCGCCTGGCGCGAGGTCACCGACGGCGTCCACGAGCGCGGCGGCCGGATCTTCGTCCAGCTGATGCACGCCGGCCGGATCAGCCACCCCCAGGTCCTCGGCGACGGACTCCACCCCGTCGGCCCCTCCCCGGTCGCCCCGGCCGGACAGCTCTTCGCCGGCACCGGACTCATCGACTTCGTCGCCCCGCGCGAACTCACCGCCGACGGGATACGGGAGACGATCGCCGGCTTCGCCACCGCCGCCCGCAACGCGGTGGAGGCCGGCTTCGACGGCGTCGAGATCCACGGCGCCAACGGCTATCTGATCCAGCAGTTCCTCGCCTCCGGCTCCAACCACCGCACCGACGAGTGGGGCGGCCCGGTCGAGAACCGCATCCGCTTCGCCGTCGAGGTCGTCAAGGCCGTCGTCGCCGAGATCGGCCCCGAGCGCACCGGCCTGCGCATCTCCCCGGCCAACACGTACAACGACATCGCCGAGACCGACACCGCGGAGATCTACCCCGCACTCGTCGAGGCGATCGACCCGATCGGCATCGCCTACCTGCACGTCACGGAGCCCACGCCCGAGGTCCGCGAGCTCACCCTCGCCCTGCGCAAGGCCTTCTCCGGCACCTTCATCCTCAACCCGGCCACCGAGGGTCCGACCGGCCCCGACGCCCTGGCCCTGATCGAGGACGGCACCGCCGACCTCGTCGCGTACGGCGCGCTGTTCCTCGCCAACCCCGACCTGCCGGCGCGGCTCAAGTCCGGCGGCCCGTACAACACCCCGGACACCGCCACGTACTTCGGCGGCGACCACCGCGGCTACACGGACTACCCCGCGCTGTAACAGGCCCACGGGTAACGGGCGCACGGGTAGGAGACGTACGGGTAGCAGGCGTACGGGAATCGGGGGACGCGAGAGGGGCGGGAGTCCGGTGCCGGACTCCC
>NZ_BJMN01000032.1 GCF_006539185.1 Streptomyces gardneri
GCAGAGTCAAGACCCCCTCACCATCGGTGAGGGGGTCTTGGTCATTCCCGGGGTCTCCCTCGGCCCGAACTACCGGGCGTTTCCGGCCAGTTCGTGACGTTGACCGCGAAGCCGTCGGCCTCGGCGATCCCCGCCTCCTGGAGCGGGCCGCGCAGCTCCGCGGGACCGGCCCAGCCCGCGTTGCCCGCGTCCAGGTAGACCGTGGTGGCCGGCTGCCGCTTCAGCCGCAGGACGGCCGCCTTGAGCTCGTACCGCTCCCCGTGGTGCTGCTCCTCGGTGCAGCCGTCGACGACGTGCATCACGGCGTCCGGTTCCGGGACGACGGTCGCGCGCCGCGCCCCGATGCCCCGGGCGACGGCGTCGACCCAGGTGCGGTAGGCGGCGGGGTCCGCCGCGCCGCCCGCCGAGTGCCGGCCGCAGTCGCGGTGCGGGATGTCGTAGAGGACGAGGAGCGCCTCGCGCCCGGCGCGGGTGGCGGCCTGGGTGAGGGCGCGGGTCTCGGCCTCGGGCCGGTCGGAGCCGATCCACTCGGCCACCGGCCGGGAGGTGATCCGCCGCAGGAGCGCGGCCTCGGCGGTCCGGCCCGCGGCGAGGTGCGCCGCCAGCTGCCGGGCGGCCTTGCCGTCGGGATTCACCCAGTACGGAGGGGGGGCGCGGGGGTGCGGGGTGACGTGCGGATATTCGGGGCCCCTCGGCACGTACGGACCGGTCGTCGTCATCGTGACACGACAGCCCTCTGGGCCGGGCGAGGCAAGGCCTCTACAGTTTCCGGAACCCCGACCTCCCGCGGCCGGCACCGGGCTCCTCCCGCCGCCCGTGAGCCCCGCGGTCGAGGACCGGACCGGCCGGTGGCGCCGCGGGACGCGACCCACCGGCCGGGCCCCGGTCGCCACGGGTCCCGTGCCGGGGGCTCAGGTGCCCGTCGCCGTCGTCCCCGCGCCCGTGAGGTACGCCGAGACGACCACGTTCGCCGAGTACGTACCGTCCGTGCGGTCGAAGGTGCCGCCGCAGGTGATCAGGCGGAGCTCGGCGCGGCCGGGTTCGCGGCGGCCGTAGACCCGGGTCGCGTCGAAGTCCTCGCGCGGGAAGACCTGGACGTCGTCGACGGTGAACTCGGCGACCGTACCGTCCGTACGGGTGACCCGGACCTTCGCGCCGGGGCGGGCCGCGCTCAGTCCGTAGAAGACCGCCGGGCGGGTGTCGGTGTCGACGTGGCCGACGAGGAGGGCCGCCCCGGCCGCACCCGGCTGCGTGCCCGCGCCGAACCAGCCCACCGTGTGCGGCATCGAGAAGGGCGGCGGGTCGATCGCGCCCGTGCCGTCCAGGCCGCGCGCCACGATGGGCGCAGCGATGCCGAGGGACGGGACCTCCACCCGCCGGGGTTCGGCGGGGGCGAGCGGGGCGTGGGCCGGGGGGAGCGCCACGCCGAGCGGCCGGCCCACGGCGGCGATGTCGCCGTGGGTGGGCGCCGAGCTGCCCCCGGGGCCCTCCGTGACCTCGCGGCCCCAGAGCCAGAGCCCGAGGAGCAGCAGCGCCCAGGCCACACCGGTGACGAGTCGCCCGGTGCCCGCCGGGCGGGTTCCGGACGACATCCTCAGTCCGAGCCCGTGCCCGTGCCCGTGCCGGAACCCGTACCCGTACCCGTACCGGAGGCGGCGGTGCGGCGGCGGGAGCTGCGGAAGGCGACCGCCACGGCCGCGAGGGCGGCCATGCCGAGGCCGAGCAGGGTGTACGGGGTGCCGAGGCCGCTCCCGGTCGTGGTCTGGGCGACTCCGGGGGCAGCCGGGGCGGCGAAGGCGGCGGTGCCGCCGCCGCCCGCGCGGACCGGGGCGACCGGGGTCGCGTGGTGGGTCGGCTCGTGCGTCGGCTCGTGCGTCGGCTTGTGGGTCGGCTGGTGGTGCTTGACCTGCACCGTGCCGACGTCCCCGTGGTCGTGGCCGTCACAGGTCACGGTGACCTTGTACGTACCGTCCTCGAGTCCGGACCGGATCGTGGTGTCCCCGAACAGCGGGGCGCCCCCACCGTCCCGGCCGGTCAGCTCCACGTCGGCGACGAACGCCCGGGACTTCGCGGCACCGGTCGTTCCCTTGCAGCCCTGGACGCGGACGTCGACGTCGGCGCCGGGCGAGGCGGTGGACGGGGTGACGGTGGCCTTCACCCCGTCGTGGGCGTACGCGCCACCGGCCGTGGGTGCCAGTACGAGCACCAAGGCCGCCCCTGCGGCACGGAGAGCAATGGAACAGATGCGCATCGTGACCTCCTGGTACTGGCAGGTTCACCCGGATCGGCGCTCTTCGCATCCGCAGGAGGCGGGCGGGGCGTGGTTACACGCGGTCGACGATGTCCGCGATCGAGTCGACGATCTTGGACGGGCGGAACGGGAAGCGGTCGATCTCGGCCTGGCTGGTCAGGCCCGTCAGGACGAGGAAGGTCTGCATGCCCGCCTCCAGTCCGGCCAGGATGTCGGTGTCCATCCGGTCGCCGATCATCGCGCTGGACTCGGAGTGGGCGCCGATCGCGTTGAGCCCGGTGCGCATCATGAGCGGGTTCGGCTTGCCCGCGAAGTACGGCTCCTTGCCGGTGGCCTTCGTGATGAGCGCGGCGACGGAGCCGGTGGCCGGGAGCGGGCCCTCCAGGGAGGGGCCGGTCTCGTCGGGGTTGGTGCAGATGAAGCGGGCGCCGGCGTTGATGAGGCGGACGGCCTTCGTCATCGCCTCGAAGGAGTACGTCCGGGTCTCGCCGAGGACCACGTAGTCCGGGTCGTGGTCCGTGAGGACGTAGCCGATGTCGTGGAGGGCCGTGGTGAGGCCCGCCTCGCCGATGACGTACGCCGTGCCGCCGGGGCGCTGGTCGTCGAGGAACTTGGCGGTGGCGAGGGCCGAGGTCCAGATGTTCTCGACGGGCACTTCGAGGCCCATGCGGGCGAGGCGGGCGTGCAGGTCGCGGGCCGTGTAGATCGAGTTGTTCGTGAGGACCAGGAAGGGCTTCCCGGTCTCCCGCAGCTTCTTGATGAACGCGTCGGCGCCGGGGATCGGAACGCCCTCGTGGATGAGGACGCCGTCCATGTCGGTCAGCCAGGATTCGATCGGCTTGCGCTCTGCCATGGGTGCGGGACTCCTGCCGTACAGACGTGCGGTGTTCTGGGGGCGCCGCGACAGCGCTGTGGCGACGCCCCCAGGGTAGTCAGGAAGCCGTGTCCTTGACCCCGTCGGTGATCAGGAAGCCGTGACCCTGACCCCGTCGACCGTCCAGTACCAGTTGTTGGCGCCGGTGTAGCGGAAGCGGAAGCTCACGCTGGACGCCCCGGCGGGGACGTTCACGGTGAGCGACTGGGGCTGGGAGATCACGTCGGAGGTGTAGCTCTTGACGACGGTCGGGGTGCCGCCGTTGAAGCTCGCCAGGACCTGGGCGGACTGGCTGCCCTCCTGGCGGTAGAAGGTGGTGAAGTCCAGGGTCGCCCGGGTCGCGTCGGAGACGCCGTACGCGGGGGTCACCAGGGTCGAGTCGTACGTACCGGAGAAGGACTTGTCGGCCCACTCGTCGGAGTCGGCGACGGCGAAGACGCCCCGGGCGCGGACGTTGAGCTCGCGGGACTGGTCGCGCTGGGCGCGGGACCAGAACTCGTCGGTGGCGAAGGACCAGCCCCGCCACTCGGTCATGCCGCCGGTGCCCATGGCGTTGTTGATGACGGACCAGCCGCTGGGCGCGGTGTGGGTGAAGCCGAGGATCCCGGCGGGGATGCCGGTCTCGTCGACGCGGCCGGAGAGAGATCCGTAGAGCGCGTCGAAGGGGTCGGTGGAGCGCTGCTGGACCGGCTTGCCGTCGAGGCCCCAGGACGGGTCGGGGACGATGCCGAGCTGGTGGAAGACGGTGGCGGCGACGTCGACGAGGCGGGTGTCGATCGGGCGGGCGCCGGCGGCGATGCCCGGGCCCTGGGCGAGGACGAAGGTGCGGCGCTCCTCGATGGAGGAGCCGCCGTGGCCGCCGCCGTCGGTGTGGCCGTGGTCGGTGGTGACGATGACCGTCCAGCGCTCGGTGGCGTACGCCGGGCGGGCCTTGATCGCGGTGAGGAGACGGCCCAGGTAGGCGTCCTGGACGTCGATGGCGTCGAGGTACTTGCTGTGCGCGGCGCCGTAGTTGTGGCCGATCTCGTCGGTCTCGCCGAAGTAGACGAAGAGGACGTCGGGGTTCTGGTTGCGGAGGACGTCCTCCGTGGCCTCGGTGATCACGAGGTCGTTGACGACATAGTTGTTGTTGTGGACGAGCTTGGCGTCGGCGCCGGGGGTGACCGTGCCGTGGGTGTCCAGCTCGGGCCAGTCGACGGCGGCGAAGAGCGAGAGCTCGGGGCGGACCTGGTGCAGTCGGGCGAGGAAGCCGGGGTACCTGGCGTAGTTCTTGCCGGTGAAGGTGTTGTCCTTCACGCCGTGCTTGTCGGGCCAGACGCCGGTGGAGATCGTGGACCAGCCGGGGCCGGAGGAGGTGGCGGCCATCGGGTTCGCGTAGAGCAGGGAGCGGCCGAAGGTGCCGTTGGCCATCAGGGACTTGAGGTTCGGGGCCTTGGCGGCGTCGATCCTGTCGTACCGCAGGCCGTCCATGCCGACGACGAGCACCTTGTCCTTGCTGGTGCCGTCGGGGAGCGTGGGCGCGGCGGTGGTGGCCGCGTGGGCGGCGGGGGCGGTGAGCGCGCCGGTGGCGGCGACGGCCGCGGTGGCACCGGCGGCGGCGAGCACGGTGCGGCGGGAGATGCCGGTGTTCGGCATGTCGGGTCCTCCGTGGAATTCCGTGGAAGGGGGCGGTGGCATGCCAACGCCCCTGATTTCTCAGGGGCGTTGGTCCGTACCCGTTATCTTTCCGCGATCAACGGAGGCTTTCCAGAGTCGTACGGTGAACTCTTAGCTTCCGGTCGCGGACTTCCACGCGTCGACGTACGTCTTGAGGTTCTTGTCGATGTCGGACCAGTCCGGCTCGAAGATCTCGACGCCTTCGAGGAGCTTGGCGAGTTCGATCGCGTTGGCGTCGGTGGGCTTGACGTCCTTGCGGGCCGGGAAGCCGCCGCCGATGGCGCTGACCTCGCGCTGGGCCTGCTCGCTCAGCATGAAGTCGAGCAGCTTCTTGCCGTTGTCGGCGTGCGGGGCCTTGTCGACCAGGCCGGCGGCGTACGGCAGGGCGAAGGTGGTCGGCCTGCCGGTGCCCTTCGCCGGGAACCAGATGCCGAGGTTGGGCATGGACCGGGCCTGGGCGTAGTTCATCTGGACGTCGCCGTTGGCGACGAGCAGCTCGCCCTTGTCGACCTTCGGGGCGAGCTTGGAGGTGGAGGAGGACGGGCCGACGTTGTTGGCCTGGAGCTTCTTCAGGTACTCCATGGCCGGCTCCTGGCCGCCGAAGTCGTGCATGGCCTTGATGAGGACGGCGGTGCCGTCGCCCGCGACGCCGGGGGTCGAGTACTGGAGCTTGTTCTTGTACTTCGCGTCGAGCAGCTCCTCCCAGCTCTTGGGGGCGGCCGGCAGTTCCTTCTTGTTGTGGATGAAGCCGAAGTAGTTGTTGACGACCGAGGTCCACTTGCCGTCGCCGGACTTGTCGCCGCCGCCGACCTGGTCGGCGCCCTCGGGCTTGTACGCCTGGAGGAGGCCCTTGGAGTCGGCCTGCTGGATGAAGGGCGGCAGGGTCACGATGACGTCGGCCTGGGTGTTGCTCTTCTCGCGGAGGGCGCGCTGCACCATCTCGCCGGAGCCGCCCTCGACGTACTCGACCTTGATGCCGGTCTTCTTCTCGAAGTCGGCGAAGACCTTGTCGTACCAGCCGTCGCGCGCCTCGCCCTTGAGGCCGTCGGCGCTGTAGACGGTGACGGTCTTCGCGTCGGACGCGGCGGAGGAGCCGCCGCAGGCGGTGAGGGTGGCGGCGAGGGCGAGAGCGCCGGTGACGGCGGCGATCGGCTTGGCGTGCGTAAGCATGGCGTCGTTCTCTCCTGATGACGGGTGTGGCTAGCGGAAGGAAGCTCTCGTACGGATACGGGAGACGGCGAGCAGGGCCAGCAGGGTCGCGGCCATGAGGATCACGGCGAGCGCCGAACCGGTGAAGAGCGAACCCCGGTCGGTGGCAGTGAAGATGAGCACCGGAAGCGGCAGCCAGTCCGGCGGGTAGAGCATCATCGTGGCGCTCAGCTCGCCCATGGAGAGGGCGAAGCAGAGCCCGGCCGCCGCGTTCAGGGACGGCAGCAGGAGCGGGAGCCGCACCCGGAGCAGGACGTACGAGGGGCGGGCGCCGAGGCCGGCCGCCGCCTGCTCGTACATCGGGTCGAGGCGGCGGACGGCCGCCGACACCGACTGGTGGGCGAAGGCCGTGACGAGCACGGTGTGCGCGAGGATCACGATCCAGCGCGTGCCGTTGAGGAGCACCGGCGGCTGCGAGAAGGCGACGAGGACGGCGAGTCCGACGACGACGGACGGCACGGCGACCGGCAGCATGAACAGGGCGTCGAGGATCCGGCGGCCCCGCCTGCCCATCGCGGCGGAGGCGAGCGCCGCCCAGGTGCCGACGGTCAGCGCGACCAGGCTCGCGGTGACGGCGGTGACCAGGCTGGTGGTGAGCGCCTGGAGGGACTCTCCGCGTACGGCCGCCGTGTAGTGGGCGGTGGTGGGACCGGAGGGGAAGGCGCCGGACCAGTGCGTGGAGAACGAGGCGGCGACGATGACGAGCAGGGGCAGGGCGAAGAGCGGGACGAAGAGGACCGCGAACAGCGCCCACGCCGTCCACCTGCCCGTACGGCTATGCACCAGCACGGCGGCTCACCCCCCGGTAGAGGACGTAGAGGCCCACGGAGAGCGCGATGTTGACGACGGCGACGACGCAGGCGGCGGCGTAGTCGGATTCGAGGATCGCCTTGCTGTAGACGAGCATCGGGAGGGTCGTGACGCCCTTGGCGCCGGTGAAGAGGACGATCCCGAACTCGTTGAGGCACATGACGAGGACGAGGCTGCCGCCGGCGGCGAGCGCGGGCAGCGCCTCGGGCAGGATCACCTGCCGGATGATGCGGATCGGCCTCGCGCCGAGGGAGGACGCCACCTCCAGCTGGGCGGTCTCCAGTTGGGAGAAGGCGGCGAGGAGGGGGCGCATCACGAAGGGCGTGAAGTACGTGATCTCGGCGAGGAGGACGCCCCAGGGCGTGGTCAGGAACCGGAAGGGGCCCGTCGCGTCGCCCGTGACGTCCGTCCAGACGCCGTTGGCCATGCCGACCGTGCCGTAGAGGAACAGCAGGGCGAGCGTGACCAGGAAGGACGGGAAGGAGAGGAAGACGTCGATGAACTTCGCCACCGCCCTCCCGCCGGGGAAGGGCACGAAGGCGATGACGAGCGCGAGCGCGAAGCCGAGGACCAGACAGCCGGCCGTGGAGGCGACGGCGAGCCACACGGTGGTGACGAGCGCGTCGCGGAACGACTCGGAGGCGAGGACGCCGGCGTAGGCGCCGGGTGCCAGGGACTCCTGGACGACCAGCGCGAGGGGGTAGAGGAAGACGAGCGCGAGGACGGCGACGGGCGGCAGTGCCCAGACCCAGGTGGGGAGCGAGCGGGGCGCCCTCGCTTCGGGCGCGGCCGGGGCGGCCACGGTCACCGCTCCGGGCGAGGCGCTAGCCATCGGCCACCCCCGCGCCGAGCAGCACCGCGTCCTGCGGGGCGAAGTGGAGCGTGACCTCGGTGCCGAGGGCCGGGGTCTCCCGGAGCTCGCGCACGTCCGCCTTCACGCGGTGGCCGCCGACCTCGACGTACAGCCGGTGGGTGGAGCCGCGCCACTGGACCTCGGTGACGCGGCCCCGGAGGGCGTTCGGGCCGTCGCCGAGGCCGACCAGGTGCGGGCGGACGCAGAGGGTGGCGGTGGAGCCGGGTGTGGCGTCGGCGGCGGGCACCTTCAGTTCGGCGCCCTCGAAGAGCACCCCGTCCGCGGCGACCGTCACCGGCAGCAGGTTGGCGTTGCCGACGAACGACGCCGTGAACTCCGTACGCGGGCGGCGGTACAGGTCCTGCGGGGTGCCGCAGTCCTGGAGCCGGGCCTTGTCCATGACGGCGATCCGGTCGGCGAGGGTGAGCGCCTCGACCTGGTCGTGGGTGACGTACAGGATCGACACGTCCGGCAACTCGCGGTGCAGCCTGGCCAGTTCGGCGAGCATTCCGGAGCGGAGCCGTGCGTCGAGGGCGGAGAGCGGTTCGTCGAGGAGGAGGACGCGCGGCCGGATCGCGAGGGCGCGGGCGATGGCGACGCGCTGCTGCTGCCCGCCGGAGAGCTCGCGGGGGTAGCGGCGCGCGTACGCGGCCATGCCCGTCATCTCCAGGGCCTCGGCGACCCGGGCGGGGATCTCGGCCTTGGGTGCCTTCTGTGCCTTGAGGCCGAAGGCGACGTTGGCGTCGACGCGCAGGTGCGGGAAGAGGGCGTACTGCTGGACGACCATGCCGATGCCCCGCTTGTACGGCGGGAGGGCGGTGACGTCCTGGCCGCCGATGAAGACCCGCCCGGAGGCCGGGCGCACGAACCCGGCGACGGCCCGCAGCGCGGTCGTCTTCCCGGATCCCGAGGGCCCGAGGAGGGCCATGACCTCGCCGGGTTCGACGGTCAGGTCGAGGTGGTCCAGGACCGTGGTCCCGCCGTACGCGACGGAGACGCCGTCGAAGCGGATGCCGCTGTTCACGCCTCGGACTCCGTGATGCGCGCCGGGAGTTCGGCGATCGAGGCGAGGACGTGGGTCGCGCCGTGCTCCTTGAGCGCGGTCTCGCCGTGGGCGCCCGTGAGGACTCCCGCCACGATCCCGGCGCCCGCGCGGGAGCCGCTGAGCATGTCGTACGAGGTGTCGCCCGCGACCGCGATCCGGCGGACGTCGTCGACGGCGCCCGTGCGGAGGAGGGCCGCGAGGACCATGTCGGGGTAGGGGCGGCCCCGGCCGCCGGCGTCGGCCGGGCAGAGGGTCAGCTCGACGAGGTCGCGCCAGCCGAGGGCGTCGAAAATGGCGTCCTGGGTGACGCGGGCGAAGCCGGTGGTGAGGACGACGGTCCTGCCCTGGTCCTTCAGGGTGGCGATGGCCTCGGCCGCGCCGGGGACGGGGGCGATCAGGCCGCCGGAGACGAGCTCTCCGTAGGCCTCCTCGAAGGCGAGGTTGGCCTGCCGGGCGCGGTTCTCGTCGCCGCCGAAGAGGTGGCGGAAGACGGAGATCTTGGACTCGCCCATGGTGGCGCGGACGTAGTCGATCATCGCGGCGGGGTCCTCGCCGAGGCGTTCGGCGGCGGCCGTGAAGGCCTGCTCGACGAGGCCGCCGTCGGCGACGGTCGTCCCCGCCATGTCGAGGACGACGAGGTCGTACGTGGTGTTCTCGGTCAGGGTGTTCACGGTGTTCACCAGCCCAGTTCGTTCGCGGTCGTCTCGGCGATGGCGGGCGAGCAGGTCATGCCGCGCCCGCCGGGCCCGGTCACCAGCCACACGCCGTCGGCGACCCGCTGGCGGTGCACGACGCGGCTCGTGTCGACGCACTGCGCGTACACCCCGGCCCAGCGGCGCCTGATCTTCGGCAGCGGGCGGCCGAGGAAGGACTCGACGACGCGGGTGAGGTGCTCGTAGGGGTCTTCGAGGGTGTCGAAGGCGAAGGGGTGCTCGTACTCGTGGGTGTCGCCGATGGTCAGTCCGCCGTCGAGCCGCTGCACCATCAGGAGCTGCATCTTGTGGGCGGCGGCGGTCGGGTCCTGCGGCCGGCCGTCGTTGAGGGCGTCCAGGGCGGGGGACGCGTACGCCGGGTAGTAGCGGAAGGAGTCGGCGTCGGCGACGGAGGTGGTGAGCGGCTCGCCGAGGGGCTCGGTCTGCATCATCTGGAGCCGGACCCGGCGGACGGGTATCTCGCCGGCGACCTCACGGACGAGGCCGGAGAGCCAGGCGCCGGTGCACAGGACGACGGCGTCGCCGGTGTGCGTCTCGCCCCGGTCGTCGCGGACGGCACTGTCGCCGACGACGTCCCTGACCTCGCGGTTCGGCAGGAAGGTGTACTTCCCGGTGGCGAGCAGGGCCTCGCGGAGGGCGAGCTGGGCGAGGCGCGGCTCGACGGCCGCGTCCCGCTCGCACCAGAGGGCCGCCTCGAACGCCCCGCGCAGGGCGGGGTTGACCGCGCGGGCCTCGTCCGGCGTCAGCAGCTTGTAGCCGCGGGCGGCGGCGTCGGGCCGCGCGAGGGCGGCCTCGGCGACGGCCAGCTCCAGGTCGTCGCGTACGGGCGTGAGGGAGCCGATGGCCCGGAAGCCGAGCCCGGGGACCCGGGCACCGATGCCCTCCCACAGTTCGCGGGCGCGCAGGGCGGTGTCGAGCTCCTCCCCGCCGGCGCGGCCGCTCACCCAGATCTGGCCGAAATTGCGGAGGGACGCTCCGCGCGCCTCGGCCTCGCGCTCGATGTGTACGACCTCGTGGCCGCGTTCCACTGCGTGCCAGGCGTGCATGGTTCCCACCACGCCGGCTCCTACGACGATCACCTTCATGGCCGAAACGGTCGTGGGGGCGGGTGGCCCGGACGGATCCGACGGGCAACGGGACGGTGAACGAACCGACAAGCTTGGACCAGACCCGTTATCTGTTTGTGATCTTCGGAGGGGTGACCTGTGGGTCGGAGGGTCAGTCCTGGCGGCCCAGGTGCGCCGTGAAGCTGAACCGGTCACCGCGGTAGAGCGTCCGGACCCGCTCCAGGGGGCGCCCCGACGTGTCCCGGGAGACACGGTGGAGCAGCAGCATCGGCAGCGCCGGCGGCGTACCGATGAGCAGGGCCTCGCGCGGGGTCGCGAGCACGGTCTCGATGCGCTCGTCGGCGTCGCCGAAGGTCACGCCGAGGCGGTCGTGGAGGTAGGCGTAGAAGGACGAGTCCGGGTCGAACTCGGTGTCCAGGCGCGGGGCTCGGGCCTCGGAGACGTAGGTGCTCTCCAGGCCGACCCGCTCGTCGTCGGCGAGCAGCACCCGCTCCATGTGCCAGACGGGCTCGCCCCGTTCGGCGCCGACCTCCGGCGCGAGCGCCTCCGGGCAGGGGAAGCGGTCGAGGGAGATCAGGCTTCGGCCGGGGCGACGGCCCTGCCGTCGGACGCCCTCGGTGTAGCTGGCGAGCGAGAGGGGCTGTTCGAGCTTGGGGCCCGCGACGACCGTGCCCCGCCCCTGGCGGCGCACCCGGCCCTCCAGGAGCAGTTCGCGCAGCGCCTGCCGGACGGTCTCGCGGGACACCTCGTACCGGACGGCGAGGTCGCGCTCGGTGGGCAGCAGCCCACCCTCCCCCAACTCGTCGACGAGCAGGGCGAGTTTCGCCTTCACGGCGTAGTACTTGGGGACCCTGCCGTGCTCGGGAACGCCGGAGCGGACGGGGGCGCCGGGGTCGGCGGGGGCGGTCTGGTAGTTCACGGAGGGATCGTCGCAGACGGGGATGAACGGGGAGGTGTACGGAACGTGGCTCAGAGGTGCCGGGGGCGGCGGGGTGCGCCTCCGGGGGTCCGCCGGGCCGGGCGCGGGGCCATCCGCCGGGCGGTGCGGACGAGGGTGACGCCGAGCAGGACCAGCACGGCGGCGAACGAGCCGAGGAGGAGGGCGTCCTGGTCGGACTCCCTTCCGGTGCGGGCGAGTTCGCGGCTCGGGTCGATGCCCTCCGTGCCCTTCGGGGGCTTCGGGGCCTCCGGCTTCTTGGGGGGCTGGGCGGGCGGGGCGGTCGCGTCTCTCCTGGGTTCTGGTGTGCCGGATCCGTCAGGTGCGGCGGGGCCGACGGTCAGGCGGTACTCGTCGGACGCACCGATCCAGTCGCCGTCGGCGCCCCGGCGCTGGACGACCGCCGCGCTCACGACGACCTCGTCGGGGGCGGTGTCCTCGCGGAACGCGAGCCGTACGGGGACGGTGACGGTCCGGCCCGCGGGGACCGAGAAGCCGCCGAAGTCGGTGAACGCACCTACGTTCTCCGCCTCTTCGGTCGTCTCGAAGGCCACGGGGCGCCAGCGGGCCGAGCCCTCGTCGTAGAACTCGAAGCGGATCTGGGCGGGTCGGAGCACGCGGTCCCGGTCGGCGAGGACGAGGACGGGGTGGACGGCGGTGCAGGACGCTTCGGTGTCGTTCGTGAGGTCGAGCTTCCAGGCCTGGAGGGGGCCGCCGGCGGGGTACTCGTCCGGGCCGCCGTGGATCCGGGTCGCGAGCGGGAAGCCACCGCCGGGGGCATCGCCGCAGGAGGGGGTGGGCGGGTCGGGGGCGGGGGCCTTGGGGGCCTCAGGGGCCTGAGGGGCTTGAGGGGCCCTGGGGTCGCCGGGGGCGGGGGGGATGTTGGGGGCGGGGGCGTTGAGGGGGGTGGGGCTGTCGGGGGCGGGGGGTGCGGGGGCCGCTGAGGCTAGGGCCTCGGAGACAAGGGGTGCAGAGGCGAGGGGTACGGAGGCGAGGGCTGCGGGGGCAGCGGTTCCTGGATCGGACGTCTTCGGAGCGTGGGCCGCCGCCGGGGCCGCGAGTGCGGGGGCCGTGAGGGCGAGGGCCACCGTCGCGGTCACGGCGGCGGTCACGGTGGCGGTCGCGGTCACGACGAGGGCGCTGCGCTGGCGCAGGGGGGCGGGTGCCATGGGGTGGCTGCCTTTGCTGCTCGCGGGCGTACGGGTCGGCCGCGACGCTGCCACCCCCGGGCGGGCGGTCCGGGCAGCGACACCGTTCACGCACCCGCACGGCCCGCGCAATCCGCCCGATCAGCCTATTGTCCGAAGATCGGAGCGAGAACGAGCCACGCCGCCCCCACCGCCACCGCCTGCGGGGCCGAGGCCACGGCGACCGGCGTCGGCAGCCCGAGCCCGGCGAGGACCTCCCGGGCCCCGTCGGCGAACACCTCCGGCGCACCGAGCACCACCCGTCCGCCCAGCAGGACCTGATCGATGTCGAGGAGCCGTACGAGGTTGGCCGCGCCCGCGCCGAGGATCCGCGCGGCCTCGGGTAGTTCGCCGCGCGCGACCGCCGCCAGGCAGAGGACCTCCAGGCAGCCGCGCCCGCCGCAGCCGCACGGGGGCCCGTCGAGCTGGACGGTCTGGTGTCCGAGCTCGCCCGCCCCGGTCCTGTCCCCGCGCAGCGGCGCGCCGCCGAGGACGAGGCCGGCACCCAGCCCCGTACCGAGGTGGACGTAGGCGAAGGAGCCGGGGGACTCGGGGCCCAGGGCGAGGCCGAGGGCGGCGGCGTTCGTGTCCTTGTCGAGGACGACGGGCAGCCCGAGGCGCCGGGCCAGCTCGTCCCGTACCGGGTACCCGTCCCAGGAGGGGAAGCCGGTGACGCGGCCGGGCACACCGGCGTGATGGTCCAGGGGTCCGGGCATGGCGACGCCGACTCCGAGGACGGGGGCGGGGGCGGGGGTGGAAGCGGGACCGAGGACGGGGCCGGGACCGGGACCGAGGGCCGGGCCAGGACCGAGGGCCGGGCCAGGACCGAGGGCCGGGCCAGGACCGGGGGCCGAGCCGGGACCAAGAGCCGGACCGGGACCAAGGGCCGGGCCGGGAGACTCCCCCGCACCGGTCGGCCCCCCGCCCCCCGCCGCCCCGTCCGTGAGCAGCGCCCGGACCTCCTCCGTCACCGCGTCCAGGACCGGCCCCGCCCCCTCCCCCAGGTCGACCGGGCGGCGGCGCAGGGCCACGACCGTGCCCGCGAGGTCCGTCAGGAGCGTCGTCAGCTCGTCGCGGTCGAGGTGCACACCGACGGCGTGCCCGGCGGAGGGCACCAGGCGCAGGACCGTGCGGGGTTTGCCGCCCGTCGAGGCGCGGTGGCCCGCCTCCGCCGCGAGGCCCTCGGCCCGGAGCCTGGCGGTGATCTTGCTGACGGCCTGCGGGGTGAGGCCGGTCCTCTCGGCCAGCTCCAGGCGGCTGATCCCCGCCTCCCCCGCCGTGCGCAGGAGGTCGAGCACGAGCGCCGCGTTGTGGCTGCGCAGCGCCGGTACGTTCACGCCGGCCAGGCTCCTCGTATACCTCTGCTCCCTCTTCACGCCCCCATTGTCGCGGTCGCTTGCACTTTGGCAACAGCGTTGCTTAAGTGAGGTGCATGACTGGCACCGACACCGGCCCCCGTACCCCGCGCCCCCCGCTCCGCGTCGGACTCGTCGGCTACGGCCTCGCGGGCTCCGTCTTCCACGCCCCGCTGATCGCCGCCTCCGAGGACCTCGTCCTCGCCGCCGTCACCACCGGCAACCCGGAGCGGGCCGCCGAGGCCCGCGCCGCCCACCCCGGCGTGCGGGTCGCGGCCTCCCCCGAGGAGCTGTGGGAGCGGGGGGCGGACGAGCTCGACCTGATCGTCGTCGCCTCGCCGAACAAGACGCACGTCGCGGTCGCCACCGCCGCCCTGGAGGCCGGCATCCCGGTCGTCGTCGACAAGCCGCTCGCCGGGACCGCCGCCGAGGCGCGTGCCCTCGCCGCCCTCGCCGAGGAGCGGGGCCTGCTGCTCTCGGTCTTCCAGAACCGCCGCTGGGACAACGACTTCCTGACCCTCCGCCGCCTCCTCGACGAGGACGCGCTCGGCGAGGTCCAGCGCTTCGAGTCCCGCTTCGAGCGCTGGCGGCCGCAGCTCAAGGGCGGCTGGCGGGAGTCCGGCGCCCCTGAGGAGATCGGCGGCCTGCTCTTCGACCTGGGCAGCCACGTCGTCGACCAGGCGCTCGTGCTCTTCGGCCCGGCGGTCTCGGTGTACGCCGAGTCGGACGTGCGCCGCCCGGGCGCCGCCGCCGACGACGACACCTTCCTCGCGATCACCCACGCCGACGGGGTCCGCTCCCATCTGTACGTGAGCGCCACGACCGCCCAGCTCGGCCCCCGTTTCCGGGTGCTCGGGCAGCGCGCGGGCTTCGTGAAGTACGGGCTCGACCCGCAGGAGGCCGCCCTGCGCGAGGGCCTGCGGCCCGTGCCGGGCACGGTCTGGGGCGTGGAGCCGGAGGAGCTGTGGGGCCGGCTCGGCTCCGGGGAGTCCCCGGCGACCGGCGGCGGCACCCCGGTCCCGTCGCTGCCCGGCGCCTACCCGGCGTACTACGCAGCCGTCGCCGCCGCCCTCCGCGGCACCGGCGAGAACCCGGTCACCGCGCACGAGGCGGCCGCCACGCTCGACGTCCTGGAGGCGGCGAAGCGGTCGGCCCGCGAGGGCGTCACGGTGACGCTGTGAGCACGCCCGCAGGCCAGGCAGGCCCCGCAGGCCCCCTGACGGCCGATGAGGTCGGCGCACTGGAGGCGCAGGAGGCCCGGCTGGTCCTCCCACGCTTCACGTACGAGGACGCCTGGACGCTCGGCACCCTCCTCGTCGACATGGCGCGTGAGCGTCGCGCCCCCGTCGCGATCGACATCCGGCGCGGCGCGCAGCAGCTGTTCCACTGCGCGCTGCCGGGGTCCAGCGCGGACAACGACGCGTGGATCGACCGGAAGCGGCGGGTCGTCGAGCGGTACGGCGCGAGTTCGTTCCTGGTCGGCGCCCGCTTCCGCGCCAAGGGGACGACCTTCGAGGCGTCCTCCCGCCTCGACCCCGACCGGTACGCCGCCCACGGCGGTTCGTTCCCGGTCGCGGTCGAGGGCGCTGGGGTGATCGGTTCGGTCACGGTCTCCGGCCTGCCGCAGGCCGAGGACCACGCCATGGTCGTCGGGGCGCTGGAGATGCTGCTCAGCTCGTACGGCTCCGGCGACGCCGGCTGACGGTCACGAGGATCCCGCCGCCGAGGGCGAGACCGGCGGCGGTGACGCCCATGACGATCTTCCCGGTGCCGGCGCCGGTCTCGGGCAGCTCGCCGTGCGGACCGTGGTTGCCACCGGTGCCGCCGTATCCGCCGTCGTCACCGTATCCGCCGTTGTCGCCGTACCCGCCGGTGTCACCACCCGTCGAACCGCCGGTCGTGGGGTCGGTGGGCGTCGGCGTGGGGTCGGTGGGCGTCGGGGTCGGGTCGGTCGGCGTCGGGGTGGGATCGGTCGGCGTAGGAGTGGGATCCGTCGGCGTCGGGGTCGGATCCGTCGGCGTAGGCGTGGGATCCGTCGGGGTCGGCGTCGGATCCGTCGGCGTGGGCGTCGGGTCGGTCGGGGTCGGCGTGGGGTCCGTCGGGGTCGGCGTCGGCGTGGGGTCCGTGCAGGACGGGAGGTCGCCGTTGAACGGGTAGGCGTGGATCTCCTGGCCACCGCCGCCCGTCGGCTCCGAGGCATGCGTCAGGTTCCCGGTGGTGAAGAAGCGGCCGTTCATGCCCGGCATCGTGATCGTCGTCGTGCTGGCCTGGTTGCCGATGAGCACGCTGCCCGCGAACTGGGCCGTCCCTTCGAACTTGACCTTCGTCGCGTCCGGGAAGTTCCACAGGACGCGGTCCCGCAGACCGTCCGGGAGCCCGTTGATATAGCTGTCGACGGTGCGGTCGGCGCCGAGGACGTTGACGAGGACGGTCGCGCCGGCCGGGATCTTGTCGAAGCGGACGCCCTGCTGCCCTTCTCTCGTCGACTCCAGGTCGAAGTCGACGTTGAAGACCTGGAGCGCCGAGGTGCCGTCACCGGTGAAGAGGGTCTCCTCGCCCTTGTTGACGGCCGTCCCCGTGGGGGTGCGGGAGGCGCCGTTCACGTAGGCATAGCACTGGCTGGCGTCGGTGAGCTCACCCCGGAGGGCGGTGTACTGGTCGGCTGCCGCCGTGTCGTGGACCGGGGTGGGAGTCACCTTGCCGGAGAGCAGGCCCCCGTACCGTACGGCCCCCTTGACCGCCCCCTCCTCGGAGAGCAGCTCCTGGCCGGAGGCCACCGTCAGGTCCTTGCCGACGGTGAGGAAGTCGGTGTCGTTGACCGGCGGGACGCGCGAGCCGACGCCCGCGACGCCGACGTTGTAGACGCTGGAGACGCCGGCGCGCTTGTTCTGGTCGAAGCCGCCGAGGACGACGACCTTGCCCTCGACCTCGGCCGCGGCCTCGCGGACGAGGAAGTCGCCGCCGACGAAGATGTTGATGTTGTTGTCACGGAATTCGACGGTGCCGTTGTTGATGCCGGGATAGCCGGACGGCGGGCACTTGCCCGGCTTGCAGGGGCCGAGGCCGCCCGGAAGGGGATCGGCGAAGCCGGTGACGGCCAGCGCGCCGACCAGGGCGGTGCCCCCGACCGTGGCCGCGGCGATGAGGGCGAGGCGGCGCCGGGAGGGTCCCCGCTCATTCGTGTTTCGTTCCATAAGGTGCAATATGCAAAAACCCTATGAAAATGGCGACGCCCCACGCGGGGCGCCGCCGATTTCACGTGAGCGCTGCGACCCGGAGGTCAGGCGCCCTTGAGCTCCTGCCGCTGCCGGCCGAGCCCCTCGACCTCCAGCTCGACGACGTCACCGGGGCGCAGGTACGGCTTCGGCTCCGGCTGCCCCATGGCGACGCCGGCGGGCGTGCCGGTGTTGATGATGTCGCCGGGGTAGAGGGTCATGAACCGGCTGACGTACCGGACGACCTCCGCGACCGGGAAGATCTGGTCGGAGGTGTGGCCGTCCTGCTTGAGCTCGCCGTTGACCCAGAGGCGCAGGCCGAGGGCCTGCGGGTCCGGCACCTCGTCGGCGGTGACGAGCCAGGGGCCGAGCGGGTTGAAGGTCTCGCAGTTCTTGCCCTTGTCCCAGGTGCCGCCGCGCTCGATCTGGAACTCGCGCTCGGAGACGTCGTGGGCGACCGCGTAGCCGGCGACGTGCGCGAGGGCCTGCTCGTCGGTCTCCAGGTAGCGGGCGGTGCGGCCGATGACGATCGCGAGCTCCACCTCCCAGTCGGTCTTGACCGAGCCGCGCGGTACGAGCACGGTGTCGTCCGGGCCGACGACGGTGTCGGCGGCTTTGAGGAAGACGACGGGCTCGGCCGGGGTGGCCTGGCCGGTCTCGGCGGCGTGACCGTGGTAGTTCAACCCGATGCACACGACCTTGCCGATGCGGGCGACCGGCGGGCCGACGCGCAGCCCGGTCGCGTCGAGGGCGGGCAGCACACCGGCCGCGGCCGCGCCCCGGACCCGGTCGAGCGTGGACGCGTCGGCGAGGAGGGCGCCGTCGATGTCGTCGACCAGGGCGGACAGGTCACGGAGGGTGCCGTCCTGGTCGAGCAGGGCAGGACGCTCGGCTCCCGGCGGGCCTACACGCAGCAGCTTCATGGTCTTCTCCCTGTGGTCGAGGTGGGCCCGGGAAGGGCCCTGAGGTGCCCCGGCCGATGGAGTGCGGCCATCGGAGGATTGGTCGATCCTCCAAGACATCGGGTCACTCTGCAAGACCCCGTTCACGCACTGGACCCTTACGCGCGAGTAGCAACGGCGCCGGAGGCCTTCTTCCTGCTCGCCGGCTTCCCCTTCCCGCCCGTCGATTCCTTCTCCTCCCGGAAGAGGAAGGCCCGCTCGACGGCGCTCCAGGTGGTGCTGGTGACGACGTAGAGGGCGGCGGCGAGGGGGACGACGGCGACCGTGATCAGGGTGGCGAAGGAGAGCAGCGGCATCACCTTCGAGATCGCGCCCGCGCCGGGCGTGGGCTGGCCCAGATCGAGGGGCTGGGCGGCGAGCTGCCGCTTCGTGCGGCGGTAGGTGAAGACGGCCACGGCGGTGACGAGCGCGAACAGGACGAGATAGACCCGTCCCGCCGGGCCGAACACCCCGCCGTGGGCGAGCGCGTCGGCCCAGTGGTCGCCGAGCGGGGCGGCGAACAGCGTGTGCCCGGCCATCCGGTCGCCGGAGAAGAGGTGGTACATCAGGAAGAACGCGGGCGCCTGGAGGAGGCTGGGCAGGATCCCGGCGAAGGGCGAGACCTTCTCCTTGGCATGCAGTTCCAGCATCGCCTTCTTGAGGCGCTCGGGGTTCTTGGCGTGCTTCTTGCGGAGGGCGGCGAGCTGCGGGGCGATCCGGGTGCGGGCCTTCTGACCGCGGGCCGCGGCCCGGGAGAGCGGGTGGACCGCGAGGCGTACGAGCATCGTGAAGAGGACGATCGCGGCGGCCGTGGCGGTGGTGGCGAACAGCGGCTGGAGCAGGTCGGCGAGCCGCTCGACCAGGGAAGCGAAAACGGACAAGGGAGCCCTCCATGGGGTCTCGTCGTGCCGGGAGAGATTTCGGGTCTCGGCATGACGGATCCGCGTGAGGACCGTCCGGTGTTCGGTGTGCGGTGGCTCCCTACGCGGCCGTCAGGAGGGGGCCGCCGGGAGCTCGGGGTCTGCGGCGGCCGGCGGCGTCGGGATCGCGCTGGGGCAGGAAGGCGGTGCGCCGCTCACGGTCGCGTATGGCCGTGCGGACGCGGGTGGCCGGGACGGCGGGAGCCGTCGGGGCGCCGATCAGGGCGCAGACGACGGTGGTCGCGGCGAGGACGACGGCGGCGAGGCCCGCGCCGTCGGAGAGGAGGAGACCGGCGAGGGCGAGGAGGAAGAAGAGCGGCGCGAGCACGCGCAGGAGCAGGCTCCTGACGGTCATCTCACCACCCCCTCTCGCACGCCTCCACGGCGCTTCTCGCACGTTTCTCACCCTGAAGACGCCCGGGGCGGATCAGGAGTTCCCGCGCTCGGGCGCGTCTTCGCGCCCGACGGGGACGAGGAGTCGACGGGGCGCGAGCAGGGCGCGGCCGACCGGATCGGCCGGGTCGGGGTCGAGCCCGGCGCCGGGCCGCATCTCGACGTCGGCGGGCGGCACGGGGACGCGGCAGAGGGGGCATTCGCCGTACGGGCCGAGCTCGGTGCCGCAGTCGGCGTGGTGGAAGTGGCGCACCGGTACGGCTCCGGGGACCTCGGCCCGCCCCCAGGCGCCGAGCGAGCGCAGGACGGGCCAGAGGGCGAGGCCGCGCTCGGTGAGCACGTACTCGTCGCGCGGGGGCGACTCCTGGTAGCGCCGCTTGTCGAGGACGCCGGCCTCGACGAGGGCCTGGAGGCGGGCGGCGAGGACCGCGCGCGGGACGCCGAGGTGAACGAGGAAGTCGTTGTAGCGGCGGACGCCGTAGAAGGCGTCGCGGACGACGAGGAGGGTCCAGCGCTCGCCGACGACCTCAAGAGCGCGGGCGATGGAGCACTGCTGGTGGGCGTAGTCCTTGCCGAGAGCCATGGCCCCATCGTACCCATCCGGGGTTCATTGAATGAACCGAGCTGCTAGGTTAGGTTCATTCACCGAACTGACGGGTGAGGTCCCTGCCATGCCCCAGCTCGCCACCGCCCTCCGCGCCCCGGCGCGGCAGCGGCCGGCCCGCCCCTCCGCCACGCTCGCCGTCACCGGCGCGGCCACGGCCGTGGCGCTGATGAACTACACGGCCCCGATGCTCACCCTCCCCGCCACGGCCGCCGCCTTCGGGACCCCGGACTCGGCCCGGGCCTGGCTGCTCAACGGCACCCCGCTCGGCCTCGCCGTCCTGCTCCTGGTGGCCGGCAGCCTCGCCGACGCGCACGGCCGGCGCCGGGTCTTCCTCCTCGGCACCCTCGCCCTCGGCGCCACCACCGGCCTCGGCGCCTTCGCGGGCTCCACGCTCACCTTCACCCTGGCCCGGATCGCCCAGGGCGCGGCGAGCGCGGCGGTCCTCGCGGGCAGCCTGGGCCTGTTGGCCGACGCGTACCCCTCGGGCCGCGACCGGATCAGGGCGACCGGCGTGTGGGGGGCGTCGGTGAGCGGCGGCATCGCACTCGGCCCGCTGCTCGCGGGCGCGCTGAGCCTGGTGGACTGGCGCCTGGCCTACGGGGTGCTGGGCCTCGGAGCCCTGGTGATCGCGGCGACGGGCACCCGCACGCTCGGCCCGGAGACGGCGAAGGCATCACGCCCCGAGACGGCGAAGGCACCGGGCCGGGAACCAGCGAAGGCATCACGCCACGAACCGGCGAAGGCATCACGCCGCGACGCGGCGAAGACGTCGCACCGCGAACCGGCGAAGGCGTCACACCGGACGCGCCCCGACCTCCCGGGCGCCCTCGCTCTCGGCCTCGCCCTGGCGTCCCTGCTCACCGCGCTCACGCTCGGCCGGGACGGCTGGCTGCGCCTGCCGGTGGGCCTCCTGCTCCTGGCCTCCGCCGCCCTGACGGCGATCTTCATCGCGGTCGAACACCGGAGCCGTACGCCCATGGTCGACCTGGCGCTCCTGCGCCGCCCGGCGTTCCTCGCCTCGACGCTCGGGGCGCTGTTCACCGGCCTGGCGGTGATCGGCCTGTTCAGCGTGGTGCCCGCGCTGCTCCAGAGCGGGGCGGGGATGTCGCCGCTGGGGGCGGCCTGGCTGTTCGTGCTCTGGTCGGGCACCGCGTTCGTGGTCGCGCTCCAGGCGCGCCGCCTGGCGGGCCGGCTGTCCGCCGCGTACCAACTGACCTTGGGCTTCACCCTGTCGGCGACAGGAGTCCTGGCCCTCCTGGGCGCACTGGAAGGCCCCTGGCCGCGCCTCCTCCCCGGCCTCCTCGTGGCGGGCGCGGGCAGCGGCCTCCTGAACGCGGCACTGCCCCGCCTCGCCGTCGACTCCGTACCGCCGGAACAGGCGGCGATGGGCTCGGGCGCCAACAACACCGCCCGCTACATCGGTTCCGCGGCGGGCGTGGCCCTGACGCTGGCCCTGACACCCGCGGGCCCGGACACGGCGCTCCTGGTCTCGGCGGGACTGGCCCTGACGGGCGCGGCGATCACCCTCGTCCTGGGGAGGCGGCCGGACCGACGGCCGCGTCGGTGAACTCCTCCAGGGCGAGGACGTCCTCGTCGCGCCGGTCGTCGCCCGTCTCCGGCGGCCCGAGGAGGCTGACGGAGACGGCCACGGCCAGATTGGCGACGAGGGCGAGCAGCCCGGCGTTGACGCCCCACAGCGGATCGTGCCCGGAGAAGACGAGCACGCAGACGACCGCGACCCCGACCCCGAGCCCGCACACCCCACCCCTCAGAGTCATCCGCCGCCACACAAGCCCCAGCAACACCAGCGGCAGCAGCTGCGCCATCCCCTCGTACGAGATCAGGGAGAGCCGGACGAGGGTGTTCGGCGCGGTGTACGTCATGGCGAGGGCGAGCGTCCCGGCGACGACGACCACGAGCTGGGCGGCGCCCTTCTCGCGGTGGCGCAGCCGGGGCGCGAGCGAGAGCACGCTCCGCCCCCACATCGTGCCGATGACCAGCATGAACACGGCCATGGGAACGATCGAGGAGAGCGCGGCCGCGACGCCGACGAGGCCGACGCCCCAGGCGGGGAGCGAGTCGGTGACGAGCTCGAAGAGGGCGAGGTTCGACTCGGCGCCGACGAGCCCGGGGACGACGAAGAGGGCGGCGGTGCCGAGGAGCATGGGGACGAAGAGGAGGACGTTGTACGCGGGCAGCCAGACGGCGTTGCGGCGGAGGGTGTCGGCGTCGCGGGCGCCGAGGTATCCGGCGACGGTGGTCGGGAAGATGACGACGGTGAGGGAGTTGAGGACGGTGGTGGAGGCGAACCAGCCGACGCCGTACCCGCTCGTCTCGCCGCCGTGCCCGGGCAGCGAGAGCCACTCGCTCTTCTCGTCGACGAGCCGCCCGAAGAACTCCCCGAACCCCCCGAAGTAGTGCAGCGGCACGTACACCACGAGAAATCCCAGAGTGAGGATGACGAGCGAGTCCTTGAGGACGGAGACCCAGGCGCTCCCGCGCAGCCCGCTCACCACCACGAACGCGGTGGTGACGGCGAAGGCGAGGAAGTAGGCGAGGTCGAGGCCGATGGTCCCGTACGAGATCGTGGACACGACCACGCCCATGCCGGTGATCTGGAGCTGGACGTACGGCAGGAGGAAGACGGTCGCGAGGACGGCCACGGCCGCGCCGAGCCAGGGACGGCGGTAGCGGTGGGCGGCGATGTCGCTGAGGGAGACCAACCCGTGCTTCCGGGCGTACCCCCAGAGCATGGGCCCGACGACGTAACCGACGGCGTAGCCGCAGGACATGTACGCGACGACGTACAGCACGGGGGCGCCGTAGTTGTAGCCCCAGCCGGCGGCGCCGAGATAGCTGAAGCTGGTGTACCCCTCGCCGGCCATCAGCACCCAGATGAAGACGGGCCCGAGCGAACGCCCGCCGACGGACCACGCGTCGAGCCCGCCGCCGGCTTCCCGGCGCACGGCGAGGAGCCCGAGGACCACGGTCAGCACCATGGAGACGCCGAAGACGGAGACGGCGACGACGGCGGGACTCACCTCCGGTCCCCGCGCCGGGCGAGAGCGACCGCACAGGGGGTGAGGACGGTGGCGCCGAACAGCCAGACGACGAGCAGGGGGACGCGGTTCACCAGCGGGAGGACGACGACGAACAGCACGTAGGGAAAGAGGAGCCACAGCAGGTGGGGCCTGCGTCTGATCACCCGGTTCACGCGGTCGAGACTAGCTTCGCCCAGACGACGAGCCGGTAGGCGCTGCTGAACTCCGGTGTGCAGGTGGTGAGGGTGAGATAGGCGCCGGGTTCGTCGTACCCGTACGAGGGCTTCACGAGCGACCGGGGCACGGCCCGGACGACCCCGACGTCACGGGGCGCGGTCCGCGGGAGGACCTGGTCGACGCGGTAGGTGTACGTACGCGCACGGGTCCGCACACTGATCTCGTCGCCCGGCCGCAACCGGTTGATGTACCGAAAGGGCTCACCGTGGGTGTTCCGGTGCCCGGCGAGCGCGAAGTTCCCGGGAAGCCCGGGCCCGGCGGTGCCGGGATAGTGCCCGACGTACCCCTTGTCGAGAACGGAACGCTTGGAGATGCCGCGGGCGACGGGGGCGGTGAGGCCGAGCCGGGGGATACGGAGGATGGCGAAGGCACGGGAGTCGGGGACGGCAGGACGGGTCCGCTCGCGCCCGGAAGCGGCACCGCCGCCCCCGGCACTCCCCCCGACGAGGTCCCCCTCCCCAGGCGGATCGACCTCCCCGGACAGCTCGGACTCCCCGCTTTCTTCACCCTCACCGACTTCCTCCACCCCTCCGGTCTCCCCGCCCTCCACGGGAGGAGAGATCTCCCACTCCCGCTCCAGGACGCTCACCTGCTCGCGGGCCTCGGCGCGGGCCTGCTGGTTGGTCCACCAGAGCTGATGGACGACAAGAAGGAGGACGACAACCCCGCAGGTGACGACGGTCTCGGCGCACACCCACAGCACGCGGGCGCCCGTACGACGCCGCCCCCGCCCCTGGACGACGACCGGCACTCGCTCCCGCCGCTCCCGCACCCTGTCCCGCACGCGGGGCACGATAAGCGCTGAGGCGCCAACTCTCCAGGCCCGTACAGCAGTACGGTGAAGGTATGCGTCCCGACACTCCTGCCGCCCACACCACCGAAGCCGAGCGCCTGCTGCGTACGGCAGCGCAGTACCCGGGAGAC
Organism: Streptomyces gardneri; assembly: GCF_006539185.1. Lineage (GTDB taxonomy): Bacteria > Actinomycetota > Actinomycetes > Streptomycetales > Streptomycetaceae > Streptomyces > Streptomyces gardneri. The sequence continues at coordinate 24,236 of NZ_BJMN01000032.1, forward strand.
CGGGAACCCCTGTACCTCCAGGCCGCGGCCCACCGGGAACTGGCGGGCGACCGCCCCGGCGCGACGGCCCTCTACGACGCGCTCCTCTCCGGTCAGCCGGCGAACCCGCTCCTGATCAGGGCGCTGAAGGCGGCGAACCTCTGGGAGTACGGCCACGAGGCCGAGGCGCGGGCGATCATCGAGGGAGTCCGGCGCGCCAAGCCCGCGGACGCGGCGCCCTGGGAGATCACGGCGGAGACGCTGGAGGCCCACGACGAACTGGAAGCGGCGGAGTCGACCCTCACGGAAGCAGCCGCACTCCTGACCACGTCCACGGAACTCCCCCACGCCACGGTGTCCCTGATCACGACGCGCCACCGCATCCGCCGCATGCTGGCACTGGAACACGACGACTGGGACGACCGAGCGGACCGGCTGCACACGGCGTCGGTCCCGCTGGACGAACTCCACGACCCGAAGCGCCTCTGGTCCCTGGGCTCCTCGGACCCGGCGGAACTCCAGGCGGAAATCACGAGGCTCCGCTCGGAACTGGGCACGTACCGCACGGCCCTCTCCCGCCCGTTCCCGGTGGCGGTCCTGCACTGGCCGGAACCGGAACTGGACGAGCTGCTCGCGGCGTACCCGGAACTGGAGGCGGAGTACCCCACGTACAGAGCCCACCTGACGGACATCGAGGCCTCCCTCAGAGAACTCGCCCAGGCGGGCACCCCGAACCTGGGCATCGTCCGCGCAACGGTCCCCTCCTACGAAGCCTTCGCAGCCTCGGAAACCACCCACCCGTCCACGGCAGCCCTCCTCCCCCAATACGCCACCACCCTGGCCGCCCGAGCCCGCGCAACCGCTTGGCCCCCGGCCTCCGACGCGGCGTGCTGGTGCGGCTCGGAGCGGGCGTACGGAGAGTGCCACGGAGGCGCTGACCAAGACTGAGGCCCGGTCAGGCGTCCGGCACGAGTCCCCAAGCGATAGCCGTGTGCGTCCCACTCCAGGAGACGGGGCCGTCTCCTGTGGGCCAGACGGCAGCGATGCCCAGAGTCTCCAGGTAGGGGCCGAAACTGCCGATGGGCGCGCTGAAGACAGCCAGAAGATGGGGATCCTCCCTCGCCCCCTCCGCCAGCCGGTAGTACTGGTGCCGGTACTCAAAGAGTTGGGCCACGGCCTCACGGACCGAAGCACGGTGCTTACCGGGGGATATCTGCTTGGCTTCCACGAGCCACTCGAGAGAAGAACCCTCCGCACGGAGGATCAGGTCTCGATACCCGATCGACGTGTTGATCGGCTCATACGAGCAAGCGGCGGCATGCGCGGCGAACTCTGACACGAGCCGCTCGTGATCACGCGTACGGCGCTCCCTACCGCCCTGCACGGTGACCCAATAGCCATCGCTGTTTCCCGGCTGGAACGCACCCGGCTCACTCCCTTCAAGGGAGGTCTTGTGCCCTCCAGCAAAGAAAGCGGTCGGTTCGTCCGCGGTCGGGAATTCGACATCTGCGAAGCAGCGATCGACGGCAGCCGCGTGAGAAAGAAGGACCACGGCTTCCGCGAGGTGCTGCGCCAGCTCGCCCTCAGGGGGAAGGTTTGCCAGGTCGTACCGTCGCGCTGCGATGTCGGCATGCTCGTAGGCGCGGGGGCGCCAGCCGAGGGAGGCGGAGTCCAGGCTCACGCCGTCCTGCCAGTCACGCGCCAATCGTGGCGGCAGGGCAAGCCGGTAGGGCGTGCCACGCTCGTCCAGATAGTCATGGAGCTTCCGGCCGGTCCCATAGTGCTGAGGCTTGGCGGCTTCGGAGACACCTTGCTGGAGCGACAGCGTGACGGTCTTGCGGTCCGCGTCGAAGAGATAGGCCAGGTAGAGCCCCTTCTTAGGATCCGTGTTGACGTCCTCGCGGAAAACACCAATCCACGGAACCCGCGCCATGTTTCCCTTGCCGGCATACCCGACGGCAGAGCAACCCTCCGGCAGCGGGAGGTCAATGAGCTCCTCCACCCCCCAGAGCAGGGCACAGTCCGGACGTTCGGCTGAGGCCACCCCTGTGGGGTCGTAGATCCTCGCCACTTCGTGAAGCAGGTCATGCAGCGCCATCCGCGGACGCTACCCCTCAACGATCAAAACCACCTGTGATTGCGGTCACAATCGAGTGAAAGACCGTCACGTCTGTTCGGAAGGTGGACGCGAAGAGCCGCCGGTTAGGCTCGCTAGAAAGCGATTCCGCCGCGAAAGGACCCCTCATGCCCCGCATCCCCTCCCCCGCCATAGCCGCCGCCGGGCTCGTCGGCGGATACGCCGTAGCCCGGTGGACCAAGAAGCGGCCGCTCGGTGGGGTCGTGCTGGCCGTGGCCGGCGGGGTGGCCGCTCGGGAGTGGCAGCAGGTGGGTGGGGGGAAGGTCGCGGCCGGGCTCAGTGGCGCGTATGTCGCCGCCTTCGCCGGGTCTCACCCCCTCGCCAAGAAGATCGGCGCCTGGCCCGCGGTGTTCTCCGTTGCCGGGGGCATGGCCGCCGCCTCCTGGGCCGTCACCCGCGGGAAGTAGAGGCTCCCGGCACGCGAGCCGCGGGCCCACCCGTCCTGGGCCCAGCGGCCCCCGGCCCGCCCCTCAGCCACCCCCCTCAGCCTCCCGCCGCGTGGCTCACCGTGTAGATCAGGAGGCCCGCCAGCGCGCCCACCACCGTGCCGTTGATGCGGATGAACTGGAGGTCGCGGCCGATGTTGGCCTCGATCTTCTTCGAGGTCTGGGTGGCGTCCCAGCCGGCCACCGTGTCCGTGATCAGGGACGTGATCTCGTGGCGGTACGTCGTGACCACGTACGCCGCCGCGTCCTCCGCCCAGCCCTCGACCTTCGCCTGGAGGCGGGTGTCCGTCGCCAGGCGGTTGCCCAGGGACATCAGCGAGGCGCGGGCGCGCAGGCGGAGCTGGCTGCGGTCGTCCTCGGCCGCCGCGATGATGAGGTTGCGGATCGAGGACCAGGCCGAGGCGATGATGTCCTGGATCTCCGGGCGGGCCAGCAGGTCCGACTTCAGGCGCTCGACACGGGCCCTCGTGTCCGTGTCCGCCTGGAGGTCCGCCGCGAAGTCCGTCAGGAAGCGGTCGATCGCACCGCGCGCGGGGTGCGCCGGCATGTCCCGCATCTCCGTCACGAAGCGCAGGAGCTCCTTGTAGACGCGTTCGCCGATGCGCTTGTCGACGAACCGGGGCGTCCAGCCCGGGGCACCGCCCTGCACCGCGTCCATGACCGAGTCGCCGTGCGTCACCAGCCAGTCGTGCGCACGGGTGCAGACCAGGTCCACCGCCCGGTGGTGCGCCCCGTCCGCGACGATCTTCTCCAGGGTCTTGCCGAGGCCCGGGGCGATCTCCGCCGCCTCCGCCCGGCGGGTGATCGCCTCGCCCACGACCGCCTGCACGTCCGAGTCCCGCAGGACCGTCAGCGCGCCGCGCAGCGCCGTCGACGCCTCCGCCGTCACCCGGTCCGCGTGGGCCGGGTCCGCGAGCCATGATCCGAGGCGGCGCGCGATGCCGAACGCCGCCAGCCTGCCCCGTACGACGTCCGCCGAGAGGAAGTTCTCGCCGACGAACGAGCCCAGCGAGGCCCCCAGCTGGTCCTTCTTCGTCGGGATGATCGCCGTGTGCGGGATCGGCAGCCCCAGGGGGCGCTTGAAGAGGGCCGTCACCGCGAACCAGTCCGCGAGCGCGCCGACCATGCCCGCCTCCGCGGCGGCGGCGACATAACCCGTCCAGGCACCCCAGCCCGCGTTCTCCGCCCAGGTCGCGAGAGCGTAGATCACGGCCACGGCGAGGAGCAGCGACGTCGCCAGCGACTTCATCCGGCGGACACCTCTGCTCTTCTCTTCGTCCGCCGCCGTGTACGAAAAACTCACCATGGACCTGACCTCCTACATCAGGGACTCCCGGCGCTCCTCGCGAGTTCCCCCATACATCTTCGCGATCACCGCCTCGATGTCCGGCTCCCGCACCGAGAGGTCGACAAGGGGGTACGCGGCGGCGACGGCGGCGACCAGTGGAGCCGCCGAGGACGAGGCCGGGAAGGCCAGGTACTGGCGTGGGCCCTCCGACCGTACGAAGCGGGCACCCGGCACGTCCTCGATCGGCGGCAGCTCCCGCTCCAGGTCCACCACCAGGAGCCGTTCGCTCTCGCCCACGGCGTGCAGGCCGGTCAGCTTCCCGTCGTACATCAGCCTGCCGTGGTCGATGACCATCACCCGCGAGCACAGCTGCTCGATGTCCGTGAGGTCGTGGGTGGTCAGCAGGACCGTGGTGCTCCGGGTCGTGTTCAGTTCCCTCAGGAATTCCCGCACCCTCGCCTTCGACACGACGTCCAGGCCGATCGTCGGCTCGTCCAGGTACAGCACCTCCGGGTCGTGGAGCAGCGCCGCCGCGATGTCGCCGCGCATCCGCTGGCCCAGGGAGAGCTGGCGCACCGGGACGTCGAGCAGTTCGCCGAGATCGAGGAGCTCGACGCACCGGTCGAGGTTCTCGCGGTAGCGGGCGTCGGGGATCCGGTACATGCGGTGCATCAGGCCGTACGAGTCCTTCAGCGGCAGGTCCCACCAGAGCGTCGTGCGCTGGCCGAAGACGACGCCGATCCGCTGGGCCAGTCGGGTCCGTTCCCGCGCCGGGTCGATGCCCGCGACCCGCAGCCGGCCCCCGCTGGGGGTGAGGATGCCGGTCAGCATCTTGATCGTGGTCGACTTGCCGGCCCCGTTCGGGCCGATGTAGCCGACCATCTCCCCGCGCTCGACGCCGAAGCTGATGCCGTCGACCGCCCGGACCTCGCGTTTCGACCGCTTGAGCAGGCCCGCCTTGCGGCGGATCGTGAAGATCTTCTCCAGCGAGTCGACTTCGATGAAGGGCACAGAGGTCTGCACGGGACTCAGCTTCCTGTCGATCGGTACGAACGGATTCCGGCCCGCCACGCGATCCCCGCCACCCCGCAGCAGACCGCCGCCACGAGCGGCGACGCGAAGACCGCCCAGCCCGGCACGCCCGCCGGGGCCGGCCGGCCGAGGACGTACAACGCGGGCAGCCAGTTCACGAACGCCAGCGGCACGACGAACACGACCCCCCGCACCAGCTCCTGCGCGAAGATCGTCGGCGGGTACTGGAGCAGCGTGTTCCCGCCGTACGTGAACGAGCTCGTCACCTCGGCCGCGTCCTGCATCCAGAACAGGGCGGACGCGCCCAGCACCATCACCGCCGCGAAGATCACCGCCCCGGAGACCAGCATCACCGGCAGGAGCAGCACCTTCACCGGCGTCCACGCCACGTCCAGCAGGACCAGCGCCCACACCAGGACGAGCAGGCCCTGCGCCACCCGCCCGAACCGGCGCAGCGCGAACTTGTCCGCGGCAACCTGCGCGAGCAGCGGCGCCGGACGCATCAGGAACGTGTCGAGCGAGCCGTCCCTGACCCGCTTCCCCATCCGCTGGAGCGAGCCCATCGTCAGGTCCGCGAGCCCGAACGACGTGCCCGTCGTCCCGTACAGCAGCGCGACCTCGGCGAAGGAGAAGCCGCCAAGACCCCGCACCTGACCGAACATCAGCAGGATGACGACGAAGTCGAAGAAGGTGACGCAGAAGCTGGTGACCAGGGTCAGCGCGAAGGAGGAGCGGTACGTCATCGTCGACCGGATCCACATCCCCGCGACCATCCGGTACGTACGCCAGGAATCCGACACCAGCGGGTACGCACGCCGGGAATCCCTGCTCGTACGGAGCGCCTCAGCCACCCTGCACCACCACCTTCCGCGTCGCCGCCGCCTGCGCCGCCCGCCCCGCCCCGAACAGCACCACCGCCCAGCACCCCTGGAAGGCGTACGCCCCCGCCAACCCCCGCCAGCCCTCGTACTTCCCCAGGTACACATCGGCCGGCACCTGGAGCATCGACGCCCACGGCAGCACCCGCGCCAGCTCGCCCAGCGCACCCGGGAAGACGTTCAGCGGGAGCAGCATCCCCGAGAAGAACAGGCCGCCCAGCCAGGCCACCTGCACCACGCCCTGGCCGTCGAGCAGCCAGAACGCGCTCATCGCCACGAGGTACCAGATCGCGAAACTGACGGTCGAACCGAGCGCCACCGCCACCAGGAACGCCAACCAGGTCCCGGGGCCCGACGGCAGCGTGAAGTCGAAGACGAGCGCGCCGACCGCCATCGGGACGACCCCGCGGCCCAGCAACTGATAGGCCGAACGGCCGAGGTTGGCCGAGAACCACCAGGCCTGGAGGTCGGCGGGGCGATAGAGGTCGACCGCGATGTCCCCGGTCCTGATCCGCTCGATCAGCTCGTCCTCGAAGCCGCCGCCCATCAGCCCGCAGACGGTGATCAGCGCCTGGCCGATCCACACATAGGCGAGGGCGTCGTCCATGGAGTAGCCGCCGAGCTGCGGGCGTTCGTCCCAGAGGGCGATGTACGTGTACGACAGGATGAAGCCGAAGACGGTGTTGGTGAACACCCCCGCCGCCGTCGCCACCCGATAGGTGGCATGGCGCCGGAAGCCACCCGCGGCCACCGTCGCGTACAGCCGCAGCATGCGTCTCCTCCCTCACCGGTACGCGACCGGTACGCAACCGGTACGCAAACCGATACGCAAACCACCGAAAAAACGCCGAAGCGCACGACCCTAGCGACGAGCCCCGCACACCGCGAGCGATTTTCCCGTCACTTCCCGTGATACCGCCCTGCCGATTCGGGTCGCATTCCGGAGTTTCGTCACCTTCCAGGCAATATGAGGTGCCATGCCCCCTTCCTCCGGTACGAGTGACACTCCCCGGCCATCCCGCCCGGGCTGGGAGCCGAGGGACCCCACCCTCTCCGCTCCGCCACCTCCCGCGCGGAAGCGTCCCCCGCGCGCCCGGCGCCTCCGACGCGTCCTGCGGACCCTCTTCGGCCTCGCCCTGCTCGGCGCGCTGCTCCTCGGCGGGGCCTTCGTCGCCGGCTACCTCCTGGTGGAGATCCCGCCGGCCAACGCCGCCGCCCTCGCCCAGTCCAACGTCTACCTCTACCGCGACGGCAGCCCCATCGCCCGCGACGGCGAGGTCAACCGCGAGAACGTCCGGCTCGAACAAGTCCCCCTGGGCGTCCGCCAGGCCGTCCTCGCCGCCGAGGACCGCGACTTCCACACCTCGCACGCCGTCGACCCCAAGGCCATGGTCCGCGCCGCCTGGAACACCGTCACCGGCAAGGGCCGCCAGTCCGGCTCCACCATCACCCAGCAGTACGTCAAGAACTACTACCTCGGCCAGGAGCAGACCCTCAGCCGCAAGGCCAAGGAGTTCTTCATCGCGATCAAGCTGGGCCGCGAGAAACCCGAGGAGGAGATCCTCCAGGGCTACCTGAACACCAGCTACTTCGGCCGGAACGCCTACGGGATCCAGGCCGCCGCCCGCGCCTACTACGGCAAGGACGTCGAGCGGCTCGACACCGCCGAGGGCGCGTACCTCGCCTCCCTCCTCAAGGCCCCCAGCATCTACGACGTCACCACCCACCCGGAGAACCGCACCAAGGCCGTCGCCCGCTGGAACTACGTCCTCGACGGCATGGTCACCGAAGGCTGGCTCGGCCGCGCCGAACGCGCCGCCGCCCGCTTCCCCCTCCCCCAGACCGCCCGCCCCGCCACCGGCCTCTCCGGACAGCGCGGCTATCTCGTCCAGGCCGTCGAGGAGTACCTGACCGGCCACGGCGTCATCGACGAGAAGACCCTCGCCGGCGGCGGCTTCCGGATCACCACCACCCTCGACCGCACCAAGCAGGAGACACTCGCCCAGGCCGTCGAGGACCGCGTCATCTCCCGCCTCGACCCCGACCGCAACCCCGCCGACCGCTACGTACGGGTCGGAGCCGCGGCGGTCGACCCGGGAACCGGCAAGGTCCTCGCGATGTACGGCGGCATCGACTACACCCAGCAGTACGTCAACAACGCCACCCGCCGCGACTACCAGGTCGGCTCCACCTTCAAGCCCTTCGTCTTCACCGCGGCCGTGCAGAGCGGGGCACAGACCCAGAACGGCCTGCCGATCACCCCGTACACCCTGTACGACGGCACCAACCGGCGCCCGGTGGAAGGCTGGAGCGGCAGCCCGTACGACCCCGCCAACGAGGACGACGCCAGTTACGGCGAGATCGCCGTCGGAGAGGCCACCGATCTGTCGGTGAACGCCGTGTACGCCCAGATGGCCGTGGACGTCGGCCCCGCACACGTACGGCGGACCGCCGTCGCCCTCGGCGTACCCGGCTCCACCCCCGACCTCACCGCCTCCCCCTCCATCGCCCTCGGCGCGGCCACCGCCAGCGTCCTCGACATGGCCTCGGCGTACGCGACGCTCGCCGCGCACGGCCGGCACGGCACCCACACCCTCGTCGAGGCCGTCACGAAGGGCGGCAGCTCGATCGACCTGCCGTCCCGGCCGGCCCGGCAGGCGGTCAGCCGGGAGGCCGCCGACACGACCACGTCGATCCTGCGGAGCGTCGTCGAAGCGGGTACGGGCACGGCGGCGCAGGCCGCGGGGCGGCCGGCGGCGGGCAAGACGGGCACGGCGGAGGACGACAAGGCCGCCTGGTTCGCGGGCTTCACCCCGGAGCTCGCGACGGTCGTCGCGCTGATGGGCCAGGACCCCGAGTCGGGGCGGCAGGAACCGCTGTACGGAGCGCTCGGACTGCCCCGGATCAACGGCGGCGGGGCGCCAGCAGAGATCTGGGCCCAGTTCACCCAGGAGGCGCTGGCGGGGGCACCCCCGCGCGACTTCGATCTCCGGCTGATGCCGGGGGCGGAGGAGATGCCACCGGTGCCGCCGCTGCCGGACAGCCCGGAGAGCCAGGACGGTCAGCAGAACCAGGAGAACCAGGAGAGCCAGGAAAGCCAGGTGGCGCAGGACGGGGACCCGTACCTCACGGGCGAGGCCGGGCCGGGAGCCGCGGTGTCCCGCAGCCCCCTGCCCTCACGTCCACCCGTACGGGATCAGTGACCGGCGCGTCAGTGACCGGAGGTCGCCTTGAGCCCCACCACGGCGACCAGCAGCAGACAGACGAAGAAGATCCGGGCGGCGGTCGCCGGCTCACCGAGCACGACCATGCCGAGCACCGCCGCACCGGCCGCACCGATGCCGACCCACACCCCGTACGCGGTACCGATGGGCAGCGTCTTGGCAGCGTGCGAGAGCAGAACCATGGAGGCGACGATCCCGGCACCGGTGAACACGCTCGGCCAGAGCCGCGTGAAGCCCTCGGTGTACTTCATACCGATCGACCAGCCGACTTCGAGCAGACCCGCGACCACGAGAAGAACCCAGGCCATGACGACGACACCTCCGCGAGACGGAACAACAGGAGTGCGTCGTCTTGTCGTCATCCCGGTACGGCGCGTCTCGTCGGGTGTCACCAGGCTAGCAAAGAAAAAGCAAAGGCCCTGGTGACGACGGTCACCAGGGCCCCGGAAAGCCTTCGGCTACAGATACAGCCCGGTCGAGTCCGTCGCACCCTGGAACCGGTCCGCGGCCACCGCGTGCAGATCCCGCTCCCGCATCAGTACGTACGCCACGCCCCGCACCTCGACCTCGGCACGATCCTCGGGGTCGTACAGCACCCGGTCACCGATCTCGACGGTACGGACGTTCTGGCCGACCGCGACCACCTCGGCCCAGGACAGGCGACGGCCGACGGCGGCGGTCGCCGGGATCAGGATGCCGCCGCCGGAGCGCCGCTCCCCCTCGGGGGAGTCGGTGCGGACCAGGACCCGGTCGTGGAGCATCCGGATGGGCAGCTTGTCGTGCGTGTTCTCGCTCACGGTCCGAACCTACCTGCCCGGGCGTGTCGCCCGTGGCGGGGAGGGGTCATCCCTTGCCCTTGCGGGACGAGGAAACGATCAGCCCCACCACCGCGACGGCGACGACCGCCGCCGGCACGACCCGCTCCAGGCGGGGCGCGCCGTCCTCGTGGGTGAAGCGGGCCTTCACGTCGGAGACGACCCGGTTGACGGCGACGAAGGCGCGGCCGACGGTCTGGTCGACCGTCGAGGCGACCTTGGCCTTGGCGTCCCCGATGATCGTCTTCGGGTGCACCCGAATGCCGATCTCGTCGAGAGTGACGGCGAGCTGCTCGCGCCGGCGGACGATGTCCGCCTCGATCTGCGCAGGGGTCCTGGCGTCCGACACCGCGCTGCCTCCGTAGTCGTGTATCCGGTCGTTGACGGACAGTGTGTCAGCTCCACCCTCGATGGGCCTCGTCCGCCCCCCTTTGGGCGTCCGCCATTAGGCTCTGGACGCGTACGCGAACACTCCCGAGGAAGAGCGAGCCATGAGCGAGCGACTGCAGCCCGGCGACACCGCCCCCGCCTTCACCCTGCCCGACGCGGACGGCAACGAGGTCTCCCTCGCGGACCACAAGGGCCGCAAGGTCATCGTCTACTTCTACCCGGCGGCCCTCACCCCCGGCTGCACGAAGCAGGCCTGCGACTTCACCGACAACCTGGACCTGCTGACGGGCGCGGGCTACGACGTCATCGGCGTGTCCCCCGACAAGCCGGAGAAGCTGGCGAAGTTCCGCGAGAAGGAGAACCTGAAGGTCACGCTGGTCGGCGACCCGGACAAGACGACCCTGGAGGCGTACGGCGCCTTCGGCGAGAAGAAGCTGTACGGGAAGGTCGTGACGGGCGTGATCCGCTCGACGATCGTGGTCGACGAGGACGGGAAGGTCGAGCACGCCTTCTACAACGTGAAGGCCACGGGCCACGTCGCCAAGATCATCCGCGACCTGGGCGTCGAGGCCTGACACCTCCCCTGAAACGGCCCGCACCCCCGAAAGGGCGGTGCGGGCCGTTCCGCATGCCGGACGCGATATCCGTACGCGTTATGACGTGACCGTCCGATATTCGGCTCGTTACTCCGTACGAGGCCACGAACGGGTGGCCGGATCGGAGGGGGTCCGATGGGGACGAGCGCGTACACGAGGGAACGACTTGGCGTCGCCGTAGCGGAGTCGAAGGGGTGGGCGGATCTCATGCGCCGCCTCGGCCTCAATGCGAGCGGAGGGCAACGCCGCTCATTGCAGTCAAAGGTTGCCAAGTACGGCATCGACACCACCCACTTCAAGCAGCAGAGCCCCTGGCGCAAGTACACGGACAGTGCCATCGCCGAGGCGGTCGCCGCCTCTACGACGCTCCGCGAGGTCGCGCAGAGGCTCGGCGTCGCCCCGACAACCGGGACGCTCTCGCACATCAGCCGACGGATCGCAGCAGCCGGAATCGACGTGAGCCAGTTCCCCGGCCTGAACCGCTCGACCACGGACCTTCCGTTCACCACGGCGGAGCTCCAGGCAGCCGCAGGGGCCACACAGAGCGTCCGGGCAATGGCTCGCCTGCTGGGCGTGGGCGATGACGCCAGATCCCGCGCCGCACTCAGGCACATGCTCCGCGAGCGGGGAATCGACATCGCCCACTTCACCCACAGGCGCGTCGGTGTGCCAGAGGAGTGTGTGCGGGCAGCGGTAACCAATGCCACGAGCTTCGCCGACGTGATGCGCACGCTCGGCCTCCCCGTGACCGACCAGAATCACCGCCGGGTACGGCGGCGGGTGGCCGAGCTGAGCCTCGACACGTCGCACTTCAAGCGACGCACATGGGGCACAGTGCGGGTCGCAGCACCGAAGTCCATCGCGGCCACGGTTTTCCGGGTACGGCCAGAGGGCTCGTCGCGCGAGAACCGCGACCGGCTCCATCGCGCCCTCACCGAGGTGGGCGTTCCGTATCACTGCGTCGAGTGCGGGAACGAGGGTGCGTGGCGGGGACGGACCATCACTCTGCAGATCGACCACATCAATGGGAACTGGCTCGACAACCGTCGGGAGAACCTTCGTTACCTGTGCCCCAACTGCCACTCGATGACCGCAACATGGTGCCGAGGGGGCAACCGCCGCCAGACGACCTAGCAACGCCTCTGCCCACGCCAGCCGCCTGCCCGCTAGCATGGCAGGCGACCAGCGGCCTTGGCGGAACGGCAGACGCCTCGCGTTTAGGGCGCGATGGGAGCAATCCCGTGAGGGTTCGAATCCCTCAGGCCGCACAAATCGTTAAATCGAAGGCCCCACCTGAGATTCGTCCGAGTGGGGCCTTCACCGTACGCCCCTTCAGCCCAGCAGTTCCTTCACCACCGGCACCAGCGCGCGGAACGCCTTGCCTCGGTGGCTGATCGCGTTCTTCTCCGACGGGGAGAGTTCGGCGCAGGTGACCTCGTGGCCCTCCGGCTGGAGGATCGGGTCGTAGCCGAAGCCGTTCGTGCCCGTGGGGGTGTGGCGGAGGGTGCCGCGCATCTGGCCCTCGACCACTCGTTCCGTGCCGTCCGGGAGGGCCAGGGCCGCCGCGCAGGCGAAGTGGGCCGCACGGTGTTCGTCGGCGATGTCGCCGAGCTGGGCCAGGAGCAGGTCCAGGTTCGCCCGGTCGTTGCCGTGGGTGCCGGCCCAGCGGGCCGAGAAGATGCCGGGGGCGCCGTTCAGGACGTCGACGCAGAGTCCGGAGTCGTCGGCGACGGCCGGGAGTCCGGTGGCCTGGGCGAGGGCGTGGGCCTTGAGGAGCGCGTTCTCGGCGAAGGTGACACCGGTTTCCTTGACGTCGGGCACGTCGGGGTACGCGTCCGCGCCGACGAGTTCGAGGTCGAGGCCCGCGTCGGCGAGGATCGCGTGGAGTTCGGTGATCTTGCCCGCGTTGCGGGTGGCGAGGATCAGGCGCTGTCGGGTCATGCCCCCGATTATCCCGGGGTGCAGACCTTCGCGATCTCGGTCGCTCCGTCGGTGATGGGCTGGATGTCCGGGGTGGTGTCGCCGTTCTTGACGGCCGTGCGGACGGACTCGACGCCCTTGGTGAGGTCGTCGACCGCCTTCGCGAGGTCGGCGTTGTCCGTGGTGTCCTTGAGGTTGCCGAGCTCGGTGCTGATCGAGTTCAGGGACTCCTCGATCTGCGTCGGGTCGTTGGAGGCGTTGGAGACGGCCTGTTCGAGCTTGCTCACGGACGTGGCTATCGCGTCGGCGGTCTTGACGCAGTCCATGGCGGTGTCGAGGGCTCCGCAGCCGCTCAGGACGGTGGTCAGTGCGGCGGCCGTGGCCACGGCGAGTGCGAGACGGCGCTTCAAGGCGGGTCCTTCCCCAGATGCGTACAGACATACAGACATGCAGGCGTACAGACGTGCGGACGGGCGGGCGCACGGAGCTTATCCGTGTGCCCGCCCGTCAGGACGCAGCCGGGGGCTAGAGGGTTCCTTCGAGGGCCTTGCGCTGGATCTCCGCCAGTTCGGCGCAGCCGCCGGAGGCCAGGTCGAGGAGGGCGTTGAGCTCCTTGCGGTCGAAGGGCTCGGCCTCTGCGGTGCCCTGGACCTCGACGAAGCGGCCGTCGCCGGTGCAGACGACGTTCATGTCGGTGTCGGCGCGGACGTCCTCCTCGTAACAGAGGTCGAGGAGGGGGACGCCGTCGACGATGCCGACGGAGACGGCACCGACGGTGCCGGTGAGGGGCTTGCGGCCGGCCTTCACCAGCTTCTTGGTCTGGGCCCAGGACACCGCGTCGGCGAGGGCGACGTAGGCGCCCGTGATGGCGGCGGTGCGGGTGCCGCCGTCGGCCTGGAGGACGTCGCAGTCGAGGACGATGGTGTTCTCGCCGAGGGCCTTGTAGTCGATGACGGCGCGCAGCGAGCGGCCGATGAGGCGGGAGATCTCGTGCGTACGGCCGCCGATCTTGCCGCGGACGGATTCGCGGTCGCCGCGGGTGTTGGTGGCCCGGGGCAGCATGGAGTACTCGCCGGTGACCCAGCCTTCGCCGCTGCCCTTGCGCCAGCGCGGGACGCCTTCGGTGACGGAGGCGGTGCAGAAGACCTTGGTGTCGCCGAAGGAGATGAGGACGGAGCCCTCGGCGTGCTTGCTCCAACCGCGTTCGATGGTGACGGGGCGGAGCTGTTCGGGGGTACGGCCGTCGATGCGAGACATGGGACGAGCCTAGCCGTAGCCGTGGGCGGCGGGGGTCCCGGTCGCGCGGAGACGAAGGGCCCGTTCTCCTCATGACGAAGGGCCCGTTCCCCTGCCGGAACGGGCCCTTGTCGACGTGAGCGGGTCGCTCACGTCAGGTCTCACATCAGGTCTTCGATCTCCGCGGCGATCGGGTCCGCGTCGGTGCCGATGACGACCTGGATGGCGGTGCCCATCTTCACGACGCCGTGGGCGCCGGCGGCCTTGAGTGCGGCCTCGTCGACGAGCGCGGGGTTGACCACCTCGGTGCGCAGCCGGGTGATGCAGCCCTCGACCTCTTCGATGTTGTCGATGCCGCCCAGCCCGGCGACGATCTTCTCAGCCTTGGTGGCCATGTGTTTCTCCCTGTCCGTTCTGTTCGCGCGAGCGCGAATCTCGGCGCACCTGCGGTCCGCTTTGTCACGGTAACCCACGGTTGGCCCAACTTCGCGAGCGTATGCCGCCGTTCTGCCGAATGATGACGATCACCGGCGGCCTGTCCTCAGCGGGCTCCCGGAGCCTACCGCAAGTGGTCTACACCAGTGTGCAACGAGACGCGGACCCGGCTTGTTCCGGGCAGGGAGGACGCCGATGAGTACCGACAGCGCCGCGGCAGCGCCGAAGAAGTCCGTGTGGGGCGGACTCTTCCAGGGCCTGCAGAAGATGGGGCGCAGCCTCCAGCTCCCCATCGCCGTCCTGCCGGCCGCTGGCATCATCAACCGGCTCGGCCAGCCGGACGTCTTCGGCGCCGAAGGTCTCGGCTGGGACAACGTCGCGAAGGTGATGGCGGGCGCGGGCGGTGCTCTTCTCGACGGCAGTCTCGGCCTGCCGCTGCTGTTCTGCATCGGTGTCGCGATCGGCATGGCCAAGAAGGCGGACGGCTCGACGGCGCTCGCGTCCGTCGTCGGGTTCCTCGTCTACTACACGGTGCTGCAGCAGTTCCCGAAGGACTGCCCCTCGGGCACGCAGGACATCGGTGGCGGCTGCCTGGCCACCGACGACTCCTTCGCCGGGTACACGTACCAGAATCCAGGTGTCTTCGGCGGCATCGTGATGGGTCTGCTCACCGCGTACCTCTGGCAGCGGTACCACCGGACGAAGCTGGTCGACTGGCTGGGCTTCTTCAACGGCCGGCGTCTCGTTCCGATCATCATGACGTTCGTGGCGATCGCGTTCGCCTCGCTCTGCCTGTGGGTCTGGCCGCCGATCGGTGACGGTCTGGAGAGCTTCAGCGACTGGCTGGTCGGGCTCGGTTCGTGGGGTTCGGGCATCTTCGGTCTGGCGAACCGGGCGCTGCTGGTCATCGGCCTGCATCAGTTCCTGAACGTGCCGATCTGGTTCCAGTTCGGCACGTACGAGAAGCCGGACGGTACGACGGTCCACGGTGACATCCCGATGTTCCTGGCGGGTGACCCGAACGCCGGTCAGTTCCTGACGGGCTTCTTCCCGATCATGATGTTCGCGCTTCCGGCGGCCGCGCTGGCGATCACCCACTGCGCCAAGCCGCATCGGCGCAAGGAGGTCGGCGGCATGATGCTGTCGGTCGCGCTGACCTCGTTCGTCACCGGCATCACCGAGCCGATCGAGTACTCGTTCCTCTTCATCGCCCCGCTGCTCTACGCGATCCACGCCGTACTCACGGGTGTGTCGATGGCCGTGACCTGGGCGTTCGGCGTGAAGGACGGCTTCAGCTTCTCGGCCGGCCTGATCGACTACGTGATCAACTGGAACCTCGCGACGAAGCCGTGGCTGATCATCCCGATCGGTCTGGCCTTCGCGGTCGTGTACTACGCGATCTTCCGGTTCGCGATCACCCGGTTCAACCTCCCGACCCCCGGCCGCGAGCCGGACGAGGTGGGGGACGAGATGGAGCGGGAGAACGTCAAGTGACCTCGCGAGCACCCTTCGGAGGGTGACCGATTCGGGGCTTTCGACCCCCTCGTAAGCCCTGCACAAGGCCCCTGGACCTGACGGTCCGGGGGCCTCATGTCGTGCATTTCGCGCTATGGCTGAGCACACAAAATTCGCAGGTTCCTTATCTAAGTCTCACGTGCTAAAACTGGTCTACACCACTCATTGGTGTAGACCACGCGGTCCAGACCACCGCGTTCCACGAGACGTCGCCTCCCCCCGTGTTCACTGCCCTGGCGGCGCCTTGCCTTACTGGAGGAAGTTGATGAGTACGGCCACCGCCCAGGCCGCCGCTCCCGCGAAGAAGCGCGGATCCGGCCTGTTCCAGGGCCTGCAGAAGGTCGGTCGCAGCCTGCAGCTGCCGATCGCCGTTCTGCCGGCCGCGGGTATCTTGCTCCGTCTCGGCCAGCCCGACGTCTTCGGCGCCGAAGGCCTCGGCTGGGACAAGGTCGCCGCCGTCTTCGCCACGGCGGGCGACGCGGTCTTCGCCAACATGCCGCTGCTGTTCTGCGTCGGCATCGCGATCGGCTTCGCGAAGAAGGCCGACGGCTCGACCGCGCTCGCCGCGCTGGTCGGCTTCCTGGTCTACAAGAACGTGCTCACCGCGTTCCCGACCTCCGAGGCCGTCGTCAACACGACCGCGAACAAGGGTGTCGACGTCGCCGCGACGTACAACGACCCCAAGGTCTTCGGCGGCATCATCATGGGTCTGCTCGCCGCGGTCATATGGCAGCGGTACCACCGCACGAAGCTGGTCGACTGGCTCGGCTTCTTCAACGGCCGCCGGCTCGTCCCGATCATCATGGCCTTCGTCGGCACCATCATGGGTGTCGTCTTCGGTCTCCTCTGGGAGCCCATCGGTGGCGTGATCACCGACTTCGGCAACTGGATGACCGGCCTCGGCGCTCTCGGCTCCGGCATCTTCGGCGCGATCAACCGTGGCCTGCTCCCGGTCGGCATGCACCAGTTCGTGAACACCGTCGCCTGGCAGGAGATCGGTTCCTTCACCGACTCCACCGGCGCCGTCTGGCACGGCGACCTGCCGCGCTTCTTCCACGGTGACCCGTCCGCCGGTCAGTTCATGTCCGGCTTCTTCCCGATCATGATGTTCGCGCTGCCGGCCGTCGCCCTGGCGATCACCCACTGCGCCCGCCCCGAGCGCCGCAAGGTCGTCGGCGGCATGATGTTCTCGCTCGCCCTGACCTCGTTCGTCACGGGCATCACCGAGCCCATCGAGTTCGCGTTCATGTTCCTGGCGCCGCTGCTCTACGTGATCCACGCGGTGCTCACCGCCGCCTCGATGGTCATCACGTCGGCCCTCGGCGTGCACCACGGCTTCACCTTCTCCGCCGGTGCGCTGGACTACTTCCTGAACTGGACGTACGCCTCCAAGCCGTGGCTGATCATCCCGATCGGCCTCGCGTTCGCGGCGATCTACTACGTGGTCTTCCGCTTCGCGATCACCAAGTTCAACATCATGACCCCGGGCCGCGAGCCCGAGGAGGAGATCGAGGACCTCACCAAGGCGTGAGCCCGCCCGCCTGACGAAACGTCGGCCTTCAGGACCTGCTCGTGGTCCTGGAGGCCGACTTTCTTTTTTCCGGGTGCATGCCGGAGTCACGGGCCCGGGAATTGCCACCGGGGCGACCTGACAAACTCACGGACAAGATCACGCACATTCCTTCCCCCCTTCATAGGATTAGACCAATCGAGCCGGGGGAAACCGCTCGGCGCACCATCCCGACGGGCATGACCGGCCCGTCACGACCAGGAAAAGAGAAGCACATGAGCCTCTCCACGCTGCGCGAGATGAACTTCACGACCATGTCCGACAGCGAGACCGACGCCGTTTCCGGCGGCCGCCTCTCCAAGGCCCAGTGCGCCGCGATCTGGGCCAACGCCCAGGCCAACATGCTGGGTTACGGCTGTGGCGGCAGCTACACGGACTACATGGGCATCTACAACCGTGAGTGCCGGTAGCAGATAACGCTGCCAGGAATCACCTGACAGCACTATGAACGGCGGCGCCTCCTCTCCGGGAAGGAATCCCGGATGCCGAGGCGCCGCCGATCCGCATCCCAGGGGGCGCAAGATGAAATGGCAGGCCTATCACACGCATCAGGAAGGTGATACGGACTGCGGCCCGGCCTGTGTGCGCACGGTCCTGCGGAGACACGGAATACACGTGGATTCCGCGATCCTTCGGGAATCCGTGGGTCTCGGCGAAGGCGGTGCGAGCCTTTTCCGGCTCCAGCAGGTGCTCGACGACTACGGCGTCACCTCCCAGGCCTTCCGCCTGACCGTGGACGAGCTGCACCAGGCCGTCACGCTGGCAGGGCCCGCCATAGCCCTCACGACGGACGCGGGCCTCTCCCACTTCATCGTCGTCCAAGAAGCCCTGCCCAACGGCGACTTCGTCATCAGCGACCCGTGGTTCTACCGACCCAGGACCGTGACCGCCGACGAGCTGTCGCAGACCTTCTCCGGCGAGACCCTCGTCTCCGAGACCCCCTCGACCGACGTCAGCCGGTGGGGGCGCTTCAGGCATTCCTGGAAGCAGAGCGTCTTCGTGAACGAGATGCGCGAGAACCGGAGGACGATCACCGGGGTCATCGCTCTGACGCTTCTCGTGGCCGCGCTCTCGATCTCCAGCAGCATTTATCTCCAGGTGTCCGTCGACAGATTCCTGCAGTCGGACAGCATCAGCGCCCTTACGCTGACCTCCCTGTCTTTCGTGGGAATGGTACTGGCCGCCGGAGCCCTCCAATACATACGCGGACTCATCATCGTCCGGTTCGGGCAGCGCGTACAGAAGAACCTGTCCGAGCGCTACGTGGAGAAACTCCTGCGGCTCCCCGTCCGCTTCTATTCGGGCCGCAGAACCGGAGACCTGGCAAGCCGGCTCGATGACATCCAGGGAATACAGACACTCCTGACGTCCACCACGATCGGGGTGTCGGTGGACATCGCCGTCGTGCTCATCGTCGGCGGCTACCTCGCATGGGCGAGCCTTCCCCTCTTCGGCATCCTCATGAGTTCCGCGTTCATCACCGTCGTGGCCTCGTGGACTCTCTATCGCGGAATTCGGGAGACCTCCGAGGAGGCATTGCAGCGTGACGCCACCCTGAAATCCGAACTGATCAACATCCTCGATCACCACGAGGTCGTCTTCTCACACGGGAAACGCGCCTTCGCAGCCCGGCGGATATCCGAGACTCTGTCACGGCGCATCGAATCCGAGACGAGACTGGGGCGCCTCGACAATCTCTCCGCCACGATCCGGCTGGTGACCCACGGATGCTTCGCCGTCACCGTGACCTGGATCGGGCTGCTCCAGGCCCAGAGCGGCCGGATCTCGCTGGGGCAGGTCCTCAGCTTCATCTCGCTGTCCGGGTACTTCCTCACCTCACTGGTGAACATCTCCACCCTGCAGACCACGCTCCAGCGGAGCTCCGCAGCGATCGGCCGCTATCGGGACATCATGACGCAGCGTGAGCCCGGCATCGTCCCGTCCTCCGCGGGCACCCCCGCACGTCCCGGCGATGTGCCCGCACAGACGGACCTCTCGCACCGGGCGGGCTCCTCCCTTTCGGCACGGGGCCTCACGTTCTCGTACCCGGGCACTGCGCGCCGCGTCATCGAGGACGTCTCCGTGTCCGTCCCCGCGGGGCGCTCGGTGCATCTGGCCGGGGACAACGCCTCGGGGAAGAGCACCCTCCTGAAGCTCCTGGCAGGCCTGCACACGGCGGACGCCGGGACGGTCTTCGTCGGCGGTGTGCCGCTCGAACGCCTCGACCCCGAGACCGTCCCCCACAAGGTCCTCTATCTGCCCGAGATCCCGATGATCCTCAACACGACCGTCCGGGAGAACCTGACGCTGGGAGCGCACCACTCCCAGGACGAGGTCGATCAGGCCTGCGCCCTGGTCCATGCGACCTCCGTCGTCGACTCCCTCGACAAGGGCTACGACGAGGTCCTGCGGGAGGACGGGACCCGCCTGTCCCGAGGCCAGCTGCAGAAGCTCGCGCTGGCACGCGCGGTGCTGATCCGCCCCGACGTCTTCCTGTTCGACGAAAGCTTCAGCGGCATCGACCAGGACTCCTTCGTCCGGATCTGGGACTCCCTGGCCACGACGGGAGCCACGCGCGTCCTGGTGGCTCATCGGGAGGTCGACGACCTGCGGTGCGACCTGACCGTGCGCCTGGACAGCGCCCCCGACCGTGCCTCCCTGACGAAGGAACCCGCATGAAGTTGTCCGATGTCCTCGATCAGGCCTGGGCCGAGGATTCCGGCCGGCCGACCCCGCTGGGCCGGGATCTGCGGCTCGTCCGCGCGGCCGCCCCGGAGCTGCTCGCGCTGGACGTCCGGGCGGGTTCGTACGGCGAGCTCGCCGGCTCCTACCGGCCGGACCGGGCAGGCGCCGTCACCGCCGTCGTCCTGACACACGACGAGGAGCAGGTGATCGGTGCGTGTCTGCGCGCCCTGACCGACGACTGCGACCGTCTCCTCCTCGTCGACGCCGAGTCCGAGGACGCGACCGTGGGTACCGCGAGGTCCGCCGTCGCCCACGTGGAACACGTCACCCGCGCATGGACCGACGACTTCGCCGCACAGCGCAACGCGGCGTTCGAGCAGGCTCGTCCGGGCGGCTGGCTCGCCCATGTGGACGCGGACGAAACCCTGTCGGCGGAGAGCAGGGGGCGGCTGCGGGCCGTCCTGTCGGCGCTGGACCACGTCCTGCCCGGTGCCGACCTGGTGGTGTCCCCACGCATTCTCGACACGAGTCGGGAATGCCATACGGACACCCGGCGGATCGTCCGCTCCGACTCGGCCCTGCGGTTCAGAGGGCGCCTCCACGAGCGGCTGTACGACGCACACGGCGCCCAGCCTCCGTCCGTCGAGGTGGACGTGGTCTTCCACCACACCGGCTACGAGCCGGAAGTGATCGCACGCAAGGGGAAGCGGGAGAGGTACGCACGGCTCGTCGAGATGTGTCTGACGGAGGAACCGTCGAATCCGAAGTGGCACTTCTACGCGGTGCGCGACGGCCTCGTGGGCCGCAAGCCCGGTCCCGACGAAGCCCTCGCACTGTTCCGGAGGCTCCGGGAGGCACACGCCCTGTACGACGAGGCTCCCCTGTCCGACTACGAGGCGGAGCGCTGCACCGACAGCCTGGTCCTCCAGTGCGAACTGGCCCTGGGCTTCGGCGGCGGCCGTGAGATCGCGGACCTCGCGCCGCTCCTGCACGCGCGGGGACGCCCCCTCGAAGCCTCGTACTACCAGGCGTTCGCCGAGTTCAGTGCCCTGCTCAGCCGCTCCTCGCGGCTCCTGGACCAGCTCTCCGAGGGAAGCCGGCACCAGCTGCCGGGCAATCGGCAGCTGGCGGGCCGCAGCTACGACCTCCAGGCCCTGCTGGCACTGACATGCGGCCGCTACGACGAGGTGCCCCTGCTGCTGGGCGAAGCCCGGTCCCGCCAGGCCGGATCGCTCACGACGGCCACCGTGGAATCTCTCGCGGACCGGTTGCCGAGCTGGCGGGACCTTCCTCAGACCTCGTAGACCGCGCCCGGTCGGGCCAGCTCCGACGGGCCCGAGTACACCGCGCGGGCGTCCGCCAGGTTCTGCTCGCCGTCGGTCCACGGGGGGATGTGGGTGAGGACCAGTCGGCCCACCGACGAGCGGGACGCCTCGGCGCCGGCCTCGCGGCCGTTGAGGTGGAGGGCCGGGATGTCCTCCTTGCCGTGGGTGAAGGACGCCTCGCAGAGGAAGAGGTCCGTGCCGTCGGCGAGCTCGTGGAGCGACTCGCAGACGCCGGTGTCGCCGGAGTAGGTGAGCGAGCGGCCGCCGTGCTCGACGCGGATGCCGTACGCCTCGACCGGGTGGCACACCTTCTGCGTGCGGACCGTGAACGGGCCGATCTCGAAGGTGGCCGACTTCAGCGTGTGGAAGTCGAAGACCTCGCTCATCGAGGTCGGCGAGGGGGTGTCCGCGTACGCCGTGGTCAGGCGCTGCTCGGCACCCTCCGGCGCGTAGACGGGAATCGCGTCGCAGCGCCCGCCCTCGTGCCGGTAGTAGCGGGCGACGAAGTATCCGCACATGTCGATGCAGTGGTCCGCGTGCAGATGGCTGAGGAAGATCGCGTCGAGGTCGTACAGACCGATGTGTCGTTGCAGCTCGCCGAGGGCGCCGTTGCCCATGTCGAGGAGCAACCGGAAGCCGTCGGCCTCGACGAGGTAGCTCGAACAGGCCGAATCCGCGGACGGAAACGACCCGGAGCAACCGACGACGGTGAGCTTCATGGAGCGTGAACCTCCGTGGACGGGTGCGGAAAACGCGCTGAGGGAGGGGGAGGCTGTGCGGTCTGTCGAGCGTAAGGCGCACCTGGGCCTGTCGCTCCTTCGTGGCGGCCCGTTGTGGGCGAACTCACGGGCTCTGTCACCGGTTCGGATGGATGGCGGGGCGTCACGGCGGAGTGGGGCGCGCGCCGGTACCGTCTTGAGGTATGGACACGTCATGGTGGCCCGCGCTGGCCGCGGTCGTGGTGATCGCGCTGGTCGTGGTGGTCGCCGGCGGACGGAAGAGTGCGTCGGGAAAGCCGTCGGGCCGGAGGCCTTCGGGACGGAAGCCTTCGGAGCGGACCCGCCCGCCGGGTAGGCCGGCCGGGCCGCGGAAGGCGCCGTCGCGGCTGCCGCGGGCGGGCGAGATCTGGTGGGCGGACGTGCCCTTCGAGGACGGGCCCGGTTCGAAGGACCGGCCGTGTCTGGTGCTCTCGCTACGGGGGGACAGCGCGCTCGTCGCCAAGATCACCAGCAAGTACCACGACGAGCGGCCGGGGGTGATCGCGCTGCCGCCGGGGGCGGTGGGCGACGCGCAGGGGCGGCCGAGCTTCCTGGAGACGGACGAGCTGCGGGACGTGCCGGTGGCGGACTTCCGCCGGAAAGTGGGAACGGCGGACCCGGTCGTATGGGACCAGGTCCGCCATCTGGCGCGCTGAGGGAGCCGTGGAGGCTCAGGCCCAGAGCTGGCCCTGGACCGTTTCGATCGCTTCTTCTGTCGTCTTGGCCGTGTAGAGGCCGGTCGACAGGTACTTCCAGCCGCCGTCGGCGACCACGAAGGCGATGTCGGCGGTTTCGCCGGCCTTGACGGCCTTGTTGCCGACGCCGATGGCCGCGTGCAGCGCGGCACCGGTGGAGACGCCCGCGAAGATGCCCTCCTGCTGGAGGAGTTCGCGGGTGCGGGTGACCGCGTCGGCGGAGCCGACGGAGAAGCGGGTGGTGAGGACGGAGGCGTCGTACAGCTCGGGTACGAAGCCCTCGTCGAGGTTGCGCAGGCCGTAGACGAGGTCGTCGTAGCGCGGCTCGGCGGCGACGATCTTGACGTCGGGCTTGTGCTCGCGGAGGTAGCGGCCGACGCCCATGAGCGTCCCCGTCGTGCCGAGGCCGGCGACGAAGTGGGTGATCGAGGGGAGGTCGGCGAGGATCTCGGGGCCCGTGGTGGCGTAGTGGGCGCCCGCGTTGTCCGGGTTGCCGTACTGGTAGAGCATCACCCAGGACGGGTTCTCGGCGGCGATCTCCTTGGCGACGCGTACCGCCGTGTTCGATCCGCCCGCGGCGGGGGACGAGACGATCTCCGCGCCCCACATGGCGAGCAGCTGGCGGCGCTCCTCGCTGGTGTTCTCGGGCATGACGCAGACGATGCGGTAGCCCTTGAGCTTGGCGGCCATGGCGAGCGAGATGCCGGTGTTGCCGCTGGTCGGCTCCAGGATGGTGCAGCCGGGCGTGAGGCGGCCGTCCTTCTCCGCCTGCTCGATCATGTGGAGCGCGGGGCGGTCCTTGACCGAGCCGGTCGGGTTGCGGTCCTCCAGCTTCGCCCAGATGCGGACGGAGTCCGAGGGCGAGAGCCGGGGGAGGCGGACGAGCGGCGTGTTGCCGACCGCCGCCAGCGCGGAGTCGTAGCGCATGTGGATCAGACCATGCCGCCGGCGACGGCCGGCAGGATCGTGACGCTGTCACCGTCGGTGAGCTTGGTGTCGATGCCGTCGAGGAAGCGGACGTCCTCGTCGTTCAGGTAGACGTTGACGAAGCGGCGGAGCTTGCCCTCGTCGACGATGCGGGCCTCGATGCCGGTGTGGCGGGTCTCGAGGTCGGCGAAGAGTGCGGCGAGGGTGTCGCCGTTGCCCTCGACGGCCTTCTCGCCGTCGGTGTAGGTGCGGAGGATGGTCGGGATGCGGACCTCGATGGCCATGACGTGGGCTCCTGTCGGAAGTGGCGTGGTGGGCGCGCTGCTGGGGCCCCGCGCGGAGGGGGGTCGTGCGGAAGTGCGCTCGGCCGGTCGCTCAGAGCGCAGCGCGGGACGTACACATCGCGCTGGCGAGGCGGCACAGGTCGACGTGCAGGCGTGCCACGAGCAGGGGTGTGCCCGGAGTCTCTTCGCTCACGTCGTGGGAAACCATGGGCTCATCGTATCGATTCCCGGTCCGGGTTTCGGAATGTGATCTCACATGGTGGATAGTTTATGACCGCCCACCGGACTGTGGAGGTAGACGACGGTCGGGCTGCCGGTCCTCGGGTGCGGAATGACCTCGGCGTCCACCCCGTAGACGGCGGTGAGAAGCGCGGGGGTGAGGACCTCGGCGGGGGTGCCTCCGGTGACGACCCGGCCTTCCACCATGACGTAGAGGCGGTCGCAGTAGGCCCCCGCGAGGTTGAGGTCGTGCAGGGCGAGCAGGTTGGTGGTGCCCAGGGTGCGGACGAGGGCGAGGACGTCGAGCTGGTGGCGGATGTCCAGGTGGTTGGTGGGCTCGTCGAGGACGAGGAGGGCCGGGTCCTGGACGAGGGCGCGGGCGACCAGGGCGCGCTGGCGCTCGCCGCCGGAGAGCGTGGGGAACGGGCGGTCGGCGAGCTCCGCGAGGCCGACGCGGGCGAGGGCGGCCTCGACCCGGTCCCGGTCGGCGCCGGTGTCGCCCTCCCAGAAGCGTTTGTGCGGGGAGCGGCCGAGGGCGACCAGTTCGCGGACGGTGAGCTCGAACTCGGTGCCGCTGTCCTGCGGGACGGTGGCGACGCGTCGGGCGCGGGCCTTGGGGCCGAGGGCGTGGAGGTCGTCGCCGTCGAGCGTGGCGCGTCCCGCGGTGGCGGTGAGGGTCCCGTAGACGCAGCGCAGGAGGGTGGTCTTGCCGCTGCCGTTGGGGCCGATGAGGCCGACGGTCTCGCCGGCGCGGACGGTGAGGTCGGCGGAGCGGAGGCGACTGCCGTACGAGAGTCCGTGGAGCCGTAGTTCGGTCACAGGGGGGCTCCTTCGGGGCGGCGGCGCATCAGCCAGAGGAAGAACGGGCCGCCGATGAGCGCGGTGAGGACGCCGACGGGGATGTCCTGGGGTGCGGCGACGGTCCGGGCGGCGAGGTCGGCGAGGACGAGGCCGAGGGCCCCGCCGAGCGCGGCGACCGGGAGGAGGCGGCGGTGCGGGGCGCCGACGGCGAGCCGGGCGGCGTGCGGGGCCATGAGTCCGATGAAGCCGACGGCTCCGCTGGCCGCGACCATGACGGCGGTGACGAGGGAGGCGAGGACGAAGACGGCGGCGCGGAAGCGGGCGGTGTCCAGGCCGAGGACGGTGGCGCCCTCCTCGCCGACGAGGAGCAGGTCGAGCGGGCGGGCGAGGGTCAGGAGGGCGCCGACGCCGAGGACGAGGACGGCGGCGGGCAGGGCGAGGGTGTCCCAGCGGGCGCTGCCGAGGCCGCCGAGGGACCAGTACAGCGCCTCCTGGAACTGCTCGGGCCGGCCGGCGACGACGAGGAGCAGGGTGGCGAGGGCGGAGAGGACGTACGAGACGGCGACCCCGGCCAGGACGAGCCGGACGCCGGTCATGGTCCCGCCGCGGCGCGCGAGCCCGTAGACGAGGACGAGGGCGAGGAGCGCGCCGGCGAAGGCCCCGCCGGGCAGGGCGATCGTGGTGGTCACCCCTCCCCCGACGCCCAGGACCAGCACGAGGACGGCTCCGGCGGAGGCGCCGGAGGAGATCCCGAGGAGGAAGGGGTCGGCGAGGCGGTTGTTGACGAGGGCCTGGAGGACGGCGCCGACGACGGCGAGGCCGGCGCCGACGACCACCCCGAGCAGGACCCGGGGCAGCCGGACGTCGAGCACGATCGTGCGGTACGGGGAGGGGGCCGCCCGCCCGGTCAGGGCGTCGAGCACCTGGCCGGGCGGGATGCGGACGGAGCCGAGGGCGAGCGAGGCGATGCCGGCGAGGGCCAGGGCCAGGGCGAGTCCGGCGACGACGAGGACGTACCGCGACGTCCCGGAGGCCGGTGTGCTCTTCTCCTTCGGCTTCCCGGCCCTGTCGAGGACCGTGCTCACCGGGCCGGGTGGAGCTGGGCGGCGAGCTTGTCGACGGCGGCGGGGACCCGGACGCCGAGGACGGTGTCGGAGAGCGGCATGACGGCGAACCTGCGGTTCTTGATCGCGGGGACGTCCTTGAGGGCGGGGTCGTCGAGGAGCCGCTTCTTCTTCTGCTCGACGGTGGTGGAGCCGTAGTCGTAGATGACGATGATCTCGGGGCGCCGGTCGACGACCTGTTCCCAGGTGGCGTCACCGAAGGCCTTGTCGAGGTCGGCGAAGACGTTCCGGCCGCCCGCCCGGGTGATGAGCTCGTTCCCGATGCCCTTGCCGCCCGCCGTGAAGGCGGTCTTGTCGCCGCTGTCGTAGACGAAGACGGAGACCGGCGGGGTGCCCCGCAGCCGCTTCTCGGTGGCGGTGACGGTCGCGCGTGCCGCGTGGGTCCAGGTCTCGGCCCGGTCGGGGACGCCGAAGGTCCGGCCGATCTCGCGGACTTCGCGGTAGAGGTCGTCGATCGAGGTCGAACCGGACGGGCAGTACTCGGTGTTGAGGCGGGTGGCGATGCCGGACTTCTTGAGGTCGTCGCGGCCGCGGCCGTCCTTGGCGTCGAAGGCGGTGGCGTAACCGCCGTACACGAAGTCGGGGTTCGCGGCGAGCAGGGCCTCCTTGGAGGGGTACTCCTTCGCGAGGACGGGGACGGTGTCGTAGGCCTTCTTGTAGGCGGGGAGGACCGTGTCGTCGAGGTAGGCGGTGCCGACGAGCGACTTCTCCAGGCCGAGGGCGAGCATCACCTCGGTGACGTGCTGGTTCATGGTGACCACGCGCTTCGGCGGGGCCTGGTAGGTGGTCTTCACGCCGCAGTTGTCGACGGTGTACGGGAATCCGGGTGCGGACTTCCCGGGCTTCGCCGAGGAGGCCGGCTCCGAGGGGGCCGAGCAGGCGGCGAGCAGCGGGACGAGAGCGAGCGCGGGCAGCAGCGGGCGGCGCCAGGACATGACGGTCGTGCCTCCTCCGGGGATTTCCACGTCCCCGATCGGTGGTGAGAGGCGGCAGGTCAGTTCCTGGCTCCCGCCTCCCGAGGAGGCGGTCACAGTGGCGGGACCGCACCGGATTCGCACCGGTTTCCTGGTTCCTGCCGCCCGTTGGTCCCGGTCAGTCTCTCACTCGGCCCGGGACGGGGGCCCTACGCGTAGGCCTCGACGATCTCGACGTCCTCCTCGGTCACGACGCCCTCGACGATGGTGAAGGAGCGGAACTGGAAGGGGCCCGCCTCGTCGGTGTCGGCGGTGGAGACGAGGACGTAGTGGGCCTGCGGCTCGTTCGCGTACGAGATGTCCGTGCGGGACGGGTAGGCCTCGGTCGCGGTGTGCGAGTGGTAGACGATGACGGGCTCCTCGTCCCGGTCGTCCATGTCGCGGTAGAGCTTGAGCAGGTCCGCGGAGTCGAACTCGTAGAAGGTGGGCGAGCGGGCGGCGTTCAGCATGGGGATGAAGCGCTCGGGGCGGCCGCTGCCGGCCGGGCCCGCGACCACGCCGCAGGCCTCGTCGGGGTGGTCCGCTCGGGAGTGCTCCACGATCTGGTCGTACAGGGCCCGGGTGATGGTCAGCATGCCGACAGGATAAGCAGACGGGCCGTTCCGTACCGAGGAGTGGTACGGAACGGCCCGGATGCTGAGACCTGGCAGTTCAGGAACGCTTGACGAAGGCGCTGCCCTCGGGGTTGCGGGCCTTGAGGACCAGGTAGGAGACGGCGAGGACCAGGCCCCAGACCGGCGCTCCGTACAGCGCGACCCGGTTGCCCTCGTCCATGCCCATGGTCACGATGACCAGCGCGAGGAAGGCCAGGGCGAAGGCGCTGAGCCAGATGCCGCCGGGCGCCTTGAAGGAGGACTCGGGCAGCTCGCCGCGGTCGGCCTTGCTGCGGTAGCGGATGTGGCAGATCAGGATGGCGATCCAGGCCCACATGCCGGAGATGGTCGCGAAGGAGACGACGTAGTTGAACGCCTCACCGGGCCACTGGTAGTTGATCCAGACGCCGAACATCATCAGCGCGGCCGAGAACGTGGTGCCGATCAGCGGGGTGCCGGAGCGGGTCAGCTTCGTGAAGACCTTCGGGCCCTGGCCGTTGAGCGCGAGGTCGCGCAGCATGCGGCCGGTGGAGTACATGCCCGAGTTGCAGGAGGAGAGCGCGGCCGTCAGGACGACGAAGTTGACGATGGCGGCGCCGACGCCGAGGCCCATCTTCTCGAAGGCGGCGACGAACGGAGAGACTCCCGGCTTGAACTCGGTCCACGGGACGACCGACAGGATCATGATCAGCGCGCCGACGTAGAAGACGGCGATGCGCCACGGCACGGTGTTGATGGCCTTGGGCAGGACGGTCTTCGGGTCCTTCGACTCACCGGCGGTGACGCCGACGAGCTCGACGGCGAGGAAGGCGAACATGACCATCTGGAGGGTCATCAGGGTGGAGTAGATGCCGTCCTTGCCGGCGAAGAAGCCGCCGAGGTCCCACAGGTGGGTGACGGAGGCGGTGTCGCCCGCGTCGGAGAAGCCGAGGGTGAGGATGCCGGCGCAGATGAGGATCATGCCGACGATCGCGGTGACCTTGACCATGGAGAACCAGAACTCGAGCTCACCGAAGAGCTTCACCGAGATCAGGTTGGCGCCGTAGAGGATGACCGTGAAGACGAGGGCCGAGAGCCACTGCGGGATGTCCCACCAGTAGGTCATGTAGGTGGCCGCGGCGGTGACCTCGGTGATGCCGGTGACGACCCAGAAGAGCCAGTACGTCCAGCCGGTCACGAAGCCCGCGAAGGGGCCCATGAACTCGCGGGCGTACTCCGAGAAGGAGCCCGAGACCGGGCGGTACATGAGGAGCTCGCCGAGCGCCCGCATGATGAAGAAGATGACGAGTCCCGCGGCGGCGTACGCGAGGATCAGACTCGGCCCCGCGATGGAGATGCCCTTGCCCGCGCCGAGGAAGAGGCCGGTGCCGATGGCGCCACCGATCGCGATCATCTGGATCTGGCGTGCACCGAGTGCCCGGTGATAACCCTCGCCCGAGACGGTGTCCGCGGCCTCGTCGCCGTCGTGCTGCTTGTCGACCTGCACTGAGGTCATGGTGGTGCGCCTTTCTCCATGCTGATCCGCGCGACTGCGAGTGAGTCTGCTGCGGATCAGGTCCTGATCCCCCCGGATGTGGAATGGAGTGCCACCGGCGGTCAGCCGGTCGAAGCGCCCTCGGGTACATGGGTGGCGTCCCCGAGCGGTCGTGAAGATTTATCACGCGGCAGGGACTGATCGACGGCGGCGCGTGTGGCCCACGCCACATGAAAAGGCGGACAAAAAGGGCTCGCCAGAGCAAAGGCGGACGCTCTGATAACGCATTCGTTATCCGGATTTGAGCGTCCGCTGAGCGAACATCGCGCGCCCGGGGGGTGACCCGGACACGCCCTACGACATCAGGGTCTCGACGAGGGACTCCTGGAGCGCACCCAGCCAGAGGTACGCCATCACCATCGGCTTGCGCGGGTCGGAGTCCGGCAGCCGGTACAGCTGCTCGCTCTCCTCGTCCTTGACCTCCAGGCGGGTCCCTATCGTCAGCCGGAGGTCGTTGAGCGTGCCGAGCCAGGCCCGGGACTCGTCCGCGGTCAGCTTCAGGACGGCGCCGCCCTCGCCCGCCGACTCGCCGGAGAGCGAGTCCAGGGCGCGGACGACCACGAGGGCGTCCTCGCGCTTGCGGGCCCGCAGGTCGTTCTCGGTGTAGCGGCGGAAGTCGGCCGCGGACGCCCGCAGGTCCTCGCTCTCGTCCCCGTACGCGTCGGGGAAGAGCCGCCTCAGGGCGGGGTCGGAGGGGGGCTCGCTCGGGCCCTCGACGAAGAGGGCGGCCAGCGGGTCGGCGTCGACCGCGGGCTCGTCGCCGGGGCCGATCAGCTCCATCAGCTGGACGGCGAGGGAGCGGAGGATGGAGACCTCGACCTCGTCGAGCGCGATGGCCGCTCCGCCGCCGGGCAGGTTCTCGAAACGGCCGGCCATCAGAAGCGGTCCTGGGAGAGAGTCGCCCACAGGCCGTAGCCGTGCATCGCCTGCACGTCCCGTTCCATCTCCTCGCGGGTGCCGGCGGAGACGACGGCCTTCCCCTTCTCGTGCACGTCGAGCATCAGCTTGTGCGCCTTGTCCTTGGAGTAACCGAAGTACGACTGGAAGACGTAGGTCACATAGCTCATCAGGTTGACCGGATCGTTGTGCACGAGGGTCACCCAGGGCACGTCGGGTTCGACGACCGCTGAGACCTCCTCGGCCGATTCCGTACGTTCGATCTCAATAGGCGCGACGCTCACTCACCCCATGCTGCCACCCCAAGGGGCCCATCGCACAAACAGGTCACCCATACCGACCCCCTATTCGTCACTCTGACGATTTCTGCGCTAGCATCGCTGACATGAACGCTGCGGACCTTGGGCTGCCGGTGGACGTGCCGTCGACCGCGCTCTTCACCGATCAGTACGAGCTGACCATGCTCCAGGCGGCCCTCCGGGCCGGCACCGCCGACCGGCACTCGGTCTTCGAGGTCTTCACCCGGCGGCTGCCCGAAGGGCGCCGCTACGGCGTCCTCGCGGGCGTCGGCCGGGTCCTGGACGCCGTCGAGAACTTCCGCTTCGACCCCGCCGTCCTCGGCTTCCTGCGCGAGCACGGCATCGTCGACGAACCGACCCTCGAATGGCTGGCCGGATACCGCTTCTCCGGCGACATCTGGGGCTACCCCGAGGGCGAGGTGTACTTCCCCGGCTCGCCCGTCCTGCGTGTCGAGGGCTCCTTCGCGGAGTGCGTGCTCCTGGAGACCGTGATCCTCTCGATCCTCAACCACGACTCGGCGATCGCGGCCGCCGCCTCCCGTATGTCGGCCGCGGCCGGCGGGCGCCGCCTGATCGAGATGGGCGCCCGGCGCACCCACGAACTGGCGGCCGTCGCCTCCTCCCGCGCCGCGTACGTCGGCGGCTTCGACTCCACCTCGGACCTCGCGGCCGGTTTCCGCTACGGCATCCCGACCGTCGGCACCTCCGCCCACGCCTTCACCCTGCTCCACGACAGCGAGCGGGACGCCTTCCGGGCGCAGGTCGAGAGCCTGGGCCGGGGTACGACCCTGCTCGTCGACACGTACGACGTGGCCGAGGCCGTCCGTACCGCCGTGGAGGTGGCGGGGCCCGAGCTCGGAGCCGTCCGCATCGACTCGGGCGACCTGCTGCTCGTCGCGCACCGCGTACGGGCGCAGCTGGACGAGCTGGGCGCGCGGGACACGAAGATCGTCGTCACCTCGGACCTCGACGAGTACGCCATCGCCTCGCTCGCGGCGGCGCCGGTCGACGCGTACGGGGTGGGCACGCAGCTGGTCACGGGCAGCGGCCACCCGACCTGTTCCATGGTCTACAAGCTGGTCGCCCGGGCCCGCTCGGCCGACCCCAAGGCGCCTCTGGTGCCGGTCGCGAAGAAGTCCCTGGGCGGCAAGGCCTCGGTCGGCGGCCGTAAGTGGGCGGCGCGGCGGCCCGACGCGTACGGGGTCGCCGAGACGGAGGTCCTGGGCACGGGACCGGTCCCGCCGGAGCTCGTCGACCACCAGCTCCTGGTCGAGCTGGTCAAGGGCGGCGAGGTGGTGGCCCGGGAGCCGCTGGAGGCCGCCAGGTCCCGGCACATCGCGGCCCGCGCCGGGCTGCCGATGTCGGCGATCCAGCTCTCGCGCGGCGAGCCGGTGCTGCCGACGGAGTACGTGTAGGCCTACGCGTTCGCGTACGCGTAGGCACAACGCGGGGACGCCCTCTCCCCTGGGGAGGGGGAAGTCTCTAGGCTCGAACCCACCCCATCCGACGCGCTAAGGACACCCGCCATGCACCGCGCATTGATCGTTGTGGACGTTCAGAACGACTTCTGCGAGGGCGGCAGCCTCGCGGTGACGGGCGGCGCCGACGTCGCCGCCGCCATCACCGACCTGGTCGGCCAGACGGCGGGCACCTCCTACCGGTACGTGGTGGCCACCCGCGACCACCACGTCGACCCGGGCGCGCACTTCGCCCCGGAGGGCGAGGATCCGGACTACGTCACCTCCTGGCCGGTGCACTGCGTGGCCGGCACGGAGGGCGTCGGCTTCCACCCGAACTTCGCGCCCGCCGTCGCCAGCGGGGCGATCGACTCCGTCTTCGACAAGGGCGCCTACGACGC
The DNA here is from genome assembly GCF_006539185.1 of Streptomyces gardneri. Taxonomy (GTDB): domain Bacteria; phylum Actinomycetota; class Actinomycetes; order Streptomycetales; family Streptomycetaceae; genus Streptomyces; species Streptomyces gardneri. The sequence goes on from NZ_BJMN01000032.1 coordinate 56,670, forward strand.
GGCGTACAGCGGCTTCGAGGGGCTGGACGAGAACGGGCGGACGCTCGCGGAGTGGCTGCGGGAGCGGGACGTCACCGAGGTCGACGTGGTGGGCATCGCCACCGACCACTGCGTCCGGGCGACGGCCCTGGACGCGGCGCGGGAGGGCTTCCGGACCCATGTGCTGCTCGACCTGACGGCCGGGGTCGCGAAGGCGACGACGGCGAAGGCCCTGGAGGAGCTCGGGGCGGCGGGCGTGCGGCTGACGGGCGAGCCGGTGGTCTAGAAAGCCCCCGGAGCCCCTGGAGCCCCCCTGGAGCCCCCGGCGGGACTACGCCGCGGGTTCCTTCGGGAGGGTGCGGACCGGGTGCCAGAGTTCCTGGGCGGCGCCGGGCGCGGATCTCCAGAGCAGGCCGTCGGGGTGGTGCAGGACGGCCGTGATCTCGTCCGGGGTGGGCGGCTCGCTGTTGCCGCGGAGGTAGACCGCGCGCAGACCGAGGTTCCGCAGCCGGGTCAGGGCGCGGGCACGGTTGGCGGCATGGACCAGGAAGCGGACCGAGGCCCCGTCGCGGGCCGGGCTTGGCAGCCCTATCGCGACGACCACGCTGCCGCCCGGCAGCTTGCAGAACCCTCCGTTGGGCATGCGGAACCACTCCCCCGTGGATCAGATGTCAATAAGAACTGCGTCAGACGCACCTAAACACGATCGGCCGTCGCCCGCTAGGGGGCGACGGCCGATCATGCTTTGACCTGCAGCTTTATCGACTACTTGGTCGACGGGCCAACCTGAACCGTGATCGTCTGGCCATCCTTCGGCTCCTTGACGACCTGGATCTTGGTGTTGGTGTCAGTTGTCTTGACACCGGCGCGCTCGGTCTCGGGGTACCAGTAGGTGCCCTTGCGGTCGTCGAAGACCGGGTTACCGGCCTGCGACGGAACCCAGGTGCCCACGCCCGCCTTGTGCAGCTGGAAGCCGTCCGTGCGGGAGAGGCTGAAGGGGGCGTCGTACGACTGGACGCGGTTGCGCATCAGCGTGCCGTCGGACCACTTCAGCGGGCTCGGGTGCGCGTCGATCGGGAGGATACGACCCACGCCCGGGTGCTTCGAGGTGTTGTTGTCCTTCTGGGACAGGTCCCACTTCCAGATGAGCAGACCGTTCTGGTACGGGTAGTGCTCGACCCAGCCGGCCTTGTCGCCCGTGAAACCGAAGTTGTACGGGCCGACCTTGAGGGTCGCGTCGTACGAGACGTACTGGCGGTTCTCCGCGATGTAGTACTGCTCGTAGTCCTTGCTGAAGCCCTTCGCGATCCGCGAGAAGCCCTTCGAGACCCAGCCGTTGTCACCGTTCTCGGCGTTGTCCGAGAAGACGGTGGCACCGTCCGCGGCGAGGGTGATGGCGTCGGCGGTGAAGCCCTTGCCGCCCGCGCCGCCGTCCGTCTGGTAGCGGAAGCGGAGGTCGAACTTCTTGCCCGCGTAGGCGTCGAGGCCGTAGACGAGCTTCTTGTGCGCACCGGAGACGTCCGTCAGCGACGGGGAGCCGGCGGCGTCGCGCGGAAGCGCCACACCGTTGGCGGTGCCGTCGAGGGCGGTCCAGTTGGCGCCGCCGTCGGTCGAGACCTCGGCGTAGAGGAAGTCGTAACCCTTCTCGATGTCCCACCAGCCCTGGAGCTCCAGGGAGGCCGAGGACTTGCCGGTCAGGTCGACCGGGCGGGTCAGGGTGTTCTTGAGGTCGTCACCCATGTTGCTCCACCACTGGGTGGCACCCTCGGCGGGGGCCACGACCTCGGTGGGAACCGACTTCTTCGGCAGCTCGACGACGAGCGCCTGCGGGTTCTTGGTGTTGTACTCCGAGACGCCCAGCTTGTGGGTGGTCTTGGTGCCACGCTGCCAGTCGTTGACCTTGGCGTAGTTCAGCCAGCCGAGCTGGAGCTTGTCCCACGAGGTCATGTCGCCGGGCAGGTCGCCGATGGCGTCCTTGCCCTGGCCGAGCCAGGAACCGGACGACATCAGGGTCCAGAACCCGGTGGAGTTCTCGCCGCCCGAGGTGTCGTAGTGGTCCGGCAGACCGAGGTCGTGGCCGTACTCGTGCGCGAAGACGCCGAGGCCGCCGTTCTCCGGCTGCATCGTGTAGTCGCCGACCCAGATGCCGGTGTCGCCGATCTGCGTACCACCGGACTTGTTGTTCGCCGGGCCGGTCTTGCCGGCGTTGGTGCCGTACGCGTACCAGCGGTGGGCCCACAGCGCGTTGGTGCCCTCGGCGCCGCCACCGGCCGACTCGTCCTCGCCCGCGTGGACGATCTGGAAGTGGTCGATGTAGCCGTCGGGCTCGTTGAAGTTGCCGTCGGCGTCGAAGTCGTAGCGGTCCCACTGGTCGTACTGCGCCAGGTCGGCCTTGATCTGGGCGTCGGTCTTGCCCTGGGCCTTCTGAGCGGCCGCCCACGCGGTGACGCCGTCACGGACGGTGTCCCAGACGTTGGGGCAGTTGGTGTCGCCGCAGTAGTTCGAGCCGTAACGGGCCTCGTTGTAGTCGACCTTGACCCAGTCGGAGACGGCGCCGTCGACCGAGTACCGGCCGGACGAGGTCTTCTCGTAGTAGGTCTTCAGCGACTGCTTCGGCTTGCCCTTGGCATCCTTGCCCGTACCGAAGTACAGGTCCTGGAAGTGCTTCTGGTTGTAATCCGCCTGCCACGCCGTGGAGTTGTCGTTCGCACGGTCCGGCTTGGCTATCTGGTTGTGCAGCGGGCCGGGCTCGCCGCCGTACATCGGCTTGAGCTCGGTCGTGTCGTCGTCCTCGCGGTCGACAAGGGTGGTGTTGTCCACCTTGTCGCCGAACTCGACGAGGATCGTGAAGATCTTGTCGGTCTTCTCGCGGCCCAGCTCGACGTACTTCTTGCTGGCGAGCTTGACGACCTGCGAGCCCCCGCGGGTCTCGACCTTCGCCTCGCCGTTCAGCACCTGCTCCAGGGCAGCCTTGCGCTGCTGCTCCTGCTTCTTGCTGTACGGACCGTCGAGGTCGTGGTCGACCGTCGTCTTGTCGACGGTCTGGATGCCGGCCGGCGACACGTTGCCGTCGCTGTCGGCCCAGGCGGTGGAGAAAGTCGAGGCGGTGGCGGCGGTGGCCGCGAGCGCCACGACGACTGCGGACGCTCTGATCGCCCGTCGTCTGTTGGTCACTTGATGTAGTCCTCCCCGGCGCCCACGCACCCGGACCGAAGGTGGGGTGTCCGTCCTGCGGGGTCGCGCGTCACAAGTGACGACATTTGACCGGAGTGGCGCCAGAAAAGACAGATCTTGACTTGCACAGACCAACTGCACTATGTGGGAGCGGATTTCCGATAATCGGGCATCCAATGGGTACGCAAGGGACATCCCTCGCGCACCGACCGGCCGTGCGACAGTCCGTCAGGCGCATCGCGGCGGACGGCGGGCGGGTCGCGTGACTCCGTGCGCCCCCCGTGCACCGGCACGGTGGGTTAGGTCACGCTTACCACTGGTTCCCTCCGGGCATCCACCGTCATAGAGTCGAACCGATGTCCTGAGGGGGCGGTACCTGTCATGCAGCGACCGAACGCCGCACAACTCGCCTACGGTTCGGCCACCGTCGCCCTCGCGACCGTCGCCCTGCTGTTGCTCTCCCGTACGACGACGACCCTCGGGATCGCGGTGATCTGCGCCGCGGGCCTGCTGCTCGGCGTTCTCGTGGCGGTGACGATGCCGGTACGGGCGAGGCCCGTCAAGACTTCCGCGGCGCCTGTTCCGGCCGCTCCCCCCGCGCCTTCCTCCCTCGGGAACGAAGAGATCCGGATACCGGCCGCGCGCGTGGGCGCGGGCGCCGATACCCGGATCGGTTCGTGACGCTCTCTACTGGGCGGTGACGACCACCGTCTTCGCCGCCTTGTCGTGCAGGCCCTGCTTGTAGGGCTTGTCGACCAGGATGAGGATGAGCAGGAGCAGCGGCCACAGACAGGCGCAGCAGATCAGCGCGGGCAGCCACAGCACGACGGCCCGCAGCAGCGACTGGCTCATCGGGGGCGTCGAGCCGTCGTTGAGCATCGCGACCCGGAGCTTCATCAGCTTCTTGCCGAGCGTCTGGCCGTTCTTGGCCGTCATCACCGTGTCGTAGGCGACGTACGCGACGATCGTGATGAGCTGGAAGACCAGCTGGCTGCCGCCGTTGAGGCTGTTGACCGTGTCCCCGAAGTCGTTGCCGTCCCGGGTCGCCCGCTCGTAGATGTCGAACGGGATGCCGATGATCGCCAGCGGCACCGCGACGATGAGCCAGTCGATCACACGGGCCAGGATGCGGCGGCCGGATTCGGCGAGCGGCGGCATCCCGGAGAGCGGATCGGTCCCGCCGTAACCACCGCCGTAACCGCTCCCGTACGGAGGCGGGGGCGGCGGCATGTTGTCGTACGGAGAACCGGACGAGGGACCGTACGGGTTCCCCGGCGGAGGCCCGCCAGGAGGCTGCCCGGGCGGGGGCGTTCCCTCAGGCGGCGGCTGGCCGGCGGAGGGCGGTGTGGGCTCCTGCGGCCTCTTGAGGAACGGGTCCTCCTCGGGCGGCTGGCCGGGCGGCGGCTGGTCGGTGCTCATGGGGGCAGTGCATCCCGGGGGCGACCGTCCCGCACGAGATGAACGCCCGTTCGGGGGACCGCCCCGGCGGGCCGGGCGGCCTGCCCGGCCGTCGGCCCGCTCGTCGGCCCGGTCGCCCTGCCCCGCTCAGCGTGCGACGAAGGTGCGGGCCGCCTTGTCGTGCCAGCACTGCCGCCAGGGGCGGTCGAAGAGGCACCACAGGACGTTGAGGACGCCGATGACCAGGAGCCCGAGGACGCTGTAGACGAGCCAGCGCCGCAGGGCCGCGCCGAACCGCGGCGGCTGGTGCGCCTCGATGTCCCGCACCTCGAGCCCGCACAGCTTCTTGCCCAGCGTCCGGCCCCACTTGGCGGTGGGCAGCGCCTCGTACAGGACGCCGATGACGAAGAGCGAGGCGAGCGCGATACCGAACTGCACGGAGGTCGTCGCGTCCAGGAGCCAGACCTGGACGGTGGTGCCGGACTGCTTGGCCGCCTCGATCTTGCCGTCGATGTGGTCGAGGGCGGCGGTCACGAAGGGGAACGCCGCGGCGCCGACGAGCGCGCCCAGGACGACGGTGTCGATCAGCCGGGCCAGCAGGCGCCTGCCGAGACCCGCGGGGCGGGCGGCGGCCTGGGCGCGGGCCGCCTGCTGGAACACGTCCTCGACCGGCGGCTTCCACGGCAGGACCGGCTGCTGCTGCTCCTGCTGTTCCTGGGGCTGGGCCTGGGCCTGGGGCTGCGGCTGGGGTCGGGGCTGGTGCTGGACCTGCGGCTGCGGCTGCTGTGCCCAGGAGGGCGTGGAAGGTACGGGGGCGGGGGTCACCGGCTCGGGGGCCGCCTGCGGCTGCGGGGCCGGGGCGGGGGCGGGGGTGACGGGCATGCCGCCGAGGCGCGCGGCTCCCCCGGTCGACCGGGGGTCCGCCGTCGGCGCGGGGGCAGGGGTAGGAGCCGGGGCGGCCGCGTGGGGCTCGGCCGGCTCGCTCGCGCCCGCGACGGGCCATTCGGCCGGGGTCCGCGGGTCGGGGACGACGGGGGCCCGCCGCTGCGGTTGAGGCTGGTGCTGGGCCGGGTGCTGGGGCTGGGCCTGAGCCTGGGGCTGGACCGGAGGCTCGGGCTGCTGTTCCTGGGGCGCGCCCCAGGCGACCTTCTGGTCGCGGTCGCCGCCGAAGCCGGTCTGGCGGGCGGTGTCCGCCTGCCAGGCCGAGGAGGGCTCCGGCGTCACCGGCTCCTCCTCGAAGTCGTCGAAGAAGACGGGCCCCGTCTCCTCGACCGCCGGAACGGAGGCCGCGGGAAGGGCCGCCGGGACGGGCGCAGGGGCCAGGGCCGGACTGCCCCCCTGGTTCTGGGCCGCGATCCGGGCCGGGTCGTGAGCGGGGTTCTGGACCGGGCCGTGGGCCGGGTCCTGGGCCGGGTTCCGGACCGGGCTCGGTGCGGGAGCCCGGCTCTGGGCCGGCGCGAGGTTCTGCGCCGCCGCCGGGTACTGCGGAACCACCGGCGCGGGCGCCGGGCCGGAGGCCAGGATCGGACCCGCCGGGATCGCCCCGGCCGGCGGGTTCGGCGTGCCCTCGCCGTCCTTGGGGGCCGGCCGGCTCGTACCGGGCACCCAGGCGCCCCCGTTCCAGTACCGGATGTATCCGGGAATGGACGGGTCCGGGTAGTACCCCGCCTGCGGTACCTCTCCGCCGCCTCCAGGAGGAGTAGCCACTGCCCCGACTCCGTTCAGTCACAACGCCTTTGATCCCACGGCCGCTCCCCCGGGCATGCCGCGCCCAAGGAGGACAGTAACGAAGAACGTCCCCGAGGGAAGAAAGAGCCCACGAGAAAGACCGCCTTCGGGCGACAGAGACCGGAATCGGTCACTCATGGTGATGTTCGGGCCGACGCATCCGGGCTCGCGAGCGGCATCCAGGCGCTCCGCGGGTGCTCTGCCTGAGCTCTCAAAAACTTTCCGAAAAAACTTCCCGAAGTCGCGTAATGAACGGCGTGGACCCCGCTCTCTCCTGGTGAAGGCCCGTCCGGGGCCCTCCACGAGAGGACGTACGACCATGCAGAACACCGACAACACCACCGTCGAGCGCGAGCTGGAGCTCAGGCTGGTGCTCTCCCCCGAGCGCGCCGTCCCCGTCCCCGCCCGGCTCGCCTACCGCACCGACGACCCGTACGCCGTCCACATCACCTTCCACGTCGGTTCGGACCACCCGGTCAACTGGACCTTCGCACGGGAGCTGCTCGTCGAGGGCGTCTTCCGGGCCTGCGGCCACGGCGACGTCCGCATCTGGCCGACGAAGGTCGAGGGCCGCAACGTCGTCCTGATGGCGCTCTCCTCCCCCGACGGGGACGCCCTGCTCGAAGCCCCGTCCGCGCAGGTGTCCGCCTGGCTGGAGCGGACCCTGCGGGCGGTGCCGCCGGGCACCGAGTCCGAGCGGCTCGGCATGGACGACGGGCTCGCCGAACTCCTGGCGACCACCGTGATCACCGACGAGCTGTGGCTGCGCGACCCGTGGCCGTCGGACGAGTCGCAGGACGGTGAGCTGTGAGCCGCTTGTCCCGCCTCGGCCACCTGACCCTCGTACCCCTCGTACCCCTGGAGGTCTCAGAACAGCTTCCCGGGGTTGAGCAGCCCCAGCGGATCGAAGGTGTGCTTGATCCCGCGCTGGAGTTCGAGACCGACCGGACCCAACTCCCTGGCCAGCCACTCCTTCTTGAGGACGCCCACGCCGTGCTCACCGGTGATCGTGCCGCCGAGGGCGAGCCCGAGCGCCATGATCTCGTCGAAGGACTCCCGCGCCCGCCGCGACTCGTCCTCGTCGGCGTGGTCGAAGCAGACGACGGGATGGGTGTTGCCGTCCCCCGCGTGCGCGCAGACGCCGATGGTCAGGTCGTATTTCTCCGCGATCGCCGACGTGCCGTCGAGCATCGCGGCCAGCTTCGTCCGCGGCACGCACACGTCGTCGATCATCGTCGCGGACTTGATCGTCTCCAGGGCCGTGAGGGAGAGCCGGCGCGCCTGGAGGAGGAGTTCGGACTCGACGGCGTCCGCGGCCGGCACGACCTCGGTGGCGCCCGCCGCCGTGCACAGCTCCCCGACGGCGGCCAGATCGGCGGCCGGGTCCGGGGTGTCGAAGGCACACAGGAGGAGCGCCTCGGTGGTGTCGGGCAGCCCCATGTGCGCCAGCCTGTTGACGGCCTGGACGGTGGTGCGGTCCATGAGTTCGAGCAGCGACGGGGTGTGGCCGCGCTCCATGATCGCGCAGACGGCCTCGCAGGCGGCGGCCGCGGAGGGGAACTCGGCGGCGAGCGCGAGCTGGGCCGGGGGCTGCGGCCTGAGCGCGAGCACGGCCCCGACGACGATGCCGAGGCTGCCCTCGGATCCGACGAAGAGCCTGGTCAGGTCATATCCGGCGACGCCCTTGGCGGTGCGGCGGCCGGTGGTCAGGAGCCGGCCGTCGGCGAGGACGACGTCGAGGCCGAGGACGTACTCGGCGGTGACGCCGTACTTCACACAGCACAGACCTCCGGAGGCGGTGCCGATGTTCCCGCCGATGGTGCACGTCTCCCAGCTGGAGGGGTCCGGCGGGTAGTACAGGCCGTGTTCGGCGACGGCCCGTGACAGCACCGCGTTGACGACACCCGGTTCGACGACGGCGATCCGGTCGACCGGGTTGATCTCGAGGATGCGGTCCATCTTGACCAGGGAGAGCACGATGCAGCCCTCGGCGGCGTTGGCGCCGCCGGACAGGCCCGTGCGGGCTCCCTGGGGGACGACGGGGACACGGAGTTCGGTGGCGGTCCGCATGACGTGCCGGACCTGTTCGACGGTGCGCGGGAGCACGACGACCGCGGGGGTGCCGGCCGCGCAGAAGCTCGCCATGTCGCGGGAGTAGGAGGCCGTCACGTCCGGGTCGGTGAGGAGCGCCTCGGCGGGTAGCCCGGCGCGCAGCCGCGTCAGAAGATCGTCCATGCGTCCAGCGTGGCACCCGGGGCCATCGGTGTGAACCCGCCGGAGCGGGCGCTTCGTGTGCTCTTCGTACAGGCGCGTGCGGGCGCACAGTGAGCGCCATGAAGACCCAGAACGTGTCGAGGACGGTCCTGGCGGCGGGCGTGGGCGCGGTCCTCGCTGCGACGGCCCTGCTGTACGTCCCCGAGCTCGTCGGCCAGGGGCCGCCGCCCCCGCCCGGTCCGGCGGAGCGGGCGACGATCGCGGCGCACGCCGGTGCGCAGGCCGCGCTGCCCGACCTGGCCGCGCTGATCACCGACCGGGAGAAGTGGCTGCGGGCCCACCCCGACGACGACGCGTCCTGGGCGGCGCTCGGCGCGGCGTACACGGAGCGCGGGACGCGGATCGGAGACGTACGGGACTACCCGAGGGCCGAGCGTGCGCTGAAGCGCTCCCTGGCCGAACGGCCCGCCGCCCGGGGCAATGTGGACGCGCAGCTGGGGCTCGGGGCGCTGGCGGGGGCGCGCGGCGACTGGAAGACCGCCAAGGAGTGGGGCGAGCGGGTACGGAAGGCGGAGCCGGGGCGCTGGCCCGCGTACCCGGTCCTGATCGACGCGTACAACGGCCTCGGCGACTACGAGGCCGCCCGGAAGGCGTCGGAGAAGCTGGAGGAGCTGCACGCGGGCGCGGTCGTGCGCGCGCGTGCAGCGCAGGCGTACCGGAACCGGGGCTGGCGCGAGGACGCCGACGCGGCGGCCCTGGACGCGGCGGCGCTGGCGGAGACGGACGCGGAGAAGGCGGCGTCGCTGGGGCGGCTCGGGGACCTGGCGTGGGAGCGGGGCGAGGCGGCGGAGGCGCTCGCCCGGTACGGCTCGGCGCTGCGGCTCGTACGGGACCACGGGCCGTCGCTCGCGGGGCGTGCGCGGGCGCTCGCGGGCCTGGGCCGTACGGACGAGGCGCTGCGCGACTGGCGGGCGGCGCTGGCCCGGCTGCCGCTGCCGGAGTACCTCCTGGAGGCGGGCGAGCTGTACGAGGCGGTGGGCCTGGACCGGGAAGCGCGGGCGCTGTACGAGCGGCTGCGGACGGGTGCGTGGGTGCGGGGCGAGGTGGCTCAGGGGCTGCTGGACGCGGACCACGGCGAGCCGGCCGCGGCGGTGGTGCGGCTGCGGGCGGAGTGGGCGCGCGGGCACCGCTCGGTGGCGGTGGCGGACGCGCTGGGGTGGGCGCTGTACCGGGCCGGGCAGCCGCAGGAGGCGCTCGGGTACGCGAAGCGGGCCACGGACGAGGGGCTGCGGAGCGCGCTCTTCACGTACCACCTGGGCGAGATCGAGCGTGCCCTGGGGCAGACCGGCCCGGCCCGCCGCCATCTGGAGCAGGCGCTGCGGATCAACCCCGTGTTCTCCCCGCTGCACGCCCGGCGGGCGGAGCAGGCCCTGACGGCCCTGGGTGAGCTGTCCGACGAACTCCCGAAGGAACTCCGCCCGGAGCCGCCCGCGGGCTCCGCGAAGGCGGCGGAGCCGAAGGACTCGGCGGCACCTAAGGAGGCGGCGGAGGGCGCGCCGGAGGCCGACGCGAAGGTGTCGGGCACGGCGGCGTCCGGCACGGCGGCGTCCGGCACGGAAGCGTCCGGCACGGAAGCGTCGGAGGCAGCGGCGTCGGGCGCGTCGCGCGAGTAGCGCGGGCGCCGTCGGCGGTGCTCCCGGCCCACCCCCCGTATGGGCCGGGAGCACATGCGGGAGGGTCCCGGGGCCGGACCCCGGAACCCTCCCGCAAGGCGTTGGCGACTAGAGGTTGCCGCGCTTCTCCTGCTCGCGCTCGATCGCCTCGAACAGGGCCTTGAAGTTGCCCTTTCCGAAGCCCATGGAGCCGTGGCGCTCGATCATCTCGAAGAAGACGGTCGGGCGGTCCTGCACCGGCTTGGTGAAGATCTGCAGCAGGTAGCCGTCCTCGTCGCGGTCGACGAGGATCTTCAGCTCGCGCAGGGTCTCGACGGGCACGCGGGTCTCGCCCGCCCACTCGCCGAGGGTGTCGTAGTACGAGTCGGGGGTGTCGAGGAAGGAGACGCCCGCGGCCCGCATCGCGCGCACGGTGGCGACGATGTCGTTGGTGGCGAGGGCGATGTGCTGGACGCCGGCGCCGCCGTAGAACTCCAGGTACTCGTCGATCTGCGACTTCTTCTTCGCGATCGCCGGCTCGTTGATCGGGAACTTCACCTTGAGGGTGCCGTCCGCGACGACCTTCGACATCAGCGCCGAGTACTCGGTCGCGATGTCGTCGCCCACGAACTCCTTCATGTTCGTGAAGCCCATGACCTTGTTGTAGAAGCCGACCCAGTCGTTCATCTTGCCGAGCTCGACGTTGCCCACGCAGTGGTCGATGGCCTGGAAGGTGCGCTTGGCCGGCGGCTCGACGATCGGGTTCGCGGAGACGAAGCCCGGCAGGTACGGGCCGTCGTAGCCGGAGCGCTCGACGAGGGTGTGGCGGGTCTTGCCGTAGGTGGCGATGGCGGCGAGGACGACGGTGCCGTTCTCGTCCTTCAGCTCGTACGGCTCGGTGATGCCGGTGGCGCCGTGCTCGACGGCGTAGGCGTACGCGGCACGGGCGTCCGGCACCTCGATCGCCAGGTCGACGACACCGTCACCGTGCTCGGCGACGTGGTCGGCGAGGAAGCGGCCCCGGTCGGTCGAGACCTTGATGACGGAGGTGAACACGAAACGGGCGGCGCCGTTGGTGAGGACGTAACTGGCGGTCTCGCGGCTGCCGTTCTCCGGTCCGGAGTAGGCGACCAGCTTCATGCCGAAGGCCGTGGAGTAGTAGTGCGCGGCCTGCTTGGCGTTGCCGACGGCGAAGACGACCGCGTCCATTCCCTTGACCGGGAAGGGATCGGCCTTACGCGCGGTGGAAGGGGTGTGATCGATGGTCTCAGTCATGGCAGCAATGTCCCGCCGTTCGGCAAGGTGCGCAAGAGTTTGTTGTTCCGCTGGTCAATCTGTACAGCAGCAGGCGAGTATGGCCGTGCGACTTGTACATCCTGACCACGGGGAGACCGTTGTGGCGATCGATCATTTGGACGGCCGGCTGATCACGCTTCTCGCACGCGAGCCGCGCATAGGGGTCCTGGAGGCCTCCCGGCGCCTCGGGGTGGCGCGCGGGACGGTGCAGGCGCGCCTCGACCGGCTCCAGGCGACCGGGGTGATCTGCGGCTTCGGGCCGCAGGTGGACCCGGCGGCGCTGGGCTATCCGGTGACGGCCTTCGCCACGCTGGAGATCAAACAGGGCCAGGGGGCGGACGTGCGGGGGCACCTGGCGACGGTGCCGGAGGTGCTCGAACTGCACACGACGACGGGCCACGGCGACATGCTCTGCCGGCTGGTCGCCCGCTCCAACGCCGACCTCCAGCGGGTGATCGACAAGGTGGTGGGCTTCGAGGGGATCGTGCGGGCGTCGACGGCGATCGTGATGGAGAACCCGGTGCCGCTGCGGATCATCCCGCTGGTGGAGCAGGCGGCGCAGGAGTAGGGCCGAGAAGACGGACGCAAAGAAGTCGCTGCAAAAAGGTCTCTGCAAAGAAGAGGTTGCAAAGAACCCCTTGCAACCTCTTCTTTGCAACTCTAGGCTTGAGCCATGTCCGAGCCCGAGAAGCACCTGAGCCGCACCCTGGACCCGCGCTCCCTGCGCGGGCTCGCCCACCCGCTGCGCATCCAGCTGCTGCGGGCCCTCCGTCGCTACGGGCCCGCCACCGCCTCCCAACTGGCCGAGCGGCTCGGCGAGTCCAGCGGCGCGACCAGCTACCACCTGCGCCAGCTCGCAGCCGTGGGCTTCGTCGAGGACGACCCGACGCGCGGCAAGGGCCGGGAGCGGTGGTGGAAGGCGGCCCAGCAGGGGACGTCCCTGGACGAGACGCTCCACAGGAACCCGGACCCCGAGGTCCAGGGCGCCCTGGAGGTCTTCCTGTTCGAGATGGCGACCATCCACACACAGGAGCTGAACACCTACCTCGGCACCCGGCACGACTGGGACGAGGACTGGCAGGGCGCCTCGGACATGAGCGACTTCACCCTGAGACTGCCGATCGAGAAGCTGCGCGAGCTGACCGGGAAGGTCCACGAACTGATGGACAGCTACCGCGACAGCGCCGACACGGACGCGCCGGGCGCCGAGCGCGTGCGGGTCCATCTGCACGCGTTCCCCCAGCAAGAGGACTGACCGCCGCGCCACCGGCGCGCGCCCATCCACGCTCATGGAAGGAACCCGCACCATGCACGCCGACATCCACCTGCACCTGCACGCCCTGACCGCGACCGAGCTGCACAGCGAGGCGGCCGCCGCCCGCCGGTCGGCCGCCGAGCAGGCCCCCAGCGCACCCCTCCGCGTCCAACTGGGGTGGAAGCTCGTCGAGTTGGGCCTGCGGATGGCCACACCGGCGAACCGACCGGTCACCTTGGCCGCATGACCGTTCCGGGGGGAAACGAGACCGCCGCCGATACCGGCGCCGCGAAGAACGCCCGAGGCCCGCTGGCCACCGTCCTCACAGCCAACGCCGTCTCGATCACGGGCAATTCACTCACTCTGATCGGTGTCCCGTGGTTCGCGCTCGACACCACGGGAAGCCCCGGCAAAGCGGGGTTCGTCGCCTTCTGCGCGGCCCTCCCCGTCCTCCTCTCCACGCTCGCCGGCGGACCGGTCATCGACCGTCTGGGCCGCCGCCGGGTCAGCATCGCCTCCGACCTGGTCTGCGGGCTCGCGCTCGCCATGATCCCGCTGCTGCACCACCTCGGCGTCCTGGAGTTCTGGATGCTGTGCGCGCTGATGGCGGTCACCGGCCTGTTCCACGCGCCCGGCGAGATGGCGCGGCACGTCCTGGTCCCCGACCTGGCCCAGCGGGCCGGGACCGCACTCCCCCGGGCGGCGAGCCTCTACGACGCCGTGGCGCGCGGTGCGCGGATGACGGGCGCCGCCGTAGCCGGACTGCTCGTCGCCTTCCTGGGCGCCGACACGGTCCTGTTCCTCGACGCGGCCACCTTCGGCCTCTCCGCGCTGCTCGTCACCGCGGGCCTGCGCGGGGTGCCCTCGGCGGAGCCGATGCGCGACGGCCCCCGGCTCTCCCCCGCCCGCTACCGGGCGGACCTCCGCGAGGGATACGCCTATCTGTTCCGGTCCCGGCTGCTGCTCGGCATCATGGTCATGGTGATGGTCACCAACGGCCTGGCACAGAGCTGGAGTTCGGTGCTGCTTCCGGTCCACGCCCGGGAGGAGCTGGGCGGACCGGCCGCCCAGGGCCTGCTGGTCTCGGTCTTCGCCGGCTGCGCGCTCGCCGGGGCGCTGCTGTACGGGGCGGTCGGGGTGCGTCTCCCCCGCCGGGCCGTGTTCGCGGCGGGGTTCCTCGTCGGCGGCGCCCCGCCGTACGTGGTGGCCGCGCTGACCGACACCACGGCGCCGCTGCTCGTCACGCTGGCGGCGGCCGGATTCGGCGTCGGCGTCCTCAACCCGATCCTGACGACCGTCATGTACGAGCAGGTGCCGGAGGCGCTGCGCAGCCGGGTCGTGGGCGCGAGTACGGCCGGGGTGCTGCTCACGACCCCGCTCGGGGGTCTGGCGGCCGGCTTCCTGGTCGAGCGGGTGGGGCTGACGCCGACGCTGCTCGGGATCGGCGGGCTCTACTTCCTCACGACTCTCGCCCCGCTGGTCTTCCCCTCCTGGCGGGGAATGGACGCCACGCCCGCCACGCCCGCGGAGGGCATACCCGACGCCGGATCCGTCAGCAGCTCGGGACCTTCGACTCCTGCCCCTGTTCCAGGGCCCGGAGGGACGCGACCGCGTCGCTGAGCGCGGTGACGGGGACGAGCCGGAGGCCCTTCGGCCGCTCGGCCTGGGCATCGGAGCACTCCGCCTTCGGTACGAGGAAGACGGTGGCCCCGTCCCGCGCGGCGGCCTGGGTCTTGAGGGAGACGCCGCCGACGGCGCCGACCGTGCCGTCCGCGTCGATCGTTCCCGTACCGGCGACGGTCTTGCCGCCGGTGAGGTCGCCGTCGTCGAGCTTGTCGACGATGCCGAGGGAGAAGAGCAGCCCGGCGCTGGGTCCGCCGATGTCGGCGAGGTGCAGGGTCACCTTCACCTCCTCGGGGTCCAGCTTGAGGTAGTCGAGGGCGGCGAGGGTCGCCGCGTCCTGGGACTGCTTCATCTGGCCGAGGTTGCGCTTCTCGATCTCGGCGTCGGACTTCCCCGACGGGTAGACGGACTCGCGCGGCAGGACGGCCCGGTCGGTGCGGAACCAGGCGTCGGCCACGTCCCCGAGGTCGACCTCGGTGGACGGCCCGGTCGCGAGGATGGTCGTCATCCTCAGCTGCCCCTCGGTCGGCCGGACCGGGGCGCCGGTGATGGTGATGACCTCGCGCCCCTTGTCCTTGCCGAGCACGTCGGCGGTCGTACCGGGCTGCGCGATCGCGTACGGCAGCGGCGCGAGCCCGACGACGGCGAAGAGCGCGGCGACCGGCAGGGCGCAGAGCGCGAGGGCACGGGGACGAGACAGGCTGGAGAGCACGCATCCAATCTACTGGGGCGCGTGCCTCCCCCGGGCCGGGGGCGCGGGCGCCTGCAGGTGGCGGGCGAAGAAGGACCGCGTTCCGCGCCGCACGGCGTGGACCGCCGCCGCCGGGTCGGCAGGCCCGATGAGCGCGGCCCGCGCCGCCGCAGTGACGAGCCCGGCGGCCTGGAGCTGGGGGACGAGGAAGGCGTAGTCGCCGAACACCCAGTGGTTGCTCTCGGCCAGCGGGACGCGGCGGGCCGGTACGCCCGCCCAGGAACGTGCGATGCGTGCGGCGCCTGCGAATCCGTCCGTGCGGAACATGAGCAGGGGCCGGTCGAGGCCTTCCAGGAGGTCCGGGTCCAGGTCGAGGTATCCCTCCAGGTTCACGCCGGCGGCGAGCCGGTCGTCGGTGGCCAGTGCGTGGACGGCGGCGGTGCCGCCCGCCGAGTGTCCGTACACACCGATTCGGCGGAGGTCCATGACGGGGGCGAGGGGCAGGCTCCCGAGCCGGTCGAGGACGAAGCGGATGTCCGCGACCCGGGTGTCGATCATGGTGCGGAAGGTCGCCGGGTCCGGATTCCCGCGCAGGACGGTCCAGCGCATCCCACTGGGCAGCTCCACCTGGCTCGCGTCGCCGGGGTGGTCGACGAGGACGACGATCCGGCCGTGGCTCGCCAGGTCCTCGGCGAGGGTCGTGCCGAGGGTGCGGGAGTCTCCGCCGCCCGGGCTGTACACGAGTACCGGGCGGCGGCCCGGGAGGGCCGGGGCGTCCACGTGCCCATGGGTGAGGACCGCGCCCCAGTCGACGCCGGCGGCCGGCAGCCCGGGGCGCACCATGGGCGCCAGGCCGGCGAACTCCCCGGCCTCCGCGGGGGTGAGCTGCGGGGCGCGCGGGCGGTCGCGGACGGTGCGGGCCGGGTACAGGACGCTGATCATGACCTCCCGTACGCCGAGGGCGGGCTCCCAGGGGTCGTTGCGGGAGGTATCCGTCAGCGCGAAGGTGCGGAGGCCGACGGGGTGGGGGCCGGTCGGCCCGGGCAGCCGGAGGGCGGCCGGTGCCGCGGCCTTGGCGGTGGCGGTGGCGGTGGGGCCGAGCAGGGTGGCGGCTGCGGCGAGGAGGGCGCCCTTGGCGACGGTGCGGCGGGTGGGTGCGGTGTGCTGGTTCATGCACGGCATCCTTGGGCGGGGCGGGGCCGTGCGCGAAGGTTCAGGCCCAGCCCGAAAGGCAGGCGGACGTCGAGGAGTTCGGACAGGTGCTGCGTATCCACTTCACCGTGGACGACTTCACCCGGGTGCGGTTCGCGCCCCGGCCGTCGCCCGTGCCGGAGCTGCACGCGGCCCTCATGATGCTGGGCGCACCGCACGAGGAGCTGCTCTTCGGGCGCTGGCGGGGCAGGCTGTCGCGCGCCCTGCCGGCGGCGGCCGGGCCGCTCGCGGACCTGGTGCCGGGCGGGGTGGCCCCGCGCTTCCTCGACGTCCTCGGCGGGACGCGGGAGGAGGGCTTCGCCCTGATCCGCGCGAGCCGCCCGGAGTTCGTCCGGTCGGAGCTGGAGCGGGTGTACGCGGGCGGGGGCCGGGTGCCGTCGTGGGTCCACGCCCTGCACAGCGGGGACGCCAGGGCGTGGAACACGCTGGACCGCGCGCAGGCGGCGGCGTACGAGACGGTCCTGGCCCCGGTGTGGCCGATGGTCCAGGACCTGCACCGGGCGGAGTTCACCCGGCACGCGCTGACGGTCGCGGAGCAGGGCCTCGGCGTCGCCCTGACGCATGCCGCCCCGGGCTCACGGCTGCGGGACGGGGTGTGGGAGTGGCCCGGCGTCACCGGCGTCCCGGGCGGCCGGGACGTGCGGCTCGACGGCCGGGGGCTCGTCCTGCTGCCGACCTTCCACTGGCGGGGTGGACCGCTCGTCCAGGACCTGCCCGGGCACCCCGTGGTCCTGGCCTACCCGGCTGGCCGGGGCCTGCCGCTCGCCCCGGACGGCGACGGCACGCGCGAGGAGGCTCTCACAGGGGTGCTCGGCAGGACCCGGGCCGAGCTGCTCCGCGCCCTGGACGAGGCCAGGACGACGACGGGCCTGGCCCGCCGTCTGGGCGTCAGCAACGCGACGGCCTCGGCCCACGCCCAGGCCCTCCGCGCGGCGGGCCTGATCACGACGACCCGCACGGGCAGATCGGTCCACCACGCCCGGACACCGCTGGGCGCGCTGCTGATCGACCCGCTGGGCCCGTCCTAGCGCAGCGCGTCGGCGACCTCGCGGGCCGCGTCCACGACGCGGGGGCCCACGCGCTCGGGGACGGCGTCCGCGAGCATCACGACGCCGACGCTGCCCTCGACGCCCGTGACGCCGACCAGCGGTGCGGCGGCCCCGCTCGCGCCGGCCTCCAGCTCGCCGTGGGTGAGAGTGAAGCCGGGTTCGATCAGCGAGCCCTGGCGGGCGGCGAGGATCGCGCGACCCGCCGCGCCCCGGTCGAGCGGGTGACGGAAGCCGGCCCGGTAGGCGACGTGGTAGTCGGTCCAGGTCGGTTCGACGACCGCGACGGCCAGCGCCTCCGCCCCGTCGACGAGCGTCAGGTGGGCCGTGGCCCCTATGTCCTCGGCGAGCGAGCGCAGCGCGGGCAGCGCGGCCTCCCTGACCAGGGGGTGGACCTGGCGGCCGAGCCGAAGCACACCGAGGCCGACGCGGGCGCGCCCGCCGAGGTCGCGGCGGACGAGCGCGTGCTGTTCGAGCGTGGCCAGCAGGCGGTAGACGACCGTCCGGTTGACCCCGAGTTTGTTGGACAACTCGGTGACGGTCAGGCCGTGGTCGGTGTCGGCGAGCAGTTTGAGGACTCTGAGTCCCCGGTCGAGCGTCTGGGAGGTTTCCGCGGTCACGACGCCCTCTCCTTCGGAGTGAGTGGCGGCGGGCTCTCACGGGATCGCGACGCCGGTCCCGTCGGCGACGCACGTCAGAGGCCGCCGGCAGGAAGGGGTACACCGGCTGCGCTCCGCGGCGGCGCTGCCACGGGGCGATTGCTTTTGAGCCGGGACAGTAGCGACCCGCTCCGCTCAGCGGAAGACCTCGTCCAGAATCCGGGCGCCGGGGACCGGATAGAGACGGTTCGGGACCTTCGTCGGTCGGACGAGGGACTTTGGCTGACAAGATCGGCTTTGTCGTGCCTCTAGCGTGGAAGGTGTTCGGAGGCGGCCGTGGGGGCCTGTCTCCGGGCCGCGTCCCGTCACCGCGGGACGCGTGAGGCCCGTACGCGCAGACTCGTACGGGCCTCACTGACATCCTGACCGACATCCGGCGGCGGTGCGCCGGCGCGGGGACTCACCGCATGCGCGTGGCCCACTCCTGGACCTTCTTGATCCGCTCTCGGATCTGGCCGGCGGTGGCCTCGGCGCTCGGCGGTCCGCCGCACACCCGCCGCAGCTCGGTGTGGATCACGCCGTGCGGCTTGCCGGTCTGGTGGACGTAGGCGCCGACCATCGTGTTGAGCTGCTTGCGCAGCTCCAGGAGCTCCTTGTGGGAAACGACAGGGCGCCGCTCCGCGGGGAGTTCGAGCAGGTCGGCCTCGTCGTCCGGCTTCCTGCGGCTGTGCGCGATCTGCCGGGCCTGGCGCTTCTGCAGCAGCAGCTGGACCTGGTCGGGTTCGAGGAGACCGGGGATGCCGAGGTAGTCCTGCTCCTCGGCGCTGCCGGGGTGGGCCTGCATGCCGAACTCGGCGGCGTTGTAGAGGACGCGGTCGAAGACGGCGTCGGACTCCAGCGCCTCGAAGGGCAGCATGTCCTGCTCGCCGGTGTCCTCGTCCTGCTGGCGCTCGGCCTCGGCGAGCTCCTTCTCGGACTCGGCGTACGGGTCCTCCTCGCCCTGCTTCTTGGGCTTGTCGAGGACGTGGTCGCGCTCGACCTCCATCTCGTTGGCGAAGCCGAGGAGGCTGGGGATCGTCGGAAGGAACACGGAGGCGGTCTCGCCGCGCCTGCGCGAACGCACGAAACGGCCGACGGCCTGTGCGAAGAACAGGGGGGTCGAGATCGTCGTCGCGTACACGCCGACCGAGAGGCGGGGGACGTCGACGCCCTCGGACACCATGCGGACGGCGACCATCCAGCGGTCGGTGTTCTCGCTGAACTCGTCGATGCGGTTCGAGGCGCCGGTGTCGTCGGAGAGGACGACGGTGGCCTTGGTGCCGGTGATCTCACGGATGAGCTTGGCGTACGAGCGGGCCGAGTCCTGGTCGGAGGCGATGACGAGCCCGCCCGCGTCCGGGATGGACTTCCGGACTTCGGTGAGCCGCTGGTCGGCGGCACGGAGCACGTTCGGCATCCAGTCGCCCTTCGCGTCGAGCGCGGTGCGCCAGGCCTGCGAGACGGCGTCCTTGGTCATCGGCTCGCCCAGGCGGGCGGCGATCTCGTCGCCGGCCTTGGTGCGCCAGCGCATGTTGCCGCTGTAGGAGAGGAAGATGACGGGCCGGACGACGCCGTCGCCGAGGGCGTTGCCGTAGCCGTACGTGTAATCCGCCGAGGACCTGCGGATCCCGTCGTTCCCCTCTTCGTACGTGACGAAGGGGATGGGGTTGGTGTCGGAACGGAAGGGGGTGCCGGTGAGGGCGAGTCGCCGCGTGGCGGGCTCGAAGGCCTCCAGACAGGCCTCGCCCCAGGACTTGGAGTCTCCGGCGTGGTGGATCTCGTCGAGGATGACGAGGGTCTTGCGCTGCTCGGAGCGGTTGCGGTGGAGCATGGGCCGGACTCCGACGCCGGCGTAGGTGATGGCGACCCCGTCGTACTCCTTGCTCAGCGGCCCGGCGCTGTAGTCCGGGTCCAGCTTGATCCCTATCCGCGCGGCGGCGGCGGCCCACTGCTTCTTGAGGTGCTCGGTGGGCGCGACGACCGTGATCTGCTGCACGACGTGGTGGTGCAGCAGCCAGGACGCGAGGGTCAGGGCGAAGGTCGTCTTGCCGGCGCCGGGGGTGGCGACGGCGAGAAAGTCACGGGGCTGCTCCTGGAGGTACCTGTCCATCGCGCCCTGCTGCCAGGCTCGCAGCTTGCCGGCGGTACCCCAAGGGGCCCGGCCGGGGAAGGCGGGAGAGAGGTGATGGGAGGAGGTGGTGGTAGTAGTCACGATCTCCGGGTTCGACGCTCGTCCAGATATGACAACCGGGCCACCTTACCGGCGGCCCGGCCGGAACCTCGTATGAAACCGTGCCGTGACTGCACAGTTGCGATTCAGCTCACGTCGGAGGAGATCAGCTCGCGGAGCCCCCTCGCGATCACCTCGACCTCGTCGGTCTCACCGGTCGCGACGGCGACGACCAGGCGTTCCGCGGCGTCGATGTCCGGTCGCAGCTGGACGCCGTTCATGGCGAGGAAGGTGACACAGGACAGCCAGGCCGTGCGCTTGTTCCTGTCGACGAAGGGGCGGCGGTAGGCCAGCGACTGGAGGAGGGCAGCGGCCTTCTCGACAACGCTCGGGTAGACGTCCTTCCCGGAGTGGGCCGACGACGGCCGGTAGGCGGCCTCCGCGACCAGCCCCAGGTCGTGCACGAGCAGTGCGTGTCCGCGCGCGCTGCGGGCGATTCCGACGACGTCCTCGGCCGAGAGGTACACACACGTCATCCGAGTCGCTCCAGGAGCTCGCTCCACCTGGCCGCCTGCTCGCGAGTGGTCTGTCTGACCCTCGCCTCGTGTGCGGTCCGCGCGAGGTAGTCGTCCACGGCCCGGAGCACGAGCGTGTGCATGCTGACCCCTTCCTCCTGGGCGAGCCGCCTCAGCGCCTCGGTCTGGTCGTCGCGGAGACGCAGATTCATGGCCATACCGGGACAGTACTGCCGTACGCCGTCCGGTACCGGCCGTGTCACATACGCGCCACGTGCAACCGCGTAGCGACCCACGCCCCCGCCGCCGCCACCGCCGCCATCGGCAGGAAGACCGCCGCGAAGGCCGTCGGGTGGGAGCCCGTCGTCGCGTGGGCGTTCACCGCGTGGCCGACCGCGCCACCGCCCAGCGCCGCGAAGGCCGCGCCGCCGATCGCGAGGAGCAGGACGTTCGAGAGGCCGTCCGAGATCTGGAGGGCGGCCGAGTTCGCGCCCGCCTCCTCCGGCGCCGAGAGCTTCAGGAGCAGCACGCTCGTCGAGGAGATCACCGCGCCCATGCCGAGGCAGCCGACGGCCCAGGCGGCCGCGACCACCCACACCGGCACCGCCGTGATCAGCACGCTCGGCGCCGCGGCTATCGCGAGCGCGACGAGGACCATCCCGAGGACGACCAGGCGTTCGCGGTACGGCTCCGTCCACGGCCGGGCCTGGATCCACGAGCCGAGCGCCCAGGTGAGGCCGCCGACGGCGAGGGAGAGCCCGGCCAGGGTGACGCTCAGACCGCGCTGGGTGACCAGCATCAGCGGGACGAAGGACTCGGCCGCGATGAAGGACCCGGCGGCGATGCCGCGCAGCAGGATGACCGAGGGCAGGCCGCGCGCCGCCCGGACGGTGCCGCGCGGCAGGAGCCCGCGCACGGCGGGCACGAGGAGCGCGACGCCCGCGGCGGCCGGGAGCAGGGAGAGCCAGCGCAGCTCCTGCCCGGCGTACTGGAGCAGTCCCGCACCGGCCGAGATCGCGAGCGCGAGTGCGATCCGCCGCCGGTCCCAGGGGGTGACGGGCGCCTGCGGGTCGGCGGGTCCCGAGGCGGTCCGGCGTATCGCGGGGAGGGCGAGGGCGAGCGGGAAGACGACGAGGACGGGGATGCCGACGAAGACCCAGCGCCAGCCGAGGTGCTCGGTGATCGTTCCGGAGGCGAGCGGTCCCACGACGGAGGGGACGACCCAGCTCGCGGCGAACGCGGCCATGATCGCGGGCCTGAGGTGTTCCGCGTACGCCCGGCTGACCACCACGTACAGCGCGACGATGACGAGGCCGCCGCCCAGTCCCTGCACGGCCCGGCCGAGGATGAACAGCCACATCGTGCCGGCGGTCCCGGAGAGGAACAGCCCGGCGGCGAAGGCGCTCATGCCGGCGGTGAGGGAGGCGAGCGGGCCGCTCCGGTCGGACCACTGGCCGGCCAGGACCATCGCGAAGAGGCTGGTGGTGAAGTACGCGGAGAAGGCGAAGGCGTAGAGGGAGACGCCGTTCAGCTCGCGGGCGGCGACGGGCATCGCGGTGCCGACGGCGGTGGCCTCGAAGGCGATGAGCAGGACGACGGAGACGATGCCGATGCTGAGCGCCCGGTGGTCACTGTCGAGGACGGACCCCTTGGTGTCGTCGTGTGCGGCACGGGGTCCGGGGCTGTGGGCGGGGCCGGTGGCGACGTCGGTGTCGACGTCGGCGCCGGCCTCGCGGGGTTCGAGGGCGCTCATCCCCCCAGAGTAAGAGGTCAACCACTGAATGACCCCTGTCAGGGATACCGGTCTTTGGTCCTCGGTCTCTGGTCCCGTCCGGGCCGGGAACGCCGACGGGGCGGCGTACTCCGACGCGCTGTCGGTGTACGCCGCCCTCGGGCGGTACGGGGTGCGGGGTGCGGGTGCCGGCCCGCGCTGTCACGGCGGTTACTTCGGGTCGCTGTTGAACTTCGAGGTCGACCAGAAGTAGCCGAGGACGGTGAGACCCACGCACCAGGCGACGGCGAGCCAGCCGTTGTGGCCGATCTCGGTGCCGAGCAGGAGGCCGCGGAGGGTCTCGATGGCCGGGGTGAAGGGCTGGTACTCGGCGATCGGCTGGAACCAGCCGGGCATCGAGGCGATCGGGACGAAGGTGCTGGAGATGAGCGGCAGGAAGATCAGCGGCATCGCGTTGTTGCTGGCGGCCTCGGCGTTCGGGCTGATCAGGCCCATGCCGACGGCGATCCAGGTGAGGGCGGTGGCGAAGAGGACGAGCAGGCCGAAGGCGGCCAGCCACTCCAGGGCGGTCGCGCCGGTGGACCGGAAGCCGATGGCGACGGCGACGGCGCCGACGAGGACCACGCTCATCACGCACTGCAGGACGCTGCCGACGACGTGTCCGACGAGGACCGAGGGGCGGTGGATCGCCATCGTCCGGAAGCGGGCGATGATGCCCTCGGTCATGTCGTTGGAGACAGACACCGCGGTGCCGATGGTCGTGCTGCCGATGGTCATCAGGAGCAGGCCGGGGACGAGGTACGCGATGTAGTCGGCGCGGTCGCCGCCGCCGATGCCGGCGCTCATCGTGTCGCCGAAGATGTAGACGAAGAGCAGCAGGAGCATGACCGGCGTGAGCAGCAGGTTCAGCGTCAGGGACGGGTAGCGGCGGGCGTGCAGGAGGTTGCGGCGCAGCATCGTGGACGAGTCGCGCACGGCGAGGGAGAGGGAGCTCATCGGACGTTCTCCTCGAACTGGTTCGGCTGGGGGGGCTGAGCGGGCTGGGTGAGCTGAGCGGGCCGGGTGGGGCTAGGCGGGCTGGTTGGGCACAGTGGGCCGCATGGCCTGAGCGGGCTGAGCGGGCACCTTCGAGCCGGTGAGGGCGAAGAACACGTCGTCGAGGTCGGGGGTGTGGACGGTCAGTTCGTCCGCCTCGACACCGGCGGAGTCCAGCCGGTCGAGGAGGGACCGCAGTTCGCGCTGGCTGCCGTCGCTGGGGATCCGCAGCGACAGCGAGTCGTCGTCCCCGGACGCCCCAGGGAAGGCGCCGGTGGCGCTCCGGTACGCGGCCGGGTCGGTGAAGCGGAGGCGTACGTGCCCACCGGGGATGAGGCGCTTCAGCTCCTCGGCGGTGCCTTCGGCGGCGATCCTGCCGTCGTTGAGGACGGCGATGCGGTCGGCGAGTTCGTCGGCCTCCTCCAGGTACTGGGTCGTGAGGAAGACGGTGACGCCGTCGGAGACGAGTTCGCGGATGATCTGCCACATGTTGTGACGGCTGCGCGGGTCGAGGCCGGTGGTCGGTTCGTCGAGGAAGATGATCCGCGGGTCGCCGACCAGGGTCATGGCGATGTCGAGCCGGCGCTTCATGCCGCCGGAGTAGGTGGAGGCGGGCTTCTTCGCGGCCTCCGTCAGGTCGAAGCGCTCCAGGAGTTCGGCGGCGACCCGCCGTCCCTCGCGCTTGGAGAGGTGGTGGAGGTCCGCCATGAGGAGCATGTTCTCCTCGCCGGTGATCAGGCCGTCGACCGCGGAGAACTGGCCGGTGACGCCGATCGCGGCCCGGACCGCCTGCGGGGCGGTGGCGAGGTCGTGGCCGCCGATGCGGATCTCGCCGGCGTCGGCACCGACCAGGGTGGAGAGGATCTTGACGGCGGTGGTCTTGCCGGCGCCGTTCGGGCCGAGCAGGGAGAAGATCGTCCCTTCGGGGACGGCCAGGTCGACACCGTCGAGGACGAGCTTGTCGCCGTAGGACTTGCGCAGCCCGTTCGCCGCGATGGCCAGGTCGGTCATGGGGAGTGCTCCTTCAGAGTCTTCGGGCAGTCGCTGCGGGTGGGGGAGTGGCGGTCAGAGGCTGCGGGCGGTGATGTCGCCGTAGGCGGTGGTGGCCTGGATGTTGAGGCCGGCCGTGGCGCCCTCGCTGTTGCGGAGGCTGTTGGTGATACGGCCGAAGGCGGTGCCGGCGTCGAGGGTGGCGGAGACACCGCGGGCGGCGCCGACCTCCAGGTCACCGGCCTCCGTGCGCAGCACGACCTCGCCGCGCATCGCCTCGGCGATCCGGATGTCGCCCTTGCTCGTGGTGATCTGCGCGGCCCCGCCCAGGCGGCCGACCGTGATGCCACCGGCCTGGAGGGTCAGGTGGGCGGCGGCGGTCTCGTCGAGCTTGACCGTGCCCTGCGCGCCCTCGAAGGTGACGTCACCGAGGCGTCCGACGCCGCGGAGGTCGGCGGCGGCCGTCTTCGCCTCGACGTGAGAGCCGGCCGGCAGCTGGACCGTCACCTCGACCGAGCCCGAGTTGCCCAGGATCCGGTTCTTCGGCTGCGCCGCCTCGATCCGCAGCACACCGTCGGCGTAGGCGACCGCGACCTGCTCCGCGGCCTTCACGTCACGGCCCTTCGAGGCGTCCACCGGGAGGACCTCGACCGTGGCGTCGGCCCGGTCGGCGGCGATGAACCGGACCAGACCCGCCGGGACGTCCAGGACGACGGAGACCGGGGCGGTGGTGGCGAACTTGTTCATGACGTACTCCTCGGTTTCTGGGTCGGGGCTCTCGGACTCTTGCCCGCGCCGTTTCCGACAAGAGAAACGCTACGTTGCATTCGAGAGTCGAGCAACAACTTCGTTGCATCAAATCCCCATCACTGCAGGTCAATGCCAGGATTTCATTGCAACCATCCTGAGCCCTAACGCAACGACCGCAATCCTTGCGTTGCAATGAAATGGAAGTGAACGCTATAGTGAAGGCGTCCGAGACGCACAGAGGAGACAGCGATGCCCGGAGGCAGGCTCACCCAGCAGGAACGTCAGCAGATCGCGCTGGGACTGGCCGACGGCCTCGCCTACGCCGAGATCGCCAGACGCCTCGACCGGCCGACCTCGACCATCACGCGCGAGGTGATGCGGAACGGCGGCCCCACCTCCTACCGCGCCGACCTGGCCCACCGCGCGACCGAACGCCGCGCGCACCGGAGCAGGCAGAGCACGCCCCGGAGCCCGGAGGCGCTCCCGCAGGCCCACGGGCGTGACCCCGAGGCCGTGCGCGAGTACGAGGAAGTCCTCACCACCGTCTTCATGCAGTCCGGCATGCCCAAGATGATGTCCGGGGTGATGGCGTGCCTCTGCATCAGCGACACGGGCAGTCTCACCGCGGCCGAACTCGTCCAGCGCCTCCAGGTCAGCCCGGCGACCATCTCCAAGGCGATCGCCTTCCTGGAGAACCAGGCCTTCGTCCGTCGGGAGCGCGACGAGGGCCGCCGCGAGCGCTACACCGTCGACGCCGACGTCTGGTACCAGTCGATGATGGCCAGCGCCCGGGCCACGTCCATGATCGTCGAGACCGCACGGCAGGGCGTCGGCGTCCTCGGGGCCGGCACCCCGGCCGGCACCCGGCTCGAGAACATCGCCCGGTTCCTCGACTACGTCAGCGAGAGCACCGCGCGCGCCGCGGAACAGGCCCGCGCGATCCTCCACACGGCCCCGGAGACGCCCCCGGACACGACGACCGCCTGAGCCCTGCCGGCCCGACTGTGAACGGGGTGTGGCAGCCCCGTTGCAGTCGTATGGCACGGCCCCCGAACCCCTTGAGCCCCTCCCGCCCGCCGCCCTACGGTCGTACCAGTGCACAACACGACCGTGTGCCCGAGTGGTTCAGGGACTCGCCTGCAAAGCGAGGTACGTGGGTTCAATTCCCGCCACGGTCTCCACCGCCTCGACCAGGCGAAAAGCAAGGGCGGCATCCCGGAGGGGATGCCGCCCTTGCTTGCGTTCGTCTATTGCGGCTCACTGCGGCAGGAGCGACTCCGGGATCGTCACCGGGTCCTGGCAGCCCAGCCGCTTCTGGGTGTCCCGCACGAAGGGCGTCAGCAGCTTCCCGGACAGCGTCTCCCTGTCCGTACCGATCCCCTGGCTCCGCACCGACACCTGGAGCGGCAGTTCCCGCTCCTGGCCGGCCGCCGCCCCGGGAACCCGGCAGGGAACCACCGCGACAAGGGCGTCCATCGGCTGCCGCTCCCACTGGACGTACACGTCCTCGGCGGCCTTGGTCCACTTCCGTTGCTTGTCGGCCACGGTCACGGAGTCCATGGTGAAGACGGACCACTGGACCCGTGCGTCGACCCGCCGGATGCTCTCCCCTTCCGCCGTGGACATCCGGCACGGCTCGTACGTGGAGCGCGACAGGTCCTCGCTCCCGGGGACGTACGACCGCGCCTCCTTGAGCATCGCCTCCCCGACCTTCGCCCAGGGCAGGCTCTCGGCGCGGAAGTCGGAGTCGCCCAGGATCGCGCGGGCCGCGGACACACCGCCGGCGCCGAGGACCTCCTCGCAGACCTTCAGCGCCTTCACCGTCTCCGGCCCGGGCCCCTCGGCCTCGCCGTCCCCGCCGCCGGAGCAGCCCGTCAGCGCCGTCAGCGCCGCCGCCAGAGCCACGGCACCGGCAAGAGCCGTCGACCTCGTCGTCTTCAACGTCACTTGTTCCTCGTCAGGTTCTGCACGTCCAGGCGGCCCGCGTCGTAGGAGTGCTCGACCGCCGCCATCAGGTCCCGCCGCTCCTGCTGCGTCATGTGGTGCGTCTCGGCGAGGTTCAGGATCGGGACGGCCGCGGCGGCCTCACCCGCCTTGCTCACGTCCAGGACGGCGCCGTCGGCCTCGTCGTCGTTCTTGTACTCGTTGTCCTTCAGGTACTGCAGCGTGTCGGCGGCGTAGCCCGTGCTGACCGTGGAGCCCACGGTCTCCATGACGAGCGGGACCGCGGTCGCCGCCACGAGCCCGGCGGCGGGGCCGAGGACCACGGCCGAACCGACGCCCACCACCACGGCGACGCTGCCGCTGACGGCCGACTTGCGCCACTCGGCCTGCTTCTCCAGCTCCAGGTTCTTGGCCTCTTCCTGGTCCTTGAAGTCGATGGCGATCTGCGCGACGCGCGACTCGTCGAGGATTCCGTGGACCTTGGTGGCGTTGTGCGCGAAGGTGAGGGCGGAGTCCTTGTCCCCCTCCAGCGCCTTGATGCCACTGGCCTCGAAGACCTGCTGAGCGGCGGACATCGTCTTGTACCCGTCCTCGTCGCTCGCCACGGCGTTCATGAACCTGAGGCTCGCGCCCTCCCCGAAGTCGGTCCGTGAGCTGCCGTCGCTGCTCGCCGGGAAGAGCTGGTCCCGGCCCAGGGAGTCGCCGGTGCCGCCGAAGTTGTAGGTCGAGTAGTTCAGGTCGTCGATGTAGGCCGCGCCCATGTTGCCCAGGCTGTCCATGAGCGTCTTGTGCTGCTCGCGCAGCTCGGTGTTCGTGCCGTACGTGTCGATGACCTGCTTCATGATCTCGGCGGACTTCTCGTCCCGGTGCAGCTGGGGGCTGGGGTCGTCCCAGCCGTGGCCCGTGGTCGCCGCCTCCAGGGCGTGGCCGAGGGCGTCCGGCATGTACCCCATGGTCTTCGTGAGGTCGTCCGGGTTGTGGCCCTCGACGTCGGGGAAGAAGTCGTAGTCCTTGTTCTGGAAGTAGTTCAGGTAGCCGGTCTGGTTCCCGTCCTTCTTCGGGTCCAGGTCGACCGTCCCGCCGAGGCTGCCGTCCTTGTTGTACGAGGTCGGGTCCTTGGAGAAGTACTCCTTCGCCGCCTCCGGGCTGTGGCCGAGCGCCTCCAGCATCGAGATCATCGGGTCGAAGCCCGAGCCGTTGACCCCGGACGGGTTGTACTGGTTCTTCAGCCAACCGGCGCCCATCGGCTTGCTGTTGGCGAAGAGGTACGGGTCCTTGGCGTGGAGCTGGGTGACGTGCTCCGCGATGGGGACGAGGAACTTCGGGTCGTAGTTGCCGTAGCGCATGATGCCGCCGAGCAACTGGTAGCCGAAGGCCGGGTTGTTGTCGTACTTGACGAGGGGGATGCGCTCCGTGCCCAGCTTGCGCATGTCCGTGGACCACTTGTCGGTCCAGGCGTCGCCGCCCTGCGTGGCCGTCGCCAGGTTCATGCCCAGGTTCCGCTGGAGCTCCTGGACGTCCGCGAGGCGTTCCTTGTCGACCTTCGAGTAGTCGTAGGTGTCCGTGGACAGCTGGCCGAAGAACTCCAGGGAGCCCTTCGGGCCGAGGCCGTCGTAGAAGGTCCTGGAGAACTCCTTGGAGCCGCTGTTGTCCTTCAGCAGCTCGTTGAGGCGCATCAGCTCCTCGTGCGAGATGTCCCGGCCCTTCTTGGCCAGGTCGACGGCGCGCTGCGCCTCCTCGGCGTCGAGGCTGGTGTACTTCGGCCCGCTGAAGTTGTGCTTGTCCCCGGTGATGTTGGCCTTGAGCGCGTTGGAGCAGGCCACGTCGGCCTCGGTGCAGACCTCCAGGATCGCCTTGATCCGCTGCTCCATCGCCTGGATGTCGGCGCGTTCCTTGCGCACCAGGTCCTGGAAGTCGGGGTCGTGCCGGGCGCCCGGGTCCTTGATGGCGGAGAGCGGTTCCCTGGCCTCGACGGTGCCGTCGGGCTTCACCCGGAAGCCCTTCGCGGGGGCGTCGGTCTCGGCAATCGCCTTGAGGTCGTCCTTCGCCTTCTTGAAGGCGTTGTAGCCGTCCTCCAGGACCTTGTGGATGCCGTCGGCGGCCTTCGCCGCGTCCTCGAACTCCTTCGCCGTCTTGTCCACGAACGGCTTCGTGACCTCGGCGTTCACACCGCGCCAGTAGTCGTCCCTGGCCTTCGCGGCCATCGTCGTACGGGCGTCCTCGGCGAGCTTGTCCAGCTTGCCCTTCATCGCGGACCAGTCGTCGGCCGCCGCCTTCATCTTGTCGAGCGGCGCGTGGTGCACGTTGTCGTAGGTCAACACAGCGGGGCCCCCGGCCTACTTGAAGTACTCGTCGATCTTGGAGGCCGCCATGGCCGCCCTGATGTCTTCCTCTTCCTTGGCGTGGGAGGCCGCGCTGTAGTCGAGGTGGTTGGAGATGTTGGCGCAGGCGTCGAGCAGCGTGTTCAGCTGCGAGCTCCAGGTCTCCTGCACGGTCGACATCGCGGAGCCCGTGAGGAAGCCGTTGGTCGACATGCCCGTCGCCGCTTCCGTGGTGTTCGTACGCGCGTGGTTGCCGTCCTTGACCAGCCGGCCGTGCAGCGCGTAGGCGGCGCTGCCGATGGCTCCGAGCTTGTCCTGGTCGACGCTGAGGTCGGCGTTGCCGCCGCCCCCGCCGGGCTCCGGGGCGACCTGGTTCAGGCGCATGCTCACGCTGGTCGCGGATGCCGACCGGACCGACGCCCACTCGTCTTCGAACGACATGCTCTC
The DNA here is from genome assembly GCF_006539185.1 of Streptomyces gardneri. Classification (GTDB taxonomy): domain Bacteria; phylum Actinomycetota; class Actinomycetes; order Streptomycetales; family Streptomycetaceae; genus Streptomyces; species Streptomyces gardneri. The sequence goes on from NZ_BJMN01000032.1 coordinate 86,480, forward strand.
CCCAGTGCGGTGTTCGCGCCGGCGATCGGGTGGTGATCGTGATCGTTCCGGCTTCGCCTCAGCAAGTTCCGTGCCCACGGAATCACGGCGATCGTAGTCGTACGACCAGACGTTCGAGCACTGCCTGCCGCGAATTTCCGCGTGGAGCGAGATCTTCACGATGCTTCACCGTGCACGCAGGCCCACTTCACCTTCGCAACCCGGACAGCCTCGGACGTTCCGGGCCCGCCGCCCTCCCGCCCGTGCCCCGCCGGGCCCCGGCCCGCCGTGACGGCCCGCCGCCTCGGTAGGCTCGACCCGTCCCGGGCCACCCCGGGGCCATCGCAAGGACAGGGGGACCCACCGGTGGAACGGTCGCGCACGCAAGGAGAATCCGGGGCATCCCCGGCGGCGCGAACTGCCCCTGACCGGCCCTCGGCACCGGCCCGGCCCGCGGCCCAGGAACGCCCGGCCGCCCAGGACCGCCGGATCGGCCCGTACCGGCTCATCACCCGCCTCGACCCGCCCGGCACCGCCGTCCCCTGCCGCCGCTTCGTGGCCCGCACCCCGGACGGCGCCCGTACGGTCCTCCTGAGCACCCCGCTGCCCGGCACCGACCCGGCGCGCTTCGCCGCCGAGGCCACCGCGGCCCGGCACCTGCTCGGCCCGTGGATCGCCCCGGTGACGGACGTGGCCGAACCGACGGGAGCGGCAGGAGTGGCGGGATCGGCAGACCCCACTGGTTCCGCCGGACCCACCGGACCCACCGGACCCACCAGTCCCACAGGCCCCACCGGTCCGGCCTGGTACGCCAGCCCCTACGTGCCCGCGCTCCCCCTCCCCGTAGCCCTCGCCGTCCACGGCGGCCCGCTGCCCGAGGCCACCGTCCGCGCCGTCGGCGCCGCCCTCGCCGAGGCGCTCGCCGCCGCGCACTCCCAGGGCCTCACCCACGCCGGGGTCTCCCCCGCCGCCGTCCTGCTCACCGCCGACGGCCCCCGGCTGAGCTGCTTCGGCGCGGTACGGGCCGCCGCGGCGGACGGCGAGCCGCGCACCGGGCTGCCGGGCCTCGACCCGGGGGCGCTCGCCCCCGAACAGGCCTCGGGCGGCCGGCCGCGACCGCCGGGCGACGTCTTCGCCCTCGGTGCGGTCCTCGCGTACGCCGCCACCGGCCACACCGTGCCCGAACGCGAGGAACTCCCGCCCGCCCTGCGCGAGGTGGTCTCCTCCTGCCTGGCCCGCGACCCGGCCGACCGTCCGACGGCGGGCGCCCTGATGGCCTCGCTCGCACCGCCGACCGCGCACCAGACGGTGCTGAACTCGGCCGGTACCCTGCTCACCCCCGGCTGGCTGCCGGGCCGGGTGATCGCCGCGCTCGCCCGCCAGTCGGCGGAGCTGCTCGCCGCCGAACTCCCCGAGCTGCCGGAACAGACGGTCCCCGCGGAACACGCGACACCCGCCCGCGCCTGAAGCGGGACGCTACGGGCCCACAGGCCCACCCCGCCCTCGCCCCGAGCTCTCCCCCTCACCCTCGATCCGACGGACCTGACCTCATGCTGTCGCCCCTGACCCACGACGACCCGGCCGCCGTCGCCACGTACCGCCTCCTCGCCCGCCTCGGCTCCGGCGGCATGGGCACGGTCTATCTGGCGCGCACGCCCGGCGGCCGTACGGTCGCTCTGAAGACCGTGCACGCCCGGCTCGCCACCGATCCCGCCTTCCGCGCCCGCTTCCGGCTGGAGACGGACGCGGCGCGGATCATCGGCGCGCGCCACGGCGCGGCCGTCGTCGACGCCGACCCGCTCGCCGAGACCCCGTGGCTGGCCACGGAGTACGTCCTCGGTCCGCCGCTCGACGACGCCGTCGCGCTCGGCGGCCCGCTCCCCGAGCCGACCGTCCGCGCGCTCGGCGCGGCGCTCGCCGGGGCCCTCGCCCAGCTGCACTCCTCGGACGTGGTCCACCGCGACCTGAAGCCCTCGAACGTCCTGGTCACCGCGTACGGCCCGAAGATCATCGACTTCGGCATCGCCCGCGCGGCCGGTGACGACCACCTGACCCGTACGGGAGCGGCGGCCGGCACCCCCGCCTTCATGTCCCCGGAGCAGGCGAGCGGCCAGGAACACCCCCCGGCCGGCGACGTGTTCGCGCTCGCGGGCGTCCTGGTCTTCGCCGCCTCCGGCCACGGCCCCTTCGGTACGGGCTCTCCGGCGGACCTCCTGTACCGCGTGCGCTACGCCGAGCCCGACCTGACCGGCGTACCGGAAGCGCTGCTGCCGCTCCTGACGGCCTGCCTCGCCAAGGACCCGGCGGCCCGCCCCACCACCGGCGACCTGATCGCTCATCTCCACGACGGCCACGGCGAGTTCGCCGACCACCTCCCGCCGCTCCTGCTCGCCGACATCGCCCGCCGCGCGACGGACGTCTGGCTCCACGCACCGCACCGCCTGCCGGTCCCGGCGGGAGCCGCGTTCGCGGAGACCGCCCCGAGCACCCCGCTCTCCCGCCGCCGCGCCCTCACCCTGGGCAGCGGCTCCGTCCTGGGCCTCGCGGGAGCGGGCGCGGGGGTGTGGGCGTGGCTGAACTCCCGTGACACGGAGGGCGGTACGGCCACGGGCGGCACCCCGACCCCGACCGGCCCCACGGCGATCCCGGCCACGACGGCCGCCGACGGCGCACCCGCGGCGCTGTGGCAGCAGGACGACGTCCTCGACCGCGAGGAGCGCATCACCCCGCTGCTGGCCGGTGCCGACGTCGTGGGTCTCGCCGAGACGGTCTCCTTCCGCGCCGTCGACACGAAGACCGGCAGCGAACTCTGGGCCGATTCCAAGGTCAGGGAACCCCACCAGATCACCACCGACGGAACGAACTTCTACGTCTCCGACGGCAACTTCGAGGGACCGGGCGCCCTGATGATCCGCACGCTCGCGGCGCGCACCGGCAAGGAGACGGCCAAGACCATCACGCTCAAGGGCATCGACGGGACGACCACGGAGCTCCTCGCCGCGGTCGGCAGCACCCTCTTCACCGCCTCGCGCCTGGGCAAGCGGGAGAGCGACTCGGACGCGAACCAGATCGGCTGGCACCTGCTCGCCGTCAACCTGCGCACGGGCAAGGAGGCATGGCGGCAGCCGTACGCATGGGACGGCGTCCGCCCCTGGCTCGCCCAGGTCGTCGGCGACCAGCTGATCCTCGGCAAGAACAGCGGCGACCTGGACACCTTCCTGGTCCAGTCGCGGGACGTGCGCACGGGGCGGCAGCTGTGGAAGCGACGGCTGCCGCTGAAGGACTCCGCCGCCTTCAAGCCCGGCCATCTCGCGCTCGACGACCGGCACATCTATCTGGGCGGCGACCGACTCCGGGCGCTGCGCCTCACCGACGGCGGGATCGCCTGGGAGTACGGCTCCGGTACCGGCAGCACCAACTACGGGGTGCCGACCGTCTCGCGCGGGATCGTCTACGCGCAGGAGGCCGGGGACACGCAGGGAATCGTGGCGGTCAGGGCTCCGGCCGGCATCCGCGCCTGGCGGCAGTCGCCCTCCGACCGTCCCCTCACCCCCGAGTTCTTCACGGCGCCCGTCGTCGGCGAGAGGTACGTGTACGCCCCCGTGCGGGGCGGCCTGAACGCCGTCGATCCGCTCAACAGCCGCTCGGCCTGGGTGTTCCAGACGGACGCCACGCGGTACGTCGTCGACAAGGAGCGGACCCGCATCATCGGCGCCGGGGAGTCGTCCGTCGTGGCCATCCCCTACGCCTGAGCACTCTCCCCCGCCTCCCCCATCTCCCCCATCTCCCCCACCGAACCGGAAAGCACTCCTCGTGACCACGCAGCCCCTCGCCACCGGCGACCCGCTCCGGCTCGGCCCGTACCGCCTCCTCGGCGTCCTCGGCGAGGGCGGCATGGGCAAGGTGTACGTCGGCCGGGACACCTCCGGCACCCCCGCGGCCGTCAAGGTCCTCCGCCCCGAGCTCGCCCACGACCAGCACCTCGCCCAGCGCTTCGTCCGCGAGGCCGACATGGCGCGGGCCGTCACGAGCCACGGCGTGGCCCGGGTCCTCGACGCGCAGACGGAGGGCGGGCGGCCGTGGATCGCCGCCGAGTTCCTCGCCGGTCCGACGCTGGACGTCGCCGTCCGTGAGTACGGGCCGATGGACGTGCCGACGGTCCGCGCCCTCGCCGCCCACCTCGCCCGCACGCTCCACGACATCCACGCCGCCGGGCTCGTGCACCGCGACCTGAAGCCCGCGAACATCGTGCTCACCTCGACCGGGCCGCGGATCATCGACTTCGGCATCGCCCGCCCCGAGCACGGCCTCACCCTCACCACGACGGGGCAGATCCCGGTCACCCCGGGGTACGGGGCGCCTGAGCAGGTCCTCGGGCAGCGCGTCGGCCCGGCCTCCGACGTCTTCTCGCTCGGCGCGGTCCTCGCGTACGCGGCGAGCGGCCGGCGCACCTTCGACGCCGCCCATGTGGCGGCGGTGCAGTACGAGGTCGTCCACGGCACCCCGGACCTGAGCCTGGTGCCGCCGGAGCTCCAGGAGCTGATCGGCCCGTGCCTGGCGAAGGACCCGGCGTTCCGCCCGGCTCCGCCGCAGGTGGCACAGGCCTTCGCCCCGCCGAAGGGCGCCGACCGCGCCTGGCGCAAGGGCCCGCTCGCCGAGGACATCAAGCGGCGCGAGTCCTCCACGAAGCGCCTGGCGGCCCCCGAGGAGACCGCCGTGCCCGGCGGCAGGCCGTCCCGGCGCCGCTTCCTCACCGGCGCGGCCGTGGGCGTGGCGGTCCTGGGCGCCGGTGGCGGGGCGGGCGCCTGGTGGCTGAACCGCGGCGAGGCGAAGTCGCCGACCGCCGACGTGCCGCCCGCCGTGCCGACCCCCGAGGCGGCCTTCATCTCGATCGTCGACAGCCCGTACGGCGAGACCCCCGACCCCCTGTGGGGTCCCCAGGACGTCGCGGCGCCCGACGGAGAACTCCCGCTCCCCGTACGAGATGTACTGATCGTGCAGGCGAGGACGGGCGGACTGCTCGCGCTCTCCGTCAAAACCGGCAAGGAGCGGTGGCGGGCCAAGGACATCGACGCAGACGCCGGATTCGTCTCCGTCGCCGACCGGCTCGTCGTGGGCGTCGACAAGAACGGCGTCGCACACGCCTTCGTCGCCTCCACCGGCAAGCCCGTCTGGCAGAGCCAGAACGACGTCGACGACCTCCTCGCCGCCGACGACACCCACGTCTACCTGGTGTCGAAGGACAACGAGCTGCGCGCGCTCAACGCCTGGACCCTCGCCACCACCTGGACGCGCCCGATGACGTCCCCCCGCTCCCAGAACGGCCCCGCGAAGGCCGCCGTCGGCAGGAAGCGGCTCGTGATCCACGGCCGGGACGGCTACGTCGCCGGGCTCTACACCGAGACCGGCGAGACGGACTGGGAGGTCAAGAACCAGGGCACCGACGGGCAGCCCCCCGTCATCGGCGACAACATCGCCTACCTCGTCAGCCGCTCGCTCATGGCCCGCCGCCTCGACCGCGGCGACTTCCTGTGGGAGCAGGAGCTCCTCAGCGACACGAGTGACCCCTGGGGCACGCCGGCCGTGGACGGCGAATACGTCATCGCCGCCCACGGCTACACCGTCAATCGCTACAGCACCATGCCGGACACGCGCTACCCGGTCTCGGACTGGTACGCGATCCTGGACGGCCTGGGTCCGGACGCCGGGACGCTCAACCCTCCCGCCGTGGCGGGCTCGACGGTCTGGCTCCACTCACCCGACAACAGCCACGTCCAGGTCCTTCACAAGATCACCAACAAGCCGCTCTTCACGGCGAAGATCGAACGACAGGGCGCCTACCAGCTCGTGAGCGACGGCAACCGCGTCTTCATCGCCCGCGGCGGCAAGATCTTCGCCATGCCGGTGTACGGCAGGTAGGACGGCCTCCGGTCCGTTCGTCTCAGGACGTCGGGTTCGCGGTGGGCGAGGGCACACCCGTCGCGAGCCCGTCCTTCTCGCAGCCCAATTCGGCGGAGACGTGCCTGGCCGCGGCGTTGGCGAGGGTGATCAGCCGGGTGCGCTGCTCCAGGTCCGTTTCCGGGACGCCCGCCGGGCCCCAGATGGTCGTCTCGACGACGATCTCGTGGGCGGCTGCCTTGGGGCGGCAGGAGAAGTAGACAGAGCCCAGGCTGGAGGAGGTGAAGGCCTCAAGCCCCGAGGTGTAGGAGGTCACCTTCTTGGCCAGCCTGGAGTCCAGGTACGGGCCCTTCCCCACCGCGCCCACCTCGATCTTGAGGTCCTTCTGGCCGCCCTCTGCGGGTCGGAGGCCGCAGTACGTCACCGGCTGCGGCCGGTAGGAGTCGGCCCACGTCGAGGCCGCGTCCTCACGCAGCCTGTCGATGGCCTTGTCCGGCTTCGAGTAGTTGTCCTCGAAGCGGTCACCGCCCAGGACGGCCTTGAGCGCGGCCGTGGAGGCCGCGTCCTTGGCGAACCCGCCGCAGGCCGCGGCCGCCGTCAGGCCCTCAGGTTCCTTCGAGGCTTCCCCGCCGTCGCCACCGGAGCAGCCCGTGAGGAGGGCGGCCACGGCTGCGGCCGCCCCGAGTCGTGTCAGCGCGGAACGCATGGACGTCACTTCTTCTCGTACGGGTCGGGGAGCGAGTTGTCGCGGGAGTGCATGCGCGAGTCCCGGACGTACTTGACCAGCTCCTCGTCGAGGTAGTTCCGGTCCCGCTCGCTCCAGCCGGGGGCGTTCGCGTAGGCGATGCCCGGCCTGAGCGAGTTCTCCTTGCCCATGGCCAGTGCCTCGTCCTTCAGGTCGTCGGACTTCTTCTTGAGCAGTTCGTCCTTCTCGTACTTCTCGGCCATGTCGTCCGCTTCCATGCCGATGAAGGTCACCACGGCCCCGCCCACCGTCTCGGCGGCCAGCGGTACGAGTACGCCACCGGCGCCACCGGTCAGGGCGACGACACCGCCCGCGGCGACCGCGCCGACCCCGAACTTGACCCATTCGGTCGTCTTGCCGACGGCCTTCTTGTGCTCCTCGGAGTCCTTCTCGTAGTCCTTGTCGATCTGCGCCATACGGGACTCGTCCATGATTCCCTGCGCCTCCGACCCGATGCGCAGGGTCGTCCGGGCGTCGGTGAGGTCCCGGTCCTCGAAGGTCGATCCGGGCTTGGGGCCCACCTCGTCGAGGACGCTCGTCGTGTACAGCATCTCGGCCGCCGAGAGGGTGGAGTGCCCGGTCTCGCTCTGCGACACGATGCCCATGAAGTTGACGGCGTCGCCGCGGTTCCAGAGGAGCCCGGTGTCGAACTCCTCGCCGAACCGGGACTTGCCCTTGTCGTCGTTGTTGCCGAAGGGCGAGTTCTTCTTCTCCTCCATCGTCGTGTCGCTGTCCGTCTCCAGGGAGCGGTTCAGCTCGTCGATGTAGGCGGCGCCCATCTTGCCGAGGCTGTCGTCGATGCCCGGCTGCTTGTGCATGTACTTGGGGTCGTCGCCGTACCGCTCGACGACCTTCTGCATGACTTCCGCGTTCTCCTTGGTCCGCACGTCCTTGAGACCCTCGGTCTCGGCGTCGTACGGGTGGCCGGTGGTCGCGGACTCCAGGGCGTGACCGAGCGCGTTGTAGCCGGGCTCCTTGGTCCTGTCACCCTTGTCGTTGAGCTCCTCGGGCCACTGACGGTCCTTGGTGAAGTAGTCGAACGGGTCGAGCTTCTTGTTGTCCTTGGTGTTCTCGGGCGTGACATCGATGCTGCTGTTGAAGAAGTCCGTCGACGCCTTGGGGTTGTGCCCGAGCCCCTCCATGAAACCGATCATGGGGTCGTTGCCCAGGTCGCCGCCCTGCCAGTTCAGGTGGCTCGGCATGCCGCCCATCGCGTGCCAGGCACGGTCGGCGGGCAGCCGCCCGTCGTGGGTCATCTTCCGCTCGGTGACGACGAGACCGTTGCCGTAGTCCTTCAGGAACTTGTCGTCGTAGTCGCCGACCCGCATCAGGTTGCTCATGACCTGGAAGCCGTAAGGGCTGGTGCCGCGCGTCTGGATGGGCTCGCCGCCGGCCTTGATGACGTCGGCCTTCCACTGCTCCATCTCGGGGCTCGTGGAATGGGTCGCGGTGGCGAGCGTCATACTCCAGTTCGTCTGGAGCTCCTTCAGCTTGTCCCGGTGGTCGACACCGAGGCGCGAGCCGTCGCTCGGGTCGCCCATGTCGGCCCAGTACTCCATGCTGCCCTTCGGCCCGACCTCCAGGGCGAACTTCTCGGCGAAGTACGGGTCCTTCTGGTTGGCCTTGAAGAGGGCGTTGAGCTTGTCGATCTCCGCCGGGGTGGCCTCGTCGCCCTTCTTGTACAGCTCGTAGGCGGCGTGCGCGTCCTCGGCGTCCTGCGCCTTCGAGGCGGCGGCGAGCGAGTCGTAGCTCGTGCCGGAGAAGTTGTTCTGGTCGGAGCCGACGAGGCCGCGGAGCGCGCGCGATGCCACGTCGTCGGCGTTGTTCGCCCGGTCCATCGCGGCCTTGATGGACGACCGCATGGCCTCGAAGTCGGCCTGCTCGGGCTTGGGACCGTCGTAGTCCTTCGCCCGGCGGTCGGGGTGGATCAGGTAGCTGACGACACCGTCCTGGTCGATGCGGATGCCCTTGCCGGGGGCCTCCGCGACCAGCTTCTCCAGCTCGCTCTTCGCGGCGGAGAACTCGGACTCCGCGTCCCGCAGGATGTTGCGGATGCTGGTCGCCCCGATGAGGGCGTCGCCGAACTCCTTGGCCGTCTTCCGGACGAACTCCCGGGTCACCCCGGCGTTCTCGCCCTTCCAGTCGGCCTTGTCGGCCTTGCCCTTGAGGCCGGTGTCGGCCTTCTCCTTGGACTTCTCCAGCTTGGACACCGCCTCCGACCAGACCGTGGCCGCCTCCTTGAGGCCGCCGAGCCGGGCGTGGAGAACCTGGTCGAACTTCAGCATCTAACGTCCCTCGTCAGCCGTTGCCGTGCCGTGCGCCGTGCCGTCGTCGGCTTACTTGAAGTGCTCGTTGATCGTGGACATGGAGAAGTTCGTGACCAGCACTTCTTCATGGTTGGCGTGGCTGATGACCGTGTCCTCAAGGTGGTTGTGGATGTGCGCGCAGGCGCTGAGGAGCGTCTCGGCCTGGCCGCGCCAGGTGTCCCACATGGTCCACATCGCGGATCCGGTCAGGAACCCGTCGCCGTCGAGGCTCTTGGCCGCCGCGTCCGTCTGGGCGCCCGCGTGGAAGGCGTCCCGCTCGAACCAGTGGAAGAGCTCCTGGGCCTCGTTGCCGATGGCCTTGAGATCGGCGGACGTCACCTTGTAGTCGCTGGCGCCACCGCCTCCGCCGGATTCGGCGGGCACACCGTTGAGCCTCATGGCAGCGCTCTCGCTGCGGACTTGGCCCCACTCCTCGTCGAACGACATCTATTTCCCCATGTGAGTCACGGACGTTCAGCGGTACGGGAGTACTCAGCCCCGCCGCGAACGGAGTACGGGTACGGCGACGCCGACCCCCAGAAGCACGGCCGCACCGATTCCGAGCCCGATCCAGAGCCCGGTGTCGCCGCCTTCCTCGGCGGCGGCCTGCGGGGCCGGCGCGGGGGCGACGGTGGTGGTCTCCACCGGACCGGGGTCGGCCGAGGGCAGGGTTTCGGGAGCGGAAGGCGTGGCGGTCGCGACCTCGGTGAGGTCGTCGATCGGCCGGACGTCGGCCGGGCCGGGGTCGCCGGGCGTCTTCAGCGTACGAAGGGGACGGATGGCTCCGTACCCGAGGAAGTCACTGCGCTTCTCGCCCCCGGCGGGCTTGGAGACGGTGTTGAGCATGACCTTCAGGACCTGGTTGTTGGTCCAGTCGGGGTGCTTCGACCAGAGGAGCGCGGCGGCGGCGGAGGCGAGGGCGGTGGCGTCACTGGTACCGACGGTCGTGCACATGCCCGTGCCACCGCCGCATGCGTGCACCATGTCCTTGCCGGGCGCGACGATGTCGACCTGGTCACCGTGCTGGGACATCGGGACGTGCATCCCCTTGTTGTCGACGGCTCCGACACCGACGACGCCGGGCGTCGCTGCCGGATACATCTGCCTGTTGCCCTTCTCGGCGTCGTTGCCGACACCGGCGAAGACCAGAGCGCCCTTGTCCAGGGCGTACTTCACCGATTCCGTGAGCTTCGACGAGCCCGCTCCCACCGCCATCGAGATGTTGATGACCTTGGCCCCGGAGTCGACGGCGTAGCGGATCGCGTCGGGCACGACCCGGTTGAACTCCTCGTCGGCTGCCGCCTGGCTCTTCGTGCCGCTGTCCCCACCCGACACGCGCACAGGGAGGATCTTCGCGCCAGGGGCCAGCCCGAACGCTCCGTTGCCGCCGTCGCGTTCACCGGTGCCCGCGATGAGCCCCGCCATACCGGTGCCGTGACCGTTGTAGTCGGTGTACTCGTCGCCCGGATTGTCCGTGGCGAAATCCTTGCCCTTGAGGACCTGGCCCCGAAGATCGGGGTTCTGCTTCTCCACCCCGGTGTCGATCACGGCTACCGTGACGCCCTTGCCCGTGCTGAGCTGCCAGATCTCCTCGGCGCCCATGGCGTCCAGGTGCCACTGCTGGGCACGGAAGTCCTCCGCATGGGCGGGGACGGAAGCGATGCCCACCAGCAGCATCCCCAAGGCGGCCGAGGCGGTGACTCGGGCACTGCTCCGACGAATACTGCTGGTAGACATCTGCTTCCTCGCGCTGATCAGTCGATGACGGGCGGGGCCACGCGGCGGTTGCCCTGCTGCCAGGTCTCCTCGTCCTCGACAAGGTAGTCGGGACGCTCTCCGTTGGTGTCCTCGCGGTCACCGGCCTGTGTGGTGCCTCCGCGCACGAGGCCGGAGCCACCGGGCGTGAAGGGACGCGCGCCGCCCGCTGCGGCACCGGCAGCGCCGGGGCGCTGCGCCTTGCCGCCGACGACTCCGCCGGTCTCACTCGCGAGCCGGCGACCGCCGGTGATGCCGTTCTGGCCGGCGCCCATCGAACCGCCCATACCGCCGCCCATGGGGCCACGGCCCATGCCCGTGCCGTTGCGCCCGCCCTGCTCCGTGCCGATGACGGTGCTGCGCGGGATGCCGGTCGCGGGACGCCCGTGGGTGCTCTGCACCTGGCGTCCGCCGCTGATGCCCTCGCGGGGCACGTTGAGCCCGGCGCGCTGACCGCCGGGCATCGGGCCACGAGGGTTGCCGTTGCCTCCGCTGACGGGCGGGGTGTGGGTCAGGGGACCCGGTCCGCCCTTCCCCGTGAACGGAGGAATGCCCGTGGTCACGAACGGGGGCGTACCGCCGTCCTTCGTGATCGGCGGCGGTGTGCCCGTCGGCCCCGGCCCGGTTGTGGTCGGAGGCTGGTGCGGCAGCGTGTCGACGCTGTCGATGCCCAGGTCCGCAGGAACGTCGGGCTTGACGTCGGTCGGGACATCGGGCCTGTCGCCAGGCTTGACCACGTCCGTCGGGCCGGTCCGGTCGCCCGTCGGCGGGGTCACCGGCGAGTCGGGAGTGGTCCGGGTGTCCGGCTGACTACGCGTGCCGGACGTCCCTGTGCTCGTGTCCGAACCCGTAGAGCTCCGGTCGCGCTGATTCGAGGACCCGATGTACGAGGAATCGCCACCGACGGTGCTGTCCTGCGCCGGCACGAACGCCCCCGGCGGCGGCGGAAACGTCGGCGGGACGTTGTTGCCCATGTGGAGCGACGACCACTTGTACGCCTCGGAGAGGCGGTCCATCTCCTTCGCCGCCGCCTCCTTGTTCGCCGCTTCCTTGGCCTCGATGGCGGCGAGCTCCTCGCTCGCGGCCATCTGCGACCGGGCGTTGCCGGCGATCGTCCGGGAGTCGGGGTCGTTGCGGTACTTCAGCGCCGCTTCGAGGTTCTCCTTGGCGGACGCGTGGGACGTGTACCGGGGCATGGCGCTCTGCGCCGAGGCGATGGCGGAGGAGTTCTCCTCCATCCACTTGGCCCCGCCCTTGCTGTAGTCAGCGAGCCCCTTCGTCGAATTGGCCACGTTGGTGGCCCACTCGACGAACGCCTTCTCGGCCTCGCCTTCCCAGTCCATGCGCCGCATGCTGGCGCTCAGCTCCTCGGCGATCCGCTCCAACTGATCGCCGACCGTCTTCAGCCGCGTCGCCGCGTCGCCGACGTAGAAGCTGCTCGCCTCGTCCAGCCATGCCAGCATCTGCTGATGGGACATGCCGCGGAAGTTCGTTCCGCCGCCTCCGCCGCCCTCTGCAGGCCTCATCTCTCGCCTCTTCCCCGTGTCCCCGAAATTCCGTCCGGCACCCGCCTGCGCTACTTGTAGATGCCGCCATCCTCAAGGCCCGTGCTGCCGTCACTCGCCGGCGCTCCGCGGCCCGCTTCCTTGTCCGCCTTCTCCTTGGCGTCGAAGGTCCGCTGGTGGATGTTGATCATCTTGCGCTTGATGTCGTCGTCCATCTCCTCGAAGCCGTTCTTCGAGGCGACGACCGCGATCCCGAGCCCTTCCAGGCAGTCGTTGAGCAGACCGGAGAGCTCCACCAGCCGCGACAGGGTCCCGTCGTACGCCGCGTAGGCGCCCTGGGCCTCACCCCAGGCGGCGCCGCCGCCGCCGAACTGCGTGCGGGTCACCGGATTCTCGGCCTTCAACTTCCCGGGTTCGGCGTGCGAGCCCTGGAGGTCCTCGATGAGCCCCTCGATCTGCTTCCTGAAGGTCTCCATGGAGTCGGCGCTGTACTTGACGGCCGCCGCCCGCATCCCGGACGCCATCCCACCCAACGAGGCTTCCATGCCCGCGCTCCTCCCCCGTGTGAACAACCGTGCGCGTCCTACCAAGTCTAGGAGTCCACTGTAGTCAGGAACGACGACAGTCCGCACCTCTCGGTTGCACAAGCAACGGACATCACATGGTTACGAATTGGGCACGGCGACGGCCGCCTGCGGCCTGATCGGGAGGCGGTTGACGGGCCGTCCGGTCGCCGCGCGCACCGCTGAGGCCACTGCGGCGGGTGAGGTGACGACCGGGACCGCGCTCGCCGCCTTCGCGCCGAACGGGGCCACGACATCGCGCTCTTCGACGAGTTTCACGATGCGAATGTCCGGGGCATCCAGGGATGTCGGAAGTGCGTAGCCGGTGAAGTCGGGGTGCCGGACCAGGCCGCGGGCGGTGCGGAGGTTCTCCGTGAGGGCCGCGCCGACGCCCTGGGTGACGCCCGCCTCGATACGGGTGGCGAGCTGGGCCGGGTTGAGGATGCGGCCGACGTCCTGGGCGACGGCCATCTCCACGACCCGTACCGCGCCGAGTTCGATGTCCACGTCCACCACCGCGCGGATCGCGCAGAAGGCGAGGCCGACGAAGGCGTCGCCCTGGCCGTCCTCGTCGAGCGGCTCGGTGGGATGGGGGCGGCACTGGGCGGTGGCCCAGAGTTCCTTGCCGTCCATCGCCTCCGTGACCGTCGTCGACAGGACGCCGTCGTACGAGGTGATCTTGCCGTCGGTGATCTGGAGCAGCTCGGTCGACATGCCGAACTTGTGGGCCAGCGGCTGGAGGAGCTGCGTGCGGACCATCTTGGCCGCGCGCTCCACCGCCCCGCCCGAGACCCAGGTGTGGCGGCCGTGGGCCGACGGGCCGGCCGGCGGCTGGTCGGTGTCGACGGGCGCGACCTGCACCTCGTCGATGCCGAGGGTCTCCTGCACGATCTGGCGGGCGAGCGTCGAGAAGCCCGAACCGGTGTCCACGGCCGAGCAGATGACCGTGGCCACCCCGTCCATGACCCGGACGGTCGCCGTCGAGACCTCGTCCATGCCCTCCGCGCCCAGCATGTGCACCATGCCGAGGGCGTAGCCCACGCCCCGCCGTACCGCGCCGGGTTCGCCCGCGCCCTCGGGGCCGCCGGGCAGCAGCCAGTCGTCCTCCGGGGTGTCCTTGGGGAGCGCTGGGAGGGGGAAGTCGCGTACGGCGGAGAGGAGTTCGGCCACGGGTGCCGGACAGGTCACGGTCTGGCCGGTCGGCAGGATGTCGCCGGTCGCCATCACGTTCCGCATGCGCAACTCGGCCGGATCCACGCCCAGTTTGGCCGCGAGCTTGTCCATCTGCGCCTCGTAGGCGGCGCACACCTGCATCGCGCCCTCGCCGCGCACGTGCCCGGACGGGGGGTTGTTCGTCCGAACCGCCCAGCCCTCCACGAAGGCGTGCGGGACGACGTACGGGCCGCAGGCGAAGGCCACGGCCGCGGCGAGCGACTCGGACGAGGAGTCGGCGTACGCGCCGGCGTCGAGCAGGATCTGCGCCTCCACCTTCACCAGGTGCCCTTCCGCGTCCGCGTGGTGGCGGTAGCGCAGCAGGGTGGGGTGGCGGTGGGCGTGGCCGAGGAAGGACTCCTCGCGCGTAGCGGTGAGCTTGACGGGGCAGCCGGTACGGAGTGCGAGCAGACCCAGCGGGATCTGGAAGCCCGGGTCCTCCCGGTCTCCGGTGGCGCCGGGGACGCCGGTCACGACGACCTTGACCTGCTCGGGCTGGAGGCCGAAGCAGGCGGCGGCCAGGTCCCGGTCGGTGTGCGGGTCGGTCGAGGCCGTGTACAGCTCGACGCCGCCGTCGGGGCGGGGCACGGCGAGGCCGGCCTCGGCGCCGATCGGCGCCGGGTCCTGGCGGCCGATCCGGTACAGGCCCTCGACGATGACCTCGCCGGTGGCCTCCGGGTCGCCGAAGCGCAGCGGGATGTGCCGGATCAGGTTGCCGTCGGGGTGCAGCGCCTCGGCGGCGAAGGCCTTCTCGGGGTCGGTCACCGGGTCGAGGATCTCGTACTCGACGCTGATCGCGGCCGCGGCGAGCCGGGCCGTGTCGGGGTGGTCGGCGGCGACGGCCGCGAGGGCCTCGCCGTGGTGCCGGACCAGGTCGGAGGCGAAGACGGGCCGGTCGGCCACGCGGCGGCCGTACGTCGTCGCGCCCGGCACGTCGGCGGCCGTCACCACGGCGCGTACGCCCGGCATGGCCGTCGCGGCCGACGTGTCGACGGAGACGATCCGGGCGTGCGGGTGCGGGGAGCGCAGGATCGCGGCCCAGAGCAGGCCCTCGGCCCAGAGGTCGGCGGCGTACGGGAAGGTGCCCTCGGTCTTCGCCCGTGACTCGGCCTGCGGGAGCGAGGTGCCGAGGCCGTGCGCGGTCGGCTCCTGGTCCGGTGTCCCGGGGGTGTCCAGGACCGGGAGAACGGGAATGGCGGTGGTCGCGTCGCTGCTCACGCCATGCCTCCGTCGTGCGCGTGGGGAATCTGGTGCGGTACGCGGGGCTCGGCCTCGGGTCCGCTGGGTGCCGTGGCCGCGGCGCTCGCCTCGCGCTCGGCGACGACGTCCCGTACGGCCTCGAGGACGCCGCGGTAGCCCGAGCAGCGGCACAGGTTGCCGGCGAGGGCCTGGCGGGTCTCCAGTTCGGTGGGGGCGTGGTTGCCCTCCAGGAGGTCGTGCACGGTCATGCACATGCCCGGGATGCAGAAGCCGCACTGGACGGTGCCGCACTTCGACATCGCCCGCTGCACGTCGGAGGGCTCGCCGTCGGTGGCGAGGCCCTCGACCGTCCGCACCTCGGATCCGGCGGCGGTCGCCGCCGGCACCAGGCAGGAGGCGACGAGCCGGCCGTCGACCTTCACGTTGCACGCGCCGCACTCGCCCTGGGAGCAGCCGTCCTTGGCCCCGGCGAGGCCGAGGCGCTCGCGCAGGACGTAGAGCAGGGACTCGCCGATCCAGGAACCGGTGACGGGCCGGTCGGTGCCGTTGACCCGCAGGGTGTACGAGGTGTGGGGGTGCTCGTCGCTGTCCGTGGAGGCGTAGGCGCCGGGCGCGGGGACCGTCACGGGGGCGGCACCGGGGGCCGTCGCGTCGAGCCCCTCGGCCGGGACCTCGACCGCATCGGCCGGGACGTCGGCCGAGATGTCGGCCGGGGCCTCCGCCGGAGCTTCCTCCTCGGCGACCCGCTCCTCGGCGACCGGCTCCTCGGCGGCCGGCTCCTCGAAGGCCGGCTCCTCCGGCAGTGCCCAGGGCGCGGGCGCGCCGCCCGGCAGGGTCGCCGGGGCCTGGTCGTACGAGGGGGGCAGCGGGGGCTCGGCGGCCTCCGGCGCGGCCGTCTCCGGTACGAGCGCCTCGGGCGCGGACGCCTCCGGTGCGGCGACCGGGATCTCCCACTGGCCCGTGGAGCCCGCCCCGCCCGCGAAGTTCCACTCCGCCGTCGCGTGCGGGTCCTGACCGAACCCTTCGGCGTGCTCCGCGTGCTCGAAGTGCTGGACGTGCTCGACGTGCTCGACGTGCTCGACGTGCTCGACGTGCTGGACGTACTCGCCCTGCTCGAAGTACTCGGCCCCCTGGCCCTGGCCCTGATCCCGACCGAAGTCCCGGACCTGCTCGACCTGGTCGAAGTGCTGGACCTGCTCCGCCTCCGTGGGCATGTGCACCGCCCACGTGCCCGTCGCCGAGGGGTCGGCCGCCGCCGGGGTGAGCGGCTGCAGCGGCATGATCATCGGCGGTACGTAGCTGTGGCCGGGCGCCTCCAGGGGCACACCGTCCAGCATGAAGTCCGGCGGCAGCTGGACGAAGGCCGTCGCGTCGCCGTCGTACCCCTCGCTCTGCGGGATCGGCTCCCAGCCGCCCGGGTTCCCGTGCTGTTCGTCGTTGCTCATGCCAGTGCCCTCCCCAGTGCCCGTCGGGCGAGTGCGGCGACGGTGCGCCGCAGGTGCAGTACGGCGGGCGGCAGCTGTTCGTCGCCCTGCGGGTCCGGAATGCAGGCGGCGGCGACGTACTCGCCGAACGCCGTGAGTGCCTCAGGGGCCAGCCCCCGGTCGTTGTCCCAGTCCACCAGCGAGGCGATCCAGCGCTCCGCCTCCAGCGGGCGCAGGGGCATCGGGGCGACGGCGCCGACCGCGCAGCGCACCCCGCGCCGGGCCGGGTCGAGGACGACGGCGACCGAGGCGGTGGCGCGGGCCGGGCCGGTGCGGCCGGTGGCCTTGAGGAAGACCTGGGGGGCGTGGAGCAGCGGGACGCGGACGAAGCCGACCAGCTCGCCGGGGGCCAGCAGGTCGCGGCCGGCGAGGAGGTGGGAGACGGGGATCTCGCGGCTGCCGAGCGGGCCCACGACGACGAGATCGGCCTCCAGGGCGGCGAGCACGGGCAGCGAGTCGCCGGTCGGCGCGGCGGTGACCACGTTGCCGCCGAGGGTGCCCGCGTTGCGGATCTGTGGCGGCCCGGCGGCGCGGGCGGCGGCGGCGAGGGCCGGGATGAGGGCGGCGAAGTCGGGGCGGCCCATCCGGGCGTGGGTGAGGCCCGCGCCGAGGAGGGCGTGGCCGTCCTGGTACTGCCAGCCGCGGATCTCGTTGATGCGGCTCAGGCCGACGAGTCCGGCGGGGCGGAGCTGACCTCTGTTGACGGCGGCCATCAGGTCGGTGCCGCCGGCGACGGGCACGGCGGCCGGCATGGCCGTGAGCGCCGCCACGGCCTCGTCGAGCGAGGCGGGCAGCGTCACGGACTGCGCCGTCTGTGGTGCGTGCGTGGTCAACCCGCTGCCCCTTCCCGGTGTCCCGGTGGTCCCCGACTGTGCCCGGCCGTCGCGCCTGCTGTCACGTCTGCGGTCGCGCCTGCGTGTGGGCGTACCGTACGTGCTCACAGGCCGGACGTGGCAACTCTGGCACATCTTCCGAGCCGTCCGGCGCGAGGGTCCACGAAGGACTGTTCCGTCCGGGACGCCCCATGAGGGACGGTAACTTCCCTTTCGCCGCTCTTGGGTGAACCGGGGACGCGAGCTGCCTCACACGATCGGGGGCGCCCCCTCCAGGGGCCTGCCGAGCACTCCCGGGCGCCGCTGCCAGGGGTGAGGTCCGGCGGGCGGGCGGTAGTCGACGCCGAGGGCGTCGAGGCGCCGGTAGTGGGTGCCCATGCGGCGCTCGAAGCCCGGGTAGTCGCGCTCGTCCGGGGCGGGCAGCGCGGACCAGGCGACCTCGGCGAAGGCGGCGAGGCGCGGGAAGACCTGGTAGTCGACGCGGGCCCGGTTCTCCATGACCTCGGTCCAGACGTTGGCCTGGGTTCCCAGGATGTGGGCGGCGGCCTCCGGCGAGATGCCCGGCGGGACGGGATCGAAGCGGTAGACGTCCTCCAGGGTGCGGACGTACCCGATGGGCATCGGCTCGTCCTCGCCCGGCGCCTGACGGTGGTCCAGGTACACCTGCTGCTCGGGGCACATGACGACGTCGTGGCCCGCCTCGGCGGCGGTGATCCCGCCCGCGTACCCCCGCCAGGAGGACACGGCCGCGCCCTCCGCGAGGCCGCCCTCCAGGATCTCGTCCCAGCCGATCAGGCGGCGTCCGCGCGAGGTGAGCCAGCGGTCGAAGTGGCGGATGAACCAGGACTGGAGGCCGTCCTCGTCCCCGACCCCCAGCTCCTCGATACGGGCCTGGGCCGCCGGGGAGGCCTTCCACTGGTCCTTGGGGCACTCGTCGCCGCCGATGTGGACGAAGGGCGACACGGCCGCCGGGAAGAGGTCGAGGACCTCCTCCAGGACGCCCTCGTAGAAGCGCAGGACGGCCTCGGTGGGGGCCAGGACGTTCGGGTTGACCCCCCAGGTGTCCCAGACGGTGAGGGCGGCGGTGTCGACGACGTCGGTGTTGCCGAGCTCGGGGTAGGCGGCGATGGCGGCCTGCGCGTGGCCGGGGAGGTCGATCTCGGGGACGACGGTGATGTGCCGCTCGGCGGCGTACGCGACGATCTCGCGGATGTCGTCCTGGGTGTAGAAGCCGCCGTGCGGGGTGTCGTCCCAGAGGGGTGAGGCCCGGTGGCCCCACTTGCTGCGGGACCGCCAGGCGCCGACCTCGGTGAGGCGGGGGTGCCGCTTGATCTCGATGCGCCAGCCCTGGTCGTCGGTGAGGTGGAAGTGGAAGACGTTGAGCTTGTGGGCGGCGAGCAGGTCGAGGTAGCGAAGGACGTCGTCCTTGGGCAGGAAGTGCCGGGCGACGTCGAGGAGGAGACCGCGCCAGGCGAAGCGCGGGGCGTCCTCGATCGTCTGCGCCGTGACGGCCGTGACCGCCCCCTGCCTCACGGGAGCCCCGCGGAAGGCATCCGGGCCGAGGAGTTGACGGAGGGTCTGGGCGCCCCAGAAGACGCCGGCCGGTCCGCCGCCGGTGATCTCGACGCCCTGGTCGGTCACCACGTCGAGCCGGTACGCCTCGGGGGCGAGGGTCTCGTCGAGGCGCAGCCGGATGCTGTGGGTGGCGTTCTCGTCGGCCGTGTCCCGCAGCGGGAGCCCGAAGGCGGCGCCGAGCGTGTTCCGCAGCCAGCGTGCGGTGGTCTCGGTGCCGGTGGCCGCGCTGAGGGTCGTCCGCTCGTCCAGGAGGAAGCCGCCGTGGTGCGGCCCTTCGGCGCGCGCGGGCGCCGGGATCAGGTCCATGGGGTGGGTCATCGCGTCAGTCCTTCACCGCCCCGCCCAGTCCCGAGACCAGACGGCGCTGTACGAGTACGAAGAAGACGAGCACCGGGACGGTCATCACGGTCGAGCCCGCCATGATGCCTCCCCAGTCGTTCTCGTCGGGCTTGAAGAAGACGAGCAGCGCCATCGGCAGGGTCGACTGCGAGGTGTCGCTGATGAGGAACGACTTCGCGAAGAGGAAGTCGTTCCAGGTCGAGATGAACGAGAAGACGCTCGTCGCCACGAGGCCGGGGAAGACCAGCGGGAAGAGGATCTGCCAGAGGAAGCGCGTACGGCTCGCGCCGTCGATCTGGGCCTGTTCCTCCAGGGCCTCGGGGACCGCCTTGACGAAGCCCCTGAGCATCCAGATCGCGAAGGGGAGCGAGAAGGCGAGGTGCGGCAGGATCAGCGAGCCGAGGGTGTTGAGCTGGCCGAAGTCCCGCATGAGGAAGAACAGCGGGATGGTGAGCGCCTCGACCGGCACCATCTGGGCGACGAGGAACATGACGAGGAGCGTCGTCCGGAACCGGAAGCGGAATCGCGTGACCGCCGTCGCGGCCAGGAAGGCGATGAGCGCGGAGGCGAGGACGACCGTGCCCGCCACGATCAGCGAGTTGAGGAAGTAGCGGCCGAACTCCTGCTGGTCGAAGACGCGCCGGAAGGAGTCGAGGGACGGGGAGAGGGTCCACGGCCGGGGGTCGGTCGACTGGATCTCGCCCGCCGGCTTGAGGGCCGAGAGGACCATCCAGTACAGGGGGAAGGCGACGGCGGCCGCGACGAGCAGCGTGACCGCCTCGGCGACGAGACGCCCGGGCCGCCGGATGCGGAAGGTGGTCGAGGCGCTCACAGTTCTTCTCCCTGGCGTCGCAGGAGCCGCAGGTAGACCAGGGTCACGGCCAGCAGGATCAGCAGCATGACCACGCCGATCGCCGAGCCCAGGCTGTACTGGGACGAGGCGAAGGCCTTCTGGTACGCGTACACGTTGAGGACGAGGTTCTGGCCGGCGATGCCGCCGCCGTTGGTCATCACGTAGATCTGGGTGAAGAGCTTGAAGTCCCAGATGATCGACTGGATGGTGACGACGACCAGGATCGGCCGGAGCATCGGCGTCATGACCGAGCGCCAGATCCGCCACTGCGAGGCGCCGTCGAGGGCGGCGGCCTCCAGGACCTCGGACGGGATGGCCTTGATGCCCGCGTAGACGGTGACCATCACGAACGGGAAGGAACACCAGACGACTTCGAGGAGGACGAGGGCGAAGGCGCTGTACCGCCCGTACGTCCAGGAGAAGTCGCCCAGGCCGAGGAGTCGGTTCACCGGGCCGAAGTCGGGGTCGAAGAGGAAGACCCAGACGGTGGAGCCGGTGACGGCGGGCGTGGCCCAGGCGCCGAGCGCGGCCACCATCAGGGCGAGCCGGGGCAGGGCCCGGACGCGGGTCAGGAGGACCGCGAGGGCGCAGCCGACGGCGAGGGTGGTGACGACGCAGGCGGCGGCGAAGAGGACGGTGGCGAGGAGGACCTGCCAGAACTGGGGGTCGGTGAAGAGGGTCGTGTAGTTGCCGAAGCCCTTGAAGGACGTGGGTTCGCCGCCGCTGACCTGGGCCTGGGTGTACTCCAGGAAGGAGATCAGGCCGAGCTGGTAGACGGGGTAGACGAGGAGTCCGCCGATGACGACGAGGGCGGGCAGGAGGTACAGCCAGGGGGTCCAGGCGCTGGTGCGCCGGGCGGGGCGGCCGGTCCGCGTGGTGCCCCGGGGGGCCGGGAGCGTGGTGGCGGCGGTCCGCTTCTCGGCGACGTCGAGTCGGGTCGTCATGCGTTTCAGCTCGCCGGCGTGAAGGCTGCGTCCATCTTCTTCGCGGCGTCGTCGGCCGCCGCCTTGACGTCCTTACGGCCGCTGACGACCTCCTGGAACATCGTCGGCAGGACGAGGGAGGAGTCGATCTGGCCCCAGCCGGGTGACGCCGGGACGAACCTGGTGCCGGCTTCGAGGGTGTCGATGAAGGGCTTCACGAAGGGCTGGCGCTGTGCGGCGGCGGTCCGGACGTCGGTGTAGGTGGGCAGGAAGCCCATCGCATCGAAGAGCTTGGCCTGGGTGTCCTTGCCGGTGAGGGACTTCAGGAGGTCGACGGCGAGGGTGCGGTGCGAGGTGCTCTTGAGGACGCCGATGTTGTTGCCGCCGGCGAAGGCCGGGGCGATCGAGCCGGGTGCCGTGCCGGGCAGCGGGACGACCGCGTACTTGCCCTTGACGGTGCCGGCCTCGACGGCCGCGTGACTGAAGTCGCCGCCGATGGCCATGGCGGCCTTTCCGGAGGCGAAGGCGGTGACGGTCGCGTTGCCGCCCATCTGGGCGCACTTGGCGGCCGGGCAGTTGTCGTCGCCGAAGAGCGAGGTGTAGGTGGTGATGCCCTTGAGGGCGGCCTCGCTGTTGACGGCCGCCTTGTAGGAGCCGCCCTCCTCGGTGGCGAGTTCACCTCCGGCGGCCCAGACGAAGGGCATGGCTCCGTAGGTGTAGGCGCCGCCGACGGCGATGCCGTACAGCTCGGGCTTGGCCTTGCGGATCTTCTTCGCGGTGGTGATCAGTTCGGCCTGGCTCTTGGGGGCGGTGAGGCCGAGTTCCTTGAAGACGTCGGTGCGGTAGTAGAGGGCGCGGAGGCCGACGAAGAGCGGGGATCCGTAGACCTTGCCGCCGACGGTGACGGACTTCCGGGCCGTCGGGTCGGTGTCCTCGGCCTCGTCCCAGGCCGCGAACTCGGCGCTGATGTCGGCGAGTCCGCCGTCCTTGACGTATCCGGCGGTGTCGGTGTTGCCGTACTCGATGAGGTCGGGCGCGGACTTGGGGTCGTTGAAGGCGGCCTTGACGCGCTGGGCGCGGGTCTCGACGGGGATGTACTCGATCTCGACCTTCGCGCCCTGGTTGCGCTGCTCGAAGGCGGCGACGGCCTGTGCGACGACCTGTTCCTTGGGCTTGTTGCCGACCTCCTGGAAGAGCCAGACGCGCAGGGTGCCGCTCTTCTCGTCCGCAGCGGCCTTGCCGTCGGACGTCTGGGGCGCGCAGGCGGTGGCGGTGAGGCCCGCGAGCAGGAGTGCGGCGGCGGCGGTGGCGATGGGGGTCCCCCCTGCTCGAGCAAAGCCGAGAGCTTGGGGGAGGGCAGGAAGCTTCATGACGGATCCCCTCCAGGTGCGTTGCAACATACGCAATGAGCGTTTCGTTCTGCACAACACGCGTGAGGTTAGGCGTGGTTCCGGTGAGCCGACAAGAGGTCTCGACCACCTCAACCACTCCGTGACCGGCGAAAGCACCCTGCGCAACGGGGCCGGGGGACGCAGGAACACGGAAAACGCGAAGCGGCCCCCGCCGCGCGTACCGAAGTACGCACGACGGGGGCCGCCCCGACGTCAGGACCTACCGGATCCGCGAGATCCGGTCACGGGATCCGCGGGATCCGGTTACTTGTCCTTGCCGCCCTTGTCCTTGTCGCCACCGCCGGCGCCCATGGACTCGTAGATCTCCTTGCACATCGGACAGACCGGGTACTTCTTGGGGTCGCGCCCCGGTACCCAGACCTTTCCGCACAGCGCCACGACGGGAGTCCCGTCGAGGGCGCTCGCCATGATCTTGTCCTTCTGGACGTAGTGGGCGTAGCGCTCGTGGTCGCCGTCACCGTGGGACACCTGCGGAGTCGGCTCCACGAGGGTTCCCGTACCTGCCCCGCGCTCGGGCTCGAGAGTGCTCATAACCGCCAAGGGTACTGAAAGCCGTGGGGCTCAGTTGAGGGACGGGTCGTCGGGGTACGTCGCGATCATGGCGAGTTCGCCGCGCTGGCGGCGCAGGACCTGTCGCCAGAGGGTCTCGGGGTGCGGCGAGGAGACGTCGCCGGGCTCCGACTCGACCACGTACCAGGCTCCGTCGCCCAGCTCGGACTCCAGCTGGCCGGGGCCCCAGCCCGCGTACCCGGCGAAGATCCGCAGCGAGCCGAGGGCCGGTCCGAGCAGCTCGGGCGGGGCCTCCAGGTCGACGAGGCCGATCGCCCCGTACACCCGCCGCCAGCCGAGGGGGCCCTCGTCGCCGGGGATCACGGCGACGCCGAGCGCCGCGTCGAGCGAGACGGGGCCGCCCTGGAAGACGACGCCGGGCTCGCCGGCGAGTCCGGCCCAGGGCGCGAGGATGTCGCCGACGGTCACCGGCGTCGGCCGGTTGAGGACCACGCCGAGCGAGCCCTCGTCGTCGTGGTCGAGCAGCAGGACGACCGCGCGGTCGAAATTCGGGTCCGCCAGCGCGGGGGTGGCCACGAGCAGCCGTCCTGTGAGCGAGGACACCTCGGTCATGCGACACATGATCCCGCATCTTCGGCGTTCGCGGGGGCTGTCGGGCCCGATCCGGGCGCGGCGGCGGGAAGTCGACGGCCTTCGCAGTTCAGGAGGGGCGCGCGAGGTCTCCGCGCGCGGGCGACGCACGGACGAACCGACACAAGCGGACGGTGACGCTCCGCAAGATCACGGGAACAGAGGGTGTTGTGCCGAATTCATTACATCTGACAGACCCCCCGACACACCCGATCGGGGTCTCATGGCCCCTTACCCTTTTCTCTGGCCACCCGACCGACCCGACCGGAACGCGAGATTCATGACCGGCACAGACGATGTCCTGCTTGTCCACGGCGGAACCCCGCTGGAGGGCGAGATCCGCGTCCGCGGCGCGAAGAACCTCGTGCCCAAGGCGATGGTCGCCGCCCTGCTCGGCAGCGGTCCCAGCCGACTGCGCAATGTGCCCGACATCCGTGACGTCCGCGTGGTCCGCGGACTGCTCCAGCTGCACGGGGTGACGGTCCGTCCGGGCGAGGAGCCCGGCGAGCTCGTCCTCGACCCGACGCACGTGGAGTCCGCGAACGTCGCCGACATCGACGCGCACGCCGGCTCGTCCCGCATCCCGATCCTCTTCTGCGGCCCGCTGCTGCACCGCCTCGGCCACGCCTTCATCCCGGGTCTCGGCGGCTGCGACATCGGCGGCCGGCCGATCGACTTCCACTTCGACGTCCTGCGCCAGTTCGGCGCCACGATCGAGAAGCGGGACGACGGTCAGTACCTGGAGGCCCCCCAGCGTCTTCGCGGTTGCAAGATCCGCCTCCCGTACCCCTCGGTCGGCTCGACCGAGCAGGTGCTGCTCACGGCGGTGCTCGCCGAGGGCGTCACCGAGCTGTCGAACGCGGCCGTGGAGCCCGAGATCGAGGACCTCATCTGCGTACTGCAGAAGATGGGCGCGATCATCTCCATGGACACCGACCGGACCATCCGGATCACCGGTGTCGACCGCCTCGACGGCTACACCCACCGGGCGCTCCCGGACCGCCTGGAGGCGGCCTCCTGGGCGTCGGCGGCGCTGGCCACCGAGGGCAACATCTACGTGCGCGGCGCCCAGCAGCGCTCGATGATGACCTTCCTCAACACGTACCGGAAGGTGGGTGGCGCCTTCGAGATCGACGACGAGGGCATCCGCTTCTGGCACCCGGGCGGCTCGCTCAACGCGATCGCCCTGGAGACGGACGTGCACCCCGGCTTCCAGACGGACTGGCAGCAGCCGCTGGTCGTGGCCCTGACGCAGGCCTCGGGCCTCTCCATCGTCCACGAGACGGTGTACGAGTCGCGCCTCGGCTTCACCTCCGCGCTGAACCAGATGGGCGCGCACATCCAGCTGTACCCCGAGTGCCTGGGCGGCTCCGACTGCCGCTTCGGCCAGCGCAACTTCCTGCACTCCGCGGTCGTGAGCGGCCCCACCAAGCTCCAGGGCGCCGACCTGGTCATCCCCGACCTGCGCGGCGGCTTCTCGTACCTGATCGCGGCCCTGGCCGCCCAGGGCACGTCCCGGGTGCACGGCATCGAGCTGATCAACCGCGGCTACGAGAACTTCATGGAGAAGCTCGTCGAGCTCGGCGCCAAGGTCGAGCTCCCCGGCAGCGCACTGGTGTGAGCCTGTGCGGGCCCCTGTGGGGCCCGCACAGGGCATACGAAAGGGCGGCCACCCCCTGACAGGGTGGCCGCCCTTTCTGCGCCTCTAGGCTGCCTTACTTGCCCTTGGCGGCTTCCTTGAGCTTCGAGCCCGCGGAGACCTTCACGCTGTAGCCGGCCGGGATGTTGATCGGGTCGCCGGTCTGCGGGTTACGAGCGGTGCGAGCGGCACGGTGGGTGCGCTCGAAGGTCAGGAAGCCGGGGATGGTGACCTTCTCGTCACCCTTGGCGACGACCTCACCGACGGTCTCGGCGAGAGCGGCCAGCACGGCGTCGGCGTCCTTGCGGGTCACCTCGGCGCGGTCGGCCAGGGCGGCCACCAGCTCACTGCGGTTCATGTTGTTACTCCCGTGTTCTTCTTGCCTGTGAGGCGTGCCACGCGGCGGAAGCCGCGCGATTGGGTACAGCGAAGCCGATGCTGCCAGGGCCTTCGGACAGTCCCCGGACCCGGGTCTAATGACAGACCCTCGCGCCCAAACACGCATCCTGCCCCCACCAGCGGCGGGAACGCCAATCCGGCACCCCCTGGGGTCACACGAAAAGCGCCGGAGCCCCGTGGTGGTGACGTTCCGTCGACTCCGTGATTTCCGTGCGGAGCCGAAAAGCCACCCTAAAGGCGGGTTTGCGGCTCCGCGAATCGCGACGCGCCGTCAGCGCCCGCTCGCGGCCTTGGCCGCGTTGCGCACGGCTCCGGCCACCGCGCCCGCGACCTTGTCGTTGAAGACCGACGGGATGATGTAGTTCGGGTTCAGCTCGTCCTCGGTGACCACGTCGGCGAGGGCGGAGGCCGCCGCCAGCATCATCTCCGTGTTGACGGTACGGGACTGGGCGTCCAGCAGACCGCGGAAGACACCCGGGAAGACCAGGACGTTGTTGATCTGGTTCGGGAAGTCCGAACGGCCCGTGGCGACGACGGCGGCCGTCTGCCGCGCGGCGGCCGGGTCGACCTCCGGGTCGGGGTTCGCGAGCGCGAACACGATGGCGCCCTCCGCCATGGCGGCGACGTCCTCGGCGCCCAGCAGGTTCGGGGCCGAGACGCCGATGAAGACGTCCGCGCCGACGACGGCCTGCTTGAGGGTGCCGGTGACGCCCTCGGGGTTGGTGTTGTCGGCGATCCAGCGCAGCGGAGTGCCGGGCGCGGCGTCGACGAGGTCGGGGCGGTCCGCGTGCACGACGCCCTGGATGTCGGCGACGACGGCGTGCTTGACGCCCGCCGCGATGAGCAGCTTCAGGATGGCCGTACCGGCCGCGCCCGCACCGGACATGACGACCCGTACGTCACCGATGCCCTTGCCCACCACGCGCAGCGCGTTGGTGAGGGCGGCGAGGACGACGATGGCGGTGCCGTGCTGGTCGTCGTGGAAGACGGGGATGTCGAGGGCCTCGCGCAGCCGGGCCTCGATCTCGAAGCAGCGGGGCGCGGAGATGTCCTCCAGGTTGATGCCCGCGAAGCCGGGGGCGATGGCCTTGACGATCGCGACGATCTCGTCGGTGTCCTGCGTGTCGAGGCAGATCGGCCAGGCGTCGATGCCGGCGAAGCGCTTGAAGAGGGCGGCCTTGCCCTCCATGACGGGCAGGGCGGCCATCGGGCCGATGTTGCCGAGGCCGAGGACGGCGGAGCCGTCGGTCACGACCGCGACGGAGTTGCGCTTGATGGTGAGGCGGCGGGCGTCCTCGGGGTTCTCGGCGATCGCCATGCACACGCGGGCGACGCCCGGGGTGTAGATCATGGAGAGGTCGTCACGGTTGCGGATGGGGTGCTTGGACGCCATCTCGATCTTGCCGCCGAGGTGCATCAGGAACGTACGGTCGGAGACCTTGCCGAGGGTGACGCCCTCGATCGTGCGCAGCTGCTCGACGATCTCGTCGGCGTGCGCGGTCGAGGTCGCGGCGATGGTGACGTCGATACGGAGCTTCTCGTGGCCGGAGGCGGTCACGTCGAGGCCGGTGACGGATCCGCCGTGGGACTCCACCGCCGTGGTGAGCTGGGAGACCGCGGTTCCGCTCGCGGGAACCTCCAGCCGGACCGTCATCGAGTACGAGACGCTGGGCGCCGTTGCCATGGCCGAGTTCCTCTGCTTTCCCTGAGCTTCATTGCTACGCCGCCCCGGCTGGTTGCCCGGCGGCGCCCTCCGATGGTCGCACCTACCTGCGGGTAGCAGGTAATGCGGTCATTTTGTTTTCGGAAAGTAGTTTCCACCATACGAGAGAGCGTCAGGAAACAGAAGAGGCCCCCGTCACCAAGGGTGACAGGGGCCTCAACTTTGTACGTACGTCTAAATGGCACCGACCCGCCATGCTCGCCTCGCGGCAAGTGGTCCCTCAAAGGGACGAAGGTTGGGCCCGGGGGCTTGGATCGAGCCGGTGCCACGACAAGGCTAACAAACCACCCTGGTTGGTGATTCCAGCGCCACAGGTTGACCGGAAATCGGCCCCCGGACCGTCCTTCCGGCTCAGTCCCGCAGCAGGTCCGGCACCCCTGCCTCGTCGGGCATGTCACCCGGCCCCGCGACCACCGTGAGCTGCTGCGTCGCACGCGTCAGCGCCACGTACAGCACCCGCAGGCCGGCCGGGGACTCGTCCGCGATCTCCGCGGGCGAGACGACCACCGTCGCGTCGTACTCCAGGCCCTTCGCCTCCAGGGAGCCGAGCGCCACCACCCGGTCGCCCAGTTCGGCGAGCCAGCGGGCGGCCTCCGCACGCCGGTTCATGGCGACGACGACGCCCACCGTGCCCTCGACCCGCTCCAGGAGCAGCGCCGCCTCGGACCGTACGGTTTCGGCCAGCGCCGCCTGCCCCGACTTCTCCGGAACCGGGACGAACCGGGGCTCGACGCCCGTCGAGCGGACCGCGCGCGGCGATTCCTTGCCCGGCATGGCGAGGGCGAGCACCTTGGCGGCGAGCTCGGCGATCTCCGCCGGGTTCCGGTAGTTCACGGTCAGCTCGAAGCGGCGCCGCGGCCGGCTGCCGAGCGCCTCGTCCCGCGCCTCGGCGGCCTCGTCCGGGTCCGACCAGGAGGACTGCGCCGGGTCGCCGACGACCGTCCAGGTGGCGTGCCGGCCGCGCCGCCCGACCATCCGCCACTGCATGGGCGTGAGGTCCTGCGCCTCGTCGACGATGACGTGCGCGTACTCGGTGCGCTCGGCGGCGAGCCGCTCGGCCCGCTCGCGCTGCGTCTCCTCGCGTACGGGCATGAGCTCTTCCAGGCCCGAGAGCTGGTCCAGCGGGTCGTACTCCCGCTTCTTGCGGGGCCGGGCCGGGGCGCCGAGCAGGGTGTGCAGCTCGTCGAGGAGCGCCACGTCGTGGACGGAGAGCTCCCGGCGGCGCAGCGAGCGGGCGAGCCGCCGCACCTCTCCCGGGTTGAGGATGCGGCGGGCCCAGCGGCCGAGCCGCCGCTCGTCGGCCATCGCGTCGAGCACCTGCCTCGGGGTGAGCTCGGGCCACCAGGCGTCGAGGAAGCCGAGGAAGGAGTCCTCGGTGGAGACGTCCTCGTCGAAGGAGGAGCGCAGCTCGGCCGCGAGCTCGGGGTCGCTGTGCCGTCCTGCCGAGCCGGACTTGGCGTACAGCGCGTCGAGGAGCAGCCGGCGGGCGCGCGGGCGCAGCAGGTTGACGGGGGCGGTGCCGCCGAGGACGTTGTGGCGGATGCGCCGGAGGTCGTCGGCCTCCAGCTCGATCCGCCGGCCGAAGGCGACGACCCGGAGCCGGGTAGGCGTCCCGGTGGGCGCGGGGGCCTCCTCGCCGAACTCCAGCTGGTCCCCGGCGGGCTGCCGGGGCGCGGGGGTCTCCAGGGCGCCGCGGGCGGCCTTCCGCAGCACGTGGACCATGCGGGAGGAGCCCTTGACGCGGGCGACGGCCGGCTCGTCGTAGGCGGTGGCCTCGCAGCCGTCGACGAGGCTGCCGACGGCGCGGATCGCGACCTGGCCCTCCTCGCCGAGGGAGGGCAGGACGCCTTCGGTGTACGAGACGAGGAGCGGGGTCGGCGAGACGATGAGGATGCCGCCCGCGTACCGCCGCCGGTCCTGGTAGAGCAGGTAGGCGGCCCGGTGCAGGGCGACGGCGGTCTTGCCGGTGCCGGGGCCGCCCTCGACGTACGTGACGGAGGCGGCGGGCGCGCGGATGACGAGGTCCTGCTCCGCCTGGATGGAGGAGACGATGTCCCGCATGGTGTGGCTGCGGGCCTGGCCGAGGGCGGCCATCAGGGCGCCGTCGCCGATCACGGGCAGCTCGCGCCCGTCGAGGGTGGCCCTCAGCTCGGGGCGCATCAGGTCGTCCTCGACGCCGAGGACCCGGCGGCCCTTGGAGCGGATGACGCGGCGGCGCACGACGCGGCCGGGGTCGACGGGCGTCGACCGGTAGAAGGGCGCGGCGGCGGGCGCGCGCCAGTCGATGACGAGCGGGCTGTAGTCGGAGTCGAGGACGCCGATCCGCCCGATGTGGAGGGTCTCGCCGATGTCGGCCGTGTTGTCCGGGCGTACGGCGTCCTCGGCGGGCTCCACGGAGGTGTACGCGCCGTCGGGGCCCTTCTTGCCGTCCTTGCCGTACAGCAGGTCGATCCGGCCGAAGAGGAAGTCCTCGAACTCGTTGTTGAGCCTGTTGAGGTGGATGCCGGCGCGGAACACCTGCGCGTCGCGCTCGGCGAGGGCGCCGGGCGTGCCGACCTGCCCCCGCTGGGCGGCGTCGTTCATCAGGAACTCCGCTTCGTGGATCTTCTCCTCCAGCCGGCGGTAGACCTGATCCAGATGTTCCTGCTCGACACCGATCTCACGGTCTCTGACCGTGTCCACGGCTTCCTGCGCGGCCACCTAAGGCCCCCTTCTGACGTGCACTGGGCAGCCGTCGAGCGTACGCCACCGGAAGGCACCGTGTCAGGCGCGATCACCGTTCACGGGGTGGGATCCCGGAAAGCCGGGTGGCGGGTCGTCGTGCAGGAGCCGCTGGAAGAGGTGGTGGTCGCGCCACTCGCCGTCGATGTGGAGGTAGCGGGGCGCGGTGCCGATGGGGACGAACCCGCTTTTGGCGAGCACCCGTTGGGAGACGCGGTGGTCGAGAACGGTGCACGCCTCGATCCGGTGCATCCCGAGCTCCTCGCGGGCGGCCCGGCAGGCCTCCTCGACGAGCGCGGTGGCCACGCCCCGCCCGGTGTGTTCCCGGTCGACCCAGTAGCCGAGGGAGCCGCTGCGGAAGGGCCCGAGGACGATCCCGGAGAGGATCGCGCAGCCGATCACGGTGTCCCCGTCGACGGCGAACCACCGGACGCCGCCGTCCGCGAGCCGCTCGGCCTGTCCCTCGGCGGTGTAGTACCGCTCGGGCCGGTACGGCTCCCAGGGCTTCATGTGCTCCCGGTTGCGCAGCAGGGCGGCGGCGAGCGCGGGCGCGTCGGCGTGTTCGGCCGGTCGGATGCGGAAGGGGGCGGGGGCTGCGCTCATCCCCGTACCGTAACTCCCTCGCCGCATCCGGTTACAGGGTGTCGTACTTGTCGTCCGCCGTCGGGTCCAGGGCCAGCCGGTAGCCGCGCTTGACGACGGTCTGGATCAGCTTCGGGGTGCCGAGCGCGGTCCGGAGGCGGGCCATCGCCGTCTCCACCGCGTGCTCGTCGCGGCCGGCGCCGGGCAGCGCCCGCAGCAGGTCGGCGCGGGAGACCACCCAGCCGGGGCGGCGGGCGAGCAAGCCCAGGAGGGCCATCCCGGCGGGCGGGACCGGGCGCAGGCCGCCGTCGACGAGGACCGCGTGCCCGCGGACCTCCACGCGGTGGCCGGCCACCGGAAGGACCCGGGAGCGGGAGGGGAGCTCCTTGCAGAGGAGCTGGACGAGCGGGCCGAGCCGGAAGCGCTCGGGCTGGTACGTGTCGATGCCCTCGGCCTGGAGCGGGAGCGCCGTCACGGGGCCCACGCACACAGCGAGGACGTCGTGCCGGAGCGCGGCGACGAGTTCCGCCCGTACGCCCTTCTCGTCCGCCCGGGAGAACAGCGATGCGGCGGCCGGGGCGCTGGTGAAGGTCACCGCGTCCAGGGTGCGGGCGATGATCGCGTCGAGGAGCCGGTCCAGGGGGCCGGTGTCCTCCGGGGGCATCCAGCGGTAGACGGGGACGACGACGACCTCGGCGCCGCCGGCCGTGAGGGCCTCCACGAAGCCGGGCAGCGGCTCCCCGTGCAGCTGGAGTGCGATGCGCCGGCCGGCCACGCCCTCGGCGAGGAGCCGGTCGAGGACCTCGGCCATGGACTCCGAGGAGGGCGACCAGGACTCGGTGAGCCCGGCGGCCCGTACGGCTCCCTTGACCTTGGGGCCCCGGGCGAGGAGCTCGACCTCCCGCAGGACGGCGAGGAGCTCCTCGCCGTACCCCCAGCCGTCGGCGGCCTCGACCCAGCCCCGGAAGCCGATCGCCGTGGTGGCGACGACGACGTCCGGGGCGTGGGCGATGAGCTCCTTGGTGGCGGCGAGGAGTTCGGTGTCGTCCGCGAGGGGCACGATCCGCAGGGCGGGACCGTGGACGACGGCCGCGCCGCGCCGGCGCAGCAGCGCGATGAGTTCGTCCGCGCGCCGCGCCGCGGTGACGCCGACCGTGAAGCCGGCGAGGGGGCCGTGTTCTTGCTCGTCCATGGGGCCTGAGCCTGACGGGACTGCGTGTCGGACTCGGTTCACGCGTATTTCCTGGTCGTTACGGTCCGCGCCCGGCACGGTGGATCACACCTTCGCGTATCCGGGCCGGGTCTCCTGCTCCTCCGCGCCCTCGGCGGTCTCGGGTACGACCGCCGGCCGGCGAAGGTATACCGCCCAGGTGACGACGATGCAGGCCGCGTAGAAGGCGAGGAAGGCGACGAAGGCCCCGGTGCCGGTGCCGGCGGTCTGGAAGGACTGGCGGAAGGCGAGGTTGATGCCGAGTCCGCCGAGCGCCCCGACGGCGCCGATGAGGCCCATGGCGGCCCCGGAGAGCCGTCGCCCGTAGGCCTCGGCCGCTTCCCCGGCGAGGCCCTTGCGGTGCCCCTGGGCGAGGAAGATCGCCGGGATCATCTTGTACGTGGAGCCGTTGCCGAGGCCGCTGAGGACGAAGAGGCCGATGAAGCCGACGAGGAAGACGGTGAGGGACTCGGCCACGGAGGCGTAGATCACCACGCCGGTCGAGGCGGCCATCGCCGCGAAGGTCCACAGGGTGATGCGGGCGCCGCCGTGCCGGTCGGCGAGGGAGCCGCCGACGGGCCGGATGAGGGAGCCGAGGAGCGGGCCGATGAAGGTGAGCGAGGCCGCCTGGAGCGGGGTGCGTCCGAACTGGGTCTGGAGCACGAGCCCGAAGGCGAAGCTGTAGCCGATGAAGGAGCCGAAGGTGCCGATGTACAGGAAGGCCATGATCCAGGTGTGGCGGGCCCGCACGGCCTCCTTCGCGGCTCCGGTGTCGTTCTTGACCGGGGCGAGGT
This sequence comes from Streptomyces gardneri, assembly GCF_006539185.1. Lineage (GTDB taxonomy): Bacteria > Actinomycetota > Actinomycetes > Streptomycetales > Streptomycetaceae > Streptomyces > Streptomyces gardneri. Next base: position 119,270 of record NZ_BJMN01000032.1, read on the forward strand.
TGTCCATGAAGAGCGCGGAGGACACGGCGGCGACGACGATCAGCGGCAGGTAGACGCCGAGCACGACCCTGGGGTGCATGGCCCCGGCGGTGCCGATGACGAGCAGGCCGACGAGCTGGACGACGGGGACGCCGATGTTGCCGCCGCCCGCGTTGAGGCCGAGCGCCCAGCCCTTCTTCCGCAGCGGGAAGAAGGCGTTGATGTTGGTCATGGAGGAGGCGAAGTTGCCGCCGCCGACGCCGGTGAGCGCGGCCACCAGGACGAACGTCGTGTACGAGGTGCCGGGCTCCATCACCGCGAAGGCGAAGCCGGCGGGGAGCAGGAGCAGCAGGGCGCTGAAGACGGTCCAGTTGCGGCCGCCGAAGCGGGCCACGGCGAAGGTGTACGGGATCCGGATCAGCGCGCCGACGAGGGTGGCGGTCGCGATCAGGAAGAACTTGCCTGCCGGGTCGATGCCGTACTGCGGCCCCATGAAGAGGACCATGACCGACCACAGGCTCCAGATGGAGAAGCCGATGTGCTCGGAGAACACCGAGAACAGGAGGTTCCGCTTGGCGATCCGCTCCCCCTTCTCACGCCAGAAGGTCTCGTCCTCCGGTTCCCACTTCTCGATCCATCGGCCACCCATCACGCACCTCCACGCAGTCGGAACCCTGATGTGCCCGACGCTAGGGAGGCCGCGTTTCAGCCCGGTGCCGCGAGGTGACGGGGACGGAACCTTGCTCTCACCCGGAGTGCGGGGCCCCTGTGAGCGCCCCCCCTTTTTCTGCGCTCGGTTCCCCTCCGGGGCGCTGAAGCCGGGCTCACTCGCCGGGCCCTACTGGCGGACGTCTCCGCTCGCGGCGAGCGCTCCCGGCAGTCCCGGCTCCCCCTCCGGCAGCCAGCAGCCGGCCGGGCGGCGGTGCCAGCCCTCGCGGGCGCCGATCTCGGCGGCGGCGGCCCGCAGCGCGTCGAGGCCGGGATGGCGCAGCCCCTTGCGCCACACCAGGCTCACGGGCGACAGGGGTACGGGGTCGACGAGCGGGCGCAGCACGCTGCCCGGCATGGACGGGAAGTCGACGACCGCGAGGACCGGGGTGCGGTGCTTGGCCATGATGCGGCCGAACTCCTCCTTGCCGACGGCGAGCGGCGCGGGCGGGGCGATCGCGATGCCGCGGCCGGCGAAGAGCCGGGCGGCGAGGTCGGTCCACTCGGGCGTGCGGTCGTTCCCCGCGCCCGCGTAGATCCGCTCCCCGGCGAGCCCGGCGAGCGGCACCTCGGGCAGGGCGGCGAGCGGGTGGTCCTCGGGGAGGATCACGGCCATCCGCTCGTACCGCACGAACGCGAAGTCGAGCCGCGCCCGCAGCCCGGCGTCGAGGCCTCCGTACCGGCCGAAGGAGGCGTCGATCCGGCCGGCGAGGATCTCCCGTACGGCTCCGGTGAGCCCGCTCTCGTAGCGGGCCATCAGTTCCTGTTCCGGGGCGAGTTCGCGGGCCCGGACCAGGACCGCCTCCGGGCCGAGGCCGGGGCTGTTGAGGTCGACGAGGAGCGGTCGGGGCGCGGCGCGGAAGGCTTCGCCGAGCTCGTCGTGGGCGGCCAGCACCCGTCGCGCGTACGGGAGAAGCCGTTCGCCGTCGGCGGTGAGGGCGACCTGCCGGGTGGTCCGCACGAAGAGCTCGGCGCCCAACTCCCGCTCCAGGCGCCGGATGTCACGGCTCAGGGCCTGCTGGGCGAGGTAGAGGCGGGCGGCGGCCCGGGTGAAGTGCAGCTCCTCGGCGACGGCGGTGAAGGCGCGCAGGAGGCGGGGGTCGATATCGTGCGAGGAGCCCGAGAAGGTCACCGCCGCATTTAACAACACGGGTGCGTGAATGGCCACCGATCAGGTGTTGGACCGGCGGGGACCCCGCCGTCGAACCTTGATCCATGCCACCACCGGACCTCACCCTCACCCCGGCGGGCCCGGCCCTCGCCCCCCGCTACGGCGACCACCCGCGCCCCGGGCACCACCCCGCCGAGCCCCGGACCACCGAAGACCGCCCCACCCCTTCCCCCGCCCGCAGGGCCACCCTTCCCCGCAACCCCTACGTCCGCCTCTTCGCCCTCCCCGGCACCCGCGCCTTCACCGCCGGGAACCTGATCGCCCGCATGCCCAGCGGCATGTTCGGCGTCAGCGCCGTGATCATGATCGCGGGCCGCTACGACTCCTACGCCCTGGCCGGCGCGGTCACCGCGACCGGAATGGCCGCCGGGGCCCTGGCCGCCCCCTGGATCGCCCGGCTCGTCGACCGGCGCGGCCAGGCGCGCGTCGCCGTCCCGGCCGCGGCGTACATGGCCCTGGGCCAGCTGCTCCTGGCCCTCTGCGTCCACGAGAAGGCCCCCGCCTGGACGCTCTTCCTCATCACCGCCACCACCGCCACCGCCCCGAACATGGGGGGCATGTCCCGGGCCCGCTGGGCGCACCTCCTCCGGGACGACCCGGACGCCCTGCACACCGCCAACTCCTTCGAGCAGGCCGTCGACGAACTCTGCTTCATGCTCGGCCCGGTGCTCGCCGCGCTCCTCGGCTCGGTGCTCTTCCCGGAGGCCGGCACCGTCGCGGCCGCGGCCCTCTTCCTCGGCGGCGCTCTGCTGCTCGCCGCACAGCGCTCCACCGAGCCCCCGATCGCGCCCCGTACCGCGGCGGGCTCGCCGCTGCGGACCCGGGGCATGGTGCCGCTCCTCGCGGTCTTCCTCGCCACCGGTGCGGTCTTCGGCTCCATGGAGGTGGTGGCCCTGGCATACGTGGACGGCCCCGTCGCCGGCCCCGTCCTGGCCCTCCAGGCCGCCGGCTCGTGCGCGGCGGGCCTCCTCTACGGCCGTGCCCGCCGCACCGCCCGGCTCCCCGCCTGCCTGGCCGCCATGGCCGTGGTGATGGCGATGCCGCTGCTCGCCGCCACGACCGGCTCGCTCCTCGCGCTCGCGGGCGGCCTGCTGGTGGCGGGCATGGCGACGGCCCCGACGATGGTCACGGGCATGGGCCTGGTCCAGCGCCTGACGCCCGCGTCCCAGCTGAACGAAGGCATGACCCTCGCGGTGACCGCGCTCCTCGCCGGCGTCGCGGCGGGCTCCGCCACCGGCGGCTGGGCCGCCGACCACTCCCCCTTCCCCGCCTTCGGCTTCCTCGTCCCGATCGCGGCGGCGAGCCTGGCACTCGCGCTGTGCACGGCGACCGGGGTGGGTCGGCGCACCCGCGTCCAGGCATGACAAAGGCCCGGCAGTCGTGACGACTGCCGGGCCTCTGCCCACATGGGATGAGTGGAGATGGCGGGAATCGAACCCGCGTCCAACGGTGCGGAATCAGGGCTTCTCCGTGTGCAGTCTGGTGCGAGTTTCTCAGCCCTCCGGATCACCCAGACAAGTCCGGAACGGGCTCAGCCACTGTTTGATTTCCCTCCAACCCCCGTGACCGGGGCTGGAGGTTTAGATCCCTAAATGACGCCAGGATCCGGGTCGGGACCACCCCCGGGCTGACGCTCCTCACAGAGGCTTCTGTTCGTTACCTAAAAATTAGGCAGCGAGGGCGAAGCGGGAGTTATCGCTCTTGGTGTTGGCGATTATTGGTTGCGACATATGGTTTACGAGATCATTGCCGCTTCCTCGACACGCTTCCCACTGCTTCGACATCCGCTGTCGAAACCGATCATCCCCATGTTGTTTTTTCAAAGGTCGCACCCTCTGTGGGGTGCAGAGCCCATCGTACGTGACCGACGGGTGCCCGTGCCAGCGAATTAGCCGCGCTCGGCGGCCTGGGCCGCCCGCTGCTTCCGCTTCGCCGCCGCGACGGCCCGGTTCGTCTCGCGCGTGTCCTGCTTCTCGCGGAGCGTCTGGCGCTTGTCGTACTCCTTCTTGCCCTTGGCGAGCGCGATCTCGCACTTCACCCGGCCGCCCAGGAAGTACAGCGCGAGGGGCACGATCGTGTGACCCGTCTCCGACGCCTTCGACTCCAGCTTGTCGATCTCGGCGCGGTGCAGCAGCAGCTTGCGCTTGCGCTTCGCCGAGTGGTTGGTCCAGCTGCCCTGCATGTACTCCGGGACGTGGATGTTGTGCAGCCACGCCTCGTGGTTGTCGATCTGGACGAAGCCGTCGACCAGCGAGGCCCGGCCCATCCGCAGCGACTTCACCTCGGTGCCCATGAGCACGACACCGCACTCGTAGGTGTCGATGATGTGGTAGTCGTGGCGCGCCTTCTTGTTCTGCGCGATCAGCTTGCGCTCGGGCGCCTTGTCCGTCGTCTTCTTCGCAGGCTTGCCCTGCACGTTCACGAGTCCCTTTGCCATAGTGCGGTCATTTTCGCACTACGAGCCCCCTCCGAGGCCACTCAATACCGTACGGGCCCGCTCCTCGGCCTTCTCCGCGGCCGTCAGGTCGGGGGTGATGCCCCGGCCGTCCACCGCGTGCCCGGCGGGCGTGCGGTAGTGGCCGACGGTCAGCTCCGCGACGGAACCGTCCGGCAGCGCGCTCGGCATCTGCACCGAGCCCTTGCCGAAGGTCCGCGAGCCGACCGTGACCGCCCGGCCCCGGTCCTGGAGGGCGCCGGTGAGCAGCTCGGCCGCGCTCATCGTGCCGCCGTCGATCAGCGCCACCAGGGGCCGGCCGGTGTCGCCGCCCCCGTCCGCGTACACGGCCCGCTCCTCGCCCTCGACGTCGTACGTGGCGACCAGGCCGCCGTCGAGGAAGGCGGAGGCGGCGACGGCGGCCTCCGCGACCAGGCCGCCGGAGTTGCCCCGCAGGTCCAGGAGGACTCCGGCGCCGGTCGGGGCGTCCCGTACGGCGTCCCGTACGCGCGCACCCGCACCCTTGGTGAAGGCGGCCACCTTGATCAGGACGGCCCCGTCGTCGAGGCGGCGGACGGTCACCGGGTCCGTCGCGAGCCGGGCCCTGCGCAGGGTCTCCGTCCAGGCGGACCGGCCGCGCTCGACCCGGAGGGCGACGGCCGACCCGGGGACGCCGTCGCCGCGGAGCAGGGAGACGACCTCGGAGACGGACAGCCCGCCGACCGGGCGCCCGTCGACGGAGACGAGCCGGTCGCCGGCCCGGAGCCCGGCCCGCTCGGCGGGGCCGCCCGCCTGGACGCGGGTCACCTTGACCCTGCCCTCGGCGTCGCGGCCCGCGGAGAGGCCCACGCCCGTGTAGGTGCCGTCGAGGGCCTGCTCGAAGTCGGCGTACTCCTTCTTGTCGTACACCGCGCCCCAGCGGTCACCGCTGCGGCTGACGAACTCCTCGGCGGCCTGCTTGCCCGACTTCCCGTCGGCCATGGCCGCGGCGGCGGCCCGGTTCAGGGCGGCGCGGTCCACGGTGGACGTACGGGCGGCATCCGGCGACTCCGCGCCCGCCGCGTCCCGCCGGGGCAGGGACCCCGTGGCGGCGGCGGTGGCGAGGACACCGGTGAAGACCAACGTCAGAACGGCCCCACGGAGCACTCCGCGGGGCCGGATACAGAAGTGGCGATCGGAGCCGGCCGACATGGCGCCCACTCTAGGACAAGGCAATGGCGCCGCACGGGCTTTGCCCGCACGACGCCATCCACTGCCAGGGGTGTCTTCTCACACCTTCAGGTACTTGCGCAGCGCGATGAACGCGGCAACGGCCGGCATGAGCAGACCGATCGCGAGCACGAGCGGCAGCTTGGCGAAGACGGCGTCCCAGCCGATGAAGTTGACGAGCTGCATCTTCTCGGCGAGCGCGATGCCGTGGTCGATGAGGAAGTACCGGCCGACGAGCAGGAGCACACAGGCGACGCCGCCGCCGAGGAGTCCGGCGAAGGCGGCCTCCATGATGAACGGCATCTGGATGTAGAAGCTCGACGCTCCGACGAGTCGCATGATGCCCGTCTCGCGGCGGCGGCTGAAGGCCGAGACGCGGACGGTGTTGACGATCAGCATCAGGGCGATCACCAGCATCAGACCCATGACGCCGAGGGCGGCGATGTTCATGCCGTTCATCAGGTCGAAGAGGTTCTGCAGGATGTTCCGCTGGTCCTGGACCGACTCGACGCCGTCACGGCCGGCGACGGCCGTGGCGACCACCTTGTACTTCTCCGGGTCCTTGAGCTTGACCCGGAACGACTCCTGCATCTGGTCCGGCGTGATGACGGAGGCGATGGCGGTGTCGCTGTACTGCTCCTTGTAGTGCTTGAAGGCCTCGTCGGCGGACTCGTGGTGGACGTCCTCCACGATGTCCATCTCCCGCAGATCGGCCTCGATCTGTTCCTTCTGCTGCGCCGTGACCGCGCCCTTGGCGCACTTGGGCGCGGTGGCCGCGTCCGTCTTGTTGCACAGGAAGATGGAGACGTTGACCTTGTCGTACCAGTAGTCCTTCATCGTGCTGACCTGCTCGCGCATGAGCAGCGCGCCGCCGAAGAGGGCGAGCGAGAGGGCCACGGAGACGATGACGGCGAAGGTCATCGTCAGGTTGCGCCGGAGGCCGACGCCGATCTCGGAGAGCACGAACTGAGCGCGCATGGTGACTGCTTCCCCTACCTGTTCTTCCCCGGCCCGCTCAGTGCTGGTATCCGTAGACGCCGCGTGCCTGGTCGCGGACGAGACGGCCCTTCTCGAGCTCGATGACGCGCTTGCGCATCTGGTCGACGATGTTCTGGTCGTGGGTCGCCATGACGACGGTGGTCCCTGTCCTGTTGATGCGGTCGAGCAGCTTCATGATGCCGACGGAGGTCTGCGGGTCGAGGTTGCCGGTGGGCTCGTCGGCGATCAGCAGCATCGGGCGGTTGACGAAGGCGCGGGCGATGGCGACGCGCTGCTGCTCACCACCGGAGAGCTCGCCGGGCCGCCGGTCCTCCTTGCCGCCGAGCCCGACCAGGTCGAGCACCTGCGGCACGGCCTTGCGGATCTCGCCGCGCGGCTTGCCGATGACCTCCTGGGCGAAGGCCACGTTCTCGGCGACGGTCTTGTTGGGAAGCAGGCGGAAGTCCTGGAAGACGGTTCCGAGCTGGCGCCGCATGTGCGGCACCTTCCAGTTGGAGAGCCTGGCCAGGTCCTTGCCGAGGACGTGCACCTGGCCTTGGCTGGCGCGCTCCTCTCGCAGGAGCAGCCGCAGGAAAGTCGACTTTCCGGAGCCGGACGAACCGACGAGGAAGACGAACTCCCCCTTCTCGATCTCCAGGGAGACATCCCGGAGCGCGGGGCGGTTCTGCTTCGGATAGGACTTGGAGACGTTGTCGAATCGGATCACGAATGCACCACGGTCGGCCGGGAGTAGGTGTGCGTGACCTTACGCGAACGGGCGAGGCCCGCGCAGTCGCGGTCCTGGCTTGCGTGCTTTATCCTTTTCGCCCTTCCGGGCGGAAGGCGGGCAATCCGGTGGGGCGCGCCGAAACGCCCTGAAGCTGGCACAGTGGTAGGGGGAACGTCCGGACCCCTCCGGGCGTTGTTCTGGTGTGGATCCCTGTGCGGGAGGAGGAGAGCGCATGACCTACGACCGACTGGTGTGCGCCAACTGCGCGGGCCCGGTCGCCGAGGGCCGCTGCCCCGTCTGCCGCGCGAACCGGGAGCGTCTGACCCCTCAGGGCCTGACCCCCGCGATGCTGCTGACGCTGGCGATCGCTCTGTTGGCCGCGATCGCACTGCTCGCCGCGGTCCAGGCGGCCTAGGAGGCCTGGCCGGACCGAGCGGACGCCACACACGAGCCGGAAGCACGGCGAAGGGCCGGGGAGAGTGATCTCCCCGGCCCTTCGTCACGCACGCGCGTTCACGCGCTCACGCGGTTCCGTCAGACGGCGGCGTTGCCGCCACCGGCGACGAGACGCGGCAGCATACGGAAGCCGATGCCGCCGGCGATCATGGTCGCGGCACCGATGACCAGGAACGAGGTCTCGGCCGCACCGGTCTCGGCGAGCTCCTCCTTCGCCTGGCCCTGCTGCACGGGCTGCGAGCCGGCGTTGTTGGTGTCGGTGTTGTTGTTGCCGGTGTCCACGCACTCGGCACCGTCGAGGTCGACGGTGCAGGTGCCGGGGTCGCCGGCGCCGGAGCCGGTGGAGCCGCTGTCGGACTCGTCCTCGGGGGTGCCGGGGTCGTCGGTCGCGTCGGGGTCGGTCCCGTTGCCGGTGTCGCCGTTCCCGCCGTTGCCGTTGCCGCCGTTGTGGTTGCCACCGTTGTCGTTGTTGCCGTTGCCGTTGCCGGGCTCGGTGGTCTCGTTGCCACCGGGCTCGGTGGTCTCGTTACCGCCGGGCTCGGTGGTCTCGTTACCGCCGGGCTCGGTGGTCTCGACCGGCGGAGTCGTCTCCACCGGCGGGGTGGTCTCCACCGGCGGAGTCGTCTCCACCGGAGGCGTGGTCTCCACCGGCGGAGTCGTCTCCACCGGAGGCGTGGTCTCCACCGGAGGCGTGGTCTCCACCGGCGGAGTCGTCTCGACCGGAGGGGTCGTCGGCGGCGCGGTCTCGCAACCGGCGTCGCCGGGGAGGCACGTCTCCGACGGGGTCGGCTCGTTCTCGCCGAAGGCGTCCACGGCCTGCGCGGCACCGGCCGCGGTCAGCGAGGCTCCGGCTGCGATCATCGCTCCGGCGGCGATGCGCGCGAATCGGATTCGCATCTGCTTGGTCATCTGGCTGCTACCCCCAGTAGCTCAAACTCGTCATGGGGCAGCGCTCGGGGCCCCGCGCAGCAGGGGCGGCGTCACTACTGGGCCGGCCCCCGTTCACACGCGCCCCAGAAATGCGCATGCCAGTACGTCACCCTTCCGAGTTTCCGATGAAGCGTCAAGGCCGTTGCGCGTGCGATGCCCGAAAGATCCACAAGTGCCCGGCATCGGACGATGCAACTGTGACGTAAACCCGTAACTCCGGGCCCCGCAGGACCAGTTCCCTTGTCGACAAAGCGCCCCGACGGCCTCGCTTCCGCTTGCGCCAGCGAATCCGCGCAACGCTACGGAACGAGTCCGGGCCCCGCACCGAGAAGGTGCGGGGCCCGGACTCGTACGGCTGAACGGGTCAGCCGGGAAGGCTACTTGTCCTGCTGCTTGCGCCAGCGGATGCCGGCCTCCAGGAAGCCGTCGATCTCGCCGTCCAGGACCGACTGCGGGTTGCCGACCTCGAACTCCGTCCGGAGGTCCTTGACCATCTGGTACGGGTGGAGGACGTACGAGCGCATCTGGTTGCCCCAGGAGCTGCCGCTGTCCTTGAGCGCGTCCATCCTCGCGCGCTCCTCCTGGCGCTGACGCTCAAGGAGCTTGGCCTGGAGGACGTTCATGGCGCTCGCCTTGTTCTGGATCTGGGAGCGCTCGTTCTGGCAGGAGACCACGATGCCGGTCGGGATGTGCGTGATGCGCACGGCCGAGTCGGTCGTGTTGACGCCCTGGCCGCCGGGGCCCGAGGCGCGATAGACGTCGACGCGCAGCTCGGACTCGTCGATCTCGACGTGGTCGGAGGACTCGACGACCGGGAGGACCTCGACGCCCGCGAAGGAGGTCTGACGGCGGCCCTGGTTGTCGAAGGGCGAGATGCGGACCAGGCGGTGGGTGCCCTGCTCGACGGAGAGGGTGCCGTAGGCGTACGGCGTCTTCACCACGAAGGTGGTCGACTTGATGCCGGCCTCTTCCGCGTACGAGGTCTCGTAGATCTCCGTCGCGTAGCCGTGGCGCTCCGCCCAGCGCAGGTACATGCGCTGGAGCCGCTCGGCGAAGTCGGAGGCGTCGACGCCACCGGCCTCCGCGCGGATGTTGACCAGGGCCTCACGCTCGTCGTACTCGCCGGAGAGGAGGGTGCGGACCTCCATCTCGTCGAGGGCCTTGCGGACGGAGGTGAGCTCCGTCTCGGCCTCGGCGAGGGTGTCCTGGTCGTCCATCTCCTCGGCGAGCTCGAAGAGCACCGCGAGGTCGTCGATGCGCCCGCGCAGGGTCTCGGCCTTCCGGACCTCCGCCTGGAGGTGCGAAAGCTTGCTCGTGATCTTCTGCGCGGCCTCGGGGTCGTCCCACAGGGACGGGGCCGCGGCCTGCTCTTCGAGCACGGCGATGTCGGCCCTCAGCTTCTCGAGGTCCAGGACGGCCTCGATCGACCCCATGGTCGAGGAGAGGGACTTCAGCTCTTCGGATACATCGACGACTGCCACGCGTCCAGCGTAACGGCTCCGGGCCAGGAGCCGAACCTTTGCCCGTCACGGCCGATCCCCCCGGGTCCGGAAGGGCTGCCGCGGGCGGCGGACGGCCACGGCCGGCGGACGGCTACGGCTGGGAGGACTGCTTCGAGTCCTGCGGCGGCGCGTCCCCGTCGCCGGAGGCCACCAGGTAGCCTCCGGCGCCGAGCGCTCCGGCGACCACGACCGCCGCGACGGCGAGGGTGATCCTGCGCTTGCGGACCACGCTCGCCTTGTGGCGGGCCGAGCCGGGACGCGGGGTGCCCGCCGAGCGGGGGGCCCGGGCGGTGCCGAGGGGGCCGCCGGAGAGCTCGTCGGGCGCCGGGACCCGCATGGAGGTGTGGGTGTCGCGGTTGGAGTCGGCGGAGGCGCCGGGGACGAGCGGGACGGCGGCCCGGCGCGGACCGGGCTCACCGGTGCCCGAACCGGTGGCGTAGGCGTCCTCCTCGTACTGCTCCGAGGCCTGCGCGGAGGCCGGGGCCGGGTCCGAGTCGGGTTCGTCCACGTCCAGCGGCGGGATGCCCTTGAGGAGCGGCAGGACGTCCTTGAGGCGGGCGGCGAGCTCCGAGGCGCGCAGCCGGGAGGCGGGGGCCTTCGCCAGGCACTGCACGATCAGCTGCCACAGCTCCTCGGGGATGCCGGGGAGCGGGACGACGGTCTCGGTGACGTGGCGGCGCAGCACGGCGCCGGGGTGGCCGCCGCCGAAGGGCGTGAAGCCGGCGAGCAGCTCGTACAGGACGGTGGCCAGGGCGTAGATGTCGACGGCGGCGCGCGGCGGGAGTCCCTCGACGATCTCGGGGGCGAGGTAGTCGGGGGTGCCGATGATCCGGGTGGCCTTGGTGCGGCCGGGGGTGTCGATCAGCTTGGCGACGCCGAAGTCGGTGAGGAGGGCGGGGTGGGCACCGCCCGGGCCGAGCGGGCCCTCCATGTCGAGCAGGATGTTCTCGGGCTTGACGTCCCGGTGGACGACCCCGGCGGCGTGCGCGGCGGCCAGGGCGTCGGCGACGTCGGCGGTGATCGCGACGGCGGCCTCGGGGGCGAGCCTTCGCTCCCGGTCCAGGCGGGTGCGCAGATCGGTGCCGCGCACGAGGTCCATGACCAGGGCGAGGTCGTTGCCGTCGACGACGAGGTCGCGGACCTTGACCACCCGGGGGTGGTCGAGGCCGAGCAGAGCGGTGCGCTCCTGGACGAAGCGGCCGACGAGCTCCTGGTCGGAGGCCAGGTCCTCGCGCAGCAGTTTGACGGCGACGGGCCCTTCGGGCCCCTCGCCGAGCCACACCGTTCCGGCGCTGCCCCGCCCGAGGATCTGGTGGGTGGTGTAGCGGCTGCCGATGTTCCGTGCCAAGACTGCTCCCTCAGCGGCTGCGGTTCGCGTCAAAGCTACGCGTCCGCAGCCGCCGGTCGTCACTTCCGAACGGAAATCACCCTCCGGAAGTCGATAAATCGGCAGTATTACTGCCCCGTACCGCCGGTAGTACCCCCGGAGCCGGTGGCCTCGCCGATCGTGGAGATCCAGTCGGTGACCTTCGAGATGCCGTCTCCGATGGCCTCCCAGTAGCCCTTGCCCTCGGCGATCCAGCCCTGGAGCGGGGTCAGCTCCCAGATGAGCCAGCCGGCGACCACGAACAGGACGATCGTGAACAGGCAGCCCTTGAGGCAGCCGAGGCCGGGGATCCGCATCGGGTTCGCGCCGCGCTGGCGCGGCGGACGCGGTTCGCGCGGCGCGGGGGCCTGGGGCGGCGGCTGCGGCGGCGTGTACTGCTGCTGGGGCGGCTGCTGCGGCTGCGCGTACTGCTGCGGGGGCGGCGGCGGAGGCGCGTAGCGCTGCGGCTGGTGCTGCTGCTGGTACTGCTGCGGCTGGTGCTGCTGCTGGTACTGCTGCGGCGGCGCGGGGCGGGGCGGCTGCTGCTGCTGCGGCGGCTGCTGGCCGTACTGACCGGGCTGATCCTGCCGGCCGTACTGGCCCTGCTGCCCCTGCTGTCCCTGCTGGCCGTACTGACCCTGCTGGCCCTGCTGCTGCGGGCGCTGCGGGCGACGGCGCAGCGGGTCCTCGCTCGGGTCGAGGTACTGCACCTGCGTCTGCTCGTTGCGGTCGCGGGCCGCGCGCAGCTGGCTCTGCCAGGGGTGCGGGTCCTCGGACTGCGGCGGCTGGGCCGGTACGGGGGGCATGACGGCCGTCGGATCGGCGACGCCCGCCGGGCCGCTGGTCGGCATCACGCTGGTCGCGGCGGCGGGGTCGTAGTGCGACGGGGCACCGGCGCCGGTGCTGGGCAGCACCTGGGTGGCCCCGGCCGGGTCCACGCCCGGGGTCTCGGGGACCGGCGCGGGCGCCGGGTCCGGGGCGAGGAGCGCCCCGACGCCGTCCGCCGCCTCGATCTGGGCGGGCGTCGCGTGGACGCCGATGCCGGCGGCGACGGCGCGCAGGCCGCGGGCGAGGTTCTCGGCGCTCGGGCGGCGCTCGGGGTTCTTGCTGAGGCAGCGCTCTATGACCGTCCACAGCGGGCCGGGCACGGTCGAGGGGCGGCGCGGTTCCTCGCTGAGGTGCCGGTGGAGGACCTCGAGGGCGGTGCCGCCCGCGAACGGGGGCCGGCCGGTGACGAGCTCGTACAGCAGGATGCCCGCGCCGTAGATGTCGACGGCGGAGGTCTGCGGGCGCCCCTCGGCGGATTCGGGCGCCACGTACGCGGGCGTGCCGACGAACTCGTGCGTCCGGGTCAGGCCCGGGGAGTCCGCGAGGCGCGCGATGCCGAAGTCGGTGAGCATCGGGTGCATCTGGCCGCCCTGCTCGGCGAGCAGGACGTTGGCCGGCTTGAGGTCGCGGTGGACGACGCCGTCGGCGTGGCTGGCGGCGAGCGCGTCGGCGATCTGGGCCGTCAGGAGGGAGGCGGCGACCGGGGTGAGCGGTCCGCTCTCCCTGATGTACCGGTGCAGGTCGGGGCCCTCGACGAGGTCCATGACGAGGGCGAGGACATCGCCCTCGACGACCAGGTCGCGGGTCCGCACGATGTTCGGGTGGGTGAGCCGGAGGAGCACGGACCGCTCGCGCAGGAAGCGCATCACGATGTCCGCGTCGTTGGCCAGCTCCTCCTTCAGGACCTTGATCGCGACGGTCTCGCCGGGCTGGCCGGCCACGGCCGCCTCGGCGCCCGCCGTCTCTCGCTGGCGGGCTCGCCAGACGGTGCCCGTGGCGCCGCGTCCGAGCGGCTCCTCGAGCAGGTACTTGCTGCCGATAGGCCGCACGTCACGCGCTCCCTGCTGATCGTGGTCCTGGGGTGGTCTCGTGTGGTCCCCGGGGTCCCTGTTCTCTGTTGTGACCCGTCCGGGTGTCCGCCCCACTTTAGTGCCGCCGGACGGGTCGCAGGCCGGTCGTCCACAGGCGGAACTTGCCCGGAACTTGTCCGGAAGAAGACGCTCCGGGGGGCATGACGGTTGCCGGGCTTGCTCCTGAGGCATGCCCAACCAGGCATTTTTAGGACCACAGCCGACCATTCAAGATCACTTGTGGCCGACCCGGGGGCGGGTTGTCGGTGGCAGGTGCGAGGATGCCTACAGCACGTCGCATCGGTGGGGTCGGGAGCCCCCCGCGCCGTGCCGACCTGTACCGGACGACGCGTCCGTGCCGGGTGGGGGGAGTCACACAGGGCGGTCCCCCTGCCGGGCATCTCGCGCAGAAGGGACCGCTGACGGCGATGCAGATCCGGCTGACCGTCCTCGCGCCGCACACCGGCCATGGCAGCCATGGCGGCCACGGCGCCGCGCGCGCCTGCGACGTGCTCGTCACGGCCCCCGCCGGGACGGCGCTCGCCGCCGTCGCCTCCGGTCTGGCCGCCGCCGTCACGGGCCCCGACACCTCCGCCTCGGGCACGACCGTGCTCTACGCGGGCGGGGACCGGCTCGACGGCCGGCGCAGCGTGCTCGGCGAGCCCCCGCTCGTCGACGGCGCCGTCCTCTCGCTCCAGGTCCCCGGCCCCGACGAGCGGGTCGGCGAGGCCGCCTCCGCCCGGCTCCACGTGGTCGCCGGACCGGACGCGGGCGGCGTGCACCTGCTGCACGGCGGACCGATCAGGATCGGCCGCTCCGTCGACGCCGACGTGCCGCTCGACGACCCGGACGTCTCGCGCGCGCACTGCACCGTGACCGTCGGCGACGACGGCCGCGTGACCGTCTCCGACCTGGGCTCGACGAACGGGACGACGCTCGACGGCGCACCGGTCGGCGACCGCCCGGTCCGGCTCCTCCCGGGCTCCCTGCTGCGCCTCGGCGAGTCCGCCCTCCGTCTGACCGGCCCCGGCGACGAGCCCGGCGGTACGGAGTCGGTGGCGACGGCCCCCGACGGCGAGGGCCACCTGCGGGTCGCGCGCGGGACGGCCGGTCCGTCGAACGGGACGCCGGCGCCCGCCGGGCCCTCGGGACGCACCTCCGACGACGCCACGCACGGGGGCGCGCGCGGTGTCCCGTACGACCCTCCTCACCCCCCGCACGCCTCTCGCCACACGTCCCAGGACACCCGGTCCGAGGACGGGTACGTCGATCCGTACGCGCAGCCGTACGCCGCCGAGCCCTACGGCGACCGCCCCTCCGCAACCGGCCACGCACGCGCGGAGGAGCCCGAAGGCGCCCACGACGAGATCGGCGGCGAGGCCCACAGCAGGACGCGTCGGTCCCGCCCCCAAGGCGCGGCGCCGACCCCGGCACCCGGCCGCGCGGGCGGTAAGCGCGGGCTCGGCGCGTGGGCCCGGCGCCTCGCGGGCGGGCGCGAGGAGCCCCCGGCCCAGGACGGCGGCTCCAGGACCTCCCCGGACACCCACGCGGGCACGCCCTTCGGCGACCTGAGCGGAGCCCGTACGGGCTCCGGCGGTCGGGACACGGCCACCGGGCCCGGCTCCGGACCGGAGGCGGGACCCGGAACCGGAATCGGACCCGGGCCCGTGGCGGACACCTGGCCCGACCCGGCCACGGTCCTGCTCACCGCCCTCGGCCCGGGCCCCCGCCTCTGGGAGCGGGCCCAGGACCACCCCGAGTCCCTGGTGGTCCGGCTCGGCACGACCGATCGCGCCGACCTCTCCGGGGTGCCGGTCACCGTCGGACTGCGCGAGGCCGGTTCGCTCGGTCTCGCCGGCCCCGCCGACCGGCTCGCCGGTCTTGCCCGCTCGGTCGTGGCCCAGCTCGCCGCCCTGCACTCCCCCTCCGATCTGGAGATCGTGCTGATCAGCGCCGACCGGAACCGCTCCCTCGAGGAGCGGCGCCGTGCCTGGGGCTGGCTCGGCTGGCTCCCGCACGTCCGCCCGGCCCACGGCCAGGACTGCCGCCTGCTCCTGGCGTACGACCGCGAGCAGGCCCACGCCCGGACGAC
This sequence comes from Streptomyces gardneri, assembly GCF_006539185.1. Classification (GTDB taxonomy): domain Bacteria; phylum Actinomycetota; class Actinomycetes; order Streptomycetales; family Streptomycetaceae; genus Streptomyces; species Streptomyces gardneri. The sequence goes on from NZ_BJMN01000032.1 coordinate 134,723, forward strand.
CGAGCTGACCCGGCGGCTCGACGACGGCCCCCTCGGGCCCGGCTGGCCCAGCGCCGACCGCGCGTCCGTCGCCGAGGCCGCCGCGCGCCACACCGGGACGGCGACGGTCGTGATCGTCGACGGCGACCCCGGTTCCGCCGCGCTGCGCGAGACGGTCGCGCGTCTCGCGGGCGCCGGAGCCGCGGCGGGCATCCATCTCCTGTGCCTCGCCGAGGCGCCCTCCGCGACCCCGGAGTCGCCGGTCGCCGCCACCTACGAGGCCGCCTGCGCCGCCTCCCTGGCCTTCCGCGAGTGCGGGGCCGCCGCGCTCCTGAGCGGCGACGTGGCGACGGCGCTGCGCCTGGTGCGCACCTCCGGCGGTCGGGTCGCGGGCCACGGCACCGTCGGCGTGGTCGACGCGGTCTCCGTCGCCTGGGCCGACCGGTTCGGCCGCGCCCTCGCCCCGCTGCGTACGGAGACGGCGGCGGCGCCGCACGGGCGGGCCGCCGCGCTGCCCCCGTCGGCCCGCCTGCTCGACGAGCTGGGCCTCGCCCGGGCGACCCCCGCCTCGCTGCTGGCCCGCTGGGCCTCCGCCGGGGACGGGACGGCCGTGCTCGGCGCGGGCCCGCGCGGCCCGCTGTCGGTGGACCTCACCCAGGAGGGCCCGCACCTGCTGATCGAGGGCCCCGCGGGCAGCGGCCGGACGGAGCTGCTCCGCTCGATCGCCGCGTCCCTCGCGGCCGGCGGCCGCCCGGACCGTCTCGGGCTGCTCCTCGTGGACGGGGCGGGCGGCGACCGCGGCGAAGGCCTCGCGGTCTGTACGGAGCTGCCGCACGTCACCGAGCATCTCGTCGCCTCCGACCCGGTGCGGATGCGGGAGTTCGCGCAGGCGCTCGGCGCCGAGCTGAAGCGCCGGGCGGAGCTCCTGGGTGACGGCCACTTCGCCGACCGGCGCGGATCGCGCGCCGCGCAGACCGCGGCCGACCGGCTGATCGGCCAGCGCTCCCCGAGCGCGGCGGAATCCGTGCCCCAGGGCGCCCGCGCGACCGTCCGCGTGTCCGACCAGGGCGACCTGTCGGACCGCCCGAGCGGCCGCACCCTGCGCACGGGCGACGGCACGATCGGCTCCCTGCCGAGCACACGCGGCAGCCGCACCCCCGAGGGAGACCTCGGCGGCCGCCCGAGCGGCAGGATCACCTACTCGGGCGCGGACGACGTGAGCGGCCGCTCCAGCGGTCGCGTGCCGTACCCGGGCGCGGACGACCTCGGGGGCCGCGGCAGCGGCCGTGTGTCGTATCCCGGCGCCGACGATCTGAGCGGCCGCGGCAGCGGACGCGTCCCGTACCCCGGCGCCGACGACCTCGGCGGACGCGCCGGCGGACGCACCGTCCGCGTCGGCGACGAAAGCGACCCGCTCCACCCCGGCGCGGACGACCTGGGCGGCCGCGGCAGCGGACGCGTCCCGTACCCCGGCGCCGAGGACCTCGGCGGGCGCGCCAGTGGACGCGT
>NZ_BJMN01000033.1 GCF_006539185.1 Streptomyces gardneri
CACGCAGCACGTAGTATCTTCGAGTACGACGTGTGCACCACCCGCGCGATTAGCTCAGCGGGAGAGCGCTTCCCTGACACGGAAGAGGTCACTGGTTCAATCCCAGTATCGCGCACCATCTGAAGAAGCCCCCGACCGCAGCTCGCGGTCGGGGGCTTCTTCGTGCTCCGCACGCTCAGGAGGAGAAGAGCATCCGGCCGAAGCCGCGCTGGCGGTAGTGACCGCCGTGGTGACCGCCCTGGTGCGGGGCGCCCCAGGCGGGGGCGGCGGGGGCGGGCTGCGCCGGGTAGGCCTGCGGCGGCGGCGCCTGCTGGGTCCACTGGGACTCCAGGCGGGTCAGGGCCTCCAGCTCGCCGAAGTCCAGGAATATGCCGCGGCAGCCGCTGCACTGCTCGATCTGGACGCCGTTGCGGTTGTACGTGTGCATGGCCGCATGACACTTGGGACACTGCATGCTCGGCTCAACTCCCTGACATTGCCGTTCGAATGGTGGCTTCACCTTACGTGGACGCCGAAGAAGCCGAATCGGTTCGATGTCCGGCAATCCGCCCACAGGTGTCGATCATCACGTCCTCGACCTCGTCGAGCGGCCGGCGCTCGGCCGTGGACTTGGCGACGGCCAGGGCAGCCGTCTGGACCGTCAGGGCCCGGGCCGGGACGTCGAGTTGGACCCACGGATCGGCTCCGACGGCCGGCCCCTCCGCCTCCTGGTACGCGCCGAGGAAACGGGACCACACCTCCGGCGGCAGGATGCCCGCGGCGAACCAGGCCGCGGGGCGGGCCAGATCCCACGCGGGATCGCCGAGGCCGAGGTCGTCGACGTCGATGAGCCGCCAGGGCCCGTCGCCGACCGGCCGGGGCTCGCGCACCAGTTGGCCGAGGTGGAAGTCGCCGTGACAGAGCAGCCGGGGGCCCGGCGCCCCGCCCCCGGGGATCGTGCGCCAGGCGCTCAGCACGGTGGCGGCCGCCGGGTGGTCCGGCGCCGCGCGGCGCATCCGGTCCACCGCGAGCGACACCTTGAGCGGGGCCCGCATCGCCGGGAGCCGGAGGGCGAGCTCCGGCGGGGGCGGCGTGCGGTGGAGCAGGGCGAGGAGCCGTGCCGCGTCCTCCCAGGGGGCGGCGTCGGGGTCGTCCGGGGCGACGGGCGATCCGTACGGCCAGACCGTGATGGGCCGGCCGTCGGGTTCGGCGCCGCCATGCGCCGGGGCGGGGATCGGGAGCGGGAGTGGCGGCAGGAGGACGCCGGCCGCGTCGGGGTGGGCGGCGAGGGCAAGGCGGGCGCGGTGCGCCTCGGGGTCGGTGTCGGGCGCGTGCGCCTTGGCGACGAGCGGCCCGTGGCGCACGACGGTCCCGTCGTCGCGGTCGGCGAGCACTCCGACGAGGCCGCTCGCGCAGTGGCAGGGGGCGCCGGGGCGGTGAGCGGCCGCGCGGGCGACGGCGGCGAGCCGGTCGAGCCCGTCGGCACGGGCGGGCCGACCGGGCGGCGTCGGGGCGGGCGAGGGCGGGGCGGCGGGGTCCACGCGGGGAGCGTACGCGCCGCTGTGGGCGCGACTGCAGCGGGGAGCGGCTCGGGAGAGTCGGTCCGGAGAGCTGGTCCGGGGAGCTGAGTCTGAGAAGCGGTCCGGGAAGCCGGTCCGGGGAGCGACCCGGCGAGCCGTTCCGGGGAACTGGTTCCGGGGAGCGGCTCTGAGAGCTGGTCGGGGGAACCGGTCCGGGAAGCGCGAAGGCCGGTCAGCTCCCCAGCTGACCGGCCTCACGCTGCCGTCCGCCACACCCCCGTCCCCACGGGGTTGATGGCCGGATGTCCCCGACCCGGGCCGCTCTCCCGGGTCCGGGCGCTTTTCAGCGCCCCAACATCACGCCCACGGACGACGCCTGTGTGACCACCGCTTCCCAGCCGCCGAAGACGACCACGAGCAGGGCCGCGAGAGGGAGGACCATGGCCGTGGCCACCAAGGGGTGACGGCGGCCCGAAGGGCTGGTGGTCGACCGCGGTGCCGTGTAAGCCATGGTTCCTCTCCTGTCGTGGTTGGCGCGGCGGGTACGTGACCTCGGGGGACGAGTGCTGCACCCGCCGCTGACAACAACACTAGGGATCGGGAGGCCCCCGGACGTCATGCCCGCGTACCGACTTGCGGGCCTCCCGGAGGATGACGACCCGCCCCACGGAGTACTCCCCTGGGTGGAGACGGGCGCCCGGAAGTGGGGGTCTTCCCGGAGGGGTCGACCCCGCCCCGGAGGCCCGAGCCGCGGGCGTCGGGGGGTATCGGGCAGGTCACCGGGCGTGACATCGCTCACTTCGCCGGAGGTCGTCCTGATCTCAGGGTCCCCCGAGCCCTCCCCAGGGCCCGGGAGTCGCCCTCCGAGCCGTCGCGGGGTTCTCGCAGCCCTCCGTCAAGTGATCGACGGCGAAAGGGGGTTGGGGAGGAGATCGAGTACGCCCCGCCTCCTTCCGTACCCTTCAGCACTGACAATCGATCCCGGTGCGAGGGCGCGGCCTATGAGCACGTTCGGGCGCCACTACGTAAGCTGTGCCACGTCGAACGGACGAGGGGACGGACATGGCGATGATGCGGCTCCGGCGCGAGGATCCGCGGATCGTCGGGTCGTTCCGGCTCCACCGCAGGCTGGGGGCCGGCGGGATGGGGGTCGTGTACCTCGGGTCCGACCGGCGCGGCCAGCGCGTGGCGCTCAAGGTGATCCGGCCCGACCTGGCCGAGGACCAGGAGTTCCGGTCCCGCTTCGCCCGCGAGGTGTCCGCGGCCCGGCGGATCCGCGGCGGCTGCACGGCCCGGCTGGTCGCCGCCGACCTGGAGGCCGACCGCCCCTGGTTCGCCACCCAGTACGTGCCCGGCCCCTCCCTGCACGACCGGGTCGCCGAGGAGGGCGGACTGCGCGCCGCCGACGTGGCCTCCATCGGGGCCGCGCTCTCGGAGGGCCTGGTCGCGGTCCACGAGGCCGGGGTCGTCCACCGCGACCTGAAGCCCTCGAACATCCTGCTCTCCCCCAAGGGCCCCCGGATCATCGACTTCGGGATCGCCTGGGCCACCGGGGCCAGCACGCTCACCCACGTGGGTACGGCCGTGGGATCGCCCGGCTTCCTCGCCCCGGAGCAGGTGCGCGGCGCGGCCGTCACCCCGGCCACGGACGTGTTCTCGCTCGGCGCCACCCTCGCGTACGCCGCGATGGCCGACTCCCCCTTCGGGCACGGGAGTTCGGAGGTCATGCTCTACCGGGTCGTGCACGAGGAACCGCAGCTGCACGGCGTCCCGGACGCGCTGGCCCCGCTGATCCGGGCCTGTCTGGCGAAGGACCCGGAGGAACGTCCCAGCACGCTCCAGCTGTCGATGCGGCTCAAGGAGATCGCCGCCCGCGAGGCCCAGGGCCTGCCGGTCTCGCGTCCCCCCGTCCAGCGGGAGCGGACCGAGGAGCGGAACCCCGCCCGGCCGACCGAGCGGTACACGGAGCGGGACACCCGCGGCCACGGTCCCGAGCGGGACGCGGAGCGCGAGCAGCGAGGTCAGGCGCGGGGCGCGAACCCGGCCTCGCGGCCCTCCGCGGGGCCGCGCACCGGCGGCTCGCGAGCCCCCCAGTCACGTCCCGGCACCCGGCCGGGCGCCCGCTCGACGTCCACGGGACGCCGTCCCGCCAACCCCCGCCTACTGCGCCAGCGGCTCTTCGTCTTCGTCGTCGTGACACTGGTCGTGGCCCTGGGCATCGCCGCCGCACAGGCCTTGCAGGGCTAGACAGCAGGCGGGAAAAGCAACAAGCCGACCAGGGGTCGTGAGACCCCGGTCGGCTTGCGGCTCATGGCCGGGAGGTCGTCGGACCTCTTCCGTTCCCGCCGTCAGGAATCCGGGCGGCCCGTCGCCACCGCGTAGAACGCGACCGCCGCCGCCGCGCCCACGTTGAGCGAGTCGACGCCGTGGGCCATCGGGATACGGACCCACTCGTCGGCCGCGCGCAGCGCCTGCGTGGTGAGGCCCTCGCCCTCCGCGCCGAGCATCAGCGCCACCCTCTCCAGCCGGTGCGGGGCCGCCTCGTCGATCGACGTCGCCTTCTCCGCCGGGGTCAGCGCGAGGAGCTTGAACCCCGCTTCCCGGACCACCTCCAGGCCGCGGGGCCAGGTGTCCAGGCGGGCGTACGGGACGGAGAAGACCGCGCCCATCGAGACCTTGACGGAGCGTCGGTAGAGCGGGTCCGCGCAGTCCGGGGAGAGCAGGACGGCGTCCATGCCCAGGGCGGCGGCGCTGCGGAAGATGGCGCCGATGTTGGTGTGGTCGTTGACCGACTCCATGATCACCACTCGGCGGGCGCCGGCGAGCAGCTCCGTCGCGTCCGGGAGCGGCTTGCGCTGCATCGAGGCGAGGGCCCCGCGGTGCACGTGGTAGCCGGTGACCCGCTCGGCGAGGTCCGGCTGGACCGCGTACACCGGCGCCGGGACCTCGTCGATGACGTCGCGCATGACGTCCACCCACTTGGCGGAGAGCAGCATCGACCGCATCTCGTAACCGGCCTGCCGGGCCCGGCGGATGACCTTCTCGCCCTCCGCGATGAACAGGCCCTCGGCGGGCTCGCGTCTGCGCCGGAGCTCGACATCGGTCAGGCCGATGTAGTCGCGCAGGCGCGGGTCGTCGGGGTCGTCGATCGTGATGAGTTCGGCCACGGGGTGATACTGCCTTGTCCGGGGTGTGGTGCCAATGGGGTGCGACGGCTGGTGACAGGTTTCAGTTACCTGTGGTTACTTCACCAGCTTGCCGGGGCCCTCGGTGACGACGTCACCGATGACGATGACGGCCGGCGGGCGGACCTCCTCGGCCTTGACCGTCTCCGCGACCGTGGCGAGCGTGGCGTCCACCCGGCGCTGGGTCGCCGTGGTGCCCTCCTGGACGAGCGCCAGCGGCGTCTCCGGGGCCTTGCCGTGGGCGATGAGCGCCTCGGCGATCTTCCCGATCTTGTCGACGCCCATGAGGATCACCAGCGTGCCGGTGAGCTTGGCGAGCGAGGCCCAGTCGACCAGGGAGCGCGGGTCGTCCGGGGCGACGTGCCCGCTGACCACGGTGAACTCGTGGGCCACGCCCCGGTGGGTGACCGGGATGCCGGCCGCGCCCGGGACCGAGATCGAGCTGGAGATGCCGGGGACGACCGTGCAGGCGATGCCCTCGACGGCGAGCGCCTGGGCCTCCTCCATGCCGCGGCCGAAGACGAAGGGGTCGCCGCCCTTGAGCCGGACGACGGACCGGCCCGCCTTCGCGTGCTCGATCAGCGCGTTGTTGATGGCCTCCTGGGCCATGAAACGGCCGTACGGGATCTTGGCCGCGTCGATCACCTCGACGTGCGGGGGCAGTTCGTCGAGGAGGTCGCGGGGGCCGAGCCGGTCGGCGATGACCACGTCGGCCTCGGCGAGGAGCCTGCGTCCGCGGACGGTGATCAGGTCCGGGTCGCCGGGGCCGCCGCCGACCAGGGCGACGAAGGGGGTACGGGAGCGGTGCGCGGGCGCGGCGAGGGAACCGTCCCGGAGGCCCTCGACGATCGCGTCGCGCACGGCGGCGGAGCGGCGGGGGTCGTGGCCGGTGAGCACCGCGACGGTGACGCCCGCGTCGCGACCGGTGGCCGGGGTCCAGGCGGTGGCCGCCTCGGCGTCGTCGGCGCGCACGCACCAGGTGCGGGTCCGCTCGGCCTCGGCGGAGGCCGCGGCGTTGGCGGTCGCGTCGGTGGTGGCCACGAGCGCGTACCAGGTGTCGGCGAGGTCACCGTCCTCGTACCGCCGCTTGGTCCAGCGGATCTCGCCCGCCTCGGCCATCGCCTCCACGGAGGGGGTCGCGGACGGGGAGATCAGCGTGATGTCGGCGCCCGCGGCGATCAGTGCGGGCAGCCGGCGCTGGGCGACCTGGCCGCCGCCGAGGACGACGACGCGGCGGCCCGCGAGACGGAGACCGACGGGGTAGGCGGGGTGCGCCGCGTGCTCGGTGTGCTCGGCCATGGGTGAGCGGCTCCTCGGAGGGGCTGTGCGGGTGCGGGCCGCTGCTGCGGTGAAGCGGCTGGTGAGGGTGGGCGGGAACGCCTGGTGCCCACGATATCGGGGGTGCGTGGCCGTCACGCTGTGACGGATCTCCCGGTCGGTGCGTCCGTGCCGCGTCCGTGCGTGGGGGACGCCCCCGGGAGGGGCGCTCCCGGCGCGTCTCCCACGCCCTTGCCGGGGTGGGAGACGCGTCGGTGGTGCTACTTCTCGGTGACTCCGGCCGAGTCGAACGTGGCCACCTCGTGCATCGCGCGGGCCGCGCTCTGCACCAGGGGCAGGGCGAGCAGGGCTCCCGTGCCCTCGCCGAGACGCAGGTCGAGGTCGACCAGGGGGCGCAGGCCCAGCTTGTTCAGGGCCGCCACGTGGCCCGGCTCGGCGCTGCGGTGGCCGGCGATGCAGGCCGCGAGCGACTCCGGGGCGATCGCACGGGCCACCAGGGCCGCCGCGCCGGTGGAGACGCCGTCGAGGATCACCGGGGTGCGCAGCGAGGCCGCGCCCAGGATCAGGCCGACGAGGGCCGCGTGCTCCAGGCCGCCGATCGCCGAGAGGACGCCGATCGGGTCCGCCGGGTCCGGCTTGTGCAGGTCGAGGGCGCGGCGGACCACGTCCACCTTGCGGGCGTGCGTCTCGTCGTTGATGCCCGTGCCACGGCCGGTGACCTCGGCGGCGTCCACCCCGGTGTACACGGAGATGAGCGCGGCGGACGCGGTGGTGTTCGCGATGCCCATCTCGCCGGTGAGGATCGCCTTGTTGCCCGCCGCCACGAGGTCGCGGGCCGTTTCGATGCCCACCTCGATCGCCGCCAGGACCTCGTCGCGGGTCATCGCGAGACCCGTGGTGAAGTCGCCGGTGCCCGGGCGGACCTTGCGGGGAAGGAGACCAGGGGTGGCCGGGAGCTCGGAGGCGACGCCCACGTCGATGACGCAGACCTCGGCGCCGACCTGGTTCGCGAAGGCGTTGCAGACCGCTCCCCCGCCGAGGAAGTTGGCCACCATCTGGCCGGTGACCTCCTGCGGCCAGGGCGTGACGCCCTGGGCGTGGACCCCGTGGTCGCCGGCGAAGATCGCCACGGCCGCGGGCTCCGGGATCGGCGGAGGGCAGACCCGGGCGAGGCCGGAGAGCTGCGCGGCGATGATCTCCAGCATGCCCAGGGCGCCCGCGGGCTTGGTCATGCGCTTCTGGCGCTCCCAGGCCTCGCCGAGCGCCTTGGCGTCCAGCGGGCGGATGTTGGCGACGGTCTCCTGGAGCAGGTCGTGCGGCTCCTCGCCGGGCAGGGCGCGGCGGCCGTACGTCTCCTCGTGGACGACCCAGGCCAGCGGGCGGCGCTTGGACCAGCCCGCCTGAGCCAGCTCGGGCTCGTCGGGGAACTCGTCGACGTAACCGACGCAGAGGTACGCGACCACTTCGAGGTGCTCGGGCAGGCCGAGGGTGCGGACCATCTCGCGCTCGTCGAAGAAGCTGACCCAGCCGACGCCGAGGCCCTCGGCGCGGGCGGCGAGCCAGAGGTTCTCGACGGCGAGCGCGGAGGAGTACGGGGCCATCTGCGGCTGCGTGTAGCGGCCGAGGGTGTGGCGGCCGCCCCGGGTGGGGTCGGCGGTCACGACGATGTTGACCGGGGTGTCGAGGATGGCCTCGATCTTCAGTTCCTTGAACTGCTTGGCCCGGGCCTTCGGCAGCGACTTGGCGTACGCCTCGCGCTGCCGCTGGGCCAGCTCGTGCATCGTCTGCCGGGTCTCGGCGGAGCGGATGACGACGAAGTCCCAGGGCTGCGAGTGGCCGACGCTGGGGGCCGTGTGGGCGGCCTCCAGGACGCGGAGCAGCACCTCGTGCGGGATCGGGTCGGAGCGGAAGCCGTTGCGGATGTCGCGGCGCTCGCGCATCACGCGCAGGACGGCCTCGCGCTCGGCGTCGTCGTAGCCGGGCGCCGGGGCGGTGGGGGCGACCACCGGGTCCTCGTCGGTGACGACGAGTTCCTCGGCGAGGATCGGCTCCTCGCCGGCGGTCGGCTCCTCGGCGGCCGGGTGCTCGTCCGTGCCGGTGAGCTCTTCGGTGGCGACGAGTTCGTCGGCCACCGGCTCCTCCTCGGTGACGGCGAGCTCGTCGGTGGCGGGGAGTTCGGCCGTGACCGGGAGCTCGGCCGGGACGACGACGGCTTCGTCGGTGGCCGGAAGTCCGTCGGTCGTCGGGAGTTCGGCCGTGGCCGGGAGCGGCTCGGCCGGGACGACGGCTTCGTCGGTGGCGGGGAGTTCGTCGGCCTCGACCAGTTCCGCGGCGTCCACGAAGCCCTCGGGGTCCGTCTCCGCCTCGGTCACGGCCTCGGGCTGTGCCGCCACCGTGTCGGTGGGCTCGGCGACGACGGGCTGCTCCGGCTCTTCGGGCGTCACGGGTTCGACCGCTGCCGCCACCTCCGCCTGGACCTCTGCCTCGGGCTCGGCCTGCGCCTCTGCTGCGGGGGCCTGCTCGGGCAGGGGCTCGGGGGCGGCCTCCGCCACGACGGGGGTCTCCACCGGGGCCTGCTCCACCGGAGCCTCGGCCACGACGACGGCCTCGACGGCCGGCTCGGCCGGGATCTCCACGACGGGCTCCGGCAGGACCTCTGCCTCGGGCGCGGGCGCGGGGGCCTCGGCGGCGGGCTCGGCCTCGCGCGGCGCGGGCACGGTGGCCTGGGCCTCGGCCGGCTCCGGCTGCGGCTCGGGGGCCACGACGGGCTCCTCCTCCGCCGCCGGCGCCTCGGGAGCCACGGCCACGGGAGCCACGGGGGCCGCCGCGGCCTCGACGGGCTCCTCGGCCGGCGTCGGGGCCAGGTGCGGGGCCGTCGGGACGGAACCCTCGACCTGGACGAACTGTCCGGTCGGCGGGACGACCGTTTCTGCGGGGAGGACCGGCTCGGGCGCCACGGCCTCCTGCGGCTGCGCGGCCCACGGCTCGGCGCCCTGCGGCGCGAGCTGCTGGTCCTGGGGGATGTCGAAGTACTCCGGGCCCGTCGTCGGCGGTCCCGGGTTCCTCACGGGCATCGGCGCGGGTCCGGTGGCCACGACCGGCGCGGGCTGCGGAGCCTGGGCGGGCGCGGCGGCCGGGCCGCGGTCGGCGAGCGACAGCACGACGCCACCGGTGACCTCGGGCACGGGCGGGCCCATGTGCAGCGGGCGCCGGGCGGGCGGCGGGGTCGGGGCGCCGACGGGCGGCGGGACGCGGACGCCGCCGAGGTCGACGGAGCCGGTGTCACGGCCCGCGGCCTCGTGGGCGCCGGTGTCGAGAATGCCGGGCTCGTAGCCATGGTCGGCGAGGACGGGCTCCTGCGCGGCGACGGGGACGCCGTGCGCCGGGGTGCCCTGGGCGGGCATGCCGTGCACGGGAGTGCCGTGCACCGGGGTCCCGTGCGCCGGGGTGCCGGCGGTCTGCGCCTGCGGCGGCGTCTGGCCCTGAGGAGCGGTCAGCACGTCGGCGAGGACGAAGGGTTCCGGGAGCGGGCCCGTGAGCGGGTCGACCATCGGGGCCGCCGGCGGAGCGGCGGTCACGGGCGCGGCGCCCTGGTGCGGGACCACGGGGGGCGCGAGCGGGGCCGGTACGGCCACCGGCGGCGCGGGTGCCACGCCCGGCGGGTGCTCGCTCCAGGCGCCCTGGGCGCCCGGCATGAGAAGGATGTCGTCGTCCTCGGCTGCGTGCTCGGAGGGGTCCAGGAAGGTGTACGCGCCCGGTGCGGGGATGCCCGGCTGCTCGACCATGCCTGCGTTCTCCGGCAGTCCCTCGCCCGAGACCTGGCCGGTGTCCGTCATGCGTACCCCTCGCCCATCGCTTGTGCTTCCTTCAGACCTGCGCCCGTCGAGAACAACGAGCGCACGCGCCGCGCGGCACGAAGGACGCGCGGACACCCACTCATTGTCGCGGCCCTCGGCCGTCGTGGCAGGCAGATCCGCCACGGCGGGCTGTGGACTGCGCCACGTCGCGCGGTCCCCCCTTTGCTGCGTACCACATCGGCGAGCCGGAACGGCCGCCGATTCGAGACATTCGAGAAGTAAACGCCGAACGCCCGGTGCGGTACAACAATCGGCCAGCCTACCTGTCCCCGTGGAGCGGCGGGGTCACGGGGCGCTGTCGCTCCTGCGTCCGGCCAGCAGGAAGACCACCGAACGCTCCCGCTCCGACCAGTCGTCCGGGTCGAGCCCGACGGTCTGGAGGAGGAGGCTCTCGACGGTGTAGCCGCCGTCGGCGAGCGCGGTGCCGACGGCCTCCGCCTCGTCGCGTGTGGACGCGTGGACGACGATGCGCTCGGGACGCCGGTCGGTGCAGGCGGTGACGACGGGGACGCCGCCGGCCGCGATGCGGACGACGTCCGGTTCGGGCAGGTTCTCCAGGACGTGCGGCGCCCGGCCGTGGACGGTCTGGAGGGGTACGCCGTGGCGGCGGGCGGCCGCCTCGGTGCGGGCGCAGGCGTCGAGGTCGGTGTCCACCGCGATGACGGCGGCGCCGAAGCGGGCCGCCTCGACGGCGAAGGCGCCGCCCGCGCAGCCGATGTCCCAGACGAGGTCGCCGATCCGGGGGCCGAGGCGGGCCAGCTGGGCGGCGCGCAGCGCCGGGTCCTCGCCCGCGCCGGGCCTCGGCGGGGCGGCGCCGGTGGGCCCGGGGCCGTATCCCCGGGGGCCGTGCCCCTCGGGGGCGTACTCCTCGGCGGGCAGCCCCCAGCCCCGTACGGACCGCACGGCCGGGTCCAGGCCCATCAGCCAGGGGGCGGCCGGGGTGCCGCCGCCCGCCCCGCCCACTCCCCCGATGACGAGGACGACGTTGGGGTCGCGCCAGGAGTGGTCGGCGGCCCTGTCGGAGGTGAGGACGGAGACCCGTTCGCGGTCGGTGCCGAGCTCCTCGCAGATGACGAAGGTGCGGTGGACGCCGTCGAGGAGGAGGGCGAGCTCGGCCGGTCCGGCGCCGGGCGAGGTGAGGACGGCGACCTTGGGGTGGGCGCGGCAGACGTTCACGGCGCGGCGCAGGGTGCGCTGGTGGGCGACGACGATCCGGGCGTCCTCCCAGGGCATCCCGGCGCGGGCGAAGGCGGCGGCGACGGAGGAGACGGCGGGGACGACCTCGACCTCCAGGCCGTGCTCGGGGGCGCGCAGGGTGCGGACGACGCCGAAGAAGCCGGGGTCGCCGTCGGCGAGGACGACGGCGGTGCCGCGGTGGCCCGCGATGCGGCGGGCGGCGAGGTCGACGCTGCCGAGGCGGACGCGTTCGGCCGCGGGGGGCACCTCGGGCAGCGCCAGGTGGTGGGCGGCGCCGGCCACGAGGGTGGCGGCCGACAGTGCCGATCTGGCCGCCGCGGTGAGGGGCGAGCCGTCCCAGCCGATCACCGTGACCCGGTCGGCCATCGTCGTCTGTCTCCTGTGGTGTTGTCGCAGGTCGGGGGCGTGCCGAGCGTACCCCGGGTCGGCCGCCGGGGCTCAGCTCCAGTCGGTGTACGAGGAGTATCCGGCCTCGGCCATCTGGTCGGCGACACCGTCGAGGTCCTCGGGGAGGAGGCCCCAGACGATGAAGTCGGTGCGCAGCTCGGTCCAGCTGCCGTCCTCGGTACGGGTGCGGGCTATGCAGGCGTTGCGCAGGACGCCCTCGCTGATGCAGCCGATCTTCTGGGCGACCTGCTGGGAGGCGGTGTTGTCCGCCGCCGTGCGCAGTTCGAGGCGCTCGAACTTCTGGTCGCCGAAGAGCCACTGGGCGGTGGCGAGCGAGGCTTCGGAGGCGTATCCCTCGCCGCGGGCCCAGGGGGCGACGATGTAGGAGAGCTCGGTGGAACGCACGCGCCAGTTCGTGTTGCTCAACTGGACGATGCCCACGAGCCGCTGGGTGAGGAACTCGGTGACGGCGAGGTCGAGGCCCCGGCCGGCGGTGCGTTCGGTGGGGGCGTACTCGGTGATCCAGCGGCGGGCGGCGTCCTCGGTGTACGGCTGGGGGACGGCCGTCCAGGCGCCGACCATCTCGTCGTTCATCATCTCGGCGAGCGCGGGGGCGTCGCCTTCTTCGAGCGCGCGCAGCACCAACCGGTCCGTGTTGATGGAGATGTCCGGAAAGGTGGTAGTCATGCTCAGCTCCATGCCGTGGACCGTCCGAATCGACCGTGAACGCACAGCATGCAGCATGCGGCCGTCGGCGCGCATGGCCGGGTGGGGTGTGGCGAAGGCCCCGCGCACCGGACGGGGTGCGGGGGGCCTTCTGCACAAGAACTGTACGAGGGAACCGGTCTGACGGTTCCTCGGATGCCGTAAGCCTTGCTCGGCGCCGTGCTCGGTGCCTTGCTCGGTGCCTAACTTGGCGCCTTGCTCGGTGCCTTACTTGGCGACGGCTCCGAAGGCCGGGATGACCGAGCCCTTGTAGGTGTCCTCGATGTACTTCTTCACCTCGGGCGAGTTGAGGAGCTTGGCGAGCTTCTGCACGCGGGCGTCCTTCTCGTTGCCCTCCTTGACGGCGAGGAAGTTGGCGTACGGGTTGCCTTCGGCCTTCTCCAGGGCGATGGCGTCCTTGGCCGGGGAGAGCTTGGCCTCGATGGCGTAGTTGCCGTTGATGACGGCGGCGTCCACGTCGTTCAGGGCGCGGGGCACGGTGGCGGCCTCCAGCTCCTTGAACTCCAGGCCCTTCTTGTCGGTGATGTCGGAGAGCTTGGCGTTGGTGCCGACACCCGGCTTGATGGTGATCAGGCCGTTCTCGGCGAGCAGCTGGAGCGCGCGGCCGCCGTTGGTGGTGTCGTTGGGGACGGCGATGGTCTGGCCCGCCTTGATGTCCTTCACCGACTTGATGTTCTTGGAGTAGAGGCCCAGCGGCTCCAGGTGGACGTTGACCACCGGGACGATGGTGGTCTTGTTCTTCTGGTTGAAGTCGTCGAGGTACGGCTTGTGCTGGAAGAAGTTGGCGTCGACCTGGCCGGACTGGGTGGCGGTGTTCGGCAGGACGTAGTCCGTGAACTCCTTCACCTCCAGCTTCAGGCCTTCCTTCTCGGCCAGGTTGTCCTTGACGAAGTTGAGGATGTCGGCGTGCGGCGTCGGGGACGCGGCGACGACGAGCGGCTTGGAGGTGTCGCCGGAGCCGGCCGAGTCCTTGGCGGAGGACGGGTCCGAGGAGGTGCCGCAGGCGGTGAGGCCGAGGGCGAGGGCGGCGGTGGCGGCGATACCGGCGGTGAGCTTGATGTTCTTACGCACGAAGAGTGCCTCTTTCCGGTGGTGCGGTGGACGCCTGGACAACAAGTCCGGGCTGTTCTTCGAAGGACGAAGTCTGGGTGGCCGGGGAGCCGTTACGCGGTACGGCCCCGGCGGGCGAGGAGTCGGACGACTCCGTCGCCGATGAGCTGGACGACGGTCACGATCAGGACGAGGACGACGACCGTGACGAGCATGAACGTCGTGTCGAAGCGCTGGTATCCGTAGGTGACGGCCTTGGAGCCGAGGCCTTCGCCGCCGACCGCGCCGGCCATCGCCGAGTAGCCGATGAGCACGATCACCGTGGTGGTGACGCCCGAGACGAGCGAGGGCAGGGCCTGCGGGAGCAGCACCTTGCGGACGATGGTGGGGATACCGCCGCCCATGGCCTGCACGGCCTCGACGAGCCCGTGGTCGACCTCACGGATCGCCGTCTCGACGAGTCGCGCGAAGAAGGGGATGGCGCCGATGGCGAGCGGCACGATCATCGCGGTGGGACCGATGAAGGTGCCGACGACCAAGGTGGTGAAGGGGATCAGGGCGATCAGCAGGATGATGAACGGGAGCGAACGCCCGATGTTCACGATCGCACCGACGATCTTGTTCACCGGCCGGTTCTGCAGCAGTCCGCCCTTGTCCGTGAGGACGAGGAGGATGCCGAGCGGCAGGCCGCCGAGCACGGTGACGACGGTGGCCCAGAGGACCATGTAGAGCGTGTCGACAGTGCCCTGCTCGAGGAGGGGCTGCATCTCCGACCAGGTCACTTGGCACCTTCCTTGGCCAGTACGGGCACGGTGTCCGCCACGGCTGCTTCTTCGGCTTCGACGAGTTCGACCTGGAGGCCCTGCTCGCGCAGGAAGCCGACCGGGACGACGTTGTCCTCGTAGCGTCCGGGGAGCTCGATCCGCATCCGGCCGATCTGCTTCCCGCCCACCGTGTCCATCGCCGCCCCGAGGATCGAGATGTCGATGTTGTAGGTGCGGGCGAGCTGGGAGATGACCGGCTGGGTCGCGGACTCGCCCTGGAAGGTGACGTCGACGACCGTGCGGTCGGGGCCGGTGGGGGCGCCGCTGACCGGGAAGAGCTCGGCCGCCAGCTGGGAGCCGGGGGTGGCGAGCAGTTCGGTGACGGTGCCGGACTCGACCACGCGGCCGCGCTGCATCAGGGCGGCGGAGTCGCAGATCGTCTTGACGACGTCCATCTCGTGCGTGATCAGCAGGACGGTGAGGCCGAGCTGCTGGTTGAGGTCGCGCAGGAGCTGGAGGATCGAGCGGGTCGTCTCCGGGTCGAGGGCGCTGGTGGCCTCGTCGGAGAGGAGGACCTTGGGCTCGCCGGCGAGGGCGCGGGCGATGCCGACGCGCTGCTTCTGGCCGCCGGAGAGCTGGCCCGGGTAGGACTTGGCCTTGTCGGCGAGGCCGACGAGGTCGAGGAGTTCGAGGGCGCGGCGGGAGCGCTCGGCGCCGGAGACACCGAGGATCTCCAGGGGGAGCTCGATGTTGTCCTTGACCGTGCGGGAGGACAGCAGGTTGAAGTGCTGGAAGACCATGCCGATGCTGCTGCGCGCCCGGCGCAGGTCCTTCCCGGCGCGGCGGCCCTTTCCGGCGAGTGCGGTGAGGTCGACTCCGTCGACGGTCACGGTGCCGGAGGTGGGGCGCTCCAGGAGGTTGACGCAGCGGATGAGCGAGGACTTGCCGGCGCCGCTCTGGCCGATCACGCCGAAGACCTCGCCCTCGCGGACGTGCAGGTCGACGCCGTCCAGAGCGGTGACCTGGCGGCCGCGCGACTCGTAGACCTTGGTCAGGCCCGAAGTGGTGATCACAGGGTTTCCGTCACTGTCGAGTGCGCGGCGCGGGGTCCGCCGGGCACGGGGCATTCGTCGTTCGGACAGTCAGGCGCACGGAGGCCGTCCGGCGGATGGCCGGGGGCAGCGGGTGCGCGGGGCAGGCACGGTCCGCCGCCGGATGGCGGGAGGATCGGCGCGGCCGTCGAGTCTCGCTTCGGGGCGCGAGACGCTGTCGGGAGCCCTCAGAAGGCGCACATTCGACACATACAACGAGCACCGGGCGTCGTGATCGCCTCGGTCGCAAGGATGCGGCTGCTCGTCGTGGTCATGTCTGCAAGTAAAGCATGCGCACTCGCGAACGAAAGGGGGGTGTCCGAATACCGGACGCCGCTGAGACGACATGCGGACGCCCGACGGGCGCGGGCGGGGGCCGAGGGGAGGCCGCTCCCGCCCGGTGTGGCCTGCGGGGACGGGTCGGGTCGGGGGATGCCGGCGGTGCGGTTCGGGGGCGGGTACGGGCCTCGGGTGTGGCCAAGGCCACGGTCCGCGCACCCGGCACGCGCCGGGCCGCGTATCGGGGAGTCTCAAGGGGCGGGGACGGGAGCAATACGAAGGCGGAGGCGAGCGTCGAGGCGAGCGCGGAGGCGGGGGGCGAGCGCATCGGGCCTTTCGGACCGTAATACCCTCGGGCGCATGCTCGACGCCCTGACGGTCACGGTCTCCGTGACCGCGCTCGCCCTCGCCGCCTGGTGCGGCTTCGCCGCCTTCCGGGACCAGCCGACCAAGGACTGGCACTTCATCGGTATGGCCGTCGTGACCTTCCTGGTCCTGACCCAGCTGGTCGTCGGCATCGTGCAGCTGGTGCGCGGCGAGAAGGCCGAGGAGGGCACGACGATCTTCGTCGCCTATCTGCTGGGCGCGCTGTGCGCGGTGCCGATCGCCGGGTTCATGTCGCTCGCGGAGCGCAGCCGGTGGGGTTCGGCGACGGTGGCCGCCGGTGCGGTCGTCCTGGCCGTGCTCGAAGTGCGTCTCTACGACATCTGGACGGTGGGCTGACCATGACCGGGACGCAGGAGAGGACAGCGGAGGGCAAGCGGACCCGTCTCGTCTCGGGCCCGGGCATCCTGCTCGTCTGGCTGTACGGCGTGATGTCGGTCGGCGCGGTCTCCCGCTCGATCTACCAGATCGCGACCGAGTTCGACCGGGCGCCGCTCGCCTACGGCCTGTCGGCGGTGGCCGCGGTCGTCTACGCCTTCATCACCTACACCCTCGTACGGGGCGGGGAGGCGGCCCGCAGGGCGGCGCTGGTCTGCTGCGCCGCCGAGCTCGCGGGCGTGCTGATCGTGGGGACCTGGACGCTGGTCGAGCCGTCCGCCTTCCCCGACGCGACGGTCTGGTCGGACTACGGCTACGGCTACCTCTTCATTCCGGTCCTGCTGCCGCTGACCGGAATCTGGTGGCTGCGGAGGTCGCGCGCGGTGACGACCGCCGCCTGAGGCGACGGTCCCGACGGCCGCCGCGTCCTCAGGCGGCGGCCTTCTCCAGGGTCACCAGGGTGAGCTTGGGGCCCAGCTCGCGGGCCGACACCTGGGCGTACCCCTTGCTGCGGTAGAGCCGCAGATTGCCCTCGCTGCGGTGGCCGGTGAAGAGCTGGAAGCGCTTGGCGGAGGGTTCGGCGGGCGCGGTCGCGGCGGCGAAGTGGCGCTCGATGCCGTCGAGGAGGCGGCTTCCGAGGCCGTGGCGCCGCATGCGCGGGTGGACGATCAGCTTGGCGATGTGCACCGTGCCGTCCTCGTCGAGGCGGGCCCGCACCGAGGCGACGACCTCGTCGCCGAGCCGGGCCACCAGGCCGTAGCCCTCGTCCAGTTCGGCGCGCAGGGCGTCGAGCGGCTGGGTGAGCGGTTCGATGGACCAGTCTCCGTACAGCTCCGCCTCGCTCTGGTAGCAGAGGTACTGCAGCTTCAGGATGTGCTCCGCGTCCTGCGCGTCCGCTGCTGAGATGGTCACACTCAGGCCCATGTGTGCACGCCTCCCGCTCATGTGGTTCGCCGTCGGTTTATCGCACCCTTCCCCGTCGGCCGGGGGCGGGAACCTCTGCAGCCAGCATTCTGCGCAGGCATCCCAGGCAACGGGAACGCATCGGCCCCAAACTGCCTTGTGAGATACCCAACTCTCCTGCGATTTCTCGGTAGGTGGGGTCCTGCGGATCGAGCATCGCGGTGAGCAGGCTCGGGCATCGGCCGGGGGTACGCGTGACGGCGGCGCGCAGGGTGCGGTGGCGTTCGGCGACGAGCAGGGAGGTCTCCGGGGAGCCGTGCGGTCCTTCGGTGTCCGGCGGCGGGGCGGGCTCGTCCTGGTAGGGGCGCTCCCGGTCGATGGTCCGGCGGGCGCGGCGGGCCTCGGCGCGGACGGCGCGGCGCAGCCAGTCGGCCGGTCGCTCGGGGGCGCCCGTCTCCTGGAGGCGCTCCAGGAGACGGAGCCAGACGGCCTGTTCGAGGTCGCCGGGGTCGATGCCGGCGGCCGGGGCCTCGGCGTCCGACTCGGCGGCGAGCAGCGGGGCGAGCGCGGCGAGGAGACCGGGGGTCGCGGCGTCGGCGGGGGGCGCGGCAGCGGCAGGGGTCTCTGCGACGGCAGGCTCCGGGGGCGTCCCGGGAGCCGGGGGCGCCTGGGGAACCGGTTGCGCCTCGGGGGCCGGCGCGGTCGTGGTGGTGGTCTCGGGGGTCGTCATGACCGGCACGATGTCCGGGTGCGCGGGCGCGGTTGCGGTACGGGGCGTAAACCACCCGGGAGGAGGTCGTGCGGCCCGGCGGCCGGGCCGAACGGCCCCCTCCCGGGAGCCGTCAGCCTCGGGTGGCGGCGGTGAAGTCCGCCGCGGCGAGCAGTGCCGTGTCGGGGTTGTCGGAGAAGATGCCGTCGATGCCCGTCTCCAGGTACCGCTTCAGTGCGCCGAAGGAGTCGCCGTAGGCCGTCGGGTCCGTGCCCCGGCGGAAGTCGGCGGGCAGGAAGCTGTTCTCGTTGCGGTGCGTGTACGGGTGGAGGACCAGGCCCTCGGCGTGCGCGTCGCGGACGAGGGTGGTCGGGGTGCCGAGGCGCCCGGTCGCGTCCTTCGGGATCACCAGGTCGAGCGTGGGGCCGATGCCCTGCGCGTACGAGGCGATCCAGCTCAGGCCCGCGGGCGTGACCAGGTCGGCGACCGTGCGCGGGTCCCCGGCCTGGACGAAGTCCCAGGGGCGGCTGCTCGCGGCGGAGAGCAGGACCACTCCCGGGGAGTCGACCAGCTTCGCCAGGCGCTGGATGCTGCTGGGCTCGAAGGACTGGAGGAAGACCGGGGAGTTCGCGCGGTGGCGTCCGTACCGGCGCAGGAGCTTGGCGAGCCGCTCCTCCAGGCCGAGGCCGAGGGAGCGGAAGTAGGTGGGGTGCTTGGTCTCGACGTGCAGCCAGACGTCGCGGCCCCGGCGGCGGCCCTCCTCCTCGGCCCAGCGCAGCACCTCCTCGAAGGTGGGGATCGTCCAGCGACCGTCGTAGAGGGTGTTCTCCTGCCGGGTGCCGGGGATCCGCTCCTTCGCCCGCAGGGTCTTGAGCTCGGCGAGCGTGAAGTCCTCGGTGAACCAGCCGGTGAGCGTGGTGCCGTCGACACTCTTGGTGGTCTTCCGGGAGGCGAACTCGGGGTGGTCGGCGACATCGGTGGTGCCGGTGATGTCGTTCTCGTGGCGGCAGACGAGGTGCCCGTCACGGGTGGGGACGAGGTCCTGCTCGATGACGTGGGCGCCGAGGTCGAGGGCGTGCCGGTAGGAGCCGAGGGTGTGCTCGGGGCGGTAGCCGCTGGCGCCGCGGTGGGCGATGACGGTGGGGACGGGGAGGGAGCGGTAGCCGTGGCCACGGCCGTGACCGTCGCCGCGGGCCTCGGCGGCCTGGGCGGTGCCCGTGGGGAGGGCCGTCGAGGCCCCCAGTACCGCCGCGGCTCCGGCCGCTCCGAGAACGGTCCGCCGTGCCGGCGTCCGGCGCTCGCCCTGGGTCATGAAGGCTCCTCGTGTGTGATGTCCCGCACCTGTCAACGGGGAGCTCCGACGCTAGGCAAGGAGGCCCTACAAAGGGCAGACCTGCGTCGAACATGGCGGAAACACGCGTCAACACCGTGTATCCATTCGGTGAACCCGATGTGCGTACGGCGGTGACCCGCGAGTATCGTCGCCAGCTGCACCGTCAGCTGGTCCGACCCCGCGCGTCACCCGGAGGAACCGTTGTCCCGTCTCGCGATCATCAAGGCAGTGCTCGGGCCGGTCATGCGCCTGATGTTCCGCCCCCGCGTGGAGGGCGCCGAGAACATCCCGGGGGACGGTCCCGTCATCCTCGCGGGCAACCACCTGACCTTCATCGACTCGATGATCATGCCGATCTGCCTGGACCGTCAGGTCTTCTTCATCGGCAAGGACGAGTACGTGACGGGCAAGGGCATCAAGGGCCGGGCGATGGCCTGGTTCTTCACCAGCGTCGGCATGATCCCGGTGGACCGGGACGGCGGCCGCGGCGGTGTGGCGGCGCTGATGACCGGGCGGCGGGTCCTGGAGGAGGGCAAGATCTTCTCGATCTACCCGGAGGGCACCCGCTCCCCCGACGGCCGGCTGTACCGGGGCCGTACGGGCATCGCGCGTCTCACGCTGATGACCGGCGCGCCGGTGGTGCCGTTCGCGATGATCGGCACCGACAAGATCCAGCCGGGCGGGGCGGGGCTGCCGCGCCCGGGCAAGGTGACGGTCCGCTTCGGCGAGCCGATGGAGTTCTCGCGGTACGACGGGATGGACCGCGACCGCTACGTCCTGCGGGCGGTGACGGACTCGGTGATGGCCGAGGTGATGCGGCTCTCCGGGCAGGAGTACGTGGACATGTACGCCACCAAGGCGAAGGCCGCGTGACCCTCTGACGCACATGACGGTGCCCCCGTACAGTCCTGCTGTACGGGGGCACCGTCACGTTCTCCACCAGGCGTGGCGTCAGTGCTCGACGCCGTCCTCCAGCTTCTGGCCCCGCAGCAGGAACCAGGCCGCGACCGCCGTCGCGAGGAGGACCGCGGCGCCGACGCCGGCCGCGATCCGCAGACCGTCGACGAACGCCTCCTGGGCGGCCGTGACCAGGGCCGTCGCGGTGTCCGGCGCGAGGGCGCCGGAGGCCTCGACCGCGCCGCCGAGCGACTCGTGGGCGGCCGACGCGACGTCGGAGGGGACGCCGGCCGGGGTGGCGAAGCCCTGGTAGACGCCGGTCACGATGGAGCCGAGGACGGCGATGCCGAGCGCGGCGCCGAGTTCGTACGCCGTCTCGGAGACGGCGGAGGCGGATCCGGCCTGCTCCTTCGGGACGCTGGAGAGGATCACGTCGGCGGTGACGGTGAACGCGAAGCCGGCGCCCACGCCGACCACGAGCAGGGCGGCACCGAGCAGCGGGTAGCCGGTCTGCGCGTCGAGCGTCGTCAGGACGGCGAGGGAGAGACCGACCGCCGCGAGGCCTCCGGCCACCACGGACCGTACGGAGAAGCGACGGGCCACGAGGCCCGCGATCAGACCGGCCGTGACCGCGCCGATCGCGGCGGGGAGCTCGGCGAGGCCTGCCTCCAGCGGCTGGCGGCCCTGGACCAGCTGGAAGAACTGGGACAGGAAGAAGACCAGGCCGGAGAGGCCGAGGATGGTCAGCAGGTCGGCGAGGACGGCGCCGGAGAAGCCGCGGTTGCGGAAGAGGCGCATGTCCAGGAGCGGCGCGGGCAGGGTGAGCTGCCGGCGGACGAACCAGGTCAGGGCGCCGACACCGGCGAGGGCCGCGACACCGGCGTCCAGGGAGAGGCCGTGCGAGGCCAGCTCCTTGACGGCGTACACGATGCCGATCATGCCGACGAGGGACAGGCCGACGCTGGGCAGGTCCCAGGGGCCGGGGTTCGGGTTCTTCGACTCGGGGATCAGCTTGATGCCGACGAGGACGAGGACCGCCATGACGGGCAGGTTGATGAGGAAGACCGAGCCCCACCAGAAGTGCTCCAGGAGGAATCCGCCGACGACCGGTCCGACGGCGGCACCGGCCGAGGCCATGGCGCCCCAGATGCCGATGGCGAGGCTGCGCTCGCGCGGGTCGTGGAAGAGGTTCCGGATGAGTGCCAGGGTGGACGGCATCAGGGTGGCGCCGGCGACGCCGAGCAGCGCGCGGGCCACGATCATCATCTCGGGGCTGGTCGCGTAGGCGTTCAGTACGGAGACCGCGCCGAAGGCCGTGGCGCCGATGAGCAGCAGCTTCTTGCGGCCGATGCGGTCGCCGAGGCTGCCCATGGAGACCAGGAGTCCGGCGATGACGAACGAGTAGACGTCACCGATCCAGAGCAGCTGGGTGCCGGAGGGCTTGAGGTCCTCGGAGAGGAAGGGGGTGGCGAGGCCCAGCACCGTGGCGTCGACCGCCACGAGGAGGACGGCCAGGACGAGAACGGAAAGGGCGAGCCACCGG
This sequence comes from Streptomyces gardneri, assembly GCF_006539185.1. GTDB lineage: Bacteria > Actinomycetota > Actinomycetes > Streptomycetales > Streptomycetaceae > Streptomyces > Streptomyces gardneri. The sequence continues at coordinate 21,461 of NZ_BJMN01000033.1, forward strand.
CCGGGGCGGCGCACGCCCTCGATATGGTCCGGGTGCTTGATGGTGCTGATGCTCACTTCTCCACGCTCCTGCGCGCTCCGCCGAGCAGCAGCTCGACGATCATGTACTGGAAGTCCTTGGCGGCGACCCGGCCGTCCTGCACGGCCCAGGCTCCGGAACCGATGAGCCCGTAGAGGGCCTCGGTGAGCCAGGCGGGGGTCAGGTCGATCCGGAAGGTGCCCTCTTCCTGGCCGCGCCGGAAGAGGTCGGAGACCCGGGCGTCGAGGCGGGCCCAGCCTTCGTTCTGCTGGTCGCCCTCGAAGAGCTGGTTCTCGGTCACGAGGAACGACAGCAGGGGCGCGACGGGCTCCACCTCGGCGACGAGCCTTCGTACGGCCTCGTCCGCGGGACCTTCGCCGGTCCGGGCCCGGTCGTGGGCCGCCTCCAGCTCCTGGATCCCGAGCTCTTCGAGCGCCCGCACGAGCGCGTCCCGCCCGGCGAACTGCCGGTGCAGCGTGGCCCTGCCGATCCCGGCGGCCCGCGCGACCTCGTCCATGGTGGCGGTCGCCCTGCGGGAGAGCAGGGCGGCGGCGGCACGGAGCACCTGGGTGCGATCGACTGACATGAGACGACCATACACCGAATGAGACATCAATGTCTCACCTGATTACCTGATGCCTCATTGAACGTGACGAAAATTTCCGGAAGGCCCGATACGCGGGGAGACGACGACAGCGCCGCCGCCCGGGGCGGGCGGCGGCGCTGTGACGGCTGAGCGGGGGCTCTGCGGGCTACTTCTGCTTGGCGGTGGCCCAGGCGTGCTGGATCACCAGGTCCGCCTTGACCTCGACGAGCTGGGTGGCGACCGCCGAGGGGGCGGTGCCGCCGCGGCCGTCGCGGGAGGCGAGGGCGCCGGGGACGTTGAGGACCGTGCGGACCTCGGGGGTGAGGTGCTCGGAGATCTTGGCGAACTGCTCGTCCGTGAGCTCGTCGAGCTCCTTGCCCTCGGACTCGGCGACCTTCACGCACTCGCCGGCGACCTCGTGCGCCACCCGGAACGGCACGCCCTGCTTGACCAGCCACTCCGCGATGTCCGTCGCGAGGGAGAAGCCCGCGGGGGCCAGCTCCTCCATGCGCTCGCGGTTGACGGTGAGCGTGGCCATCATGCCGGTGAAGGCCGGCAGCAGGACCTCCAGCTGGTCGCAGGAGTCGAAGACCGGCTCCTTGTCCTCCTGGAGGTCGCGGTTGTACGCGAGCGGGAGGGCCTTGAGGGTGGCGAGCAGGCCCGTCAGGTTACCGATGAGCCGGCCCGACTTGCCCCGCGCCAGCTCGGCGATGTCCGGGTTCTTCTTCTGCGGCATGATCGACGAGCCGGTGGAGAAGGCGTCGTGCAGGGTCACGAAGGAGAACTCCTTCGTGTTCCAGATGATGATCTCCTCCGCGATCCGGGAGAGGTTCACCCCGATCATCGCCGTGATGAAGGCGAACTCCGCCACGAAGTCACGGGAGGCCGTGCCGTCGATCGAGTTGCCGACCGAGCCGCGCTCGAAGCCGAGGTCCTTGGCGACCGCCTCCGGGTCGAGTCCCAGCGAGGAGCCCGCGAGGGCGCCGGAGCCGTACGGGGAGACGGCCGTCCGGGTGTCCCACTGCCGCAGCCGCTCGGCGTCCCGGGAGAGGGACTGGGCGTGGGCCAGGACGTGGTGGGCGAAGAGCACCGGCTGCGCGTGCTGGAGGTGCGTACGGCCCGGCATGGCGACGTCCGCGTGCGCCTCGGCGAGGCCGACGAGGGCGTCCTGGAGCTCGGCGATGAGGCCGCCGATGATGCGGGCGTGGTCCCGGAGGTACATCCGGAAGAGGGTGGCGACCTGGTCGTTCCGGGACCGGCCGGCGCGCAGCTTGCCGCCGAGGTCCGGGCCGAGCCGCTCCAGGAGGCCGCGCTCCAGGGCGGTGTGGACGTCCTCGTCGGCGATGGTGCCGACGAAGGAGCCGTCGGCGACGTCGCCCTCCAGCTGGTCGAGGCCCGCGAGCATGCGGGTCAGCTCGTCCTCGGTGAGCAGGCCCGCCTTGTGCAGCACACGCGCGTGGGCGCGGGAGCCGGCGATGTCGTACGGCGCGAGACGCCAGTCGAAGTGGACCGACGCGGACAGCTTCGCGAGGGCCTCGGCGGGGCCGTCGGCGAACCGGCCGCCCCAGAGCCGGACGTCACCGTTGTTGCTGCTCACTGCTGCTCCTCAGGAGGGTGGGTGTACGTGTGCGGGTCGCGCCGGGCGGCCATCGCTCGCCCTCTGGTAGGCATAACTATGCGATGCACCGTATGTTTTGTCAATCTGGTGGCCGGCGGGCCGGCACCCGCCCGGTGATCCCGATAATTCAGGCGCGTCCCTGAGACCCCCCGACCTAGGCTCCGGTCATGTCGAGCAGCGTGTACGAGGACGTCACCGAACGTCTCGCCCAGGCCCTGGTGGGGGCCGACCCCGGCGCGTGGGCCGAACTGGACGGGCAGATCCGGGGTCTGGTCCGGTGGGGCGGCCTCGTCCCGGCGCCCGGTGAGTGGCTGTCCGCCACGCCGCCCCGACAGCCGACCGTCCTCGAACTGGCCCTCGCCCTGTGCGACCCCGACGGCCGGGCCCGGGAGGCCGCCCTTCCGTATGCGGCCCACACCCCCGCGCTCCTCCCCCTGGTCGTGGTCCGGTGCGCCGACTGGGCCGAGCCCGTACGGGACCGGGCCCGGGCCCTGCTGTGCGCGCAGCTGCCGGGTCTCGCGCCCGAGGCGCTCGCCTCCGTGGCCTCCGTCGTCCTCCGGGAGGGCCGGCGGCTGCGCGGAGAGGCCGCGCGCGAACTGCTGACCGCGCGACTCCGCGAGGTTCCCGAGGCGCACCTGGCCCCGCTGCTCACCAGCGAGGAACGGGAGCTTCGGCGGCTCGCGCACCGGATCGCCGTCGAGCGCGACCTGCTCTCTCCCGCCCGGCTCGCCACGATCGCCGCCACCCACCTCGACGTGGTCGTCCAGGACATGTGCGCGAGCGCGGCGATCACCGCCGCGGGCGACACCGTCGACGAAACGGTCCTCGCACCCTTGCTGGGCTCCCGGAGCGGCCGCGTGCGGGCGGCGGGCGTGACGGCGCTGCGCCGGGCCGGGCGGGCCGCCGAGGCCGAGCCGTTCCTCTACGACCGCTCCGCGCTCGTCCGGGCCTGCGCCCGCTGGACCCTGCGGCAGGCGGGCACGGATCCGCTGCCGCTCTACCGGGCCGCCTGCGCGGCCGGGGACCCGACGCCCTTCTTCGCTCCGGTGGGTCTCGCCGAATGCGGCGACCGGGTCGCGGACGCGCCGGTGCTCTGGTCCCTGACCGGGCACGAGCTGCCCCGGGTGCGGGCCGGTGCCGTGGTGGGGCTGCGGCTGCTCGACGCCGTCCGGTTCCCGCGGCTCGTACCGCTGCTCGACGACAGTTCGCCCCGGGTCGTCCGCGAGACCCTGAAGGCACTGGCCCCCTGGGACGACCACCTTCTGGCCGGTACCCCGCCACCGGCACCACCCCCGGTACCCGTCGGCGTGCCGGTGGACGCACCTGTCCCCCAGCCGCGTTCATGGGTCCGACGGGTGCTCGGGATCGCCCGTCGGCGCGGGGCCGACCAGGGCTGAACGGCCGCCGCCGAACAGCCGCGCACGAGGGGCGCCGCCGCCGAACAGCCGCGCACGAGGGGCGCCGCCGCCGGCTCCGGCCTAGCGTCGCACCCATGCGCGTCCTGCTCGTCCTCGGTGCCGCCCTGCTCTCCCTGGGCGCCGTACCCGTACCCGTACCCGCGCCGCTGCCCGCGCGGATGGCGGACACCGGCGGGGGCTCGCAGCTGATCACGGCCGAGGCCGCCCGCACGGGTGCCACCACGGGAACGCTCACCTGGTGGGACCGGCGCGGTGGGCGGTGGGTGAAGGCCGGATCCGCTCCCGCGCGCTTCGGCGCCCAGGGGCTCGTCGAGGGGGCGCGGCGGCGGCAGGGCACGAACACCACGCCGACCGGGCTCTACCGGCTTCCGTACGCCTTCGGGGTGCGGGCCCGGCCTGCCGGGACCCGCTTCCCGTACGTCCGGGTGACCGAGCGCTCCTGGTGGTGCCAGGACAACGACTCACGCGCGTACAACCGCCGGGTCGAGGGCCTGCCCCGGGACTGCCGGGCCACCGAGGCCGAGCACCTCGTCTCGTACGGCACGCAGTACGCGCACGCGCTCGTCATCGGCTTCAACTACGACCGTCCGGTGCGCGGGCGCGGAGCCGGGATCTTTCTCCACGTCAACGGTCGTGGGGCGACGGCCGGTTGCGTCTCCGTGCCGGCCGACGCCATGCGCGCGGTCCTCGCCTGGGCGGATCCCGCGCGCCGGCCGCACATCGCCGTCGGCACGCGGAGCGGTCCGACGGCGATCACCCGGTACTGACCCCGTGATACGTCAGGTCAGCGGTCCTTCTGCGCCAGGCGCAGCAGGTGGTCGGCGAGCGCCTGGCCGCCCGTCGGGTCACGGCTGATCAGCAGGAGCGTGTCGTCACCCGCGATCGTGCCGAGGATCGCGTGGAGTTCGGCCTGGTCGATGGCGGACGCGAGGAACTGCGCCGCGCCCGGCGGGGTCCGCAGGACCACCAGGTTGGCGGAGGCCTCGGCGGAGATCAGCAGTTCGCCGGAGAGGCGCCGCATGCGCTCCTCCTTGGCGGACTCGCCGAGCGGGGCCTGCGGGGTACGGAAGCCGCCCTCGCTGGGCACCGCGTAGATCAGCTCTCCACCGGTGTTGCGGATCTTCACCGCGCCGAGCTCGTCGAGGTCGCGGGAGAGCGTCGCCTGAGTGACGCTCAGCCCGTCGTCCGCGAGGAGCTTGGCGAGCTGGCTCTGCGAGCGCACAGGCTGGCGGTTGAGGATGTCGACGATCCTGCGGTGGCGTGCGGTGCGGGTCTGCGGAACGGACGGCCCGCCGTGCTCGTTCTCCTGCGCGTCGGTCATCGTCGTCTCATTCTCCGGTTCGTCCTTGCCCGTTCGCCACGTCGAGGACCCCGGGGAGGGCCTGGACGAAGGCGTCCGCCTCGGCGTCGGTGAGGACCAGCGGAGGCATGATCCTGATGACATCGGGGGCGGGCGCGTTCACCAGGAGGCCGGCGTCCTGGGCCGCCTGCTGCACCTGGGGTGCGAGGGGCCCGGTGAGCACGATACCCAGCAGAAGGCCCGCACCACGGACGTGGGAGACCAGCGGGTGACCGAGACCCTCGATTCCCTGGCGCAGCCGCTCCCCCACCGCCTTGACGTGATCGAGGGCCGCGTCGGCCCCGAGGGTGTCCAGGACGGCGAGTCCGGCGGCGCAGGCGACCGGGTTCCCGCCGAAGGTGGTGCCGTGGTGGCCGGGGCCGAAGAGCTCCGCGGCCGGGCCGAAGGCGACGGTCGCACCGATCGGCAGTCCGCCGCCGAGACCCTTGGCGAGGGTCACGACATCCGGCTCGACGCCTTCGTGGGCCTGGTACTCGAACCAGTGGCCGCAGCGGCCGATGCCGGTCTGGACCTCGTCGAGGACGAGGAGGGTGCCGGTGGCGCGGGTGATCTCCCGGGCGGCCTTGAGGTAGCCGGGGGGCGGGACGACGACGCCGTTCTCGCCCTGGATCGGCTCGATGACGACGAGGGCCGTCTCCTCGGTCACCGCGGCGCGCAGCGCCTCGACGTCGCCGTACGGGACGTGGGTGACGTCACCGGGGAGCGGCAGGAACGGGGTCTGCTTTGCGGGCTGGCCGGTGAGGGCGAGGGAGCCCATGGTCCGGCCGTGGAAGCCGCCCTCGGTGGCGACCATGTGGGAGCGGCCGGTCAGCCGGCCGATCTTGAAGGCTCCTTCGACGGCCTCGGCGCCCGAGTTGCAGAAGAAGACCTTTCCGGGCCGGCCGAAGAGGGCGAGCAGCCGCTCGGCGAGGGCGACGGGCGGCTCGGCGACGAAGAGGTTCGAGACATGGCCGAGGGTCTGGATCTGCCGGGTCACGGCCTCGACGATCGCCGGGTGCCCGTGGCCGAGGGCGTTGACCGCGATGCCGCCGACGAAGTCCAGGTACTCGCGGCCGTCGGCGTCCCAGACCTTGGCGCCCTCACCGCGGACGAGGGGCAGCCGGGGGGTGCCGTAGTTGTTCATGAGCGAGCCCTGCCACCGCTGGGTCAGCTGCTCGTTGCCGGTGCTGCTCATCAGTCCCCCTGTCCGTCCGGCACGACCATCGTGCCGATGCCCTCGTCGGTGAAGATCTCCAGCAGGATCGAGTGCTGGACCCGGCCGTCGATCACGCGGGCCGTGGTGACCCCGTTCCGTACGGCGTGCAGGCAGCCCTCCATCTTGGGGACCATGCCGCTGGAGAGCTCGGGCAGCAGCTTCTCCAGCTGGCTCGCGGTGAGCCGGCTGATGACCTCGTCGCTGTTCGGCCAGTCCTCGTAGAGGCCCTCGACGTCGGTCAGGACCATCAGCGTCTCGGCACCCAGCGCCGCAGCGAGTGCCGCAGCCGCCGTATCAGCATTGACGTTGTAGACATGTCCGTCGTCCTGGGAGCGGGCGATGGAGGAGATGACCGGGATCCGGCCGTCCTCCAGGAGCGCCTCGATGGCACCGGTGTCGATGGCGGTGATCTCGCCGACCCGGCCGATGTCGACCGTCTCGCCGCCGATGACCGGCTGGTGCTTGGTGGCGGTGATGGTGTGGGCGTCCTCGCCGGTCATCCCGACGGCGAACGGGCCGTGCTGGTTGAGCAGCCCGACGAGCTCGCGCTGGACCTGTCCGGCGAGGACCATCCGTACGACGTCCATGGCGTCCTCGGTGGTGACCCGCAGGCCCGCCTTGAACTCGCTGACGATGCCGTGCCGGTCGAGGGCGGCGCTGATCTGGGGGCCGCCGCCGTGCACCACGACCGGCTTGAGGCCGGCGTGGCGCAGGAAGACGACGTCCTGGGCGAAGGCGGCCTTGAGGTCGTCGTCGATCATGGCGTTGCCGCCGAACTTGATGACGACGGTCTTGCCGTGGTGGCGGGTGAGCCAGGGCAGGGCTTCGATGAGGATCTGGGCCTTGGGGAGGGCGGTGTGCTTCCGCGCGGTGTTGCTCATGACGAGTACGCGCTGTTCTCGTGGACATAGTCGGCGGTGAGGTCGTTCGCCCAGATGACGGCGGACTCGGTGCCGGCGGCGAGGTCGGCGGTGATGGTGACCTCGCGGTAGCGCATGTCGACGAGCTCGCGGTCCTCGCCGACGGAGCCGTTCCTGCAGACCCACACGCCGTTGATGGCGACGTTCAGCTCGTCCGGGTCGAAGGCCGCCGACGTGGTGCCGATGGCGGAGAGCACCCGGCCCCAGTTGGGGTCCTCGCCGTGGATGGCGCACTTGAGGAGGTTGTTCCGGGCGATGGACCGGCCCACCTCGACGGCGTCGTCCTCGGTCGCGGCGTTGATCACCTCGATGCGGATGTCCTTGCTGGCGCCTTCGGCGTCGCCGATGAGCTGGCGGGCCAGGTCGTCGCAGACGGCCCGTACGGCCTCGGTGAACTCGTCCTGCGCGGGGCTGACGCCGGAGGTGCCGGAGGCGAGGAGGAGCACGGTGTCGTTGGTGGACATGCAGCCGTCGGAGTCGACCCGGTCGAAGGTGACGCGGGTGGCGCCCCGGAGCGCGCTGTCCAGGCCCTTGGCGTCGACGTCGGCGTCGGTGGTGAGGACGACGAGCATGGTCGCGAGGCCGGGGGCGAGCATGCCGGCACCCTTGGCCATGCCGCCGACCGTCCAGCCGTCCTTGGTGACCACGGAGGTCTTGTGGACGGTGTCGGTGGTCTTGATGGCGATGGCAGCCTTCTCGCCGCCGTGCTCGGAGAGTTCGGCCGCGGCCTTCTCGACGCCGGGGAGGAGCTTGTCCATGGGGAGCAGGACCCCGATGAGACCCGTGGAGGCGACGGCGACCTCGCCGGCTCCGACCTCCGGGCCCTTGGCGCTCAGGACCTCGGCGACCTTCTCGGCGGTGGCGTGGGTGTCCTGGAAGCCCTGGGGGCCGGTGCAGGCGTTGGCGCCGCCCGAGTTGAGGACGACGGCGGTCAGCTCCCCGTCGTCGAGCACCCGCTGGGACCAGAGGACCGGCGCGGCCTTGACGCGGTTGGAGGTGAAGACTCCCGCGGCGGCGCGGCGGGGCCCGGTGTTGACCACGAGGGCCAGGTCCGGGTTGCCGTTCTGCTTGATCCCGGCGGCGATGCCCGCTGCCGTGAATCCCTTCGCTGCGGTCACGCTCACGGCGCAACTCCAATCATGGAAAGTCCGGTGTCCTCAGGGAGGCCGAGGGCGATGTTCATGCTCTGCACCGCACCGCCGGCCGTGCCCTTGGTGAGGTTGTCGATGGCGCTGATGGCGATGATCCGGTTCGCGGCCGGGTCGTACGCGACCTGCACCTGAACGGCGTTGGAACCGTAGACGGACGCCGTCGCCGGCCACTGCCCCTCGGGGAGCAGATGGACGAAGGACTCGTCCGCGAAGGCCTTCTCGTACGCGTCCCGTACGGCTTCGGCGGTGACGCCCGGCTTCGCGGTGGCCGTGCACGTGGCCAGGATGCCGCGGGGCATCGGGGCCAGGGTGGGCGTGAAGGAGACGGTGACCCGCTCCCCCGCCGGTCCGCTGAGGTTCTGGATCATCTCGGGGGTGTGACGGTGGCCGCCGCCGACGCCGTACGGAGACATGCTGCCCATGACCTCGCTGCCGAGGAGGTGCGGCTTGGCGGCCTTGCCGGCGCCGGAGGTCCCGGAGGCGGCGACGATCACGGCCTCCGGCTCGGCGAGGCCCGCTCCGTACGCCGGGAAGAGCGCGAGCGAGACGGCGGTGGGGTAGCAGCCGGGCACCGCGATGCGCTTGGAGCCTTCCAGCGCGGCGCGGGCACCCGGGAGTTCGGGAAGCCCGTAGGGCCAGGTCCCGGCGTGCGGGGAGCCGTAGTACGTCTCCCAGTCGGCGGGGTTCCGCAGCCGGAAGTCGGCGCCCATGTCGACGACGAGGACGTCCGGTCCGAGCTGCTCGGCGACGGCGGCGGACTGGCCGTGCGGCAGCGCGAGGAAGACGACGTCGTGCCCCGCGAGCTCCTCGGCGGCGGTCGGCGCGAGGACGCGGTCGGCGAGCGGAAGCAGGTGGGGCTGGAGGGCACCGAGCTTCTGGCCCGCGTTGGAGTGGCCCGTCAGGGTGCCGATCTCGACGTGGGGGTGGGCGAGAAGAAGGCGCAGGAGTTCTCCACCCGCGTATCCGCTCGCGCCCGCGACCGCTGCTCGTACCTTCATCGAAACCCTCCTCATAGATGGCATGACTATACGTGCGTCCGCAGTTTTATGCAACGAGTCGCTGCGGTGTCACATCGGCGGGCGCCCCCACGTCAACGCGGTGACGGCACCGACGAGGAGTGAGGCCCCATGCACGACGACACATTGCTCACCGCCCTGACCAGGCGCTTCGACGCCGATCAGGAGCAGCTGCGGGGCGTGGCCCTGCACATGACGGGGTCGCGGGCCGAGGCCGAGGACGCGCTCGCGGCGGCACGGGCCGAGCTCGGGCGGGACGGGACGGCCGCCGTACGGGCCTGGCTGACGGCTTACGTGGTGCGGGCATGCGTACGAGGACTCCAGGAACGCGCCGCCTCGGGACGGCCGGGGGCCGGGGCGCCGGGCGCCCGGGGCGGGGTGGACTCCGTATGGCTCGGGCTGCTCGTGGTCCTTGAGGGCCTCGGGGCCGAGGAGCGCCTCGCATACGTCCTGCACGACCTGTTCGGGCTGCCGCCGGACGAGACCGCGCGGGTCACCGGCGGGTCCCCCGTGGAGGTCGCCCGGCTCGCCCGGCGAGCCCGGGAGCGGATCCGGGGCGGCGGGGCGGGGCGCGGCGACAGCGGTACGGGCCGGCAGCGCGCGGTCGTGGAGCGGTTCCTCGCGGCGGCACGCGCGCGTGACGCCCGCGCGCTGGCCGCCGTCCTCACCCCGGACGTCGTGGCCTACTCCGAGCGCGGGCCGGTCCACGGCGCCCCGGCCGTCGCGGAGGCGGCCGCCGCCTTCGCGAGCCACATCGGCGCCGCGCGGCCCGCACTGGTCGACGGGTCGGTCGGGCTCGTCGCCTTCGCGGCCGGCGTCCCGGTCTCCGCGGTGGCGTTCGCGCTCCGGCACGACCGGATCGCCGTCCTCGACATCACCACCGGGGAGGACCGAGTGCGCGCCCTGGACCTGGCCTTCTCCGAGGACTGAGGGTGCGGCGGGACGAAATGCCCATGCGTCGAGGCGGCCCGCTCCGTTAGCCTCGACGCATGTCAACGCCCCGAATCTCCTAGCTGCGGACCCGCTTCCACGCCACCCGTGTGTCCCTCAGCTGTTTCGGAGCGTTATCCCATGATCACCGTTCGTGGTGCCGACGTGCGCGTCGGCGCCCGGCTCCTGCTGTCCGGCGTCTCCTTCCACGTCGCCCCGGGCGACCGGATCGGCCTCGTCGGCCGCAACGGCGCCGGCAAGACCACCCTGCTCGACACCCTGGCCGGGCTGCGCGTCCCGGCCGCCGGCACCGTGACCCGTACCGGCTCCGTCGGCCATCTCCCGCAGGACTCGCGGGCCGCCGACCCGACCGTGTCCGTCACCGACCGGATCCTCTCCGCGCGCGGCCTCGACCGGGCCGTCCGCCGGCTCGCCGAGGCGGCCCGTCGGCTCGGCGAGGCGCCCGACGCGCGGGCGCTCGCCGCGTACGACCGGGCGGAGGCCGCCTTCGAGGCGGGCGGCGGGTACGCCGCCGAGGCGGAGGCGGCCCGGGTCGCCGCCGGGCTCGGGCTGCCCGCCGAGGTGCTGGACCGGCCCGTCGGCCGGCTGTCCGGCGGGCAGAAGCGGCGGGTCGAGCTGGCGCGGATCCTCTTCGCCGGTCACGGCCCGGAGGACACCCTGCTCCTCGACGAGCCGACCAACCATCTGGACGCCGACTCGATCGGCTGGCTGCGCGGCTTCCTGACCGCGCACCGGGGCGGCCTGGTGCTGATCAGCCACGACGTCCACCTCCTCACCGACACCGTCAACCGCGTCTTCCATCTCGATCCGGGGCGCGCCGCGCTCGACGTCCACAACACCGGCTGGCGCGCCTACCTCGCGCAGCGGGAGGCCGACGAGCGGCGCCGGGTGCGCGAGCGGGCCAACGCCGAGCGCAAGGCGTCCGCGCTGCACGCGCAGGCGGAGCGCATGAAGTCCCGGGTGGCGACGGCGACGACGGCCCGCAGCATGGCGCGCCGGGCCGACCGCATGCTCGCGGGGCTCGACCCCGCACGGCAGGCCGAGCGGGTCGCCCGCATCCGGCTGCCCGAGCCCGCGCCCTGCGGCCGTACGCCGCTGGGCGCCGTCTCGCTCACCAAGGCCTACGGGGAACGTCCCGTCCTCGGCGGGGTGGACCTGGCGGTGGACCGGGGCAGCAGGCTGGTCGTCCTCGGGTACAACGGCGCCGGGAAGACGACGCTGCTACGGCTCCTCGCCGGGGCGGAGACGCCCGACGCGGGACGGGTCGTGCGTGGGCACGGGCTGCGCCTCGGCTACTTCGCCCAGGAGCACGAGACCCTCGACCCGGGCCGCACGGTCCGGGAGAACCTCGCTGGGGCCGCGCCGCACCTGACGGACGGCGAGGTACGGGCGGTGCTCGGCGCCTTCCTCTTCCGGGGTGACGACGCCGACAAGCCGGCCGGGGTGCTCTCCGGCGGCGAGAGGACCCGGCTGGCACTGGCCGCGCTGGTCCACTCCGGTGCGAACGTGCTGCTCCTCGACGAGCCCACGAACAACCTGGATCCCGCCTCCCGGGACGAGGTCCTGGCGGCCGTGGGCACCTACCCGGGCGCGATCGTCATGGTCACGCACGACGAGGGTGCCATCGACGCGCTGCGCCCGGAGCGGGTCCTCCTGCTCCCGGGGGCGGACGAGGACCTGTGGAGCGAGGAGTACCGGGAGCTCGTCACCCTGGCGTGAGGGAGGGGTGGGCCCGGGACTCGAACAGGACCCTGACCTGCGTGTCAGGGTCCTGTCCGGGGAGCGGGAGGGAGACCCCCGAGGTCCCGAAACCCTCGGCGGGCCTAATGTGACGGCATGATCGTCAATGCGCGGACCCATGTACGGATCGCCCGCCCCTCGCGGGACCTCGCCGCCGCCGAGCGGTTCTACGTCGACGGGCTCGGCCTCGACGTGCAGTGGCGCACCACCGCGCGGGAGCCCGGCAAGCACGACCTGCTCATGGTCGGCCCGGCCGGCGGCGGCTGGCACTTCGAGCTGACGCGCGACCCCGAGCGGCCGGTGGAGCCGGCCCCGACCGTCGAGGACCTCTTCGTCGTCTACCTCGGCGCGCCCGTCGAGGAGGAGCAGGTCGAGCGGCTGCTCGCGGCGGGCGGTACGCGGATACCCGCGCACAACCCGTACTGGGACGAGTACGGCGTCACCGTCGCCGACCCCGACGGCTACCCGCTCGTCCTCTGCTCCCGCACCTGGGGCTGACGCCTCAGCGGCTGTCTTCCCGGTCCGGCTGACGCACGGCTCGGAGGACCACGAACTTGGCGTCGCTCGCGACGAGTTCGCTGTTCCCGAAGATGCGGCGGAGGGTCACGTGGTAGCCGAGGTGGCGGTTGCCGATGATCCACAGTTCGCCGCCCGGCCGCAGCGCGCGCCGCGCGTCGGTGAACATCCGGCGGGCGGTGCGGTCGGTGGTGGCCTGGTGGGTGTGGAACGGCGGGTTGTTGAGGACCAGGTCGAACGAGCCTGCGGGCAGGTCGCTGAGCCCGTCGCCGACGAGGAACTCGACCTGGCGGTCGTCGCTCACGTGGGCGCGGAAGTTCTCCCGGGCGGAGGCCACCGCCTGGTACGACTCGTCGGCGAGGACCAGCTCCGCCTCGGGCTCGGCCAGGGCGATGGCGAGGCCGACGACGCCGTTGCCGCAGCCGAGGTCGGCGACCCGGGCCCGGCCGAAACCGCCGGGGAGGTTCGCGAGGAGGAAGCGGGTGCCGATGTCGAGGCGGTCGGCGCAGAACACACCGGCGTGGTTGGTGACGGTGAGTCCGGGAAGGCCGGGCGCGGGGGTGTCGGCCGGGAGGTCGTACGAGTACGGCCAGGGGTTCCGGCCCGGCGTGAGGGCCGGGTCGGGAGTGGTGTGGATCAGTCGGGCCTTCTTCACCGCGAGCGAGGTGCGGGTGGGGCCGAGGATCCGCTCGAAGAGCTTGAGGGTGGAGGTGTGGATCTCCTTGACCATGCCGGCGCCGACGATCACGGTTCCCTCGTGCACGGCGGGCGCGATCCGGTGCAGCTGGTCCTCCAGGAGCGCGAGGCTCTTGGGGACGCGGACGAGGAGCACGTCGATCCGCTCGGGCGGCGGGTCCTGCGTCGTCAGCAGCCGGACGGCCTCGGGGGCGGCGCCGGCGCGCGCGAGGTTGGCGCGGGTGGCTCGGCCGCCGAGGTACGAGTCGGTGATCTGGACGACTTCGGCGGGACCGGCGGCCTGCAGGGCCGTGGCGAGGGCTCCCCAGCGGTCGCCGAGGACGGCGACGGTGCCGGAGAGGTCGGTACCGCTCTCGGCCAGATGGCCCAGGAGGTACTCGTCGGCCGCGTCCCAGGCACGCAGCTGCTCGCGCGGGTCCTCGGGGAAACGGGTCAGCGTGAAGGCGCCCCATGACGTGCTCAAACGGTTCATCGTGCTCTCAGGCTAGCCGGTCGCGGCCTTCTTCCCCGCCGGATACCCGTCGGTCACGGATGTGAGCCGCCGTTCAGCGCAGGGCCGCGTCGAGCTGGAGGTGCCAGAGGCCGGGGCGGCCGCTGAGGGTGACGGTGGAGAGCGGGCGGACGTCGACGTTCCAGTACGTGGAGGGCGGCGCCTTCAGCGCGTACACGAGGGCGGCCCGGACGACGGAGGGTTCGGCGACGGCGACGATGGAGCAGTCCTCGGCGGGGCGGGTGTCGAGCCAGTTCCCTATCCGGGTGATGAAGGCGAGGAGCGGTTCCCCGCCGTGCGGGGCGGTGCGGGCGTCGGTGAGCCAGGCGTCGACGGCGGACGGTTCGAGGGCGGCGACCTCGGCGAGGGTGAGGCCGCGCCAGCGGCCCATGTCGCACTCTCGCAGCGCGGGCTGGGCCAGGGGCGCGTAGCCGAGGGCGGTGCCGGTGGCACGGCTGCGCGGGGTCGGGGAGCAGTAGCGCAGTTCGGCCGCGCCGAGCGGGATGAGCGCGGGCGCGGCGACCTGCACCTCGTACCAGCCGGCCTCGTCGAGCGGCCGGTCGTCGTCGAAGCGTTCGGCGAGCAGGGAGGAGCTGCGTGCCGCCGCGACGAGCGTCACCCGAAGACTCATGGCCGCGATCGTGAGGCCGGTGGCCTCCCAGGTCAAGGGGTTGTTTCCCGGGACCGGAGGGGCACCGGGTCACTGCTGCCCGAGAGCCATCCACTTGTCCGGATTCTGCAGTGGCGTGAAACCGACCTTCTCGTACACGCCGTGCGCGTCGGCCGTGGCGAGCATGATGCGCCGCAGGCCGTGCGGTGCGAGGTGGTCACGGACGGCGGCCACGAGCGCGGTGCCGAGTCCGGTGCCGCGGGCCCGCGGGTCGACGTAGACGTCGCAGAGCCAGGCGAAGGTGGCGTAGTCGGTGACGACGCGCGCGTACGCCGCCATCTCCCCGGTCTCCGCGTCGTAGGCGCCGAAGTTGAGCGATCCCGCGATGGCCGCGTCCTGCTTCTCCCGAGGTCGGCCGAGGGCCCAGTAGGCGTCGGTGGAGAGCCAGTGGTGGACGCGGGCCGCGTCGACCCTTGCGGGGTCGACTGAGATCTCGTACGCCCCGTGCATGACGGTGGCGACGGAGGGGGCGGAGGCGGGGCCGGAGTTCATGGCCGCAGGGTTCCAGGCCGCGCGGGACCGTGTCAGGTGAATTTGCCACGCGCGGCCGTCGCGGCGCGGCCCGGTCCGGGCCCTCGCCCGGACCGGGGGCCGCTCAGACGGCGAGCTCGTCGACCGCCGTCCGCAGGCGGCGCACCCCTTCCGCGATCTCGGTGGGGCCCGCCACACCCGCGAAACTCAGCCGGATGTGGCCGGCGGGGGGTTCGGCGCAGAAGTAGGGGCGGCCGGGGGCGACGGCGACGCCGGTGCGCAGAGTCGTGGCGAGGAGCGCGGCCTCGGGCAGGGCGTCGGGGAGGCGCAGCCAGAGCTGGTAGCCGCCCGAGGGGATGCGGGGCAGGGCGAACTCCGGCAGGTGGAGGGCGACGGCTCCGGTCATGACCTCGCGGCGGTTCCTGAGCTCGTGGGAGACGGCCCGGAGGTGGCGGTGCCAGGCCGGGGAGCCGACGAGTTCGAGGGCGGCCTCCTGGAGGGGGCGGGGGACGAAGAAGCTGTCGACGACCTGGATGGCGCGCAGGCGTTCCAGGACGGGGCCGCGGGCGGCGAGGGCGCCGACGCGCAGATTGGGCGAGGTGGGCTTGGTGAGCGAGCAGACGTGGACGACGACGCCGTCGGGGTCCTCGGCGGCGAGCGTCGCGGGGAGCGGCCCCGCGTCCTCGTGGACGAGCCGGCGGGCGAAGTCGTCCTCGACGACGAAGGCACCGGCGGCGCGGGCGATGCGGACGATCTCCTTGCGCCGGGCGGGTGGGAGCGCGGTGCCGGTCGGGTTCTGGAAGAGCGGCTGGCAGACGAAGACCCGGGCGCCGGTGGCGCGGAAGGCGGCTTCGAGGAGATCGGGGCGGACCCCGTCGGCGTCGCACGGTACGGGGACGGGTCGGAGTCCGGCGGCGCGGGCCACGGCGAGCATGCCCGGGTAGGTGGGCGACTCGACGAGCACGGGGGTGCCGGGCGGGGCGAGGGCGCGCAGGGCGGTGGTGATGGCGGACTGGCCGCCCGCGGTGATCAGCACCTCGGCGGCGGTGACGCTGCCGCCGATCTCGCGGGCGAACCACTCGCGCAGCTCGGGCAGGCCGTCCGTGGGCGGTCGCCCCCAGGCGCCGGGGCGGCGTCCGGCCCGTGCGAGGGCGGCGGCGAGGGCCCGCTCGGGCTGGAGGGAGTGGTGGAGGTAGCCGCCGTTGAACTCGATCACTCCGGGCGGCGGCGTGGAGAGGGTGGCGAGGACGCCGGAGGCGTCGACGGCCCGGGGGACGAGTTCGGTTGCGGTGTCGGCGCTGAGGGCGAGCTCCTGCCAGGAGGTGTCGCCGGCGACGGGGGTGGCCCGCGGCTCGGCGCGGAAGGCGCCGGCGCCGGGACGGGTGACGACGAGGCCTTCGGCGGCGAGCTGGGCGAGGGCTCGGGTGACGGTGACCGGGGAGACGCGATAGCGCTCGACGAGCGCGCGACTCGACGGCAGCTTTCCACCAGGTGAGTAGCGGTTGAGCTCCGCTCTCAGGGATTCCGCCAGTTCCGCGACACTGCTACGCTCATGCATGAGAGCACAGGATAGCGCTACCAACGCCAGCACGATAGCGGTCACGATCACCTCGGCCGCGCCGGCCACCGCGGTCGCCGGCGCCACCACCACCGCCACCGTCGCGCAGCGGACCTCCGGATCGACGGCTCCCGCCTCCCGGACCCGTGGCACCCTGCTCGCCCTCCTCGGCGTGGTCTCCTTCTCCCTGACGTTCCCGTCGACCGTCTGGGGCCTGGAGAGCTTCGGGCCCTGGTCCCTGGTGGCCGTCCGCTCCACGCTCGCCGCCCTCATCGCCGGCGCCTTCCTCCTCGCCGGCCGGGTGCCGCTGCCGGAGCGCCGCCACTGGGCCGGCCTGGCCGTCGTCGCCGGCGGCGTCGTCATCGGCTTCCCGCTCCTGACCACGCTGGCCCTGCAGACCTCCACCACCTCGCACGCCGCCGTCGTCGTGGGCCTGCTGCCGCTCACCACGGCGACGCTCGCCGCGATCCGGACCGGGCGCCGCCCGTCCCGTACCTTCTGGTTCGCCGCGGTCTCCGGAGCCGTCGTGGTGCTCGCCTTCACGCTCCAGCAGAGCGGCGGCGCCCTGTCCACGAGCGACCTCTACCTCTTCGGCGCGCTGCTCGTCTGCGCCGCCGGCTACACGGAGGGCGGCCGGCTCGCCTCGCTCATGCCGGGCTGGCAGGTCATCGGCTGGGCCCTGGTCCTCTGCCTGCCGCTGATGACGGTCGCCTCGGCGGTCATGCTGTCGATCGAGCCGGTCCACCTCAACGCCCACGGCATCCTCGGCCTGGTGTGGGTCGCCGCCGGTTCCACCTTCTTCGGCCTGTACGTCTGGTACCGGGGCATGGCGGAGATCGGCATCCCCAAGGCCAGCCAGCTCCAGCTCTCCCAGCCGCTGCTCACCCTGTTCTGGTCGGTCTTCCTGCTCGGCGAGTCGCTGCCCCTGGCCGCCCCGCTCGCCGCCGTGGGCGTCCTCGTCTGCATCGCGGTCACCCAGCGGGCGAAGAGCTGACGCGACGGATCGGGGTGGCGCGGGTCACAATGGCAGTCAGAGACTCCGAGTAGGACTGGCGCGTTCGCGAGGAGGTCACCCCGATGCAGGCGAGCGTGGGAGACAAGCTGCTGATGCACGGCCGCACCGTCGGTCAGCACGACCGTACGGCCGAGGTTCTGCAGGTATTGGGGGAGAACGGCACTCCCCCGTACCGCGTGAAGTTCGACGACGACGGTCACGAGGCCCTGATGTCGCCGGGCCCCGACACCGTCGTACGCCATCACCCGGGGGCGGAGGCCCGCTGAGTCCTCTCCTTCGGCGGACGGACCCTGGTCGGGTAGTGATCGGCCACCACGGTGGCCATCGCCCCGACCCGGTCCGCGGCGACCTCCTTCGCCGCGAAGAAGCAGTGCCCGCCGACCGACCCGTACGTGGCGGCGAGCTCCAGATGGCGTGACAGCTCCTTCGGGTCCTGCCAGGCCGCCGGCTGGGCGGGATCGCCCGCCTTGTAGAGCGCCTCGCCGATGTACAGGCCGACCCCGGTCCCCCGGACGACCGCGTCCCACCAGGGCAGCAGCTTCGCGTAGTCGGCGACGGGGAGGCCGATGTTCCAGTACAGCTGCGGCACGACGTGGTCGATCCAGCCCTCCCGGATCCACTTGCGTGTGTCCGCGTACAGGTCGTCGTACGTCTGGACACCGGCTCGGGTGTCGGAGCCCTCCGGGTCGGTGGCGATGTTCCGCCACACGCCGAAGGGGCTCACCCCGAAGGCCACGTGCTTCTTGACCTCCTTGATCCGGGCGGCCATCTCGGAGACCAGCAGATCGGTGTTGTTCCGCCGCCAGGACGCCTTGTCGGGGAAGTCCGCTCCGTACCGCGCGTACGCCTCGTCGTCGGCGAAGACCTGCCCGGCCACCGGGTACGGGTAGAAGTAGTCGTCCCAGTGCACGGCGTCGACGTCGTAGCGGCGCACCGCGTCCAGCATCGCGTCCTGGACGAAGCGGCGGACCTCGGGCAGGCCGGGGTTGTAGTAGAGCTTCCCGCCGTAGGGCAGCACCCACTCCGGACGGAGCCGGGCCGGATGGTCGGCGACGAGCCGGGCGGGATCCGTGTGGTTCGCCACACGGTACGGGTTGAACCAGGCGTGCAGTTCGAGCCCCCGCGCGTGGGCCTCCTCGACGGCCGTGCCCAGCGGGTCCCAGCCCGGATCGCGGCCCTGCGTACCGGTCAGGTACTGCGCCCAGGGCTCGAACGGCGAGGGCCACAGGGCGTCGGCGGTCGGCCGGACCTGGAGGACCATCGCGTTGAGGCGGCGCTCGACGGCCGTGTCGAGGTGGGCGAGGAGTTCGGCGCGCTGCTCCTCGGCGGTCAGGCCGGACCGGGAGGGCCAGTCGCGGTTGGCGACCGTGGCCACCCACATGCCCCGGAACTCGCGTCTGCGGTGCGATCCCTTCCGGCCCGGGGACGCGGCGGCCGAGGCGGACTCGGTGGTGGTGGCCGCCTCGCCGGGCAGTCCCGTCGCTCCCGTCACCGCGAGCGCCGCCCCGGTGGCGCCGGCCACGAACCCTCTTCTGCCGATAGGCCGCACTTGTACCCCTCTTCTGTCGGATACGTCACACCCACCCGGACAGCATGCCCGCCCCGGACGATCGATCATCGGTTAATGAGCGGTAACGTCGTGGGGGTCGAGGCGGACGCACCGGAATCACACGGGGCCCGCCGCCAGAGAAGAGCGAAAGGCACGAGGTGACGGACTCCATGGCCGACATTGAGCGCGTCGGAGTGGTGGGTTGCGGCCAGATGGGCGCGGGCATCGCGGAGGTGTGTGCCCGCAGCGGCCTTGAGGTGAAGGTCGCCGAGACCACCGGCGAAGCGCTGGAGCTCGGCCGCACGCGGCTCTACAACTCGCTGTCGAAGGCCGCCGAACGCGGCAAGATCAGCGAGGAGGAGCGGGACGCGACGCTCGCGCGCCTCAGCTTCACCACCGACCTGGGCGAGTTCGCCGACCGCGACCTCGTGATCGAGGCGGTCGTCGAGAACGAGCAGGTCAAGACCGAGATCTTCCAGGTGCTCGACCAGGTGATGACCCGGCCCGACGCCATCCTGGCCTCGAACACCTCCTCCATTCCGCTCGTCAAGCTGGCCGTGGCGACCTCCCGCCCCGACCACGTCATCGGCATCCACTTCTTCAACCCGGCCCCGGTGCAGAAGCTCGTCGAGCTGATCCCGGCCCTCACCACCTCCGAGGGCACGATCAGCCGTGCGCAGGCCTTCGCCGAGAAGGCGCTCGGCAAGCACGCGATCCGCGCGCAGGACCGCTCCGGCTTCGTCGTCAACGCCCTGCTCGTGCCGTACCTGCTCTCCGCGATCCGGATGTTCGAGTCGGGTATCGCGAGCCGCGAGGACATCGACAACGGCATGGAGTACGGCTGCGCCCACCCGATGGGCCCGCTGAAGCTCTCCGACCTCATCGGTCTGGACACGATCGCCTCGATCGCCGACTCGATGTACGCCGAGTTCAAGGAGCCGCTGTACGCCGCTCCTCCGCTGCTCCAGCGCATGGTGGACGCGGGCCGGCTCGGCCGGAAGACGGGCTCGGGCTTCTACCCGTACTCCTGACCCGCTCCTCCCCCAGAACACCGGACGGCCCGTACACCCGCACAGGTACGGGCCGTCCGGCATGTCTCCGGGCCGCCGGCCTCAGCCGAGGCGCAGATGGTGGAGCATCAGCAGCCCGGCGGCCATGTTGGCGGCCGGGATCTCACCGCGGGTGATCATGTCGGGGACCTGTTTCAGCGGGATCCAGGCCCGCCGTGAGGACTCGAACGCGTCCTCGGGCGGACCGGTGTACGTGGCCCGCTCCGCCCAGTAGAGGTGGTGGCGGGCGTCGGTGAGGCCGTTCGACGGCTCGACGGTGAGGAGATGGCGCAGCGGCCCCGGCCGCCAGCCGGTCTCCTCCTCCATCTCGCGGGCGGCGGCGGTCTCGACGTCCTCCCCGTCCTCGACGACGCCGGCGGCCAGTTCCCAGCCCCAGCTGTCGGTGATGAAGCGATGGCGCCAGAGCATCAGGACTTCGTCGGCCTCGTTGACGACGGTCGCGACGGCGACCGGGCGAAGCCGGATCAGATAGTGGTCGAGGTGGCGGCCGTCCGGGAGTTCGACGTCCGCGAGGTTCACTTGGAACCAGCGATTCTCATAGACAGAGCGTTCGCTCAGTTTCGTCCACTGCACGTTCTTGCCACCTTCCGACTGGTCGGTGCTTGTTTGGTGGCAATATCGCAGCAGTTGACGGCCTACAGGGGAACGCGCAGAGCCCCGTCGATGAGAGCCGCCGCTTCCCGGGCGTCGCCTCCGCCGCTCGCGAGGAGATGCTCCCGCACCTGACGCAGACGGTCCCGCATCCGCCGCGACTCCATGCCCCAGGCCCGCTCGGTCATCTCCACCGCCGTGCGCGCGGCCCCGTCGACCTCGCCCCGCCGCAGCTCGATCTGGCACAGCATGGCCAGCCGGTGCACCCGGCCCCGGTCGTGCGAGGGCGTCCGGACCGCCGCCGAGGCGTGCTCGTGGGCCGCCGGGAGGTCACCCAGACTGAGCAGGGCCTCCGCGACCTGCACGTTGACGAGCCCCGGCTGGACGTATCCCGTCTCGGCCGGTTCCGCGCCCGGACTGATCCGCTCCGCCTCCGCCTCCGCCCGCCGGATGCAGGCCAGCGCGGCCGCCGCGTCGCCGAGGTGCGCGTACGCCTTCGCCTGCATCGCCGTCAGATCGGCGGCGAGCGCCGGGGTGATCTGCCGTCCGGCGGCCCTCAGCGCCGCCTCCGCGAAGGCCACCGCCTGCCGGTACTCCCCCATGAACAGCGACTGGTTGACCAGGAGCGCGATGACATAGGCGCCGAGCCCCCGGTCCCCGCTGGCCTTCGCGAGCCGCAGCGCCTGATGGAAGTAGCGCTGGGCGAGACCGTGCGCGTCCGCGTCGTACGCACAGATTCCGGCCACCGCCACCAGACCGCCGGTGGCCCGGTGCAGCCGTCGGCCGAGCGCGTCGCTGTACGCGCCCCTGAGCAGCGGCGCGGTCTCGGTGGTCAGGAAGCCGACGATCCGCGAGCGGGTCGCGATGCCTCCCGCCTTGCGGTACATCTGCTCGTAGTGGGACCGGGCGGCGCTCAGTACGGCGATGTCGGCCGCGGAGACCGTGGTCCCCCGGCCGTCGCGGGAGACGTCCACGTCCTCCGGCGGGTTCTCCCACTCCCACACCGGCATCACCGCGGGTGTGCCCGTCACCGCCTGCGCGCCGACTATGTGCGGCCGCTGCTGCTCGTCGGAGCGCCACAGGGCGGCCGCGCGCTCGACGAAGCCGGAGAGCGGCGTACCGAAGGCGGGCGGTGCTCCGCCCGGCACTCCGAGGCCGATGTCGTCCAGCGTCACCTGACGGTGCAGCCGGGCGGCGAGCACCTCGCAGATCAGGTCGGGCACCTGACCGCGCGGCCGCTGGCCCTTCAACCACCGGGCCACGGCGGTGTGTTCGTAGCGCAGGGGGATCCCCCTGGCCCGGCCGGCCCGGTTCACGCGGGCGGCGAGCCCGGCGTGGGAGACGCCCGCTTCGTCGAGCAGGGCGTCAAGCAGGGTGTTGGGCTGCATGCCCCCTCCGGTCGCTCGGTGGACTCAGCCTAGGGGTCTCGGAGTCGGCCCGTGGCCGAAACCGAACGGGTGGATTTCGCACGGGGTGTGAACGAAGTACCCGTTCTTCCGGTCCGCGTACTCTGCCCGGCCCGGCCCCGCACCGCTTGACTGTGCTTCTCGCCGCAAGGCGACGACCGGGCCGCCGGCTCCCCCCTCAAACAGTGCGGCCGCCCGGTCCCGCGTCGTCCGTCCCGCTGATCTGCCCGACACTCCGTGGCGGGGCGGGCGACGCCGGCTCCGGCCCCTCCGCTCAACAGTGGGAGGAGGGGGCGGGCCGGGGGCGGCGCAGCCCGGGTTCGGCGGGCTGCGCCGGCACCCGGACACGGTCGTTGCGTACGACGAGGAGCGCGATGTCGTCCGCCAGCCGGCCGCCCGTGTGGTCGAGGAGGGCCGCGTGGAGCCGGCGGACCAGCGCCGCTGGCGCCTCACCGGCCAGCCGTACGAGAGCATCGTCGAGGGCGAAGAACCGGCCACGGTGATCACGGGCCTCCTCCGCCCCGTCGGTGTACAGCACCATCGTCTCGCCGGGAAGCAGCCGGGAACCGGCGTACGGCGCGAGCACCGCGGGCAGCGGAAGGACCCCGAGCGGCGGAAGCGGCTCGCCGAGCGGCAGCCGCTCCACCCGCCGCCCGATGCGGTACGGGCCGGGGTGACCGCAGTTGAGCACGGAGAGCCGCCCGTCGGCAGCGACCTCCAGGAGCAGCAGGGTCACGAACTCCTCGGCCACCGGATGCTCCGGCTCCACCCCGCTCCGCGCCGGGTGCTCGTCGCGCGCCCGCTCCCGCAGGTGCCGTTCGAGGGCCCGCTCCAACCTCCGCAGCACACCCCCGAGTTCGGGCTCGTCATGGGCGGCCTCGCGGAAACTCCCCAGCACGGCCACCACGGCCCCCAGCGCGGCGAGCCCGTGCCCCCGCACGTCCCCGACGACGATCCGCACGCCGTACGGAGTGGCCACCGCCTCGTACAGGTCCCCGCCGACGGACGCGCCCCGGGAGGCCGACAACTGCCCGGCACCGAGCGACAGTCCGTCGAGCCGGGCGGGCGGCGGACGCAACAGCACCTGCTGCGTGGCATCGGCGACGGCACGCACCCGGGCCAACTCGCGGGCGAGTCCCCGCCGGACACCGAGGACGAGCCCGGTGCCGACGGTGAGGAAGACGACGCTGGTGGCGATCCGCATGGGCAGCCCCGGCTGCCGAGCCAGCGGACAGCCGAACTTCCACACCACGGCCACCGCGCCCCAGGCGGTGGGAAGAGCGAGCGGGGCCAGCCGGCGGAGCCGGGAGCCAGCGGAGACCAACGACCTGGAACGGATCATGCACGGCCCTTCCCGAGCCACCGACAGCGCCCGAAGGCCCTGCGGCCCACAGGTCCGCCCCTGCGGCCGCGTCGATTCTGCCGACCGCACGGGCCACCGGGGAACACCCCCCGGCGATCTCACCCGAAGGAGTGAGCACCCCCGGCGCGCCGCCCTTCGCCAGCCCTCCGCCACGCGCACGCGCGGCCGAACGACGAGCGGGCGACCGACCCAAGGCATCCTTGCCTCGCCTCCCCGCCGCGGGCGCGCTCACGTCCAGGTCGTGCGCTCCCGGAAGGCTTGCGTGACTTCCTTGACGGCTTCGGCGACGAAGTCCCCACGGAGCGGCTCCGGTACCGGCACCCGGGGATCGATGTGCGCGAGCGCGCGCCGGAAGGCCAGCTCCGCCTTCGCGATCCTGTCCGTCTCCGTGTCGTCGTACTCGTACTCGTCCCAGCGCTGAGTGATGATCTCCGCCACGCCAGGAACGCTCAGTGCCAGGTCGTTGGCGAGCAGGTTCGCGTAGTCCGACTTGCACTCGTACGCGGTGGCATTGAGGATCAGGTTCGCGGTCCACCAGTACCAGAAGACCGCCGTCTCGGCGTACCGCTCACGCTCGGCGACGTGCTCGTACTCGACGACCTCACCGTGCCCGACGGTGAGGTAGGTCGCCTCCAGGACGAGCTGCAGAGTGGCCGTCAGTGCCTGCTCGTTCTCCAACAGTCGCGCGTAGCGCGCCTCGACCTCCGGAGAAGGCGACTCCTCACCGGTCATCTCGCTCCTCCACAGATCACCGTGCAGATCCAGCTGTCGGTCAGCGCGATCTCCTGCCCCCGGCCCTTGAGGTCCAGCTCGCGTCCCCTCTCGCCACCGGCCACCTCGACCGCACGCCGCTTCCAGCCGTCCACGAACCAGATGTCGTCCGCATGCGCGGCGAGGCCGCCGACGCTCGGTCGGTTCGTGCGGAGCACCCTGGTGACAGCACGTGTGCCCCGGTCCACGCGCACGAGCGCGCCTCGCATGTCGTAGATCCAGATGGCCTCCGACGTGACGACCGGCCGGCCGAAGGGCACGGCGTTCAGGTCGAGCGCCTGGGCGACCGTGTTGCTCAGGGGATCGATCCGGGAAAGAGTCTGGCTCTTCGGACTGAGCACCCACACATCGCCGTCGAGGGCGATCATGCCGATCGGCTGCTCGGGCACCGATACGACGGCTTCGACCCGTCCGGTCTCACGATTCACCCGCAGCACGGTCGACGACCTCTCGGCCGCGACCCATACGACTCCTGCCTCACCCTCGACGACGTCGCCGAGCCCCGGCTCAAGCAGGTACCGACCGACGACGGCGCCGGGGCGGCCGTCGGCGACGGCACGGGGGTCGATCCGTACGAGGGAGTCGTCGGTCGTCACCCATACGGTGTCCGGCCCGGCGCGGACGGCATGGATCCGCTCGCCGACGTCGAGCAGGCGCGGCTGCCAGGTGGCGAGGTCGACGCGGACAAGCTCGCCCGTCGGGCCGCTGCCCACCCATACGGTCTCGCCGCTGACGTCCAGCCCGAGCTGGTTCGACTGCTCGAAGCGCACCGGCAGACGGAAGGCAGGCTCCCGCAGCTCGAGCGTGTCCCGGTGGTGGACGACGAGCACGGCATCGCCCTCACGAGCCGCATCGCCCTCCGGCGGCACGAAGGACACGATGCACACGAACGCCAAGAGCCCGAGGACGATCATGGCCGGGCCGCCCAGGAAGAAGACGGGGATCCAGGCGAGCAGTGGTACGCACGCGGCCAGTCTCACACTCAGAGGAGTGCCGGATTCGGCAGGTCGACGGCTCACCAGGGCACGGCGAGCCCGGTTGTCCCATGCCCGCCAGGTCGGGAACATGACGAGTGCCGAGACCGCGGTCACGACCGCGGCGGCGACGACGGCGCCGAGCACCCGACCCGCGAGATCGCCCCTCGCGAAATCCTGCACGGCGCGCTGGGCCGAGTCGGAGAAGAGCCCCGGCACTCGTGCCGCGATGTCGCCGGTGGTCCCGGCAAGACGCGCCAGCGCGTCCACGCCCAGGGCGAACGGCACGCCGATCAGCACGACGCCCAGGACCCACCGTGCCACGGTGAGCCATTCCGTTCTGCTCCGCCGCGCCTGCTCGGAAGCGGCCGCGATCCTCCGGTCGGCCTCGGTGAGCCGTGCGTACTCCGTCCAGCCGGCCTCCCGCGCCAGCTCGGCGCTGACTCTCGCCACGAACTCCTCGGTGTTCTGCCAGTACGTCGTGTGGTCGGAGAAGCTGGACCCGCGGTTGCGGACGGGCTGGGAGATCAGGCCTGAGCGGGGAGGACGTGCGAGCGACCCCTCGGACACGGGATCCGCAGAGGCGAAGAGGTCGATCCAGCGCAGGGACGCACCGAGTTCGGGCAGGCCCAGGTGCGTCCCTGGGCGTTCCGGATCCGGCGGGTTGAGCTTCACGGAGAGCCAGCCGAGGCCGACGGCCACCAGGAAGGGAGCGATGGCGAGCACGGGGTGGGCGTTGAGAACGAGGGCGATGGAGGCAGCCAGCGAAAGGACCGCGAGAAGACGCGTCCCGAAGCTGAGGCCCGCTCGCCCCAGGTCGAGGCCCCGCACGGCACCGAGCTTGGCGATTCCCGCACCGTAGGTGACGAACAAGGACACGTTCTCAGGCCGGGACCTGCGCAGCGCCGCATGGGCGATGGCAGCGCCCTGCGAATGCGCGACCACGGCCACGCGCTCGCATCTCCCCGCGAGCCACTCGATGTCCGTCTGGACGCGACTGGCCATCGCGTCGAAGACGAGCGGCTGGTCGGTCAGCGCGAAACTGTCCCCGATCGACTCGGAGAGCACGATCTGGATCCGCTGGACGATCCCGCGCAGGGCGGGGACGACGCTGAGCACCACGAGCAGGGCGATGGCCACCTGGGCGACCAATCCCACGACGAAGGCGAGCATGTAGGCGAGGACGCGGCGCGCTACGAGCAAGACGTATGCCAGGAATGGCATGACGATCTTGAAGGCATACTGCATCGTGTCGTCCATCGGGACGTACATCGCGACGAAGGCGCGCGCCTCCTTCCGTTCCTGAGCAAGGGTCTTCGGCGGAGAGCCGACGAACCTCAGGAGGAAATGTCGCTGTACGAGCCACGGCCCGGCCAGGAGCGACCATCTCGCGAGCGTGCGGAACGACGGCGTGGGGAAGTCCTCGGCCCACCATGACTCCGCCAGGAGCCACGCCCTTGAGGTGCGCGAGCCACCGGCCCGCCCCTCCAGCGACAGCAGTGTGCTGGCGCGTTCGCCTTCTTCGCAGCGCCGCAGGCGTGTGTCCGACAGCGTGATGGCGAAGTCCTCGACGCTTCCCGACGGCCGGGAGCCGGCGAGCCACTCCTTCAGCCAGAGGCGCAGCGGCTCGCCGCACTGCAGCAGCGTGTCGCCACGTTTCTGGGAGCCGATTCCGTGGACGAAGAGGACACCGAGTTCCGGCAGTGCTTCGGCTGCGTCCTGGTTCTCCGCTTGGTGGTCCGGAGGATCATTGCCCACCGGCAGAAGATCTCATGATGGCCTCGCGTCGCCGGGTGGCACGACGCGCGGGTGCCCGAGGTCCGCCTGAATGGCGTCCGACTCCCGGTACGGCGGAGGGCCGCCCCGGGATGTCCGGGGCGGCCCTCCTCTTCCGTGCTCCGCTACGGCGCTCAGGCGCCGCGCAGTACGGCGCCCGTGCGCTCGGTGGCCAGGGCCACGGCCGCGTCGCGGGCCGCGGTGGCCTCGTCGACCGTGAGGGTGCGGTCCGTGGCGCGGAACTTCAGTGCGTACGCCAGGGACTTGGTGCCCTCGTCCAGCTGGTCGCCCGTGTAGACGTCGAACAGGCGGACGGACTCGAGGAGTTCGCCCGCGCCCTCGCGGAGCGCGGTCTCGACCTCGGCGGACGGGACCTCGGCGGCGACGACCAGGGCGACGTCCTGGGTGGCGACCGGGAAGGAGGAGATACGGGGAGCCTTCAGCGGGCCCTCGTTCGCCTTCTCCAGGAGGTCCAGGTCGATCTCCATGGCGCAGCTGCGGGCGGGAAGGCCGAAGGCCTTCACCACGCGCGGGTGGAGCTCGCCTGCGTGGCCGACGAGGACCTCCTCGCCGTCCACCTCGACGTGGAACGCGGCGCAGCGGCCCGGGTGCCACGGGGCGTGCTGGTCGGCGCTGATGATCAGCTCGACCCCGGCCTCGGCGGCCACGGTCCGGCCGGCCTCGACCGCGTCCGCCCAGTCGGACGGACGGCCCTTGCCCCACCAGCCGGCCTGCTCGCGCGCACCGGCGAGGACGACGGCGGCGCGGCGCGGCTGCGACGGCAGCGCGGCGTTGACCTCGGCGACCTCCTCGTCGGTGGGACGGCGGTCGACGGGCAGCCGGACGGCGATGCCGGGCTGTCCCTCGGGCCGGAAGACGAGACCGGTCTCGAAGAGCGCCAGGTCGTGGCTGCCTCGGCTGTCGTTGCGGCGGAGCGCACCGAGCAGGCCCGGGAGCAGCGTCGTACGGAGCGCGGGCTCCTCGTCCGAGAGCGGGTTGACCAGGGTCACGAGCCGGCGACGGGCGTCGTCGGCGTCGAGACCGAGGTTGTCGAGGGCCTGCGTCCCGATGAACGGGTAGTTCAGCGCCTCGACGTAACCGGCGCCGGCCAGGGCGCGGCCCACACGGCGGTAGGTGCGCTGACGCTCGGTGAGCCCGCGGCCGGCCGGGGGCTTCGGCAGCGTGGAGGGCAGGTTCTCGTAGCCCTCCAGCCGGATGACCTCTTCGGCGAGGTCGTTCGGCACGTTGAGGTCGGGGCGCCACGAGGGCACGGTGACGACGAGCTCGTCCTGGCCGTAGACGTCGCAGCCGACCTCCTGGAGGCGGCGGACGACGGTCTCGCGGCCGTAGTCGACGCCCGCGACCTTGTCCGGGTGGTTCGCCGGCATGGCGATCGTGCGCGGCGCGGACGGGGCGCTGATCTCGGTGACGCCGGCCTCGGCCGTGCCGCCCGCGAGCAGCACGAGGAGGTCGACGGTGCGCTGCGCGGCAGCGGCGGCGGCCTGCGGGTCGACACCGCGCTCGAAGCGCTTGGACGCCTCGGAGGACAGCTTGTGCCGGCGGGCCGTGCGCGCGATCGAGATCGCGTCGAAGTGCGCGGCCTCGATGACAACCTCGGAGGTGCCGGTGACGAAACCGGTCTCCGGGTCGGTCACCGGGTCGGCGATCTCCGTGTTGGCCCCGCCCATGACGCCGGCGATGCCGATGGCTCCGCGGTTGTCGGTGATGACGAGGTCCGCCGCGTCCAGGACGCGCACGGTGCCGTCGAGCGTGGTGATCTTCTCGCCGGCCTCGGCGCGGCGCACCCCGATGGGGCCGTCGATCCGGCTCCGGTCGTAGGCGTGCAGCGGCTGGCCGAGCTCCAGCATCACGTAGTTGGTGATGTCCACGGCCAGCGAGATCGGGCGCATGCCGGCCTTCTGCAGACGGCGCTGCAGCCAGATCGGGGAGCGCGCCTCGGGCGCCAGGCCGACGACGGTGCGCGCGGTGAAGCGGTCGCAGCCGATCGGGTCGGAGACCTGGACCGGGTAGCCGTACGCGTTCGGCGCGGGCACGTCGAGGAGCGCCGGGTCGCGCAGCGGCAGGCCGTACGCGGTGGCGGTCTCGCGGGCGACACCGCGCATCGAGAGGCAGTAGCCGCGGTCCGGGGTGACGGCGATGTCGAGGACCTCGTCGTACAGCTCCAGGAGGACCGTGGCGTCGATGCCGATCTCGTACTCCGGCGGGAGCACGATGATGCCGTGCGTGCCGTCGTCGCCCATGCCCAGCTCGTCGCCGGAGCAGATCATGCCGCGGGACACCCGGCCGTACGTCTTGCGCTCGGCGATCCGGAAGTCACCGGGGAGGACGGCGCCGGGCAGGGCCACGACGACCTTGTCGCCCACGGCGAAGTTCCGGGCCCCGCAGATGATCTCCTGGGGCTCGCCGGTGCCGTTGGCCTGGCCGACGTCGACGGTGCAGAAGCGGATGGGCTTCTTGAACTCCGTCAGCTCCTCGATGGTGAGGACCTTGCCGACCACCAGGGGACCGGTCAGACCGGTGCCGAGCTGCTCGACGGTCTCGACCTCGAGGCCTGCCGAAATGAGTTTGGCCTGGACGTCGCGGCCGGTCTCCGTCGCCGGCAGGTCGACGTACTCCCGCAGCCAAGAAAGCGGGACCCGCATCAGATCTCCATCCCGAACGGTCGGGTGAACCGGACGTCACCCTCGACCATGTCTCGCATGTCGTCGACGTTGTGGCGGAACATCAGCATCCGCTCGATGCCGAACCCGAAGGCGAATCCGCTGTACTTCTCGGGGTCCACACCGCAGGCGACGAGCACCTTCGGGTTGACCATGCCGCAGCCGCCGAGCTCGATCCAGCCCTCGCTGCCGCAGGTGCGGCAGGGACGGTCCGGGTTGCCGACGGACTCGCCGCGACAGACGTAGCAGAGCATGTCCATCTCGGCGGACGGCTCGGTGAAGGGGAAGAAGTTCGGGCGGAGCCGGGTCTTCATGTCCGGGCCGAAGAGCGCCTGGACCATGTGGTCCAGGGTGCCCTTGAGGTCGGCCATGGTGAGGCCCTCGTCGACGGCGAGCAGCTCGATCTGGTGGAAGACCGGGGTGTGCGTGGCGTCGAGCTCGTCGGTGCGGTAGACGCGGCCGGGGCACACCACGTAGACCGGGGGCTCCCGGTCGATGAGGGTGCGGGCCTGGACCGGCGAGGTGTGGGTCCGCAGCACGACGCCGGACTCGTCGCCCGTGGTGGCCTTCCCGTCGGGGGAGGTTCCCTGGACGAAGAAGGTGTCCTGCATCTGCCGCGCCGGGTGGTCCGGCACGAAGTTCAGGGCGTCGAAGTTGAACCACTCCGCCTCGACCTCGGGGCCCTCGGCGACCTCGTACCCCATGGAGACGAAGACATCCGCGACGCGCTCCATGAGCGTGGTCAACGGGTGCCGGGCGCCGGCCGGGACACGGTCGTACGGCAGGGTGACGTCGACGGCCTCCTCGACGAGGACGCGGGCGTCCCGCTCGGCCTCCAGCTCGGTCTGTCGGGCGGCGAGCGCCTTGGAGACCGCGCCGCGGGCCTGGCCCACGATCTTTCCGGCGGCTGCCTTGGCCTGCGGGGGCAGGGCGCCGATCTCGCGGTTGGCGAGCGCCAGCGGCGAGGTGCCACCGGTGTGCGCGGTCTTCGCGTGCGCGAGCGCGTCGAGGTCGCCGGCGGCCGCGAAGGCGGCGAGCGCCTCGTCCCGCATGCGCTCGATCTCTTCCGGTTTCAAGGCCTCGACCTCGACCGGGTCGTACGACTTATTCGGTGCCGACATCTCTTCCCGTGCTTCCGTTTGGCTGGCTGGGCGCGGCCCCGCTCGACGACAAGGGCGCAAACGTGCCAAAGGTCGAGTCTAACGGGGCGCTCGGACGGTGATGAGCCCGTGGGCAGGCCGGGCGGCCTCGGATCTGGTCTGGAACGCGTCTGAATCGCGTCAGATCTCGTCAGATGAGATGGGCCGGGGTGCCTACGGGCAGGGTAAATCGGAACTCGGCCCCGCCGCGGGGGCCCCGTCCGACGGTGATGGTGCCGCCGTGGGCCTCGACGATGCCCTTGACGATGTAGAGGCCGAGGCCGGTGCCGCCGCGTTTGCTGCCCCGCCAGAAGCGGGTGAAGACACGGCTCATCGACGCTTCGGGGATGCCGGGGCCCTCGTCGCTCACAGTGACCTCCGTCCCCTCTTCTCCGTCGTCGCCCGCCGTACCGGGTGCCACCTCGATGGTGACGGTTCCCTCGCCGTGGCGCACCGCGTTTTCCAGGAGGTTGCCGAGGATCTGGTCGATCTTGTCGGGGTCGGCCCACAGCGCGGGCAGTTTCGGACTGATCCGTACGAAGAAACGGTCCGGGGACTGGCCGCCGGTGGTGTGGACCTGGATGTGGCGGCCGATGGCGGCGGCGAGGTCGACGGGCTGACGGCGCACCTCCAGGCGGCCGGAGTCGATCCGGGAGATGTCGAGGAGTTCGGCGATGAGGCGCTTGATGCGGCCCGCGTCGGCGTCGACGGTCTCCAGCATGAGCCGCTTCTGCTCGTCGGTGAACCGCTCCCACTTGTCGAGGAGGGTCGCGGTGAAGCCCTTGACGGAGGTGAGCGGGGAGCGCAGCTCGTGGGCGACGGTGGCGATGAGCTCGGCGTGGCTGCGCTCGGTGCGGCGGCGGGCGTCGGTGCCCCGCAGGGAGACCACGACGCGGCGGACCGGGCCTGTGGGGTGCTCGCGGACGTACCGGGCGGAGACGAGGATCTCGCGGCCGCCGGGGAGGAGCAGATTGCGCTCGGGCTGGCCGCGGCGGGTGGCGAGTCCGCCGTACGGGTCGGTCAGTGTCCACCAGCGGCGGCCCTTGAGGTCCTCCAGGGGGAGGGCCTGGTCCAGGGGGAGGCCGAGGGCCCGGTCGGCGGGTACGGCGGTGATGCGGCCGGCCGCGGCGTTGAAGCAGACGACCCTGCCGGTCTCGTCGGCGATGACGAGACCGTCGGGCAGGTCGTCGGGGTGGACTCCGGCGAAGGTGATGTCCCCGGCGGTGTCGGCGGCAGCTGTGTCGTCCGCGGGTGTCCGGGCGGCTCCGGGCGGCTCCGGCGCGTGCGGCGCGTCGCTCCGTGCCTGTGCGGGACTGTCCGTGCCGACCGTCATCCCCGTATCCCACCCCTCCGTGTAGCGCAGTGGGCCCCCGAGTGCGTCACTCTACTGGGCACGGACGCCGGAATGGACCCCTCAGGCGGAGGTTCGGGGGCGCTGGGCGCGGGCGGAGGCGTACAGGCAGACGGCGGCCGCCGTGGCGAGGTTGAGGCTCTCGGCCTTGCCGTGGATGGGGACGCGGACGACGGCGTCGGCGAGGGCCCTGGTCTCCTCGGGCAGGCCCCAGGCCTCGTTGCCGAAGATCCAGGCGGTGGGCCCGCCCATGGTGCCGGCGTCCAGCTCGTCGTCGAGGTCGTCCTGGCCCGCTCCGTCGGCGGCGAGGATCCGTACGCCCGCGCTCTTGAGCCCGGCGACGGCCTGCTCCACGGGGACGCCGACGGCGACCGGCAGGTGGAAGAGGGAGCCGACGGAGGCGCGGACGGACTTGGGGTTGTAGAGGTCGACGGAGGCGTCGGTGAGGACGACGGCGTCGGCGCCGGCGGCGTCGGCGCAGCGCAGCACGGTGCCGGCGTTCCCGGGGTCGCGGACGTGCGCGAGGACGGCGACCAGCTTGGGCCGGGCCGCGATGATCTCCTCGAAGGGCGAGTCCAGGAAGCGGCAGACGCCGACGATGCCCTGCGGGGTGACGGTCTGGGAGACCTCGGCGAGGACGGCGTCGGAGGCGTGGTGGACGCGGGCTCCGGAGGCGAGGGCGGCCTCGATGATCGGGGCGTACCGCTCGGCGGCCTCGACGGTGGTGAAGAGCTCGACGAGAGTGGGTTCGCCGCCGGCCCCTCGGTGTCCGACGGCCTCCCGGACGGCCTGCGGGCCCTCGGCGATGAAGAGGCGGTCCTTGCCCCGGAAGTTGCGCTTGGCGAGCCGCCGGGCGGCGACGACGCGCGGGGAACGCGGGGAGATCAGCTCGGGGGTGACCATGAGGTGCGGCGGTTCTCTCTATCGAGGGGGACGGCGACTTCGGGGGCCGACGCACCCGGACCCGCAGGCGCACGCGCCTGCGGGTCCGGGCAGAGGTACTGCGGCCTGGAAGATCAGGCGGCGGCCTTCGGGGCGTTGACGTCGGCCGGCAGAGCCTTCTGCGCGACCTCGACCAGCGCGGCGAACGCGTTGATGTCGTTGACGGCCAGCTCGGCGAGGATCTTGCGGTCCACCTCGATGTTGGCGGCGTTCAGACCCTGGATGAGGCGGTTGTACGTCATGCCGTTCTGACGGGCAGCGGCGTTGATGCGCTGGATCCACAGACGGCGGAAGTCGCCCTTGCGCTTCTTGCGGTCGTTGTAGTTGTAGACCAGCGAGTGGGTGACCTGCTCCTTGGCCTTGCGGTACAGGCGCGAACGCTGACCGCGGTAGCCGGAGGCCGCCTCGAGGATTGCCCGGCGCTTCTTGTGGGCGTTGACTGCCCGCTTGACGCGTGCCACTTGTTAACTCCTTGTAGCGGGGTCGCGGTGGTCCTCACACGACCCGAAAAACGAATGGATCCCGGTCTGAGCCGGATGCCCTCGTCGCCGAGGGCGGGAGATCAAGATCAGATGCCCAGCATCTTCTTGATCTTGGCGGCGTCACCCGGGGCCATCTCGGCGTTGCCGGTGAGGCGACGCGTCAGCTTGGACGACTTGTGCTCGAGCAGGTGGCGCTTGCCGGCGCGCTCGCGCATGATCTTGCCGGTGCCGGTGACCTTGAAGCGCTTCTTGGCACCGGAGTGCGTCTTGTTCTTCGGCATCGCGCCGTATCTCCTCGTCAGTGGCGCTCCCCCGGTGCGGACACCGGACTGCCGGGAGCGTCAATTCTTAGTTTTGGTGGTTCCGGGCGGGTCCCGGGGCTGCCTGGATGGCAGCCCGTCGGGTCACGCCTCGGGGTTCTCGACCGGAGCGTCGGCCGGAGCCTCGGCGACCGGAGCGTCGGTGGCCGGAGCCTCCTCGACCGGAGCCTCGGACGTCTCGACCTCGTCGGCCGCCTCGTCGGAGGCGACACCCTGGCGCTCGGCCTTGCGTGCGGCCTGGGCCTCACGCGCCTCGGCCATGGCCTCGGTCTTCTTCTTGTGCGGGCCGAGAACCATGATCATGTTCCGGCCGTCCTGCTTCGGGTTGGACTCGATGAAGCCAAGCTCCTCGACGTCCGACGCCAGCCGCTGAAGCAGCCGGAAACCAAGCTCGGGGCGGGACTGCTCACGACCACGGAACATGATCGTGATCTTGACCTTGTCGCCCTGCTTGAGGAACCGGACGACGTGACCCTTCTTGGTGTCGTAGTCGTGCGGGTCGATCTTCGGCCGGAGCTTCATCTCCTTGATGACCGTGTGCGCCTGGTTCTTGCGCGCCTCACGGGCCTTCATGGCCGACTCGTACTTGAACTTCCCGTAGTCCATGAGCTTGCACACGGGCGGACGGGCGTTCGCCGCGACCTCGACCAGGTCGAGGTCGTACTCCTGTGCGAGCTCCAGGGCCTTGGCAAGCGGAACAATCCCGACCTGCTCGCCGCTGGGTCCGACAAGTCGCACCTCGGGAACGCGAATCCTGTCGTTGATGCGGGGCTCGGCGCTGATGGATCCTCCTCGGTAGCACCACGCGACCGCCTGGCGGACGGACGCGCAACGTCTGTTCATTGAGACCAACCGAGCCGGCACATGAAAAACGCCCCGGACGGGACACAGGCGGGGCTCCAAGGAAAACCGGAGCACCGCCGCGGTCAACCGCGGGGCGCAGAATCGGGCGGCTCCATCGTCCGTACGGAACGATGGGGACCACCTGACCGGTGACCCGCCACCCGCGAGGGTGGTCAGGTGGGAGTACGGAGCCTCCACTTGTGGGCCGGGCACACAAGTGTCCGGCCGGTCGTTACACAAGGTTAGCAGGACCCGGCGGTCTCCGCTAACCGAGGACCGGCCTATCGTATGAGTCATGAGCGAGACCCCCCAGAACGAGTCCGCGGACTCCCCCGAAAACCCCGACTTCGACGCCATGACCCGCGACATCGCGGAGGTCCCGGCCGTCGAGGTGATCGTGACGGTCGCCGTCAACCTGATGAGTGCCGCCGCGGTGAAGCTCGGGCTCACCGAGGAGGGCGACAAGTACAAGGACCTCGACGAGGCCCGCAAGCTGGTGCACGCGCTCGCGGGCCTGCTGGACGCCGGCGCGACGGAGGTCTCCTCCTTCCACGCCGCTCCCCTGCGGGACGGCCTGAAGTCCCTCCAGCTCGCCTTCCGCGAGGCGTCCCTGATCCCGGACGAGCCGGGCCAGGGGCCGGGCGAGAAGTACACGGGTCCCGTGTACGGCTGAGTCGCCCGTACGTCTTACCTCTGCACGTAGAAGGGCTCGCCCGGAGGCGTGGCCGAGGCCGGCAGCAGTGCCAGGTCGAGGCCCCGCACCAGGCGGGCCCTCAGTGTTTCGTCGGCGGCGAGGGCGCGGGCCACGCGCTGGGCCGCCTCCGCCGGGGCGGCGTCCGCGGCGAGGACCAGGGCGAGGGTGCCGTCGGCGGCGCCGGGGCCCAGATGGGCGCGGAGGACGGCGGGCTCGGCGGCGACGGCGGCCCGTACGGCCTCGCGTACGGCCGGGTCGTCGAGCGGGTCGGTGCTGGAGCGGCCCTCGGCGAGGGCGCGCAGCGCCGGTCCGGTCAGCTGGTACGGGACGGGGCCCGCGAGGTCCAGGACGACGGTGTCGGCCTTCTCGTGCGCCGCCGCCTGGAGCGCCTGGTGGAGCGGGACGGCCACGGGCCGGGCCTCCGGGTCCCACAGGGCGAGCGAGGCGATCGAGGTGAAGGCGGGCAGGGCCCGGCGGTCGCCGGCGGTGAGGGTGGGGACCGCCATGTCGCTGGTCTTCTCACGGCGCAGGCCGTTCTCGTCGGTCTCGACCTCGCCGAGGACGGCGACCACGGGGACGAGGAGCCGGGCGCCCTTGAGCGCTTCGAGGACCGGGCCGTGCGCGGTCCTGTCCTCCGCCCAGGCCGCGAGGGCCGCGGCGAGCCGCGGGTCGGCGGTGCCGTCGTCGTCGGAGAAACCGGGGTCCGGGATGTTCTTGAGCGCCACGCACCGAGCCTAACCGGCTGCGGGAGGTGCGCTGTCCGCCGGGTGGTGGGTGGTGGCCGGTGCGTCGGCGGGCGGGGCGTGGCGTGTCAGTGGGTGCGCTTCGTCCGTCCGAGGGCGAAGGCGGTCAGGAGCAGCAGGGCGCCGAGTCCGCCGGCGACGGGGGCCAGCAGGCCGAGGGGGCGGCTCTCCTCGACGGGGGCCGTCGGGCCGGGGCCGAAGTACTGACCCCGGTAGCCGGTGGTGGCGTTCTTGGGGTCGGCTCCCTTGCGCGCGGCACCGGCCTCGATGGCGGCGGCCGGGTCGACCGTCCCGTACCCCTTGGCGTCGCTGCGGCCGCCCTTGGGGCGGTTGCGGGCGGTGTCGACGAGCAGCTGCTTGATCTGGGCCGGGGTGAGATCGGGGTGGGCGGATCTGACGAGGGCCACCGCGCCGGAGACGAACGCGGCGGCGGCGCTGGTGCCCCAGCCCTCGTAGTAGCGGCGGTCGGGGTCGGCGATGACGATGTCGACGCCGGGGGCGCTGACCGTGGCGTACCAGCGGCTGGTCGAGAACGAGGCGCGGGTGCCGTAGCGGTCGACGGCGATGACGCCGGGGTAGGCGGCGGGGTACGAGATGTGGTCGCCCTTCTCGCCGCCGTTGCCGGCGGAGGCGACGACGGAGACGCCCTTGGCGAGGGCGTACTGGACGGCGGCGTCCTCGCCCGCGTCGGGGTGGGCGGACTTGGAGTCGTCCCCGAGGGAGAGGTTGATGACGTCGGCGCCGTGGTCGGCGGCCCAGCGGATGCCCTCGGCGAGGGCGGTGCCGCGGGTCTTGCGGGCCTTGTCGCGGGCCTTGTCGCTGCTTTCCAGGATGACCCGGACGGGCAGGATCTCGACGTCGGGGGCGATGCCGAGGACGCCGCTCTCGTCGCCGGGGCCGTGGCCGTGCCCGGCGATGATGCCGGCCATGGCGGTGCCGTGGCGGGCCCAGGCACGGTCGCCCTCGGAGGCGCCGAAGCCGATGAGGTCGCGGCCGGGGAGGACGGAGCCTGACAGGTCGGGGTGGTCGGCGTCGACGCCCGTGTCGAGGACGGCGACCTTGATGCCCTTGCCCTTGGTGGTGCGCCAGGCCTCCGTGGTGTGCATGGCCTCAAGGCCCCACTGGCGGGCCCGGATGGTGTCGGCGTGTGCGGGGGCGGTGGTCGCGGGCAGCACGGAGAAGGAGGCGGCGAGGAGCACGATGACGGCCGCGCGGGCGGGAGCGGAGGTGGTCGGCCGGGTGGCGGTCGGGCGGGTCACCGGGCGTTCTCCTTCTCCTTGACGGTCGCGGCGACGGCCTTGCGCAGCAGCGATTCGAAGCGGCCGGTGATGCCCTTGGCCTCGTGGCCGAGGCCGGACTGGGCGGTGGCGTCGGTACGGCCCCGGGCCATGGCCCGGTCGGCGGGCTGCGGGCGGTCGACGGCGCGGCCGTCGGCGAAGCCGGAGACGGCGGTGACGACGACGGGGAGGTCGGCGGGGGCGCTCAGCCACCAGCTCGCGCGCTGCCGGGCGCCGAAGCGGGCGGCGACGGTGGACGGGCCGGAGAGCGCCGGGGGGACGTCCTCGCCCAGGCGGGCGGTGAGGCCGCCGCCCTGACCGAGGGTGCGCTGCGCTTCGGCGTCGGCGCGGGTGAAGACGAGGCTGACGGTGATCACGCTGCTGGCGGTGGCGTCGGTGTACGTGGCGCGCAGGACGCGCTCGCAGCCGAGCGGCGTGAGGGTGGCGCGCAGCCCCTTGGCGAGGACGGCGGGCGAGCAGGGGGTGTCCGGGGCGACGACGATCCGGGTCCAGGTGCGGGCGGCGGCGCCGGGGCCCGCGCCGGGGCCGGGGAGGGTGCGGGGGAAGAGGGTGTCGACGGGGGCGTTGTGCCAGAGGTCCTTCGCCTCGGTGTACCCGGCGGGTTCGGCGGGCCGTGCCGGTTCGGCGGAGGCCAGCCATATCCCGGCGAGGGCTCCGCCGATGAGCCCGCCCCCGAGGACGACGCAGGCCGTGACCGCGAGCACGCGTCCGGTGCGGCGCGGGCGTACGGGGCGCAGCCGGGTGGTGGTCTCGACGGGCGCCTCGGGCGGCAGGGTGCCGGCGAGCCCGTATCCGTACGTGGGCGGGGGCGCGGTCGTGGGCCTGGGCATGGACCTGGGCGTGGGCCGCGTCGGCCGGCCCGTGCCGGACGTGTCGCGGATCGCCCGGAGCCGGGTGGTGGTCTCGACCTCCGGCAGGTCGTCCGCCCCGGTCGGCGCCGCCCAGGCGCGGGCGGGCACGGCCGCCTGACGGGTCGACAGCGGCGCGGAAGCCGGCGGAAGGGGCTGGGACACGGGCGCGGCCTGGGGCTGCGGGGCACTCGTCGCCTTGGCCGGCCGGGGCGCGGCGGGGGCGGCCGAGGGCAGCGGGGGCGCTTCTGCGGACACGGACACGGATGCGGGGCGCGGCGGGGCCGGTGCGGGCGCGGGTGTCGCCGTGGGGCGCTCGGGGGTGGTCGGCGCGGGGGCGTTCGGCGTCGATGCCGGTGCCGGAGGCTGTGCCGGTGCCGGTGCCGGTGCCGGTGCCGGTGCGGTCCCCGGCGCGGGGTGCGCGGCGGCCTGCGGAAGGGTCGCCGGGCGCGGCGGGGCCGGTGCGGGCGGCGGCGTGGGGCGCTCGGGGGCGGGCCGGGCCGTCGGGGCCGTGACGTGCGGCGCGGGTGCCGGGGTCTGCGGAGAGGCGGCCGGGCGCGATGGGGTCGGGGGGAGGAGAGCGTCGGTGATGCGGGACGCGGGGCGTGGGTGTTCGGCGGTCATCCCCGTCCCCCTCGTGTCGACAATGCCCGTCACTCTACGGGCTGTTCCCCGCGGTGGAGGAACCGGGCGGACCGGGGTCGGGGGCTACCCACCCGTATAGCTGTCTGGCAAGCTCGGGCCATGACTCCCCGCGCCGCCGACCGGGCCCGTTACGACCGTGCCACCGCTCACCTCGACGCGCCCGTGGCGATCGTCGACCTGGAGGCCTTCGACGACAACGCCGCGGATCTCGTCCGCCGGGCCGCAGGCAAGCCGATCCGCGTCGCGAGCAAGTCCGTGCGCTGTCGCGCGCTCCTGGAGCGGGTGCTGGCGCGGGACGGGTTCGCCGGGATCATGTCGTTCACGCTCGACGAGTCGCTGTGGCTCGCGCGTGCCGGCTTCGACGACGTGCTGCTCGCCTATCCGTCGGCGGACCGCGCCGGCTTCGCCGAGCTCGCGCGGGATCCGAAGCTCGCCGCCGCCGTGACGGTGATGGTCGACGACGTGGCCCAGCTCGATCTGATCGACGCCTCCCGCGCGGGCGGGGCGGAGGAGATCCGGGTCTGCCTGGAGCTGGACACGGCGCTCCACCTCCTCGGCGGGCGGGTCCGGATCGGAGCCCGGCGCTCGCCGCTGCGCACCCCCGCCGACCTGGCCGAGGTGGCCCGTTCCGTGGTGCGGCGGCCGGGCTTCCGGCTGGTCGGGATCATGGCGTACGAGGGCCATGTCGCCGGTGTCGGCGACTCGGTCGCGGGTCGGCCGCTGCGCTCGCGGGCGATCCGGCTGATGCAGTCCGCCGCCCGCCGGGAGCTGGCGGAGCGCCGCGCGGCCGTCGTCCGTGCCGTCCGGGCGGTCGCCCCGGACCTGGAGTTCGTGAACGGCGGCGGCACCGGGAGCGTGCAGCACACGGCCGCGGAGGACGCGGTGACGGAGATCGCCGCCGGTTCGGGGCTGTTCGTGCCGCGTCTCTTCGACAACTACACCTCCTTCGACGGCCGCCCGGCCGCGCTCTTCGCGCAGCCCGTCGTCCGCCGTCCCGGTGTGGGCGTGGTGACCGTCCTCGGCGGCGGCTATCCCGCGTCCGGGGTGGCGGGCCCGGACCGGCTGCCCGTGCCGTACCTGCCGGAGGGGCTGCGCTACGACCCGCAGGAGGGTCCGGGCGAGGTCCAGACCCCGCTGCTCGGCTCGCCGGCCGACGACCTGCGGATCGGCGACAAGGTGTGGTTCCGGCACGCGAAGGCCGGCGAGCTCTGCGAGCGGTTCGATTCGCTCCGGCTGGTCGAGGGCGACCGGATCACGGCCACCGTGCCGACCTACCGGGGGGAAGGGCAGACCTTCCTCTGAGGCGCGCCTTGGCGGGCCTGCCTCAGCGGGCGCGCCTCTGCCTGCGCGCCTCAGAACACCGTGTCCCGCTGGTCCGGGATCACCGTGCCGTCGGGGCGGCGGACCGGTTCCGCCGTGCCGTCGCCCGCCGTGTAGCCCGTCGTGGCGCAGGGGTACGGGGTGACCTTCTGCCCCTTCGGCTGGATGAACATGGGGTTGACGAGCCAGCGGCCGTCGCCGTTCTCGTACGCCCGGCACATCAGCTCGTTCTTGTTGCGGTTGAGGACCAGGCGCAGGCCGGTCGCGTCCCGCAGGAACGAGATGTCCGTGTCGGAGTCCCCGGCGGCGAACACCTGCCGCCGTGAGGCCGGCTGTGCGCGCTCGGCGGCGGGTCCGCGCACGCCGAGGATCTCCTGGTTGATCCAGCAGCGCTTGCCGTCGATGTACGTGATCATCTCGTCCTCGCCGTCCCGGACCGTGCCGCAGCCCTTCAGATGGGCGGTGAGCCTGCCGTGCTCGGTGGTGTTGCGGATGCCGAGGGCGTGGGAGGGGTCGACGCCGACGCCCTTCGCCCAGACGTCGACGACGGGTTCGGGCGAGGCGGAGACGATCCAGACGTCGAAGCCGGCGCGCCGAAGGGTGCCGATCAGGTCGCGCTGCTGCTCGTAGTAGCGGACCCAGCCGGTGACCCGGGCGGTGCCGACCTGCTGGGTGGCGCCCTGCGGCGCGGCGAGGTTCTCGGCCCGTGCGGCGGCCGCGAAGGACTCGACCTGGCGGGTGGTCCAGCCGCGCAGGAGCTGGGCGAGCCAGGCGTACTGCGGCTCCATGCGGCGGTGGTCGTGGCCGGCGAAGGCGGTCTTCCCGCCGGTGGTGGCGCCCGTGCCGTAGACGGAGAGGAGTTCGTCGGCGCAGCGGGTGTCGGTGGACGTGGGGAGGGTGCGGACGCCGGTGGGACAGGCGTCGCCGAGGGCGGTGGCGGCCTCGGGGGTGAGGTACCGGCTGGTGGTGGACCAGTCGCCGCCGCGGGGCGGCCGTATGCGGTCGTTGCGCAGGAGCCAGTAGAAGGTGGCGTCGCCGACGTCGTTCTTGATGACGGTGTTGTCCCAGTCGAAGACCGCGACGGGCTTCTTCTTCCGGGTCCCTCTGTCGTCGCAGTGGTCGGCGATCAGGGCGTCGATGCGCGCCTTGTTGTCGCCGTACCAGCCGTCGGAGCTGTTCAGGGTGGGGCATCCGGCGGGCCTGGCCTCGGCCTGGCCGGCGGAGACGAGGCCGGTGGCCGCGAGGACGAGCGCGGCGGCGGCCGCGGAGGTGCGGAGTCGGTGGTTCATGATCACTCTCCTGTCTGTACGCGGAACAGCCGGGCGCCTTGCGACGCCCGGCTGTCGGGTGGGGGGACGGGGGGTGAACGGCTAGAGCGGCGTCACGTACGCGCCCGAGATTCCGCCGTCGACGAGGAAGTCGCTGGCGTTGACGAAGGAGGAGTCGTCGCTGGCGAGGAAGGCCACGGCGGCGGCGATCTCCTCGGCCTCGGCGAAGCGGCCGACCGGGATGTGCACGAGGCGGCGCGCGGCCCGCTCCGGGTCCTTGGCGAACAGCTCCTGGAGGAGGGGGGTGTTGACCGGTCCCGGGCAGAGGGCGTTGACCCGGATGCCCTCGCGGGCGAACTGGACGCCCAGCTCGCGGGACATGGCGAGGACACCGCCCTTGGAGGCCGTGTACGAGATCTGGCTGGTGGCCGCGCCCATGATCGCGACGAAGGAGGCGGTGTTGATGATGGAGCCCCGGCCCTGGCGGCGCATGTAGGGGAGTGCGGCCTTGCAGCACAGGAAGACGGAGGTGAGGTTGACGTCCTGGACGCGCTTCCAGGCCTCCAGGCCGGTCTCCAGGATGGAGTCGTCGTCGGGCGGCGAGA
Organism: Streptomyces gardneri; assembly: GCF_006539185.1. Lineage (GTDB taxonomy): Bacteria > Actinomycetota > Actinomycetes > Streptomycetales > Streptomycetaceae > Streptomyces > Streptomyces gardneri. The sequence goes on from NZ_BJMN01000033.1 coordinate 63,529, forward strand.
TGCCGGCGTTGTTGAAGGCGATGTCGACGGAGCCGTAGGTCTCGAAGGCGGTGCGGAACAGCGCCTCGACCTCCTCCGGGTCGGTGACGTCGACCTTCACGAAGGTGCCGCCGACGGCCTCGGCGGCGGCCTTGCCGGCCACCTCGTCGATGTCTCCGCAGACGACGTTGGCGCCCTCGGAGGCGAGGCGGCGGGCGGTGGCGAGCCCGATGCCGCTGCCGGCTCCGGTGATGACGGCGGTACGGCCGACCAGGCGGCGGCAGATGATCTCTTCGGTCGTGGACATGGGTGCTCAGGCCTCCGTGCTGATGAAGACGTTCTTGGTTTCGGTGAAGGCGGTCAGGGCGTCGGGGCCCAGTTCACGGCCGAGGCCGGACTGCCGGTAGCCGCCGAACGGGGTCCAGTAGCGGACGCTGGAATGGGAGTTGACGGAGAGGTTGCCCGCCCGGACGGCGCGGGAGGCGCGCAGGGCGCGGCCGACGTCCCGGGTCCAGATCGATCCGGAGAGGCCGTACTCGGTGGCGTTGGCGAGCCGGATCGCGTCGGCCTCGTCGTCGAAGGGCAGGACGACGGCGACCGGGCCGAAGACCTCCTCGACGGCGCAGGGGGCGTCCTCGGGTACGTCGGTGAGGACGGTCGGCGGGAACCAGAAGCCGGGGCCTTCGGGGGCCTTGCCGCGGATCCCCTTGAGGTCCTCGGTGACGTAGGAGCGGACGCGGTCGAGCTGGGCGCGGGAGATGAGGGGGCCCATCTGGGTGCGCTCGTCGAGCGGGTCGCCGACGACGATCTCCTCGATCGCGGGCGTGAGGAGCTCCAGGAAGCGGTCGTACGCGCTCCGCTGCACGAGGATGCGGGTGCGGGCGCAGCAGTCCTGGCCGCTGTTGTCGAGGAAGGACATGGGCGCCGCGGCGGCCGCCGCCTCGATGTCCGCGTCGGCGAAGACGATGTTGGGGCTCTTGCCGCCGAGTTCGAGAGTGAGTCGCTTCACCTGGTCGGCGCACTTCGCCATGATCGATTTGCCGACCCTGGTGGAGCCGGTGAAGACGATCTTCGCGATGCCGGGGTGCTCGACGAGAGCGTTGCCCGCGACCGGGCCCGTGCCCGGGAGGACCTGGAAGAGGCCTTCGGGCAGGCCCGCCTCCAGGGCGAGAGCGGCGAGGCGGAGCGCGGTGAGGGGGGTGGTCTCGGCGGGCTTGAGGATCACCGCGTTGCCGGCGGCGAGGGCGGGTGCGGTGGCCCAGGCGGCGATCGGCATGGGGAAGTTCCAGGGCGCGATGACGCCGACGACCCCGAGGGGTTCGAGGATCGTGACGTCGAGGCCGCCGGCCACCGGGATCTGGCGGCCGTTGAGGCGCTCGACTCCCCCGGCGGCGAAGTCGAGCAGGTCGCGGACGTTGCCGGCCTCCCAGCGGGCGTTGCCGATGGTGTGCCCGGCCTCGGCGACCTCCAGGTGGGCGAGCTCCTCGACATGCTCGTCGACGACGACCGCGAAGCGGCGGAGCAGCCGGGCGCGGTCGGCGGGCGCGGCGGCGGCCCAGCCGCGCTGGGCGACGGTGGCGCGGGCGACGGCGGCGTCGATGTCGGCCGGGGTGGCGGCGGGGACGGTGGCGACCAGCTCCTCCGTCGCCGGGTTCAGTACCTGGAGCAACTCGTTCCTTTCAGTGCTCACTTCTCTACTCACTGACTCAGAGGCGTTCGAAGGAGCGGCGCAGCTCCCAGTCGGTCACCGCGGCGTCGAAGGCGTCGAGCTCGACCCGGGCCATGTTGCGGTAGTGGGCGACGACCTCGGCGCCGAAGGCGGCCTTGGCGATCTCGCTGGTCTCCCAGAGTTCGGCGGCCTCGCGCAGGGTGGTGGGGACGTGCGCGTACTCGGCCGTGTAGGCGTTCCCGGTACAGGGCGGCGGCAGTTCGAGGCGCTGCTCGATCCCGTACAGGCCGGCGGCGACCAGGCCCGCGACGGCGAGGTAGGGGTTGACGTCGCCGCCGGGGAGGCGGTTCTCGAAGCGGGTGGAGCGGCCGTGGCCGACGACCCGGAGCGAGCAGGTGCGGTTGTCGTGGCCCCAGGCGACGGCGGTTGGCGCGAAGGAGCCGGGCTGGAACCGCTTGTAGGAGTTGATGTTGGGGGCGTAGAGGAGGGAGAAGTCGCGGAGGGCGGCGAGCTGTCCGGCGAGGAAGTGCCGCATGGTCGCGGACATGCCGTGGTCGCCGTCGCCCGCCATCACGTTCTCTCCGTCGGCGTTCTGGAGAGAGAGGTGGATGTGGCAGGAGTTGCCCTCGCGCTCGTTGTACTTCGCCATGAAGGTGAGGGAGTAGCCCTCCTGGGCGGCGATCTCCTTGGCGCCCGTCTTGTAGACGGCGTGCCGGTCGCAGGTGACGAGGGCCTCGTCGTACTTGAAGGCGATCTCGTGCTGGCCGGGGTTGCACTCGCCCTTGGCGGACTCGACGGTGAGTCCGGCGCCGGTCATCTCGTTGCGGATGCGGCGCAGGAGGGGTTCGATGCGGCCGGTGCCGAGGACGGAGTAGTCGATGTTGTATTGGTTGACGGGGGTGAGGCCGCGGTAGTTCGCGTCCCAGGCCTGCTCGTAGCTGTCCTTGAAGACGATGAATTCCAGCTCGGTGCCGACGTGGGCGGTGAAGCCGTGTTCGGCGAGGCGCTCCAGCTGGCGGCGGAGGATCTGGCGGGGGGCCGCGACGACCGGGGTGCCGTCGGCCCAGGCGAGGTCGGCCGTCACCATGGCGGTGGCCTCGTTCCAGGGGAGGCGGCGGAGGGTGGTGAGGTCGGGGTGCATCGCGAAGTCGCCGTATCCGCGGTCCCAGGACGACATCTCGTAGCCGTCGACGGTGTTCATCTCGGTGTCGACGGCCAGAAGATAGTTGCAGCCCTCGGTGCCGTGGCCGAGGACGTCGTCCAGGAAGAACTGTGCGGCGAACCGCTTGCCCTGGAGCCGTCCCTGCATGTCGGGGAAGGCCAGGACGACGGTGTCGATCTCGCCGCTCGCGACGAGGGCACGCAGCTCCTCGACGGTGAGCGGGGGTGTGCGGTCTGCCACGGGATTACTCCTCCTTCGGCCTGCCGGGAGCCATAAGGTATTGCCGAAGACCATTGCTTGGGAAGTGCTTGAGAAAGGGAAACGAGGAACGTGGCCAGTACGAGTGAACCGGCGGACCGGCTGACGCCCGTGCTGCGGCCGGTGCGGGCGGGCAACGGCTTCGAGGAGGCGCTGCAGCAGATCCTGCAGGTGGTGAGGCTCGGTCTCGTGCCGGACGGGGAGCGGCTGCCCGCCGAGCGGGAGCTGGCCGACCGGATGGGGATCAGCCGGGTGACCCTGCGCGAGGTCCTCAAGGTCCTCCAGGAGCAGGGGCTCGTGGAGAGCCGGCGCGGCCGGTACGGCGGAACGTTCGTGCTGCCCCGCGTCCAGACCGCCGACGAGGACGAGCTCCGCCGCCGGATCGCCTCGGTCGACATGGAGGACACCCTGCGCTTCCGTGAGGTCCTGGAGGTGGGGGCCGCCGGACTCTGCGCGACCCACGGGCTCGACGCGGCGGGCGCCGATCGACTGCGGGCCGCCGTGGCGGCGACACACGACGCCCCGCTGGCCGAATACCGCCGTCAGGACACCCTGCTCCACCTCACGCTCGCCGAGCTCTCCGGCTCGCCGACGCTGACCGCGCAGTACGCCGCCGTCCGGGCGACGGTGAACGACCTGCTGGACTGCATCCCCCTGCTCGTACGCAATCTGGAGCACTCCCAGCACCAGCACACCGCACTGGTGGAGGCGGTCCTCGACGGGGACGCGGACGCGGCGCGCGAGGTGATGCGGGAGCACTGCGCGGGCACGGCGGCGCTGCTGCGGGGGTTCCTGACGTAGGGCGGGGGCGTTCGGGGGCAGCGGGGGCGCGCGTAACCCGAAAGTAACGCACGGGGGTTGCGCTCCCCCGTCGGCCACCGCAAAGGTATGGCTCCAATCCATTGGGCCCGCTGCGGGGAGCTGACGCTGCCATGACGCTCGAAGACACCACCGGAAACACCCCCGGGGGGACGTCCCAAGGGACGTCCGGGGGCACCACCCCACCGAAGGACGACTACCTTGAACGGCGCGCGCTGCGCCGCGGCAGCGCCGGCTGGCTGCTGCTCACCGGCCTCGGCGTCGCCTACGTCGTCTCCGGGGACTTCTCCGGCTGGAACATCGGCCTGTCGAAGGGCGGCTTCGGCGGACTCGCCGTCGCCACCGTCCTCATGGGCGCGATGTACGCCTGTCTGGTCTTCGCGCTCGCCGAGCTCTCCGCGATCCTGCCCACGGCGGGCGGCGGCTACGGCTTCGCCCGCCGGGCACTCGGCACCTGGGGCGGTTTCCTCACCGGCACCGCGATCCTCATCGAGTACGTCCTCGCCCCCGCCGCGATCTCCATCTTCATCGGCGACTACGTAGAGTCCCTCGGCCTCTTCGGCCTGGAGTCCGGCTGGCCGGTCTACCTCGTCTGCTTCGCCCTCTTCATCGGGATCCACCTGTGGGGCGTGGGCGAGGCGCTGCGCTTCAGCCTGATCGTGACGGCCATCGCGGTCGCGGCGCTCGTCGTCTTCGCGCTCGGCGCGTTCACCGACTTCCACGTCGACGGCCTGAACGACATCCCGGTCGACGGCGAGGCCTTCGGGTCGAACTCCTGGCTGCCCTTCGGACTGCTCGGGATCTGGGCCGCGTTCCCCTTCGGCATGTGGTTCTTCCTCGGCGTGGAGGGCGTGCCGCTCGCCGCCGAGGAGGCGAAGGACCCGGTGCGGTCGATGCCGAGGGCGCTCGCGATCTCGATGGGCATCCTGGTGCTCCTCGCCGTCGTGACCTTCCTCGCCGCCACCGGCGCGCGCGGCTCGGCCGCCGTCCAGGAGGCCGGCAACCCGCTCGTCGTGGCGCTCCAGGGCGACGGGGAGCCGACGGCGCTCAGCCGCTTCGTGAACTACGCGGGCCTCGCGGGCCTCGTCGCCTCCTTCTTCTCGCTCATCTACGCCGGATCACGCCAGCTCTTCGCGCTCTCCCGGGCCGGCTACCTGCCCCGCTTCCTCTCCCTCACCAGCCGCCGCAAGTCGCCGTACCTGGGGCTGCTCATCCCGGGCGCGATCGGCTTCGCGCTCGCCGCCGGGACCGGGAACGGCGCGCGGATGCTGAACATCGCGGTCTTCGGCGCCACGATCTCGTACGCCCTCATGGCGCTCTCGCACATCGTGCTGCGGCGCCGGGAGCCGGGGCTGCACCGGCCCTACCGGACGCCCGGCGGGATCGCGACCTCGTCCGTCGCGTTCGTCCTGGCGCTCTCGGCGCTCGTCGCGACGTTCCTGGTGGACCGGACGGCGGCGTTCATGGCCCTCGGGGTGTACGTGATCGCTCTCGCCTACTTCGCGTTCTACAGTCGGCACCATCTGGTGGCCGGCGCGCCGGAGGAGGAGTTCGCGGCGCTCGCCGCGGCCGAGGCCGAACTCGCACGCGACTGATCCACCGACGGCCCCGTCCCGCTCGCCCGCATCTCTGGAGGAAGCACGTGTCCAAGCCGCTCATCGGCGTGACCACCTACCTGGACCAGGCCCGATGGGGGGTGTGGGACATGCAGGCCGCACTGCTGCCCGCGCCGTACCCGCGGCTCGTCCGGGAGAGCGGGGGGCTCGCCGTGATGCTGCCGCCGGACGACGCGGCCGCCGCGGCGGAGGTCGTGGCCCGCCTCGACGGGCTGGTCGTCGCGGGCGGGGCGGACGTCGAGCCCGTACGGTACGGGGCCGAGCCCGACCCCCGTACCGGCCCGCCGGCCCGCGCCCGGGACTCCTGGGAACTGGCCCTGATCGACGCGGCCCTGGCCTCCGGCACACCGCTGCTCGGGATCTGCCGGGGAATGCAGCTGCTGAACGTGGCCCTCGGCGGGACGCTGGTCCAGCACCTCGACGGGCACGTCGAGGCGGTCGGCGTGATCGGCCGGCACGCGGTCAAGCCGGTGCCGGGCACGCGCTACGCCTCCCTGGTGCCCGAGCTGGCCGAGGTGCCGACCTACCACCACCAGGCCGTGGACCGGCTGGGCACGGGGCTCGCGGCCTCGGCCCACGCCGAGGACGGCACGGTGGAGGCGGTGGAGCTGTCCGCCCCCGCCTGGGCCCTCGGCGTGCAGTGGCATCCGGAGATGGGCGAGGACCTGCGGGTGATGCGGGGACTCGTCGAGGCGGCAAGGGCTCGACGCGCCCTGCCCGAGATGAGGGGACCCGTCGAGGCTGCGGGGGCTCGACAGGGGTGAGGTGAGCCGAGTCCGGCTTGGCCCGGCTCGGGTCGGGTCGGGTCGGCTCGCGCGGTGAGCCGGGTCCAGCCCGACTCAGTCCGGCTCGGCTGTGGGCTGAACCGGGTCCGACCCAGCTCAGCTCAGCTCGGCTCGGTCCAGCTCAGTGCGGCTCAGCCCAGCTCGGCTCGGCCCGACGGCGCGGTGAGCCGGGTCCAGGTCGACGGGGCGGCCGTGCAGGGGCCGCCGTCGTGGACCAGCAGGCTCCGCTCCGTCGGGTCGACCGCGACCGTGGCCAGGGTCGCCCATCTGCCGCCGAGGGTTCCTTCGGCGGGGGCGTGGCAGCAGACCTCGGCGCCGTCGTCGCGGTGGGCGGCGAGCAGGCGCACGAGCGCGTCGGGGCCGAGCGGGCCGGATCGTTCGCGGACGCGCGCGGTGAGCAGACGGTGGCGGTCGTACGTCTCCGGCTCCCGGCGCCCGCGCAGTTCGCCGGCGGCGAGGGCCGGATCGAGGAAGTGGTTCGTGCGGACCAGCCAGCCGCGGTCGTCCGGGCTGACGACCGCCGAGCCGCCGGGGGCGAGTTCGACGGAGGCGGCGCGGTCCGCCGTCACCACGGTGATGACGGTGGACGCCGAGACCGGGGCGGCGGTGAGCAGGGCGACCGCCTCCGCGAACGACCCGGCCGCGCCGAGCACCTGGCGGGCCACGAGGTGGACGGGGACGCCGGTGGCGGCGTCGCCGGTGTGGCCGAGGATGTTGAAGAGCACCCCCACACCGGCGTCGTTGATTCCGATCTTCCCGAGGATGCCGTGCTCGGTGATCCCCGCGAAGCCCCGGGTGTCGCCGGTCACGGTCTGGAGGTGCCAGGCGTCGGCCAGCTCCTCGTGCCAGTCCCAGCACTGGCCCCCGGCGGTGGTCCGGGCGTCGCCGGTACGGACGAGGGTGGAGCACTCCCCCGACCTCGGCGCGCCGGCCTCGGCGAGGATCTCGGTGCGCGCGTTGAGCGCGGCGATCGTCAGGAACGGCAGCCCGGCGCCCTCGGCGACCCCCTCCATCTCCTCGACGAGCTCGGGCGCCCAGGCCCGGGTCGCGTCGACGGTACGGAGGGCGAGTGCCGGTACGTCGAGTGTCCGGCCGCCGGCCGCGGCGACGGTCGCGAAGAGTTCCTCGTAGACCTTCCACGCGCGCGTGATGCCCTCGCGGGCCTGCCGGCCGCGGTCCTCGCCCCGGCGCCTCGGCGAGTCCCCGCCGATCCGGAGGACCGTACGGCCGCTCACGCGGAGGCCCGGGCGGCGAGCGCGGCGGAGTCGTTCCGCATCAGGAGGGCGTAGAGGGTCGCGGCGACCGTCATGCCGACGGGCAGGGAGAGGTCCAGGCCGCCCAGGGCTCCGGCGACGGGGCCGGTGTAGAGGGTGTTGACGCAGAGGGCGGCCGAGGTCACGCCCGCCGCGAGGGCGAGGGCGCCTGCGGGGTTGACGCCCCGGGTGTACCAGAAGGGGCCGCCGGGGGTCTCGTCCGAGAGCGCGGGACCGTCGTAGCGGAACCGGCGGAGCACGATGTCGGTGGCGTAGACGGCCATCAGGGGGCCGCTCAGGACCACGATCACCTGGAGGGCGTTGCTGACGGTGTCGAGGAAGTTGGAGACGAGCAGCCCGTAGAGGGTCAGGGCCACGGCGACGGCGCCGTCGAAGAGGACGCTGACGGTACGGCGGATGCGGAGGCCGACGGCCTGGAGGGCGAGGCCGGCGCTGTAGGCGGTCAGGGCGTTGATGGAGATCGTGCCGAGGACGAGCGCGAGCAGGAAGACGGGGTTGAACCAGCCGGGCAGGATCGTCTGGAGTGCGTTCTGCGGGTCGCTCATGTCGACGGCGGTCGCGGCGAACGCGCCCAGCGAACAGACGGCGACGCTGGGCAGGAAGGCGCCGAGCGCCGTCCAGGCGACGATCGCCTTCTTCGAGGACGTGCGGGGCAGGTAGCGGGAGAAGTCGGCGCTCGTCGTGTAGGAGAGCGGCCCCGAGGCGATCATCGTGGTGCCCGCGACGAGGAGGGTCCAGAGCGGGGCGCCGCTGAGCGGTTCGGCGGGGGCGTACGAGAAGTCGGCGTGGCGCAGGACGGCGAACGCGACGACGGCGAAGGCCGCGATCAGGACGAGGGTGATCGGCAGGTACAGCTTGATGATCAGGGCGTGCCCGTAGACGCTGATGGCCAGGGTGAGCGCGGCGATGACCACGATCACGGCCACCTTGACGGGGGTGTTCGCCGTGATGCCAGTCTTCTCGACCAGGGCGAAGGCCGCGGTCGCCGCGGCGGCGAGGTTGAGGGCGAAGTAGCAGACGGAGACGAGCCAGCCGCCGACGGCGTTGTTCACGCGGTTGCCAAGCACGCCGTAGACGGCCCGGGTGATCACCTCGCTGGGCGCGCCCGCGGCGGGGCCCGAGGTGGCGAGCAGGCCGGTGAGCAGCCAGAAGAGGTTGCCGACGACGATCACGGCGACGGCCTGCCAGAGGGTCAGGCCCATGAGGACCAGGGCGCCGCCGATGACGAGGCTGAGGTAGTTGACGTTGGCCGCGGCCCACACGGAGAAGAGCTCGCGGGGGTGTCCGTGGCGTTCCCCGTCGGGGATGTGGTCGATGCCGTGGGCCTCGATGCGGCCGGGACTGTCGGCGGCGGCCGGAGGAGCGACCTGAGCCCCCTGGGAGCGCGGGATCGGGTCGGGGATCGTGGCAGACATGCGGCCCTCCGGATGCGGGTGGTGCCCACCAGGCGACCGTTCGGCGCCCACCTGGTTGCTTATTGGTCGCACACTCAATAGCATCCCGGGTATGTCGTCAAGCGTCCAGCGCAAGCGAGTTCGGAAATCCCCGGAAGCCCGGCGGGCGGAGATCGTGGAGACCGCGGCCCGGGTCGCCCTGACCGAGGGCCTGGAGTGCGTCACCCTGCGGCGTATCGCCGAGGAGCTCGCGGTCCGGCCCGGTCTGATCAGCCACTACTTCCCCTCGGCGGAGGACCTCGTGGCCGAGGCGTTCAGCGTCGCCTCCACCGGCGAGCTCGACACGCTGCTGCCCGCGGACCGGCCGCACGGGACGCCCACCCAGTACCTCGCCCGCTACTTCGCGCTCTCGGCCGGAGACGCGTACGACGACATCAGCCGGCTCTGGATCAACGCCCGGCACCTCAGCCGCTACCGTCCCGTCCTGCGCGACCGGGTCGCCGTACAGGAGCTCGCCTCCGACGACCGCCTCTCGGGGCTGATCCGCGAGGGTGTGGAGCGGGGCGAGTTCCGTACGGACGACCCGCGGGCGGCGGCCATCCAGATCCTGGTGGTGCTCGACGGCCTGGGCGCCCACGCGAACACCGACCGGAGCAACCGGCCGGAGGCCGTGACCCGGATGGCACTCACGACGGCGGAGCGCGAACTCGGCCTGGCGCATGGCGCCTTGACCGATGTCACGCCGCTCGTGGAGCCTGCGGAGGCGGGCGGGGTCGGTGAGCCGGGCGAGTCCGGTGAGACCGGCGATTCTGTTGAGACCGGTGCGCCTGGTGAGCCCGCTGAGCCCGGTGACTCTGGTGCGCCCGGTGAGCCGGGTGAGTCCGCCCTGCCCGGTGAGTCCGCCCTGCCCGACGAGTCCGCCCTGCCCGACGAGTCCCCCGGGCCTGCCGACCCGGCCCCTCCCCACTGACGGCCTTCGCCTCGCCGGCCTCAGCGGCTGCCCGCGCCCGTACGCCCGTACCCCCTTCCCCGGCTTCCCCAGTCACGTACCACCTCCCCCTGGAGACCCCGTGAGCACCACCCGCCTCGTCCTGCTCTCCGCCCGGCTGCTCGACCCCGCCACGGGGGCGTTCCTGCCGCAGACCGCGCTCGCCGTCTCCGACGACGGCCGGATCTCCGCCCTGGGCGACGACCGGGAGATCCGCGCCCTCGCGGGTCCCGGCACCACCGTCGTCGACCTCAAGGGCGCCGTCGTCACGCCCGGTCTCGTGGACGGTCACGTCCACCCCGTCACCGGCGCCGAACTGACCGGCGGCCTCGACCTGTCGGGCTGCGCCGACCTCGACGACGTACGGGCGGAGCTCGCCCGGGAGGTCCGCCGCCTCGCCCGCGGGGAGTGGCTGTTCGCCTGGGGGCTCGACCCGAACGTCTTCGGCGACCGGCCGGTCGGGGTCGCCCCCTTCGACGCCGTACTCGACGGTGTGCCCGCGTTCCTGCTGCTCTTCGACGCCCACTCGGCGCTGGCCAGCCGCCGGGCGCTCGAACTGGCCGGGGTCGACGGGCCGCGTACCTTCGCGCAGGCCTCCGCCGAGGTCGTCTGCGACGCGGACGGGCGCCCGACCGGACTGCTTCAGGAGGACGCGGCCTGCGCGCTGGTCGAGCGGGTCGCCCCGCAGCCCACGCGCGAGGAGCGCCGGGAGGGGCTCGCGGTCGCCCTGCGGGCGATGGCGGCGGCCGGTCTGACCGGCGGCCACGTCATGGACGCGAACGGAGACAGCCTCGCGCTGTACGGGGAGCTCGACGCCGCCGGCGAGCTGCCGCTGCGGCTGCGCGTCGCGCCCTGGTGCCAGCCCGGCACCGACGCGGACGGGGTGCGCGCCCTGATCGAGCAGCAGGGCACGGGCGGCGCGCTGTGGCGGGTCACGGGCGTGAAGCTCTTCATGGACGGGACCATCGACAACGGCACCGCGTGGCTGGAGCGGCCCGACCGCAACGGCGAGTCGACGGGCGCGTTCTGGCCGGATCCCGCCGCGTACACGCAGATCGTCGGGGAACTGCACCGGGCGGGCGTGGCCACCGCGACGCACGCGATCGGGGACGCGGCCGTACGACACGCCCTCGACTCCGTCGAGAAGGCCCAGGCCTCCGCCACGGTCGGGGTACGTCACCGGGTGGAGCACATCGAGACGGTGCCGGACGACACGCTGCGCCGCTTCGCCGAGCTGGGCGTCGTCGCCTCCATGCAGCCCACCCACTGCTGCGACTTCACCCGCGCCGACCACACCGACAACTGGTCGCGCCGCCTGGGCGAGGAGCGGGCCTCGCTGGCCTGGCGCTGCCGCGACCTGGTGGACTCCGGGGCGACCGTAGTCCTCGGCTCCGACTGGCCCATCGCGCCGTTCCCGCCGCTCGGCGTGCTGGCCGGGGCCCGGCACCGGCGTCCGAGCCGTGACCTCGGCCAGGCACCGCACGGGCCCGAGCAGGCGCTGACGGGTCTTGAGGCGCTGCGGGGCATGACGACGGGACCGGCGTACGCGGCGGGCGAGGAGCACGAGGCGGGCCGGCTCGCCGTCGGATACCGCGCCGACCTGACGGTCCTGGCGGCCGACCCGCTGACGACGCCCGCGACGGAGCTGGCGGACGTCCCGGTCCGCCTCACGGCGGTGGACGGCCGGGTGACGTTCCGGGCGACGGACCTCTGACGGGAGCGGCACCGGCGCCGTCGGCATGTGGGACGCCGCCCGCGCGCCGGACCGGAGGCGCCCGCAAGGGCGCGGGGCCAGGGCCCTAGGCCCTGGCCGGCGGATCAGGGTCGGACAGGCCGCGGCGGCTGGTGCGGTGCATCGCAAGGCGCCGGAGCGTCCCCATAGCGGTGGGGGCACCTCCCGTGCCCGAAGGGCTACGGGGGACTTGGGGACGTTTCGGCAACGCGGCGAGGTGCCGTGCCGGACGCCGCGGGCCCGGCCATGATCCGCCGGACAGGGCCTAGCCCCGGGTCAGCGACAGCAGGTCGCGGGCCGGGCCCGTCGGGCGGTGGCCGGCGGGCCAGACCGCGCGCAGGTCGCGGCGGAGCAGGACGCCCTCGACGGGGATGGCGACCAGGCGGCGGGAGGCCAGCTCCTCGGAGATGGCGAGTTCGCTGAGGACCGCCGGGCCCGCCCCGCTGACGACCGCGGCCTTCACGGCCGTCGTGGAGGCGAGTTCCAGGAGCGGCTCGGCGAGACCGCCGTGGCCGGCGAGCGCCGCGTCCAGGACCTGCCGGGTGCCCGAGCCGCGCTCCCGCAGGATCAGCGGGGTCGCGGCCAGCTCCGCCGGGTCGAGGGGTCCGCGGCGCCGAGCCCAGGGGTGCGAGGGCGCGGCGACGAGCGCGAGCCGGTCGTGCGCGACGACGACCCCGTCGAGCCCCTCCGGCACGGCGAGCCCCTCCACGAAGCCGACGTCGGCGTCGCCCGCGAAGAGCCGTTGCGCGACCGCCGCGGAGTTCCCGGCCTGGAGCGACACGGCCGTGTCGGGACGCGCGGCGCGCAGCGCGATCAGCCAGCCGGGCAGCAGGTACTCGGCGATCGTCATGGACGCGGCCACCCGCAGCCGCGAGTCGCGCCGCCCGCGCAGCGCCTGGGCGCCCGCGTCGAAGGCCTCCGCGGCCTCGACGATCCGCCGCGCCCAGTCCGTCACGAGCGCGCCCGCGTCGGTAAGCCGCGAGCCGCGGGGCGAGCGGTCGACGAGGGCCACGCCGAGCTGCCGCTCCATCGAGCGGATCCGGCTGCTCGCGGCGGGCTGGGTGATCCCGACCTCGCGGGCGGCCGCGCCGAGGCTGCCGTGCCGGGCGACGGCGAGGAGCAGTTCGAGCGCGCCGAGGTCCGGGACCCGGTGGGACAGGTGCGGCCGCGGCTCGTCGCCCTGTGGCCCGGGCCGCCCTGCTATCTCACTGCTCATAAACCCAGCTTATGACGTCATAGTCGCAAGATCCCTGGTGGGTGCGGCGAAAGGGCGCGACGGTGGGGTCATGGCAAGCCTCGCAGCACCCCGCACGGCCCCCGGTCCGGACTCACGCGCCACCACCCCCGGCGCGCACACCGCCTCCCCGACCATCTCCCCAGCCGCCTCCCCGGCCCGCTCCGTCCGTCACCTCGGACCCAACTGGTACGCCTCCGTCATGGGGACGGCCATCATCGCCAACGCGGGCGCAGCCCTCCCGGTGGACGTCCCCGGGCTCCGTACCGTCTGCGCGGCGATCTGGGCCCTGTCGCTCGCGATGCTGCTCGTTCTCGTCTCCGCCCGGACGCTGCACTGGATCCACCACCGCGACCAGGCTCGCGCCCATCTCATGGACCCCGCCATGGCGCCGTTCTACGGCTGCCTCTCGATGGCCCTGCTCGCCGTGGGCGGTGGCGCGATGATCGTGGGCCAGGACTGGATAGGGCTCCCCGCGGCCGTGGCGCTCGACACCGTCCTGTTCACCGCGGGCACGGCGATCGGTCTGGCGGCGGCCGTGGCCGTCCCGTACCTCATGGTGGTGCACCACCGGATCGAGAGCGCGTCCCCGGTGTGGCTGCTGCCGGTCGTCGCCCCCATGGTCTCCGCCGCGCTCGGCCCGCTGCTCGTGCCCCACCTGCCCGCCGGGCAGGCCCAGCAGACGCTGCTCGTCGCCTGCTACGCGATGTTCGGGCTCAGCCTGCTCGCCACCCTGGTCATGCTGCCGCTGGTCTTCGGCCGGCTCGTGACCGGTGGCCCGCTGCCGCTGGCGCTCACCCCCACGCTCTTCCTGGTCCTCGGCCCGCTGGGCCAGTCGACGACCGCCGCGAACAAGTTCGCCGACGTGGCCCCGGGCGTGCTGCCCGCCCCGTACGCACACGGTTTCGCCGCCTTCGCCGTCCTCTACGGGGTGCCCGTGATGGGCTTCGCCCTGCTGTGGCTGGCGCTCGCCGGGGCGATGGTGCTGCGGGCGCGGCGGCGGGGCATGGGCTTCGCGATGACGTTCTGGGCGTTCACCTTCCCGGTCGGGACCTGCGTGACCGGCGCCGAGGGGCTCGCCGCGCACACCGGTCTGGCCGCCTTCCGGTGGCTCGCCGTCGGCCTGTACGTGTTCCTCGTGGCGGCCTGGCTGGTGGCCGGTTTCCACACGGTGCGCGGGCTGCTCAGCGGCGCGCTGCTCGCAGGGCCCGGGTCAGCTCCCACGACAGTGCCCGCGGCGCCTCGGCCAGCGACGGCCCGTACCAGGTGAGCAGTCGCCCGTCGACGAGGGCGGCGGCGGTCCCGGGGAAGGCCTCGGGGCCGTCGTTCGCCGTGAAGCGGTAGGGCTCGTCGGGCAGGACGAGGAGGTCGGGGGCGGTGGCGCGGAGCTCGTCGAGCGGGATCCGCGGGTAGCGCTCCGGATGGTCCTCGTAGGCGTTGCGGACGCCGAGGCGGGCGAGCAGGTCGCCCGCGAAGGTGTCGCTGCCGAGGACCATCCAGGGGCGGCGCCAGATCGGCACGACGGCGGTCGGCGGCCTGCCGTCCGGTGCGGGCTCCAGGGGCGTCACGGACTCCCAGGCGGCCTCGGCCTCGGTCAGCCAGCGCGGCCTGCGCGGGGCGCCGCAGGCGGCGAGGACCCGCTCCAGTTCCCGCAGGCCCTGGTCGAGGGTGCGGATCTCGGTGACGAGGACGTCGAGCCCGGCGGCCCGCAGGGCGGCGAGGTCCGGGGCGCGGTTCTCCTCCTCGTTGGCGAGGACGAGGTCGGGCCTGAGGGCGGTGATCGCGGCGACGTCGGGGTTCTTGGTGCCGCCGATCCGTGCGACGTCGAGGCCGGCGGGGTGGGTGCACCACTCCGTCGCGCCGACGAGGACGCCGGGCGCGGAGACGGCGACGGCCTCCGTCAGGGAGGGGACGAGGGAGACGACCCGCGGTCCCGCGCCGGCTGCCCTCACTCCTCCTCGACCTCGACGTGGTCGGCGACGGCGACGACGAGGAGGCGGGTGCCGGGCTCGGTGGCCCGCCAGCGGTGCCGTACGCCTCCGGAGAGGTAGAGCGTGTCGCCGCGGCCCAGCCGGTGGGCGCGGCCCTCGGCCTCGACCTCGGCGGCGCCGTCGGCGACGTACAGCAACTCGTCGTTCCGGTGCTGGAACTCACGGCCCGCGTCCTGCTCGCCGGTGAACTCCAGGGCGTGCAGCTGGTGGCGGCCGCGGACGAGCCCGCGGACGCCGGGGGGCAGCGCGGCGGACCGCTCGTCCGCCCGGACGACGTCGACGGTGCGGGAGGCCTCGGCGGCGGCGAGGAGCTCGCCGGCGCTGGTCTCCAGGGCCTCGGCGACGAGTTCGAGGGAGCGGCGGCTGGGGCGGGCGCGCTCGTTCTCGACCTGGCTGAGGAAGGGCACGGAGAGGCCGCTGCGGGAGGCGACGACGGCCAGGGTGAGCTGGAGCGCTCTACGGCGTCTCTTGACGGCCGCGCCCACGCGGGGTGCTTCCTTCTCGTCCATGTCGGCTCCCTCCCTCGTCCCTCGTGCGTATCCGTACCGGGCGGTTACCTGAACCTTACGCAGCTTTGGGGCGGGGTTTCGCGTCGTGACGAAAAGGGGTGGTCGCCGAGCACATTCGGCGACCACCCCTTTTCAGCCAGTGAACGAAGGCTTCCTACTGGGGGGCGAGTTTCTCCGCGAGGCCGGGGTTGCGGTCGAGCCAGACGCGGACGGCCTCCTGCTCCTTGCCCTTGCCGGTCTCCTGGATGACGGCTTCGAGGTCCGTGAGCTGCTTCTCGGTGAGCTCGAAGTTCTTCAGCCAGGCGCCGACCTCGGGATTGTCGGCGGCGAAGCCCTTGCGGGCGAGGGTGTGGACGCCGTCGCCCTTGCCCCAGGTGCCCTTGGGGTCGGTGAGCTTCTTCAGGTCGTGGGCCGAGTAGGCCCAGTGCGGGGACCAGAGGGTGACGACGACCGGCTCCTTGCGCTCGTACGCGCGCTTCAGCTCGGCCAGCATGCCGGGGGTGGAGCCGTCGACGACCTCGTACTCGCCCTCCAGGCCGTACTCCTTGAGGACCTTGTCCTTGAGGATGCCCATCATTCCGGCGCTGGGCTCGATGCCGACGATGCGGCCCTTGAACTGTCCCGCCTTGCCCTTGAGGTCGGCGAGCGAGTCGACGCCCTTCACGTACGAGGGGACGGCGAGCTCCAGGGAGGTGGGTCCGTACCAGGAGCCGAGGTCCTCCAGCTTGTTCCGGTACTTCTCCCAGTACTGGGCGTGGGTGACGGGGAGCCAGGCGTCGGTCTGGAAGTCGAGCTGCCCGCCGGCGAGGCCGGTGTAGAGGGCGCCGGCCTCCAGCTGCTTGGTGTCGACCTCGTAGCCGCGGCGCTCCAGGAGTTCCTTCCAGAGGTACGTGGAGGCGATGCCCTCGTCCCAGGGGATGTAGCCGATGCTGATCTTCTTGCCGTGGCCGCTGTTCGGGCCGGAGGCGGTGGTGGAGGTCGCGCCGCCGGCCCGGCCCAGGAAGCCCGTACCGCCGGCGACGAGGGCGAGCACGACGACGCCGACGAGGGCGGTGACGGGCTGCGGCCGGTGGGCCCAGAGCTTCGCCCCGGGCCGCTTGGCGCTCAGCGCGGCGCGCGCCTTGGCGGCGGCGCGGCGGCCCAGCGGGGAGACCTGGCGGCCGAGGGCGCCGGTCATCCGGTCCAGGTACATGGCGAGGACGACGATGGAGACGCCGGCCTCGAAGCCGAGGCCGATGTCGACGTTGCCGATGGCGCGGTAGACCGCGCCGCCGAGGCCGCCGCCGCCGACCATGCCGGCGATGACGACCATGGACAGGCCGAGCATGATGACCTGGTTGACGCCCGCCATGATCGTCGGCAGGGCGAGCGGGAGCTGCACGCGCAGGAGGGTGTCGCGCGGGGTGGTGCCGAAGGCCTCCGCGGCCTCGACGAGTTCGCCGTCGACCTGGCGGATGCCGAGTTCGGTCATCCGGACGCCCGGGGGCAGCGCGAAGACGATGGTGGCGATGATGCCGGGGACGACTCCGACCCCGAAGAAGATGATGCCGGGGATGAGGTAGACCATCGCCGGCATGGTCTGCATGAAGTCGAGGACGGGCCGCAGGACGGCGCTGACCGTCTGGGAGCGGGCCGCCCAGATGCCGAGCGGGACGGCGATCACCAGGGTGACGAGGGTGGCGACGAGGACGAGGGAGAGCGTCGCCATCGCCTCGTCCCACAGCTGCACCGAGTCGACGAGCGCGAAGCCCGCGAAGGCGAGGACGCCGGCGGCGAGGCCGCGCAGCCACCAGGCGACGACGGCGAGGATGCCGGCGAAGATCAGCGGCTGGGGTGCGGACAGGACGGCGTCGATGCCGTCGTAGAGGCCGGTGACGCCGGTGCTGACGGCATCGAAGAACCAGGAGAGGTGGGCCTGGAGCCAGTCGACGGAGCTGTCGGTCCATTCACCGAGGGGGAGCCTAGGCACGGGCCGTCACCTCCTCGCTCGCGAGCCCGCCCATGACGGCGAGGAGCCGTTCCGTCGGTACGACTCCGAGGACGGAGCCGTCGGAGTCCTGGACGGTCACGGGGTGCGGGGCCAGGGCGGCGACGGCGCACAGGTCGGCGACGAGGGTGTCGGGTCCGACGGCCCGGCAGGCGCAGCCCTCGGGGCAGTCGGCCGGGACGGCGCCGTCGGTCATGACGGCGGCGGCGGTGAGGACGCGGGAGCGGTCGACGTCCTGGATGAAGGAGGCGACGTAGTCGTCGGCGGGGCGGACGAGGATGTCCTCGGCGGTGCCGAGCTGGACGATCCGGCCGTCGCGCATGACGGCGATGCGGTCGCCGAGGCGCATGGCCTCGTTGAGGTCGTGGGTGATGAAGACGATGGTCTTCTTCAGCCGCTGCTGGAGCACGAGGAGCTGGTCCTGCATGTCGCGGCGGATGAGCGGGTCGAGCGCGCTGAAGGACTCGTCCATGAGGAGCAGGTCGGCGTCGGTGGCGAGGGCGCGGGCGAGGCCGACGCGCTGCTGCATGCCGCCGGAGAGCTCGTCGGGCCAGGACTTCTCCCAGCCGGCGAGCCCGCACAGTTCGAGGGCCTCGGCGGCGCGGGTCTCGCGCTCGGCGCGCGGGACGCCCTGGACCTCCAGGCCGTAGGCGGCGTTCTCGAGAACGTTTCGGTGCGGGAAGAGCGCGAAGTGCTGGAAGACCATGCTGATCTTGGTGGCCCGGACGGCGCGCAGCTCGCGGGGGGAGAGCGCGGTGAGGTCGCGGCCGTCGAAGAGGACCCGTCCCGCGGTGGGTTCGAGCAGGCCGTTGAGCATGCGGAGAAGGGTGGACTTCCCGGATCCGGACAGGCCCATCACGACGAAGATCTGACCGGGTTCGACGACGAAGCCGGCGTCGACGACAGCGGCCGTCGTCCCTTCGGCGCGCAGTTCGTCGCGGTCGGCGCCGTCGGCGAGGCGCCGGACGGCTTCATCGGTTCGTCTGCCGAACACCTTGTAGAGGTGATCGGCCTGGAGCCTGGACACATAGACCTCACGAGTAGCAACGAGAACGGCCCGCCACCCCCGCGCGGCCGGGCCGTGGAGCGGGCGGGATCGGCCCGCGGCCCGTCGCGTGCGGGGATTCTCGCTGTCGAATCCCGCACCGGGTTCCGCTCCGGGCTCGCGCCTGCCCGGCTTCACAGAGTGCAAACGCAAAGGTGACGGGGGTCACTCCGGACCCTGGGCCGCCGCCCGCGGAGCCCCCTGGCGTGCGGCAGGTCCGTGCTTCTGTCGTTGGCGTGGTGCATGTCCGCGGCTCTGTCGGTGGTGTGCGGCATGATCGGGCGGGTGACCCGACGTTTGATGCTCCTCGACACCGCCAGCCTGTACTTCCGCGCCTACTTCGGTGTGCCGGACTCGGTCCGCGCGCCGGACGGCACTCCGGTGAACGCCGTCCGCGGGCTCCTCGACTTCATCACCCGGCTCGTCCAGGACCACCGCCCCGACGAGCTCGTGGCCTGCTGGGACGAGGACTGGCGGCCGCAGTGGCGGGTGGACCTGATCCCCTCGTACAAGGCGCACCGGGTGGTCGTCGAGACGGAGACCGGCCCGGACGTGGAGGAGGTCCCCGACACGCTCTCCCCGCAGGTGCCGGTGATCGAGGAGGTCCTCGCGGCGCTCGGGATCGCCCGGGTCGGGTCCGCGGGGTACGAGGCGGACGACGTCATCGGGACGCTCGCGGGGCGCGCCGCCGGGCCGGTGGACATCGTCACGGGCGACCGGGACCTGTTCCAGCTGGTCGACGACGCGCGCGGGGTGCGCGTGCTGTACCCCCGCAAGGGCGTCGGCGACTGCGACCTGGTGGACGACGAGCTGATCCGTACGAAGTACGGCGTGCGCCCCGACCAGTACGCGGACTTCGCGGCGCTGCGCGGGGACGCGAGCGACGGGCTGCCCGGGGTGAAGGGCATCGGCGAGAAGACGGCCGCGCAGCTGATCACGGAGTACGGGGATCTGGCGGGGGTCCGGGCGGCGGCCGAGGACCGGACGTCGAAGCTGACGCCGGCGAAGCGGCGCGGCATCGTGGAGGCGGCCGCGTACCTGGACGTGGCGCCGACGGTGGTGCGGGTCGCCGGAGACGTACCGCTGCCGGAGTTCGACCCGGCCCTACCGACAGTGCCCCGGGACCCTGCGGCGCTGGACGCGCTGGTGAAGCGGTGGGGTCTGGGCGGGGCGGTGGGGCGCCTGCTGCCCGTACTGGCACGCTGATCACCTTGATCCACCCTGGGCGGCAGCGCGGCGGGATGCTAGCTTAGGCATACCTAAGTTCGTACAGTCAGGAGAGCCCCTCGTGGCAGAGCAGCCGGCCCGCAAGGCACCCAAGGCCACCGAAGCGCGCGTGGTGCGCACCGAGCGGATCACGCCGCACATGGTGCGGGTCGTCCTGGGCGGCCCCGGACTCGACGCCTTCGAGGCCGGCGAGTTCACCGACCACTATGTGAAGCTGCTGTTCGCCCCCGAGGGGGTCGCCTACCCCGAGCCGTTCGACATGGAGCGGATCCGGGAGGAGTTCCCCCGGGAGCAGTGGCCGACGACGCGGACGTACACGGTGCGCGCCTGGGACCCGGTCCACCGCGAGCTGACCGTCGACTTCGTGGTCCACGGCGACGAGGGCCTCGCGGGCCCCTGGGCGGCGCGGGCGCAGGCGGGCGACACCGTGCGCTTCCTCGGCCCCGGCGGCGGCTACACACCGGACCCGGCGGCGGACTGGCACCTGCTCGCGGGTGACGAGAGCGCCCTGCCGGCCATCGCGGTGGCGCTGGAGCGACTGCCCTCGGGCGCGCGGGTGCACGCCTTCGTGGAGGTCTCGGACGCCGCGGAGGAGCAGAAGTTCGCGACGGCGGCGGGCGTGGACGTCACCTGGCTGCACCGGGGCGACCGCCCGGCGGGCGAGGCCGTCGTCGAGGCCGTGAAGGCGCTGGACTTCCCGGCGGGCGACGTGCACGCCTTCGTCCACGGCGAGGCGGGCTTCGTGAAGGACCTCCGCCGGCACCTGCGGATGGACCGCGGGGTGACGCGCGAGCGGCTGTCGATCTCGGGGTACTGGCGCCTGGGGAAGACGGACGAGGCGTGGCGCGCGATCAAGCGCGAGTGGAACGACCAGGTGGAGCGCGAGCAGGAGAACTGACGCTCCGAGCATGCGAGAGGGGGGTGGGGCCGAGGGCCCCACCCCCCTCTCGACATCACTCACCTCACGACGTCACGTCACCTCACGTCATTCCCTGTCGGCCGGCCCGCCGAAGACGCGGTTCGAGGCGTCCACGTGCGCCAGCCGCCGCAGCGCCGCGAAGATCGCGTCGCCGAGCACCGTGCCGACCACCGCGCTCTCGACGAGCGCCTCTCGCGCCACGTGATGTGCCACGTAGTCCATGTCCGCCCGCGCCACCTTCTCCGCCGCGTCCGCGTAGGCGTCGAGGATCTCGACGAACCCGCCGTGGCCGACGTCGTCGAGCGCGGCGAGGGCCGCCGCCAGCGCCTCCCCCGCCGGGTTCTCCGGATAGGCGTGCCAGCCACGCGCGGCGACGAGCTCCGCGACGCTCTTCCGCGCCTCCTCGATCACGGTGTCCGGCTCACGTTCGTAGCGAGGCACCAGCCGGTTCGCCGTGACGCCCAACACCTTGTGCATCGACCGCTCGGGGTCCTCGACCGCCACGATCACGTCACGGATCGCCGCGACCGACATGCCGCCCACGTCGAGGAGCGCCCGGATCAGCCGGAGGCGCTGGACGTGCGTCTCCCCGTACGAGGCCTGGTTCGGGCTCGTCAACTCTCCGGCCGGCAGCAGCCCTTCCCGTACGTAGAACTTGATCGTCGGTACGGACACTCCGGTCCTGCGACTCAACTCTCCGATGCGCACCGCGTGTTCACCTTTCCGGCCTTCAACGGCCTTGCCGACCGACACCCCCATCATAGATAGTGGCGCTATCAGATAGCGGCAAGTGCCACTATCCATACTTTCCCACGGGGGGATCGCTATGCCTTCACTCGGCCTGTCCGCACTCAGCCCACTCGCCCGGCTGCACCGACCGCTGGTCTGGTTCGCCGGCTCGATGGTCGCCCTCGCACTCGTCTCCGCCGTCGGCCTGGCCGTCGACGACCGGATCCTGGTCGGCGTGCCGATCTGGACCAAGCCGTTCAAGTTCTCGGTCTCGTTGGTCGCCTACACGCTCTCGCTCGCCTGGATGATCTCCCTGCTCCCCACGACCCACCGCGCCCACCGCGTCGGCTGGTGGGCCGGAACCGTCGTCGCCGTCTCCTTGACGATCGAGATGGTGCTCATCACCCTCCAGGTGGTCCGCGGCACCCAGAGCCACTTCAACCACGCGACTCCCTTCGACAACGCCGTCTTCCAGATCATGGGAGCCAGCATCGCGATCCTGTGGCTGAGCGCCCTGGTCATCGCGGTACTCCTGCTGCGCGCCCGGATCCTCGACCGCGCCACCGCCTGGGCCGTCCGCCTCTCCTCCCTCATCGCCCTCGCGGGCGCCGCCGTGGGCTTCCTGATGGTGCGTCCCACCCCGGAGCAGCTGGCGGTCGACGAAGCCCCGATCACCGGTTCCCACAGCGTCGGGGTCCCGGACGGCGGCCCCTCGATGCCGCTGACCGGCTGGTCGACCACCGGCGGCGACCTGCGCATCCCTCACTTCTTCGGCATGCACGCGCTCCAGCTGCTCCCGCTGCTCCTGCTCGTCCTGGCCGCTCTCGCACCGCGCTTCGCACGCCTCGCCGACGAGCGGGTGCGGCTGCGCCTCACGCTCACGGCCGCGGGGACGTACGCGGCGACCGTCGTCCTGCTGACCTGGCAGGCCCTGCGCGGCCAGGCCCTGTTCTCACCGGACGCCGTGACACTCGCCGCGACGGGAGCGATCGTCCTGCTCGGCGGCGCCGCGACCGCGCTCTCCCTCCGCACCCCCGCCCCGTCGCTCGCCGAGGAGGTCGCGGCATGACCGCCTTCCTCTTCGAGCTGACGTTCCTCCTCGCGGCGCCCGTCTGGCTGCTGATGATCTTCGCGCCGGGACGGCGGATCACCGACCGCGTCGCCGCCTCACCGCTGACCGTCCTCCCGCTCCTCGCGGTCTGGGCCGTCCTGGCCGCCCCCGTCATGCCGGAGCTGTGGACGGCGGTCAGCAGCCCCGACATCGACACCTTCCGCGAACTGGCCGCACTCCCGAACGGCGCCGGCGCGATCTGGGCCCAGATCCTCGCCTGGGACCTGCTCCTGGGCCAGTGGATGTACCGCGAGTCCCGCCGCCTCGCCCTCTCCCCCTTCCTGATGGCCCCACTCCTCCTCCTGACGATCCTCCTCTCCCCCCTCGCCCTCCCACCCTTCCTCGCGGCCCGAGCCTGGAAGACCCGGGGCGCGGACTAGTCTCCCCACCATGCGAAACACCGACCGCGCCGTGGGCGCCGTCCTGGGCTCCGCGGTGGGCGACGCACTGGGCGCACCCTTCGAGTTCGGGCTGCCCGGCGTCTTCCGCGAGCGGTTCCCGGACGGCGTCGGGGAGCTGTGCGGAGGCGGAGGTTGGGATCCGGGTGAGGCCACCGACGACACCCAGATGGCCGTTCTCGTCGGGGAGTCGCTCCTCGAACGGGGCGGTCTCGACCTACCGGACATCTTCAGCAGGTTCCGCCGGTGGGCGGCCGCCGACCCGAAGGACATCGGTCTCCAGACGGAGCAGGTCCTGCTCGGCGGAGACCCGTGGGACCTCGCGGCCTCCCTGCACTTCCAGGTCAACGGCCGTGCCGCGGGGAACGGTTCGCTCATGCGAGCGTCGACCTCCGCCGTCTACTTCGCCGCGCGGGGCCGGACGGCGACGATGGACGCCGGGCGGCGCATCGCGGCACTGACACACGGCGACGGCGCGGCCTGGGAGGGTACGGCGATCCTCCACGAGCTGGTCCGGGTCGCCCTCCTCGGCGAGGACCCGCTCGCAGCACTGCCCGCCACGCTCGCCGAAGTGGCCCCGGAGCACCGCGAGCGCTGGGCGAGGGTCCTGGACCCCGCCTGGCACCCGGACGACGCCACCGAGTTCAACGGCGCGGTCTGGCCCTGCCTGGGCTCGGCGGTGTGGGCCTTGCGCACCACGGACTCCTTCGAGGAGGCCCTCGGCGCGGCAGTGGACCTGGGCGGCGACACCGACACCGTGGCGGCCGTGACCGGCATGCTCGCGGGTGCGGTCCACGGCCCCGACGCCCTCCCCGCCCGCTGGACGTCCGAACTGCACGTTCCCCTCCCCGGCTCAGCCGGCCGGATCCTGCGCTCCGACGATCTGCGGGACCTGGCGAGGAGCCTGGCCGAACGGGGCGAGAGCGGGGACGAACTGCCAGGGCCGCCCCATGAGTGAGGGGGACGTCCGGCCCCGGCGGACAGCCGGCGGCAGGATCAGACAGCCCTCTTCCGGGCCGTCAGCTGGAAGAGTCGGGCCGTGTGCGGGTACGGGTGTCTCGCCGTGGTGGCCAGCTCCAGGCGCTCCAGGTCGTCGTAGTACTCCTTGTCGTACTTGCGGACGTCGTCGGTGATGTAGTCGCAGAAGGTGCGGATGCCGTAGTGCCGTACGTCCAGGCAACCGAGGTCCCGGAGGAGCGGGACGATCTCCTCCGCCGTGTGGAGCGTCAGCTCCGCGTCGAACATCGCGGTCGCGAGCCGGTCGTTGTCGAGGGCGGCCAGTGCCGCCTTCAGGTCCATCTCCCGGACGGCGATGTTCAGGGGCGCCGAGTTCCGGTTGATGGCCATGAGGGAGAGCAGTCCTCCGTCCTTCAGCGGTGCGAGAGCCCCGGCGAGGGTCGCGGGCACGTCGTCCACGTACTGCAGCAGGTTGTGGCACAGCACCACGTCGAACTCCCCCGCCGCGAGGTCGGCCGGCAGGGCGGTCACGTCGGCACGGACGCAGCTCATCCGCTCCGACAGGCCCGCCGCCGCACGTTCGGCCGCGGCGGCGAGCATCGCCGGTGCGTAGTCGACGACCGTGACGTGGTGCCCACGGGCGGCGAGACGCAGCGCGTCGCCGCCGTCGCCGCCCGCCAGGTCGAGCACCCGCAGGGCTCGTCCGTTCTCGGGGCCGTCGGGGCCGTCGGGGCCGTCGAGATGCCGCATCAGATTCGCCTCGGCGAGGGTGTAGCGGAGGCGGCCCCAGGGGGCCTCCTGCCACTCCTGCCACGTCGTCATCGCGGCGTCGAACTTCTCGGATTCTTCAGACATCCGGTGACGATAGCGGCACCAGCCATGCCCCCTCCCCGACTCCCTGGCCCGGCGTCAGCTCCGGGCGTGGACCGTGGCGATGACCTCGCGGTCCGGCTGGAGGGTGAGGCTCGGGACCGGGCGTATGTCCCTGGTGCAGAGCTCCAGCTCGAAGCGGCGGGCGAGGACGGCCAGCACCAGGACGGCCTCGACGAGGGCGAAGCGGGTGCCGAGGCAGACGCGGGGGCCGCCGCCGAAGGGGAACCAGGCGTACTCGGGTATCTGCTCGGCGGGTTGGCCGTCCTCGTTGGTGAGCCACCGCTCGGGGCGGAAGGCCTCGGCCTCGCCGTACCACCGGGGGTCGCGCTGCGTAGCCCACTGGCTGGACCAGACGCGGGTGCCGACGGGGACGGGCCTGCCGCCGAGGGTGGCGCCCTCCTTGGCGATGCCGGTGATGAGCCAGATCGTCGGGTAGAGGCGGAGGGTCTCCTTCACCACGGCCTGGGTGTACGGAAGGGAGGCGTAGTCGTCGTAGCCGGGTTCATGGTCGGCGAGGACCCGGTCGAGCTCCTCCGTGAGGGCGTCACGGACCTGCGGGTTGCGGGAGAGTAGATACCAGGCCCAGACGAGCGTCGAACTGGTCGTCTCGTGGCCCCCGATGTAGAGGGTGACGGTCTCGTCCCGGATCTCCTGGTCGGAGAGCCGGGCACCGGTCTCGTCCCGGGCGGCGAGGAGACGGCTGAGGAGATCCGGCCGCTCGGTGTCGCCGTCGCGGTGCCGGGAGACGACTCGGGAGACCTCCGCGTCGATGACGGCGGTGGCACGCTTGATGCGGGCGCGTCCGGGCGTGGGGACCCAGTCGGGCAGGATCGCGCCGATGCCGCTGAACTCGGCGCCGATCTCCTGCTGGGCGATGTCCATGGCCCGGCCGATGGCCTCGGCGTCGGCGGCGGTATCGACGCCGAAGATGGTGCGGACGGCGATGAGTTGGGTGAGGGCCGCCATCTCCCTCTTGATGTCGATGGGCTGTCCGTCGCTCCACCGGTCGGCGAGATCGACTGCGCACTCCGTCATGGTCGCCGCGTAGGACCGGACCTGCTTGGGGCGGACGGAGGGCTGGACGAGGGAGCGCTTGCGCCGCCAGTCGGCGCCCTTGGCGACGACGACCCCGTTCCCGAGGAGGGTGCGGAAGGCGATGCCGAGGTCGGGCTGGTCGAAGGTGCGCTCGACCTCGGTGAGGAGTTCGCCCACGGTGTCGGGGTGGGCGATGAAGAGGGCGGGTCCGCGCCCGAAGCGCCAGCGGACGAAGTCACCGCGCTCCCGCAGCTGTTCGAAGAAGGCGAGGGGGTCCTTGCCGAACGCGGGCAGGTTCCCCAGGAGGGGCAGCCCTCGGGGGCCGTCGACGATCCCCGGTGTCGGCTGTGCCGTGTCGCCGCGTGCCCCGGCGTCCTGACCGGCTTCCGTGGTCATGTGCGTCCCCTCCCCAACTGGCCTTCCCCGTGTGCGAGTCCATGCAAGCGGAAGGGCCGACCCAGGCGCCACCCCTGTGGACAACGCCCTGTGGACAACCCCGCGCACAGGGGACGGAACGACCGGTGCCCGTGGCGTGATCACCACGGGCACCGGCCTGAAAGGAACCGGGAGGGTCAGCCCACCGAGCTGTAGGCGACGACACCCCGCAGCAGCGATTCGACGGCCTTGCGGGCGTTCTTGGAGACCGTGCTGTTCTCCCTGGGCGCCGCCGCGGCGATCTGGCCGAGGACGTCGATGACCTGCTTGCACCAGCGGACGAAGTCACCGGCGGGCATGTCCGCCTCGCGCAGCACCTCGTCGAGGCTCTTGTCGGAGGCCCACTGGTAGGCGGCCCAGGCGAAGCCGAGGTCGGGCTCGCGCTGGCCGACCCCCTCCGCCTGGTTGATCTTGAACTCCTCCTCGAGGGCGTCGAGACGCCCCCAGATCCGGACCATCTCACCGAGCGCCGCCTTGGCGTCGCCCGTGGGCAGCTTCGGCGCGACGGCGTCGTCGGCCTGGCGCGACTCGAACACCAGGGCCGAGACACAGGCGGCGAGTTCGGGCGGGGTGAGCCCCTCCCAGACACGGTCCCTGAGGCACTCGCTCGCCAGCAGGTCGAGCTCGCCGTAAAGCCGGGCCAGCCGCTTGCCGTTGTCGGTGACCTCGTCGCCCCGCAGGTAGTCGAGCTCGGTGAGGAGCGCGACGATCCGGTCGAAGGTCCGGGCGATCGTGTTGGTACGCCCCTCGATGCGCCGCTCCAGCTGCTGCGTGTCGCGCTGGAGACGGTGGAAGCGCTCGGCCCAGCGGGCGTGGTCCTCGCGCTCGTCGCAGCCGTGGCAGGGGTGGGCGCGCAGCGCGGTGCGAAGCCGGGCGATCTCACGGTCGTCGGCGGCGGCCGCGCGCTGCCTGTGGTGACGCTCGGGATGGACGTGCCCGGCCTTGGTCCGCAGCGCGGAGGCCAGGTCCCTGCGGGACTGCGGCGAGCGCGGGTTGAAGGACTTGGGGATCCGCATGCGGTCGAGCGCCTCGACGGGGACCGGGAAGTCGATGGAGGCGAGCCTCTTGACCTGCCGCTCGGCGGTGAGGACGAGGGGCCGCGGTCCGTCGTGGTGCTCGAAGCCGCGGTGCCCGTTGGTCCGCCCCGCGGGGATGCCGGGGTCGAGGACGAGGGCGAGGCCCGCGAACTTGCCGGTCGGGACGTGGATGATGTCGCCCGGCTTGAGCTTCTCCAGCGAGCCGGCGGCCTGGGCGCGCCGCTGGGCGGCACCCTGCCGGGCCAGTTCCGTCTCGCGGTCCTTGAGGTCGCGGCGGAGCCGCGCGTACTCCTCGAAGTTCCCGAGGTGGCAGGTCATGCCCTCGCGGTAGCCCTCCAGGCCCTCCTCGTTCTTCTGCACCTGGCGCGAGATGCCCACGACGGAGCGGTCGGCCTGGAACTGCGCGAAGGAGGTCTCCAGGAGCTCGCGCGAGCGGTGCCGGCCGAACTGGTCGACGAGGTTGACCGCCATGTTGTACGAGGGCCGGAAGCTGGAACGCAGCGGGTAGGTGCGCGTGCCCGCGAGTCCGGCCAGGTGGCCGGGGTCGAAACCGCGCTGCCAGAGGACCACGGCGTGGCCTTCGACGTCGATGCCACGGCGGCCGGCGCGGCCGGTGAGCTGGGTGTACTCGCCGGGCGTGATGTCGGCGTGCTGCTCGCCGTTCCACTTGACGAGCTTCTCCAGGACGACGGACCGCGCGGGCATGTTGATGCCCAGGGCGAGGGTCTCGGTGGCGAAGACCGCCTTCACGAGGCCGCGGACGAAGAGCTCCTCGACGACCTCCTTGAAGGTGGGGAGCATGCCGGCGTGGTGGGCGGCGATGCCCCGCTCCAGCGCTTCGAGCCACTCGTAGTAGCCGAGGACGTGGAGGTCCTCGGTGGGGATGGAGGCGGTCCGCTCCTCCACGATCTCGCGGACGCGCTGGCGTCCCTCCTCGTTGTTGAGGCGGAGCCCGGCGTGGAGGCACTGCTGCACCGCGGCCTCGCAGGCGGCGCGGCTGAAGATGAAGGTGATGGCGGGCAGCAGCCCCTCGGCGTCGAGGCGCTCGATGACCTCGGGGCGGCCGGGCGTCCAGATGCGGGAGCGCTGGCGGCGCTCGCGCTCGCGGTCGGCCTCGCGGACCATCTTGCCGCGGCGCCGGTCACGCGGGTTGTACGTCGAGTTCTCCGTGCGGGCCAGGCGGACGAGGTCGGGGTTGACCTCGCGGCGGGAGGAGCCGCGGCCGCCGTGGTCGGTCTCCTCCTCGAAGAGGTCGTACATCCGGCGTCCGGCCAGGACGTGCTGCCAGAGGGGCACGGGACGGCTCTCCGAGACGATGACCTCGGTGTCGCCGCGGACGGTGTCGAGCCAGTCGCCGAACTCCTCGGCGTTGGACACGGTCGCGGAGAGTGAGACCAGCGTGACGGATTCGGGGAGGTGGATGATCACTTCCTCCCAGACGGCGCCGCGGAAGCGGTCGGAGAGGTAGTGCACCTCGTCCATCACGACGTAGCCGAGGCCGGAGAGCGCCTGGGACCCCGCGTACAGCATGTTGCGGAGGACTTCGGTGGTCATGACGACGATCGGCGCGTCCCCGTTGACGCTGTTGTCACCGGTGAGCAGCCCGACCTTGTCCGCGCCGTACCGCTTGACGAGGTCGGCGAACTTCTGGTTCGACAGCGCCTTGATGGGCGTCGTGTAGAAGCACTTGCGGCCCTGGCTGAGGGCGAGATGGACGGCGAACTCGCCGACGATGGTCTTGCCGGAGCCCGTCGGCGCGGCGACGAGCACGCCCTTGCCCGCTTCGAGGGCCTTGCAGGCCTCGATCTGGAAGGGGTCCAGATCGAAGTCGT
Organism: Streptomyces gardneri; assembly: GCF_006539185.1. Lineage (GTDB taxonomy): Bacteria > Actinomycetota > Actinomycetes > Streptomycetales > Streptomycetaceae > Streptomyces > Streptomyces gardneri. The sequence continues at coordinate 92,524 of NZ_BJMN01000033.1, forward strand.
AGAGCTCGCGGAAGGGGAACAGCGCGGTGGCCTGCTCGGCGTTTCGGGCGAGGGCGGCCGCGTACCGCTCGGCTGGTGTGAGGTCCTCTGTCATCTTGTTGTCGAGCCTACCCGCCACCTCTGACAGTGACGCGATCTTTATCGGGGCAATGCTCCCGGGGCTCGCGAGAGGCGCGCAGGGGCGTTCGCGTACGGCGCGGTGCGCGTGCGATGCGGTGCGCGTGGGAGAGCAGTGACGCCGGCGAGGACAGAGATGCCGCCGGTCATGCGTGGGTCCCCCCGGACGATGTCCGGGGGGACCCCGACCAGATCAGGTGATGTCGTCGTAGCCGTTGAGCCGGTGCGCTGCGGAACCCCCGGTCTCGCCCGGTCCGGTGGCCTGCTCGGGCAGGGCCCGGGCGGCGGGGACGGGTTCGACGGCGCCGACGGTCTCGGGCGTGAGGTCGAGGACGGAGGCCTCGTCGTCGTCGAGTGCGGCGTCGGGGTTGTTGCGCTTGCGGCGGCGATCGTTCAGGAGCGAGAAGCCGACGGCCCCGAAGTACAGGATCGTGATGGGTCCCGCGAGGGCGATCATGCCGACCGGGTCGGTGGTCGGGGTGATGACGGCACCGAAGACGAAGACGCCCATGATCACGCCGCGCCACCAGCCGGCCATGCGACGGCCGGTGAGGACACCGGTGAGGTTCAGCATGATCAGGACGAGCGGCAGCTCGAAGGCGAGGCCGAAGACGAGCACCATGCGCAGGGTGAAGTCGAGGACGTCACCGAGCGAGAGGAGGTTCGCGGAGCCGGCGGGCGTGAGGCTGATGAGCACCTTCACGCTGATGGGGAGGATCAGGTACGCCAGGTAGGCGCCGGCGGTGAACAGCGGCACGGCCGCGCCGACGAAGGCGTACGTGTACTTCTTCTCGCTCTTGTGCAGTCCGGGCGCGACGAAGGCCCACAGCTGGTAGAGCCAGACGGGGCTGGCGATGACGAGGCCCGCGGTCAGCGACAGCTGGATCGTCACGCTGAAGGGGGCCATCAGCGAGCTGAAGACGACCTGCGCGCAGTTGCCGCCGTCACTGGTGACGCCCGGTGGGCACTTGGGCACCGGATCCGCCAGGAACTGCATCAGCTCCTCGCTGTACACGAGGGCCACGATCGTCACCGCCGTGATGGCGATGAGCCCCTTCGCCAGGCGGTTGCGGAGTTCACGCAGGTGCTCCACGAGGGGCATCCGGCCCTCGGGATCCTTCTCCTGCTTGCGGGCAGACTTGGGCAACCCACGTCCTCATCTCGTGCGGCAGCCGCCGCATGGTGCGGCGGCGACGGCGGACCGGGTCAGCGCTTGGTGGTGTCCGACGGCTCGGTCACGGGACGCGAGCTGGTCACGTCACCGGGAGCGGCCTGGATCGTACGCGGCGCGGGCTGCTGGTCCTGCGCTCCGGTACCGGCGTGCGGCGGGTCGGCGGGGGCGCTCTGCTGGTCGTCCGACTTCATCGCCTTGGCCTCGCTCTTGAGGATGCGGGCCGACTTGCCCAGCGAGCGGGCCATGTCCGGGAGCTTCTTGGCGCCGAACAGCAGGATGATGACGACGAGGATGAGAATGATCTCGGTGGGGCCGAGCCTACCCATAGCTGTTTACCTTCTTCACCGAGGCGACATGGAGTGCGTGCCCGGCGGGTCGGACATGTGTCCGGCCACCGCGCTGCCTGCGATCGTAACCCGCAGGAGTAAACGCGAGGCAATGCCCGTGCATACTCCCGATTGCGTCCCACAAGTCCGGACCGAGGCCGCTTCATGCAGCGTACGGCACCGGCTCAGCGCAGCGTCTCGCCGGTTCGGGCCAGTCCCACGGCGGCCGTTTCGAGCTCTTCGGCGGCCTGTGTGATCCGCTCCGTGGTGTCGGCCACCTGACGGCCGAGGCGCTGGACCTCCAGGAAGACCTTGATGCCGAGGACACCGAGGACGGCGATGCCGAGGAAGCCGAGGGCGATGGCGAGCATGGGCCAGAACATGGGCAGAGCCTAGACCTTGAGCGGATACGGGTCGTTCAGACGGTGGTGTGGAGGCGCAGGGTGCGGACGCCGCCGCCGGTGAGCAGCTCGACGATGCGCTCGCCCGCGGGCTTGCGGACGGAGCTGCCGCACTCCGGGCAGGTGAAGGAGTAGAAGGTCGTCCGCCGGCTCGCGCCGATCGCGAGGCGCAGGGCGCTCGCCGAGAGCTCGAAGCGCGAGCGGCAGTCGGGGCAGGCGGCTTTGAAGAGGACCGGGGCCATCGTCGCGGCAAGACCAAGCATGACGGACATCTCCCTCAATTCCCACGGCAACAACCGAATCGGCACTACATCAGCAACAGCGTCCTCGAAGCGGAGAACGTCACACGCCTTCGTACGCGGCGAGCGCGGCGGTCGCCGCCTCCCGGGCGCTGTCGGCGAGCTCGCGCGGTGCGACGATCCGCCCGTCGCTGCCCAGCCGCAGCGCGAGCCGCCGCAGCGAGGCGGGGTCCGGTGTCCGCAGGGTGATCCGCAGGCCGCCGTCGGGCAGCTCATCGGCCCGGTCGTGCGGGTAGTACTCGGCGACCCACCGGCCGCCGGGGCCGACCTCGACCACGACCTCGGGGTCGTCGGCGGAGGGCTGGACCAGTCCCTCGGAGAGGTCGCGCAGCTCCAGCTCGGGCGGGGCCGCGTGCTCGTCGAGGAGCCGGATCTCGACGACCCGGTCGAGACGGAAGGTGCGGCGCGCCTCGGAGAGCCGGCACCACGCCTCCATGTAGGTGTGGCCGACGGCGAAGAGCCGGATCGGGTCGACCTCGCGCTCGGTGAGCTCGTCGCGCGCGGGTGAGTAGTAGCGCACCCACAGCCGCCTGCGCTCGGAGATCGCCCGGTCGACCTCGGCGAAGACGCCGCCCTCGGACTCGAAGGTGACCGAGAGACGGGAGCTGGCCCCGGCGGCCTCGCCGGCCGCGGCCTCCAGCTTGGCGGTGGCGCGGACCAGCGCGTCCCGGTCGCTCTCGCGGAGCCCGGGCAGGGTGGCGACGGCGCGGGCGGCGACCAGGAGGGCGGTCGCCTCGTCGGCGGCGAGCCGCAGGGGCGCGGCGACGTCGTCGGGGTTGTGCCACCAGATCCGGTCGCCGTCGGTGTCGATGTCCAGCAGGTCGCCGCCCCGGAAGCTGGTGCCGCACATGGGCAGCACGTCCAGGTCGGAGATCAGCTCGTCCTCGGTGATCCCGAAGGCGCGCGCGACGTCGGCGACGTGGGCGCCGGGGCGCTCGCGGAGATAGGTGACGAGGGACAGCATCCGCCTCGTCTGGTCGATCGCATTGGCAGCCATGCGTACGTCTCCCCCTCAGCCCTTGGCCACGGCGCGCAGCCGGTCCAGTACATCCGCCCGCAGGTCGGCCGGTTCCCGCACGACGACGTCGGGGCCGAACTCGACGAGCCAGGCGTCGAGCCCGTGCCCGTACGGGATCTCCAGCTCGTCCCAGCCGTCGTCGCCCACCTGTACGGACTGTGCGCGGGCCCGCAGCGGGTAGCCGCAGCCGGCGCGCAGCCGGATCCGGGCGGAGCGGGTGGCGGTCTCGCCGGCCCAGCTCTCGACGGTCTCGCGGACGGTGACGACGTCGGGTACGGGCGCGGTGAAGGCGCCGGCCCGGGAGCGGACCTTGCCGGTGATCCGGGAGAGGCGGAAGACGCGCTCGGCACCCCGGTCGCGGTCCCAGCCCGCGAGGTACCAGTGGCCGCGCCAGCATTCGAGGGTCCAGGGCTCGACCTGGCGGGTCTCGGGGCGGGCGGCGTTGGCCTTGCGGTAGTCGAAGACGACGGGCCGGCGGTCGCGGCAGGCCAGCATGAGGGGCTCGAAGGCGGCCTCGTGGACCGGGATGCGGGGTTCCAGGGCGCTGGGCTGGACGTCGTACGAGTCCTCCGCCTCGGGCATGCCGGCGGCGCGAAGCTTCTGGAGGGCGCCGCTGGCGGCGCCGGCGAGGCGGGCCTGCTGCCAGACCTTGGCGGCGAGGCCGAGCGCGGCGGCCTCCTCGGCGTCGAGGGTGATGGGCGGGAGACGGTTGGAGTCGCGGCGGGCGAGGTAGCCGGTCTCGCCCTCCAGGTTCTCGACGGTCTCGATGACGAGGCCCAGCTCGCGCAGGTCGTCCTTGTCGCGCTCGAACATCCGGTTGAAGGCGTCGTCCCCGCTCGCTTCGAGGTAGGCCTCGATGGAGCCGCGGAGCTCGCGCTTGCTCAGCGGGCGGCGCGTCCCGAGCAGGCACAGCGCGAGATTCATCAGCCGCTCGGACTTGGCAATCGCCATCGACGCCCCGCACCTCTTCTGCCGGTTCCACTTGTCGGACGTCCGACCGTACCGCCCCGGGGTGTCGGGGCAAAAGCCGAGGCCCCCGCCACGGGTGGCGGGGGCCTCGGAGCGACCGGTACCGGTCGGCACGACCGATCAGACGGCGACCAGGTCGCAGACGAAGATCAGCGTCTCGCCCGGGGCGATGGCGCTGCCCGCGCCACGGTCACCGTAGGCGAGGTGGGCGGGGATGATCAGCTCGCGACGGCCGCCGACCTTCATGCCCTGGACACCCTGGTCCCAGCCGGAGATGACCTGGCCGATACCGAGCTTGAACTGGAGCGGGGTACCGCGGTTCCAGGAGGAGTCGAACTCCTCGCCGGTGGAGAAGGCGACGCCCACGTAGTGGACGGAGACGGTGGCGCCGGCCTTGGCCTCCGCGCCGTCGCCCACCCAGATGTCCCTGATCTTCAGGTCCTGCGGCGGCTCGCCACCCGGGAAGTCGACCTCGGGCTTCTCGATGCTCACTGAACTGCTCCTCATACTGATGAACTGCGCGATCGGGACAGTCTTACATCTTCGTCAGGATGTCCACGGCGAACACCAGCGTGGAGTTCTTCGGGATGCCCTGCTTCTCCTGGTCGCCGAAGGCCTCGGACGGCGGGGCGACGATGAGGACGCGGCTGCCGACCTTCTTGCCGACGAGCCCCTTCTTGAGGCCCTCCAGCGTGAGCTGAGCGAGCGGGAAGTTCGCGGGCTTGCCCGTGGTGTACGTGGAGTCGAAGACCTTGCCGTCCTTCCAGAGGGCGGCGACGTAGTTCACGACGACCGTGTCGGTCTCCTTGACGACCTCGCCCTTGGACTCGAGCACGTAGTTCGAGACGAGCTTGGTCGGCGCGGCGACCTTGGGGACGGTCAGCGTGGGCGCCTTGCCGTCCGTGTTCGTGCCGACCTTCGGCAGCTTCTCGTCCTCCTGCGGGACGACGGTGCCCGTGGCGGACTTCGGGATCGTGACGGACTTCAGGATGTCCACGACGAAGACGAGGGTGGCGTTCGGCTTGATGCTCGGCGGGGAGCCGGCCTCGCCGTAGCCGAGCTCCGGCGGGATGCCGATCTCGATGCGGCTGCCGACCTTCTGGCCTTCGAGGCCCTGGTCCCAGCCCTTGATGACGCCGCCGGCGCCGAGCGTCAGGTCGAAGGGCTGACCGCGGTCGAAGCTGTTGTCGAAGGGGGTGGTGGAGTCCCAGGCCTGGCCCAGGTAGTTCACCTGGAGCGCGTCGCCCTTCTTCGTCACCGGGCCGTCACCCTCGCTGATGACGTTGACCTTCAGTTCCTTGGGCGGGTCGCCCACGCCCTTGGAGAGGGTCGGCTTCTCACCGAACTTGGCCCCCGCGGTGATGGCGGGCAGCCCGTTCTTCATCGAAGCGGAATCGGAGCCCTTGTCGTCGCTGCCGCACGCCGCTGTCGAGAGCAGCAGCAGCGGGACGACGAGAAGGCCGGCAAGTCGGCGCACGTGTTCCTCAGATCTCAGACGGCACAGTAGTTGTGCCGACACTCTAGGCGCTCCTCCTGTCACGTCGAGGGCCCCGCACGTCAAACGTGCGGGGCCCCGGGACTCGTACGCGCCGGTCCTACATTCCGGCGATCAGCTTTTCCACCCGGTCGTCGACGGAGCGGAACGGGTCCTTGCACAACACGGTGCGCTGCGCCTGGTCGTTGAGCTTGAGGTGGACCCAGTCGACGGTGAAGTCCCGGCGCTGCTCCTGTGCGCGGCGGATGAAGTCGCCGCGGAGTCGCGCCCTGGTGGTCTGCGGGGGCACCGACTTGCCCTCGAAGATCTTCATGTCGTTGCAGATCCGGGCCGCCTGGCCGTTCTTCTGCAGCAGGTAGTAGAGCCCGCGTCGGCGGTGGATGTCGTGGTACGCGAGGTCTATCTGCGCGACGCGCGGGTTCGACATGGTCATGTTGTGCTTGGCCCGGTAGCGCTCGATGAGCCGGTGCTTCATGACCCAGTCGATCTCGGTCTCGATGCGGTCGAGCCGCTCGCTCTCGATCGCGTCGAGCGTACGGCCCCACAGCTCCAGGACCTGCGCGACGGTGCCGGAGCGGATGCCGCGCCGGTCGACGAAGTCGACGGCCTTCTCGTAGTACTCGCGCTGGACCTCCAGAGCGGAGGCCTCGCGGCCGCTGGCGAGCCTGACCTTGCGCTGGCCCGTGATGTCGTGACTGACCTCGCGGATGGCCCGGATGGGGTTCTCCAGGGTCAGGTCGCGCATCACGGTGCCGGCCTCGATCATGCGGAGCACCAGGTCGGTGGCGCCGACCTTGAGCAGCATGGTCGTCTCGGACATGTTCGAGTCGCCGACGATGACGTGGAGGCGGCGGTAGCGCTCGGCGTCCGCGTGCGGCTCGTCCCTGGTGTTGATGATGGGCCGTGAGCGGGTCGTGGCGGAGCTGACGCCCTCCCAGATGTGCTCGGCACGCTGGGAGACGCAGAAGACCGCGCCACGCGGGGTCTGGAGGACCTTTCCCGCACCGCAGATGAGCTGCCGGGTGACGAGGAAGGGAATGAGGATGTCCGCGAGCCGGGAGAACTCCCCGTGGCGGGCGACGAGATAGTTCTCGTGGCAGCCGTAGGAGTTTCCGGCCGAGTCGGTGTTGTTCTTGAAGAGATAGACGTCGCCCGCGATTCCCTCCTCGTGCAGGCGGCGTTCGGCGTCGACGAGCAGGCCCTCGAGAATGCGCTCGCCTGCCTTGTCGTGGGTGACCAGTTCGGTCACGTCGTCACATTCCGGTGTTGCGTATTCCGGATGCGAACCCACGTCCAGGTACAGGCGGGCGCCGTTCCGCAGGAAGACATTGCTGCTGCGGCCCCATGACACGACACGGCGGAAGAGGTAGCGCGCCACTTCGTCAGGAGACAGTCGGCGCTGTCCCCTGAACGTGCACGTGACGCCGTACTCGTTCTCCAGCCCGAAAATGCGGCGGTCCATGTCTGAACATTACGCCTGACGGCGTGTGATGAAACCGGGTTGGGCGTTCCCGTTTCGATCATTTTCCGATCAGTGCGTGTTCTTTTCGGTGTGTACGGAGGTGGGGCCGCCCGCGCCCACGGCGTGTCGCGCTTCCGGTTCGGCCGGGACCGCGGGGCTCGCCGGGCTCACGGGGACGTGCAGGACGCGGCCGGTGGCGAGGAGGACGAGAAGGGCGACGAGGCCGCCCGCTCCGGCCACGGCGAATCCGGCGACGGTTCCGGCGAGTTCGACGGCGGGTCCCGCGAGCGCGGAACCGAGGGCCGAGCCGACGCCGAACGTCGTGACGAGCCAGGAGAAGGCCTCGGTGACGGTGCCGGCCGGGGCGTGCCGGTCGACGACGATGAACGCGCAGGCGAGGACGGGGGCCAGGAAGACGCCGGAGAGGGCCGCGAGGCCGGTCATGGCGACGGGTCCGGGGGTGAGGACGAGCGGCAGGTAGCAGACCGCGAGGAGCAGCACGAGGACGCGCAGCCGCCGCTCGGGGGCTCCGGACCACTGCCGGGCTCCGTAGGTGACGCCGCCGACGAGGGCGCCGAGGCCGAGCGCGGCCATCAGCCAGCCGTAGACGGCCGGGGTGCCCCGGTCGTCGGCGTAGGAGACGGCGGCGACGGTGATGGAGCCGAGGGCGAGGCCGACGAAGAAGAACGAGCCGAGGAGGGCGAGAAGGCCGGGCGAGCGCAGGGCTCCCAGCCAGTGCGCCTCGCGGGGTGCGGAGCGCCAGGTGCGGGAGGGCTCGGAGAGGACCACGGCGAGGGCGCCGAGGACGCCGAGGACGTTGATGACGAGCAGGGCCGCGGCGGGCGACCACAGGGAGACCAGGAGGGTCAGCAGCAGCGGGCCGACGGTGAACATGACCTCCTGGGCGACCGCGTCCATGGCGTACGCCCGGTGGACCCGGTCCTCACGGCCGAGGACGCTCGGCCACAGGGCCCGGAGGCCGCCCTCCAGGGGCGGGGTGAAGAGGCCGGCGACGACCACGGCCGCGTAGGCGAGGGCGAGGTGGTCGATGCCGGTGAGCGCGAGCAGGACCATGCCGAGGGCGGAGAGGACCGCCGCGGGCAGCTGGACCCGGGGCTGGCCCTTGAGGTCGACGGCGCGGCCGAGGAGGGGCTGGCCGACGGCGGTGGCGACGCCGTAGGCGGCGATGAGGCCGCCGGCGAGCGTGTAGCTGCCGCCCTGGTCGCGGACGAAGAGGGTGAGGGCGATGGGGCCGACGCCGTTGGGCAGCCGCCCGACGAGCGTGCCGGCCAGCAGCCGGGCGGCGTGCGGCGCCCGGAGTATGTCGAGATAGCCGCCGTGTGCCGTGGCCTCGGTGGCCATGTCGGTCTCCCCTCACCCCCGGACCTCGCCGAGGTTTTACGTATAACGTCCGAGGTCATACGTACCATGTCCGCAGCGCGCGGGTCCACCCCGCGCCAGGCCACCCCCTGGTGACCGGCTCGTGAACCGTCCGACGCGGAGGCTTGTGTGCAGACCCCGGAGCCGCTCGGCGGCGCCCGCCCCACCAGCAGGGACGTCGCCCGGACCGCGGGCGTCTCGCAGGCCACCGTGTCGCTCGTGCTCGGCGACAAGTGGCGCGGCCGTGTGTCGGAACGCACGGCCGAGGTCGTGCGGGAGGCCGCCCGGAGCCTCGGCTACCGGCCCAACCTCGCCGCCCGCAACCTCCGCCTCGGCCACACCCGTACGGCCCTGCTGGTCGTTCCGGCGCTCACCAACGAGTTCTTCGCCCGCGTCTACACCGGCGCGGCGACCGTCGCCGCCCGGCACGGCTTCGGTGTCGTCCTGTACCCCTCCCCCGACGGCGTCGGCCCCGCCAAGGACCCCTTCGCCTCGGCCCGCGCGGCCCTCGACGGGGTCATCGCGTCCTCGATGGCCTCGGACGCCCTGAAGGCCTTCCGGGGCACCGACCTGCCCCTGGTCATGCTCGACAGCGACCCCGCCGACACCGGCGCCGCCGCGCACGTCAACCTCGACATCGCGGACGGCATGCGCCAGGTCACGGGCCACCTGCTGGCCCTCGGCCACCGCCGCTTCGTCCACCTGGCATCGGCCGTGCCGTCCTGGACCTTCGACGTCCGCGCCGCCGCGCTCGCCGAGACCCTCGCCGGCGTGTCGGTGCGGACGGTCCGCGCACCCCTGGACGTGCACGGCGCCATGGCCGCCACCGAGCGCGCCCTCGCCACGCCCGGCCCCCGCCCCACCGCTCTCGTGTGCGACGACGACATCCTCGCGGCGGGCGCCTGCAAGGCCCTGCGGCGGCTCGGACTGCGGGTCCCCGAGGACGTCTCGGTCACCGGTTTCGACGACCTCGCGCTCGCCACCGCCGTCGAACCGGAGCTGACCACCGTCTCGCTGCCCGCCGAGCGCATCGGCGAGCGGGGCATGGCGGCCCTCCTGGCCGTCCTCTCGGGCGAACCGCCGCAGCCGGACGACCTCCCGGTCACCCTGGTCCCCCGGGGCTCCTCCGGGCCCCCGCCGGCTTCCTGAGGCGGACACGCCGAGGGCCCCGGTCCGCTCGCGCGCACCGGGGCCCCTCCGACAAAGAGCGCCTACTCCTCGGGAACCTCGTCCGAAGGCTCGTCCGTCTTCGTCACGGCCGCGTTGTCCGCCTGCAGGAGGCGGGACAGCTGGCGGCCGACGATCCGCTTGAACTTGCGCTGCTGCGGGCGCGTGCGGTCCAGGACCGCCACCTCGAGGCGCTCCGCGGGGATCTCCCGCTCGCTGCCGTTGGTGTCCCGCGAGAGCGCCTGCACGGCCAGCTTCAGGGCCTCGGCCAGGGACATGCCGTCCCGGTGCCGCTGGTCCAGGAAGGAGCTGATCTGCTCCGCGTTTCCGCCGACCGCGACCGAGCCGTGCTCGTCCACGATCGAGCCGTCGTGGGGCAGCCGGTAGATCTGGTCGCCCTCCGGCTCGTCGCCGACCTCGGCGACGACCAGCTCCACCTCGTACGGCTTCTCCCCCGCGCTGGAGAAGATCGTGCCGAGCGTCTGGGCGTAGACGTTGGCCAGGCCGCGCGCGGTGACGTCGTCCCGGTCGTAGGTGTAGCCCCGCAGGTCGGCGTAGCGCACGCCGCCGATGCGGAGGTTCTCGTACTCGTTGTACTTGCCGGCGGCGGCGAAGCCGATCCGGTCGTAGATCTCGCTGAACTTGTGCAGGGCTCGCGAGGGGTTCTCGCCGACGAAGACGATGCCGTCCGTGTACTGGAGGACGACGAGGCTGCGGCCTCGGGCGATGCCCTTGCGGGCGTACTCCGCCCGGTCGGCCATGGCCTGCTGGGGTGAGACGTAGAACGGAGTGGACACCGGCGGTCCGTCCCTTTCTTCTGGGCTCCTACAGAGCGACGAGTGGTCAGAGCAGGGCGGCGCGCGGCCCGTCGGGCTGCGTGAGGCGCCGCTCGGTGACCGACCGGGCCAGCTCGGAGGACTCGGCCTCGGTGAGCCTGCGGAAACCCTCCTCGGTGATGACGGTGACGAGCGGGTAGATCCGGCGGGCCATGTCGGGGCCACCGGTCGCCGAGTCGTCGTCCGCCGCGTCGTAGAGCGCCTGCACGACCAGGGTCGTGGCCTGGTGCTCGGTGAGGTCGGGACTGTAGAGCTTCTTCATCGACCCGCGGGCGAAGATCGATCCGGAGCCGGTGGCCGCGTAGCCCTGCTCCTCGGAGCGACCGCCGGTCACGTCGTAGGAGAAGATCCGGCCCTTGCCCTTGCCTTCGTCCCAGCCCGCGAAGAGCGGCACGACGGCGAGGCCCTGCATGGCCATGCCGAGGTTGCCGCGGATCATGGTGGAGAGGCGATTCGCCTTGCCCTCCAGGGAGAGCGTGGCGCCCTCCACCTTCTCGAAGTGCTCCAGCTCCAGCTGGAAGAGCTTGACCATCTCCACGGCGAGACCGGCGGTGCCGGCGATGGCGACGGCGGAGTACTCGTCGGCCGGGAAGACCTTCTCCATGTCGCGCTGCGCGATCATGTTGCCCATGGTGGCCCGCCGGTCGCCGGCGAGGACGACACCGCCGTCGAAGGTGACCGCCACGATGGTCGTGCCGTGCGGGGCGTCGAGGACGCCCTCCGGCAGCTTGCGGTGGCTCGGCAGCAGCTCCGGCGAGTACGCCGACAGGAAGTCCAGGAACGAGGACGATCCCGGCGTCAGGAAGGCCGCCGGCAGACGCCCGGTGCTACGAGGGTTGGCTTCCACGCGATTCCTTCCGGGTGGGAGAGTCGGCCCGCCGTGGGACGCACGAGCCGATCTTGCTTGCTGTGCACGGACCATACCCGTGCCACCGCCTGTCATCCGTCCCCGGACCCACGGCTTTCACCAGGGCTCCGGGGACGGAGGTGTACAGGCGCGGGAGGCGGCTACTCGCCGCCCTTCTGGACGAAGCTACGAACGAACTCCTCCGCGTTGGACTCGAGGACGTCGTCGATCTCGTCCAGCACGGAGTCCACGTCGTCGCTCAGCTTCTCCTGGCGTTCCTGGAGATCGGAGCTCGCCTCCGTGGTGGTCTCCTCGACCTCCTCCGTGGAACGCGTCGCCTTCTGCTGTCCGCCGCCGGTGTCCTTGGTCGCCATATCCCTCACCCCGCTCGAAATCGGCCCGCTCGGTTGAGTCCGTACAAGATCAGACCCTATAGGTCGGGTCTGACTTCGGCCCCGCAGTTTCCACATCGCCCGGGCACTGATTCCATGATTCCCAGTGCCGGGGCATTTCAGGCCCGTACCGGGCCCCCGATCATCCGCCGGACAGGACGCGGACGAGTTCCTCCGCGGTCCGGCAGCGGTCCAGGAGCGCCTTCACATGGGCCTTGGTGCCGCGCAGCGGCTCCAGGGTCGGTACGCGCTGGAGCGAGTCCCGGCCCGGCAGGTCGAAGATCACCGAGTCCCAGGAGGCCGCGGCGACGTCGTCGGCGTACTGCTCCAGGCAGCGGCCCCGGAAATAGGCCCTGGTGTCCTCCGGAGGCACCGTCTCGGCCTGCCGCACCTCGGGCTCCTCCAGGAGCCGCTTCATGCGCCCTCGGGCCACCAGACGGTTGTACAGGCCCTTCTCGGGGCGCACGTCCGCGTACTGGAGGTCCACCAGGTGCAGGCGGGCCGCGTCCCAGTCCAGGCCGTCCCGGCGCCGGTAGCCCTCCATGAGCTCCCGCTTGGCGATCCAGTCGAGCTCGCCGGCCAGGCTCATCGGGTCGTTCTCGAGCCGGTTGAGGGTGTCCTCCCAGCGCGTGAGGACGTCCTTCGTCTGCTCGTCCGCGTCCGAGCCGTACCGCTCGTCCACGTACTTCCTGGCCAGCTCGAAGTACTCCATCTGGAGCTGGACCGCGGTGAGCGTCCGGCCGCTGCGGAGCGTGACCAGGTACTGGAGGGTCGGGTCGTGCGAGACCTGATGGAGCGTCCTGACCGGCTGGTCGACGGCGAGGTCCACGGTGATGAACCCGTCCTCGATCATCGACAGGACCAGCGCGGTCGTGCCGAGCTTGAGGTAGGTCGAGATCTCCGAGAGGTTGGCGTCCCCGATGATCACGTGCAGGCGGCGGTACCTCTCGGCGTCCGCGTGCGGCTCGTCGCGCGTGTTGATGATGGGCCGCTTGAGGGTGGTCTCCAGCCCCACCTCGACCTCGAAGTAGTCGGCGCGCTGACTGATCTGGAAGCCGTTCTCCCGGCCGTCCTGACCGATACCGACCCGGCCCGCGCCGGTCACGACCTGGCGGGAGACGAAGAAGGGGGTCAGATGACGCACGATGTCCGAGAAGGGGGTCTCCCGCTTCATCAGGTAGTTCTCGTGCGTGCCGTAGGAGGCGCCCTTGTTGTCGGTGTTGTTCTTGTAGAGGTGGATCGGCTGGGCTCCGGGGAGCTGGGCGGCGCGGACGGCCGCCTCCGCCATGATCCGCTCGCCGGCCTTGTCCCAGAGGACGGCGTCCCGCGGGTTGGTGACCTCCGGCGAGCTGTACTCGGGGTGGGCGTGGTCCACGTAGAGCCGGGCACCGTTGGTGAGGATCACGTTGGCCAGGCCGATGTCCTCGTCGGTCAGCTGGCTGGAGTCTGCGGCCTCGCGGGCGAGGTCGAAGCCGCGGGCGTCCCGCAGCGGATTCTCCTCCTCGAAGTCCCAGCGGGCGCGGCGCGCCCGGTGCATCGCCGCCGCGTAGGCGTTGACGATCTGGGACGAGGTGAGCATGGCATTGGCGTTCGGGTGCCCTGGGACGGAGATCCCGTACTCCGTCTCGATGCCCATTACTCGCCGTACGGTCATGCGGCCCTCCTTGCCCGGCGTCGCTCACAGTGCGCGACTCGGCGTTACCGAAGAGCCTAGAACGGCTCCGCGCTGGTGGGGAGATCACTTGCGGTATTTCCCGTGCTGTCGGAAGGAACCCGTGCTGCCGGGAGGAATTCTGGACGGAATGCGGCGGCTGCGGATGCCCGGTTTCCGGACATCCGCAGCCGGTGTGCGTTTTTACAGGTACTGACCGGTGTTGGCCACCGTGTCGATGGAGCGTCCCGTGTCCGCGCCCTGCTTTCCGGTGACGAGGGTGCGGATGAAGACGATCCGCTCGCCCTTCTTTCCGGAGATCCGGGCCCAGTCGTCGGGGTTGGTGGTGTTGGGCAGGTCCTCGTTCTCCTTGAACTCGTCCACGCAGGCCTGGAGGAGGTGGGAGACGCGGATGCCCTTCTGGTTGTGGTCGAGGAAGGCCTTGATGGCCATCTTCTTGGCCCGGTCGACGATGTTCTGGATCATCGCGCCGGAGTTGAAGTCCTTGAAGTAGAGGACTTCCTTGTCGCCGTTGGCGTACGTGACTTCGAGGAAGCGGTTCTCCTCGGATTCCGCGTACATCTGCTCGACGACCGACTGGATCATTCCGTGGGCGGCAGCGGCCTTCGAGCCGCTGTGCTCGGAGATGTCGTCCGTGTGGAGCGGCAGGGTGGCCGTGAGGTACTTCGCGAAGATGTCCTTCGCGGCCTCCGCGTCCGGACGCTCGATCTTGATCTTGACGTCGAGCCGGCCGGGCCGCAGGATCGCGGGGTCGATCATGTCCTCGCGGTTGGAGGCGCCGATGACGATGACGTTCTCCAGGCCCTCCACACCGTCGATCTCGGCGAGCAGCTGGGGGACGATGGTGTTCTCCACGTCCGAGCTGACACCGGATCCGCGGGTGCGGAAGAGGGATTCCATCTCGTCGAAGAAGACGATGACGGGGGTGCCCTCGCTCGCCTTCTCCCTCGCACGCTGGAAGACGAGGCGGATGTGCCGCTCGGTCTCGCCGACGTACTTGTTGAGGAGCTCGGGCCCCTTGATGTTGAGGAAGTAGGACTTCCCCGCGGGCTGGCCGGTCACCTCGGCGACCTTCTTGGCCAGCGAATTGGCCACGGCCTTCGCGATCAGCGTCTTGCCGCAGCCCGGCGGCCCGTAGAGCAGGATGCCCTTGGGCGGTCGGAGTTCGTGCTCCTTGAAGAGGTCGGGGTAGAGGTACGGGAGCTCGACCGCGTCGCGGATCAGCTCGATCTGGTTGCCCAGACCGCCGATCTTGTCGTAGTCGACGTCCGGGACCTCTTCCAGAACGAGCTCTTCGACCTCGCTCTTGGGGATGACCTCGTAGACGTAGCCGGACCTGGCGTCGAGCAGCAGGGCGTCGCCGGGGCGGATGGTGACGTCCAGCAGAGGCTCGGCGAGCCTCACCACCCGCTCCTCGTCGGTGTGCCCGACCACCAGGGCGCGCTCGCCGTCCTCGAGGATCTCCTTGAGGGTGACGATGTCCCCGGCACGCTCGTACTCCATGGCCTCGACCACGTTGAGCGCTTCGTTGAGCATGACTTCCTGGCCACGTCGGAGCTCTTCGAGCTCGACGCTGGGGCTCACGTTCACCCGGAGCTTGCGGCCCCCGGTGAAGATGTCGCACGTGCCGTCCTCGTTCGCCTGCAGGAAGACACCGAAGCCGGCCGGCGGCTGTGCGAGCCGGTCGACCTCCTCCTTGAGGGCCACGATCTGGTCGCGGGCCTCACGGAGCGTATTGGCGAGCCGCTCGTTCTGCGCGGACACGCCGGCCAGGTTCGTCTGCAGCTCGACGATCCGCTCTTCGAGAATCCTCGTGTGTCGCGGAGAGTCGGCGAGCTTGCGGCGCAGGACGGCGATTTCCTGCTCGAGATAGGCAACCTGACCGGCGGGGTCCTCAGACCCTCGCCCCGGCCGGATGCCGCGGTTGATGTCGTCGTCGTGGGCTGCCACGGTCCTCACCTCCTCCAAGGGGAGCTGGACGCTTCCTGACCCTACCTGCGTGGGTGGTGATTGAAACCCCTAGATCAAAAAGACTCAGGGCCGTGTCCGATCTTCACCCTTGCGCTTCCCCTCTCGCCAGGGGAATACCCACCCTTTCGCCGTCTGAAAGCGGGCGGTTGTATCGTCGTCATGGGTCAACACCCTTCAGAGGTGGCCCGACTTACCCGCGCGAAGCAGAAACGGCAGGAGAAATGACCGTGCAGAACGAGGCCCCGGCAACGGGCGTCGAAGAGGCGCTGGAGGTCTGGATCGACCAGGACCTGTGCACCGGGGACGGGATCTGCGCGCAGTACGCTCCCGAGGTCTTCGAGCTGGACATCGACGGGCTCGCGTATGTGAAGAGCGCAGACGACGAGCTGCTCCAGGACAGCGGGGCGACGACCCCGGTGCCGCTGCCGCTGCTCCAGGACGTGGTGGACTCGGCGAAGGAGTGCCCGGGCGACTGCATCCACGTGCGCCGGGTCGCCGACAAGGTCGAGGTGTACGGCCCCGACGCCGAGTGACGGGTCAGGCGCTCCGCGCCTCGGCACGGGCGACGCGTACGAAGGCTCCGCCCTGCCAGTTCCAGCTGACCTGCTCCTTCTCGTCGGGGCAGCACATGGGGACGTCGGGGGACGAGTAGCCGAGCAGCGTGGCGTGCACCGCTCCGTCGCGCACGGCGAGCCCGGTGACGTTCTTGCCGTCCTTCGGCGCGACGAGCGTGGCCACCACGCGCGCGGGGGCGCCCTCACCCCTGCCGCGGGTCAGGACGTAGACGCCGCTCGGCGGCGTGCCGGAGCCGGCTTCGCAGTGCACGACCGCAACGGTCTCCGGGTTCCCGTCGCCGTCGAGGTCGCCTGAGACGCGCTTCGCGACCTTGTGGGCCGCTCCCCGGCACTCCAGGGGGTAGTCGGCCTCGGCGGCCTCGGGAGCGGGCGCCGGACGCGGGGCCGCGGGAGCCGCGGGGGCCGCCGTGGCTCCGGCGGGGCCGGGCTGGAGCAGTCCGGCCAGGGCGACGACCGCGGCGGTCGCGGTGGCGGTCGCCAGCCAGTGCGCCGGCCTGGCGTGGGTGTGCGCGAGGTCCGGCAGATCCGCGGGGTCCTGGGCGGCGGAGTGCTGCACGCGAGAGGTCTCCTGTGAGGGCTGTCCGGAGGGTTTCGGGCATCGTGCCACACGTCACAGGGGGACGGAACAGGCGGGGCCTCACCGAGCGTCGCCGGGGCCGCCCGTACGTCGCCGGAACAGGCCGCGCGCCCGAACATGAGGACGCCGCCGTCGAGTTCCCTCCCGCGGGCGGGAACTCGACGGCGGCGCCGTGTGGGTGTCGGGACGTCAGCCCTTGTTGGGGCCTTCGTAGTCCTCGCCGTACGCGCCCTTGGCGGGGCGACGGCGGCGCATCGGGGGCTCGACACCGTCCGCGAGGCGGCGGGCGGTGACGAGGAAGCCGGTGTGGCCGATCATGCGGTGATCGGGCCGGACGGCGAGACCCTCGACGTGCCAGTTGCGGATCATGGACTCCCAGGGCTGCGGCTCGGCGTAGCAGCCGAACTCGCGGATGGACTCCACGGTGCGCGCGAGCTGGGTGGTGGTCGCCACGTAGCAGCAGAGGATGCCGCCGGGGACGAGGGCCTTGGAGACGGCCTCCAGGCACTCCCAGGGAGCGAGCATGTCCAGGATGACGCGGTCGACGTCCGTGTCGGACAGGTTGTCCTGGAGGTCGCCGACGGTCAGCTGCCAGGCCGGGTGGGGGCCGCCGAAGTAGCGCTCGACGTTGCCCTTCGCGATCTCGGCGAAGTCCTCACGGCGCTCGTAGGAGTGCAGCATGCCGCTGTCGCCGATGGCGCGCAGGAGGAAGCTGCTCAGCGAGCCCGAGCCCACTCCCGCTTCCACGACGCGCGCGCCGGGGAAGATGTCGGCGAAGGCCAGGATCTGCCCCGCGTCCTTGGGGTAGACCACGGCGGCGCCGCGGGGCATGGACAGGACATAGTCGGGGAGCAGGGGGCGCAACGCGAGGTAGGCGACGTTTCCGGTGGTGCGGACAACGCTGCCCTCGGGGGCGCCGATCAGTTCGTCGTGCGGGAAAGAACCCTTGTGGGTGTGGAAGTTCTTTCCCTCTTCGAGCGTGAACGTGTAGTGACGGCCCTTGGGGTCGGTCAGCTGAACCTGGTCCCCGACCTTGAAGGGCCCGCGTCGGCGGGCGGCACCGGTCGGTTCGGACATGTGAGCACCTTATCAAGGGCTTCCTCGCCTCCGGCCCGCTCCAGTCGGCGCCGACGCGGGCCTTCGGCTCGGAAGCCGAGTACCGGGCTCAGGAGGACGGGCGTGCCATGGCCCTGACGAACGCGCGCTCCACGTCGGTGGTGGCGAGGACGCCGTAGATCTCGCCGGTCTCCTCGACGACGAGGTACTCGGTGGCGGGGCTGGCGCGGAGGTGGTCGAGGAGGGGCTGGCCGGTGAGCTCCGCGGGGACGCGCATGCCGTCCACGAGGTCCTGGGTGAGGGCGCTGACGGCGACCCAGGGGCGGCGGTGCTGCGGGACGGCGGCGATCGCGGCCTCGCGGACGATGCCGGTGGGGTCGCCTCCGCCGTCGACGACGACGAGGGCGCGGGCGCCGGCCTCGTTGGCGCGGCGGAGGGCCTCGGAGAGGGGGGTGGTGGGTTCGACGGGGATGGCGCGCCGGGTGAGGGCGCGGGCGCGGAGCTCGGGGAGGTGCTCGCGGAGCCGGGCCACGCGGAGGCTGTTGCCTGCGCCGGTCCAGATGATGGCGGCGAGGATCGCGGCGAGCAGGGCGTCGGTGACGGTGTTGAAGCCGCTGATGTCCTCGGTGGAGTTGCCGAGGAAGCCGGTGCGGGTGAGCAGCGGCAGGCCGACGAGGACCAGGACGGCGAGGGCGCGGCCGACCCAGGCGGCGGCGACGGTGCCGCTCATGGGCTTGCCGGTGATCTTCCAGACGACGGCGCGGAGCATGCGGCCGCCGTCGAGGGGAAGGCCCGGGAGGAGGTTGAAGGCGGCGACGATCAGGTTGGAGATCATCAGGCCGGCGAGGAGGACTCCGGGGACGGTGCCGGGCTCGACCGCGTACAGCGAGAGGTAGAACACACCGGAGAGGACGAGGGAGAGCAGCGGGCCGACGAAGGCGAGGACGAACTCGCGGCCGGGGGTCTCGGTCTCCTTCTCGATCTCGGAGACGCCGCCGAAGAACTGGAGCTGGATGCGGCGCACGGGCAGCTTGAAGCGGAGCGCGGCGATCGTGTGGGCCAGCTCGTGGACGAGCACGGAGGCGTAGAAGGCGACGGCGAAGAAGAGGGAGACGAGGTAGCGGGCGGCGCCGAGTTCGGGCAGGACCCGCTCGATCTGGTCGCCGAAGACCCAGGTGATGAGGGCGGCGACGAGGAACCAGCTGGGTGCGACGTAGACGGGCACGCCGAAGGGGCGGCCCATGAGGATCCCGCCGCCGGGCTCCTCGGTCCGCTGCGGCTTGGGCTCGTCCTGGTTCACGGGTTCCTTTCGTCGCGACGTGTGACCCACGTCGGTGCGTCACGGTTCGATCATGCAGTGCGACGGGGTCCCAGGTCGATGGTATTCCGCTCGCTGTCGGTGGCGGGTCGTAGGGTCTGTGTCATGAGTACGAGCGAGCAGGTGCCGGCGGAGCCCCGGGCGCCCATGTCGTTGTCGCCGTCGCGGGCGAGCGATTTCATGCAGTGTCCGCTGCTGTACCGGTTCCGGGTGATCGACCGGCTGCCGGAGAAGCCGAGTCCGGCGGCGACCCGGGGCACGCTGGTGCACGCGGTGCTCGAGCGGCTCTTCGACGACGAGGCGGCGGAGCGGACGGCGCCGCGGGCGAAGGCGATGGTTCCTGGGCAGTGGGAGCGGCTCCTGGAGTCGAAGCCGGAGCTGGGCGAGCTGTTCGCGGAGGATGCGGACGGGGAGCGTCTCGCGGGCTGGCTCGGCGAGGCGGAGCGGCTGGTCGAGCGCTGGTTCACGCTGGAGGACCCGACGCGTCTGGAGCCGGCCGAGCGCGAGCTGTTCGTGGAGACGGAGCTGGATTCGGGGCTGCGGCTGCGCGGGGTGATCGACCGGGTCGACGTGGCGCCCTCGGGTGACGTGCGGATCGTCGACTACAAGACGGGCAAGGCGCCCCGGCCCGAGTACCGCGAGGGCGCGCTGTTCCAGATGACGTTCTACGCGCTGGTGGTGTGGCGGCTGAAGCGGGTGCTGCCGCGGCGGCTGCAGCTGGTCTACCTGGGCAGTGGGGACGTGCTGACGTACGACCCGGTGGAGGCGGACCTGCTGCGGGTGGAGCGCAAGCTCCTGGCCCTGTGGGACGCGATCCGGCTGGCGACGGAGACGGGCGACTGGCGGCCGCGGCCGACGAAGCTCTGCGGCTGGTGCGACCACCAGGAGGTCTGTCCGGAGTTCGGCGGGACTCCCCCGGTGTATCCGTTGAAGATCGTTTCCGCGCGCCCGCCGGAGTCGGGCGAATCCGGGCAGGGCAGAATGGACCCGGCGCCGCCGGCACCGTGACGGCGGCCCGTGCCGTGAGCTCAGCCCGCCTCGTGAAGGAGTCCTTGTGACGATCCGCGTCCTCCTGGTCGACGATCAGCCGCTGCTGCGCACCGGCTTCCGGATGATTCTGGAGGCGGAGCAGGACATCGCGGTGGTGGGCGAGGCCGGTGACGGTCTCCAGGCGCAGGAGCAGGTGCGCGCGCTGCAGCCGGACGTGGTGCTGATGGACATCCGCATGCCGCGGATGGACGGCGTGGAGGCGACCCGGCAGATCACCGGTCCGGGCCGGGACGGTCCGGCGAAGGTGCTGGTGCTGACCACGTTCGACCTGGACGAGTACGTGGTGGAGGCGCTGCGGGCGGGGGCGAGCGGCTTCCTCCTGAAGGACGCCCCGGCGAACGAGCTGGTGCAGGCGATCCGCGTGGTGGCGGCGGGCGAGGCGATGCTGGCGCCGTCGATCACGCGTCGGCTGCTCGACAAGTACTCGGCGCATCTGCCGACGGGCGAGGAGCAGGTCCCGGACACCCTGAGCACGCTGACCGACCGCGAGGTCGAGGTGCTGAAGCTGGTGGCGCGGGGCTTGTCGAACGCGGAGATCGCGGCGGACCTGTTCGTCAGCGAGACGACGGTGAAGACGCACGTGGGCCATGTGCTGACGAAGCTGGGCCTGCGGGACCGGGTGCAGGCCGCGGTGTACGCGTACGAGAGCGGACTGGTGCGGCCCGGCGGCAATCAGTAGCCGGTCGCGAGGACGACGGAGGGGCCCGGTGCGCGTGTCGCGCGCCGGGCCCCTCCGTCGTGCGGGCTCAGCCCTTCTTCAGCTCCCAGAAGCGGAAGACGGTGGAGGCGTCGAGGGTCCATTCGAGGCCCGTGACGTCGTCGCGGGCGACGGCGTACTGCTTGCCCTGCCAGAGCGGGAGGAGCGGGAGTTCCTCGGCGACGAGGTCCTGGAGCTGCCCGTACTCGTCGGCGGAGGCGGCGCGGTCGGCGATGCCGGCGGTCTTCGGGAGGATCTTGCCGGTGATGGTGGCGTTCTCGTAGCCGTTGCCGAGGACGTTGCCCTCGCCGAAGAAGGGGGCGGTGAAGTTGTCGGCGTCCGGGTAGTCGGGGACCCAGCCCTTGACGTAGACGCCGTACTTGCCGGCGGCGATGTCCTTCTCGTACTGGTCGAAGGCGACGGACTTGACGTCGGCGTCGAAGAGGCCGCTGTCGTTGAGCTGGCCGGCGATGGCCTTGAGCTCCTGGTCGGTGGCCGGGCCGTAGCGGCTGGGCGTGGACCAGAGGGTGAGCTTCACCTTGCCGGTGATGTCGGCGTCGCGCAGGGCCTTCTTCGCCTTGGCCTTGTCGGGGCTGCCGTAGGTGTCGAAGAAGGCGGTGTTGTGGCCGGCGATGCCCGCCGGGACGATCGAGTACAGCGGCGTGGCCGTCGACTTGTAGACGTCCTCGACGAGCTCCTCGCGGTTGACGAGGTGGGCGATGGCCTTGCGGACGCCGAGCTTGCCGACGACCGGGTCCTTCACGTTGAAGACGAGGTGCTGGACCTCGGCGCTGTTGCCCTGCGTGACCTCGATGCCCCGGTCGTCGGTGGTGTCGGAGGTCTCGAGCGCGGCGATGTCGTCGGCGGACAGACCTCGGTAGGCGACGTCGATGTCGCCGTCGGCGAGGCCCTTGGAGAGGGCGGCGCGGTCTCCGCCGTAGAGCTTGAGGGTGACCGCCCCGTTCTTGGGCTTGGCGGTGCCCTTGTAGCCGGGGTTGGCGGAGAAGGTGGCCTCGGTCTCGCTGAAGGAGTCCAGCTTGTACGGGCCGGAGCCGGTGGCCTTGCCGTCGGTGCGCAGGGCGTCGGCGGGGTAGTCCCGGTGGTCGACGATGGAGCCGGCGCCGGAGGCGATCTTGCTGGGGAAGGTGGCGTCCGGGACCTTGAGGCGGAAGATGACGGTCCGCTCGTCGGGGGTCTCGATGGAGGCGATGCTGGAGAGCAGCGGCGCGGGACCGGACGGGTCGGCGATCTTGAGGGCCCGCTCGAAGGAGAACTTGACGTCCTTCGAGGTGAGCGGGTTGCCGTTGGAGAAGGTGAGGCCGTCCCGGAGGGTGCAGGTGTAGACCTTGCTGCCCGAGGTGAAGCCGCACTTGTCGGCGGCCTCGGGCTCGGGCTCGGAGCCGCCCTTGGGGAAGGCCAGCAGGGACTGGAAGACGTTGTTGAACAGCAGCCAGGAGCCGGGGTCGTAGCCGGCCGCCGGGTCGGTGGCGAGGATCTCGTCGGACATGCCGACGCGTATGCCGTCGCCGGAGCCGGAGCCTCCGCCCTGCTCGGTGCCGCAGCCGCTGAGGAGGGCGGCGGACAGCCCCGCGGCGAGCGGGGCCGTCAGCCACTTGTTGTGTGCCTTCACAGAACTTGCCTCTTGATCTCTTGCCAGGCCGGCCGCGCGCTGGTGCGCGGCCGGTATCCGATCCAGTCGACGGGGTTATGCGGTGCCGCGGCCCAGTTCCCAGAGCAGCAGGTCGGAGGACGTGTTGAGTGCGTACTCGACCCCCGTGAGGTCGTCGCGCGCGGCGACGTACTGCTTGCCCTGCCACAGCGGCAGGACGGGCACGTCCTCGGCGACGATCTTCTGGATCTGCGCGTAGACGGGGCTCGCGGCGGTGCGGTCGGCCTGGCGGCGTGACCGCGGGATGAGCTGGTCGCGGACGACCTTGTTGACATACGGGGTGTTGAGGAAGTTGTCGCTGTCCAGGAAGGGAGCGATGTAGTTGTCCGGGTCCGGGTAGTCCGGGAACCAGCCGAGGCCGTAGACGGCGTAGTCGCCGCGCTTCTGGGCCGGGCGGAAGGTGGACCACTCCGCGCCGCGGGTGGTGGCGTCGAAGAGTCCGCTGGCGACGAGCTGCTTCTTGAGCGCCTCGAACTCCTGGGCGGTCTCGGCGCCGTAGTGGTCGGTGGTGTAGTTCAGGGTCACCTTGACCGGGGTGCTGACGCCGGCGTCCTTGAGGATCTTGGCGGCGCGGGCGGTGTCGGAGTCGCCGTACGCGTCGTAGAAGGGGGTCGCGTGGCCGGTGATGCTGGAGGGGATCAGCGAGTAGAGCGGCTCGGCGGTGGGGCCGTAGACGCCGTTGACGAGGGCGCCCCGGTCGACGACGGCCGCCATGGCCTGGCGTACGGCCTTCTCCTTGACGGAGGGGGCCTTGGTGTTGAAGCCGAGGTAGCGGATCTCCAGGCCGGGGACCTCGGTGACGCGGATGCGTTCCTTGGGGGTCTCCGTGAGCTCCCTGATCTGCTTCTGCGACAGCGAGCGGGCCATCATGTCGATGTCGTCGCTCTCCAGGGCCTTGCCCATGGCGCCGGCGTCGGCGAAGGCGCGCAGCTCGACCTTCTCGTTGCGCGGGGCGATGTCGCCCTTGTAGTTCGGGTTCCTGGTGAAGACGAAGCGGGCGGCCTTCTCGCCCTCGCGCTCGACCTTCATCGTGTACGGGCCCGAGCCGTCGACGTCGAAGCCGTCACGCAGCTTGTCGGCGGGGTACTTGTCCTTGCTGAGGATGCCGGCGACCGGGGTCGAGAGCTTGTACGGGAAGGTGGCGTCGGGGGACTTGAGGTGGAAGACGACCTCGTCGGTGCCCTTGGCCTCGACGGTGTCGACGCCGGCGAGCAGCGCGGCCGTTCCGTTGTCCGACTTGATCTTCAGGACGCGCTCGATGGAGTACTTGACGTCCTCGGCGGTGACCGGCGTGCCGTCGGCGAAGGTGAGACCGGAGCGGAGCTTGCAGCGGTAGCTCTCGCTGGCCTTGTCGGAGAAGCCACAGCTCTGGGCGGCCTCGGGGACGGGCTCGCCGCCGCCACGGGGCACGTGCAGCAGCGTCTGGACGGTCTGCCGCAGGATGTTCCAGGTGCCGGTGTCGTAGGCGAAGGCCGGGTCGAGGGGGGCGGGGGCGTCCTCGTTCGCGATGAACTGGTCCGTGGTGCCGACGACGATGGCTCTGCCGTCCTCCGCTCCGCCACAGGCGGCGAGCAGGGGGGCCAGCAGTACGGCCGCGGCGGGCAGCACCAGGGTCTTGCGGTTCATCAGGGACGTTCTCCTCATCCGGCACTGGGATACAGCGGTCTGGGACACTCCGCCGCCGGCCGCCCGGTCGGGGCGGGAGCGATCGGGCCGGGTGTTGCGATCGATCCTGTGTTCACGGCGACTTGGGTGTGCGCCGGTGCACGCGGTTATACGGCGAAGTACTCGCGAAAGATTAGTGGGCGCGACCCCTATTGCCCGACCGCGGGCAGGCTCGGGGTAATCGCACAGTGATCATGAATACGGAAGGCTCGATAGTCATGCGGCGCCGCGATGCGGACGCCGGCCATCGAACCGGGACAGATGGGATCGCCCAAACCGCATGATTCCGGTCACCGAACGCATCCAGGCCACCCACCGATGGGCACTCTGGGTGACGAAGGTCACGTGGAGGCTTTATCGGTGAATGGCCTGGCCGATTTCCGCGCGGGAAAGCGCGGTCAGTCGGGAAAGCTCAGAAGAAGCTCAGATGCCGGTGATCAAAGTGCGCAGGAAGGGCACGTTGACTTCCTCAAGGGAACGCACCACGACCCGGCCCGGGGAAGGGGCGATCGGGGCGACGGAGGGCACCGCGACGACCCGGCAGCCCGCGGCCTCGGCGGCCGCCACACCGGTCGCCGTGTCCTCGATGACGGCGCAGAGCGTCGGGTCGGCGCCCACGCCGCGCGCGGCCGTCAGGTAGGGCTCGGGGTGCGGCTTGGTGCGGCCCACCTCGTCCCCGGCGACGGTGAGCGCGAAGCGGTCGCGGCCGAGCGAGGCGAGGATCCGGTCGATGATCCGCCGGTGCGAGGCGGAGACCAGGGCGGTGGGGATGTTGTGCCGGGCCAGCTCGGCGAGGAGCCGCTCGGCGCCGGGCATGAGCGGGACGCCCCGCGTGATGCGCTGCTCGAACTTCTCGTTGAGCAGGACCGTCAGCTCGGCGACGGTGATGTCGGCGCCGGTGGACTCGATGAGGTAGCCCGCGCTGCGGGTCATCGGGCCGCCGACCACGATGTCCCGCCAGGCCTCGTCCAGTCGGTGCCCGAGGTCGGCGAAGACCTCGACCTCGGCGTCCCACCAGAACCCCTCCGTGTCGACGAGGGTCCCGTCCATGTCGAGGAAGACCGCCTGCAGGGCGGAGCTTCCGTTCGTACGGAACAGGGACGCGGGGACCGTACTGGTCATCCGGCACACCTTCCTTGGAGGGACGAGAAGGCCGGCCCCCCTCCCCGGTACGGGGAGGAAGGCCGGCCTGCACTGGACCGACAAGTGTACGTCGCACGCGGCGAGGGCGCTCGGATTTACCTCACGACGCTCACCGGGCGTTGAAGTACGTCGCCTCCGGGTGATGGATCACGATGGCGTCGGTGGACTGCTCGGGGTGGAGCTGGAACTCCTCCGACAGGTGCACGCCGATCCGCTCCGGCCGCAGCAGGTCCGCGATCTTCGCGCGGTCCTCCAGGTCGGGGCAGGCGCCGTAGCCGAGGGAGAAGCGCGCGCCGCGGTACTTCAGCGCGAACATGTCCTCGACGGCCGCCGGGTCCTCGCCCGCGAAGCCCAGCTCGGCGCGGACGCGCGCGTGCCAGTACTCGGCGAGGGCCTCGGCGAGCTGGACGGAGAGGCCGTGCAGCTCCAGGTAGTCGCGGTAGGAGTCGGACTCGAAGAGCTTCGCGGTGGCCTCGCCGATCTTGGAGCCGACGGTGACGACCTGGAGGCCGACGACGTCGGTCTCGCCGGACTCCTCCGGGCGGAAGTAGTCCGCGAGGCAGAGACGGCGGCCCCGGCGCTGGCGCGGGAAGGAGAAGCGGGTCCGCTCGTTTCCTGCCTCGTCCAGGATGATCAGGTCGTCGCCCTTGGAGACACAGGGGAAGTATCCGTGGACGACGGCCGCCTCCAGGAGGTTCTCCGTGTGGAGGCGCTCCAGCCAGCCGCGCAGCCGCGGCCGGCCCTCGGTCTCGACGAGCTCCTCGTACGACGGTCCGTCCCCGGCCCGGTTCTGCTTGAGGCCCCACTGGCCCTTGAAGAGGGCGCCCTCGTCGAGCCAGGACGCGTACTCCTTGAGCGGGATGCCCTTGACGACCCGCGTGCCCCAGAAGGGCGGCGTCGGCACCCGGTTGTCGGTGGACACGTCGGAACGGCCGCCGGGCTCCTGCTCCTCGACCTGGAGGGCCGCCGCGTCCCGCTTCACGACCCGGCGCTGCTTGAGCTCGGGCAGCGCGGCTCCGGGGACGCCTCGCTTGACGGAGATGAGGGCGTCCATGAGGCGCAGGCCCTCGAAGGCGTCGCGGGCGTACCGGACCTCGCCCTGGTAGATCTCGTGGAGGTCCTGCTCGACGTAGGCCCGGGTGAGGGCCGCGCCGCCGAGGATCACGGGGTACTTGGCGGCCAGCTCGCGCTGGTTCAGCTCCTGGAGGTTCTCCTTCATGATCACGGTGGACTTCACGAGGAGGCCCGACATGCCGATGACGTCGGCCCGGTGCTCCTCGGCGGCTTCCAGGATCGCGGAGACGGGCTGCTTGATGCCGATGTTGACGACGTTGTAGCCGTTGTTCGAGAGGATGATGTCGACGAGGTTCTTGCCGATGTCGTGGACGTCTCCGCGGACCGTGGCGAGGACGATCGTGCCCTTCCCCTCGGCGTCCGACTTCTCCATGTGCGGTTCGAGGTGGGCGACCGCCGTCTTCATGACCTCGGCGGACTGGAGCACGAACGGCAGCTGCATCTGGCCGGAGCCGAAGAGCTCGCCGACGGTCTTCATGCCGTCGAGGAGGGTCTCGTTGACGATGTCGAGGGCGGGGCGCTCGGTGAGGGCCTCGTCGAGGTCCGCCTCCAGGCCGTTCTTCTCGCCGTCGATGATCCGGCGCTTGAGCCGCTCGTCGAGGGGCAGCGCGAGGAGCTCCTCGGTCTTGCCGGCCTTCATCGACTTGGTGTTGACGCCCTCGAAGAGCGCCATCAGCTTCTGCAGCGGGTCGTAGCCCTCGGCACGGCGGTCGTAGATCAGGTCGAGGGCGGTGGTGACCTGCTCGTCGTCGAAGCGGGCGATCGGCAGGATCTTCGAGGCGTGCACGATCGCCGAGTCGAGACCGGCCTTCACGCACTCGTCGAGGAAGACCGAGTTGAGCAGGATCCGCGCGGCCGGGTTGAGGCCGAAGGAGATGTTCGACAGGCCCAGCGTGGTCTGGACGTCCGGGTGGCGGCGCTTCAGCTCGCGGATCGCCTCGATCGTGGCGATGCCGTCCTTGCGGGACTCCTCCTGACCGGTGCAGATCGTGAAGGTCAGGGTGTCGATGAGGATGTCCGACTCGTGGATGCCCCAGTTGCCGGTGAGGTCGTCGATGAGCCGCTCGGCGATGGCGACCTTGTGCTCGACGGTACGGGCCTGGCCCTCCTCGTCGATGGTGAGGGCGATCAGCGCGGCGCCGTGCTCCTGCGCCAGTCGGGTGACCTTCGCGAAGCGGGACTCGGGGCCGTCGCCGTCCTCGTAGTTGACGGAGTTGATGACCGCGCGGCCGCCGAGCTTCTCCAGACCGGCCTGGATGACGTCGACCTCGGTGGAGTCGAGGACGATCGGCAGGGTGGACGCGGTGGCGAAGCGGCCGGCCAGCTCCTTCATGTCCGCGACGCCGTCGCGGCCGACGTAGTCGACGCAGAGGTCGAGCATGTGCGCGCCCTCGCGGATCTGGTCGCGGGCCATTTCGACGCAGTCGTCCCAGCGGGCCTCGAGCATGGCCTCGCGGAACTTCTTGGAGCCGTTGGCGTTCGTCCGCTCGCCGATCGCCATGTACGCGGTGTCCTGGCGGAAGGGGACCGTCTGGTAGAGCGAGGCGGCGCCGGGCTCGGGGTGGGGAGTGCGCTCGGGGGGCGTGACGCCGCGCACCCGGTCGACGACGTGGCGCAGGTGCTCGGGCGTCGATCCGCAGCAGCCGCCGATCAGCGACAGGCCGTAGTCGCGGACGAAGTTCTCCTGGGCGTCGGCCATCTCGGCCGGGGACAGCGGGAAGTACGCGCCGTCCTTGGTCAGGATGGGCAGGCCGGCGTTCGGCATGCACATCAGCGGCGTACGCGAGTGGCGGGCGAGGTAGCGCAGGTGCTCGCTCATCTCGGCCGGGCCGGTGGAGCAGTTCAGGCCGATCATGTCGATGCCGAGCGGTTCGAGCGCGGTCAGCGCCGCGCCGATCTCCGAGCCGAGCAGCATGACGCCCGTGGTCTCGAAGGCGAGCGAGCAGATCAGCGGCACGTCGACGCCCAGGGCGTCCATGGCGCGGCGCGCGCCGATGAGGCTCGACTTGGTCTGCAGCAGGTCCTGGGTCGTCTCGACGATCAGGGCGTCCGAGCCGCCGGCCAGCAGGCCCTCGGCGTTCTGCTGGTAGCCGTCGCGCAGGACGTCGTACGTGGTGTGGCCGAGCGACGGCAGCTTGGTGCCGGGGCCGATGGAGCCCAGCACCCAGCGCTGACGGCCGTCCTTGGCGCTGTACTCGTCGGCGACCTCGCGGGCGATCCGGGCGCCCGCCTCGGAGAGCTCGAAGATGCGGTCGGCGATCTCGTACTCGCCGGCGGCCGAGTGGTTGGAGCCGAAGGTGTTCGTCTCGACGCAGTCGACGCCGACCTCGAAGTACGCCTCGTGGACCGAGCGCACGATGTCGGGGCGGGTCACGTTCAGGATCTCGTTGCAGCCTTCGAGGTTCTGGAAGTCCTCGAGGGTGGGGTCCTGCGCCTGGAGCATGGTGCCCATGGCTCCGTCGGCGACGACGACTCGCTCGGCGAGTGCCTCACGGAGGGCTGCGGCGCGGTTCCGGCTGTCAGCGGAAGGGGTCGGCAACGAGGCCATGGATGAGCTCCCTGGGATGCGACGGCTGTCGGCTTTGCACTCTCGGTGGAGGGTGCACGGGGTCAGCGTAACCGCGCTTGCCCCGGGGTGGACATGGCGTCTTACGAGCCGGACGGCATTCTGTGTGCGGGGACTCCCGGTACGGCCCGTTCTTGACCGACACTGTCATGTGTGAGCCAAGGTCGGCATCGACCGATAGTGTTCAGCATTGTCGAACAGTGTGAGAGGGAGAAGGGTCGGGCGATGGCGAAGAACATCCAGTCGCTTGAACGGGCGGCGGCGATGCTGCGACTGCTCGCGGGCGGCGAGCGCCGGCTCGGCCTGTCCGACATCGCGTCCTCGCTGGGGCTCGCGAAGGGGACGGCCCACGGCATCCTGCGCACCCTCCAGGCGGAGGGCTTCGTGGAGCAGGAGGCGGCCTCGGGCCGCTACCAGCTGGGGGCGGAGCTGCTGCGGCTCGGCAACAGCTATCTGGACGTGCACGAGCTGCGGGCCCGGGCCCTCGTCTGGACGGACGACCTCGCGCGGTCGAGCGGCGAGAGCGTGCACCTGGGGGTGCTGCACCAGCGGGGCGTCCTGATCGTGCACCACGTCTTCCGGCCGGACGACAGTCGTCAGGTCCTGGAGGTCGGGGCCATGCAGCCGCTGCACTCCACCGCGCTCGGGAAGGTCCTCTCGGCCTACGACCCGGTGGCCCACAGCGAGGTGCTGGAGGTCGAACGGGAGGCGTTCACGCCCCGGACGACCACGGAGCTGCCCGCCTTCGAGTCGCTGCTCGACCTCACGCGGGCCAAGGGCTGGGCCGAGGACGTGGAGGAGACCTGGGAGGGCGTGGCCTCGGTGGCGGCGCCGATCCACGACCGGCGGCGGATGCCGGTGGGCGCGGTGGCGGTCACGGGCGCGGTGGAGCGGATCTGCCCGGGCGGGGAGCTGCGCCCCGAGCTGGTCGCGGCGGTGCGGGACTGCGCCCGCGCCGTCTCCCGGGACCTGGGCGCCGGCCGCTTCTGACGGCGCGCCTGACGCCCGTTCCGTACGGGCGGGCCCCGCACCGACACGCCCCGCGCCGACGAACCCGCGCGAACGACCCGTACGAACGGACCTCCCGAACGAACCCGCCGGTAACGATCCCGTTATCGGCGGGGTTTT